>JAYQLC010000011.1:0-2771 GCA_038142965.1 Candidatus Arcticimaribacter sp. | reverse complement strand
TCTTATAGCTGAAAATTTAAAAGCGGCGTATCAAGATCATTGCTAATCAGCAAACGCCCCAAATCAAGGCATGAAAAAACTACTTGCCTACCCTCTTAGTGCGTTGTATTACTTCAGCTTCGGAAGTATCTTATTAGTTTTTCACTGCTTACAATGGACGTCTTTTCACATCCTTGGCTATACCGCACACAAGTTTACATTAGATTTTCTAAACTATTTAATCCTCAGATGTCTTAATCTTTTGGGTACAAGAATAGTGTTTGACCTCATGGAGGAGCTACCTGTAAAGCAATCCATCATCTTTGTAGTTAATCATCAAAGTACTTATGACATACCCCCTATCATTTGGTATCTCAGAAAATTCCATCCAAAATTTATCAGTAAAAAAGAATTAGGTAAAGGAATTCCAAGTGTATCTTTTAACCTGAGACATGGTGGCTCAGTTTTGATCGATAGAAAAAAATCCAAGTTAGCGCTCAACCAAATCAAGGCATTTGGTAAGCGTCTTTATAAAAAAATCACAGTGCCGTTATATTCCCGGAGGGAACTCGTAGTAAAAATGGTGTACCAAAAAATTTCAAAAATCAGGATTACTCTCCCTTTTTGAGACGATGCCAGAGGCAGTTGTTGTTCCAATAAGTGTTGGAAATTCTTGGAAGTTTGGAAGCAATAACTATTTCCCAATGCCCCTGGGAGTAAAGCTACATCTTACTGTACACAGACCACAGCAAATTGATCACAAAAACACTTTAGATTTTATAGAACGATTAGAAAAAGAGATTCATCAAGAAGTCGCAAAAAAACAATTGAACTAGTCCAATTTCTTCGGAAGTACAATTGAAAAAGTAGTTCCCTTATCCTGGGTAGAAACAAAACTTATTTTACCGCTATGCGACTTGATGATGTTTTTAACGATCCCCAAACCAAGGCCCATACCTGCTGTTTTAGTAGTAAATTTCGGTTCAAAAATCTTGCTTTTCAATTTGTCCGGAATCCCACTTCCGTTATCTGTTATAGAAATGATGGTTTCTGTGGGTTCTGAAACAATCTGAACACCAATTTGAGGTGTTTTCTTTTAGAAACAGAATGTAACGCATTCTGTACGAGATTTGTAATTACTCTTATCCATTGGGTTCGATCCATTTTGTGATAGATATGAGCCTCATTTGAGGAAAAGACGATATATTCATGCTGAAAAATATTAATTGCCATTTGAGTAACCTCAACCAAATCACAATCTCTCATGGTCGGTTTTGGCAATGCAGCAAAATCAGAAAAAGCCTCTGCAACCTCACTCATGGTGTCAATTTGTTGAATTAATAATTTTGAAAATTCTTTGAGTTTTTGATTGCTTTCGGGATCGTCTGGATTAAAGGTATGTTCGAAGCTTTGAATGGTAAGTCGCATAGGAGTCAAAGGATTTTTGATTTCATGAGCAACTTGACGTGCCATTTCCTGCCAAGCGCTCTCTCGTTCGCTTCTTGCGAGCTTTTCAGCACTTTCAGCTAGATCGTCAACCATCTTGTTGTAGGAGTTTACTAGGCTGTCTATTTCACGAGTAGCATTTTTTAGATGGATCTTTTCATTCTTTTTTTCCAATCCCATTTTCCCCATTTTTACACGAATGGTTTCCAAAGAACGGGTTACAAATTTTGAAAGGAAATAGGCGATAAAAATAACCCCTACAAGAAGTAAAATATAAATCTGATAAAGGTTTTGTAAAAAAGTATTCAACTCATTTTCAGAAAAAGAAACGTCTTCAAAATATGGAAAGAACAAAATGGCATAAGGTTGCTGAAAACGATCTTTTAACAATCGGTAAGAGGCATGGAACTTATCAATATCAGAGTCGTAACGTTCTAGATATCGCCCATCTGGACTTGAAAAGATTTTATTCAACAATATAGGGTCTAGAATATAGTCATTGGCTATAACTTGTAATGGGGAATGATAAATTAACAAAGGCTTACCATCAATGCTAAAGAGGGAATATTGAACATTGTGTATGTCATTAATTTTCTCAAAATCTGAAGCATAGCTTCCCCAAACACTATTCGGTTGATTAATCAGTTCGTGCTTACTCACCAAATAATCAATATGTCGCTTTATTTGAATTTCCTTTCTGTTCAGACGTCCTAAGTGGTAGTTTTCTCTTTGGGATTCGTACTGTATACTGGTCGTTCCCAAAATCAATAGTCCCGCAACAACTAGCATGACAATCATCACCAAGAACAAACGGGTTCGGAATGAAAATTTCTTTGGAATTTTAAACGACTTTATCATTGTCCTTTACGTGTGTTTTTGTACAATTTAATTCCCAGAAAAAGTACTACACCCAAGCCTATAAAACCTAAAACTCCGGATATCCAATGAAGGCTATTTTTGAGGATAACAAGAAAAACAATCGCGAACAATAATAACGTAGCACCTTCATTCCATATTCGCATAAACATGCTGCTGTACTTTATCTCATCACGCTGAAATTGGAGTATCATTTTATGCGTTCTAAGGTGATAGACTATCAATAAAAAAACAAAAAACAGCTTTAAATGCATCCAAGGCTCTGCCAACCATTCTGGCATCAACACCAATAACCAAACGGCAAATAAAACACTCAAAATAGCAGATGGCCAAGTGATGATATACCACAATCTTTTTTGCATGACTTTAAACTGAGTAGTTAAAATATCCGCCTCATTTTTTGGTTTCTTTAGCCCTTCGATATGATAAATAAAAAGCCTTGGAACATAGAACAGACCGGCAAACCAGGT
>JAYQLC010000010.1:0-108010 GCA_038142965.1 Candidatus Arcticimaribacter sp. | reverse complement strand
CATAAATAAAACTTGTAGCCGTTGCAATATTTGAAATACCTCCGCTGGGGATATCCGAACTTTGAATGGTATAGGTTGCTGTATAAGTTGCGATTTCTCCAGAGATAAGAGTGCCTAGGGAAGAGCCATTGGTGCTAGAATTAAAAGCTAAGCTGTTAGGAGATGAATAACTATCAAGTGATAACGCATTACCATCAAAATCTGAAATAGCGTCCGTTATATAAATGAAATTTTGTGTGATATTCCCATCATTTTCTAGTCTAAATGTATAAACCAATTGATCTCCGGCTGAAATAAGACCATCACTGTCATTGTCAATGTTTACATACGTTTTTGTAAGATTTAATGATGAATTTGCAGCAATTAACACATCGGTTGTATCAGAAACGGTATTAGAATCCGTATCATCACCATCATCACTAATGTCACTGATATAAATTGTCCCGGCAATATTACTCGCCTGTACTAATGCGCTGTTTTTAACACCACCATTATCCAAAGCAGCCTGAGTAATTGTATATGCTGCTAGATATGTTTTTGTTCCACCAGGAGGAATTGTGTTGGAATCACTAGAGGTAGGTGATGCATTCAGAGATAATGAATTCCCGTTAGCATCAGTTAGAGTATCCACAATTGAAAAATTAGTGAGTGACTCTGTTCCTTTATTTTCTACAACAATAGTGTAATTAATAATATCTCCTATTCCTGTTTCTCCATCGGAGTTAACATCATTTACACTTGCTGTTTTTGTGGCCTCAAGTTCTAGAGAACCCGAAAATATATCTACTGTTGGATCATCAGTAGTGTTCCCATCGGTGTCATCGCCATCATCACTAACATCTGAAATTGTACCAAAAAGAGATGAGGCGGTCACGGTAACCGTATTTGAGGTACCACCACCATCAATAGATGCTTGATTAATTATTAAAGTCGCGGTATACTCTGCTATTTCATTCACTTTTAATGACCCTTGATCTGAGCCAAGACTTGAAGTAACAAAGGTAGGTGTAGTGGTAAGCGTTAATGCATCCCCATTAACGGTTATTAACTCATCTTCAAGAGTTACCGATGCAAGATTTAAGTTTCCTGTGTTTTCAACACTAATGGTATAAGTAATTGTATCACCTAGACCCGTTTGCCCATCACCCTCATCAGTAATTGTTGATGTTTTTGTTATCTCTATACCTGGAGTTCTAACTATTGGTGTTTCTGTTCTATCATCTTCTGAGTTTTCATCAAAATCATCGCCATCGTCACTCAAATCTAATATCACTTGGTCTGCAGGCGAAAAGGCAGTTACAGAAACTTGATTGGAAACCCCTCCTGCATCAACATCTGCCTGACGAATAATATAGGTCCCCACGAAGGTGGCTATTTCATTAGGTTTTAAAATACCAAACGATGAGCCTTGATCAGAACTCGAGAAACTCGGCCCTGTGTCTAAAACCATTGATGTTGTTCCAGAAATGTCTGTCAAATCATCTGAAACAGAAATATTATCAAGGGTAACATTACTTTTATTTTGAACCAAAATAGTGTAATCAATTCTATCATTAAGTGATACAACACCATCGGAATCATTATCTGTAAAAGTTGCTGTTTTTGTAGCCTCAATCAATAGATTTTCAGATATGATAACATCAGTTGGATCACTTGTCTGGTTTCCATCATTATCATTTCCATCATCACTCGCATCAGTTACATCTGTTGAGGAGCTCCCGGGGTTTCTAGCCGATGCAACTACTGTATTTCTAAACCCACCTGAATCAATAGCAGCTTGAGAAATTGTATATGTTGCAACATATGTTGCTACTTCACCAACAAGTAAATTCCCCTCTGATGATCCATTTGATGAACTTAAAAAAACAGGGCCTGAATCCAGCGATATTGATGCACCGGCTAAACCAACAAATGTGTCGTTTAACGACAGTGTATTTAAATTTACATTCCCTTTGTTTTCAACGGTAATTGTATAAACAGCTACATCACCAACTTCAGGGTTTGCATTCGTTGACAAGGAGGCTGTTTTAGTTACTTCAAGAATTGGGTTATAATCCAATCTTACCTCTGTTGGGTCATTTTCTGTATTCCCGTCTAAATCATTTCCATTGTCACTAGTATCATTAACTACTGCTCCGTTAAATGCAGTAGCAGAAACAACAACCTGGTTTCTGACTGAGTTAGTGGCAACATCATTTGCGTCAACTGTATAACTTGCCGTATAAGTTGCAGATTCCCCTGCTTGCAGACTTCCTTGAGGGGAAGACCCCGATGAAGAATTAAATGTTGGCCCAGAATCAAGGGATAAAGCTGTACCATCACCTCTAGTGAAAGTATCATTGAGTGTAATCGTAGATAAAGATGTATTTCCCGTATTTAAAACGGTAATTGTAAATACTGAAATGTCTCCAACACCAGGTAAACTATCACCATTATCTACCAATACTCCCGTTTTAGTTACATTAATTCCTGGATCAACCGTAAAATTAGTTCGTGTTTTATCATCAACTAGATTTCCATCGCTGTCATTCCCATCATCACTAATATCAGAAACGTCATTTGAATTTCCAGGAGTACTAGCTGTTGCAGAAACCGTATTTAAAATACAACCCGAATCTACTTCAGCAGAACCAATTGTGTAGGTTGCAGAATAATTAGCTATTTCTCCCGAGCTAAAGCTCCCCTGCGGGGATGAACCACTATTTGAATTCCATGTAGGGCCAGATGATAAAGAAAGTACTTGAGTACCATCACAATTAGTTAATAAATCGACTAAAGTAATCCCAGAAACCCCAATTTGACCTGTGTTTTGAACTGTAATGGAATAGGTAACAACATCATTTTGCCCCGGCTCTCCGTCACCATCATCTGCCAAAGTAAATGTTTTAGTAACCTCGATTTGCTTATCAATTGTCAGTGTGGTGACTGTTGGATCATCCAGAATGTTACCATCATCTTGAATTCCATTATCCGAAACATCCGATACATTATTTGACTGTCCTGGAGAGCTTGCAGTCACTCTGAGAGAGTTAGAAACTAATCCAGAGTTTGCAGCATTTACCGAAACCGTATAGGAAGCCAAATAAATTGCGACTTCTCCAACCTGAAGAGTTCCAGCTGAAGATCCCAAAGAGGAAGATGAAAAAACAGGAGCACTATTTAAAGAAATATTATTTCCATTACCGTCTCTAAATGTGTCTGTAAGAGATAAATTTGATAAGGTTACATTACCGTCATTTACGATTCTTATGTTATAATTGATTATATCATTAGGATCATTTACTCCATTTCCATTCACATCCTGAACACTTGCACTTTTGGTAACTTCAATTGATGGAGTGACAGTTATTGAAGATGCTGTACAATCATTAGTTGTATTTCCGTCACTATCATCTCCATTGTCGGCCGTATCAGTAAATTGTCGTCCAGAATTTACTCCATTTACTTGAACATCTAAACAATTCGTTAATCCTCCAGAGTCGACGGATCCTTGTTGAACCACATAGACAGCTTTATAAGTAGCGGTTTCTCCAACAAGTAATTCCCATTTGTAGAATTCTGATCTGATGAAACAAAAATAGGGCCAGGAGGGGTAAAAGGTGCCACTAAGGCCAAAGTGTTGTTATTAAAATCTTGAAGTACATCAAAAAGGGCAATTGATTCCAAATCTTCTTCCCCATTATTGTAAACAGTAATGATATACTCTAGCTGGTCACCCAATCCAATCGTGCCATTGGAATCGTTATCAACATAGTTTTCTAATTTTGTCCCCTCAACCAATGTAACTGTACTTCCAATAATTACTTGTGTTGGATCGTCAACTGAGTTTCCGTCACTATCATCTCCATCATTAGAAATATCTATTACATTATTGGTATTCCCCGGAGTACTACCCGTACCCGTGACGGTCAAACTCACTCCTCCTGCATTAACTCCTGCAGAATCGAAGGTATAAGTCGATACGTAAGTGGAAATTTCTCCTGCAATGAGGTTTCCTGGAGAGGAAGAAGCAGAATTACCTAGAAAAGTAATTGGAGAACTAAGTGCTAATGCAGTCCCATCAATACCAGCAAGGGTGTTGGTTATTGTAAAATTTGAAATGCTTATGTTACTGATGTTTTTTACCGTAGTGGTAAAAACAACTACATCCCCCGAACCCACAGAGTTATCACCATCGGTCACAACATCAGAATAGGTTGTAATATCTACAATTGAGCTTTGAGCCGAAGAAACCGCAACTCCCAAAAATAAGAGCATTATCAAGGTCCAACTAGTCCTAAGAAACGTCATAAATATAGTCTGGTTCTTTAGTACAATTTAATAGATAAACAAGCTTCTCTGAATAGATTCCTAAAAAGTTACAAACGATGTATGTTCATTAGGGGTGATTAATAACATTTGATGTAATAATACCATTTTTAAATACTAAAATATTGCTTATAAACATCTTATCTACAGTATTTTATATGTAATTTAAAGGTTATGGATATTTACTACAGTTTTAGTGGAACATGTTTAAAAATTGTAGGTTGCAGTAGTAATGCAGTAAATTTATCAATATTTTATTTTATGTTTACCCCTCTTTTGAAACAATCAAGGTCAATGTTTTTAGGAGAAAAAAAGAATAAAAACAAAAACAAGAGAATTAAGAAAAATAGAACGCCATATCACATAATCTACTACTCTCTAAAATAATAAATGATAGTTAACTATTCTTTTTCATGAGAAATAAACTTTCAATCAATTTATTATATTTTTACTTTATGAATAAAAATTTTATAAAGCTCCTGGGTTTGCAAGTACTCACACTAGGTATTGTGTTGTCGGTTATTGAATTTTTTATTGATAACAGTTTTATTGTTATAATAACAGGTTTAATATTAGTTGGTTTATCTTTTTTAGCCAAAGATTAATTCAGGCGACACAATGCATTAAGTAAAAGAGGAAATGAAATTGGATTACCTGAAAGTTGGTTACAAGAACATTAATGTTTGGTAACCCAAGAGAAAAATAGATTACTTTACTTAAGAAGAAAATATTTTAATCTGACAGTTCTTGTTTGATGAGAAGCTGAGTGTCTTCATAGGTTTTTAAAATATCATTTAGCTGTCTTTTATACATGTTTGAATATAGTTTCGCTTGGGACAATAACCCATAAAACTCATTTGAAAAATAATAGTCCCTGTTGAATTTAAACTTTGTTAATTGTCTACTCCCGTAAAACTCCCCACTTAATAAATTGTAATCAAACCGAATTCTAAATTTAGTGTATGGGTTTCTTCTAAACTCTATATTAAAATTATCTATTTCTAATGAAGTTGCATAATTACGTGCTCTTTGATGATTAAACATCTCGAGAAGATTGTTTTTCAATTCATTGTTTGAAATTAATTCAAAAGTTCCTGTTGAAATCATTTGATTAAAAACACCATCTTTTGGGAAAAAAGAAAAGCCTACTTCAATTCCAATTAATTTTTCTATCGCTTCTTCATCTTTTAAAAGAGTATGTTTTTCATCGATATCATTTTGAATACTAGATATCATTTCCTCTGAGGAATACAAGGTTTTTAAAAGCGACTCTATTTGATTGATATCATCTTTTATGGTCTTTGCTAGATCAAGAACATATCCATTTTTTTTTTTTCCCTTTCTGAAGCTAAATTATTAAGATTCCCCAAGTATAGTGAGAGCAAGACACTAAAAAAAATCACAATCCCTTCAAAAAAATATTTCTTCATACCAAATGAATAATTAATAAATACTAAAATAAAGAACCATAAAATATCAATTTATATTCCCTCAAAACAACTAATTAAATTTAATATACAACTAAAAATAATAAAATCTCAATGCTTTGTTTGTTATCTAGCTACTTTAGGTCTAAAAGGGTCTGATGAACATCAAACAGGTATTTTAATTTGCTTCTGATGGCAATTGTTGGAAATTCAATTGGGTCCGCACATAATTTGTAGCTTTGTGTAATGGAAAAGGTTTATAATTTTTTTAAAATCAAGTTTTGTTACAGAACCTATTGGAAAGAATGGATAGTATTCTTAACTATATTATCAATTCTATGTGTCGTTAAGTGGGTCTTTGCATAATTTTGAAATATAACTTATGAAAAAAACTTACGCACTCGCATTATTCTTTTCACTTGCATTAGGGTGTTTTCTGTATGTATATTTTGGAATCGTTTTTATTGTGTTTGTCCCTCCTTTATTTGTTTATCTGTTTAATAATTATAATAAAAAGTAGCGTTCTGTTTTTATCTCAAACAACCCTGCCAAAGGGATAAGTGAGGCTACGTCCGAGTATTTATTAGAGAAGTATTCCCCTCCCACCTAAATAAATTAAATAATTTTTATGGAGGATAAACTGAACATCAGATGGGATTGTGCGAAACGTATAGTGAATACTAATTCAATTCTTACTGCTTGATATAACTGAATCAACTGACTTAGGGTTCTAAAAGAAGTTTGATGGTATTATAAAGAGTATGACACTATACATACGATAACATTTCGCTTACGTTGTTATATTTTGGACTGTAAATGCCAAACGTAAATTGTTAAAACTAGAACTTGACTTAAGGGCATTTTCAGATGTATAATTACCACAGGGGTACAATTATAATTTGCCCTATGCTGGAGAAGGTTTTCTTATCTTAATTAGGAATTAAGGAAAATAAACTGACACTTTTAATAGTAAAGTTTATTCTGAAGTACTTAGTTTGAAAAAACTTGGACAACTCTGTTTGAATTCATTTTTATAGAAGTTCGGCACTTTCCGGGGCCTGCCCAACATCCATTAGAATTGTTGTCATTATCACTTCCTGAAAATCTATCAAACATATATCCCTCATTTGGAGTTGCCGTAATTGTTATTAATGCTCCTGCATCATAAGTCCCATTAGCATCTGGTGTTACAAAACCTCCTTCTGAAGTAGTAACGGTTAAGGTATATTGAGTAGGAGCTTGTTCTTCTGGAACAGTAGCATCCTTTGAACATGAGTTTATAGTTAAAAGTAAAGAAATTATGAATGTTAAGGTTCTTAAATTACTTGTCATAGTATAAATATATTCTTGTCTCAAGCTTTCTTTCTCTCAATAAGGTAAAGTGTAATGAATATGAGATTCAATACAAGATTAATAACTGAGTTGGTCCCTCTGCTTGTCCATTTATCAAATGAACCCCTATTAAAATAACAAAAGTTAAATGTCCAAGAATTACTGTTGTAATTGCTTCTTTCATTTTTCCAACGAATAGAGGGATTCTAAAAACAGTAATCCCAATTGTAATCAATGCAGCACCAAATGCTTGAGCGGTTGTTATTCCATCAGCATCAAGAGTCATTCCAGCTCCTTCTAAAAAAATTCTGAAAGAAATGCAGCCCTCTGGTTGAATCTTCTTACCAAGAGCTACCTTTATCATAATCTCATGAGTTGGATTAGTTATTACATCGCTTATTTCTCCTTGTGTAAATTCATACCCATACCCTAATTCAAATCCTCCTTTGGTTTTTATTGAAAAATAAACCGCCGCATTATCGTTATTTGAAAACCCTGCTCCTATTGAAAATCTTTCTTTATAAACAAAATCTGCAGTACCCACAAAGTGGTTGGGCATATTGGGTAAAGACCTATAAACCGCAACTGGGTTTAAACTCAAATTTTCTTGAACCTTTAAATTTATCCCTCCTGTAAAGTGAACATAGGAGTAGTCAACAGCACTTGTTTTCCAATCTTGTGTATCGTCAAAACGGTCACTTTGAAAAAGTGTTGGCATTCCAATTCCAAAAAAGTAGTTTGGTGCTCTATAATGAAACCCAACTCCTAAAACTGGTGTAAAGTAATTTTTCACTGCAGACAAAGCTGGATTATAATCCGTGTAAATGCGGTCTATATCGTTTACATCTATATTGTTGAAATTACCACCTGCTTTAATACCTAAATAAAGAAAACGGCCTTTGTTTAATTGAAGTCTATAGTTGTAATCTAAGGAGACAAAAGTTCTGTTTTCAATAAATACTCTATCGTTTTGAACAGCCAGACCAAGATTTACATTCTTTTTTTCTTGGAAGATGAAGTATCAAAGAGTTAATCCTTGGTGCACCTTCTACCCCAGCCCACTGGCTTCTACTGTTAAAAGAAAGCATTCGACCATCAACCCCAGAAAAGGAGGGGTTAAATAAACTAAAAGTTGTTTTATTAAAAAGAATACTTATCTCCTGTGCAGATAAGGTTGAAATTAATCCAAAAAATATTACAATGAAAAACCTTTTTTTTCTGTGATACACTTTACTTTTTTTCAGTTTATGGTATTTAAATATAATAAATTTCATTCTTTTAATGTTATGTTTTTTAATAAGTTAAGTACAACCATCCTTTTTTAACCTTGCCTGTCTCTTGTACTTCTATTAGATAGTAATACGATCCTGCAGGTAACAGCTCTCCTGTCTCTTGATAGGTGCCACCCCAATCATTTTGGTAATTTCTTTTACTAAATACCAATTGACCATTTCGGTTGTATACTTTAACAGATGAGGTCCCGAATTGCTCTATATTTTTTACTTGCCATGTAGCCTCTGGACCATTAACACCTGGTGTTAAAAGTGGGGACACATAAACTTCATCATCATCTGGGTCCTCACAACTTGCGATACCATCACTATCTCTATCTAGTGGCTTACTAAATGAATCTAGTGGGTCGGTTCCACATTGGATTTCAATTTCATCTGACCATCCATCTCCATCGTCATCAGTGTCAATGCAGTTGGGTATTTTATCGGTATCGGTATCTACTGGGACACTTAGTGCATCTTGTGGGTCTGTACCACAGGCTGTTTCATCTACATCTAGGTATCCATCTCCGTCATCGTCTTCATCTTCACAGTTGGCAAGCTGATCCTGATCGGTATCAGGAAGGGTGCTTGAAGCATCCAGTGGGTCAGAACCACATTCTATTTCAAGTAAATCGGACCACCCATCTCCGTCGTCATCGGGGTCTTTACAGTCTGGAACTCCGTCTGCATCAGTATCCAGTGGTCTACTGTTTACATCAAGTGGATCACTACCGCATTCGATTTCAATCTCATCAGAGAAACCATCGTTATCGTCATCTGGGTCGCATGCATCCCCTATTCCATCAAAGTCTGTGTCGAGCTGGTCTGGGTTGGCAACGTCAGGGCAGTTGTCAAAATTAGACACTACTGCTATACCATCGCCATCATTGTCGGTTTCTAAAACTGTAAAGGAAGCTGAGGCTATTCCTTGATAATATTTTCTTACTCCATCCTGGAATGCTGTGATAGTGACCTGTCCTGGCCCCTTAATTGAAATTTTGTTTCCAATCACCTCGGCTACTGAAGGATTGCTACTTACATATCTAATTGCACCAGGTCTATTCGATGTAGGTCCAGTTATAAAAAATCAGGATCATCATACATCTTATCTGGTATACTAAATGAGGATAGTGCAGTAATACCTGGTAAAACCCTAAATATAAATCTCATAGTAGGGCCTGGTTATATTGTGTATCACCTGACTGGTTAGCATCAACGGTTACCGTTCCCACATCACTTATACTTAACACATTTGAGCTGAGCGAAGCTGCTGTTTGAGAAATTGGATTTAAGGCGTAGCTTACAGGAAGACCTGAGTCCGAGGATGCATTTAGCGTGTAGGTCAGATTTTCTGTATAGTTCAAGTAGATAATTGGTGAAGATGGAGGTGATATGTTTTGATTTAGTTTAATCACATCCATTGCTAAGGTTATCGATACAGTATTATAATTTGGGTGATCTAATAGTTTTGTGTAAAAGGTGAGGGTTACCAAGCCAGTTGCAGCAATATTACTTAAATTAATGGGGCTTTGAGAGCCTGCAATAGATGCCGCTGAACCTGGTGCCATATCAATATAAACCGGTGCTCCCGATGTGGAGGTAGCAGTAACAGAAAATGTGGTAAAATCTTTTAGAGCCTTACTTGAAGGTAAATTCTGAACATATATTGCCTGTAAAGCACTAGAAATGTCTAATGTTGTAGTTACAGTGGTAGCCTGATAATTCCCATCTGAAGGTAAAGAAGCTGTTAAAATCACATTACCCACTTGTAAAACATTAACTTCACCGGTAGAGGAATTAATCGATGCGATTAAAGGATCTGAAGATGAGTAGGATATTGTCCCAGTGTAATCCCCATTTGTAGTTGGACTATTTACATTAAAGGGTGCATCCCCAAACACCGCACTGTAGGGAGGTGTCCAAGAAACAGATTGCATGGCCTTATTTATAGTAATTGTAAAGGTGACCGTTTTTGAGTTATAATTTGTGTCCGGAGCTTGCGAGGCAGATACAAGAACGGAACCAGCACCAATAATAGATACATTCCCAGTATTGGTTATAGATACAACCCCAGAGGATAAAGTAGAATAAATAAATGAAGCGGTGCTACTGGAAGCAAGAGATATCGTAAAATCTGGATCTGTGAAAAGTTTTGTTATGTCAGGAGCTGAAATTACAGGATCAGCTTTATTAACTGTTATTGTAAAGGTCACGGTTTTGGAGTTATGATTGATATCTTGTATCTGTGTGGCAGATACAACAACAGAACCAACACCGATAATGGATACATTCCCAGTATTGGTTATAGATACAACCCCAGAGGATAGAGTAGAATAGGTAAATGACCCAGTGCTGCTAGAGGCAAGAGATATGGAAAAATCGAGATCACCATATGTTTTTGTTACGTCAGGGGAGTAGATTATTGGGTCAGCTTTATTTACAATCAATGTAATTGAGGAGACTCCGATATTGTAATTATTGTCAGATGATTGATTAATTAAAATAGTCGTTGTCCCGACCCCAGCAATGGTAACTGTATTACCAGATACTGAAGCAATTGAAGTGTCAGAAATCGTGTAGGAGAATAACCCTGTACTACTTGAAGTTGCTGTTAAATTGAAATCAGGATCTCCAAATATTTTGTTTATGATAGTAGGTGAGGTGGTAATAATAGGAACAGCTTTAACAACGTTAAGTGTAATGGTTTTACTCGCTGTTGAGAAATTTGCATCAGCAGCTTGATTAATAGTTATTTGTGTAGTACCAACACCATTAATGGTTACTGAACCAGTGGTAGTAATACTAGCTACACTACTATCAGCAATTTGGAAAGAGAACGCACCGGTACTACTTGAAGTAGCGCTTACATCAAATCCAGGATCACCAAATATTTTATCGATGGTATCAGGACTTGTTATAGTAGGTGTAAATAATCTATAATCAAAAACTATACTCTCATTTCCCTGAATATCATTACCAAATAAATCTGTGGCACTTACAGTAAGAGTATATTGACCTACTGGAACAGATAAGGATGGAAAATCAAAAACATAGGTCCAAACAGATTGTGAGGCTGTTGCAGTCATATCAATATTCTTTGGACCTACACCTGAAAAATTTACTTTCGGAGAATTTTGAACGGCTTCGGAAAATGTAGCTGTTACAGTAATGCTATCTGTAGGATAGATTATATCGTCAATATCACTATCGGTCAAAGTTACAGTCAGTGGAGTCACGTCAATTTCAAAAGTGATCTCGTCCACAGATGTCTCATCACCATCTTGAATACCTAGGGATGCTGTGTAAGGATTCTGCAAGATCACTACCACCACTAATGGAGATTATATAATCTCCATCACTTGGTATTGTCAGGATCGACATATCAATAGAATAATTCCAAATCGATGGATTTCCAGAATTACTCATTTGAGCGTCATTAATTAATCCACCAAAACTTAAAGCAGGAGGGATATTATTATAAACATTAGATATCTCATCAGCTGTTAATTTTCTTTTCCACACATACAGATCATCTACAAAACCTTTGAATAGCTCGTTAGTATAAAAAATTTGAGTTCCAATTACAAAATCGGTAGTCGAGAAATTGGAAGCTCTAATACCATTATTTATTTGAACACCATCGATATAAATAACATGCTCATTAGTTGCTTTTTCAAAGGTTACCAAAACATGAACCCAACCATTACTAAAGAAAGAGTTTCCAGCATTAAATCCTCCTGTACCCCATGTCCCAAATCTAAGATCTCCGTTAAAAATACCTAAATGTTGAGCAGTATTGAGCTCACCAAATGCAAAAATCCATTCTTTAGCCGTGCGGCCAGGTTGATCAGGCTTTATCCAAAGGAGTATGTATAGTCATTATCCAATAATTCTGGCATATTTCCACTGATGTAAGAGTTGTTATTTCCTGGGAAGTAGTATGCATTGTTCGTCTTGCCATTTCGGTCTTGTCCATATTGAGGATTCCTTGCATTGACTACAGTTGAATTTGCTATTTCATTAGTATTTCCATTGAAAGGAAAGTGCATCAACAATCCAGACGTTGGAACAGAATATATAGGTTCATTGAAAGTAGCAGTGATTAAAACTGAATCATTCGCTGT
Source organism: Candidatus Arcticimaribacter sp. (assembly GCA_038142965.1). GTDB lineage: Bacteria > Bacteroidota > Bacteroidia > Flavobacteriales > Flavobacteriaceae > Arcticimaribacter. Next base: position 95,545 of record JAYQLC010000010.1, on the reverse strand, counting down.
AAGCAAATTATCAGGATGATTATGAGTTAAAATAACTGTAGGAGAACATTGAGATCCCCAACGAGGAAGGAAGTTAGCAATTGAGTTTACAGGAGAGTTTAAAGCGAAATTTGTAGGCTCCGAGGCAATATGTTCCACACACCAAGAGGATAAATCCTTATTAAAACTATCTGTATCCTTAAACATATTACTCATGTTAGTAACATTTTCAACATCCCAATTATTTAATGGTTGGTTGAAATTATCAGCAGCTTGGAACATCCCTTCCATGTTAGTTACATTTGAAACATCCCAACTGTTAATATCTTGATTAAATGAGTCTGCACTTGAAAACATATAAACCATTGTTGCAACGCTTGAAGTATCCCAAATTCCAATGTCTTGATTAAAAACCGCCGCGCCTCTAAACATATAACCCATTTCTGTAACATTAGAAGTGGTCCAGGAGCTTATATCTTGATTGAAAACACGAGCATCATCAAACATGTTAGACATGTTAGTTACATTTGAAATATCCCAACTTCCAATGTCTTGATTAAAAGCAGATGCGTCTCTAAACATATAGCTCATATCTGTTACACTTGAAGTATCCCAATTTCCAATATCTTGATTAAAAACAGATGCGTCTCGAAACATACGGCTCATATCTGTAACATTAGAAGTGGACCAGGAGCTTATATCTTACGAGCATCATCAAACATAAATCTCATAGTTGTAATGTTAGAGGTATTCCACGAACCTATGTCTTGATCAAACTTAAAAGCTCTACGAAACATTTCTCTCATACGTGTTACACTTGAAGTATCCCAACTTCCTATGTCTTGATTAAAAACAGCTGCGTCTCTAAACATATAGCTCATATCTGTTACACTTGAAGTATCCCAATTTCCAATATCTTGATTAAATATCCCACGTTCAAACATATTGTTCAAATGTGTCACATTTGAAATATCCCAACTTCCTATGTCTTGATTAAAAACAGCTGCGTCTCGAAACATAGCCCTTGTATCTGTAAGATTAGAAGTGGTCCAGGAGCTTATATCTTGATTGAAAACACGAGCGTCATTAAACATGTTAGACATGTCAGTTACATTTAAAACATTCCAATTATCTAAAGGTTGATCAAATATGGTTGCACCTTTGAAGGTATTTTGCATTGTTGTAACACTAGATGTATCCCAGAAGTTAATATTTGAATTAAAAGTTAAATCGTTTAAAAACAAATTGTCCATATCTGTCACCTGAGAAATACACAGATTAAAATTATCTGCAGCAACCTCCGTTCTTAAATTTGTATTGTCAACAACAGTATACACCGTTCCACTTATAGTTGCTGTTTCTCCTACAGTGGCGTTGGGACATTTACATACACCCGATTCGAAATAGATAGTTGAAATAGGAAATATAGAGATAAGGTCTATGGTTTGATCTGGAACCCATCCCCTTATTCCAGGGGTCCATATAGCATTACCATCTATAGCACCAATATCGGTACCACTTCCAACTGGAGTATGTGGTACAATATTGTTTAATTGGTTTGTTGTACTAATTGATGTAGATACTGTATTTGTAAGGGCAACACCTTTGTCAATTATATCGTTGCTATTTGGTTCGTAATCACTTGTTGTCTTTCCATTACCAGGATTGTAGTTCAGTAGTCCTTCAATATTGGCATAATAAGATATTCCTGGGCGAGATACATTAATACCGTCCATATTTGCAGTTGAACTTCCAGTTCCTGTTCCTAGATACAAAGAACCATCTCCTGAGTCACAAAATTCCCAATTAGGACTTGCACTTGTACCCATATTAATATATCCATCGGTTCCTATGGGTATTGGTCCGTTATTTGGTGTAGAAAAAGAAGTTGCACTTCTATGCGAGCCTATTCTCTCTGCTAAATTATTATACAACCAAGTATTGGTATTGGAACAATCCTCAGCGAGAATGATGATATCGTTTCTATTACTTATGGTATTTATTACAGTATTATGAGCAATAATCTGATTGTTTCCTTTTATCATAAGACCAAGGGTATTGTCTGCTATATTGTGATGCATTACACCAAAACTTCCGGCTTGAGCAGCGTCTCCACCCGGTGCATCATATCTAAATGCGTATTTTTCTGTGTCGTAAACGAAGTTGTGATGAACGACAGATCCAAAAACGTAATTTTTTGTTCCTTGGAAAACAGAACCATCAGACTGTGCATGACCGGTGCTAGAGACTATATTGTAAGAAAAAATTGATTCTTCACCTGGCCAAACTGTTGCTGATGCACCTGTAAAATAAATTTCATTTTCTGTAAATGTATTATTTTCTCCGTCTACAAAAACCGTGACCATAAGACCATTGAGTTCTGTTGCGGACCAGTCGATGTTTCTAAAATATGAATTTCTAACCGTATTGTTATTTCCTTTAATTACAAGGGCCTCCCCTTCTGTATTTATAAATAAACAACCGCTCACGGTAGAGGAATCTACCCTGGCTGTATTTCCAGAACCAGTACCAAATGTAGTTGCGTTAGCACCATTTAGGTCACCCAACATTCTTCTCGAATGAGAGGGAAAATAAAAATTACATTCTGATATTTCTAAATTTTTAGTCCCACTAGCATAAATCGTAGTTGCAAAAAAGGTAAGTCCATGGACTTTCAAGTATTCACTACCTGTAATAGTCATGGAATAATCTCTTATTTTTCCTCTAATTGGAACTCGAGTTAAATCAACTCCACTAGCTGGTTTTAAATACAAAATATTATTTGACGTGTCTAAAAACCATTCGTTGTCTGCGTCTATAAACTCTTTTTTACCTTCAAAAAAAGAAATGGTGGTGTTTATCTTTTAATTCTCCATTATTAGATAAGCCAGCTCCGATCCCATTTTCACCAATTGGGGTTGTATATGTAATAACATCATCCCCAGCTTGTTGCGTATGAGATGCTATTTGTCTGTTGAATGTTCTAAAGGAGCCTACATTTAAAATTCCAATTGAATTAGAAAGACTAAGAGATCCAGGGTCGTCATATGTTTCGTCAATCAAAAAAGAACCATCGGTACTTCCTGACTCCTCTCCATGAGCCCAATTGTCATGATCATAAATGGAAAGGTCACTAAACTGTGCATTGGGCCATCTGGCCATTACCATTTGGTCGTTCCCGACAAAAAGTTGTGTAATCGAATTTGTAAAACTTTCAATTTTTTTAACCTGTACCCCACCTATTGTATCATCAGCCCAAGTATTGGATACTTTAATCGTACCATCTATAATTACTTCTTCATTATTATAACTAGAAATTAAAGTTTCGTTACCATTTGTGGCGTCGATATTATTGAAAACTATATTTTCATGGTATACTCCTTCTCTTATATATATTTGATCTCCTGGATTTATTACAGATACTGCATGAGAAATAGTCAAAAACGGAGCACCAAAATTCCCGGAATTAGAATTATTTCCTGACTTTGACACGTAATACGTCGTTTGTGAATATGAATTAAAACTTATAAGGATGAATAATCCTAAAAGAATGTATTTAAATACTTTTGAAGACATGTAATCTTAATAAATATAGAAACTATATAAAAGGAACTAAATATAGTAATAAAAGAGGTTTTAAAATAATTTGTAAATCTGGAATAATAAAAGCGGCCTCTTAGCATAACTGAATAGTGCACTTGATTTCGGCTCAAGAGGTTGCAGGTTTGAATCCCCCCCTTCCCCCTGGACAGGGTATTATGAAAAAAACAATATCAATACCCTTCAAAAAATTTTCTTTAAAAATTTTTGAACTTTAGTAGAACTCTTTGATGTAAGAATAAGCCCTTTCTAAACCTTGCAGATAAGAAGTTTATCGGGGAAAAAAACCCACCATTAATGGTGGGCTTTTCCAATGTGTAGTGTAGCGGTGACACTAGTGGAGAAGAGCGGATTCGAACCGCCGACCTCTTGACTGCCAGTCAAGCGCTCTAGCCAACTGAGCTACATCCCCAAGATAATACTAAGTCGATATCGCTAACTCTACTAACTTTTATTCTCAAGATTAAGCTTCGCAAAAATTTCTAAATACTGATTTGACACAATTTTGCAAGTTGATGAAAATAAAACTCACTTCAAAAGAGGATTTATTACAAAAAAGCGCATGTCTCAATTCAACTAATTTGTGCTGCATGCGCCAACCTTAAATTCACTTATTCCCCAAGCACCAGCCTCACATTTATTTGAATACGTTTGATTATTACATCCGCAAACAGGAACATATTCTTTAGTACATGCAATTGGTAGCCTATTGTTTAATGCATCACAACCATTTTCGTTCGATGAACAACTAGCGGTTATTTGTGGTGTGATAAGAATCATAAAAAATGTATGCTTCAAAAAAAAACGACTAAAATGAGAACGTATGCCCATACGATAAAAAATATACTTAACAAACCTTGCTTAAATTATCGGTTTTCAAACGAAATTACAACATAGAAACCCGAATTCACAAGTCAAATTATATTAAAACTTTATTTTCCGCGTCCTACTTTACGAACACCTGCACTGCTTTTAGAAGCAGTCCTGACCTTTGGTGCTCTTTTTTTTTGCTCCCGTTTTATCCACATTTTTTACGGTTCTATTTCCAAAAAATTTACTTGACATTTGTTCAGTTTTTAATAATGTTAATACTGCTGTATGGTAAATATAAGCTTTTAATTAAAAATAATGTTAAGTAAAAACTGTTCCGTATTTTTAGGCTCAGATCTCTCAATATTTACAGATGCCAAAAACTCTGTATTATCCTCTTTTACATTCCATAAGTGTTCTTAGTTTACAAAATTCTAGAGCACAAGGGGGAGATCTTTTGATTCAACAATATGGGAAAGCAGATATAGAAAATATTGGATTACGCAAATGGAATTATGAAGTACATTTTGCCCCAAACTTCTTCAACACCAATAACCGAACAACAAAAGGTAAATTTGGTATGAGTATGGGAGGAACCGTTCTTTATAATTTCAAAAAAAGTTATGGTCTACGAACTGGTATTGATATTCACACGCTTAAATACGCATACAACTCTGAAAAAGATCAATCTGAAGATAAATTAATCTTTCTTTCCATCCCTTTGACAGGACGTTTGTATCCAGTAAATAGGGTCAAAATCGAATTGGGGTTTATTTACAATTTTCTTGTTAGTGCTAAAGGAGATCCGCCAACAAACACAAAAGATGGGACGGTAGCATATCCCAATGGAACTTTCAGCGATAGTTATGGAATGCTTTCGGCGGTTCACTATTCAGTCTGGAAAAGATTCAGTGTATCACTACAATATCAATTTCAAAAAAGCGAAACAAACCCCTTCAAAGGGAAACTAATAATTTTAATGGATTTTTATTGGGCATACATTATACTTTTTTAACAGCAAAAAAACCTTCCAACTGATGATTACAATCTGTAAAGCAACAACAAGTCAACTTGACGATTTAGCGCCTCTTTTCGATGCTTATCGTGTTTTTTACAAGAAAAAAACAAACCTCAAAGGAGCAAAAGAATTTTTAAAGCAACGTTTGGACAAAAAACAAAGTGTTATTTTTATTGCCTATGAAGACTCAAAAGCAGTCGGTTTCACTCAACTCTACCCGAGTTATTCTTCAGTATGCATGGCCCCTTTATGGATCTTAAATGACCTCTTTGTTAGCCCCAAACACCGAAGTAAAAAAATTGGAATACAATTACTGGAATCGGCACAAGTTTTTTCTGTAGAAACCAACACAAAAGGAATCAGTTTAGAAACCGAAAAGAGCAACACAATTGGGAATCAACTTTATCCCAAAATGAATTTCAAAAAAGACGAGGAACACAATTTTTACTTTTGGAGCAATACTAATTTTTCATCTTAATAATAATTACTCCATTTTTACCCTTATCGCCTACTTTTTGAAGGGCTTTTTGACCCTTAAATACTTCCATTCGCTCAATATCATCAACATTCAGTTTTTCTATGTCAAAATCTGGACTCATTTCTTCACCATCAATAATCACAATCGGACCCAATTCATCAGATATACGCTCAACTTTGATTTTCCCTTTGTTTTGTTCAATAAAAATTACCTCTCCAGAAAGAGAATCTCCTTTTTTTTTTGAGATCCAATGCGGGTAGTCCAAAGAATCTTTACTTTTAAAAATAAAAACATTCTTATTGAAATGGGGGTCGTTTTCTTTTTCTTCAAAATCAACTATTTTCGGTTCCTCTCCAAAAAATAAATCTCTGAGTCACCATTCATCAACGGGGCGACCATTTCTGATGACAATAAGGCTGATTTTTTTTGAATTGGTTCTCTCGGTTCTTCTCTAGAATCCTGATCCATCTTGTAAACTTTTACGGTAATACAAGAGCTTAATAACAGACTGAACATAATGGGTGAAAAAATCTTTTCATAAATAGGTTTTTTTGGTTAATAGGTAATCAAGTTAAGAAATGGAGAGGGCTAAGAAAAAAATTAACACTTATTTTTCTAAAAATCGGGTTAATGCAATTTTTAAATAACGATGACTTTTTTGGGGCTGAAGCTTGTTGTCTGGGCTTCGATTAAAAAAAACAGTTGAAATTCGCCAAGGACCTTTGTGAAGTGAATAACCAACCTCAACCAATGCTCTAAATCGATTTACAGGCAAGGTAAATTGTGCGTTATCATTAAACAAACTCCCCGAAAGCATATAATCGTGAGCAATGTATTGGATTCTACCGCCAAAATAAACTCCGCTTCCCTTCTTTTTCCCAAGCAACACATTACCTCCATTGGGTAATACAATTTGATTTCCAAAATTCAACCCCAAAGCAAGTCCAGCATAAATTTGCTGAGTTCCTAATTTAGAAAACAAATGGGATCGAAGTGCAACATATTCTACCAATTGCCAACGCCTAAAAGAGTCCGCAAAAACATTCACATGAAAAGTTTGGGGTACCTCATCAATCCATGAGTATTCGTCAATATTCAAAAACAATCGATGATAGGTGTTTTGCATCCATTGGGCTAAAGATGCGTCTCCAGTTGCTCCTAGTTGTATTCCCCATTGCCATTGTTTGTTAATCGTAGTTTCTTTCTGAAAAGAAGCCTTAAGATAGAGCCAGCCTCCAAAGGGGTAATCATAATTTGAACTCTTTTTCCCAAACCGATCTGACGGGGTAAAAATTTCTTGTCCGAGCTCCCATAGTAAATATTTTTTTGAAAATTCTTGTTTAGTCATTTCATCGGGGTCTAATTGTTTACCGTATTGTAAAAAAATACCGCTTGAATAGTATTTATCCCCCAAAAAATATAAATCATTATCCACATCTAAGCTAAAATACTCTTGTGCATAAGAATTGGCTTGAATTAAAAAAAAGAGAACAAAAAAAAATAGTCTTGAATAATTAAAAACTCTCATCAAGAACCAAATATAGAATTAAAAAATCTTTCTAGCGATTCTTCAAAACAAGCACTGGTATATTTACGTAAAACTCTTTTTTGTAAACAACATCCGGTTCCATTAGTTTTTCAAAGAAACCTCTCTTTCGAGCGAAAACGACAAGAAGGTCGGGCTGAACACTAGAAAAATGTTCTAATACTCCTTGATATACAGTTGCATTGTTAGTAGATGTTAAACCTTCGGAGAGTTCAACTACTTCGTGGTCAATTTCTAATCTTTTGTCTTGGAAACCAGGAGTTTTAACAAGTAAAAGGTTGATTTTAGTATTAAATGTATGAACCCATTTTTTGAGTGGATTGAGAGATTTTTCTCCTTCTATTTTTCCCAATTTAAAAGCAAATAAAGCCTGTTTTGGTACACTAAACGAAGCACCAATAGGAACCAATAAGACTGGAACTTTTGTTTTCTTGACAATCTTTCCTGATGTTTTTCCAAGAAAAAGCGCATCATTTATGTCATTACTTTTTGGACCTACCACAATCAAATCCAAACCGATTTCGGAATCTAAAGATTCTATACCTTTCAAAAGGTCTCCTTTATAATTTACCATTTTTAGGTCAACAGAATCATTCTGAACCGATTGAACCATTTCTTTGACACGATTAAAATTTTGTTGGTGAATTACTTTCTTTGCAGAAGAAATTTGTGCAGGAGTCATTGTTGCATTGTACGAGTCCATCACAAAAATAGATGCTTTGTGATGTTTTGCTAAATCAATTGCATAAGCTAAAGTGTTTTTTCCGTTAGGGGAAATACCAATAGGAACAAGAATGTTTTTCATGATTAAGGGTTTCTTGGTGTATTTTAATGCAAAAATAGTGCTAAAGCATTAGTAGAATAAAAAATTATTTGATTTTTTAGAAATAAAATAAAGAATTATAATTGAGACTTTATTTTATCCTTCAAAGATTTTATTCAACAGCGTTATAATTCATAAAAAATACAGAACTTGCAACTGTCCGTTATACATAAATAAATACGGCTTACACTTTCAATCATGACTCAAAAAATAAGAATTACAAAAGAATTTCATTTCGAAACAGGTCATGCCCTCCACGGTTATGATGGCTTGTGCAAAAATGTTCACGGTCACAGTTACAAATTAGCTGTGACAGTAATTGGAACTCCAATAAACGATGCAAATCAAACTAAAAACGGAATGGTCATTGATTTCAGTGACCTCAAAAAAATAATAAAAGAAGAAATTGTAATTCCCTTTGATCATGCAACAGTTTTAAATGTTTCCTCACCACACAAAGAGCTTGCAGAAGAAATGGAATCTAGGGGTCATAAGGTGCTGAAAGTCAATTATCAACCGACAAGTGAAATGATGGTAATTGATTTTGCAAATAAAATCAAAAAGAAACTTCCTAAAGGAATTTCTTTACACGCGCTAAAACTAAGAGAAACAGAAACTTCCTTTGCCGAATGGCATGATTCTGACAACGGCTAAAATCCAAGCCCCTCTAAATCTTCTTTTTTTATTTTCTTCAAGAAGACTATCTGTCGGATTCTGTTGGGTACAATCAATGGAAATCATTAACTCCTCTGGAGCTTCAAAGTCTTCAGCAGAAATTCCCAATTCAGGAATAGCATAAGCTGCCTTCATATACATTGCCCATATCGGAAGTGCCATAGTTGCTCCTTGTCCAAAGGCAATGTCCTCAAAATGTATTGACCGATCTTCTCCACCAACCCAAACTCCAGTGACCAAGTTGGGAACCATTCCCATAAACCAGCCATCACTGTGGTTTTGAGTGGTTCCGGTTTTTCCAGCAATCGGGTTTTTAAATTCGTATGGGTAACCTGTAACAACATTTTTGTATGCATAATTGTTTTCATCAGCCCCTTGATGGCGTAAACGAATTCCAGACCCTGATTCAGTAACTCCTTTAAGTAGATCAATGGTGACATATGCAGACTCTTGACTCAAAACATCAGTAGTTTCTGGGACTACTTCAAACAATATCGTGCCGTTTTTGTCTTCAATTCTAGAAATCATAATAGGTTTAACATAAATCCCCTTGTTAGCAAATGTACTATAAGCACCTACCATTTCAAATAAGCTAATATCCGGAGTGCCCAGAGCAATTGATGGTACTTTTGGTAAATAGGAAGTAATCCCCATTTTACGTGCCAAATTGACTACAGGTCGAGGTCCTACACGATCCATCAATCTGGCACTAACTGTGTTAATTGAGTTGGCTAATGCATTTTTTAACGTCCGCATTTGACCGTACTTATTTCCAGAATTCTTTGGACACCAAGCATCAGTATTACCGTGTTTTAAGGGTTCAATACAAAAAAGTGCGTCGGGTAAAATATCACAGGGCGAAAGACGCAATTGGTCAATTGCTGTAGCATATAAAAACGGTTTAAATGTAGAACCGATTTGGCGACGCCCTTGTTTTACTTGATCGTATTGAAAATGTTTGTAATTAAAACCACCTACCCAAGCCTTAACATGACCTGTTAAAGGATTCATAGACATCATAGAAGCTCTAAGAAAATGCTTATAATACCGAATCGAATCCAACGGGCTCATTACAGTATCTCGGTCACCTTTCCAGCTAAAAACTTCCATTTTTACTGGTTTTTGAAAAGTTTCCCAAATGGTTTCTTCATCTTTACCGGAGGATTTCATTTTGCGCCATCTTTCAGATCTTCTCGCAGTAGTTTGGAGTAAAGTATCTATTTCACCTTCTCTGAGTTCTAAAAAAGGAGCTGTTGGATTAGCTTCAGGAGTATTTTGCAAAAAGAACTCTTTCTGCAAATTTGAAATATGAGCCGCTACAGATTCTTCCCCTATTTTTTGCAAACGAGAATCGATGGTAGTGTAAATGCGAAGCCCATCTCGAAAAATATCGTATTTGGTTCCATCCTCTTTGAGGTTTTCCGAAGTCCAATTTCGCATAAATTGTTGTAAATAAGCTCGAAAATAAGTGGCCAATCCTTCTCTGTGAGAATCAGGAGTGTAATCAAGTTCCAAAGGAATCGCTTTAAGAGAATCCAATTCTTTTGGGAAATGAAATTATTACGTTCCATTTGTTGAAATACAATATTTCTTCTTTTTTCAACCCGTTCTGGACGCCTAAGTGGATTGTACAAGGATGAGTTTTTGAGCATCCCAACTAAAGTAGCAGATTGCTCAATACGCAGTTGGTCAGGAGTAGTGTTGAAGTATATTTTAGCTGCAGATTGTATTCCATCGGCGCTGTACCCAAAATCATAAATATTAAGATACATCGCTATGATCTCCTCTTTAGTATATCTTCGCTCAAGTTGCACAGCCAAGACCCATTCTTTAAACTTTTGAAGAACGGCTTCAACCTTATTTCGTGAACGAACCCCTACAAATAATTGACGAGCTAACTGTTGACTGATGGTACTTGCCCCTCCTTTTTGCCCAAATACACAAGTGCACGTAAAGTCCCCTTTAAATCAATCCCCGAATGACTAAAAAATCTTTCATCTTCAGTTGCAATTAAAGCTTGAACTAAATTATCTGGAAGAGTATCGAAGATAATTGGAGTTCGGTTGTCATTAAAATAAAACTTCCCTAAAACGACTCCATCACTCGATAAAATTTGAGTTGCCAAATTGGTTTTTGGGTTATCAAGTTGTTGTAGTTCGGGCATTTTACCCAATACTCCAAGGGCAGCACTTAAAAACAAGATGATGACCGATAAAATTCCCAGTGCAAAAAGTGACCAGAAAAACCGTAAGGGTTTTCTGAAAGGGTTGCCTCCTCTTTTAACAATCTTTTTTTTTTTTTTATTTAAAGCCATCAGGGCTGAATTTGTGGTTCTACCGCAATACCAACATTGAGGATTCCTTCTAAAAGATGAACCCCTTCTACATCGCCATTATTCCGTACTCGTTGAAAAAGATCTACATAATAGGGCCCCTCGTGTTCAGGAATCCATCCCTCTTTCCACCATAATTTGCTTTCTTTAACATCTAGAAATCCTTTGCCAAGCCATTTACCTTGGGGATCTGCCATTGCATACTCTAGAGTGTCTCTAAAAATTCTTTGAACTGAATCTCGTAGCTCAGCAATCAAAAATAAGTTTGAATAAGGATAATCGTTGTCGTTTCGAATTTGAACGTAAATATTTAAAGGAGTTTTAGGAATTTGGGAAATAGAAAACGAAACAGCTTCGGATGAAGACCAACCTTTTGAAAAAGAATTATACTCTCTAAAAAAAGCAGTTGAATCACAAGAAGTAATCAAAATTAAAAATATGAGAATACTGACCTTATGCATTTTTCTTTAGGTTATTTTTTTTCTTGATCGCGATTTGTTTTTATTTTTTCTTTGTTTTGGACGATCAAAACGATTCAAACTTTCCTGACCAACAACATTTTCAAAAACCTTGTTAGGAGCTTCTACATTAATTTCTTGAGAAAAATCTTCTAAGCTTAAAACCGTTTTTTTAGCTTTATTCAATTCTATTATTTTCTTCACTTGATCTGTTGTCAACAAATGCCAGTTGATCCAATCACCTTTATAGGCATACCACATGTATCCTTTGAAAATGTCTATTTTTTGACAAACTCCCACACCTTTGCTTGTCTGAAGTTTCGTTTGCGTTTTTGGAAAAGCTTTTAAAGCATTTCGATAAGAGTCCAATTCATAGTTCAAGCAGCACTTCAACTTTCCGCATTGACCTGCAAGTTTTTGGGGGTTTAGAGACAGTTGCTGGTAGCGCGCTGCAGATGTTGAAACAGATCTGAAATCTGTCAACCAAGTAGAGCAACACAATTCTCTTCCACAAGAACCAATTCCTCCTAGTCGCGAAGCTTCTTGTCGCAAACCAACTTGTCGCATATCGATTCGAATACTAAAAGCTTGAGCCATGTCCTTGATTAGTTGTCGGAAATCAACTCTTTTTCTGCGGTGTAGTAAAAGGTTGCTTTTGATCCATCTCCTTGAAACTCAACATCAGAAATTTTCATTTCCAAATTTAAAAATATGGCCATTTCACGTGCACGTTTCTGAATGATTTTTTCTCGATCACGAGCTTGTTGCCAAACATCAATGTCTTTTTGACTTGCTTTTCTGTAAATCTTCAAAACCTCCTCGCTGTTCTCTTTAACCTTCTTCTTTTTCATCTGGAAACGAACCAACTCCCCCGTTAAAGTAACTTGCCCAATGTCATGACCGCTTTGAGTCTCAGTAGCAACTAAATCCCCAATACTCAGATTTTGTATCTCACCTTTACGATAAAAAGCTTTTCTGCTGTTTTTGAAGCGTACCTCAACAACATCAAACGGCTCTTGCCCATTGGGTAATTGCATATTGGATAACCAATCAAAAACGGTCAGTTTATTGCAGCTATCTGTTCCACAAGTCCCATTATTTTTGCAGCCCCTTGGGGTGCCTTCAGATGAAGAACAAGATGCGCAACTCATATAAAAAATATTAAAGTGTAAAAAAGTAAAGATACAGTTAATTCAGAGATATAAAAAGCTTCTTTTTTTTATTGGTTTTTAAATTTTAAAACCTCTGATCTGCCTTTTTTGAAAATTTTGTTACTGTTGTGTAAGCCCTTCCGAAGTGTTTTTTGTTCTTCAAAGGGCAACTGAATAATTGAAGTACATGTTTCAGAACAACAATTTTGTGTTTTTTCTTGACAGCTTTTACATTGAATAAAAAGCAAGTGGCATGCTTCATTGGCACAATTTACATGAGTATCACATGGTTCTCCACATTGATGACATTGAGAAATAATATCCTCGGTGATACGCTCTGCTCTACGCTCGTCAAAAACAAAGTTTTTACCTATAAACTTATTTTCAAGCCCCTTGTCTTTAACTTGACGGGTGTATTCAATAATTCCACCTTCTAGTTGATACACATTTTTAAAGCCTTTGTGTTTAAAATAGGCGCTTGCTTTTTCACAACGGATCCCTCCAGTACAATACATCAGTAACTTTTTTTCTTCTTTGAGCTCTGCTAAATCTTCCTCAATGATAGGTAATGAATCCCGAAACGTATCAACATCAGGGGTTATTGCCCCCTTAAAATGCCCTATTTCACTTTCATAATGATTGCGCATATCAACACAAATGGTGTCCGGGTCTTCGAGAAGATCGTTGAATCCTTCAGCGTTGAGATGCTTCCCTTTTTGAGTAACATCGAAGGTTGAATCATTCAGGCCATCAGCAACGATTTTATCTCGAACTTTAACTTTTAATTTCAAAAATGACTTCAAATCTTGCTCTATTGCTATGTTGAGACGGATGTTTTTAAGAAATTCAATCCCATCTAAATGTGCTTTAAATTCTTCAAAACGTGGAGCAGGAACCGAAAGTTGAGCATTAATACCCTCTTTTGCAACATAGATCCTTCCCAAAACCTCCATGGCATTCCAAGTCAAAAACAAATGGTCTCTAAAAAGTTGTGGATTACCTATTTGGGCATATTGATAAAAGGAAAGCGTTAACCGTTCTGTACCGGCTTCTTCAAGCATAGTTGCCCGTTCCTTCGCGCTTAATTTATTGTACAGTTGCATGCTATACTTGTTTTAAGATGAATGAAGGCACAAAGATAAGAAAAAGTTGACTTTGATAACTAAGCACCTGATTAGTAATCTCTTGATTCTAATACGATGCATTCAAAATGGACAAGCATATTTTAATTCCTTGTCTAATGTTTCCGATTCTGATGTTTTCATTAGGGCTATGCTGGTTGTTGTCCATGTTTACCATAGGAACAATTACCGTTGGCACCCTCAATTTATTGATCAATGGAACAATAGGAACTGTACCTCCCATAAGCCTAATGATAACAGGGTCTTTACCAAAATCTTCTTTAATGTGATTACGCATTTTTCTTCCAAAATCAGAATCTGGATTGGTTCTAAAAGAATTGACACTCAAAGCTCCCGTAAATTTTACAATTTTGGGATAGGCTTGTCTTTCCTCATCTGTTGGATCTCGATCAAGAACATAGAACCCTTGTCCCTCAATATGTTTTATAATTTTCTCCAATTGGCTAACACCCTCTGTTTCTGGGACCAATCGAACATCAATATTCGCAGTTGCATATTCTGGAATTACTGTCTTTAAACCTTTCCCTTTCCAAGAGGTTCCAATTTGTCTCACATTTAAAGAAGGATATTGTAACGATTCTTGATAATTAGTCCCCACTTTCTCCGAAGAATGTATCCCAAGTTCAACTTTCAACTCTGATGCATCATACGGAACTGCTTCTAACAGGCTTAAAATTTTTGGAGTTATTTCAATACCCTTGTAATAGTCTTTTATCAAAACCCTTCCCTCTGGATCTTTCATGCTGGACAAGAGGTTTGCAAGTCTAAAAACTGGATTGGGTACATAATTCCCATAATGACCACTGTGTTGAGGGAGCTTAGATCCAAAAGTAGTTATTGAACAAGAAGCAATTCCTCTACACCCAAAAGTAAGTGTGGGTTGGTTGGAATTATGAATGGGACCGTCCATCACAATAAAATAATCAGAAGCATAGCGGTCTTGATATTGATCCAATGACGATAATAGTGCGTTAGATCCATATTCCTCCTCGGGATCAAAGATAATTTTAAGGTTTATTTTAGGGGGCTGGTTTTGATTTTTAAGTGCTTTGAGAGCTGCTATAAACATAATGATTGGTGCTTTGTCGTCAGCTGCTGCACGCCCAAAAATACGCCACTCATCATCAATTCTACCATCTAATTTACTCCAATCGATAGCCTGCCAATCTCCATTTTGGCTTTGCTGTTTTAAAACAGGCTCAAAAGGGTCTTCTTGATCCCAAGATTCAGGGTTAACTGGCTGTCCATCAATATGAAAATAAAACAAAACCGTTTTGTATTCTGGGTCAACTATTTTTTCTGCGATTAAAATAGGGAGGGTGTTTGTTTCTAAAAGTGAAGTTTTAAAATCTAAGTCATCGTATTGCTTCGCTACCCAATTGATGTTTTCAAGCATCAATCCCTTGTTCTTAGGTAAATTAGGAATGCTTACAAGTTCCTTATGCATCATCAGAGTGCTTTTGATGTTTTTATTGATTTGGATATCTTCCTTTGTTTTCTGACCATAAATCGCCGTCACAAGAAAAACAAAAAAGCACTTAAAATTGTCTTGGAAAAGCTACGCATTGCAATTGTCTTTTTATTATAATGGTCTAGATTAATTGTTAATACTCAAAATTAAGACCAGAGAATCTTTGATTGAAAAGTCTTTCACTGATAAAGATAATTAATTGGATTCTTTCATGCGTAATTGATGTGGGCTTGTTTCAGGAATTCGTTCAATAATGTTTCGTGCTTCTAAATCTAACTTTACCACAACGATATACCATCCGACTTTCCCGTCAAAAGAACCCCTGAGTTCATCGATGACCAAAGCGGACAATTTTTGATAGGTGATTTTTTTGTGATGAACAATTTTTTCTAGGATAAACTCTTTAATTAGTTCGTAACGTCTTTGAAGAATATTTACTCCTTTAAGTCCTTTAGGGTGCTTGGTTAAGATTCTGGTTTCAGTCATTTTGGGAGATATTTTAAAATAAAATTTGGAGGAATTCGATTATAAAATTACATAAATTTAACTATTGTTAATAAACCCTTAAGAGAAGCGACTACATCAAAATAAAGATATATTACCTTAGCAAGAAAGAAAAACACAATTATGGCAGATGAAAAAGCAGCGAAGCTCAAAGCACTTCAGCTCACTCTAGACAAACTTGACAAAACCTATGGAAAGATATCGTTGTGATTGACTCGGTCGCGGCCCTTACCCCTAAAAGTGAAATTGAAGGAGAAATGGGGGACTCAAAAATGGGACTCCACGCACGCCTAATGTCACAAGCATTGCGTAAACTAACTGGTTCGATCTCTCGAACGAATTGTACCGTTTTCTTTATCAATCAGTTGAGAGAAAAAATTGGGGTAATGTTTGGAAACCCCGAAACTACCACGGGGGGAAATGCTTTAAAATTCTATGCTTCTGTGCGCTTAGATATTCGCCGTTCAACGCAAATTAAAAATGCTGATGCAGCGGTATTAGGAAATAAAACAAGGGTAAAAGTGGTCAAAAATAAAGTTGCTCCTCCATTTAAAACAACCGAGTTTGACATCATGTATGGAGAAGGAATTTCAAAAATTGGAGAAATCATTGACCTGGGAGTAAATTATGAAATCATCAAGAAATCTGGCTCTTGGTTTAGCTATGGTGATACCAAATTAGGCCAAGGCCGTGATGCGGTTAAAACTCTCTTACAAGACAATCCAGATCTAATGGATGAGCTCGAAGGAAAAATCATGGGAACCCTTAAAGCGGTTAACGAATAATGCTTTTAACATTTTGATTGCATTGCCCCCAAAGAGATTTGGGGGTTTTTTATTTTGAGGCTTTCAGCCCAAAGTAAATCGGCACACTCGACAAAGCATACATCACCAAAGAATAAATCGCGGCAACAATGGCAAAATCAGGTTGGTTTAGCGTAATCACCGCTAAACTAATGGTCAATGTTCCGTTTTGAATTCCCGACTCAATCGCGATAGTCAAACCCTGTTTTAGGTTTAACCCAAATGCTTTTGCTAAGCCATAGCCCATTCCCATGGTAATGGCATTTAAGGCCACAACAATGGCTATGGTATCTCCTACATACTGCTGAAATAGGTCAAATTCGCGTGCTAAAAGACCCAGAATTACCACGGCCAAGAAAACAGAAGAAGCGATGCGAACAGGGCGCTCCATTTTGTCTGCAAACTCAGGGGCGCGTTGTTTTACGAGCATCCCTATGCTTAAAGGGATCGCTAAAACAACAATCAACGTTTTAAAAATATCTGCTGTGGGAGAGGCCATATTAGCCGCTTCGGCTAAATAATTTGTATAAGCATAACCCACCCAAAAAGGAATGGTTACAATCGTTATCACACTATTGATGGCCGTCATACTGACCGAAAGGGCTAAATCTCCTTTGGCCAATAAAGTGACTAAATTAGAAGACGTTCCGCCTGGACAGGCGGCTAATATCATCATCCCAATCGCAATAAAAGCAGGTGGCTCAAAAAGATAAACCAAGCCCAACCAACAAAGGCAACAAAATAATTTGATTGAAAAGTTTCAACCCTCAACTCACCAGGAAAACCAAAATCTGGTCTCCAAGGGAATTTGCGTTTACAATCCAAAAAAATCATAGGGACAATTGGGATTTGATGATCAATTGCCAATTTAAAAGCCCCTCGCTTGAAGGGATTTAGCAAAATTGTATCGTCCACATAATTTACTTCTGGAAAAATGCAAACACTTGTGCCGCTCTCGATAACCTTGTTTGCACGCTCATAAACACCCCACCTACTCTTAGAACTGCTCCGATCAACTAAAATGGCAGCTCGTTTGTAAATACTCCCAAACAAAGGAACTTTGATATATTCTTTTTTTCCCTACAAAAACAAAAGGGTTTTTGGAAACACGAAACATTACAAAAGGATCAAGATAACTGCTGTGATTGGCAACTAACATGTAAGAGGTCCCCTGAGGAAGCGGTTTGGCGAATTTTTTTTTAATATAAAAACCCATTCCGAATAATATGAAAGGTGACCAAATATTCCGAGCGATCCAGAAAAGTGTTGGATATCCTTTTTTATGACTAGCAATAAGTAATAGCAGTGGAAAAAGTGTAATAACGGGTATTGCTGCAAGAATGTAAAACCATGCCCTCCATAATAGTAATGCAATCTTTTGAAATATTTTTAGCATTAATCAAATGTAGGGTTTTACAAACTTTTATGAAATTTTTAAATAATTAAACCCTTTTAACCCTTCCAAAATAAGATATTCCAATAAAAAAATACTCCAATTGATTTGAATTTTAGAAGATTAGCCGATGGTTTGAGTTTACTTTTAAATCACGAGCTCCAATAAAGCTCTTTTTACTAGCCATACCCATTCTTTTTTGAGTTGAAAAAAGTACCTTTGCTCAAACAAATTTGGTATGGCTAGAATTCTTACAGGTGTACAAAGTACAGGTACCCCCCACTTGGGTAACTTATTAGGGGCTGTTCTTCCCGCAATTGCAATGGCAAATGAGCCTGAAAACGAATCTTTTCTTTTTATCGCTGATTTACACTCCCTGACACAAATCAAAGAGGGAGCTGTTTTACGAGAACATACCTTCAATACTGCCGCTGCATGGTTAGCATGTGGTTTGGATATTGATAAAACCATTTTTTACAAACAAAGTGACGTAAGCTTGGTAACTGAACTAAGCTGGTACTTGAGTTGCTTTTTCCCCTATCAACGCTTGACTTTGGCACATTCTTTTAAGGACAAAGCCGATCATCTTTCTGATGTTAATGCAGGTCTTTTTGGCTATCCTATGCTTATGGCTGCTGATATTTTGATTTATGATGCCGAAATTGTACCTGTTGGAAAAGATCAATTACAACACCTAGAAATGACTAGGGATGTAGCTGCTCGTTTCAATAACCAACAAGGAGAAACTTTTGTTTTACCCAAAGCACGAATTCAAGAAGAATCTCAAATTATTCCAGGCACAGATGGACAAAAAATGAGCAAGTCCAGAAACAACACCATCAATATTTTCTTACCTGAAAAAAAATTGCGTAAGCAAATCATGGGAATTCAAACTGACTCTACACCTTTAGAGGAACCCAAAAATCCAGAAACTTGTACTGTTTTTAAGCTGTATTCTTTGTTGGCAAACGAAGATCAGCTTTCGATTCTTCGAAGTCAATACATAACTGGAGGCATGGGCTATGGTGACGCAAAACAAGCATTGTTTGAACTTATTCTTGAAATCTTTGATGAACCTCGAAAAAATTCACCTACTTCCAGAACAACCCCTCCGAGGTTACAATTGCACTCGCTAAAGGAGCTCAAAAAGCCCAAAAAGTTGCGTTGGATGTATTGATGCGTGTGCGCTCTAAAATAGGATACTAAATGCGTTCATACTGCTTCCCGGGTAATGAGCGAACACAGCCTATCATTTCCAATTGAAATAAGAGCACTGCTACCCTGCTTATCGGTAATTTTGCCTGAAGCCCAAGGTCATCTAAGCTGTTTTTATTTTCTAGTAAATTAAAAATCTGTTCCTCTTCTTCTGTTAAGCTAATAAACAATTGCTTTTGAATATTCTGGGTGAAACTTTTAGATTCCCATCCCATCCAGTAAGCCAAATCAGCTGATGATGTAATCATACGGGCTTTATCTTTCCGAATTAAATTTAAACATCCTTTACTTTGAGAATCGCTCAACCTACCAGGAACAGTAAAAACATCTCTCCCGAAATGGTGAGCGTGCTCTGCAGTAACCAAACTCCCTCCTTTAATGCCAGACTCTATAACCACAGTAGCATGAGCTAAACCAGCAATTATTCGATTGCGCTTTAAAAAATTTGATTTTTCAAAGGGAGAATTACTCCAAAACTCTGAAAGAAGAGCTCCCTTTTTACAAATTGGTTCCACATAAGGATAATGTTCCTTGGGATAAATTTGATTCAAACCATGCCCCAAACATGCTACTGTTTCTAAATGGTTTTCCAAGGCCGTTTTATGGGTTACTATATCTATTCCTTTCGCAAATCCAGAAACAATTATCGGATGATAAGCTGCAAGTTCATTAATGAGTTGCTTACAAAAATCTATGCCCCTAGATGTAGGATTTCGAGTACCTACAATGCTCAGAATGTGCTCGTTTTTCCATGAAACTTTTCCTTTTTGGAATAAAACCAAAGGAGCATTGGCACAAAAAGCCAAAGTTGTAGGGTAATCACAAGAATTGTAAAGAATTTGAGTGATTTTTTCTTTTTTAAAAACTTTTCTTCCTCAAGTACAGTCGAAAAATACGTCTCAAATTTATTGAATCCTTGAAGGTGGAAAGTTCCTATTCCTTTAATCTTAAGTAAATTAATTTTACTTTCTTTAAAAACAGCTTGGGCGCTTCCACAATGATCAACTAATTTTTTTGCAGTAATATCTCCTATTCCAGGTAAGCGTTGCAACAATAAAGAGGCTTGAATTGACGTTAATTCCATAGGGTGTAAAATGGGGTTTATGGTGCAAAATAAAAAAATTGTCGAAACCTCTTTTAAATTGATTACATTTGAGTATGAATTTAGTGCAATACATAAAAGAACTTCTGTATCAATATGAATGTGTTATCATTCCGCAGATGGGTGCATTTTTAACCCAACCTGTAGCGATTCGTATTGACCGAGAGCAAGGAATCTTTTTCCCTCCGGGAAAAGAACTTTCTTTTAACGGGCTATTGACTCATAATGACGGATTACTTGCTAACTACATTGCAAAACGAAAATCCATTTCCTATGAAAGTGCACTTCAAGAAATACAGCTAGAAAGCCAACAGTGGCTAAAAACTCTCGACTTGGGTACAACTGTTATCCTTTCAGGTATTGGAGAATTAAAACTCAATTCAGAACAAAAAATCATATTTTTACCCTACGATAAAGTTAATTTTGATTGGAACTCGATTGGATTAACTTCTTTTTCAAAAAAAACCATTTCAAAAGTAAAGGAGGCAAAACCTCCAACAAGTACAACTACCTTTAAAAACAAATTTCCTATGGAAAATTCAAAAAAAGAACCGTTAGCGTTTACCCCTGAAAAGAAAAAAGAACGCCCTGCCTATGTAAAATATGCTGCTGTTGGTGTAATAACTATCGCACTAGTGGGAGCTTCTTACTTTTTGGAAATCAATATTTAGAAAACGAGCGTTTAAAATCTACCCAAATTGCGCAAGCAAAGATTAAGTCCAATGTTCAAGAAGCCTCTTTTGACCTTGGCGAACTTGCTACACTTGAACTCAACGTTATATCTGAGGATGAAGTTTTAGATAACAATTCATTTGAAATTGCAAGTGGAGAATATTTCAGTGTTATTGCGGGAAGTTTCCGTGAAGAATCCAATGCATTAAAAAAACTAGATGATTTGAAAATGAATGGTTTTGATGATGCAAGCTTAGCAAAACAAAGTTCAGACGGCCTTATCCGCGTCGCATACGGAAGATTTAAATCCAAAAGTGAAGCGATTAGATTGTATTACTTTGTCTTAAATACGCTAGAAGAAGAAGCTTGGTACTTGGCTGAATAATTTCTTTTACATCCTATAAATCCAACCCTTAGGGTTAACAGGAGTACTCGCCTTGAATACGCTAAATTTTAATTCTGTTTTCCCCGTTTCGGGATTAGTAAACACTTTGCCTATAACTTCTTTTGGTTTTACTTTCTGTCCCTTGGTTACATAAACTTCTCCCAAGTTGGAGTAAGTGGTTATGTAATTCCCATGTTGAATAAGCACAGATGGATTGCTTCCTTTAAAGCCGATTATTGACATTACTTTTCCTTCAAACACCGCACGAGCTTGAGCATTTTTTGGTGTAGCAATTGTTACTCCATTGCTCTGGATTATGGCGGTTTTGACAACGGGATGGGGTTGCCTCCCAAAACGTTGAATTACCACCCCCTGTTGAACTGGCCAAGGAAGTTTTCCTTTGTTTGCTGTGATATTATCCGAAATCAATTGGTCTTCTGGGGTCAAACTAAACACATTAGAATTTCTTTTTACCCCTGCAGCTTTATTCGAAGCAATAATTGCTTCCCTTATTAGTCGTTGAATTTCTTTATTGATCTCATTCGTCTTTTTTTGTTTCCTCCTGATTTGGGAAATAAAATTTCTTTCCTTCTTTTTTAATTCTAGAACTAAACTTTCTTGACTCTTTTGTTCTTGTCTGTATTGTTCTTCTGCCGCTCTATTTTCTTTAACTAAGTTCTCTTTTTTACGCTTTTGATCAAGTAAACTAATATTCAGTTCTTGTAAAATTTGAGTCTTTTCTGATATTAGTTCTCCTTGTTTCTTTCTAAAGCTTGCATATTGCTTTAAATATTGAAAGCGCTTGTAAGCCTGTAAAAAATTCTCCGAAGAGAATAAAAACATCATCCTACTCTGACCCGATTTGCTCTGGTATGATTTTAATATCATATCAGAATAATCCTTTTTAATGCCTCAAGTTCTTTGCGCTGTTGACTGATTGAACGTTGATTGACATTGATTTGTTGAGTTAAACGGTTTGCTTGTTCATTGGTAACCCGAATCAATCTTCTGCGAACATTTATCTTTAAGCTCAAGTCCTCAACTTGGGTCAGGACAGATTTCTTTCTTTTCTCATTGGAAAACAATAAGGTATTGATTTGCTTTATCTCTTGCTGCAATCTTTTACGCTGGGCTTCTAAATTTTGCTGTCGCTGATCTTGAGCAAATAAGCTTTGTCCAATAAACAGCAGGATGCTTGCGATAATATTGAACGTAAAGCCTACTCTAAAACTCATCATAAACTTAGTTTTTTATATCCCTCCGGAATGGTGAATGGAACCGATAATTTTTTGGGGAAATCTGTGCGAATAAAATCCAAACTAACCTGAACTATATTAGACCCATCAAAAATTGAAATCATAATTTCTTTTGGAAGAGTTTTCCCTTCCATTTTTTGATACTTTGGATATTTGATACTTAAAGATTGTGATGTGCCTGAAACGATGAAACGCTGCTCTTTTAAACGAAAATTACTGGGGTCAATAAAAATAGGTTGGGCGAAATTGTTTGTTCTTAGTTTTTGGAATCAAAACGTAATATTGAGGGTGATCAATTCTATCGAACTTTTCTTCATTCATATTGGTAATAGGATTTCCAAGTAAAACATTTTGTATGTCCTGAAAAGTAAAACTCGTCCCCAATTGTTCGTTAATAAAACTTATATCCCCTTCGTAAAATGTTTTCTGAAATTTTTCGTAAAACCCTACACGGTTTGGTGTAATCAGTAGCTTGGCTATAGGGACCAATATGGAGGCACTCATCCAAAGGGTCTTATCAGACTCCATACGAAGGTTTAAATTAATTTGTTGTTCTCTATTGCTGTCTTTGTATTGAGCCTTTACACGAGCTCTAAAGTTTTTTATTTTTGTAGAAGCTTTCTCAATTTCTTTTGCTAAGGATTTAATTTCAACTTTTTTAACCGGTTGTTTTGTTGGTAAAACAGAGACTGACTTACAGCCTAATACAACCACAAGCAATGATAATAATGCAAAAGGGAAAATAAAGTTTGATGTTTTTTTCATATGATTTCGGTATGGTCTCCAATACTGATTTGAGTAAAATTACCATCAAACGTTACTTGGTTTCCAATCATGGCTTGATTCAATGTTACGTTAGAAATTCGACTATTATTCTGAATTAAACTGTTCGTTATGGTAGTATTCTCAATAACCGTTCCAGTTCCAACTGAAACTCCAGGACCTATGGAGGAGTTTTTTAGCTTAACATTCGGCCCAATATAACATGGGGGTGTAATTTTAGTGTTTTCAATTTGCGCTGAAGTATGTATCATTTCTCTTCCTTCTGCTTCCAAAAACCCAAGCATTTTAGTATTCGTTTCTATAGTAATTTGTTTATCGCCGCAATCCATCCATTCTTTGACTTCTCCTGGTAAAAACAAATTCCCTGCTTCCATCATGCGTTTTATTCCGTCATTAATTTGATATTCTCCCCCGTGAGTAAGCTTTTCATCTAAGACCGTTTGTAATGATTTTTTTAATTTTTCGATTTCCTTAAAATAATAAATCCCGATAACCGCTAAATCAGAAACAAAGGATTTAGGCTTTTCTACCAATTCTGTAATTGCTCCCTCAGAATTTAATTGAACTACACCATAGGCTTCAGGTTTCTTGACTTTTTTAACCCAAATGATACTATCTGCTTCGGAATTTAAAGAAAAATTTGCCCGAATAAGTGTGTCTGCATAGGCTACAACAGCAGGCCCTGAAAGTGAAGGTTCAGCGCACATAATTGCATGCCCTGTTCCCAAGGGTTGAAGTTGACGATAAATTGTTCCTTTAGCCCCAATATTTTTTGCTAATTCAATTAGTTGATCGACAATTTCTTGCCCAAAAATGCGGGATCACCTAAAACAAATGCAACCTCTTCAATAGGCTGTTTTACAACATCTGCAATGTCTAGAACCAATTGTTCTACAATCGGTATCCCAGCAATGGGTATTAAAGGTTTAGGAACTGTTAAAGTATGTGGGCGAAGTCGAGATCCTCTTCCCGCCATGGGTACAATAATTTTCATGTGGTGTTATTCATTTCCAGTGCTTCCAAAACCACCAGAACCACGTTCGGTAGTGTCTAGAGTTTCCTGCAGTTTCCAGACTGCTTGTTCGTATTTAGCTATGACTAATTGTGCTATGCGTTCTCCGGGTTGAATGGTGAACGGTTCATTAGATAGGTTAACTAAAATTACACCTATCTCTCCGCGGTAATCGGCATCAATAGTTCCGGGGGCATTAAGTACACTTATTCCGTTCTTGGCGGCTAGTCCGCTTCTTGGGCGAACTTGAGCCTCATAGCCTTCGGGTAAAGCCATTTTAAGGCCTGTTCCTATTATTACTCGTTCTAAAGAACCCAATGTAATTGAGTTTGCTATTTTCGCCCTTAAATCTACCCCTGCAGAGTTTACTGTTGCAAAACTTGGAAGGTCATACGGGCTTTCATTTATAATGGGTACGGTTATCATCTTTTATTTTTAATACCCTCTAAAATTACAAAAAGAACGGCATAAATCGGAAGGCTGTGCCAAAGAAAAATATTACTTACAAACAGAAAAACCAATGCTGAATAAAAAAGAATAGGGTTTTACTTTCAAGTTTTATTTGTTTATAATTTCTTTTCACCACAGACTTCAACAACTATATGAGTTCATTTAAAACCGAATTTTCCAAAAGCTTTTTTTTTCCTTAGAAATTGGATTTTCCCTCTATTGATCTTCTATGCTGTCTTTAACATTTCTTTCGCTTAAAAATAAGCATTAAAAAAGCCCTTATTAAAAGGGCTTTTAAAAAAAAAATGTTACTCTAAAAAAATTATGAATTCAGGGCTTCTGCACCACCTACTATCTCTAGTATTTCATTTGTTATTGATGCTTGACGCGCCTGGTTGTAGGTCAATTTTAATTGATCTCTAAGATCAGTTGCATTATCTGTTGCTTTGTGCATTGCGGTCATTCTAGCCCCGTGCTCGCTTGCGAAAGAGTCGCGTAATGCTTTAAACAATTGCATTTTAATACTTTTGGGTAATAACTCGTTTACAATAGCTTCTTGAGTGGGTTCAAAGATGTAATCGGTGGAAGTTGTTGTATTTTCATTTTGAGTTGAAATGATTGGTAATAAGGTTTCTGTTGTTACTATTTGAGTAGCCGCGTTTTTAAAACGGTTGTAAACCACTTCAATAAGATCGAATTTCTTATCTGTAAAAGCTTTCATAATGCTTTCAGCTATTTCACTGGCATTTGAAAATGTCAATTGATCAAAAATTTCATTATTATTATTTTCTATTGAAAAAGATTTTTGCAGAATATCATTTCCTTTTTTTCCAAGAGTCATCAAACTAACGTTTTTATTTGCATAAGTTGTCTCGACTTTCTTGGTAACCTCTTTTATTACACTAGAATTAAACCCTCCGCATAAACCCCGGTTAGAGGTAATTGCAATAATTAGGACGTTTTGAACAGTTCTTTTCTCTGTGTATGGATTCTGAGTATCACCATCAATAGAACTGCTTAAGTTCTGAATTAATTCGGTAAGTTTATCTGAATACGGGCGCATGGCCGTAATGGCATCTTGAGCTTTCTTGAGCTTTGCAGCAGATACCATTTTCATAGCCGAAGTAATTTGCATAGTCGATGAAACCGATGCAATCCTGTTCCGTATCTCTTTTAAATTAGCCATACTTCTATTCGTTTATTCAAATTGAGCTGCAGTTTCTTTTGCAACACTGTTTAGGGTATCCAGAACCTCATCAGTTAATTTTCCTGCCTTAATTGTGTCTAAAACATCTCTGTGCTTGCTGTTCAATGTTTCTAAAAAGATTTTTTCAAAAGCCTTTACTTGATCAACTGGAACACTTCTCAATAAATTTTTGGACCCTGCATAAATTATAGCAGTTTGATCTTCAACTGTGTAAGGGTCGTTTTGAGCTTGCTTTAATATTTCAACATTACGACGTCCTTTTTCAATAACATTCAAAGTTGCTGCATCAAGGTCCGATCCAAATTTGGCAAAGGCCTCAAGCTCACGGAATTGAGCCTGGTCTAATTTTAAAGTCCCCGATACTTTTTTCATTGATTTGATCTGAGCTGAACCTCCTACACGTGATACCGAAATACCTACGTTAATCGCGGGGCGAACTCCTGAATTAAACAAATCTGACTCCAAGAAAATCTGTCCGTCTGTAATGGAAATCACATTGGTTGGAATGTATGCAGATACATCTCCTGCTTGAGTCTCAATAATTTGAAGTGCAGTCAAGGAACCTCCCCCTTTGATTTTATCTTTAAGTGAATCTGGAAGGTCATTCATCCCTTTTGCAATATCATCGTCTGCAATAACTTTTGCTGCACGCTCCAACAAACGAGAATGTAAATAAAATACATCTCCTGGATAAGCTTCTCGTCCTGGTGGACGACGTAACAATAAAGATACCTCACGGTAAGCTACCGCTTGTTTAGACAAATCATCATAAATAATCAAAGCTGGACGGCCAGTATCTCTAAAATACTCTCCAATTGCTGCTCCTGCAAAAGGGGCATAAACCTGCATTGGTGCTGGATCAGATGCGTTTGCTGCAACAATAGTTGTATAAGCCAGTGCGCCTTTATCTTCCAATACTTTTGCAATGGCTGCTACTGTTGAGGCTTTTTGACCAATTGCAACATAGATACAATATACAGGCTCACCAGCATCGTAAAATTCTTTTTGATTCAAGATGGTATCAATACAAACCGTTGTTTTCCCGGTTTGACGGTCACCAATAACCAATTCGCGTTGACCCCTACCAACTGGAATCATTGCGTCAATAGACTTGATTCCCGTTTGCATGGGTTCGTTCACAGGCTGACGATAAATAACCCCTGGTGCTTTTCGCTCTAGTGGCATTTCAAACAATTCTCCTTCTAAAGGTCCTTTTCCATCAATTGGGTTTCCAAGAGTGTCAACTACACGACCCGATATCCCTTCTCCTACTTTTATAGAAGCGATACGCTTGGTACGTTTTACGGTATCTCCTTCAGAAATTTCTTTTGAAGGACCCAAAAGTACGACTCCGACATTATCTTCTTCTAAATTTAAAACCATTCCTTCAAGTCCAGAATCAAATCGAACTAATTCTCCGTATTGAGCATTAGAAAGTCCGTAAACACGTGCGATTCCATCTCCTACTTGAAGAACTGTTCCTACTTCGTCCAATGAAGCTGAAGCTTCAAATCCTGCGAGTTGGTTTTTTAAAATTGCTGAAACTTCAGCGGGTTTAATTGCTGCCATAGTATTTATTTAAACGCTATAAATTGGTTTTTGTCAATTGTCTTTTAAGTGTATCTAATTGATTGACTACACTTGCATTGTATTGTAAGTCTCCTATTCTCAAAATAAATCCTCCTATTATGGAAGGATCTACAACATTGCTGAGGATTAAGGTTGCTGAAGATAATTCTTCAGCTTTGTTGAGTATTGTTTTTTCAAGGGCTGGTGATAATGGGACTGCTGTGGTTACCACTGCTTTCTGTTTACCCTGCTGAATTTGGTGAAGAGCAATAAATTGCTCGGCAACCTGATCAAATAAATCGATTCGATTGTTCGCTGCTAGTATGTTTACCAAGTTTTTGCTCCCGTCTGATAAAGAACTAAAAACCTTAAATACCGTTTCTACTTTTGATTCTATTGAGATTACAGGGTTGTCCAGAAAATCAACTAGGTTTTGGTTTGTAGAACAAACATCCATAACGTTTACCATGTCTTGATCAATAACAGAAGCATTTCCTTGATCTAGTTCAAGACTTAGAGTCGCTTTGGCATAACGTAATGCGGCGCGGTTATTTTTCATCAGTTTATTTTACGGCAATCTCTTTTACCAATTCTTCTACTAATTTTTCTTGAGTTGCTTTGTCCTTTAGTTCAGTTTGTAAAACTTTTTCTGCAATGTCAACCGAAAGTTGTGCAACTTGGTTTTTTAGCTCATTTATGGCCGCTTTCTTTTCGTTTTGGATCATTTCCTGAGCTTGAGCAGTAATTTTTTCTGCCTCAAGTTTTGCATCTTCCTTTGCTTGATTAATCATCTGGGTGCTCGCTTTTTTCGCTTCAGATAAAAGAGCATCACGTTCAGCCCGAGCCTCTTTCAAGATCCGCTTATTGTCGGCCTGAACAGCTTGCATTTCATCACGAGCTTTCTGAGCTGCACTCAAAGAGTCTTTTATTGATGTTTCTCGTTCGTTGACTGCGTCTAAAATGGGCTTCCAAGCAAATTTTTTGAGCAACAACAAAAGGGCAACAAACAATAATAATTGCCAGAAAAAAAGCCCTAATGAAAACTCACTTAATAATTTTTCCATTCTATTTTTTTATGGTTTAATTTTTTACCTTAAAAATAAAGCTGTAACCAACCGTTACAGCTTTATCAATTTGTTTTAGCTTACTGCAAAAAGTGCAGCGAAACCAATACCTTCGATCAAAGCAGCGGCGATTAACATCGCTGTTTGAATCTTTCCGTAAGCTTCAGGTTGGCGTGCAATTGCATCCATTGCAGAGCCACCAATTCTTCCGATACCCATACCGACACCGATAACAACTAAACCTGCACCTACCATTACTGGAATTTCCATAATTGTAAATATTAAATTAAACACTCATTTAATGAAACGCTTAATGCGCTTCAATTTCATTGTGATGCTCATGCTCTTCTGAGGCAAAACCAAAATAAAGCGCTGATAACATCGTAAAAATATATGCTTGTAGCAAGGCTACTAAAACTTCAATTAATGAAATTGCAAAAGCAAGTCCAAATGAAAGTGGACTTCCTAACCAACTTTTAAATATAAACATCAAACCTATCAAACTCATCAAGACAATGTGTCCTGCTTGCATGTTTGCATACAAACGGATTAAAAGAGAAAAAGGTTTGATGAATATTCCCAAAACTTCTATTGGAATCAAAATAATGTACAATGGAATTTTGGCATACCACTTCATTGTAGTCCCCAAAGGATCAAAAATATGTAACCAATAATCTTTGGTCCCTGTAAGGTTAGTCAACAAAAAAGTAAGCAACGCTAAACAAAATGTAACTGCAATATTTCCCGTAACGTTGATCCCCAGAGGAGTAAGACCCAAGATATTTAAAAACCAAACAAAGAAAAATACTGTAAGCAAAAAACTCATGTATTTTCTGTAATGCTTTTCACCAATGTTGGGAATGGCAATGTCATCTCGAATGTAAAGTACAATAGGTTCAAAAAACGTCCAGCCCCAGAGGCAATTCCACCATTTTTTGCATATGAATCCGCGAGGCTTTTAAACAAAAAGAACATCAAAAATACAGTAAACATAATGCTAACAACGCCTTTGGTAATCGAAAAATCTAAAGGGGCTATGTTTGTTGCATGATGGTCTTCATCATAAGTGATAGTTCCTGCTTGATCTGTTTTATAAATTTTATTGTGATTGATGACATAAAAGTTACCATCAACTTCTGCAACGGTTTCTCCATGATGAAATTTAGAAGATGAAAAGACTTTAAGCCCGTTATCCCATAAAATTATTGGAAGGGGAACGCCAAAATAAACATGTAATCCGTCCTCGTTGGTATATGAAAACAAACTGAAATCATAAGAATCCTGCAAGTGATGCATGATGTAATCTTTGATTTCTTTTTTTTGAGTTTCTTTGGCGGAAAGATTTTTTGAGGATTGTTCTTTTTCTTTAGCTAATACCACTCCTGATAAAAGTAATATTATTAAAAACAGTGTTTTTTCTCAAGTAAAATAAACTTAGTAGCTCTGCTCATTGTTTTTCGAAATGCGATGCAAATGTAAGGCTTTACATTAAAAAGAAAAACACTTCCTACTTATATTTTATTTAATTTTCTAACTAATATTCCTGTTTCCAATAACAAACCTGTAAAATAGGGTATGAAAAAGGTAACTGCTTCGGTTTTTTGAACCGTCCCATCTGCTTTGTAAACTGGATAAAACACAAGAAAAAAAGAAGAAATTTTAGCAAACTACTTCCCATAAACAAAAACCCAACATGGTCTTTGTTCCGATCAAAAACTTTAAATAAAACCCACAAAATTGTTGCTGCTAAAACAAAATTTGAACCGTAACTCAGTAAGATGTGATTGGACCAAAGAGGGATTCCCAAAAGAGACAAAACTCCCAAATGAAGGATTAAAACTAACGAGAAAATTAGTGAAAAAATAAATGGTGTATTTGCCTTCACTTATCGTTTAAATGTTTTGATTGTTTTTGTATGAGAACCAAAATCAAAATAATCCCCAAGGCAGATAGAAAAAGCGCCCAAAAATTGCTTTGGGTTTTAAAATATTGGTCAAGCCAATGACCTCCGCGTACAGCTACATAAACCACCACAGCAATTTGAACAGCTAACGAGGAAAAAACAAGCCAATGTTTAGGCTGTTTTTTCAATTTTTCCGTTTATTGATTTTACATCAGAGGCTGAACGCATAGTGCATTTGGCATTAAAAACAGCCCCAGATTCTACAATGAGTTTTCCAATGACTACTTCGCCATCAAGTTGACACATAGATTTCAAAGAGAGACTTTCTTTAACGTCTAGCTTTCCATTGAACTTTCCTTCAATATCAGCAAAGGCACAATCAATGATTCCTTTGATAACCCCATCTTTACCAATAACAACCTTTCCAGATGTTTTGATAGAACCTTCCAAATTTCCGTCTATTCTAAAATCTGCTTCAGAAACAATGTCTCCTTTAATTTTGGTGTTTTTCTCGATTCGATTGGGTTGACCGTTGAGTTCGTTGTTTTTCATATTAATAGAGTTATTGAATAGCTTTCCAGCTTTTAAACAGTTGAATATCTATGTATTGGGATGACAAAACTACAAATTTATTTGAAAATGCAGTAGATAAATTGGTTTGTGTCTTGTCATTTAGAATGGATGAAGTGTTTGGTTTCTCTCTTAAATCGTTAACCACCAAGAAAATATAGTCACGATCATATACCTCACTAGTAATGCTTCCAAAGGATATTTTTGCCTCTATAAGAGCTCGGTTTACCTCATCGCTCAATTCTTGAAATTGATTTTGATTTTCTTTTAAAATTGGAAAAATTAATTTGTAATTCAAATAAACCTTGGTTGGTTTTTCTGATTGATTTGTAATTTCCAAAGTAGCCAATGTGCTTTTTGCCTGAGAAGAGGCTTCTGAATTGGGATAAGTTTCAATCAAATTTTTTAGTTTCTCTTTCCAACTTTCTACCCCCCTCTAATCTCCCTAAAGAATTGGCCATGAGATGAGCTACTTTTGAAACCAATGGCGAGCCACTAAAAATAATCATCAAATCTTCTCCTTGGGATAAAACCTCTTCATATTGTTGGTTTAAATACAATTGATACAATGATTCATAGCGAATCTGAGGAGTTTCGTTTTCCTTTAATTTAAAGTTTTCTGGGTCACTTATTATTCTTGCAAAGCGAGATTCTGGATACTCCCTTACAATTTTATCTTTGTAAACCAGAGCCATTTTTGGCTGATCTAACTCATTCATTTTATACAAATGATACCATGCGTTCAACTGTTGATTTTCATTTGGTTCACTAACTAACAGTTTTTTCAGGCGGTCATTCGCTAAAAAAGTGTTTTTAAATTTTTCCTTGTACAAGATTCCTACCTCTAAATATGCTTGATTCCTTTGATTGGATAAACTGTCTAAAAAAGTTGAAGACTTAGGAAGCAAATTTACATAGGATTGAGCATTTTCTTTTACAATTGGAATTTGTTCTGTTTCAACGTTTTCTTCTTTCTGATTTGAAACAATACTTCTATTCAAAGATTCTATTCTGTTCCAATTGTCTGTGTTCGGTCGATTTCCAAAGTTGGAGGCAAATTCTTGTTTCCCTAAAACCACTAAATTTTCGTTATAGAAATAAAATTTTTTCTGATTTGATCGATTCAAAATTCCAATCAGAGGTTTCTTTTGAAGCTCAATTTTTGCAAATTCTTTTGCTCTTTTTTGATCAATTGCTTTTTGGTAATAAGCCAATTGTTCTTCGGGCTGCATTGAGGTAAGCATCAGAATGCTATCCGCTACTCTGATCGTTTTTTCAAAGACAATTACGTCTTGAAGTCCTTCTCGCTCTCTTACAACAATTTTCTTTTGTCGACTTTCTTGAAGAAATTGACCCAAAAGACTATCCAAATATGCTCCTGCAACAACATAGTCTCCTTGGGCAAAAGCTTCATCTGCTAGGTCTCGATAATTTTGTCTTCGAGTGGGTCGATCTATGCTAGGAGATCTCAACGATTTGTTAAAAAATTGTTTTGCTAAACTATCCTTTCCCTGGCTCAAGTAATACTGTGCTTGCTGTCTATAGATTAAATGATTAAAGTTTTCGTTTTCAAAAGCATTACTTAATTTTTCTAAGGCTTTTTCTGGGCTCTCACCACTAATTTCTGACTGTATCCGTAATGCATTCAATTTAGCATGCATCCAATACAGTCGGGGTGCTTTTCGCTTTAAATCTACAATAGATGAAAAAGAATATTGTGCTGAGTCTTTTTGATTCAGCTTTTCAAAAAGTTGAGCTTCTATAAAACGATAACGTGTTTGTGTAGTCCTTTTGCGTTCGGTATCAGCAGCAATTTTGATATATTTAAGTGCCGAATCTACTTGTTGAATATTCAAAAAAGCCTGAGCTAGCGTTGCATTAACTTCTGCATAGAGCTTTCTTTTTGGACATTGTCAGCGCCAGTGGTTTTAAATTAGAAACCGCTAACTCATCATTTCGAAGACGAATATTTGTTTTTTCTCTCCAAAGTTTCCCCTCGTAAAAAACATCCGCTTCGGAACTTAAACCAAGAAGAAAGTTGAATGCTTCAAGAGCAGGAAAAAAACGTCTATCATAATACCGTGCTTTTCCTAAAAGCAAATAGGCTTTGTTAATTTGATCATTCTTTTGTTTTCCATTGAAATTCATGGAATGCTTCTGAATCGCTTTTACTGCCTTTTCCTCTGCTCGAATAAAACTAGGGATTACCGCTGAAGTATTTTCATCTTCTCCATCCAAAGTAATCAACTCTACAGGAAGTACATTCAAAAAATCATCTTGAGCTTCACTTGCTAGAATAACTGTACCTATTTCTAGGGCTTCCTCTCCGTTGAAAAGCACATTGAATTTGGTGTTCAAGCTGTGGTACTCACGGTTCAAAAAGCGGTCTTTCTGCGTTGAACAGCTCCAAAACCCCAAAATAATGAGACAAAAAACGCTAAATATTTTTACCTTTTTCAAAAACAAATTGATGTACACTAATAACTTAAATTCTAGGTTTTTAGTATGTATGCTAGGCAGAAAAGTAATCTTCTAGTTCTTGAAGCGTTTTAGAGGTAGTTTCTTTATCCATAATTATGGATCCTTTTTCCAATAAGACAATACGATTACAAACCTCGGTTACATGATTCAAATCATGACTTGATATCAATAACGTTAGCTCCCTATCTTCTGTTTCCTTGCGAATCAGTTGCTTTAACTTTATTTGGGTTGTAGGGTCTAAATTTGCAAAAGGCTCATCCAAAATAATTACTTTGGGTCTTCCTATAAAAGTAGCAATAAGACCTACTTTTTTCTGATTTCCCTTTGAAAAGTCTCTTAAATACTTTTTTTGATTTAAGATTTCATCATTAAAAAAATCTAAATAATCTTCCAAAAAAAAAGTGTTTACCTCTTTTTGATCAATCCCCTCAAACTTCCAACAAAATAAAAGTATTCTTCGGGTGTCAAGTATCCGATCAAAAACGAATCGTCAATGAAAGCAGAAGTAAAGTTTTTCCATTCCTCACTTTCAGCTACTGCTATTTCATTGGAAATGATTTCACCGCTAGATGCTTTTATAAGATCCAGTAAAAGACTAAAAAAGGTGGTTTTACCTGCACCATTATTTCCTACCAATCCAAAACATTGTCCTTTGGGTATTTCGAGATGGTCAATAGATAACGCTGTTTTATCTCCATACGTTTTAGTAAGCGAATTTGTTGTAATCATTCTTTTATTTTTGAGTAAATGCCTTTAAAGTTTGGTGTTTTTCTTTAACATACAATCGAACCATTTGATTTAGGATTTGATTTTTAAATAGAATTCCCAAAGCTCCACTCGTAGCCAAAGAAATAAGGCCAATGGTGGAGTTGAAAATCTTTGCTGGAATTAGATAAAGCAAAACGGGTAAAATCATTTTTGGAAGAATCATTAAAAATTGTTTTCCCGAGAAGGCTTGGGTATTCTCAAAGGCTTTGGCTTTTACGTTTAACTGAAGAGATTGTTTGTTGAGTAAGCCTCCGTAAAGAGTTATCCATGTTCCCAATCCAATATTAAAAAACGCTCCTGATAAAATCATCAAGTAAACATCTATTCCAAAGTAGACGTATGGAATTGACAGTATTGTGGATACCACTACAACAAAGGTCATCAAACGCCATTTTGAGTCTAAATATCGCTTGTAGGACAAATTTTGACACATCAAAAAGGGATAGTATTCGCTGTCCCAAGCAGGCACATAGTTTCCGTAGGTCAACAAAAACCCCCCGTAATGAAAATTGAAGCAAATGGAATAAAAAACTCTGGCTGATGTTCTAGTGAAGGGAAAAAGGCTAAGCCATAAAACAAAAAGAGAAAAGATGCCAATACAACGTTTCTGGGGCGAATATTTCGAACTATCAACCTTAGATCATTTTTTAAAAAAAGCGCGTGTGATCCAAAAATGTCTAAAAAATCATAGCGTTCTGCATTGGCAACCTCTTTTTTTGCCACAAGTGAACCCTCTAAGTTTAGATTATTTTTTAGAAATCTAAACGTTACGAAATATAGCCCTAAAAAGATTGACAAAGGGATCAAAACCAGAAGGGGTTGTTCTAATAAGCTGTCAAAAAAACGTCCTGTTAATCTAATAATTTCTATTTCAAAATAATTTTCGGAGACATATAGTAAAATTAAACTCAAAATAAAGCCCGCTAAAATCTTATTGTTTTTATTAACCAAAATTGTAATGAAATTGATGCTTAGAGATAAAAGCATAAGAGATATCCACCAAGCAAATACTTGACTCAAAAGATAATCGTCTCTATACAAAGCAA
This sequence comes from Candidatus Arcticimaribacter sp., assembly GCA_038142965.1. GTDB lineage: Bacteria > Bacteroidota > Bacteroidia > Flavobacteriales > Flavobacteriaceae > Arcticimaribacter. Next base: position 59,879 of record JAYQLC010000010.1, on the reverse strand, counting down.
TACTTATGGGCAAATAAAATAAATAAGGAATGGAGTTATAAATTGAAATTAGAGAACGCAATAAAACATTTCTAATGATTCGCTTTTTTGAGATAGAGAGCAGTAATAACGACTTGATTTCAGTAACTGGGAGCTGCTGTAAAAAATAGCGTATAATCATTTCAAAAATAAAGATTAAAATCAAAATACTGTTGATAATTGAAATGGCGTCTTGTTCAGGAAATTTTTTGCTCAATGCAGGATAAATCACAATTCCTCCAAACAAAAGAGATCCTGCAAAATAAAGTAACAACAGAGCTATCACTATCTTGATGGTAAATTTAGCCTCCATTTGTGGGGCACGTAAAAACTTTTTAAGCCCTAATTGAAAGAGAGATGATGACATTTAAAAATAATAGTTTTAAAGTAAGTCGTTTAAAAATAAATAATGTTACATTTTTTCAAGGGTTTCTCCGGGTTTATTATTTTTGTAAAAAAAACAATGGCAGCATATCACACGCTAAAAATCAAAAACATTAAAACGCTAACGTCTGAGGCATCAGCTATTGGTTTTGAAGTTCCTTCTTCACTTAAAGAACGTTTCCAATTCCAATCGGGACAATACATCAGTCTTAAAACAACCCTAAAAGATAAAGAGGTTAGACGGTCATATTCTTTATGTTCTGCTCCATTTGAAGACCTTCTAGAAGTTGGGATTAAGAGGATTCCAAACGGTCTTTTTTCAACTCATGCAACTCAAAAATTAAAAGTTGGAGACTACCTCGATGTTGCTGAACCCGAAGGAAGGTTTGTTTATGATGGTAATGCCAAAAATGTGACTGCCTTTGCTGCAGGTAGTGGAATAACGCCTGTTTTTTCAATTCTCAAAACAGCCTTAAATTCAGATAAAGACACCCATTTTACTTTAGTTTACGGAAATAAAACTCCAGAGCAAACACTTTTTTACAACGAATTAAAAGCATTAGAGGCTGAACATCCATCCCAATTAAAAATCCTTTGGCTCTTCAGTAAATCCAATGAAAAAGAGGGTCGCTTTGGTCGTATTAATTCTAGTATTGTAAAATACACTCTCAAAAACACGGGACAACTGTCAACAGCTTTTTATTTATGTGGTCCCGAGGCTATGATCCTTGAGGTTAAAAATACGCTTCTTGATAATGATATTTCAGAACAAGCAATTTATTTTGAACTTTTTTCGGCTTCCACAGAAAAACCCAAAGAAAAAGTCAATTCCTCAAATGACCTAACTGCCCTAGAAATTATAGCAGATGATAGCACCTATCAAATTGAAAGCTCCTCTTCAAATACAATCCTTGATGCTGCTTTGAATCAAAAAATTGATGTTCCCTATTCTTGTCAAGGTGGGGTTTGTTGCAGTTGTATTGCTAAAATAACTGAAGGATCAGCAACAATGGCTAACAATCAAGTTTTAACAGATGAAGAAATTGCAGATGGATTGGTTTTAACCTGTCAAGCTGTGCCAACCTCTTCGAAAGTAGTTGTCAATTATGATGACGTTTAAATCTTTTTAAACTGTTCTTAGTTTTTTATAATGCTCAAATAGTTTTTGAGCGGAAACCTCAGTGCTCCAGTCTTTTAATATGGTTTGACGAATTTGTTTTGGTTCCAAAACACTTGGGTTTTCAAAGACGTTTTCAATAATTTCTCTCAAAGGACTTATGGACCCTTTCGGATACAAAAAGCCATTTTTATTGTGTTCGATTACCTCAGAATGAATTCCTACCTGCTCGGTTGCTATTGTAATACATCCGCAGGACATCGCTTCTAAACAAACCAAAGAAAACCCCTCAGTATAAGAGGCTATCACAACCACTGAACTGTTCTGATAGTAATCGCTCATTTGATTGGTTTGGGAAATAAATTGAAGCTGATTCTCAACGGCATTATTCTTCGCTATAGTTATGATATCTTGTACATATTGTTCAGAATCTACAGTTCCAATAAATTGTACTTTCCATTCTGGGTTTTTGCGTAACAAAGGTGCGACAGCTTCTACTACATCGCGTTGTCCTTTGGTTTTTCTGATTCGTCCAACTACACTTATTGTTTTTTTTTTGGTGTCAGGGGGAGTTTTCTAGGTTGAAAATTTTTTGTGTCAACTCCATGCCCAATTGTTGTGGTTTCTGTTTTTAACTTTTTAGCCATTTGCTTGCTTAAGCTTATTCTTGAATCGACTTTGGACATCAAATAATAAGTAAATCGAGAAGGATCAGAATCAGCGTGGCGAGTAGAAATTAACTTAAATTTTCCGCCAAAAAAACGCAGGATTAATGCCAATAACATTTCATTATTCCTGTGAGTATGAATTATCGTTTTGTCTTTTAAAAATACTGCCTTTAAAACTTTAATAAAAGAAATCCTATCACTTGAAATTCCATACCCAAATACTTTTGTTTCTTCAAATTTATTCAAACAAGGAACAATACTTTCGACACTTCGTGTAACACCTGTAGTTTTAAAATGAAAATGAAAATGAATAATCATGTCGTTGATTTTTTAAAACAATATTCTGGTGATTTCATTTTGAAAAACAACTAAAAAACAGGTTGTGAAAAACACCTCTACAAGCCATTTTCTTTTAAAGCTTTCAAAATACTGTGTTGATAAAATTGATGTAACCATCAAAAAGGAAACCCAAGAGATCACATTTCCACTACCGCCAAAAAGAATAATTATTATGCTCGAAAATAAAATCAAAATGATGTTGTAAAAATTAATTTTTTGGGTATTGCGGCTGTAAATTAACATTCTAAAATATTTTAAAACAACCAAAGTCATGGTTATAATAACTAAGAACAGTCCTAGACTGTCAGAGTAAAACTCACTCCACAGAAAAGAAAAATTCCTTGGTATTACGTTAGCAGTTCGCAAAGATGGAAATTTTGGAAAAAGAATATACAGGCTTAACCAAATAACACTGATACAAAAAACTGGAAGAAGAGTAATGAGTATATTTTTAAAACTCAATTGTCCTTTAAAGTATAACACTCCCCATATAGTTAGATAAAAATAAAAAAATCAACTTTAAAAAATATAGAGAAAACCAACCAAAAACCAGCATTGAAAATAACGTTTTTGCTATTAGTATTACCATCAACTTTAATGATGTTTATGAAGCTAAGCCATAAAAACAAAGAAGCAATCCACAGCCAAATATCCCATCGATTAATTGGCAAAACCCACAAAAATAAAGGAAATAGTAGCAAATGGTAACTCCCGGTTCGAAACAACAGTTGTCGCCTTACCGTCCATTCAACAAATATTAAACTAATGAGAGATAATATACCTGCAACAATCAGTTTAAAAGTACTCCCTTCCAAAGGATTGTTAAGCAAAATAGCTTTGTGATGCGAATTAACTGCTAACAAAAGCAGTGTAAAAGCAATGAAATAGCTCAAAAAGGAAGTTTTACCAAAGATTCTTGTAAACATAGCTTTTCAGTTAAACTTTGTATTTTGTTTGTCCACTAAATTTCTCTGATCATAAATCATAACATAAATGTAAACAATGTTCGCTAGAGCAACCTACAATAATTTATTAGATTGAACCATCGTTTATCAAGCCTCTATTTCAAACCGTTTTAAGCTCAGGTTCAATCAAATTCATTTTTAGCAAAAAGAACTTTAAGTTTATAAAGCCCTATTTTCTTTTTTACTTCTTTTCCATAGTAAGCAGCAAAACAATACCATCTGTTTTTTATGTTTTGTAATATCCATTGGTTCGAATCAAAAAAACGAGCTTTTAATTCTGCTAATTTTTCTTTTTTTATGTTAAAATCATCCAAAGATTCTTGTCTAACTTTTCCAAACCCTCTGAACCGATTTGACTTATTTTCTTGATGAATTATGGTTAACCAGGAAGGCTTGTCTTTAACTCTTGTAATTTTATTTTCAAATTTCCAATAGGTATGTCCTCTGAACCATACGGTTTCGAAGTCATTAGTCACGGATTCAATAAGACTTATGTAAGGATTGTATAAATGTCTCATTTTACCTAATTTAACCTTATCTCCTGTTTGCATTCCATAACCATCAACAATATCAACTGCCATGAATTTTTGTTTATCAAACATGCTCTGAACCAGATCTACGTAATTCATGTGTAGGCTGTCATCGTTATCCAATCTTGAAGTAATGATGTAATCCGTTGTGTTTAGTTCTTGTATTTTTTCCTTAATGGAGGGCAAAAAATTGTCCATACCATCAATAAAAAAGGGTAGTAAATTATCAAAGTTATAACTCGATATTTTTTCTTTATAAATCTCTGGAGTATTGGTGTCCAAAAACACCAACCATTTAAAATTCTGATTTTTCTGCTTTTTTACTGAAGGCAAACAGTAATTTTCAAATAACGTAAATCTATTTTTTAGCCACGTCTCTGTTAAAACCTCCTCAGAGTTTTTTGTTGTTTTCCAATCTGCCCTCCTTAAATTAAAACGGGTGATAATAAAATGCTGAAACATGTTTACTTCTTTAATTTAAATTGTTTTTTAATGCCTTTATCGAGAACTAATTTCTTTCTTTTCGATATTACAACCTCTGTAATTTGGATATTATTTTATTTTAAACAAGACAAATTTAATGTTTAATACACCGTTCATACCAACTTAACATTTAATTAGTCAAAACCGAGAAACTTTTTTTAAGTTTTTTAATACTTAAATCTATTAAAACATTGATTTCCTCTCAGGTTTTTTTAAATTTGCAGAAGAATTTATATTTAACAAAATGAAAGAATTTTTTGAAGCTATAGCGTGGTTGTTTGAAGAGGTTTTATTTTTGCCCTTCAACGTCTTGAGGGAACTCGAATTGAATAACTGGTGGTTATCAAATTCAATCAACTGGATTTTTGCAATCGTTATCTTTTCTTTATTGGTTTACTGGACACATCAACTAAAAATTTTTAACGACAAAGGAGAGGAAAATAAAGATCCTTCTGCACACTCTTTTTTATAAATCGAATCCTAAATCTTTTCGATAGTACATTCCTTGAAAATTAATTTTTCCTAAGCCTTCATAGGATTGCTTAAGCGACTCATTATGGTCTTTTCCAAAAGAAGTGACCGCTAATACCCTTCCACCAGCGGTTTTTACTATTCCCTCGTCCATTTGAGTTCCTGCATGAAAAACGGTGCTTGTTTTTACTTCAGATATCCCCGTAATTTTTTTTCCTTTTTCATATGCTTCTGGGTATCCTCCCGAAACCGCCATAATTGTAGTTGCTGTTCTAGGGTCTATCTGCAATTGATGTTGGTCTAAGGTTTGGGTTCCGACCGCTTTAAAAAGCTCTACCCAGTCATTTTGAATTCTTGGAAAAACAACCTCAGTTTCTGGATCTCCCATCCGTACATTGTATTCAATTACAAAAGGGTCTTCGCCAACCTTAATAAGTCCAATAAAAACAAACCCTTGGAAAGGTAAGTTGCTTTTTTGAAACCCAATCATTGTCGGTTTAATTATTCGATCTTCTATTTTTTTGATGAACTCTGAAGAAGCGAAAGGGACCGGTGAGATGGCTCCCATTCCTCCTGTATTAAGGCCTGTATCTCCTTCTCCAATTCGCTTGTAATCTTTGGCCATAGGCAGTGTCAAGTAGTTTTTACCATCTGTCAAAACAAAGCACGACAACTCTATTCCTTTTAGAAATTCTTCAATAACAACTTTTTTTGAAGCCTGTCCAAATTTTTGACCAACCAACATTTCCCTCAGTTCTTTTTGTGCATCCTCCAAGCTATCCAAAATTAAAACTCCTTTCCCTGCTGCAAGCCCGTCTGCTTTCAGTACATAAGGAGCCTTCATTGTTTCTAAAAAACGACAGCCTTCGTCTACTGTATCCGCTGTAAAGCTATCGTATTGTGCTGTCGGAATGTTGTGGGCTTTCATAAATTCTTTAGCAAACTCTTTACTTCCTTCTAGGGTTGCAGCCGCTTTCTGAGGTCCCACAACGGTAATGCCTTGCAATTGTTCGTCTCCTAAAAAGAAATCGTGAATTCCTTTGACCAAAGGGTCTTCTGGACCCACAATTACCATACTGATGCTATAAGTGAGCACGGCTTCTTTAATGGCCTTAAAATCGGTTACACCGATGGAAAGGTTCGTTGCAATTTCATGGGTTCCTGCGTTTCCTGGAGCTACAAAAAGTTTCTTACATTGTTTGCTTTGAGCTAATTTCCAAGCAATCGTGTGTTCGCGACCGCCGCCGCCAATGACCAAAATATTCATCTGTTTGTTTTTACCCCGCAAATATAAAAAGACTCCAGAATATGTACCGTGTTGTTTTACAGAAAGAGTTAAACTCTTAAATTTTTCTTATGTATGAATTGATTTTTGAGTGATGAACAAAAAGCTTCTGTTAAATTTTTATTGTTTTTTCTTGAGGGTCGTCCCTCTAGGTTTATCATTTTGTTGAAGTACAATCTCGGAATGTAAAAATTGTGCAGCAGCAGCAGAATCATTAACTTTTGAAGCTGTACGTTCTAACATTTCTGATTCAAAAGCATTCAATACGCTTGCTCTTATTCCTGTTGATCTCCATTGAGTACCGGGTCTACAGCCTTTAGATATTGCTCGAGCCAATTCTAGGGCATCCAACAAAGCTTGATTGGCTCCTTGGCCTTTGAATGGACTCATAGGGTGGGCTGCATCACCAATCAACGTGATCTGCTTTCCTTTTCCCAATAATTCAGGATGAAGTATTTTACGATCATAAACAGGATAACCCGAAACTTGAGTTTCATCAGTTGCTTCCAAAATCTGTGGAATAGGTTCATGCCATCGGGCTCTTCGACAAGCTTCTTTTTTTAGTTCAAACGCTCCTTGAGCGCTTAACCTTTTTGCTTCTTTTTCTTTCATTGGAAAACTCAACTGCCACATTACAGCCTCTGAAGAAAAAGGCATCATATAAATGCGCTCATTCCCATTTGCAGTTTGAAATACAGTAGCAGAATCCAATAAAGACTGATCCAGGTTTTTGAGTTTGTCCAAAGGACAAATACCCAATATTACGATACAATCTAAATATCTTAATGGAGAGAGTTGTTCGCCTATCAATCTTTTTCTCACAAAACTTCGAATGCCATCGGCCCCAATCACAAGTTCCGCTTTAACTTTTTTTATTCCTCCATTCACACGAAAAGTTAAATCTACTCCATGCCCCTTGGTTTCATTCAAACCTGTTAAGCTATGACCCCAATGAACCTGATCGTGCCCCCGAGTTGTTGAAGCAAACTTAACCGTAAAGATTGTCTAGCAATGTGTATGTTGGTTCGTTTGAGGGGTTTTCTGGAATCCGATTGCATCCATTTTCTCATTCCCCATTCACCCAATACTTTTCCTTCAGTGTTGTGAACAATGTGCCGAGTTGAGATAACCCCTTCTGCTAAAGAAGAAATACCAAACGCTTCAATAGATTTACTCGCTTGCTGCAAAGTAAGCCCATAGCCTTGTGATCGTGTCTCAAAATTGATGTCTCGTTCATAAAGAGTAAAAGGAATTTGTCGGTGCAAACAGGCGACAGCTAAAGCAACTCCTCCTATTCCACAACCAATTATTGCTATGTGTGGAAAGTTTTTTGTGTCTGGTATAGGGAGGCCTTTTGCAGGAAGTAATCCCGATCCAAAGCAATTTTTACAAGAATCTAAATGCCCTTTTGGGCGAATCGGCTTTGGGCCTCCATTATTTGTTTTCTCATATTGATACCGTTCTTTCTGATATTTGAGTCGATTTTTTTTTTCGAGGTCGTTGTCTTTTTTTTCCACTCCCAAAACATTCGTTACAACTAATCCAATACGGTGAGTTTTTTTGCGCTTTGTTCACTATCTTCCCTTTTTGATTTTTTATGTTGAACGAATACAGCCGAAAAATAACGTTTACAAAACCCTCTGTTTTAAAGTGATTGAGTGTCAGATAGATTTCTTAACGCCCAACACAGTAGTACATAATTCCTGCTGCTTTCATTTCCTTTGGATCAAAAACATTACGCCCATCAAAAATCAGGAATTCACGCATATTCTTTTTAAAAAAAAGTTATGTCAAGGTTGCGAAATAAATTCCACTCCGTACATACGATCAAAGCATCTGCATTATTAAGAGCATCGTTTGGAGAAGAAGCATAAGTTATGCGATCGCCAAAATACTGTCGTGTGTTTTGTATTGCAACAGGATCAAAAACCGAAAAGCTTGCCCCTTGAGCAAGTAACTTTTCAATTATAAAAAAAGAGGGAGCCTCACGCACATCATCTGTCCCGGGTTTATAAGAAAGCCCCCAAAGAGCAAATTTTTTGCCTTTAACATTTTTTTGAAAATGAGTTTCTATTTTGGACGTAAAACGTTTTTTCTGTTGAGTATTTACCCGATCAACAGCTGTGATAATTTCAAATGGTTGTTCTTGATCATTACCTAATTTTTTTAAGGCTTTTACGTCTTTTGGAAAACAAGAACCTCCATATCCAATCCCAGGAAACAAAAATCGGTTTCCAATTCTAATGTCGCTCCCCATTCCTTCTCTAACCTGATCGACATTGGCGCCTACCAATTCACAATAATTTGCAATTTCATTCATGAAACTAATCTTTGTGGCTAAAAAAGCATTGGAAGCATATTTGGTTAACTCTGCTGAAACAGTATCCATCAATTGAATTCGATTTCCAGTTCGCATGTAAGGAGCATAAAGTTTTTTGAAGTTTCGCAATTGCTTTTTCTGAGGAGGAACCTATGATTATCCTCTGCGGTTTCATAAAGTCTTGAACAGCAAATCCTTCTTTTAAAAACTCTGGGTTTGATACCACATCAACCTCAACTCCATTTTGGGCGTCAAATATTTCTTGGATGCGATCAGAAGTTCCTACGGGTACTGTGCTCTTGTTTACAATGATTTTATACCCTTGAACCAATTCTGCTATAATTCTCGAAGTTTCCAAGACATAACTCAAATCTGGGGATTCATCTTCGGTTTGAGGAGTTGGAAGTGCTAAAAAAATAAGGTCTGCAAAAGCAACCGCTTCTGATAGGTCATCAGTAAAATGCAGCCGATTTGCTGAGGTGTTTCTTTGAAAAAGAGTTTCGAGTTCAGGTTCATAAATGGGAATCTTTCCCTGTTTCATGGCCTGAATCTTTGATGTGTTATTGTCAACACATAAAACCTCATTACCCGTCTCTGCAAAACAAGTCCCAGTAACCAATCCTACATATCCAGATCCTATTATGGCTATTTTCATAACACTTATTATGTTTATTGTTTTAACGGAATTTCTTTCCGAATCGTATCTGTTTTTAGCTACTCTTTTTTAAAATCTTGTTCCAACGATAGGTTCGAATAAACTTTCCTTGGTTTTCATTGATCAAAAAAGGTTGTTGATCCCGTTTTGCCTTTTGATATCCCTTCATTAACCTAAAAAAACAAGAATACTTCTTTTTTGGAAAGCATTTTTCAAACTCGCCAACAAGGTAAGAGTTTTTCCATATCGTAAAACATAAAATGCGGTACCTTGTAGTTCATCTGCTTTTTGTGCATATCCGGCTCCTAAGGGCCTCAAATGTTTCACGTGGATGTTTTCAAGGGTTTTTACTTCAAATCCGTAGTATCGCGCCAAAAGCTCGTCAACCGTGTCCCAGCCCATAGCTGGAAGAAGGCCTCCCTATCTTTAAGTAACATTCTTTAGAGTAGGCCTTAAAAGCTCCTCGAACGTGACTTTGTTCCATCGGATGATTTAGCTTCCATGTACCTTGGGCATCTGCTTCGTAACAAAAGCCTCCAGCAATTCCAATTTTTTTGTTTTTGAAAACATTCATCAAAACCTCAAAGTAATTTATTGGTAATAAGAGGTCGGCGTCCATTTTTACAATTACATCATAAGGTCTTTTCAGTTTTTTATGTCCGGCCAAAAAAGCATATATTACTTTAGTTCCAGGTAAGTGTTCTTTAGAAGAATTGTGATGTATGTATGTAATGTTTTTATGATTTGTTGCAAAACGCTGCATAATTTTCTCTGTATTGTCTGTTGAATTATCATTTACCAAAACAATTTCAGCTGCAGGAATAGTTTGTTCACACAAAGTCTGAAGCATTCCCTCTATGAACTTCTCTTCGTTATGAGCCGGTATTATTACACTGTATTTTTTCAAAACTTTTTATTTGAAAAAATTGGACTGTAATGCGGACGTATAACTCCTGATTCTGTGGTAGCAATTGGAATAATCGGATTATCAAGCTGATGTTCCTCTAAGATTTTCTCTGCTAAATCAAACCAACTCATTATTTGTTCATCCGAAAAATGATACACCCCTTTTGGAGGTTCTTTTAAAATCAACCGCATGATAAATGATGCCAAATGATCTACATTTGTCGGGGTTCCTATTTGATCATTAACAACAGAGATCGCTTCTCCTTTTTTGGCTTTATTCAAAATTGCACTGTAAAAATTTGACCCAAGTGTTTTGCTATACAACCAAGAGGTTCGAACAATATAAAATGCTCTTGCTTTTTGCTGAATCTCCTGTTCCCCTTGTAATTTAGTTTTCCCGTATTGATTCAAAGGAGCAGTATAATCCGTTTCAATGTAAGGGGTTTTTTTATTACCATCGAACACATAGTCTGTAGAAATGTGGATAAGAGTAATTTGATTTTGATTACATACATGAACAAGTTTTTTAACTGCTTCAACATTTATGGCTTGTGCTTGGTCTACTTCTTGTTCTGCCTTTGCAACATTGGTGTAAGCTGCACAATTGATACAATAATCAAATTGTTTGTTTTTCAAAAAATCTGCAATAGCTTTTGAATCTGTAATATCAAATTCATCTCGCCCACAAAACACCCAATGATCTTTACTCGAACGTGCTTTTTCTTTAAGGGTGGTTCCTAGCTGACCTTTGGCTCCTGTAACGAGAATTTTTTCACTGGTTGCTGTTTTTAAAACCCTTCCAGAGGGTGTCTTTTTCGCTCAAAATATGGTCTTTCTCTGGAATACGCCAATCGATATTAAGTTCTGGATCGTTATACAAAATCCCACCCTCTGTTTGAGGATGATAATAAGCGTCTGTTTTATAAAAAACGACTGCATCTGGGCTGAGAACTGCATAGCCGTGTGCACATCCTTTTGGTACAAATAATTGTTCTTTATTTTCTTGACTCAACTCGGCTGTAACAACCGCTCCATATGTTTTGCTCGCTTTTCTCAGATCTACAACTACATCTAAAATCGTTCCTTTTAAGGCTCGTACAAGCTTCGCTTGTGCAAAAGGTTCTTTTTGAAAATGAAGTCCTCGAATTACACCATAGGTAGAATAAGCCTCATTATCCTGAATGGGATTAAAAGAGAGTTGAGTTATTTGTTCAAAACGTTCTTTTTGAAAACTCTCATAAAAATAGCCTCTAGGATCTTCATAAACTTTTGGTTTGATCAACCAACACTCTTCTATTTTTGTTTGAATTGCTTCCATACTAATTCGAAATCAATGACTTTAAATAATCCCCGTAAACAGTTCCTTTGAGTTCATCTGCCAAAAGACTTAACTGTTCTTGGTCTATTGCTCCTGAGTGGTATGCTGCGGCTTCAATAGCTCCTACCAGAATTCCTTGTCTGGATTGAATAACTTGAACAAACTGACTGGCCTCCATAAGCGATTCAATCGTTCCTGTGTCCAACCATGCTGTACCGTGATCTAAGACTTCCACATGCAAGCGCTCTTCTTCCATGTACAATCTGTTGAGATCCGTAATTTCAAGTTCTCCTCGTTTGCTGGGTTTTAATTTTTTTGCTTTTTCTACAACTGTGCTGTCATAAAAGTAAATTCCAGGAACAGCATAAGAAGACTTGGGATGAGTCGGTTTTTCTTCTATGTCTATTGCCTTTTTGTTGGAATCAAATTGAACTATTCCATAACGGTGTGGATCGCTTACTTTGCTGGCAAAAATCATTCCTCCATCGTAAGAGGCGTGCCTTTTTAATTGCTCAATAAAACGCGTTCCATAAAATAAATTGTCTCCTAAAATTAAAGCTACGGGGTCATTGTTTATAAACTCTTCTCCTAAAATAAAGGCTTGTGCTAAACCGTTTGGCTCTGCTTGCTCTTTGTATGAAAAACTACATCCTATTCTAGAACCGTTTCCCAAAAGTCTTTGATACAGCGGAAGGTCTTGTGGGGTGGTTATGATCAAAATTTCATGAATCCCGGCTTCAATTAAAGTTGCAAGAGGGTAATACACCATAGGTTTATCATAAATGGGCATAAGCTGTTTACTTACTGCTTTGGTTAACGGATACAAGCGTGTTCCCTTTCCTCCTGCTAAAATTATTCCTTTCATAATTCTTTTTTTATTTTCTTTTGGCAAGGTAGTGCTCCACTGTGATTTTTAAACCTTCTTCAAAAGGTGTTTCAGGAGACCATTTTAAATCATTTTTCATTTTAGTTGCATCGATTGCATATCGATAATCATGTCCTAGTCGATCGATAACATGAGTTATTAATTTTGAATACGACTCGCCGTTAGTTCGGGGTTCAATTTCATCTAAAATATCTATTACCGAAGCACATAACTCAAGGTTAGTTTTCTCATTATCTCCACCAACAACATAAACCTCCCCCAAAACTCCTCTTTCAAAAACGATTTGAATTGCCTTACAATGATCTTTTACAAAAAGCCAATCTCTAATGTTTTCACCAGTCCCATAAATTGGGATCGATTCTTCTTGAATTGCTTTTCTGATAATCGTTGGTATCAATTTTTCATGATGCTGATGAGGCCCAAAATTATTGGAACAATTTGTAGTCACTACTGGTAAACCATAGGTGTGAAAATAACTTCGAACTAAATGATCTGAGGCTGCCTTAGATGCACTGTAAGGGCTGTTGGGGGCATATGCCGTTTTTTCTGTAAAAGTTCCCTCTGACCCCAAAGCGCCGTAAACTTCATCTGTAGAAATATGATGAAATCGGGCTGATTTGAAAGCTGATTTCAGCTTTTGATCATCCTCTAACCAACTTTTCCTTGAGGCTTCTAAAAGCTGAAAAGTTCCCATGATATTCGTTTCTACGAATGCCTGTGGTCCGCTGATTGAATTGTCAACATGTGATTCTGCAGCAAAATGAATAACTCCTTGAATGTTGTTCTCGCTAAAGAGTTTTTCCAAAAGAATTGCATCACAAATATCTCCTTTTACAAAAGAAATTTGAGTATTCCCTTTCCAACGATCAAGAGCTTTTGGATCTGCCGCATAAGTTTTTTTGTCTAAAATTAAGAGGTTTTGATCTGGCTTTAATTCTATTAGATAATCTACGAAGTTAGAACCAATAAACCCTAATCCTCCTGTTATTAGTATTGTTTTCATTTGCATTTTTTACTCCTTTTTTGAAGGGCGTCTGCTATTTCACGATCGTTAGATAAACGAGGAACTTTGTTTTGCCCTCCTAATTTTCCTATGGATTTCATGTAGGCTTCAAAACCATGCTTTACAACTGGTTTGATTACAAGTTTTCTAAGAACTTTCCCTTGAATTAAATCTTGATAATAAACGTTCTGTTTTTCCATTTCTTGATCCAAATCCTTTTCAAAAGCTTCAATATCTTTTGGAGGAAGATCAAATTCAATAAACCATTCATGGTAGGGCAAGCCTTTTTCTGGTTTTACTTGGGGAGCAACTGTAAACTCACGAACACGAATATTGGTTCCCTCTGTTGCTTTTTTTAGAGCTGTTTCTACTTCTTTACCGATCACATGTTCTCCAAAAGCAGAAATAAAATGTTTTATCCTGCCCGTAACAACTAATCGAAAAGGAGCCCTGGAGACAAAGCGAATGGTGTCTCCGATATTGTATGCCCAAAGTCCTGCACTAGTTGAAATAATAAGAGCGTAATTTACTCCCAACTCTATTTCGTGTAACAAATAGCGTTTTGGATTTTCTTCTTGAATCTGATCAACTCGAATAAATTCATAAAAAATATCGTTGTTTAACAACAACAGTAATCCGTCTTGTTCTGTAAGATCCTGATACGCGAAAAACCCCTCGGATGCCGGAAAAGTTCTATTGTATCAACCTTTCGTCCAATAAGGTTATTAAATACACTTTTGTAGGGTTCAAAATTAACTCCACCATAAACTAAAAGAGAAAAATCTTGAAATATGTCACCAACATTTTTATTTGTTCTGTTTTTTAATTTTTCAAAATACATCTGAACCCATGAGGGTATTCCTCCAATCAGGGTCATGTTTTTTGTTAAAGTCTCCTCAACAATTGTGTCTACTTTTTGTTCCCAATCTTCTATGCAATTTGTTTCCCAACTAGGCATTCTGCTTTTTTGTAAATATCGAGGAACATAATGTGCAACTATTCCGGATAATCTCCCTAAGGCAACTCCGTTTTTATTCTCTAGGCTGGGACTCCCTTGAATAAAAATTTGTTTCCCTTTTAAAAAGCCTGTTTTTCCAGTTCTGTAAATATAATTTAACAATGCATCGCGTGCAGCGGTGATATGAGTCGGCATTGATTCTTTGGTAATTGGGATGTATTTAACTCCTGAAGTTGTCCCGCTTGTTTTAGAAAAATAGATTGGTTTTCCAGGCCACAATATGTCTTCTTCCCCTGCAACCATTCGATCAATATATGGGCTCAATTCTTCATAATCCCTCACGGGTACAAATTGAGAAAAATCGGAAGGAGTATTTATCGATTTAAAGTTGTGATCTTTTCCAAAGGTTGTTTCTCGAGCAGTTGCAATTAGTTTCTTAAAGGTTTTTTTTTGATATTCAATGGGGTTTTTTTTCCACTTTTGATTTCTTTTGAATATTATCCTGGCAAAAAGTTTTGCTGCTATTTGCTTCATATGCTATTTTTTAGAAAAATCAATGAAATTTTCTGGATTCATCGGGTATCCATCACTCCAAAGTTCAAAATGTAAATGCCAACCCGTAGTAAATTCACCCGTATTACCTGCTGTAGCTATAACTTCTCCTGGTTTTACAAAATCTCCTTGTTGTTTACTCAAAGACGCATTGTGCTTATAAGCAGAAATTAACCCAAAGGGATGTTCAATGATAATGACATGGCCTGTCCCCGAAGTCCATTCTGAAAAAATTACTGTTCCTTCAGCTACCGCTTTAATTGGATCATTTTCTTTGAGAACGATATCTACTGCATAATGCTTGTTTGCGGGGTCATAAGCTTGAGATAAATTCCCTTGGGCTGGAGGAAAAAGAACAAAATCAACTTTGTTTTTTGAGTTTCCTGGAAGGTTGTATTTATCTTCTTGATCTACTATTACCCTGAGTAGAGAGTCGTCTACGCTTGTTGAAACAATTTCTTTTGATTTTTTTTTGAAAACTATCGAACTCTATTCTGCTTTCTTCTAGGTCATCGGATTTCAGATCACCCACCAAAACTCTTTGAATCGAATTTAGGTAGCGTATCGACTGATTGTAAGCTCTACTTAAAGAATCTAACTTAAAGGCATTTTCTGCGGTTTGAGCTCTCATCTCCGTAGAGGAGTAGCCCGGCATAAATTCTTTTAGTGGAGTTGATGCTATCAAAAGAAATGTTCCTACAACAAAGATTGAAATTAAAAGAACAGAAATAATCATCACGTTCAAACGAGTCAATCGAAAATACATTTGCTCTTCGAAAGTTTCTTCATTAAGTACTACTAATCGATACTTGTTTAATAGTTTTTGTTTGAGTTTTCCCCTTTTATCCGGTGTTTTTTTCATGGTGTAGTACAAATATAAAGAAACCCTAGATTAAAAATTACTGCTTTACTTCCACAAAATATGGATTCACTATAATTTTTATTTTTACATTTGTGAAAAATCAATGATATGATAAGCTTAATAACTTTTTTAGGAATGATTGGAGGCCCCAAATAATCCTCATCGTTATCGTCGTTTTATTACTTTTTGGTGGTAGAAAAATTCCTGAACTAATGCGTGGTCTAGGAAGCGGTATCAAAGAATTCAAAAAAGCAACAAAAGAAGAAGAGGAAGATTCTTCAAAAATTGAAAAAAAGAAAGATTAATTCTCTTTTTTAATCGCTTGACTAAAAGTCGATATAATCGTGTTTAATTCAAACATATAGTCACGCTTACTTACTGAAGGAGCAAAAGCAAAACCTTCTACCACTATCCATTTTTTATTTAGTTGATCCTTAAGCATATAGTTTACAAAAGGGCCTGCCATAAAATCTTTTTTTACCTCCCACATTCCTTTTGTTAAATAAGCCTCTTTATCGTCCAAAGTAGTTTTATAAAGATACGGTAGATAAGCTTCCTCTGTAATCATATGGCTTCCTGGTAGTCTCCCTGGGACATATACTTCACCTATTGAATCTCTTATTTTTACAATATCATTCATTGGGTTTGAGGAAAATTCTTTTAAAGGTAATGTATAAGCAATCAAATTTAGGGTTCCTTTATGTATTTGCTTTTCAATCCAAATAAAATTGACCGTATCTTTTACGGTCTTATAGGCCGAAGGGTAGCTTAAACTAAAATTGAAACGGTTTTCCAAGCTGTAGTCTTTTGACAAAGCCTTTCGAATTCGTCTCAATTTTTCCTTTCGTTCATTTTCTTGAAATAACCCCTGTATTAATTGTTTGTTCTCTCGAACATATTCCTTCATAATTTCTTCATCTTCTCCTCTAAATGAAGCAACTATTTGAGGGCGTGCATATGGATTTTGAATCAACTCGAAGCGAGCGATACTGTCTTTTTTAAACCAAAGGATATTTCTACTATTTCTGGCAAAACCATCAAAGTTTTTGGGGTGTAGTTGTTTTAAAGAAAATCTTGGTTCATTCATGGGAAGACCCTCGTACTCTGAGGCAATTTCTTTACGAACTAATTCTCCCAGACCACCATTCCATTGAGCATTGCTCATTACAACAGTAACATGATTTAAATTTCCGTTTGAATCGGGAACATAGCGTTCTGCCTTCTTTGAAGAACATCCTAATAAAACAAATATCGAAGCAAAAAGAGTTTTTTCATGACACCAATTCGTTACTCACATATCTAGATAAACAAAAATCATTCCACAAGAGGGTTTTAGAAATGTCTTAAATTCAATCTCTTAAAGCTGCAATCCCTGGCAAATCTTTCCCTTCAAGACTTTCTAGCATAGCTCCGCCTCCTGTTGAAACATAACTTACTTGATTTTGAAAACCAAATTGTTTTACTGCCGCAACAGAATCTCCACCCCCCACAAGTGAAAAAGCTCCTTTTGCTGTGCTTTCAGCAATCGCCTCTCCTAATGCAATAGTTCCTTTTGCAAAGTTTAAAAATTCAAAGACTCCAACAGGACCATTCCATAATATAGTTTTAGATTCTAAAATCACAGCTCTGAAGTTACTAATACTATCTGGACCAGAATCTAGACCCATCCATTTCTCTGGAATGGAGTCAATAGGTTTAATTTGACTTTGAGAATTATTGTCAAACTCCTTGGTGCATACAACATCTGTTGGTAGGTGTATTTGTACATTCTTCTCCGCAGCCAGAACCAATAAATCTCTTGTGTATTCGAGATATTCGTCTTCACATAAAGAATCTCCAATATTTCCTCCCTGTGCCTTGATAAAAGTGTACGCCATTCCTCCTCCAATAATCAAATGGTCAATCTTATCTAAGATGTTTTCAATAATGGTAATTTTTGAAGAAACTTTTGCTCCTCCAAGGATCGCTAAAACGGGTTTTTTTCCCGTATTCATAACTTTATCGATTGCTGAAACTTCTTTTTCCAAAAGTTTACCAAAAGCTTTTTTGTTTTCAAAAAAAGAGGCGATAACTGCAGTTGAGGCGTGAGCTCTGTGGGCTGTTCCGAAAGCGTCATTTACATAAACAGACCCTAGATTTGAAAGTTGCTTCGCAAATTCTTGATCACCCTGGGTTTCTTCTTCATAAAAACGAAGGTTTTCTAAAAGTAATACTTGACCGTTTTGAAGGAATTTGCCCTTTCTTGAGTTTCTGTTCCAATACAATCTTTAGCAAAAATTACGGGTACTTCCAATATTTCTGACACAGATTTCTGTATTTTACTCAAAGAAAACTGAGCATCTTTTCCTTTTGGGCGACCCAAGTGAGACATCAAAATACAACTGCCTCCTTTAGAAAGAATATAATCAATAGTGGGCTTTGCTGCTCTAATTCTTGTGTCGTCTGTTACTTTACCTTGGTCATTCAAAGGAACATTGAAATCCACACGGATTAGAACTTTTTCGTTATTGAGAGATAGTTTGCTTAAGGTATTCATCATAAAAAATTTTTGCAAAAGTAAAGAATTCTCATAAACTCTTGCCTTTAGTCGCCAAGCATTTGAAATTAATTTTATATTATCTTTGGGAATGTTTCTAAACGGAGTTGTTGGGCAAGATGAACTAAAGGGAAAACTTTTTTTCTTCCCTAAAAGAAGAGCAAGTTCCTCATAGTCAGTGTTTTATAGACAATTCTGGCCGCGGCGGTCTACATTTAGCCGTTGCATTTGCTCTTGAGCTATTATGGGATGTAAAACAAGTTGAGAAGTACCAGAGAGATAAAAAAGATACTTCCTTTTTTTGGAACACCCCGATATACAATTTATTTTCCCTGTAGCAACGTCGGCCTCGATCAGTAGCAAACCAAAATGCTCTGACTACATAGAACAGTGGAGAAATTTTATTTCAGAAAACCCATATGGAAGTTCAAATGAATGGATGTTGTCTATTGGGTCGGAAAACAAACAAGGCAACATAGGTGTTGATGAAATTGATTTGTTATACAAAAACTTACACCTTAAATCTTTTTCTGGGGGTGCAAAGGTTTGTGTTTTATGGGGAGTTGATAAATTAAATATTCAGTCTAGCAATAAATTATTGAAATTGATAGAGGAGCCTCCGTCCAAAACTTTCTTTATTTTCGTCGCCAAAAATGAATTAGATTTGTTACCTACAATCAAATCTCGTTGTCAAATCTCAACCCTAAAACCTGTCGATGCAGATGACATTAAATCCTTTTTAATTAATTCAAATTGTGATGAAAGACTTGCTGAATTTTATGCTACCAATGCAGAGGGTAGTTTGAGAAAGGCCTTAGAGTCTTTTCAAAATATCGAACAACAAAAAGAATTTGAAGTCCTTTTTGTTGAATGCCTAAGAGGCGCATTTAAAGCGAGCGGGAATAAAAGTGTAGTAATAGACCTCATGTCGTGGGCGAATAAAACAGCTGCACTGGGGAGGACTGTCCAGAAAGAGTTTCTCTTGTACTGCCTCAACTTTATAAGACAGGCTTTAATGGTGTCTTACAAGGCAGAGTCTCTCATTAATTTCAAATCTCTGACAGGATTCCAAATAGAAAAGTTTGCTCCCTTTGTACACAGTGGTAATGCACAGGAATTAATCGAGTTGATTGAAGACACAGCTTATGCTGTTGATCGTAATGCAAACGGTAAAATACTTTTTTCTGACTTTGCCTTAAAAATGACTCGTATCTTAAACAAAAAAGAAATTTAGATTATTTTATCTTTTCGAAGACATAAACTAAGGAAGAGTATTCGCCAGAAATAATGGCTCTAATATTTGATTCTATTCCTCTGAACAGCCCGCGCAAAAAAGGAAATCGTGAGCCTTTGTGTTGCTCAGAAATATAGGCTATATATAGTGCGTCTAACATCAACGGGTGCTTTCGCACTAATTCGAAACCAAAAGGCTCAACTAGCTTTTTCATTCCCTGTTTAGAAAAATGCCAAAGATGCCTGGGCACATCAAAGGCAGCCCAATACTTTTCATAATATACAGCATCAAAAGAATTAAGGTTTGGGACCGCTATTAATAAGGTGCCTCTTTTTTTTAGTTGAGTCTGAATTGATCTAAGGCACTGTTCCAAATCTGGAACATGTTCCAGAACATGCCAAAGGGTTATCAAATCATATTCATTGTTTGGCAGCTTTTCCCATGAAGAAACAACATTTATTCCTTTTTGTTTACATTGGTTACGTGCTTCAGAATTTGTTTCAACACCTACCGTTTTGTATTTCTTTGTTGACAGGTAGTTTAAGAACTCTCCTGTTCCGCAACCATAATCAAGAACTTTTGCGTTCTGAGGAATTCGATTTTTAAACATTCTATGCTTTAATCTAAACATCCCATTTCTTGCGATTCGATACGTTAATGCAAAAGGGGTTTTTTGGGAGTCGTTATGAGAAATGTAATTTACAGAAGCGTAATAAGACTCCAGTTGTTTAGCTTTAGGCATCGGATGTGTTTGGGCATATTGTGTTGTGCTGTCCCAAACAATTGAAAAGGTTTCGCCTGAAACCAGATAATCTTTAGTTGAACATATTGCCTTTTTCATCCCTTATTTTTTATGTTCCACGTGAAACATCATCTCCCTAATTGCACCAAAAGAACGCTTATGTCGCTGGGTTTAATCCCGCTGATCCGCGAAGCTTGAGATATTGATTTTGGTCTGATCTTATTCAGTTTTTCTTTGGCTTCATGAGATAATGAGGCCAAAGAATCATAATTAAAAGATGCCGGAATACTAACTGCCTCAAGACGATTGAGCTTGTCTGCGTTTGACTTCTCTTTCTCTATATAGCCCGAATATTTGATTTGAACTTCAACTTGCTCTTGTACATCCTTATCAATATTGTTTTCTTCTATAAAAGAGGAAACACTGGTTAAAGAACTCATGTCTGCGAGATCAATGCCTGGCCGAGAATAAATTTTAATTAATTTGTCGGATTGTCGCATCGGTGAGGAGCCCTTTGCTTCAAGAAAGGGATTTGCTTCTTCTGGGAGAACGCTTGTTTTTTCATAAAAGTCTCTAAGCAGGGCTGTTTGAGAAACTTTGTGTTCAACGGCAGCCATTCGTTCATCGCTCGCAAGGCCAATAGAATTTCCCTTTGGAGTCAATCGAAGATCAGCATTATCTTGCCTGAGAAGGGTTCGGTATTCTGCCCGAGAAGTAAACATGCGATAAGGTTCTTCTGTTCCTTTAGTTATTAAGTCGTCAATCAAGACGCCTATATATGCTTCACTTCTTTTTAGGACAAATTCGTTCTTTGCATTAAGAAAATTATGTGCGTTGATTCCTGCTATCAAACCTTGTGCTGCTGCCTCTTCATATCCTGTTGTCCCATTTATTTGACCAGCGAAAAACAAACCTTTGACCAGTTTAGTTTGCAAAGTATGATGTAATTGGGTGGGTTGAAAATAATCATATTCAATAGCATATCCTGGTCTAAAAAACTTTACGTTTTCGAAGCCTTTTACTTTTCGTAAAGCATCGAATTGAATGTCTTCAGGAAGAGAAGTTGAAAAGCCATTAATATAATACTCAACTGTATTCCAGCCTTCGGGTTCAACAAAAATTTGATGTCTGTTTTTATCTGCAAATCTATTGACTTTATCTTCAATAGAAGGACAATATCGAGGGCCTATGCTTTTAATATTCCCATTGAACATTGGTGAACGATCAAAACCAGATCTTAATGTGTCGTGGACTTCATCGCTCGTATAAGTGATATGGCAAGAACGTTGCCGGGTTAATGGTTGTGTTTCAGGGGAATAACTGAACTTTGACGGTTCTCTGTCTCCTGGTTGCTCTTCCATTGAATTAAAATCAAGAGATCGACCATCTACACGAGGGGGTGTTCCTGTCTTCATTCTTCCAGAAGTAAACCCTTTATCAATTAGGGTAGAGGTTAACCCTGTTGATGCGCTTTCTCCTGCTCGTCCTCCACCAAAATTTTTTTCTCCAATGTGTATCAATCCATTTAAAAAAGTTCCGTTAGTTAAAATAACGGTCTTAGAATAAATCTTAAGCCCTAAACTGGTTATAACTCCTACCACAGAATCTCCATCAAAAATAAGGTCCTGAACCATTTCTTGATAGAAATCTAGATTTGGGGTTTGTTCAAGCCGATCCCTCCATGCTTGTGCAAACATCATGCGGTCTGATTGTACACGAGGACTCCACATCGCAGGACCTTTAGATCGATTAAGCATTTTGTATTGAATGGAACTTAGGTCAGACACTATTCCGCTGTAACCGCCGAGTGCATCTATTTCACGAACAATCTGACCTTTGGCAATTCCGCCCATCGCTGGATTGCAAGACATTTGCCCGATAGTTTGCAAATTCATGGTCACAAGCAACGTTTTGGAACCCATGTTCGCAGAAGCAGCAGCAGCTTCTGCTCCAGCATGCCCTGCTCCAACAACAATCACATCATAGGGTGTAGAAAACATATTTATTGTTTCACGTGGAACATTTGAAGACATCGATCTTCATGCTCCGTCATTAATCTTTTTTCGTTGGGTTTTTTGTCAGAATACCCCAAAGTATGTAAAAAACCGTGTGAAATGAGTCTAAGGTACTCGTTTTCAGCGCTTTGTGCGTTTTCGGCCGCGTTAAGGGTACACATGTATTCCGAGACAAATAGCTCCGCATTTATAACTTGCTGATTTCCATAGTCAAACGTTAAAATGTCCGTATGAGTATCATGATTCAAATGATTTTGATTCATTTCCAACATTTTTTCTTTTCCTATTACGTTGACAACAAAATTATCAATTTTTACTCCGTAATGAAGTGCTAACCTTTCAACCCAGTGTTTCAATTTTGATGGCTCCAGATCTGATGAGGGAATGTTAAAAAATTGTATGCGCTTCATTTCAACGCAAATATACAGAAACTCAGGTGATGTAAAAACGAAGTAGAGAGAGTATATTTGTAAAAAAAAGTAATGACTGAACGTGTTCGTTTTGCGCCTAGCCCAACAGGCCCTCTTCACATAGGGGAGTAAGAACAGCTTTGTTTAATTATCTGTATGCTAGAAAAAATAATGGAGTATTCGTATTAAGGATTGAAGATACGGATCAAAAAAGAAAAATTGAAGAAAGTGAAGAATATATATTTGAGAGCTTAGAATGGGCAGGAATAAGTCCAGATGAAAGTGTAAAAATGCCAGGAAAATATGGCCCTTACCGTCAAAGTGAACGGAATGATATCTACAAAAAATACATAAACGAACTTCTTGAAAAGGAAGGGGCGTATTATGCGTTTGATACTAATGAGGAATTGGCTAAGGCCAGAGAATTAGATGAAAAAGAAAAGGGGGCTTTTAAATATAATTATGAAAATAGAGTCTCTTTTGAAAATTCACTAAGCTTATCTAAAGCAGAAACTGAAAAAAGAATTAATAATGGAGTGCCATTTGTTATTCGCTTGTGGGTAAAACCAAATGAAGAAATAATTGGCGAGGATGAAATTAGAAATACAATAAGAGTAAATAGCAACGAATTAGAAGACAAAGTTTTAGTTAAAGCAGATGGAACTCCTACCTATCACTTGGCAAATGTAATTGATGATCACTGCATGAAAATTACTACCGTGATAAGAGGTGAAGAATGGCTACCATCACTGCCCATACACGTGCTTTTATATGAAAAATTTGGATGGCAGAAACCTAAATTTGTACACTTGCCCTTGATTCTTAATCCTTCGGGTAAAGGAAAGTTGAGTAAACGAGATGGTGATAAAAATGGTTATCCTGTGTTTCCTATTCGCTGGAGAGATGAATTTGAAGGATACAAAGAAAAAGGCTTTTTGCCCGTCGCTCATCTTAACTACATTGCCCAATTGGGATGGAGTACAGGTGCTGAAGATGAAATTATGAATCTCAATGATATCGTTAGAGAGTTTGACCTAGCAAATGTACAAAAAGGAGGCGCTCGGTTTGATTATGAAAAAGCCAAATGGGTAAACCAACAACACATCAAACGTTTAAAATGTGAGGATCTCGTAGACATAATTAAGGAGAAAAGAAAAGATCTTGAAAATACTTTTGACGACAAGAAAATACTTGAAATCGCTGAATTAATACAAGAACGAATTGTATTGCTTCAAGAAATAGAAACCTTATGCGATATGTTCCTTGAAAAGCCAAAAAATACGACGAAAAAGTGCTACGAAAACTGGAAAAACATGGTTTGAGCGATTTGGTAAATAAATTGAGAAGATTAATAGAAAATGAAGAAACCCCAAAACTAAAAGACGCCCTTTTCAAATTTTGCCAAGATGAAAAGATAGGAATGGGTGTTGTGATGCAGACCCTGAGAATAGCTGTCGTAGTAAAGCTTTCTGGTCCAGACATCATGGGTGTTATTAATATTATTGGAAAAAACAGTACATTAGATAGATTAAAAAAATTGAAAGTCTTAACCTAATTTAAAAATTATGAGTGTTGGTACGTATCTTATTTTATTCGTCATTGTAGTAATAGTTGCATCTGGACTATTTATTGTTAAACAGCAAACTGCCGCTATCATAGAGCGATTTGGTAAGTTTGTAGCCATACGGCAACCAGGGCTTCACATAAAAATTCCTTTGGTGGATAAAGTTGTTGGTAGAATGAGTCTAAAAATACTTCAGCTTGACGTCATTGTTGAAACAAAAACAAAAGATGATGTGTTTGTGAAGCTCAAGGTATCAGTTCAATACAAGGTAGTGCCAACGAGTGTTTATGATGCTTTTTACAAGCTGGATTTCCCGCAAGATCAAATCACATCTTATGTTTTTGATGTAATTCGTGCCGAGGTTCCTAAAATGAAATTGGATGATGTATTTGAAAAGAAAAATGATATTGCGAATGCGGTAAAGGGTGAGCTCAACGAGGCAATGACAAACTATGGATATGATATCATTAAAGCGCTAGTTACTGATATTGACCCCGATGGGCAAGTAAAAGAGGCTATGAACAGGATTAATGCTGCAGAACGTGAAAAGGTTGCAGCACAATATGAGGGAGATGCTGCACGAATTTTGATTGTTGAAAAAGCAAAAGCTGAGGCTGAGAGCAAAAGATTACAAGGGCAAGGAATTGCCGATCAAAGAAGAGAAATTGCAAGAGGTTTGGAAGAGTCTGTTGATGTGCTTAATGGAGTTGGTATTAATTCCCAAGAAGCTTCTGCTCTTATAGTGGTAACACAACATTACGACACACTTCAATCCATAGGGGAGCACACAAACAGCAACTTGATTTTACTGCCAAATTCACCTCAGGCCGGAAGCGATATGCTAAACAATATGGTAGCTTCTTTTACAGCTAGTAATCAGATTGGAGAAGCGATGAAAGAGAGTAATCAAAGAAAAAAAAATAAAGAATAAACGCCCAAAACAATAATGTCATTCGTCTTAAATAGTGTTACCTAAAATTTAAATAACTGAGATTATTTCTTACTCTTTGCCCAAGTATCGCGTAAACCCACCGTTTTATTGAAAACCAGATTGTTTTCGGTTGAATCATCATCAACAACAAAATAACCCAAGCGCTGAAACTGAACGTTTGTTCCTGTCGGTAATTTTAACAAAGAAGGTTCAACTTGAGCTGTTACTTGCTGAAGGCTGTTCTTATTGATAAAATCAGTAAATTCTTGATCTTTATTTTGATCGGGGTTTTCAACACTGAACAAACGATCGTATAAATTTACTTTAGCTTGGATTGCTGTTTCTTGATTAACCCAATGTATTGTACCCTTGACTTTTCTTTGGCTTGCCAAAGAGCCTGATCCACTTTTGCTATCTGGATCATAAGTACAATGGACTTCAACAACATTTCCTTCATCGTCTTTGATCACTTGTTGTCCTTCGATTATGTAGCCATTTTTAAGACGAACTTCTTTACCAATTGTCAATCTAAAATATTTTCGATTTGCTTCTTCTTTAAAATCATTACGCTCGATAAAAAGATTTTTTGAAAATGGAAGAGATCGAAAACCTTGAGAAGCGTCCTCAGGATTGTTTTCAGCTTCAACCATTTCTGTAGACCCATCGGGATAGTTGGTAATAACTAATTTAATAGGGTCAAGAACAGCCATAAAACGTGGGGCTTTAGTATTGAGGTCTTCACGAACACAAAATTCCAATAAGGAAACATCGATTACATTTTCTCTCTTCGAAATACCTGCTGTTTCAACAAAATTACGAAGTGATTGCGGCGTGTATCCCCTTCGCCTTAAACCTGAAATAGTAGGCATTCTCGGATCATCCCATCCCTTTACGATTCCGTTTTCAATCAAAACAGCTAATTTTCTTTTACTGGTAACTGTATAAGAAAGGTTAAGCCGAGCAAACTCTCTTTGTTTCGGGTATTCGTGGTCTAATGGGCTTATGTGGTCAAGAAACCATTCATACAAATCTCTATGCGGTTTAAATTCTAATGTGCATAAAGAGTGTGAAATAGACTCAATATAGTCGGATTCTCCATGTGTCCAATCATACATGGGATAAATACACCATTGATTGCCTGTTCTATGATGCTCTTTATTGAGTATTCTGTAGATGACAGGGTCTCTCATGAGCATATTTGGTGATGCCATATCTATTTTTGCTCTGAGAACTAGACTACCTTCTTCGTGTTTTCCATCAGCCATTTGCTTAAATAACTTCAAATTTTCTTCTGGTAAAGTATCTCTATAAGGGCTGTTTGTGCCCGCTTGAGTTGGTGTACCTTTTTGAGAGGCAATATCTTCAGAGCTTTGTGCATCTACATATGCTAAACCTTTTATAATCAATTCATTAGCCCAATTAAACAATTGTTCAAAATAATCAGATGCATAACATTCTTTTGCCCACTGGTAACCCAACCACTTAATATCCTTTTTGATAGCGTTAACATATTCTACACTTTCTTTTGCGGGGTTTGTATCATCAAAACGAAGGTTTACTGGAGCATCAAAGCGCTTTCCCAAATTAAAGTTAAGGGCTATTGCTTTGACATGACCAATATGCAGATAACCATTAGGTTCAGGAGGAAAACGAAAACGCAACTCTTCTGAAGAAAAACCAGCGTCTAAATCCTCTTGTATAAGCTGTTCTATAAAATGTAATGAGTCCTTTTTTTCAGCCATGAAAATATTTTTCACAAAGATATTGAAAAAGAAAAAGGGATCGAACTATTATTAACTCCTCTTTTTTTATATTTGACGAAAGTCAAACTATGGGAATTATTCAAGTTAAGAACATCAGACTCTTTTCAAACCACGGCTGCATGGTTGAGGAAGGAAAAATTGGTAGTGATTATGTGGTTAATGTTAAAGTAAAAACAGATTTGTCAAAATCTGTAAAAACTGATAACCTTGCCGATACTGTAGACTATGTATCAATCTATTCTATTGTAAAGGAAGAAATGACTCAAAGAGTAAAGCTTCTAGAGGTTGTGGTTCAAAAAATTATTGATCGTGTTTTGGAAGAACATAAAGCGGTTCAATCTGTTCGGGTAAATGTGGCTAAAATAAATCCACCAATTGGCGGGGAAGTGGAGGAAGTAAGTGTAGAACGAAAAGGGAAACGAAAAAAGGAATAAAAACATTTTATTTATTACTTTTGCCCAACTGGCATCGTGGCCGAGTGGCTAGGCAGAGCTCTGCAAAAGCTTGTACAGCGGTTCGAATCCGCTCGATGCCTCAAAAAAACCCGTATTTACAACGCGGGTTTTTTTATAAAAATTATTTAATAATTTTAGCGAATACTAATTCATTTCTGTAATTGTTCCACCTATTCTTTTCGTTTTTATAAGTTTGGTAGGCCTTCCATGAATTCTTACAGTTCCTCCCACATTAACGGTGGCTTCTAAGAGATCAGATGCATGGATGTAAGCAACACCCCCAGCTGTAACCTTTACGGTTGTTTGTTTTGTTAGAAGCGTTTCTGACTCGCAAATTCCTCCTCCTAATATCTTTAGTTCATGATTCACGGTTGATCCTTCAATATTTAAAGTTGCTCCAGAATTGACACTGGATTTGATTTTTTCACATTCAAGATTAACTTCTATACTAGATCCTTCGTGTGCTTTTAATTCAATGCTTGTTGTTTTTAAAACTGCTTTGGTTTCGACTATGGAGCCCTGATAAGTATGAATAAGGTCTAAAGGTTGAGAAAAATAAATTTCTATATAGGTGTTTTTAGGATTAAAAATCTGATCTAATGAATGTTTTATTCGCAACACATCTTTTTTAAGTGTAGTAACAACCGTTTCAAAATTTTCTCCAGATAAAATAAGTTTGTTCTCTGTTGATGGAATCAATTTTACTTGAATTCCTGAGAAAACCTTAATCCCTGAAAAGGGGCTAATCATAATGGTTTTAGAGCGTTCAATCTGTTTGTTTTCTTGAACACTTACTGAATCTTTAACAGTAGTTTGTGCAAAAATAAAATGCCCAAAAATTAAAGACAATAAAATAAAAATTGATTTCATATTATGAATTTAGACGTTTTTTAAAATTAATAAATCTATACGAGAACTTTTTCTTTTATTTTGAAATCCAAATGTCGTTTTATTAAATCCGCTTTCAAAACACTAACATCAATAGAGTCGCCTAATTGATATCTTTTTTTGTTCGTTCTCCTATCAAAGCATGTGTTTTTTCATCATAATTGAAAAAGTCTCCAGAGATATCTTTTATGCGGACCATTCCTTCGCATTTATTTTCAATCAATTCAACATAAATACCTCGATCTGTTACTCCCGAAATTACTCCTTCAAATACCTTACCAACCTTATCCTCCATAAATTTGATTTGCATAAATTTAATAGAATCACGTTCTGCTTTAGTTGCCAACTGTTCTCTTTGTGATGAATGAACACAAGCTGTTTTGTAAAAATCAATATTTTTTACTTCTTGCTTTTTTAAATGTTTTTCTAATAATCGATGTACCATAATATCAGGATAACGACGAATAGGTGAAGTAAAATGTGAATAAAAATTGAATGCCAGACCGTAATGACCAATATTTTCCATTTTATATTCTGCCTTGCTCATACATCGAATGGTTAGAGTATCTATTAAGTTCTGTTCTTGCTTTCCTTGAATATCTGACAATAAACGATTTAAAGACTTACTTACATTTTTGGTATTTAAATCCAATTTATGGCCAAAATTAGACACCACCATCTGTAAATTATTTAATTTTTCAGCATCTGGTTCGTCATGAATTCTATAAACAAAAGGTAGAGGACTTTTTCTATTTCCAACAAAGGAAGCAACTCTTCTATTTGCAAGTAACATAAACTCTTCAACTAACTTGTTGGCGTCTTTAGATGTTTTGAAGAAAACACTTTTTGGAGTATCGTCTTCTTTCAAAATAAAATTTACCTCAACTCTATCAAAAGATAATGCTCCTTGATTCATTCGTTCTACCCGAAGTTTTTTAGCTAGTTTGTTTAAGCTAAGAACAGCAAATAACAATTCATTATCAACGGTATAAGCTTTACCTGTCAATGAAATATTATCAGAAATTTTGTTCTTTTTTGTTTCTATTAATTCTTGAGCTTCTTCATAAGCAAAACGGTGATTAGAATAAATAACTGTTTTTCCAAACCATTCTTCTAATACTTCTGCTTTTGAATTCATTATAAAAACAGCTGAAAAACAATATTTTTCTTCTCTTGGACGCAATGAACAAACACCATTAGATAAAACTTCAGGTAACATAGGAACAACACGATCAACTAGGTATACTGAAGTTGCTCTTTCAAAAGCTTCTTGATCTAAAATACTATTTGATTGTACATAATGCGATACATCAGCAATATGAATTCCTATTTCAAAACGTTCTTTATCCAAAATTTTAAAAGATAAAGCATCATCAAAGTCTTTAGCAGTTTTTGGGTCAATTGTAAAAGTCAATGTTTTTCTGAAATCTCTTCTTTTTTTATTTCTTCACCCTGTATGCTTTGATCAATTAAATTTGCTTCATATTCTACTTCTTGAGGAAAGCGAAGAGGTAAGCCATAATCAGATAAAATAGCATGCATTTCTGTATGAATATCTCCAGGAGCACCAAAAGATTCTATTAAATTACCATAAGGAGATTCGGCTCTTTTTGGCCAATCACTGTATTCTACTAATACCTTATCTCCATTGCTGTAACCCTTTAATTGCTTTTTATCAATAAAAAAATCAGTGTACATTTTGGGGCCTCGTGTTAGAACGAAAGCATAATTTTTTTCTATTTGTAAAATGCCTACAAATTTGGTTTTATTTCTTTCCAAAATTGTAACTATTTCTCCTTCAAATGCACCTGATTTTTGTTTGCGTTTGTAAACATAAACTTCTACCAAATCTCCATGAAAAGACCTGTTTAAATTGTTCTTAGGAATAACTATATCGTGATCCAATTCTTCACACACAACAAAACCTCTTCCTGTTTGTGTTACTTCAAGTATTCCCTGATAATATTGATCTGCTGTAGATTGTAACTTATATTTTCCTTTTAATGAATTACAAAGAATATTTTTTGAAGTTAAACGATTTAAAATTTTAATAATCTCATTTCGTTTTTTCGTATCTGTAATTTCGAAAATAGCGGAAAGTTGTTTGTAATTATACTCTTTATTGGGATTGTTACGAAATTGTTTTATCAATTTCCGTTCTAAAGAATTTTTTTTCTTCTTTTTAGCCATGAAACAAAATTAATCTAATAATATTGAACACCAATTTTTATTATGAACAGTATTAACATTAATAATAAATTGGTTTAATTAAATTAAAAAAAAATGATGCTTATTATTAAGTGTTGATAGCGGTATTTCTTTTTATCTTTTTTTTGTAGATGTCATAAAAATAATATTGTGAACATTTTATTTCGTTTTATTAGATAGGTAAAAGCTTTATTTTAAACAAATTAATAAGTTTATAAACATTAGTTAATACATAAGTTTTATAATAAATAAATAGTAAAAAAGAATGAAAAGTAAGTTTATAACTAGTCGTACTTTTAAACATCAAAAAAAATACTTTTAAAAAAAATTTTTGGAAATTTTCAATAAAAGTTTAAATAGAAATTTATTTAAATCTAAATTTATTCAATAACATAACTTATTAACAAAGTATCCTATTTGTATAATATAATTATAAACAAGATTGTTAGGTTTGTTTACATTTATAAAAAAATTAAAAAATGCAGATTTCAATCGGAAATGACCACGCTGGTGTTGAGTATAAAGAAGCAATAGTTTCTTATTTAGAGAATAAAGGATATAAAGTGTTAAATCAAGGGACAAACAGTGATGAAAGTGTAGATTATCCTGATTTTATTCATCCTGTTGCTCTTGATGTATCTTCAAAAAAGCTTCTTATGGTATTATTATTTGTGGAAGCGGAAACGGCGCTTCTATGACGGCAAACAAACATCAAGATATTCGTTCAGCTCTTTGCTGGAACAAAGAAATTGTTGCTTTGGCACGACAACACAATGACGCAAATATTTTAAGCCTGCCAGCACGTTTTATTTCAATTGCTCAAGCAATTGCAATGGTAGAAGTATTCATAGAAACCGATTTTGAAGGAGGTAGACACCAAAAAAGAATAAATAAAATACCCTGTGTTTAATGTTATCATTTTCTCAAAAAATTTGATAAACTTTCGCTTCAAGAGTTACACGATATTTATGCACTTCGTTCTGAAGTTTTTGTTGTTGAACAAGATTGTGTTTATCAAGACATTGACGGAAAAGATCTAAGCTCTATTCACGTATTAGGTTTTGAAAACAAAAAATTAGTCGCCTATGCAAGAATTTTAGATGAGGGTCTTTCATATTCTAATTATGCTTCCATAGGAAGAATTGTTGTCTCGCCTCCTTATAGAGGAAAAAATATTGGCCACAGCTTAGTAGAATTTTCTGTAAAAACAACTAAAAAAATATATGAGCAAAAACCAATTAAAATTTCAGCCCAAGCTCACTTAGAAAACTTTTATAAAAAACACCATTTTAAGACAACAGGCGAAAACTATTTGGAAGACGGGATTCCTCATATTGCTATGATTTATGAAGAACAATAGAGTCTTGTGGTACAATATTAATCAACACACTTAATTCTGCTTTTCAAAAAGAATTTTCAGTTCACTGACAAGCTCATGAGTTGTGGGTGATTTTCGTCCGTTAAACATTAACATACAAGAACCATCAAAAGGGATTGTTTTTTCTACTGCTTTTAAAGCAACACGCAATTGTCTTTTAATGCGATTTCTATCAACAGCTCGTTTAAAATTTCTTTTTGGAACAGATACACCAGCGT
Organism: Candidatus Arcticimaribacter sp.; assembly: GCA_038142965.1. Lineage (GTDB taxonomy): Bacteria > Bacteroidota > Bacteroidia > Flavobacteriales > Flavobacteriaceae > Arcticimaribacter. The sequence continues at coordinate 27,817 of JAYQLC010000010.1, read as the reverse complement.
AAAGTACAGCTTCTTTTTTATTAGCTTCAAGGATCTTGATTAGCAGGTGTTTAGTTCGGTGAATAGAGCCTTTACGAAAAAGCAGGTTTATTTTTTTTTTTCCTTTTAGCCGATTTAGGGTAATTGTTTTATTCATTTATAAAAGTGTTGTTATTACGATCAACATCTGCCATGTAGTAGGTAGGGTCAATTATGATCATATCAATTTCTTCTGTTTTGCGATCTATTGAAAGAGTATAGTTTGGATTAGACCAAGACCAATCTTTTTCAACATGCCAAGGTGCATCATATGGGTTATCTTTTTCTCCTCGCATTAAAGTAATGGGAACATAATAAAACTCCTGTGAGCCATCTTTATATCTGACTAGAATATCCAAAGGCATTGGCATAAGGCCAATGCGTTTTAAATTAATTTGTGTACCTGATTCCTCAGGCACAACGCCTTCTATTGCATAATCAATTTTGTTTGTTGTTTGTGTCCAATCAGTTAAGTACCAGCGCAGCTGAATCCCAGATACCCGTTCAGCAATTCTTCTGATATCATTTGGAACAGGATGTTTAAATTTGTATTCGTTGTAGTAAGCTTGTAGGGCTTTAAACAAGTTGTCCGTTCCGATAATGTATCCTAACTGACTCAGAAATACCGCCCCTTTGCTGTAAGCAGTGCTTTCATAAGCATTGTTATAATGATAGCGATTGGCATTTGTAGCCTGAGGCTGTTCTTCCCCTGAGTTCGCAAGGGCCAAATAGCCGCTGTAAGAATTCATTAGAGGAAACACCTTATCTTCCTTTAAAACAATATTTTCTGCTAAGGTCGAAATAAAGGTTGTAAAGCCCTCGTCCATCCACTCATGTTTGGTTTCGTTTGTAGCCAAAACAAATTGGAACCAAGAATGAGCAAGCTCATGTGCAGTAACGCCGACTAAAGAGCCAAATTTTCGTCCACCAGTAATGAGCGTGCACATTGCATATTCCATACCACCATCACCTCCTTGAATTACAGAATATTGTTTGTAGGGATAGAGCCCAATTTTATTATTAAAATATTCCATTAATTCAGCAGTAATTGGTTGAAGTTTTTTCCAGTTTTCAATAATTTCGGGATCATTTTTATAGAAAAAATGAAGATCAATATCGTTTGGACCTGGATAAATATCATGAATGTAATCTGGGTCTGCAGCAAATGTAAAATCATGAACATTTGGCGCTATGAAATGCCAAGTGATTTCTCCTTTTTTGGATTTTGGACGTTTACGATCACTATAGCCTTTTCCAATTTCATCAGCATTTTGAAGATAACCGCTACCGCCAACGGTAAAATTTTTGTTTAAAGTAATTTTTACATCAAAATTTCCCCAACGCCATGAAATTCTCTACCCGTGTAAGGATCTGTATTCCAACCGTCAACATCATATTCTGAAAGCTTGGGATACCATTGTGCCATAGAAAACGCAACCCCTTCCTCTGAATTTTTTCCCGAACGACGAATCACATCAGGAACATGACCTTCAAATTCCAATTCTAAAATTGTAGATTCTCCCGCGGCTAGAGGTTCATTTAGGGTAACTTCTAAAATAGTTTCAGACTCTTTTGTTGATACAATTTTTCCATCTTGTTTTAAATTAAAAACCTTAAGATATCCACTTTGATCTTTGGATAAAGTGTCTAAGCTTATTTTGAATCTTCGGTTTTTATCACCACCATTTTTAAGCCGAATTGCCATATCGCTTCCTGGTTGGAAAGCATTAAAATATAAGTGGTAGAAAACCTTTTTTAGAGTTTCAGGAGAATTGTTGGTGTAAACTAATTTTTGAACCCCTTTATAAACAGCGGTTTCTGTGTCCAAATGAACGGACATGGTATAATCTACCTCTTGCTGCCAATATTGAGCAAAAATTGAGGTTGAAAAAAAGCTAAAAACAAGTAAAATAAGTTTTTTCATGAGTACGATTTTAATAAAGACAGGGATAAAAGTAACAAACTAAGAATTAAAATAGTCTTTAAAGCGAAAACTTTCTTTACAACGAATTCCTTTAGCTGTTTTTATGAGCTCTACAAGTTCATTGTCAGCGTCATGTTCTAGGAAAAGTAAAAAGTTATTTTCTAAAGCATGTTTCAAAAAAGTGGTTTTTTCTTCTAAAGTCAACAAAGGACGAGTATCATAACCCATAATGTAAGGAATAGGTAAGTGCCCAACAGTTGGAATAAGGTCTGCTACAAAAACAATTGTTTTTCCCTGATATTGAATTAGAGGAAGCATTTGTTTTTCGGTATGCCCGTCCATAACCAATACATCGAAACCTAGGGTAGTTTTCAATTGTTTTTCGTCTCCTTTAATAAAATTTAATTGCCCACTTTCTTTTATTGGAAGTATGTTTTCAGGAAGGAATGAAGCTTTTTCTCTGCTATTTGGATTGGTTGCCCACTCCCAATGATTTTGATGAGACCAAAAGCGAGCATTTTTGAAAGCGGGTTCCAAAATTCCTGCCGAATTGTAATGGATAGCACCACCACAATGATCAAAATGAAGGTGGGTAAAAAAAACATCAGTAATATCATCACGATGAAACCCCGCTTTTTTTAACGACCTATCAAGAGAATGCTCGCCCCAAAGTGAATAATATCCAAAGAATTTGTCAGACTGTTTATTACCCATTCCTGTATCAATTAGAATGAGTTTATTTCCATCCTCTATGAGTAAGGATCTTGCGGCCATTTTAATTCTATTCTTTTCATCTGAAGGATTCGTTTTTTCCCAAATGGGTTTAGGTACAACACCAAACATTGCGCCCCCGTCGAGCATGAAGTTTCCTGTTTCTATTGGATGCAATTTCATGGATAATTATTGTTTCAGTTGAATTCTAGTTAAAACATTATCCGAAGTCATATATAACACGCTCTCGTCAGAGTTAAAGGCACAAATTTGCGGTTGCTACCTCAGTTTTTAAGGTTCCAATATGCCTCCCTTTTGAAGTAAAAATCAATACTCCCGAAGGCCCAGTTGCAAAAAGATACCCTTTGCTATGAACTTTTAATCCATCCGCTAGCCCTAGCCCCTCTTTTTCAGTTGCATTAAAAAAGACACTGTCGCTTACAACACTACCGTCCTCTAACGATAGAGCGATCCATAAGTTTATTTTTGGATCAGAATTTGCTACATATAAAACGCTTTCATCTTTAGACAAAGCCAATCCATTTGGACGGTTTAGACCAGAATAAATTTGAGTAATATTACCTTTGGAGTCTAGGCGATAAACCCCATTAGTTTGGATTTCTTTCAAGGGGTCTTCATCCCCGGATAAACCATAGGGTGGATCAGTAAAGTAGAGGTCTCCTTTTTTTGAAAGAATTAGATCGTTAGGGCTGTTGAAACGTTTTCCTTGAAAACGATCGATTACAGTTTTAAAAGGGCCAGGCTCTTTCAGAGGCTTCTCAATCATTGCAATCCTTCGGTCACCGTGTTGAGCAATTAAAAGGTTGCCCTCAGTATCGAGAATTAAGCCGTTTGCTCCACTCTTTTTTTGTTTGGAGCATATCCTGTGTATCCACTTGGATCAAGGTACACAGAAAGCCCTTCGGCTTTTTTCCATAAATACATTTTGTTTTCCGGAACATCGGTAAAAAGAAGACCATTCAACTCAGGAACCCACAAAGGCCCCTCTGCCCAGCTAAACCCTTCTGCTATAACTTCTATTACAGCATCAGAAGCTATCAGATCATTGATTTTATCATCTAAACGTTCAACAGATCCAATTGTTTTTTGACTCATGGCAGGCCAAAAAAGAAAGAGTGTTAATAGGGTAAGAATAGGCTTTATCACGGCATTATTGTTTGTTTAATAGTTGGTTAAGTTCGGTTCCAAAAGCCAACATCTTTTTTATTTCTTCTATGCTAGAAAGCCTGTTTCTTCCTTTGATAAGAAGGATGTTTTCTTTTGATTCGACATGAAAATAAGAATGGCTTTCAAAAAAGAAGATAATTTCTGAAGTAAACCATTTTTTAATTTCTTTTCTGTTTTTTCCTGTAAGAAAAAAACGTTTAGAAAAGTCGGGAGCTTCCTCGAAATTGATATCCTTGTACCCTCTAGCTTCATATAAACCAACCAACAAATAATCTTTGTCTAAAATAAATTGGGGAAGCTTTTGATCCAATTCGATCATTAGAAAAGAGGATTTTAGACCTTCTTTAGCAATAAAAGCCCCTTCGCTGTATGAGATATCGAACAATTTAAAACGGTTGGATTCATCAGTTAGTAAATTGTACTGATAGTTAATTTGTTTTGTTTTAAAATATTCAAATTGTTCTATCCCTGTTGCTTCAGAGGAAAGTTCAGGACGATAGGACCAATTTAAATTTTGAGCAAATTTTTGTAAAGACTTTTGTCTTTTAGTCAAGTTGGTGTTCAAACTTAAAAAATCTGGCAATGGCAGTACCTTTCGGATTGCAAAAGGGTGTTGTGTATTAGAAAAATGAACATCAAGACCAATGATTTCAAAAACACCATTTTTATTTTTAAAACTTCTTCTGTAATCATTGAGACCCTCCATAACCGTATGATCAACAAACTCACATAAAGAGAAATCAATTATGGCGTGTTCGGTTTCAGGAATTTCATCCAACAGAGCTTTTAGTTTGTAGAAGTTTAAAAAACTACAGAAGTTTTTTACACTAACAAAATAGTTCCCGCTATCTTCTTCTCTAAACATCAACACATTTGGTTTTAACCAATTTCGCGTGAACAGAAAAAGACTCTTGTTGATTATCACATGAGTAAAAAATGTTGCCACGACCCCTAAAGCAATTCCAGGAATTAGCCCGTAAGCTAATGTCATTCCAAGGGTAACCATAAAAATAACGGCTTGTTCTTTTCCTATTTTAAATAGCATGATCAGGTTTTCAGGAGCTGCTAAACGATAGCCTGTATAGACTAATATTGCTGCTAACGCCGGTAATGCAATGCGTTGAATTTGATCTTGAAACAGTAAAATAAATAACAATAAAAAGAGCGCATGAAACAAATTTGCAGATCGATTCGATCCCCCATTATTCACGTTTACCGAACTTCTTGCAATAACAGTTACAACATTTAATCCTCCCACAAAACCACTTATTGTGGTAGCAATTCCTAGAGCACGGAGATCTTTATTTACGTTTGATCTTCTTTTTAAAGGGTCTAATTTGTCAACTGCTTTTATGCTTAACAAAGACTCAATACAAGAAATTAGGGTAAGCGAGAGAACAACGCCGAGAAATTCAACACTATTTATTTTACTAAAATCGGGAAAGGGAAGGCTTCCCATTAGATTTTCGGGGAGAGTAATGAGCAAATTATCTCCCATAGGGTAAGGAACAGCGGCGATATATTCATAATAGTAAGATAATCCAACAGCCAAAAGAACAACCCACATAGGGGCTGGAACCAATTGAAAAAATGGATTTTGAATTTTTGAATACAAGATCAAAATTAAAAAACTGCCTATCCCTATTGCAGCAGCAACAAGAATTTCAAGAGAGGGGTTTTTAACAAGAAATAAAATACTGTCGGGAACCTGATATAGCAACTCTAATGGGCTACCAGAAGCTGTTGCTATACCAAGCATTACGTGTATTTGTTTGGAAAGAATACCAATACCTATAGCCGCCAACATTCCTTGCAGCGCAGAGGCCGGAAAAAATTCACTTAAAGCGCCAAAACGAAACAGACCAAAAAGAAAAATTAAAATACCAGAAATTACGATTGCCGCTAACGTAAAAAGATACCCTTGATAAAGATCTCCATTTCCTAAAAGAGTAATGGACGAGAGCAAAACAATTACTAAACCATTCCCAGGACCAGCAATAGTTAGTTGTGATCCCCCCAAAAGAGCAACAACAATTCCACCAACAATGGCAGAAAGAATACCCGCAATAGGAGGAGCTTCAGAGGCGATTGCCAACCCCAAACCCAAGGGTAAAGCAACCAAAGAAACAACAAAACCCGAAAAAATATTTGCAGGAAGTGCTCCTATAAAATTTTGAAATTTATTTGTTTTACTCATTTTCTTTGGTTTGAATTATGAGAACATCAGTTGGAAGTTCGGATAAAATATGTTCAAGATCTTTCGGAAAAATTCGCTCTAAAAAACTCCTTCGCGTCTCTGCAGCATTCATAACAAGCAAATCTGCCCGCACAACCTTAGCATAATGTCCAATTGAATACCCGCGAGTACCAAAAATATTTTGAAGATGAACTTGGGTGCTTTTTTTTAGATCATCTGGTATATGGTGTAAAATTTCACGAATCCGAGAAAGTTCACGCCGTTTCAATTTTTCTTTTGTAATGTTACTTTTCTTAAACTTCGATCGTCGTATGCTAAGGCCGCAACTTCAGAGCGATCGATTTCTTCAACCAAAGTAAGCTTTGGAATACCTAGAGCTTGAGCGAAGTAAAAGGCAAAATTAATGGTTGTTTTTGTCTGTTGGCTTTCGAAAGCATTAACCACCACATGTTGGGATGGTTTTCTTATTATAGAGGGCTTAATCATCAATAGAACAGAACAAGGTGCTTTACGAGTTAATTTTCGAGCAATAGAGCCCATATAAAACTTAACCATGTTTTCACGCTGCATCGCACCCAGCAATAGTAAATCAATTTCATTTTTTTTACATTGATCAACAATAGTTTCTACAGGTTTTTCTTCTTGCCAAATTACAGATATTCGTTTCAACTTAATCGGAGCTTCTTCTAAGAGATTGTTAAGAGTTTGTTCTTTTGATACAGACTTAGAGCCAACATGAAGAAAATAAAGATGGGCGCCAAAAAAATCAGCCAGACGAATAGCTTCAAAGACATTTGCCTTGAGATTAGGAGAAAAAAGCGAACCCAATTAATATTTTTTTAAAAGAAATTTCTTGCACAGAACATCATTTTATAGAAATATACAGAAATAAATTGAAAAAAAACAAGCTTCTAGTGTTGTGAAAAAATAACTTTTTCACAATGTTTTATGTAATAAAAAGAACAGGTTCATTTTAGAGTAGATTTTGGATCAGATCACAGAAGGGGAATATTTCAATAGCATATATGCAATTTTAAGAGATGTGTAGATAGTCTTTAAGGTTTTTAACATGCTTTTCAAAAGCTTGAACCCCTTGCGCAGTAATTTTGATTTCTGTCAGGGGATGATTCCCCTCAAAGCGCTTTTCAATTTTGATGTATTTTGCATCTCTTAGCTTGTACAATTGAACGCTAAGATTTCCTTGAGTTGCGTTGAGTTCTTCCTTGAGGTAAACAAAAGAAGCTGCCTTTAACTTAATTAGCAAAGACATAGCCCCTAAACGCAGAGGAGTTGTAAGCAAAGGGTCTAATGGGTTCATTATTGGTGTTTTTTAAGAAGGTAACCAGGAATCAAATAAGAAATTACAATAACCCCAGAATACAACAACAACAAGGCTTCTTTGGAAACAAAAACACTATAAAAAGGGAAGGCAAGCAAGACAACACCACCAAAAATTAAAGGGTTAAACCGAAGAACAGCTCCACTCACAGCGGTACCAATTCCAACAGTTATGGGAAAGAAAACCCAAGGGTTAATTTCTACTGATATAAAAATCATAGCAAAAGCGAAAAAAGGAGTATACAACCGATAACTACCCACAGTTTTGATAGAAAGTACTCAACATATGTTTGATGTTTTTTCTTTTTTTCTTTTTTACGGTAGTAAATCAGCATTCCAGCAAATCCCAAAAGGGTTGTAATCGGCCAGGCAAAATAACTGGAATTTCCTAGGGGCTGTATACCAGAAGAACATAAGTAAAAACGGCTGTGAGGCTTACCAACCATCCCCAAAAATAAATGCGAAACTGTGTTCACTCAGATTTTCTTTAGCTTTTGCGATGGTCTGAGAAATGATTTCAAACTGTTCTTGTGGGTCAGATACATTTGTTTTCATAGATTAAGAATTTAAAGATTAGACCACAAACATAAACTTGTTTATTTTATAAACCAAACGTTTTATTAGTTATTTATTCATCAAGAGTTGAATGTCATTAGAAAGTTGTTTGATTTCTAATGGAAGAGTGCCATTGTAAATTCCTCTAATTCTAAGGGATTGATCAATAAGCAAAACGTGCTCTGTATGTAAAAAATCGGTACTGTCCTTTGTAAACCCTAAGTTTTCTTCTGCAAAATAAGAGGTGCGGGCAAGAGCATATATTTCAGCAGTTTTACCCGTAAGAAAATGCCAACTTTTTTTCTTAACCTCATAATCTTGGGTGTAGGATTTTAATCTTGGAACCGAATCAATCCAAGGAGTTACACTAAAAGAAAGCATAACAAGGTTGTTATTTTTTTCATAACGCTCCTCCAAATATTTAAAATTATTGGTCATTATGGGACAAATACCAGCACATTGAGTGAACATAAAATTAGCAACATGAATTTTTCCTATTAGGTCTTTTAATCCAATTTCTTGTCCGTTTTGATTTTCAAAAACAAAAGAATCAATTTTATGATCAATTTTTTTTTCTGCCTCTTTTTGGGTCAAAAAAAGAGGATTAAAATCAGGACTGTTGTAATAAGGCAAAGAATCTGATTCATTACAACCAATAATAGGAATACAAAAGATTAAAATTCTAAAAAACACTGTCCTTGACATTAATACAGTTCTTGGTTCCCAATAAGCCATAGCGTCTGCCATTTTTAATGGTGTAATTACTTTTTATTTTTCCATTGTCATACCAGACTTTCTGGCTTCCTTCTTCGTAACCGTTTTTAAAATTATGGTAGGAGATTAATTTTCCCTCGGGACTCCATGCTTTTCTAAAACCATGATAAACATCGTTATCTAATTGATAGTGAAATTTAAGTTGACCCGATGGGAAGTAGAAAAAATGATCGCCCTTTTTTATTCCCTTATCAAAAAAGCGAGATTCTCTTAATTGACCGTTGGGATAGAAGTTTTTCCATTTTCCATTTTTCTTTCCTGACAGATATTCTTCAACACTTAACGTATCTCCGTTTTTATTAAGTTTAAGGGAAATACCATTAAAAAGAATATTGTTGTTATACGTAAGCCCTCTTTTGGTTTTTAAGTTTAGAAAACGGGCATCATAGACATCAACCATTGAATTTTCACAAGCTAAAAAGCATAGGATTAGCAGAGACAATATTCTATTGTGTAACTGTTCCGGGCGTTCCATAATAACCACTTCCGTTTAAGTAAGGATCAGCATCTGTTATGTGATAGTGATAGGTTCCATTTGGGAAATCATCCGTAATGTGAGTATGACCGTGAAATTCATCAAGATCGCTATTGGTTATTCGACTACCGCTTTCAAAAGGGCCATAAACTGGATATCCATCCAACAGAAAACCTAAAATCACATCATTTCCTTTAGAAGAGGTTAAATAAGTTGGTTCTATGTGGTAATGGTATATTCCTTGTTGTTGTGGGTGACCGTTGTATTGATCAAAGGAATTTATTTCATTGGTAAGCGGTTGGTTATTGGGTCCAGCGTACTGATTAAAAAAAGCAACCCCATTTAATGCAATCCCAATACTACCAAGACCAGTTGGTTGAGCACTCGATGCAGGAGATGGTTCTAAAGGGATTTTGTAGGTGTAATTTGTTGTTGTATTAATCCTATTTGGATTCAAGTTAAAATTATCGTTAGATCCGTCATAAGCAATGTTTCTTGAATCTCCCTCATCAAAATAAGGACTGTTATGATCGGGGACACCATTTACTTCAATAATGACAAAGGCACCTTCAAGGTAAATGTCAGAAGCCTTGTAAATTTTAGAATAGACAGAAGGAACTTCGGAAGAAATAGCATCGTTTTCTTCAAGTTCAGAGTTATCATCTTTGGAACCGCATGAAATCGTGAAGAAAACTAAAAAAGAAAAACCAAAAAGAGAAAGAGAATGTTTCATAAGCAGCTTTTTTTTGGACTCTATTATTTTACATTGATATAATTTAGCAATAAATTTTTTTAAACTATTTTTTTTTCGAAACAAATGCTGTTGTCTATATTTTGATAGGGTTCATAATTGGGAATGATTTGGTATTTGAATTTTCGATAAAGTGCAACAGCTTCAGGTAAATTTTTCCCAGTTTCCAGAACACATTTAGGAATTTCCAGATCTTTCATCCAAGACTCAAGTTCTCTTAAAACAGCCGAAGCAACACCTTTTTGGCGCCCCCAGGATTTGTGTACATACGTTTGATTTCCATAATGTTTTTGTCGAATGTTTTGAAAGCACCACAGCCAACGGGGACATTGTTTACATATGCCACAACTACATATTTTAAATTTTCAATTCCATTGAATTGATTGTAAAACTTGTGATCTTTTCCATCTCGAAAGGATAATTCTTTGTTTAGTGAGCGAACTAAAAGTTGAAAATCAAGATTATTTTGATTCGTTCTTATGATTTTCATATTATTTTTTTTGTGAAAAAAGCCAAGGAAGAAAATTGGGATCAGCAAAGACATTGTCCCAGCTGTTGTGCTTTACCCCAGAATACCAATTGAAGGTTACGTCAGCGTTATTTTCGATTAAAGCATTGACCATTGCTTTAGAAAATTCAATTGAAACCACAGCATCAGCATCACCGTGATCTATTCGCCAAACAGGCCTTTTGATCCTTTTTGCAATTTTAGGATGCGCCCCACCACAAATAGCAAAGGCAGCGGCAAATTTATTTGGGTTTCGGTATACCAATTCAAATGTACCCATACCGCCCATCGATAGCCCTCCGACATAAATTCGATCCTCATCTACCCCATATTTCAAAATAATTTGATCCAACATTCCTTCAACCAAATTTAAAGTAGGGTTGTTTTTTGGTTTTTCAAAATAAGAGAATTTAGTAGTAGAATTTTTTTCAACAGTTGCCCAGTATGAGCCTTTAGGACATTGAGGGAAAACAACAATGGCAGGATTTTTTTTTCTAAATATTGAGTCTAAAAATATTTTGCTACCATGAAATAGTTGAAGTTCGTTATCATTACCTCGTTCACCTGAACCGTGAAGAAATAAAACCAGCGGGTAGTTCTTTTTGTTTTCATAACCCTCAGGAAGTAAGATACGGTAGGGTAGGTTTTTTCCTTTTTGTTTAAAAACAGCGGCTTTGTATTCTTGAGATAAAACAGATGAGCTATTCAAAAAAATTATGATTAAGGCAATAAATGGAATTTTAAGCTTCATAAAAAGAGTAAAAAACAAACCAATAATCTAAGATAGTAAATTCAGGATTACATTTAATTTAGATCAAAAAATTAGCGCCCACGATTATTGAACTGAGATCAATCATTTTTCAAAAAAGAAGAACCTCCAAGGGAGGATAGTTCTTCTTTTGTAAGTTTAAGAGCACGAACTTTTATTGAAACTGGATCCAAGGGAGCATCCAAGGAATCTGTGGGAAGTCGTGCTATTTTGTCTAGAACATCTAGCCCTTTAAATACCTGACCAAAAACAGTGTAGTTTCGGTCAAGCCTAGGAATTCCAAGTACGTCATGAACAATGTAGAATTGACAACCAGCAGATAATTTTTTAGGATTATCATCGCGACCCATTCCAACAGCCCCATAAATATGTTTAATTTGAGGATTGAATTCAGGTTCGATCAGATATGGAGAATTTGAAAAACCTTCTGGAGTGTCAGGGCAACCTCCTTGAATAACAAAATTTTCAATTACTCTATTAAAACTGAGAAGATCCCAATAGTTTTGCTTTGCTAATTTAATAAAACTTGCTTTGTGAAGAGGTGTTTCCTCGTAGAGCCAGAAATACATTTCACCAACAGAAGTTTTTACATAGCCGATTTCATAAGTTTTTTGGCTCTCTGTTTTACAGGAAAGAATTACCAAAAAGCACAAAAGGAGAAAGAGTTTTTTCATGAGATTTTTTAAAGAAATAGGGAAAGAAAAAGGACCATTGTCAAACCACATAAGGCTAGTATCAAGGTCATCATGGACCAACTTCGGAAGGTGTCTTTTTCTGAAAGACCAAGATAATTGCTAATCAGCCAAAACCCACTATCATTTACATGAGAAAGTATGGAAGCTCCAGCAGCAATAGCAATAACCACAAGCGCGGTATGAAATTCACTCAAAGGAGTTGTGATAAGCGCTGAGGTTATTCCCGCCGCAGTTATCATGGCAACAGTAGATGAACCTTGTAAAATTCGAACGGAGACAGCAGCCAGAAAAGCAAAAAGTAGCACACTTAAACCAATGCTTGAAAAATAATTGGCCAACATTTCACCCGTACCCGTAGTAATCAACATTTGCTTGAAAACACCTCCAGCTCCTGTCAATAAGATAATTATCCCAGCAGGGGCTAGTGAAGAAGACGTAATCTTTGATAAAATAGATTTCGAAATCCCACGCCTAATACCTAGGAGATACCAAGCCATGAGATTTGCAAGGATTAACGCCGAAAAGGGATGTCCAATCATTTGGATCCATACAATTGTGTTTTTAGACCAGTTTAAGCCATCACCTATTGGACTATTCATCAAAGTATTAAATACAATTAATAGGATTGGTGTCCCGATAATTATGAGGATTAAACCAATGGGAGGGAAGCTTTTAACGTCCTTTCTTTCTACCGTATCTGGAGCAGTTACAAATATTTTAGAAGCTATGAACTTTCCAAAAAGAGGACCGCTGATAACAGCAGTAGGGACACCGACAATAAACCCAACTAAAATAACCCAACCCAAATCAGCGTTTAAAATATCTGCAACAGCAACAGGGCCAGGGGTTGGAGGGATAAAAGCATGTGTAATAGCTAGCCCAGCAAGTAATGGAATGGCATATAAAAGCAAGGATTTATTTGTTTTCCGTTGTAGAGAGTAAACAAGAGGAATTAAAATGATAAAAGCAACATCAAAAAAAATAGGTATAGCGATAAAGAAGCCCGTAATCATTAGAGCCCAAGAGGCTTTTTTTTCTCCAAAAATTCGAAGTAAATATTGGGCCAAAGCTTCAGCGCCACCCGAGTGTTCTAGAATGGCACCAAACATTGCACCTAGTCCCACAACCACAGCAACAAATCCAAGGGTAGACCCCATTCCCTCTTTTACCGTTTTCATTATTTCTGAGGGGGAATGCCCGCAAGAATTCCAACTAGAATACTTGAAATAAGCAGCCCAAGAAAGGGTTGAATTTTGAATTTTAAAATCAAAAAAATTAAAACACTTACACCGATTAAAACCGATAAAAGAAGAGAATAATCAATCATATCAATTCCATTGCGTGTGAAAAAATTGGTCTAAAGGTTTATCGACTCTTTGATAGGTATGGGCTCCAAAGAAATCTCGCTGAGCTTGTATAAGGTTAGCAGGGAGGGTTTCTGTACACAGACCAATCCAATAATGATAAGCCGAAGAAAAACTGTCTAAAGCAATTTTTTGATCAACAGCATGATGAATAAGAGCTGCTACATCAGCCTCTGTTTGGCATAGGTCGGATAACAGCTTTTTATTTTTAAATAAAGATTTTTCATCAGAAAAAGATCCGATCAAGTCCTCCATTAAGTTTGAGCGGATAATACATCCTTTGGTCCAAACGCGAGCAATTTCGCTGGGGATGTATTCCCAATTGTATTTTTTGGAAGCAGACTCAATAAGGTTGAAACCTTGAATGTGGTTTATTATTCTTGCAAAACGGTAGGCTCCTTTTAATTTCAAAAGATCAAAAGAACTTAACTTTTTGCGGTTTGGGTTTTCTATTGGCCAAAGAAACACGTTCTTTTTTCATACTCGAAAGGTAGCGGGCAAAAAGAGCCGAAGACATCATATTGTTAACCTCACCCAAAGCAAGCGCAGACATTGTGGACCACAAGCCGGTCCCTTTGCTTCCGGCGTTGTCCAGAATCAAATCTATAACATAGTTGTTTCCTTCTTTTTTTTGAAGAATTTTTGTTGTAATCTCCAACAAATAACTTCCTTCAGAGCCTTTGTTCCATTCTTCAAAAAGGGATGCAATTTCGGGGTAGCTCATTTGATGAGATAAAACCGAATAGATTTCAGCCAAAAGCTGCATTTCGGCGTATTCTATCCCGTTGTGAACCATCTTTACAAAGTGTCCTGCACCATCAGCACCCAAATAGGCTTGACAAGGTTTTCCAGCCTTATCTTTAGCAGAAATTCGTTCCAAAATAGGGCGGAGAATTTTATGAGCTTCTTTGTTTCCTCCAAACATGAGTGATGCGCCGTTTCGTGCCCCAACTTCTCCTCCTGACACACCACAACCAACATAAAAGATTTTTTCTTTTTTCAAGCTCTTTAGCCCTCCTTTGAGTATTTTCATAATGAGAGTTACCCCCATCAACAATGATATCTCCATCATGGAGTAAAGGTGTGATTTCATCAATCAAAGCGTCAATAGCAGAACCACTCTTGATCATCAACCAAATTTTTCGTGGACGTTCAAGAGTATCAATAAAAGAAACGATATCGGTAAACCCATTCAAGTTTTCAAATTGTTCATTTGCAGAAAGAAAATCGAAAACCACTTGTTCTTCTCCCTGAACAAAACGATTGTAAACGGCTGTATTGAATCCATTTTCGGAACAATTCAAGGCTATTCCCTGTCCCATAACCCCCATACCAATCACACCGATTTTAGCAGATTCCTTCACATAACTTTTATTCAAAAAAGATTGAGCTAAAATCTCTACGGGTTGATCAATATTCAATAGAATGCCATAATTTGGAAGCTCTAAAGTATCAAGTTGAGATTGGAGGAGTTCGGGTTTAAAGAAATGATCTTTTCTTTTTTCAAGCCTGGATCGAATGAGATCATAAGATCCGTTTAGAATAACCCAGAGTAATTTTGGCATTGTGTTTAGAAAGTGTTTTTCGGTAATCTTCTTTTAATGCAGAACAAGCTAAAATAGCACCACCGTTTGATGACCATTGGTTAATCTTTTTTGCAAGTTGATTAAGCCAGGGTTGACGGTCAAAATCATTTAAAGCTTGGCCAGAGTTCATTTTTTCTTTATTGGCAGTAGAGTGAAAATCATCTGCGTCATAAAAGGGCTTAGATGTTATTCGAGACAGATGTTTTCCGAGACTTGTTTTACCTGAGCCACTAACCCCCATGATAATAATCATATACTTTTTTGTGTTAAAGATAGGAAAAGAAAGGAAGGATTACATCATGGAAAACACTTCTCCGTTTGTAGTATGAAACTCTTTCATAAGGTCTGCGGCCATACACGAATGAACAGGAAGGATCCATAGAAGATCCCCAATTTTGTAATCGTTGATCATTGCCTTGGGAACCGACACAACTCCATGTTCTTGAGAGAGACTTTTCAGGAACATTTTTGGGATACAAGCCCCCAAGACTCCCCCTTTTTTCAACAATCCGACCAAAAATAATTCCATTTTCAGGATCTTCAATTCGATCTTTTGAAAAATGGATGCCTCCCCCATAAACCACTATTTCATTTCGGCCTATATGTTTAGCAACAATTGGACAGGCCATTGCTATGGCAATTTCATTCAAATCGTTAGACCCGATGATGTTTTGGGTAAGATCGTAAAAAACAAAATTTCCGGGACGTATTTCATCTACACCAGAGAAATCTTCCGAAACACTGCATCCTGGAGTATCACCAAGGGAGATAATCAAATTGGGGAATTGTTTTTTAAATCGATTTTTGAGTAGAACAAGTTGTTCTTTACTTTCTAGATGAACAGCCTCAATTGCTTCTTTGGATCTGCATTTATAGCTGTGTCCTGCGTGAGCCAAAAAGCCTTTGAATTCAAGAGCTTTTTGTTTATTCATTTTTAGCAAAAGAGAGTTGATGAGTTCAAAATTATCAACGGCAATTCCTGTTCGATTGTATCCTACGTCTATTTTTAAAAAAACTCCTAAGGGGTGTTCCAAGTGTTTATCGAGAAACTCAAGAACTTCAATATTCTCAACACAAAGGTTGAGTTGAATTTTTTGGCAAGACGATTAATCGTTTTAATCTCTAAAATATTTGTTGGGAAAGCTACCGTAATATCGCCCCATTCCTCAGCAAAGTATTCGGCCATTTTAAGAGAGGAAACGGTTAATTTGGTTACACCAACTTCTTTAAACCATTTGGAAACCTCAAGAGATTGGTGGGTTTTAGCGTGAGGGCGGAATTCTAGCCCATGTCTTTTGGCTTTAGAAGCCATTTTTTCAATATTTTTTTTACACCGTTTTACATCTAAAAAAAGAGTAGGAACAAGAATCATTTGTTGTTTTTTTTGGAAAAACTTTTCTTAAAAGATACAATTAAATACTATGAAAACGAAGTATATTTTTTGTTGAGGTTTTGAAGGGTTTTCCCATTTGAAGGGGATATTTTAAAAGTTTTATATAAAAGTTAAAAACAATTAGTTAAGAATGATGTTATTAGATTAAATTTTTTATATTAGAAGTGTCCTAAAATTAAACCTGCTTATGAAAAACTTTTTTTGATTCCATTCTTTTTTTCCGGAGCTTGAGTTTGTTGCTTATTGAATGTTTAACATTATGTTAGCAATTGTTCTCTAATTTTTTCCTCTTGTTTATGACGGTTGGTGTCTACGAGATTAAATAGGTAAATGAGTTGAATAACTCCCCAAAGAAGACAATACAATAAATAAAGAGCAAATAACCCTCCCCTATTTCATGAACAAAGCTTTTGCCACCAAGGCTTGAGCTGTTCTGAGTAGGGTTTTTTTTTAAATATAATTAATCGTTAAGCTTCAAAACAGCCATAAATGCTTCCTGAGGAATTTCAACATTTCCGACTTGGCGCATCTTTTTCTTCCCTTTTTTCTGTTTTTCTAAAAGTTTACGCTTACGAGAAATATCTCCTCCATAACATTTAGCCGTTACATCTTTTCGTAAGGCTTTAATTGTTTCACGGGAAATAATTTTTGCCCCAATAGCCGCCTGAATTGGAATATCAAATTGCTGTCTAGGGATAAGTCCGCGTAACTTTTCGCACATTTTTTTTCCTATAGTGTAAGCATTATTTGCATGTATCAGAGCAGACAGTGCGTCTACTTGACTTCCATTTAACAGAACATCAACTTTAACTAGTTTTGACGGACGCATTCCTATAGGTGAATAATCAAAAGAGGCGTATCCTCTGGAAACTGTTTTTAGACGGTCATAGAAGTCGAAAACAATTTCAGCTAAGGGCATGTCAAAGGTCAATTCAACGCGCTCTGTTGTAAGATACGTTTGATTTGTTATTACTCCTCTTTTTTCGATGCAAAGCGACATTACATTTCCTACAAAATCTGCTTTGGTAATTATGGTAGCTTTGATATAGGGTTCTTCTACACGATCAAGAGCAGATGGATCGGGAAGATCAGAGGGATTGTTTACCAACAAAAGTTCGTTTACATCTTTTTTCACAAAGGCGTGGTACGAAACGTTTGGAACTGTTGTGATCACGGTCATGTTAAATTCTCTTTCGAGACGCTCTTGAATAATTTCTAAGTGCAACATTCCTAGGAATCCACAACGAAAACCGACCCCGAGAGCAGCAGAACTTTCTGGCAGGAAAACAAGGGAAGCATCGTTCAATTGGAGTTTTTCCATAGAGGCACGAAGCTCCTCATAATCTTCGGTGTCTACCGGATAGATTCCTGCAAAAACCATGGGCTTTACTTCCTCAAATCCATCAATAGCATTTTGAGTAGGATTGGTAGGAGAGGTTATGGTGTCCCCGACTTTTACTTCTTTTGCGTCTTTGATTCCTGTAATCAAGTAACCTACATCACCAGCGCTGATTGTATTCTTGGGTTCTTGTTTAAGTTTAAGAGTACCTATTTCGTCTGCATTGTAAGTGTTTTGGGTAGCAATAAATTGTATTTTTTGCCCTTTTGAAACGGTTCCATTTATGATTCTAAAATAGGTTTCAACTCCACGAAAGGGATTGTAAACAGAATCAAAAATTAGTGCTTGAAGAGGTTCGTCAGGATCTCCCTGAGGAGCAGGAACACGTTCAATAATTGCAGTTAAAATATCTTCAATTCCCAAACCTGTCTTTGCAGAAGCAGGAATAACTTCCTCAGGGTCACAACCCAACAAGTCTACAATATCATCGGTAACTTCTTCTGGGTTTGCCGAAGGAAGGTCTACTTTGTTGAGAACGGGAATAATTTCTAGATCATTTTCAAGCGCTAAATACAAGTTTGAAATGGTTTGGGCCTGAATGCTTTGTGCGGCATCTACAATTAGCAAGGCTCCCTCGCAAGCAGCAATTGAACGAGAAACTTCATAAGAGAAATCTACGTGACCGGGAGTGTCAATAAGGTTTAGGACATAGTTTTGACCTTGATAAATATATTCCATTTGAATGGCGTGAGATTTTATGGTAATCCCTCGTTCCCGCTCCAAATCCATATTGTCCAACAACTGATCCTGTTTCTCGCGATCTGAAACAGCACCCGTGAAGTCTAACAGACGATCAGCCAAAGTACTCTTTCCATGGTCAATGTGGGCAATTATGCAAAAATTTCTGATGTGCTTCATGCGACTCTTTCCTATGCTAATCGTGCAAAGATACTTATTTGTACTCGGCTTTTTTTGTTTTAAGACTAAATTTACTATGAAACAAAACCGATTAAAATTTTATTTAAAAATAATCATTAACTTAACTGTGATTTAACCCATTAATCTTAATAAGATGAAATTAACCATTAAAAATCAAGAAAATTATTCAAGAGGCGAATTGTTGCTTCGGACTATTTTTGGACCACTGTACATTACTCTTCCACACATGTTTTTACTTTTCTTTGTTGGACTCTGGGGAGGCATACTTTTTTTATTGCTTTTTTGGTAGTTGTTTTACCGGCATCTATCCTAAAAGTTTTTTTGAGTTTCAAGTTCAGCTTATGCGTTGGAAGCTAAGACTTAACGCAAGGCTTTTCAATTTATCAGACGGATATCCTGCTTTTGGTTTATTGGCAACGGATGAATATACACAACTCGAAGTTCCTTATCCCGAGAGAATAAGCCGAGGATTGGTAATTCTCCGTTTTATATTTGGAGTTTTCTTCGTTGGAATCCCTCACGGTTTTCTACTTTTTTTAGAGTTTTAATAGGAATTTTTATTTCTATTTTCGCGTGGTTTTCTGTTTTGTTTACAGCAAAGTATCCCGAAAGCTGGCACGCTTTTATGGTCGGAAACATAAGATGGCAGTACCGAGTTTCTCTTTATTTGGGGTATATGACCGATGAGTACCCCCTTTTCGGGTCAAGAGGATGCATAACCCCTAAAATTTTGGTATGTCATATACACACGTTCCACTTCCCCAACCTCAAGATCTTTCATCTCGTGAAAAAGAAGATGCAATGGGATCTTATTTAATGATGTTTGCCGCTTTGGCAACCAGCTTGCCATTACCCATAATTAATTTAATTGCCGCAATAATTTACTATTATGTCAATCGAAAGAAAAGTCGCTACATTCATTTTCACTGTCTACTATCTTTACTTTCTCAATTACCCACAACTTTGATTAATTGGGGTTTGTTATACTGGATAGCACAAATTTTCATATTCGATAATTTAGAATTGAACGATTATTTTTATGCTTATCTCGGTTTGATGATTTTCACAAATCTTATTTATTTTATTTTCAGTATTGTAGCGGCGATTCGGGCGCGAAAAGGCATTTTTATGTATTTTATTTTTTTTGGTCCTTATGCATACAATCGTTTATTCTCAATTCAGAACAAGCTGGTGTATGACAATGAAAATTCAGGGGAGCCCATTGAAAAGATCATAAATCACCCCCCGACGAAATGAACCAAAGAGTTTTAAAAGATTTAATTAAAATACTTTTCCTGTTTGGGGGGTTTTTGTTTAATTATACGTCGGCCTCAATCTTCTTTCTGACAAGAAAAAGAACGCTTGGTTTTATTCTGACACAGAAGAAGGCATTATCTCTTATGAACAAGAAATTAAAATAGGGAACCTTATAGGACAGCATTTAATCGAAAGTAGCGAAAAAAGTTTATTGCAAAACGAACTCGTTGATTCTGTTCTTTGGGTAGTGCAAACCCGATTAGAAAAACAAATAAACCTTTCAGAATATGATTATAAAATTCAAGTGATCGATGACCCACAAGTAAATGCATTTACTATTCCCGGTGGGCGAATTTATTTATTTAAAGGGTTGATAGATTTTTGTGATTCAGCAGAACATTTGGCAGCAGTATTGGCTCATGAGATGGGTCATGTAGAAAAAAGACATACGGTTTCAAAACTAATAAAAGAATTTGGGCTAAAAATATTGTTTTCTATCATTGCTGGAGGAGATACCATTTTGTTAAGCGAACTATGGCATACCATTATATCCAGCTCTTTTGATCGCCCACACGAAAAAGAGGCAGATCAATTTGCGATGGAATTACTAGAGAGAGCAAAAATTTCTCCTACCGCAATCGCTTCTTTTTTTAGAAAATTGAATCGTGAGCATTTGGATTATAATCAAAGATTAGAATTATTGATGACACATCCTCACAACAATTCCCGAATTAAAGCGTCACTTCAATACCAAACAGCTGAGGGTTTTGCATCACAAAAAATAGATGTCGATTGGAATAGAGTTAGAGAAGCAATGTAGTTGCAAGGTTCAATAAAACATGAAAAGAGCACAAATAATTTTAAGGGTTCTATTGGGCATAACCTTTTTATTTTCCGGATACTCCAAGTTTATTGCCCCAATTTCGAACCCGAAGGCCGTGTTGACCTGACTGCAGGACAAAAAACGGTGGCGGTCTTTAACTTGGATTGTGAACACTGTCAAGAAGCGGCAAAAGAACTTGGAGCACTGTCACGAAATAATAAAAAATTCCCAAAACTTTATCTTTTGTTTTATCAAGAGGGAAGCACTACGGTTTCTGAATTTGAGAATCTTACACAATCCTCTTTTCCTTATGCTTTTATAGACGTTAATATGTTTTTTGACTTGATTGGAAACGCTCCTCCAAGGATTTACCATTTAAAGGAAGGAAAAGTCGAATCAGTTTGGGACGAAAACTTTGTTTTAAACTTTCAAGAAGCATTTGAATTGAAGTAGTTTATCGATAAACTCGTGCTTTTGCTTACTTTTGTAAAAATTTTCGTGTTTTGGTAAAAATTGGTGACATTGAGCTAAACGACTTTCCGCTTCTTCTTGCTCCTATGGAAGATGTAAGTGACCCGCCTTTTCGTGCACTCTGTAAAGAACACGGAGCGGATGTAGTTTACACAGAATTTATTTCAAGCGAGGGACTAATCCGTGATGCATCAAAAAGCGTTATGAAATTGGACATCTATGAGAAAGAACGTCCCGTAGGAATCCAAATTTTTGGTGCAAACGAAGAGTCGATGTTGAGAGCTGTAGAAATTGTTGAAGCCTCAAAACCTGACATTATTGACATCAATTTTGGATGTCCTGTCAAAAAAGTAGTTAGCAAAGGAGCAGGAGCGGGAATTTTGAAAGACGTACCGTTGATGGTTCGTTTGACCAAAGTTATGGCAGAACACACCAAGCTTCCGATAACAGTAAAGACCCGTTTGGGATGGGATCACGATTCTATAAAAATTGTTGAGGTAGCAGAGCGTTTACAAGATGTAGGAGCAAAAGCCATTTCTATTCATGGGAGAACTCGAGCTCAAATGTACAAGGGTGATGCAGATTGGCGACCGATTGCAGAAGTCAAAAACAACCCTCGAATGCACATACCCGTTTTTGGAAATGGAGACGTAGATAGCCCCGAACGAGCTATTGAAATGAGAGACCAATATGGTTTGGATGGAGCTATGATTGGAAGAGCAAGCATAGGTAACCCTTGGTTTTTAATCAAGTCAAATACTTTATGGAAACGGGTAAGCATGCCGCACCTCCTTCGATAATTGAAAGAGTAGAGGCAGCCAGGAGACATCTTGAAATGTCCATTGCATGGAAAGGAGAAGTTTTGGGAGTCCTCGAAACAAGAAGACATTACACTAATTATTTTAAGGGTATTCCTCACTTTAAGGAGTATCGAACACGTATGGTAACTTCAAATGCTTCGCATGATGTTTTTGCAGCCTTAGATGATGTAGAAGCAAACTGGGGAGACTACCAAATGGCTTAAAGCAGACTTGTTTTTTTACCAACACGAACTGTGGCCCATCCAGAAGCAATTGTTCCAAGAATAAAAAGAATAGAGAAAACCATTACAACATTAAGAAATTCTAAACGAACCGGGTAGGGAAAGTTGGACCCAGGAACATGTAAAAAAGGGTAATAGGTTTGTAATAGGACAAGAAAAGATCCAAATAAAATCCCAACTCCTCCCCCGAACCAGCTAATCATTCCCCCTAAGTAAAAGAAAATTTTTCGAACTTCTGTGGGTTTTACACCCATCGCATACAAGACTTTCATTTGAGGTTTTTTTTTCTAAAATCATCATGATTAATGCTCCAACTACATTGAACAAAGCAATAATAATTACTAAAGTAAAAATTAGATAGATGGCTATTTGTTCGGTATTCAACATTTTGAAAAGCGCTGCATTTAGTTCGTTTCTGGAGCGAATTTTCAGAGGAACTTTAATTGCTTTTTGGATTTGTTCTTCTAGTTTTAGACGATTGTGTGATGGGACAACTTTAAGCTCAAGAGAACTGTAAACATCTTTGTCACGTTGAAATAAATCACGAGCAAATTGAAGGCTTGAAAAAATGTATTTTTTATCCAACTCTTCACTGATGCTGTAAATTCCAGACACTAAAGCTGTTTTGTTGACAAAAGGATCTTTAAAACTTGAAGTGTTTGTTGATCGTTTGGGCACCGTAAGCACTAAAAAATCATTGTAATCATAAACCCCTAGATTTAATATTTGAGCTACGCCGCCGCCGATAACAACTTCATCAAATTCTCTATCAAACCACCTTCCTGCAGTCAATAGTTTTTCACCACTTATGACTTGATTGAAAATAGAATCTACTCCCTTGAGATAAACCACATGGTTTTTATTGCGGTAGTTCAAAAAAACTTTTTCTTCTAAAACCCCCGAGACTGCATCAACATCTTCAATCTGCTTGATTTTATTTAAGGTTAAAGAATCCAATTTAAAAACTTTACCTTGAACAGCTTCAACGCGAAAATCAGGATCAAAAACATTTGAAAAAGAAAGACCAAAATCTTTAAGGCCCGTAAAAGCCGATAATACAATCAGCAAGGCAGCTGTTGCTATCAAAACTACTGTAAGCGCAATGTAATTAATAATATTAATAACATTTTGTTTACTTCTAGTGAAGAAATATCGCGTGGCTATGTACAGAGGGAAACGCACAAGCTTATTTTTTTTTGCGTGAAATTAATTGATCAGGATTTTTGATTGGATCATTATTTGCTTGTAATGCCTCATCAATTTTTTCGATATAATCCAAAGAATCGTCTAAATAGAAAATAAGTTCGGGGATTTTTCGCAATTGGTTTTTAAGTAATTTTGCGAGGTCATGTTTTACTTGAAAACTGTTGGATTGAATACCTTTAAGAACTTCAATAGCTTTTTCTGGAGGAAATAAACTTAAATATATTTTTGCGATGGATAAATCCACAGTAACACTTACTTTCGTAACCGAGATCAAAAGGTTAGCAACCCCTTCTTTTCGAACGGCTCCTTGAAGCATTTGAGCAATTTCTTGTTGCAATAAGGCAGCTATTTTTTTTTGTCTTGGACTTTCCATAGGTTTGAATATTCTGTAAAATTAAGGATATTTGTTCGGATGCACTCTTCAAAAGCGTACTATGGTCAATAATTAAAGAATCAATTAGATGAACTTACCAAAAAATCTTTTTTTTCTTCTTGTTTTTTCTGTTTGTTTGTTCTCTTTTGGGCAACGAAATCAGGAAACGATTTCAAATTTAATTTTTAAAAAAACAAACTTATTGAGAAAGGCAAAAGGCTTAAAACCTTTTAAAAAATTAGACACCTTAGATTATTTGGCTCAATATCACAGCGACAATATGGTTCAAAAAAGTTTTATGAACATATTGATCACGAGGGATTGAGCCCTGTGGAGCGAGCAGAGAAACTTAATATACAAGCATGGAGAAGAGTAGGAAACAGGTTTATTGGAATTGCCGAAAATATAGCTCAAGCACCTTGGTTTGAAAACGTAGTCGGATGCGGTGACACGCGTTCAAACGAGGCCATAGCAGAATGTTTGGTTCAAGGCTGGAAAAAAAGTCCTCCTCATTATAAAAACATCTTAGGCGACTATGTTTATTTGGGAGTTGGGATTTCTTTTGATGCGAACCAAATGGGTTTTGCAACTCAGAATTTTAGGTAGTTTCTAAACGTTCCCATTTGTATTCTCCGTTGAGACGAAAAGAACCGAGGTGCTTTTTGTTCCAGTTGTTTGGCTCAATCAATGATAAAAAAGGCTCTTTTGTACCCTCATACAGATGATATGTTTCCCCAACAATGGGTTCAAACTTAAATTTAGCGGAATACACCATTTGGGTATCGGAAGCTAAATTGACAAAAGATTTAATTTTTTTCTTGGAGATCTGTAAGTTCCGCTTGAAATTGTTTGGAAACCTTATCAACTCCTTTTTTTTTGAAAGAATCTACATTTGGGATGTTGATAACAGGACTGTTGTTACTGATAGCATAGGGTAAAAGCTTTGCAATATATTCTTTGCTTTCTTCATCCCAAGCTACACTGTCCGGTTTTTTAGAAGATTTCATTTTCAATGAATTTTATACAAAAATAGGACACTTCCTATCATTAGACAATTATCCGCTCTTAAGATTTTTTCAGAACGCTTTAAGCTGAGGGATGCTTTTAATAAAAAGAAGTCAAGTATTGGGCTTGTTAAGCAGGATTTAATTTCTAGTTAAACCAAAGGTTTTGTGTTTTATCTTTTGTGAAAAGTTATTTCAATTTCTCCGAAGAATTTTACCCACAGGTTGAAGAGAATGGCTTCTAGAAATCCTGTCAAAAAACCGATTATTGCAAATAAGGCAGGCATTCCAACAAGAGCACCCATAGCTAATACAGACCCCATACTTAAACCCGGGGTTGACATTGTTTCTGAGGAAAGCAAATCCAAGCTTACAAGGGCATCTATGATGAGCCCACCGAATGAATAAAAAAAACCACAGGCTATACCCAAAAGGCCAAAAAGGATGGCCTGAAATTTGGCAAATGAAAATAAGTTTATTCCTTTTGACATTAAAATCTTGATTTGAAAACAGTTGGGGCCGTTTGTATTTGCTAATGTACCAAAAATTGTGTTTTCTTATACCAGAAAACCTTTGGTCAGAAAAAAGAAGTGGAAATACCCGAAAGAAATACACGTTGTTGGTTTCAAAAAGCAATCAATTGAGATTAAAACATTAAATTGAGTTGGTTTAATGAGAAACACCTTTTGTTTTCATCACGGAAAATCTCATCGAACTTATAAATTTAAGTGACAAGGAATGAGCAAAGAATACGAATATATTATTATAGGAGCTGGCTCAGCAGGCTGTATTTTGGCCAATCGGCTCTCTGCAAACCCCAAAAACCGGGTATTGTTATTGGAAGCTGGTGGTCCAGATAACAATATGAATATCCACATCCCTGGGGCTTACACCAAAGTTCATAAAAGTAAAGAGGATTGGGGTTTTTGGACTGAAGAACAAGAACATGTTTTGAATCGTAAGATTTATTTGCCCCGAGGTAAAACCCTTGGAGGAAGCAGTTCAACCAATGCTATGGCTTATGTTCGAGGTAATCCTGCGGATTATGATGGATGGTCAGCATTGGGAAATCCAGGATGGAGTTATGATGAAGTCCTTCCTTTTTTTATGAAATCGGAAAACCATGCACAAGCCGAATCATTGGATAAAAATTATCACAGCAATCAAGGAGAGTTGCACGTTACCATTGCAGAAAAATTCCAAACTCCTTTTGTAGACGCCTTCGTGGACTCTTGTGCAGCAGTAGGGATTCCCAAAACAAAAGATTACAACGGGAAAACCCAAGAGGGAGCGGGAGTAGTCCATAGCACTATTAAAGACGGAAAACGCTGTAGTGGTGCAGTAGCTTTTTTAAAACCAATTTTAGGGCGAAAAAATTTGACGGTCATCACAAAGGCAAGGGTTTCTAAAATCTTGCTTGAAGGGAAAAAAGCAAAAGGGGTGACTTTCACTAAAGATAAAAAACTACAAAAAGCGATTGCCAGCAAGGAAGTCATCCTCTCTGCTGGAGCATTTCACTCGCCTCAACTTCTTTTATTATCAGGCATAGGGGAGGCTACAGAACTAAAAAAGCATGGGATCGATTGCCTGCATGAATTAAAAGGAGTCGGGAAAAACTTACAGGACCATTTGTTTTGTCCCATCAGTATTTCAACTAATTCACAGGAGGGGGTTAATCATTATATTTCTATCATCAACCAATTGAAAGCTTCTTGGAATTATTTTGTTCATAAGAAAGGAGTGCTTTGTACGGGTCCTTTGGAAGGAATGGCTTTTTTTGACATTCATCAACAAGGAAATCCTGCCAATTTTCAGTTTCATTTCACTCCGATTTGGATGGGCGATCAATATGGATATGATGCATACGATTTCAACAGTTACCCAAAGGTCGACGGACTTACGATTTTACCAACACTGCTTCACCCCAAAAGCAGCGGAACGGTAAGCTTATCTTCATCAAACCCTTTTGATGCTCCTGTAATACAGCCTAATTTTCTTCAAGAAAAAGAAGATTTATTACACTTACTAAAGGGAGTGAAACTGGCCCTAAAGGTTATGGAACAAGCTCCTTTAAAAAAACATCGAAAGGCTTTTGGGCTGCAGGTTGATAAAAAAACGACGAGGAACTTATCGACCACATTAAGCAAACCCTAGAAACGGTTTATCACCCTGTAGGAACCTGCAAAATGGGTAAAGACCCCTTTGCCGTTGTGGATCACGAATTGAAGATTCACGGAATTGAAGGGCTCCGGGTCGTTGATGCTTCAATTATGCCCAAGATTGTCTCAGGAAACACAAATGCTCCCACTTACATGATTGCTGAAAAAGCTTCAGAAATGATTTTGAGAGCTTAATATTTCTGAAATAAACGTTGGCTCGAAGCCTTACTTGCTATAAACAAGCGATTTTTTGTACCTTGTTAACACTAACAACAAAATATATTCTTATGAAAAAATTATTTTTATTTCTATTTGCTGCAATTTTAACTGTTACTTCCTCTTTTGGAAATAATTTATCTGATGATTTTGAAAAATTAAAATCTTTAGAGGGAAAATGGCAAGGTACCTTGGAAAGAACTGACGGTACTTCGGACAATTTAGTGTTGAATTATACATTAACATCTAATGGAAGTGCATTACTCGAGGAAAGTGACACGGGAGGTGTCGAAATGCTTACGATTTTTAATTATCAAAACGAGGAATTACTATTAACTCATTATTGTGCCTTACAAAATAAACCGGTATCTGTATTAAAAAGTAATACGAATGGCGAATATGTTTTTGTTACAGATTCTGAAAGAAGTGGCTTGTCGAAAGATAAAGAGGCTTTTGTAACCTCATGGAAAATTAATCTTATGCCAGAAGATTCAAACAAAATTCAATATCAGTACACTGTAACAGGTCCAGAAGGCGTCGTATTTGTTGCTAAAGCAGTTTTGACTAAAGCATAATACTTTTTAATTGATCTAATTTTGAGCTTTAGATCATTTGGTGTGATCTGAAAAAGACGATTAAGCAGTAATATTTTAAACAATTTTACTGTGAAGTCTTTTTTATTTTAAATGATATTATATTTGCCCAAAGTTCACTGAAATTTTTTGAAAGCCACTTTTATTCA
>JAYQLC010000009.1:0-50809 GCA_038142965.1 Candidatus Arcticimaribacter sp. | reverse complement strand
ATATAATGATAAAACGGTTATACTTTAATAGTGTAGCCGTTTTTTATTTATTGTCGATATATCTCATCCCTTGAACACCCTTGCTGAGGATTACATCAACCTTCACATCTATCCCATTTTCATTTTCAAAATAGACAGTTTCATCTTTACTGATATAAACTTTAGTTCTTCCTTTAGGTGCTAATCCGAAACTTTGAGTTACTTCTCCTGACTTCTTATCTACAGCCTTAACTATAACTGTCAAATTTGATTTGTTGACCAACTCCGCAGTATAGTTTTTATCATTGAATTCGCCTAATAGGAATGTTTGGTTGGCAGGAATAGTTAATCCTGATTTAAAGGTCGAACAAGAGTTAAGAGTTAGAAGAATTGTAAATGCAAAAAGTAGTTTTCTCATATCGTTTATTTTAAAGACAACTTTTCTTGTTTATTGTTACAGTCTAACGAAAGAGAAACAAATTTTATTTCATTCGTGCTGCAACTTTGAATAATAGGGGGAGCAACTTATAATGATATAACCGTTATACTTTTATAGTGTAGCGGTTTTTTTACTTTTGGAAATTATAAAAAATGAGTAAAAAGTATTGTTAACAGGAGTGTCTGGATATATTGGTTTACATTGTGTCAAAACGCTTTTAGAAAATGGTTATCATGTAACTGGAAGTGTCAGAAATAAGAGCAAACAACAAGAAGTTATATCTACACTTAATTCAGCCTCGGTTTCAATTGAGAATCTCTCTTTCACTCATTTAGACCTTAATTCTGATAAAGGTTGGGATGAAGCATTATCTAATTGCGATTACGTAATGCACGTGGCTTCACCATTTACAATAGAAAATCCAAAAAATGAATCAGAAATGTTTGCCCCAGCAATCGATGGAACACTCAGGGTATTACAATTTGCAAAGAAGAATGGAGTAAAACGAGTAGTATTAACTAGTTCTACTGTGGCGATTATGGGCGGAAGAAAAACTGGTGAAATTACTCCTGAAGATTGGACGGACTTAAATTCCAAAAATTTAAATACATATTTTAAAAGTAAAACATTGGCTGAGAAGGCTGCTTGGAATTTTATTGAAAATCAATCGGGTGATAATAGTCTTGAATTAGTCAGTATCAACCCTGGTGGAGTTTTTGGCCCACCCTTAGGAACTAATGTCTCGGGGGCATCAATGTCTATGATAGTTAAAATTTTAGAAGGTAAAACGCCTATGATTCCTAATATGTCGTTCCCAATGGTAGATGTACGTGATGTTGCCTATTTACATGTTGCAGCATTGACAGAACCTAAAGCAGCGAACCAACGTTTTATTGCAACTGAAAAAGTAGGAAGAAGTTTTCAGTGGTTATGCCAATTTCTAATCGACAATGGGTATAAAGGCCCAAGTACTAAATTAGCGCCCAATTTTCTATTGAAAATATTATCCGTTTTTGACCGTGAAGCCAAGGGGATGTTAACCATGTTGGGCATGAATTTAAGTGCGGATAACTCGAAAACAATGGATGTGTTTGATTGGAAACCAATCCCTTTTGAAAAAACAGTTCTAGACACCGCTAAAGCTGTCAAAAAAATTATATCTTAATAGCTGAGAAAATGAATTACATATAGAATCATATGTATTGTGTTGAAAAAAACTTATATTTAATTAAATCAAAAAACAAACAAAAATGGAAAAAAATATTTCTAAAGTAAGAGCTCATGATGCTATTGTGGGAGTACTTTATTTAATAAGCGTTGGGTTAACATTGAATACAACTAATATGGATTTTTTATGGATAGCTGTGGCTGTTGGTGGGCTTCAGATCATCAGTCCAATAACAAAGTTCTGCCCAGTTTATTTCATTTTAAACAAACTTATGCCCAACACTGATCCTATTCAGAATGGTAAGTAAAACTTAGTTCACCATCTATCAGATTGACTAGTGCTGCAACTTTGAATAATGGGGGAGCAAGCGTAACCGCTACACTACACATTCTTAAAGCCCACCATAATAGGTGGGTTTTTTCTTTTGATGCAATTCCTGAAGTTGCAAGGTTTCTGCAAGGTTTCTGTAGATGTCTCTGAATGAATATTAATTTTTAATGGACTATTTATAAGTAAACAAGTCCTATGAAATCAAAGAAAAAGGTTGTGATACTCACGGAGAGTCAAGTAAGGTCACTAATGGATAAAATTAAATGATCTAAAAAAACAATTAAATTTCATTTTAATCCTAAATGACCTTTTTTAGTTTATTTAAAACAAAGATTTTAGAAATCCCTGTATTTTGAGATTTTGGTGATTTAAAAGAATCACAATTATTGTCAAAATCAATTCAAAATGATTTTGGAATGTTTGAAGTTGAAATTTAGATGTTTTAAAAAGTTTTGAAACATTATTCTTAAATATTGTTTCTTCTTGTGTGAATTAACAATCGAATATGAAAATAATTCTATTAAGTGTATTCTTAATCTTTATATCGAATACAGTTTCCGCGCAAAATTTAGAGTTTAATATTGAAAAGGCTATGTCCAAAATTGGAAATCATATGGAATCAATAAAGCTAAATGATGATCAAAAAGCTCAGTTCAAAGAAATAAATGAGAAATATCGACTAAAACTAGAAAGCATTAAAAATAGCGACAAGACTAGATTTGTGAAATTTCAAGAATTGAAAGAGTTAATAAACAAAAAAGATCAGGAAATAAAACTTTTATTAAATAAAGAACAATTCAAAAAATATAAGTTATATCAAAAGGAAAATAAAAATAAAATTCGCGATGCATTCCAAATGAGAAATAACAACTAGTTTTATTTTATGAATTAAAACATATCTATTTCTAATATGTACCCAACTAAATCAGAAACTAAATCGATTTTATATGTATCTATTTTCATATCTCTAATCTTCAATTTCCCCAAAGTATTGAGGATCTTTGGTGAAACAGATTTAGCTCCCAATTATCCTTGGGATTTTAACCTTTACGAACTGATTTTTCAGATACTATTTCAAATATTGTTTTGTTATTTATTAGGATATATAGCTTTGAAGAGAATTCAAAATAACCTTTCAAATAATCTTTTTGAAATTAAATTAATCTTATCCCTTATAGTAACGACTTTTGTTTTTTGGTTCATCGGTTCAAATCTTCAAGAGATAATTTTTAAAAACGTTTCTAACCAAAAGTTTTTTTACAGAACCTATCTAATAAGATTTACACTAAGTTCAATTTTAATGTTTATAACATCAAAACTTTTACTACTACATAGACAAAAAAACCTTGGGGAATTAGAAAATGAAAAATTAAAATCTTCATACTTAAATTCAAAATTAGAAAATCTTAAAGATCAGATTAACCCCCATTTTCTCTTTAATTCGTTTGCAAATTTATCAGCTCTAATAAATGAAGATCAACATAAGGCTAAAAAATATCTTTCAAATTTATCTGATGTTTTTCGTTACACACTTAATAATTCTAATGAACAAATAGTGGATTTAATAGATGAGTTGGCCTTATTAAATTCATATATAGAGTTATACAAAATTAGAGTACAGGATGGTTTGTCATTACAAATAGATTTACCA
Organism: Candidatus Arcticimaribacter sp.; assembly: GCA_038142965.1. GTDB lineage: Bacteria > Bacteroidota > Bacteroidia > Flavobacteriales > Flavobacteriaceae > Arcticimaribacter. Next base: position 47,242 of record JAYQLC010000009.1, on the reverse strand, counting down.
AACAAACAAAAAAAAATACTCAACATGTCGTTACAACCTCTTATGGAAAATGTGATTAAACACAATGAGATATCCAAGGAGAAGCCTTTGAGTATATGTTTGAAGCAAAAAGGAGACTTACTCATTTTTGAAAACAATTTAAACCTAAAAAACATGAGTGTAAACTCCAATGGCATTGGTCTTTCTAACTTAAATGAGAGATACAAAATACTGGTTGGAAAAGAGATAAATATCCAAAAAAGTGAAACACACTTTATTGTAACATTGCCTTTAATTTAAAGTAACCTAGTAATGAAAATAGCCATTATTGAAGACGAACCTAAAATAGCAGAAAGTCTGAAATTAATTTTAATGGAAATTGACCCGTCGATTTCTGTAATGAAGATTCTTTCTAGCGTTAAAAGCTCTGTAGAATGGTTGAGAGTAAATCAATCCAGTTGTGATCTTTTATTTATGGATATAAATTTAACTGATGGACTCTCTTTTGAGATTTTCAATCAAATTGAATCTAATACACCAATTGTATTTTTAACAGCCTATGATCAATATGCATTAGACGCCTTTAAGGTAAACGGGGTTGATTATATTTTGAAACCTTTTGATAAAACAAAAATCAATCAATCCTTAAAAAAATTCAAAAGTTTAACCCAAACAGGATCAAACCCTTTAAATGCTGAAAGTTTACAACATTTATTGGAAGTTGTAGCCTCCAAAACAATTACTAATAAACGAAAATCATATTTGGTGTATCACCAAGACAAACTTATTCCATTAGAAGTTAATGATATTTCCTGGTTTTATAAATCTAACCAGGTTACCTATGCTTGTACAATTTCCAATAAAAAATATGTAATTAATGATGCTTTAGACAAGATACAGAATGAAGTTTCCTCTGTAAATTTCTATAGAGCAAATAGACAGTTCATTGTTAGTAAAAACTCAATAGAAAATATATCCATCTATTTTAATGGTCGATTGATTGTTAACATTATGCCTAAACCAGACGAAAAAATAATAATCAGTAAGTCTAAGGCAACTGATTTTAAAAATTGGTTATCAAAGTAAGCAGTTCAACCGAGATATATCTACTTTAGGAAATGGCTTCAATTTTAAGATTGATTATGACTATAACAACTAATTTATAACGTTCCACTTCAGTTATAAAAAAAATAAATTCAGTAGATAAATTGTCAGCTTCAAGAATATTATAGAAACCAGTTATCATCTTCTTAAGATTTTTACAATTTAAACTTAAGAATATGAAACGAACATTTTTAAGAGTTATTTTAATAATGTTCTTAGTTTGCTTTACTACAAATAGCTTTGCAACTTACCACGAGAACAATTTAGAATTACACCTTTATGATGGCAAATTTGAACAGGACCGAACTACTATTAGCGGTATTGTAAAGGATAAGGAAAGTGGTGAGACACTGCCTTTTGCAAATGTTTTTGTTAAAGACACAAATATTGGTACGACAACCAATGCTGATGGATTCTTTACACTGTTTGATATTCCGTCAGAAACTTCAACTATACAAGTACAATATTTAGGTTATAAAGTCGAGACCTTGGTACTCACACCAGAAATGGTAAAAGGTAAAATAACAATACTTCTTATACCTGACAACAATCAGTTAGATGAGGTAGTCGTTAGTAACGATTCAGGACAACAAATTGTTAAAATGAATAAAAGTGTAAGTCAGATATCATTATCACCCAAAAAGTTAGCATCCATACCAAACTTGGGAGAAAAAGATATTTTCAGAGCTATTCAATTACTTCCTGGTGTGAGCGGAACAAATGAATCATCTTCTGGTCTTTATGTTCGTGGAGGAACACCAGATCAAAACTTAGTTCTTTTAGATGGGTTTACGGTGTATCATGTTGACCATTTCTATGGTTTTTTCAGTGCTTTTAATAGTGGTGCTGTAAAGGATATTCAATTATTTAAAGGAGGGTTTCCTGCTGAGTATGGTGGAAGGATTTCAAGTGTAATGGATTTAACTGGCAAAACAGGGAATAGTAATAAATTAAGTTTATCAGCAGGTTTAAGTTTAGTAAGTGCGAATGCGACTGTTGAGATCCCAATAGGGGAAAAGGCAAACCTATTGATAGCAGGAAGAAGGTCTTACACTGATATCCTTAAAAGCGGACTATATAATAGTATTTTTGATTTGTATAATGATAGTAATCAGACTAATGGTAATAATCTACCTAACTTCAATGGTTTCCAACAAAATCAAACACAACCTTCATTCTACTTTTATGATTTAAACACAAAATTCAGTTACAAACCTTCGGATAAAGATATTATTTCAGTTTCAGTTTATAATGGTGAAGATAATCTAGATAGCTCTAGGGAAAACCAAAACACTTTTGGATCAGGTACAGAAGAAAGAACTATAAATTCAGATATTGAAGATTTGTTGAATTGGGGAAACTGGGGCTCCAGTGTTAGATGGGCAAGACAATGGAGTGATAAACTTTACACAAATGTTGTAGGAGCTTATTCCAATTATTTTAGCCAAAGAAAAAGAATAAACGATATAAGTATACAATTAGCTGACTCAACGAATACCAATAAAAGTGGTTTAGTTGAAGACAATAATCTAAAAGATTTTACACTTAGAATACACAACGAGTATAAGGTCAACTCAAAACATAGTTTGGAATTTGGTGGTCAACTAACAATGAATGAGGTTGAATATAACTACATTCTCAATGATTCAATAACCGTAATAGACCAAAAAGATAAAGGATTATTAAAAACAGCTTATTTACAGGACAAATGGAGCCCAACCGAAAAATTAAATATAGTTGGAGGTATTCGCGCTACTCATTTTGATGTAACAGATGAGATCTATTATGAACCTCGTCTTTCGGTATCATACAAGGTAAACGACAAAGTAAAATTCAAAGGAGCTTGGGGAAAATATTATCAATTTGTAAATAGAATTGTTAGAGAAGATGTTACTCAAGGCAGTAGAGATTTTTGGCTTTTAGCTAATAAAGAGAATAGCCCAATAAGTTTCTCACAACATTTTATTTTAGGAACAAGCTATGAAGTAGATGACTGGTTATTTGATGTAGAATTTTTTGAAAAAGAAATGACGGGTCTTACCGAATTTTCACTTCGTTTTCAGTCTGCATTAGGAACAGATCCAAATGATCAACTATTTTTTGAAGGAACAGGTATATCAAGGGGTGTTGATTTCTTGATTCAAAAAAAGGTAGGTAAATACACAGGTTGGTTAGGATATACCTTAAGCGAAGTGGTACATACATTCCCAGATTTGAGCAACAGCCCATTTTATTCATTAAATGATCAACGCCACGAATTTAAAATTGTGAATGTACTAAAAGCAGGTCGTTGGGATTTAGGCGCAACTTGGGTTTATGGGAGTGGGAAACCATACACAGCACCTAATGGTATTTATACTATTACTCTTTTGGATGGAACAGAAACGGAGTATGTAAGCATTGGTGAAAAGAATGGTCTTAGGATTGATCCATATCATCGCTTAGATTTAAGTGCCACTTATAACTTTAATATCAGCTCTGGAAAAGGTGAAATGGGTTTATCTGTATTCAACTTATACAACAAAACCAATACTTGGTATAATGAGTTTGAGGTTGTAGATAACCAAGTAACGGAAACAAATGTTAATTACATAGGATTTACTCCTAGCTTATTTCTTAACGTATCATTTTAAATAAAATTAATATGAAAATTTTTAAGAAAATTTTATTTACAGTATGTGTCATTGTTAATTCTTCTTGTGAGGATATTTCGGATTTTGATCCAGGTGAAAGTAAACCAGTTGTAGAAGCCTTTATTTATGAAGGAGAATCCGTTGATGATATTTACTTAAAAAAACAGTACCCTTTAATAATGAGAGTAAATCTGGTTCTGAGATTATCAGTGATGCAATTATTACAATTTCTGGGAACGGTCAGGATTTTATTCTAACACCTGTAATAGACCAACCAGGAAGGTATATTTATGATGGTAACGATTTATCTGTAAACATTGGGGAGAACTATCAACTAACCTTTGAATATGATGACAGAATAATATCTTCAACAACAACTATACCTAGCGAACCAGAGGGTACGGATATATCACCACAATCAATATTTATTAATGAAATAAACTCTCTAGTAGATTTGAGGGATTTTAGAGAATCTTTTCAAAAAACCATTAATGTCACTTGGAATAATAACGATGGTAGTTACTACTATTTAGTTGTTGAAAATATTGAGAATAATCCAGAGTCCATAGATCCAACAGATGTTCTTGGTGGTTTAGGGATTAATTTTGAATTTACAACAACACCAACCCAAGAGAATATTTTATCATTAAGACCATTGATACACTATACACAGTATGGAACTCATAGGGTTACAATTTATCACGTCAATGAAGAATACGCCTTGCTCTATGAAACTTCTACTCAAGATTCAAGAGATTTAAATGAACCTTACACCAACATAAATAATGGGTTAGGGATTTTTTCTGGATTTGCGAGTCAAGAGGTTTATTTCGAAGTGATTAAACAATAAATTGAATGTGCCTTTATGAGAAATCTATTTAAATTATTTACAATAATCCTATTGTTTTCGTGTAATACAGAAGAAATACAAGATACTCTTGTATCGGCTTTTTTTTTTGACTTGATAATGCACTACCAAGTCTAGTATTGTGTAATCAACAAGCAGGCATGTTAGATGGCATGCCTGTTAATTTTAAATTCCCATTAGATGTATCCAGTTTATCGGAAACTGATTTTGAAGTTTTAGATAGCCTTGGAAATATACATACCCCTATTTGTGTCTCTTTGGCTCCAGCTAATGAAAACGGAGAAAATCGAACTGTGCTTCTGTTAGGTGAATTTGGGACAGCTGTTACTAATCCACCTGTTGAAGTTAGAGTTGTAGGGGATTTATTTACAACTGATACATTTTCTGGAGAGTCCGTTTGTTCAGAAATCATAAACCTAAACGGAATCTCTACTACGAATGTTATTCCGCTTGCAGATGGACCAAGTTTATTCTTTTCCCAAAGAATTGATGGTAATTTGAATGAATGTAATTCAGGTACACAAACGATTCAAGTTGCTTGGAATGGTGGCGTTACACCGTATATAAGTGGTGATACCGAATCTGACTTATTTCAGTACTATGTTGGTTATTCTTACTGTTCTGGAGTTCTAATACCGCTTGTGCCCATTTCAATAGTAGATATAAATGACAACGACAACTTTCACCAACTTTGTTTTTCTACAAGTGATGAAATTGTTAAAATTTCAATGATGGCTAACACGGTCGAAGACCCAAACCACGACCCAAATTTATACAGCGAAATTGATGTGAGTTCCTGCACTCAGTAAAATATGGATATCTGCAGAATATTAGACCAAATTATCACTTCAGAAATAAAAAAACGGTTAACTATATAATAGTATAACCGTTTTATTGATGTAGTAGATAACTCTATCGGGAGGCTTGTATGCTCAAAACGCAACGATAACCCTTACTGAACAACATAATAGACTCTATTTCGGGAGTGAAAATGTGGTTGTATCTTTCGAAATTTAAATCTTCAATAATTGGCTAAGAAGTACAGGGACTAACATCAATTTCGCTGTATAAATTTGGGTCGTGATTAGGGTCTTCGACCGTGTTAGCCATCATTGAAATTTTTACAATTTCATCACTTGTAGAAAAACAAAGTTGGTGAAAGTTGTCGTTGTCATTTATATCTGCTATCGAAATAGGTACATGCGGTGTTAGAACTCCAGAACTGTCAGAATAGCCAACATAGTACTGAAATAAATCAGATTCAGTAACACCACTTATATAAGGTGTAATGCCACCGTTCCAAGCAACTTGAATCGTTTGTGTTCCTAAATTACATTCATTCAGATTACCATCAATTCTTTGAGCAAAGAATAAACTTGGTCCATCATCAAGCGGAATAACATTCGTGGTAGTGATTCCGTTTAGGTTTATGATTTCTGAACAAGCGGACTCTCCGGATTTAGCATCAGTTGTAAATAAATCCCCTACAACTCTAACTTCAACAGGTGGATTGGTAACAGCGGTACCAAATTCACCTAACAAAAGCACAGTTCGATTTTCTCCTTTTTCATTGGCTGGGGCCAAAGAAACACACACAGGGGTATGTATATTTCCAAGGCTATCTAAAACTTCAAAATCAGTTTCCGATAAACTGGATGCATCTAATGGGAATTTAAAATTAACAGGCATTCCATCTAATTGGTCTCCTACTTGATTACACAACAATAGACTTGGTAGTGCATTATCAAGTCCAAAAAAACCCGATACAAGAATATCTTGTGATTTGGCTATATAAATTTCTTCATCATTTTTAACCTGTTCTTGAGGTTCTTCATTTTTGTTACATGAAAACAAGAGGATTACTGTAAATAATTTAAATAGATTTCTCATTTTGGCACTTTCAATTGTTAATTCACACAAGAAGAAACAATATTTAAGAATAATTTTAAAGAAGATTTTATTTTATCTCTTTTAACTTAGACCTGAATTTAGCTAAAAGGTTTATGCAATGTATGAAACATAATCCGCTAAAAGATTCACTTTTGCTGCAACTTTGAATAATAGGGGGAACCATCATAGACAAGAGGTCATTTTTGACCTCTTTTTTAATTTTACCCTTATTTGAAAAATTGGTTGACAACAAGATAGACTTAATCTCTCAAGATAAATCTTTTGAAGAATCGTTTAACGTGTACCCTTAAGGTTTGCCGATTGATAAACTTCAAATGGATACCTGTCCGGAAGCACTAACGTACCCGTTGAAAACACAAGGGCTGAATCGGTACCCTGATTAAATGTCACTTCAATAAAAGATGCGGTAAATCCCTCAGAGGATTCTGGAGCCTTGATTGAGTATGAGCCACTTTCATTTTTACTGAGAACAGTTTTTTCCCAATTTTGGCCTACCTCCCAAATTCTAAAATCGCGTGTCTCTGTATTCGTAATGGACCAGAGAGCCACCTCATAATCGCTTTGGGCAGAATCAATTGAAAATTCGAATCGATTAGACACTATATTCCAATTCCAATTTGGCAGTTGTTCGTTGTGGGCTAAGGCATTAAAAAAAGAAAATACATTTGGTGTATTGTATGAACCGGCGAGCCCGTGATTACCATTAGCAACATATTGCAGTTGCTTATATCCGGGTAATTGATCAAAATAAAATTTCCATGAATCCGTCACAAAAAATTCATCTATGGTCCCGTTGACAATGAGTTTAGGCATGGTGAAACGCTCTTTAAATTCAAAAGGCTCTACATATGATAATAATCGATCAAATTCAGCTGAGCCAATCCAATCCATAATCCCATAGTTCACATAGTCCTGAACAGCAGGTGACCAATCTCCATAAACCCTAAAATGATGTTCAAAAGAGGCTTTTAGATTGAGTAAATCAATGACCAAAGGTGCCATTCCTATTACGCGCTCATCCACGGCTGCTGTGGTCCACGTTGTCCATCCTCTCTTTGAAGCCCCGGAAATAAAAAATTCTTCAACCGGAAGCGTAGAATTGACCGTAATCTCTTCGACTACATCCATCGCCCTTGAAACTGCTCTTGTCATTGGAAATCTAGCAAGCCATTCTGCCTGATCTTCGGTGGCTCCATTACTCAAAAATTGATTCCATCCGTAGGCTATTAGGTCGTCTTCGTAGCGATTGATCGTGTCATTAGTTCCAAATCGCATTGGTTGAAAAGGAATATTACTAACCTGAGCAATCACGGATTTTGTTGAGATGGCTTTCTCAACATTAAAGCTGTCGAGTTGCCAAGTTTTATCATCAGTACTGCCTGCACCAATAAAAAGTAACGCCTTATCTGTATGACGTTCTTTAGGAACTATCACATCTACCCAATGCCACCATAAATCGGGTGTTGCCTTTTCTTCGTCAAGCCACTTTCCTGAGATCATTTTTACATGATACACTTTAGCTTTTTTATATTCTATTGAGTCTACAACTGTAAAACTGAAATCAGTGTCATCTTCTACATAGGCCTGCAATTGATCTAAGGGTTGTAAAACAGTCGAATTCTTAGCTATATTTAAGCAAGAATTAAGCGTAGTAATGGCTATAAAAACCAGAAAAACCAATTTTTTCATAAAGTGATTAATTTGATTAAAAATACTTAATTTTAATGAGTTAGTCTATTAAAATGATTCAGCTTATCCGACATTCTTCGTTTGTTTTGGTTCTTTTGTTATGGTCTTGTGCGCCTGATACTCAGAGTCCCATCCAGTTGAAATACATTATTAAGGCCAACGATACGGTTCAAAATCAAATGAGTGTAAGAATAGAATTGATAAATAATTACTCCTTTTCATTCGAAAAATCTGCTTGGCAACTTCACTGGAATCAGATGAAAGGCCAAGTAATAAATTCAAGTCTACCTCCTGATATCACTTACACCCATGTTTATGGTGACAACTATATGTTCTTGCATTTTAATGGCCAGTGGAAGCTCAAGGCTAAAGACACACTCTCTTTTGAATTTCAACAAAAGTGTATTATGGATAGATTGGTCATGGGGCCAATGGGAGCATTTATAGTAGATGGTCAAACCCCGTATCCGGTTGAAACCACTATTTTTTGGGAAGAAGCTGATCATCTGTCGTCATTACAAATTCCAACCGCAAGCGAACGTTACGATAATTTAGAGGGCATTTACCTCTTACCAAGAGATTCACTTTTAAAACTAGTCCCCGACGCAGTTTCAATTGCCTATAAACCAAACCAAAGAGCTGCAGAGGATCAATGGCGGATTTCGATTGATCCTCAACTGAACTCTAACCGTTCGAATGTGGCCTCACTTATGTCAAGTCTATTCGAGCAAAGAATAGTATTTGACACATCAAAATCAATAAATTTTTTCATTCGTCACAATCCATCACTTTCTTCAGAAGCTTATGGTTTAGAAATATCAGAAACCCACATAATTATAGAAAGCTCGGCTTACCCCGGAATTGTGTACGGCCTTCAATCTCTCCGTCAACTCATTGATTTGGCCAAAGTAGAACGAACAGAATGGCCTCTGATTCAAGTGACAGATGCTCCGCGCTTTAGCTATAGAGGGTTTCTACTCGATATTGCTAGAAATTTTTACGGCTTATCCAAACTCAAACAAATAATAGATTTAATGAGTCAATTTAAGTTAAATCATCTGGACCTTAGATTGACCGATGACGAAGGTTGGCGCTTGGAGATAGACGAATTGCCTGAACTCACATCTGTCGGATCAAAAAGAGGTTACACAAATACTGAGTTTGATCGTCTCATTCCAATGTTCGGTTCAGGGGCAATGGGAACTTCTCAAAGTAACGGCTATCTTACTCAAGAAGAATTTAAAGAGCTCATAACCTATGCTGCCATAAGAAACGTCAAAATTATACCCCAAATCAGTTTTCCCTCCCATGCAAGAGCTGCCGTTAAAGCTATGGAGAGTCGTTATCATTATTATATGAATCTAGGAAGTTCGATAAGGCTAATGAGTACCGTCTTTTAGATCCGGAAGATCAAAGCATTTACAGGTCTGCTCAAAATTATAATGACAATATCGTTTGTATTTGTAGTGAAAGTGCCTATAGGTTTTACGATAAGGTACTTTCATCTGTGACCCAAAATTATCGTGATGTTGGTGTCCCGCTGACATTACTTAGCATAGGAGCAGATGAAGTGCCCTATGGGGCATGGCAAAAATCACCCCTTTGTGATAAATTTATGAAGCAAAACAGGGATTCCATTCATTCAATAGCTGAATTATACACCTATAACCTAAAACGGTTGAAAAAACTTCTCAATCAACAAGGTATAACAATGGCCGGTTGGGAAGACATTCTTCTTGACCACTCAGATAAAAGTCAAGGAGAAACCCGATTGGTAAAAGAAACCTTTGACTATGAAATAATTCCTTATGTGTGGAACACCAGTTGGGGAGAAGGCCGAGAAGATATGATTTACAAAATGGCAAATGCTGGATTTACTCAATTATGAGTAATTCATCTGCTTTCTATTTTGACATGACAGACGACAAAGATATTGAGAACTATGGATTAAATTGGTCTGGATATGTAGACTATTTTGATACGTGGGCTATCAATCCATTAGATGTGTTTTCAAATCTAAGCTTAATAGATAAGCACCACCTAAGTCCCACCTATATAAATCAACGCATCAAACTGGAACCTGATAAGCGTTCAAATTTCTTAGGCATACAAAGCCAATTGTGGACTGAGACGGCAATAAATGAAGATATACTTGACGAATTACTACTGCCAAATCTTATTGTTTTTGCAGAAAGGGCATGGACTTCTTCACCAGATTGGCATGAAATTACAGATCCAACATTACAAAGAAAACCAGCCGAGCTGAATGGAACGTGTTCAGTAATACCTTGGGGCAACGCATTCTTCCCTTAATCAATTATTGGTATCCGTCTTTAGCTTTTCATTTACCCAAACCGGGAGCAAAAATTATCGATGGCCAATGGAGGGTACGGTCTTCTTTTCCAGGTCTAAAAATCCATTACAGTGTAAACGGGCAACTTCCCAATTCAACACACCCTGCCTATGAAAGTCCTATTGAAACCGATGTTTCTCAGAGGCTTCAATTACGCGTATTCGATACAAAAGGGCGTGGAGGAAAATCAATCACAACATCATTCTAAACTTTAAAAAACCATGATCTATCCCTATCATCTTGCGGTTAACACCCTTTTTGAATCAATTGTCAAAGCCAATGAAAAGTCAATCCCTAAGGCCATTGAATGGTTTGCAGAGACTCTGATTCAAGACCAATTGATTCATACATTCGGAACCGGGCATTCTCATATGGTCGGCTTAGAACTCTTTGTTAGAGCAGGTGGGCTGGCCAATGTGAATGCAATGCTTGACTCATCGGTCATGACCGCTGAGGGAGCACAACGATCTGCCGAAATTGAACGAATCAGTGGGTTTTCCAAGGTTATTTGGGACCAACATAAAATCGCAAAAGGAGATTTGTTTCTTATTATTTCAAATTCAGGTCGCAACGCTATGCCCATAGAGATGGCACTTTTGGCAAAGAAAAATGGAAACAAGGTCATCGCCATTACCTCGATGGAACAATCCAAGTTGTATCCCTCTCGAATTTCTTCACAACCCAAATTATATGAAGTTGCAGACCTTGTTCTAGACAATCAGGTCCCATCGGGCGATACAATGTTTCAAATCGGAAATGAACGCAGTGGACCGGCCTCTACTCTGGCGGGCTGCTTTTTAGTTAACCTAATTGCTATTGAAGCGATGAAAAAGGCCTACTCACAAGGTGTTAAGCTTCCGGTTTATTTCAGTCAGAATATTGACGGATTTAGCAATGAAGAACTATACAAACGCTATGGTGAACGAATTAAGCACCTTTAGCAAACCTCTCTAAAACCTTCTTTCTTTTATTCTTGTTTTTACTGGCTTGTATTTAATCGAAAAGTTTAAAATTAAACTTTTGTATACCGCATCCTTTAATAATTAGGATTGCAAACGTAACCGCTACACTTCACATTTAAACATAAGCCCTCACCAAAAGTGAGGGTTTTTTCTTTCATTTGAGTTAGGTATAAATTAAGTCAATTTCTTGTCACTCATTTAGAATTTTTATATAACACAACTGCCGCAATAAAATACACCTTGCCAAAATTGAAACAAAAACTAGAAGAGGTCCCATTGTTTATTGAATAAGAGTTGCGTAATAAAAGTATTTGTATATTTGAGTAATATACGTTTGTCTTATGAAAGGCGCTTTCAGAAGTTTTATAATTGTATTGTCTTTATCCCAATTTTTAAACTCTTGTTCAAAGGATAATGCTGTTCCCGTACCCTCAGCTCGTATTCAATACACCTTGACGGTTACTGCTGGTGAAGGAGGGTCGGTATCACCAAAAAATTCTACAACATATAGTGGAAAAACTGTTGTGACAATCACAGCAACTCCAGATGAAGGATATGAATTTGCTCGCTGGCAGGGTACTGACAATGATAATAAACCTAATCCATGTGGCAAAGGGAGGCAATTAAACAAACTTTTCAGCGACTGTCACATTACGATAGAAATGAATTCAAATAAAAATGTACAAGCGTTTTTTCGGGCTAAATCAGAGTAAGCTTAATTGATTGAGAAATTACAAGTATGAAAAAAATAAATTGGGTCAATTACGTAATCTATGGAGATTTAATACTTAATTAAAACTTTGTATCTTAGAATACTATTATTAAATCAATTAAAATGAAAAAATACCTTTTACTCTTCACAATTGTTCTTTTGAATATAGGTTGTGATCAAAATCAAAAATCAAGTGACACTGCAGAAAAAAACAAAATGGTTTTCAATAAAAATGTATCAACAATCAAAGTAATGTTGAATGGATTTTATGCAGAAGATACTGAAAAATTATGAAAGTTTTTGCTGATAGTGTTCGATGGAGTGGCCCAGATAAAATAAAGCTAGATGATTATGATTCCAGAGAAGTTTTGGAAACTGCACTCAAAGGATATATGGCTTTGTATGACAATCATGAATTAAGAGACATTAGATTTTTCGGTGGAAGTGCATACTCAGATACTGGAAAAGGCAGTGATAATCCAAATGCCATTAGAGTCTTTGGAAACTGGCATCACACTCATACAGAAACTCAGGTTGATGTTACCCATAAATGGATGGGCATTATGTGGTTTGATGAAGATGGAAAAATTTATCAATTCAGTGATTTTTTTGATGTTGGAGGTTTTTTAAACCAACATCTTGATAAATAAAAAAACCTAAGTCTAGGTTTTAAAACCACTTAACTAATATTTAATAAATCAAATGGAAAAAAATATTTCAAAAGTCAGAGCTCACGATGCAATTGTTGGATTATTATATTTAATTAGCGTTGGATTAACTTTTTACTCAACCAACTTAGATTTTTTATGGATTGCAGTGGCTGTTGGAGGACTGCAAATTATAAGTCCTATAACTAAGTTTTGTCCTGTTTATTTTGTTCTAAATAAACTAATGCCCGACACTGACCCAATCCAAAACGGTAAGTAGTGGTTATGCAAAATATTTTTATCATTTAAATTTTACCACCATAAAGTCTCTTAATAGCCCTTTGTTTCTTCTTTGAATAATAGGGGCAGGAGATCTATTACATAATCAAAACTTTGTATCTTGGAGTACTATTAATCATAAATCAATTAAAATGAAAAAATTAATTCTTCTATTCATTTGTTCTCTGTTTGTTATCAGTTGTGATTCAAATTCCGTTGAAATGATGAACTTTGAAAAAAATGTAACAACAGCAAAGAAATTTTATCAATCATTTTCCGACAAGAAATTAGAAGAAATGAAGAGTTTTGTTACTGATGACTATACTTGGTCCCCTCCTCCTACAGGAGTAGATTCACTTGACATAGATACTTGGCATAATGCCATGAAGGGGTTTAATGATGCATACGTTGATATCGAATTTACCGAACAACTTTATTTTGCGGGATTAGATGAAAATCAAAAACCCAATGGTGATGTAAGAGTTTATGGAACATGGAAATCATTGAACGCAGAAACTAAAAAGCCTGTTGAAATGGACTACTATGCAGTACTTTTCTTTAATGATGAAGGAAAAATTTATCATCAAAGTGAATGGTATAATTCAGCAGATTTAGATCAAAATTCACTAGTGGATGTTGTTGCATTAATTCCCTTAACCAAAGGCTATAAGGTTTGGTACAAAGGATTCATGGGTGATAAAAAGAACCGTGAGCGTTTTTGTGATGATTCTCGAACTTTAGTTCAAAGAGATGTAAACAATCCCAACATGGTCTCTGTTTATTTATTTGACGTAGATATGTCTCAATTAGGTGCGATGATGGCGGATCCAAAATTTGAAGAATTAGCTATTTCGCTGGGTGAGGATTTATCAAATAAAAAAGTGTATGTTTTGAAATCCTTATAAATAAATCAAAATAACTGAAAATACCCTCCCAAGTGGAGGGTTTTCTTTTTACCCCAATAAAAATAATTTAAATCCCTTTTGATTGATTGTAATCATTTCTAATTTACTATTCAATTTCTATTGATCAAGAAATAGCAAGGAAACTACAAGTAATAGAAAAGTTATTGCTGAAGAAATTGAGCGAATTAAGTTCAAATTGTTCCACTTAATCTCTATACTCCTTCTAAGAGCCTTCATCTCTTCCAAAGAAATGGATTCTAAATTGGTTTTGTCTAAGATCTCATTTAAAGGAATATTCCCTAAAACTGTTACACCAAAAACTCCGATCCAATAAACAACAAGTGTGAATATAAATAGCCAAAAAATATTCTTGGGATACAAATGAAAATAAAACACGGGAACCAAAGCTACGGTTACTATGGCCCCAAGAAATACAATTATAAATTCATAATTTAGTATGACTCGATTCATAGACTGTAATGCTCTGAGATATTCTAAATCACTTAATTTTCCAATTCCTGGTTTTACTGCATTAGACCAAGTAAAAAAATACCTGCCATCAATCCAGTTAAAAATATGGCGGAAACCAAAACAATAGTTTCAGTTTTCATTTGTCTTTTTTTTTCAGAAGTAAGTAGCCCCCTCCTCCAAGACAACAAATAAGAGCAATAAGTAAGCCTGTATTCATAATACTAAAATATAAAAAATACTGATTCTTTGAGTTGTGCCATATAATTAATACATTGGGAGTATAACTATTAAATTTAAACAAAATGAAACCTAAAATTATTTTACACTTTTTTGCTGCATTAACATTAATTTTTGCATCCTGTACAACAAATTCATCTGATCAAAAAATTGAAACCTTAGCTGAAAACTGGGTTCGTTCCTCATATGAAAGCAAAGATGCTGCCTACAATATGGTCTCTGAAAACATGAGTGATAATGGATACAATATTGGCTCCAGATACATAGGATTTGGATTTAATTTCAATTCTGACATCATGGATACCGATGGTATGGTTGTAACCAATGTTATTGAAGGAGGGCCAGCGTCATCTGTTCTTCAGGTTGGAGATAAGTTTCTTTCAGTAAATGGAGTTACCGTAAGCAAAGAGGCTATTGATAATGGTAGTCTATCTTTTAGAGGCAAACCGGGTGAGCCTGTTGATGCTACCATTATGAGAAATGAAGAAACCATATCAATTACCGTAGAAAGAGGAATTGTATCACCAACCTATTCTAAAGAAAGAATTTTAGATAATATTTCAAATTCTAAAGCTGAAGAATGGAACAAAAATTCACTTGGCTTTGAAATCCGCGAGGTTGTGTCGGATTTTTCAAAGAGAATAGTTTATGTCAAAACCTGGGATAAATTTTCAGATGATGTTTCAGGTCTTGAAGCAGAGGCCCTAACACTAACTCGATTTGAGTTTGACGAAAATGGTAAGGTATTAACTGTTGGTAACATGACAGAAAATGAATTAATACTGCGACAAACTGGATGGTCAATAACCAGATAAAAATTTAACCCTCCAAATGGAGGGTTTTTTATTGTAAATCACAGGCATATACTTTCAACTAATTCAGGAACATATCTTCCCCATATAATATCATTGCTTTTTGGCGCAACATTTAAATGTCGGGCATAATACAAGCTATTATTCTTATTTATTAATAACATTTGATTAATCTTGCTAACGAATTTTAAAATAGTAGTAATGAAACAACCATCATTAGGAAAAAAATTATTGAATTACGAAAACAAAAAGGATTGACTCAAGAAGAGTTAGTTCAAAAATGTAATATTACTGTTCGAACAATTCAAAGAATTGAAGCAGGAGAAACCACTCCAAGAACCTTCACAATAAAAACGATACTGAATGCTTTGGGTTATGAATATGAAAAAGTATTTGAAAAAGAATACAGAGGAGGAAAGTTTGATAAAATACTCAAATTCTCACCAAATAATTTGAAACAGGTGTTAACGGTTTCATTTATAGCCGGAATAATCTACTTTATTTTTGGGTTTTTTGAAACTACATACTACACAAAATCTTTGTTCAATTTAACCTCAGAGACTAATTGGTATGATATCCGAATGAACAACTTTGATAGTTATTCCAGTATTTCGACCTTTATTCTTATCAAAATCTTATCGGTCGTATTGTTTACTTTTTTTATGAGAGGATTCGTTCTGATCGGAAGTTATTACAAAAATTATTTAGTCGAGCTCATGGCTTTTTTAATGATTGTTATGCATTTAATTTTTGAAATTTCAGAAATAGCATCAATCAATTTTGACGGTCGTTTATACTATTTAATTTGGATTTCCAGAGCTGCAACTTTTGGAATTATTATGGTTTTTTTCGGACTAGGTGTATTCAAATTAAAATTCCATTTAGGAAACTTATCCAAGGTGACTGGAATTTTTGAAATTCTAACCGGTATTTGTTTTGTAACTGTTTTTCTATCTGCATTTGGTTTGATTTTATTAATCCCCTTAGAACTTCTAGAAATTCTAATACTTAATAGGATGATTTCTAAAATTAACTCAATCTAAAACTCTTTATTCTATGCTTCAACTTTGAAAAATTAGAGGAGCAAGCTTATATGAAAAACAGGAGATTGATGAGATCTAGTTTTTTGGATTGAAGAATTAACTTAACAAATGAGATTTTTATTTTTAATGTACGGGTATGTATTAATGTTATTTTCAGTTGTGGTTTAAAATTAAAATTGCTAAATATGTAGAAGATTTAAACACAAAATGAAAAAAGCTTCCGTATTCATTCTTTTTCTGCTTTTAGCCTGTTCAAAGGATGCTCCTGTTCCAGAGGAACCGTCAACTGTTAACTACACTGTTGCAGTATCAGCATCGGAGGGAGGAAGTGTAAATTCTCCGGGAGGCTCGTATGCTCAAAACGCAACGATAACCCTTACTGCTACTGCAGCAGACGGC
This sequence comes from Candidatus Arcticimaribacter sp., assembly GCA_038142965.1. Taxonomy (GTDB): domain Bacteria; phylum Bacteroidota; class Bacteroidia; order Flavobacteriales; family Flavobacteriaceae; genus Arcticimaribacter. Next base: position 30,238 of record JAYQLC010000009.1, on the reverse strand, counting down.
TTTGTGTTTTCGGGATGGTCTGGTGATGTTACAGGAACTACAAACCCTTTATCGTATACGGTTACTGCTAACGCATCCATTGTTGCAAATTTCACTCGTTCCAATTATAGTTTTAACATACAAACCAGCGGTCAGGGTTCTGTGGCTGAAGAGTTAGTTAGTTCATCAAAATCCAAAACCGATTATGAATCTGGGAGCACCGTTCGTTTAACAGCTACCCCGAAACTGATTGGTTGTTTTACAGATGGGAAGGTTTAGCCAGAGGGTTTATTGACGCTGCTACAGGTCAGGAAGAAGTGTCTGTAGACTTTGATAACCCCATTGAGATTGAGGTAAATAGTTCAATCAATGCAACAGCAACCTTTTGAACAAATCTTAACAGAAGAAGAAATAGAGACTGGTGTTGTAGGGAAATGGAAAATAAGAAAACCCAAATCAGCGAGTAAAACTTTGTCTGCTAACTGTGTGATGGATGAAGCCATCTTCCGCTCCGACGGAACCTACACCCTTTTGTTAGATGAACGACTTATTAGTGGAACTTATGTAGTTAGTGAGGTTCAAGGTTCGACCTCCCATTTATTATTAATGACTGGCGATACCAATGCAGGTAGGATTGAAAACCTTACTTTGACCAATAATTTTATTTCATTTACGTTCATTTCTACAGATTGTAATAAATCTTTCAAGGGAGATCGGGATAAAAATTATGATGAAATTACAGACCCTTATGCTGCTAAGATCTTTTTTAGCTCCTAATGGCATAACCATAAAATGTCCAAATGCTGAGATTGGGTATACCGAAGAATTCAATGACAAGACTTATGAAGTCGTAGATAATTCAAGCCTAACAAGAAAAGTAAATAATGATGAGGATGTTACTTGTGTATGCACATCGAGGGTAACTTCTATGAACGAGCTTTTCAAAGATAAAGAAGACTTTAATCAAGACATTGGTAGCTGGGACACCTCTGGAGTTACTGATTTTACTTGGATGTTTCAAAACGCGAGTACGTTTAATCAAAACATCGGTAATTGGGATGTGTCTCGTGTTACCAAATCCTATCAGATGTTCACAAATGCAATTAGTTTTAATCAAGATATTAGTGATTGGAACACTTCGAAAATAACGGATATGGACAATATGTTTGCTGGTGCAACTGCATTCAATCAAGACATAGGTAGTTGGGATACTTCTAAGGTAACCGACATGTATGCTATGTTCACAAATGCAACATCTTTCAATCAAAATATTGGAACATGGAACACCTCTAAAGTAACCGATATGACCAACATGTTTGGTGGTGCAACTGCTTTCAATCAAGACATAGGTAACTGGAATACTACTGAGGTTACCAATATGTACGGAATGTTTCTAAACGCTGTGTCTTTCGACCAAAACATTGGCAGTTGGAACACCTCAAATGTGACTGATATGAGTTTTATGTTTAAAGTTTCTAATCTGTCCAATCAATCCTCATCTTTCAATCAAGATATTGGCGATTGGGATACCTCTAGTGTGACCAACATGGAAAGTATGTTTTCTAATAATACTTCATTCAATCAAGATTTAACAGGCTGGTGTGTTACAAATATTTCCTCTGAACCGGTCGATTTCTCTACATCCTCTACCCTATCAGAGGCCAACAAACCCATATGGGGTACATGTCCAAGTGATTAAAATTTGTTGATTTTATCTTTAAATCAAAATCAGGGTAATGGGATTATGCTCCACGAAAAGGGTGCTGGATTACTATTTTATTTATTTTTGAATATGCCAAAAAGAATTTTTACCCCTCTTCTGTTATTACTAATCCCTGTAATTGGTATGAAACTTACGGATCAAATTAATTGGAGTATTTTCGATTTTATCATCATGGGGTGTTTACTACTACTTGTCGGAAACGGGATTGATTTTATGATCCGTAAAAAAATAAAAAACCGAATCCTCTACATCGTTTTAATAATTCTGGCTTTTATGTTGGTTTGGGCTGAGTTAGCCGTAGGGGTTTTTGGGTCTCCATTTGCTGGAAGCTAGTTTAAAAATAATTGAGTTTAGAGACAGCATTTTCAAATATCTTTGAAAAATAAAGCCCTAGAAATAAGGGTTATACCCGTTCTTGTTTAATGTTGTTTTAGAATTACTTATATTTGTTAAACAAACTTTTTTTTATGAAAATCTTTCTCTATCCTTTTTTAATTATAACGCTCCTTCAATCAGATTTTTATTCGAATGAAACGGATGCTCAAGAATTACAGGGGCGAGCCTATTATTTTTCGATGTCTAAACTAGAATTGGGAAGTTGGGGTGCACGAATGAGTGAGGCTCAAAAAAAACAGATCAAAGCTCGTTTGAAAAACAGATTAGAAAAAACGTACATCCTTAACTTCAGTTCCGAAGAATCTTTATTTGTAGAGGAAGAAAAAGTTGATGCCATTTCGGGAGCAACAGATTCTTGGGGAAGTAATTTTGCACGAGGGAAGCAGTACAAAAATATTGCAAAAAATAGCCTTGTGCAAGCACAAGAGTTTTATGGGAAACGCTTTTTAGTTAAAGATGAATTACAAGCTTTTGATTGGAAACTAGGAAGCGAGACCAAAGAAATAGGGGTTACACTTGTTTTAAGGCCACAGCTATTGTTCCCACAGAAGAACTTCGGTGGTACAACTTTAAATGGAGTGACCTATCCAATAATTCGACAGACACTACTGAAAAAGATATTCAATTGACTCAAGTAGAGGCTTGGTACACCCTGCAGATTCCACTGCAAACAGGCCCTGCCGAATTTTGGGGTTTACCCGGCCTAATTTTGGAAGTAAGTGCTGGAAATACAACCATCCTATGTTCAGAAATAATCATCAATCCCAAAGAGAAAGAAAAAATTACGGCACCCGATAAAGGCACCGAGATCAACAAAGTTGATTACCGTTCTACCATCGTAAACAAGATGCTAGAAATGAGAAACAATCGGGGAAGAAGAAGAGGTTAAACATTTCTCCATTTAACCTTCAGTTATGAACCTTAAAATAAATTTCTTTTTTGCCCTACTTCTCTTTACCTTTTACTCAAATGCACAAGTTGAGTTGAAAGGTAAGGTTCTCGATACTTTACAAAGTCCACTCGAAAGTGCAAGCGTAGTAGCGATCAATAAAGTTACTAATGCGCTTGACGCATACACCATGACCGATGATTTGGGACTGTTTTCACTGAATTTAAAACAAAACACCAAATACAAAATCCAAGTCAGTTATTTCGGTCTACAAACAATTAACGATAGCCTGAGTACGCAAACTACTAGTATGAAAAGAGATTACACTCTCCGTGCAGACATCGAGTTGGACGAGGTTGTGGTAAAAATACCCGTTTTGATTCGTGGAGATACCCTCATCTACGATGCAGACTCATACAAAAATGGAACCGAACGAAAGCTTGAAGATATCATCGCAAAACTACCTGGAGTAGACATAAACGATACTGGACAAATTGAGGTCGAAGGTAAAGTTGTTAATAAACTCATGGTCAATGGCAAGGACTTTTTTGATGGAGATACCAAGATCGCTACCAAAAACATTCCTTCCAGCACCGTTGACAAAATTCAAGTCCTCAAAAATTTTGGAGAAGTCGGTCAGCTAAAAGGGGTTCGAAACAATCAAAACAATGTAGCTATCAACATTAAATTAAAAGAAGGAAAAGAGAGTTTTTGGTTTGGTAATATTACCAGTGGAGGTGGAAATTCTCCCACAGAAAATCGTTATTTATTTCAGCCCAAATTGTTTTACTACAGTCCCAAATACACCATCAACTTTATTGGAGACCTCAACAACATTGGTGAGGTCGCCTTATCTCGAAGAGATTTAAGAGGTTTTGGTGGAGGCTTCAGACCACCCAGCAGTCAGAGTGGTACCAACATCAATTTAGGTGACAACAGTCTTAATTTTTTGACCGACCAGAATGATGCTTTCAACATAGAAAACAAGTTAGCCACTGCAAACTTTAGTTACTCTCCAAACGAAAATCTTGACCTTAGTGGTTTCCTTATTTTTAATTCCAACAAAACCACTTCCAAAGTCAACAGCTTTATTCAATACACCGATGCGGTTCTTCAAATTCCTGATGAACAAATAGACCAATCCAGTACAGAAAATTCCTATCAAAGCTTAGTTAAATTAAGTGCTTCTTACAAACCGAACATAAACAACCAAATTGATTATGATGTATTTATCAGAACTACTGATGACTCCCAAAGTCGAAAAGTTATATCCTCGCTTATTGGAAATACTGAGGAATTAAACCAGAACACACCATACAGCATCAACCAGAATTTAAATTATTATTTTACCCTTGACGAAAAAAATATTTTTGCTTTTGAAGCCCAACATTTATTAAAAAACGAAGACCCTTTTTACAATGCCGTTTTAACAAATGATCCTAGTGGACTGGACGCTTTTGACAACACTGCCACGGCATTGGGGTTAAATACTACATTCACAACATACAACCTTGGTCAAAACAGAAAAGTTTTATCGAATCAACTAGACGCTAAATTGGATTATTATCACATAATCAACACCAAAAGTAATCTCAATCTAACTTTGGGAACAATTCTAAGCAAACAAGAATTCAACTCCAACATCTTCCAATTCCTTGACAATGGTCTAGAGTTTGATCCCATGCCTAATTTCAATCAAGGACTATCAGTCAATGATGTTGACTACAATTTCAGTGATTACTATCTTGGCTTGCACTACCGCTTTAGAACGGGTAAATTTACTTTTACCCCAGGATTCTCCGTACATGCTTATGGAAACAAAAACCTTCAAAACGACACCACTGTAAAAGACAGTTTTTTCCGTATTTTACCCGATTTTGAAACCCGCATTCAAATCAAAAAAGGAGAAACTTTGACCCTTAATTACAGCATGCAAAATCAGTTTACAGACATTACCAAACTTGCCCGTGGTTTAGTTCTAAATTCTTACAACAACATCCAATATGGAGAGCCCGAGCTTCAAAACGCACTGTCCCACAATCTAAGTCTCTTGTACAGCAGTTTCAACTTATTTAACTACACCAATGTATTTGCACGAGTAGCCTACTCCAGTAACATCGATCAAATTCGAAACCGGACAGGTTTTGAAAACATCATTCGTACCAGTACCTTTTTCAACTCAAACTTTGCGGATGAAAATTTAAATGCTTTTGGTAGAGTACAGCGAACCTTCGGAAAAATTAGAGCCAGCTTAAATGGAGCTTTCAATTACAATAAAATCAATCAATTCATACAAAATCAAAAATCCATAAACGAGGGCTTTACCCAAACTCTTACACCTGGAATTCGAACAAATTTTAAGGTTGCTCCTAATATTAACCTTCGTTATCGATACAGTATAGTTAAAAACAAACAAGGATCCAAAGAAACAACGTTTATCATAAAAGCTCCCTCAATTGAATTTGACGCTTACATCAAAGAAAAATTTACTTTTGTAACCAATTACAGTTACACTACACAAGAACTAGAAACAGAGTCACAATCCTTTCAAAATTGGGATGCCAGCCTAATCTACCGAAAAAATAAAGATGCTAAATGGGAATTCGAATTGAAAGCCTCCAATATTTTGAATATCGATATACAAGTAAGAAACAGCGCAAACAACTTATCGGTATTAAACACACAAACTTTTATCCAACCCCGATTTATTACCTTCAGAGGGGTTTACAATTTGTAAATTTTAATCAAAAATAAAAAACCCTCTAATGGAGGGTTTTTCTATTCAATTTTCAAGTTAGTTTCTTTACTCCTCGCTAGACTCTTCATTCGCATCTTCCTGAACTGCCATAACCATTCCTGTGGCATCAAAATAATCTCCAGAAGCAATTACTTTACCGTTTTCTACCATAAAATAGTGGTAAGTGTCTATAGAAAATTCCTTTCCTGAAGCAATATTATTTCCAGACCATGTTCCATAAACACGAACACTTCCGTCAACCAATAAAGTTTCTTCATTAACACCAGGCAACCAAGCATCTGCTTTAAACGAAACGTTTTCAAAGCCATTCATATAAAACTCTCCCTGAGCTAAAACTTGATCATATCCAACTTTACCAACTCCGTACATTGGTGATTGGTGCTCAATATTTTCAGCAGTCATCGCCTTGAATAGTTCAAAGTCTGTTGGTGACTCATAAGTTGAAATGTATTTTTTTGCGACTTCCAAATTCGCTTTGTAAAGCGTCATATCCGGTGTGTTTGAACATGAAAATGTTACAAAGGAAATTGAAATTAATAAAATAAATTTTTTCATAATAGAATAGTTTAATTGTTGTTAGCCAACAAGATACACAAACAATCAGATTAAAAAAATTTCAGTGGCTTAAATAAACTCGTTTGCCTATTCCAAAAATCATCGAATAAGTACTTTTTTTGAATTTTACAGGTCTATTCTATTTTCAATAAAACTGAATTTGCTTTACTACCATACAAAGTCAGGATGTACAAATTTGAATTGTCATCGTCTTCAATTTGAGGATAACGCTCTTCATTCAAAACTGCGTTAACAAATTGGGGTATGGTATTGGAATGGCCTACAATTAAAACCGTTTTGCCACGTGTTTGCTTTTGAAATTGTAAAGAATAGCCTACATCAGCATCGTATTTAGTAAGTTTTAGATTCTTAGCATTTATAGTAGGTAGTCCAGTTTCTATGGTTCTGCTGTAGTCTGTCGAATACACTGCATCAAATGAGACTTCCTGAAAAACCTCACTCCATTTTACAGCCCTTTGGTACCCTTTGGGAGTTAATTTAGGGTTAGCATTATTAGGATCGGTTCGATCTTTTTCAGCATGCCTAATAAAATAGTAGGTAGTGGTTTCTTGAGCGAAGCTATTCAAAGAAAAAAAGAAGAGTAAAACGATTATTAGCCTTTTCATTTACGAAAATTAAATTTTAACAATGAGTTATTTTTCCAACTTTTGAAACTCTTGATCGTAATAATGGGTTGCATCTTGAATCAAGTCGTCCATTATTTTTTGTTCTTTCTCAATACGTGTTTTGGACCATTCAAAGTAAGATGAAAAATCCTGAAGAATAACCTCCATAAACTGAGTAACACTTCCAATATCAAAATAAAGTCGTGCTGTTCGACGTACAAAAAAATCGGATAGACTGTTTACCATTTCGAAATGAATACAGTACCATAATTCAGATCGAATCAGTTGTTCTTCCAATGAATTTGCATTGATTTGTGGAAACTTCTCTAAAATTAAGTCTGTATTTCTGCCGTAGGTTGTACATAAATACTTAGAAAAATAAGAATCATCTATCCCCAGTAAAGTCAGCCTTTTTGATAACTCTTGTTGATAAAGAGCAACTTCTTTGTCCGAATGGATGGCTGGGGTTACCAAAGGTATTTTCATCGTCCTTGATTTTTTAAACAATCCTTTTCGATTTGGAGCTATTTCTTTTAAAACTGCCTTGATTACTCTATCTGCCATTTTACGGTAACCCGTGAGTTTTCCCCCTGCAATCGAAATTAGTCCTGAATCCGAAATAAAAAGTTCGTCTTTACGAGACAACTCCGAGGGCTCTTTATCCACCTCATGAATTAAAGGGCGTAATCCCGTCCAGTTCGACTCAATATCATCAAGGGTTAAATTTATTCCTTCAAAAGTATGGTTGACTGCTTTTAATAAATAGGTTGCATCTTGCTTGGTTGCTACAACTCGATCTAGGCTTCCATAGTAGTTAGTATCGGTAGTACCTACATAGGTTGTTTTTCCTCTTGGGATTGCAAAAATCATTCTTCCGTCTGAAACATCAAAATAGATTGATTGAGAAATTGGCAGTTTCTCGAAAGGAAAAACAATATGAATTCCTTTAGTTAATTGTAAATATTTATCTGTAATGGAATTGTCTTTCTTACGAAGTAAATCAACCCAGGGTCCAGCAGCAGAAACAAAAGTTTTTGCTTTGATGTTGAGTTTCTTTCCTGTATTTACATCAATACAATTGACGCTTTCGATTTTAGAATTTTTACCATAAATAAACGACTCCATCTCACAATAATTAATTATTGAGGCACCATACTCAGCTGCTTTTTTTAGGATTTCAATAGTTAGTCTTCCATCGTCGGTTCGATATTCAGCATAATATCCACCCCCAAGGATGGTGTTTTTGTCAAGCAAAGGCTCCTTTTCTAAGGTTTGCTTTTTATTGAGCATTCTTCTTCTGTCCCTCCCAGATACATTAGCAAGAAAATCGTAAACCCAAAGTCCAATTGAAGTCATCCATTTTCCATAGGTTCCCCCTTTTATTAAGGGTAACAACATTTTTTCGGGGATTACTAAGTGCGGAGCAAGATTGTGAACTATGGAACGTTCAGAGCCTGATTCTCGAACCAATCCAACCTCAAATTGTTTTAAATATCGAAGTCCTCCATGAATTAACTTTGTTGATTTATTGCTAGTCCCAGAAGCAAAATCGTTTTTTTCGACTAAACACACACTTAACCCCCTTGAGGCAGCATCTAATCCGATCCCTGCACCTGTTACTCCACCTCCAATAATGATCAAGTCAAAAGTTGAGGCCTGAATCGTTTCAAGCTGTTGCTTTCGGTCTAAAACTGAAAATCGCAAAGATTTATTTAAACTTTCTTCTTTATCTGACTTCATTCTTTTTCTCTTCGTAAATTTTGATCAAATTCCCAAGATGAACGAATCATTTCATCAATATTTCTTTCTGCTTTCCATCCTAATTTTTCTTCAGCAAATTTGGTTGAAGCATACAGCTCAGAAATATCCCCAGCTCTTCTGTCTGTAATTTCAAAATTCAATTTAACCTTAGATACAGCCTCAAAAGTTTGAATCATTTCCAAAACTGAGTATCCTTTTGTAGATCCTAAATTAAATGTCTCATAGGACGTGTCTTGTTCTTCATTTAGCAATCGATTCAAAGCATTAATATGTGCTTTCGCTAAATCCATTACGTGGACATAATCTCTTATTGCTGTTCCATCTTGGGTTGGGTAATCCCCTCCAAAAACCATTAATTTTTCTCGAATTCCTACAGCAGTTTGGGTAATATATGGCATCAAATTATTGGGAACACCTTTGGGTATTTCTCCAATAATACCAGATTCGTGAGCTCCAATTGGATTGAAATACCTTAATGAAATTGATGAAAAATCACATTTTGTTTTACAAAGGTCTTCAATAATTTCCTCTCCTATTCTCTTTGTATTCCCATAAGGAGAAAAAGGTCGTTTGGTATTACTTTTCTCAGTAATAGGAAGTTCCTCTGGGGTGCCATAAACCGTTGCTGAAGAAGAAAAAACTAAGTTGTTAATTCCATTTTCAATTTGAGAATCCAAGGTGTTCAATAGGCAATTCAGATTGTTGTAATAGTATTTTAAGGGAATATCAATTGATTCCCCAACGGCTTTAAGTGCCGCTAGATGAATCACAGCAAGAGCGTCTTTGTGCTTTTCAAATGTTTTAGCCGTAGCTTCTTTATCAGACAAATCAACCTTTATGAAAAGTGGTCGCTTACCCGTAATTTGATTTATTCTGTCTAAGCTAGCTTCTGATGAATTGGAGAGATCGTCCAAAATAAGTACTTCAAATTGATTTTCAATCAATTGAACTACTGTGTGCGATCCCACATAACCACAACCTCCTGTTACTATTATTTTACGATCCATACTTCAAATTAAGCCAGTTTTTAATTCTAAATCAAACAACTTTAATTGTCATACCCTAAATATACAGACAACTAAACGACTATTAAGCTTTAAATTTAATAAATTAGAATTCTAAGCTATGGTAGAAAAATGAATACGGATTTACAAAATTATTCACACAAAAGATACAACATCTTAACAAACGAATGGGTATTGGTTTCCCCACATCGAACCAAGCGTCCCTGGAAGGGAAAGGAAGAAAAGTTTGAACCTGAAAAAAGGGATCAGTACGTCGATGATTGTTATTTATGTTCAGGTAATATTCGAGCAAATGGAGAAAAAAATCCAGACTACAAGGATGTTTATGTTTTTACTAATGATTTTGCTGCTTTAGAAAAAAATCAAAAAAAATTTTCGGTAGATGATGGATTAATTCAAGCACAAAGTGAAGTGGGAACTTGCAAAGTAATATGCTTTAGTCACGATCACTCAAAAAGTTTGGCCAACATCAAGATTTCTAAAATTGAAAAAGTAATAGAAGTTTGGCAAAATGAATTTAAATCATTGGGAGCGAGAAAAGATATTAACTATGTTCAAATTTTTGAAAATAAAGGAGCTATTATGGGGTGTAGTAACCCGCATCCACACGGTCAAATATGGAGTCAAGCTTCATTACCCAACGAGGTAGCAAAAAAAGATAGCAGTCAACTCAACTATTTTAAAAAACACAAAAAAGGTTTGTTAAAAACGTATTTGGATCAAGAACTTCAAAAAGAGAACGTATTATTTTTCAAAATAATGATTTCGTTGTTTTGATTCCCTTTTGGGCGGTATGGCCATATGAAACAATGATTATTCCAAAGAAAAAGTCCCCAGATATTTCTGAACTTTCATCCAAGGAGCGCTTTGCATTTGCAGAATCAATTTCAAAGATAACAAAGATGTATGATGCTCTTTTTAATTGTTCATTCCCTTATTCTAGTGGAATACATCAAGCACCAACAAATGATAAAAAAAATGTACATTGGCATTGGCATATGGTTTTTTATCCTCCGCTTCTAAGAAGTGCAACAGTAAAAAAATTCATGGTAGGATACGAAATGTTTGGATCTCCTCAGCGTGACCTTACTCCAGAAAAAGCTGCCCAAAATTTAAAAAAAAATCATGATTTGAAAGCTTAAGCTTTAGGGAAATTAAAATAAAAAAGCATATCTTTACATCGAGATTAACATTTTAATTTTTAAGCTCTGCTTACCGCTATATTTTTAACGTTTTTAAAAAACCCTTCATAATCTGAAGGGTTTTTTTAGAATTGATAACCATCGATTGTTAGGTTTGTGTTTTTGTCTCAAGCAATTCCTATAAAAGTAGCGTAATCCCTACCTTGACATAGTCTTTTTTAGAGCTTCTCTTTTTGAAAATTAGAAGGACTAATTGCACACAGAATTTGGAAAATACCTTGTTCAGTCAAATAATTCTTGTTAAACTTGTTGATAACAATTAAATATGAAAAAAGAAGAGGCAAATATCAAACCCCTAAATTTTGATGGAGTGGAGGTTTCCTGGTTTGCTCCAATTTGTGATGGAGATGACGATTTTTTGGGGCATCGAAATCCAGATTTTAAAAGTAGTTGGGAAAATACCTCTAAGATTGTTCAAACTGCAGATAAGCTAGGTTTCAGAAATGTGTTATGTCCATCTTCATATCAGGTAGGTCAAGACACCATGACATTTGCATCTGCAATGGCTCCGCTCACAAAACAAATCAATCTCCTTGTAGCAATTCGTTGCGGAGAAATACACCCTCCAATGCTAGCGCGTGCACTAGCAACTTTAGATCATATTTTAAAAGGAAGACTAACTGTAAACATTATCTCTTCGGATTTACCGGGTACAATTCTTCCCTCCTCAGAACGATATGCCAGATCTAGAGAGGTTATTGAAATTTTAAAACAAGCTTGGACACAAGATGAAATAGATTTTCAAGGTAAATTTTATCAATTAAAATTATCCTCCGACCCGGTTAAACCCTATCAACAAAATGGTGGTCCTCTTTTGTACTTTGGAGGATACTCTCCTGATGGAGTAGCACTTTGTGCGGAATTTTGTGATGTGTACCTTATGTGGCCAGAAACAGAGGATAAACTCAAAGGTTTGATGCGAAATATGACCCAACAAGCTGCTGGATATGGAAGAACTGTTCAATTTGGGTTACGAATTCATGTTATCGTTCGGGAAACTGAGGAGGAGGCAAAAGCTTATGCCGAGTATTTGATTTCTAATCTTGACATAGAACAAGGAAATGAAATTCGAAATCGGGCTCAGGATTCAAAGTCTTTGGGTGTATCCCGACAATCCGAACTACGAAATGCTGCAGATGAAAATTATTACGTTGAACCAAATCTCTGGACTGGAATTGGATTAGCTCGATCTGGTTGCGGTGCTGCAATCGTTGGAAATCCAGATCAAGTTTATGAAAAAATTCAACGCTACATACAAATGGGTATTCGGTCGTTTATTTTTTCTGGATACCCTCATCTTCAAGAAACAGAATATTTTTCAAGGTTAGTAATGCCTCGTTTAAAAACGATTTCCCTTCCCGAAGTTTTGGGAAGAGTTCCAACACAAAGACCAAAAACACCTTTAGAAAAAGGTCCACGAAAATAAATTTATGATCGATTTCAGTATTGTTGTTGGATATTTTGCTCTAATTCTATTCATTGCATTACGTGGGGAAATAGCTGCTAATAGTTCTGCTGAAGAATATTTTTTGAGTTCTCGAAGCCTTTCTTGGTATTCAATTGCGCTTTCAACAATAGCTACTAATATTCAAGGGTATCAGTTTCTAGGCATGATGGGTTCAGCATATCTTTATGGTTTGGCTCAGGCAAATCTTGAAATCAATGCTGTGCAAGGAATCTTACTGGGGGCTTTTGTTTTTATCCCCCTGTTTTTAAAAGAAAAAATTACTACCATAACCCAATTCATTAAAGTTAAACTTGGAGCTCAGATAGCGCTTTTTTATTCTTTAGCAAACATCAGCCTTTTTTCAACCCTAACTTTAGGAGCAGCTCTCTTTTGGGGTGCCTATGCTGCAGATATGGTTTTTGGGGAACAACTTGCCTTCTTACATTCCAATCGGATCATCCGAATTGGAATTTTGATTTTTATTTTAGGCATATTCTCAGCTATCTACACCTATTATGGAGGACTTAGCGCGGTTGTAAAAACTGATATTGTTCAGTTTTCTGTACTTCTCATAGGTGGAATTGTTGTTTGTTTAGTAGCCGTCGATCATCTGGGAGGATGGGAGCAATTGTATGTAAAAACTCCAGAAAAAATGCATCTGCACTTAGCCGCATCTCACCAAACATTACCTTGGACCCATCTGTTTGGACTATTCTTTCTCAATATCAACTATTGGTGTGCTAATCAGACAGTAATGCAACGGGCTCTTGCTGCAAAAAATATTGCTCATGCGCAAGCCGGACTTATGGTTGGTGGAATGATCAAATATTTTATGGCTGTAATTATTGTAATCCCAGGAATTGCGCTCTACGGTATTCTTGGAGATGGTCTAGGTGAACCCGACCTGGCATTTCCCTACCTCGTTAAAACATATCTACCAGTAGGTGTAAAGGGGATTATTTTGTGTGGTTTATTTGCCTCTTTGATGAGTACTGTTGACTCTACCTTTAATTCTCTTGCAACTCTTTGGTCTGTTGATATTTATGCTGCTTATCTCAATCCCAAAGCAAATGATATGCAAAAAATAAATGCTGGCCGTAAAGCAATTCTTGTAAGCCTGGGGACTGCACTACTTATGGGTTTTATTTTACTCTACCTCAAATTCGATAATCCTAACTCAGCCTTCACACACACTTTGAATAATCTTAGATATTATATTAATTGTGGTATTGTTGTGTTGATTTGTAGCGCAATAATAATTATTAAACCCCAGACAAAACGAGTACTTACCGCATTTTTGATTACCATTCCATTGAATATCATACTCCAACTTCTGTTCCCAGAAATGAATTATTTTGTGCGTGCTTTTTGGGTAATTTTCTCTGGATTAACAATCGCCATTCTAGGAAGCAAAAGTAAATTAGTTTCAATCAAAACCCTTTTTGAAGCATCTACACCTCAACACAAGTTTTGGGGTTTTATGCTTTTTTTAAGTTTACTTATATTACATTACATTTTTCATTAAAATAAAAAACTCAACTGGACACAATCCCCCAATTGCATGTCAAAAGGAATTTTAAGTGATTTCCTCAAACATATCCATAAAAATTTTGAAACCATATTCTTATGAAAAAAATTAATTTACAAGAAAAATTTTCGCTTTTCGATGATCATTGGAGTCCCAAAATCATTGGAGAAATGAATGAACAGCTCGTGAAAATAGCAAAAGTTAAAGGTGAGTTTGTATGGCACGATCACGCAAATGAAGATGAATTGTTTTTGATCATCAAAGGCAGTTTACGCATAGAGTTTAAGCACAAGGAAGCTGTTGTTTTAAATGAGGGAGAAATTCTAATTGTTCCTCGTGGAGTTGAACATAAGCCCATAGCTGATGAAGAAGTTTGGTTGATGCTTTTTGAACCCAGCTCAACGAAACACACTGGAAATGTCAAAACTAAATTGACTCAAAATAAACAAGAAAGAATTTAAATTATTCTTTCCATTCTATCGGAATAGAAATTTCATTTCGCCTATTGATAAAATTGTATGGACTGTTGTAAACTAGAACCACAGGACTTCCTGTTATTTTAATTCCCTCTCTTTTTAAACTTTTTTCTAATCGCTCAGTAAAATTCTTCTCCTTTGTTGCGTTAGTGTAACCCGAGTAGCGAATCGTTGCAAAATATCCTTCTTGTGACTGAAATATCTGAACTTCTGGTTCTTGAGGAGAAGGAGTAGTCTCAGGCTTAAACTTCCGTGGCAAAACAAATGCCATGGAATTACCCTTACTAGTTTTTTCCATGTGAACAGGAGTAGTCATTGCTATTTTTGTTTGAGAGTCATTTGCTCCAGAAATGTATCGAAAAAGCGAACGGAATCCGGAAGTGTTTTTGCTTTCCGAAACATAAGCTGCCATCATTACTGGTGGATAATAGCGTACTTCAAAATCAGCTTTAGTTTGAATTATTTCATAAGATTGCTCCTCTGTTTGTGCCATAAGTAAAAACGGGAAAAATAAAAAAATAACGTATTTCATCTTGAATAAAGGTAAAAAATACAGCTGATTTTAGAAGGATTTTACAATTTATTGAACTCAAAAAATTAGTTTCATAAAATTATGTAACTTTAAATATGTCAAAAATGAAGCTAAAAATGTCTTTTCTTGCAGAACCTTCTGACGCTAATTATCGTGGAAATGTTCATGGAGGTAAAGTAATGAAATGGATTGATGAAGTTGGTTATGCTCTGTCTGTTCAATATTCTGGCCAATATTGTGTTACAAAATTTGTAGATGATATTGAATTTTTAGAACCTGTCCATATTGGCGATTTGGTAATTCTAAAGGCAAATATCATTAAAGTTGGAAATACATCTTTACGTGTCCATGTCAATGTATCTAGTGAAAGTTTAGTTGAAAAAATCAAAAAACAAAACTGTGCCTGTGATATTGTTTTTGTAGCTGTCGATGAGGATGGAAATAAAGTTCAAATTTAATTTTTTCTCTGAGTCCAAATTTCATGCATGGGTTCTCCTCTACTATTTAGACCTTTGTGATACCAATCCGATCCTTTCAATTCATAAACAAAAGGCAAAACAGCTCCGCTTTTAGAATCATCTCTTGAAAAATAAACGATTGACTCCACATAATTTCCATCTTTAGCGGTATATGTGCCTCCTCCAGAACCAAAAAACTTAAATGATTCGGTGTTAAATGCAGTCCACTGAAAATGACCATCTAAAAGAAATTTCAAAGTTTTACGAGGTCCGTTTAGGTTCCTTCTTTTTTCACCTTCAGGACGGACACGACCTGCCATAAGCCATTTTCCATAGTGAATTTGTTTATCAAGAGAGCTCTTCTTCCACCCTTTGGGCTCAAGGATTATTCTTTTCAAACTATCCGTTGCATAATTCGAATTGAACTCCAAGTGGATATCAAGGCCCTCCTCACTTTTTTGATAAAAACCTCCTCGTGTACTCACAAAAACATTGGATTCAGAATTGTATCTTGTTTCTATCAGGTAGTCCGAATCCATTAAGATTTTATGAATTATTTTTTTACCCTCCGAATTTGAGGTAAAAGTAAATACTTGTGCAGTAAGATTTATACTCAACAAAAAAAACATTATAAAAAAGTAAGGGTTTGTCGACATGATCTACGTATTGATATAAATTAAAGGTATATTAATTAAATTCTCTCTAAATTACGATAAAAAATAAAATCAGGTTATGAATAAACCCATAAATAATTATTGGAAAACCAATATCAAATACCTAAGTACTCTTCTAGCTATCTGGTTTTTGGTTTCTTTTGGATTTGGAATATTATTAGTAGACTTATTAAATCAAATTCAAATTGGAGGCTTTAAATTAGGCTTTTGGTTTGCGCAACAAGGTTCTATTTACATTTTTGTTGTTCTGATTTTTGTGTATGTATTTTTAATGAATCGTTTAGACGATAAAACCACAGAGTAGCTATGGAACAACAATTATGGATTTGGATAATGGTAGGTGTTTCCTTTGCAATTTACATAGGAATAGCAATTTGGTCTCATGCATCATCAACTAAGGAGTTTTATGTAGCTGGCAAGGGTGTTTCACCCATAGCCAATGGAATGGCTACCGCTGCAGACTGGATGTCAGCAGCATCTTTTATTTCCATGGCAGGAATCATTTCTTTTGCGGGATACGATGGATCGGTTTACCTTATGGGGTGGACAGGAGGTTATGTTCTTTTGGCACTTTTATTGGCTCCATACCTTAGAAAGTTTGGAAAGTTTACAGTTCCCGATTTTATTGGCGATCGTTATTATTCGAACACTGCAAGGGCAGTAGCTGTTTTTTGTGCTTTAATTGTTTCCTTTACCTACATTGCTGGTCAAATGAGAGGAGTAGGTTTGGTCTTTTCTAGGTACCTTACCGTAGACATCAATACTGGTGTTTTGATTGGTATGGGGATCGTTCTTTTTTATGCTGTTTTGGGAGGAATGAAAGGAATTACTTACACTCAAGTTGCTCAATATTGTGTTTTGATTTTTGCCTTTTTGGTACCCGCTATTTTTATTTCAATTATTATGACTGGAATGCCTATTCCCAGATTGGAATGGGTTCAAAAGCTGCAGATGGGATCTATCTTTTAGAAAAATTAGATGGTCTTCACAAAGAACTTGGTTTTCATCAATACACCTCTGGTTCAAAATCTAAACTCGATATTTTTTTGATAACAGCTGCATTGATGATGGGAACAGCGGGGCTCCCCCATGTAATTGTAAGGTTCTTTACTGTTAAAAAAGTTCGAGATGCTCGGAAATCTGCTGGAAATTGCATTGCTGCACCTGCTATTGCGGTTTTTGCATGGAGTAATAAGCCTTTAATCCTGTTTTTCTAATTGCATCTTTTAACATTTACAGATAAAAATAAAGATGGGCTAGTTCAGTATGTCACCCCAAAACAAACGAATTGGTAATAGACAAAGATATCATTGTAATCGTAATGGGAATTTTCAGCAAAAGAATGAACAAAGAAGGAGTTATTAGTGGAATGCTCGTAGGAATTTCACTAATGCTTTTTTACATGATGAAATTTAAACTAGGTTTCTTTGGTGGAGGTACTAATGAAGATTGGTGGTTCGGTGTTTCACCCGAAGGATTTGGTACACTTGCCATGTGTGCCAATATTTTAGTCGCTCTATTGGTTGCCTCTCAAACCCAAACTCCTCCAAAAAAAGTGCAACAGATGATTGATGAAATTAGAAAACCATAGGTCTGTTAGAATTATTAGACTTTCCCAATTTGCTGTTTTAACAAGAACAAGCGAAAAAGGTGTTTTCAAGCTTTGGTTTTTAAAAACATGCCCTTATTTAATTCAAAAAAATTAAATTTGTGTCGTTCTATTAGAATTCCAAAAACCTATGTTTAAAAAATATTTTTTTCTTTTCTTTATCATTTTGAGTAGTATTCATTGTAGTTCAGATACCAGCCGCTGTGGAGACATTATTGATAAGCAAGAAATAAATGGTAAATACTATTTTATTTTTAATGCCAATAGCGGCATTTACAACACAAACAGCATTAATAATAATTCTTACATCCCCGACGATTCTGTAAGTGGTGAAGTAAGCAGGGCCGATTACAATAAATTTTCAATTGGAGAAGAATATTGCTCAGAGTAAATATCTGATGATTTTTTTATAAATTTCTTAAAATCCATTCGTACGTATCGGAGATGAAATCCATGTAGTGCTCCTGAAAACCTTCTTCAGTTTTAAAAGCCTTAACCGTTTTTTCTCTAACAAAAATTGGAATTGTTATTTTTCTACTTTTTGAACTATCATGAATGATAAAATTAATTTTCTGATCTCCTGAAATAAAGGGAGCTTTTTGCATTTCAGATAACCAATACTTCAAAATTTCAACAGACCATTCCTGGGCTTCAAAACTCAAACGCATTTGATCAATTTCTGTTTGTAAAGATTCATAAGGAACATCAGAAGTGATTTGTAATTGATAAGGTTCATAAAAAGTAAATTGCCCGTAAGAAAAGCTACTCAGCAGAACAATTAAACATACGATTTGCTTCATTTGAATTGGATTTAAATTAAAAGATCAGGACTCTTTTCAATACTATCTTTATTGTTAATTTAGCGTTCAAATCAAAAATACGCATTTGGATAAAATTAAACTGTTAAGTGAATCAAAAAATACACTTCTCTTTTTTGGTGCAATTGTAGCCATCGGACCACTAGGAATGGATGCATACTTACCAGCAATTCCATCTATTGCTGAAGAAATGAATACTTCAATCATTTCTGTAAACAATACGTTGAGCTATTTTTTAGTTGGTTATGGCATTGGTCAATTCTTTGGTGGACCCTTGTCGGATCAAATAGGGCGAAAAAAAATTGGCGCCTTTGGACTCTTTGTTTTTATAATTACATCATTTTTAATTGCAAAATCAAGCCAAATTTTGAACATACAAATTCTTCGAGTAATTCAAGCCATTGGTAGTGGATTCTCGACCGTAATTTGCTTAGCCTCTGTCCGAGATATTTATGGTCCTGTCGATGCAGGAAGAAAATATGCTGTGGTTAGTATGATTATGCTAGTTTGTCCAATTATTGCTCCTACTTTAGGAACCTTTCTTTTAAAGATCAACTGGCAAGCAATCTTTATTTTCCTTTCAATTTATGCCAGTGGAGTGTTGTTTTTTTATCTAAATTTTATTCCCGAAACACACAGTAATCCACAACCTAAAATAAACTTTAAACCCATATTAAAACAACATTATCAAGTAATAAAACATAAAGTAAATGGCAGTCGATTGCCGCTACTTTACATATTCATGGTTATGGCAGCAGTTGGTGTCTTAATGTGCTTTCTAACGAATTCTTCTCTAATTTACATGGAGTTTTACAATGTCAGTCCTACAACCTTCCCTGTCTTATTTGCTATTAATGTGATTTTTATGATTTTCTGTACAAATATTTCAATGAAGAAAATGAAAACTGTTAATCCTCATAAACTCCTTCGAATTGGTTTAATTATTCAAGGAGTTGCTTGCTCAGGCTTGTTCCTTTTGGAGTGGGCTGAAATTGCAAGACTAGAATATGTTGTTCCGCTTATTGTAATTGCTGTAGGGTCAATTGGTTTAATTTCACCTTGTGCATCGGCTATGTTCATCAGTTTCTTTTCGAAACGTGCTGGTAGCGCATCTGCAATGATGTCCTTTAGTGTTTTTACTTCTGGAAGTATCTTGGGCTTGGTTTCGGGTGCTTTATTTTACAATAGTCTTACTCCCGTATTTGGAATCATGTTAGCATCGAGTATTTTGGCAAACATACTGGCCCAAATTATCCCTGTTTTAGATAGTACATACATAAAAAAAGAAAATAATATTTTATGATTTATTGTGGTTGTGTTCTGCCCAAAACCATTGCAGAAGCACCTCCTCCTCCATTACAGATAGCAGCTGCTCCGAGTTTTTTGTTCTTATGCTTCATTGCATGAATTAGACTGACCATAATTCGAGCACCTGAGCATCCAAGAGGATGCCCCAAAGAAACTGCTCCGCCGTGAACATTCACTTTTTCAGAATCTAATTCTAAAAGTTTAATATTTGCTAGACCTACTACAGAAAATGCCTCGTTGAATTCAAACAACTCTACATCTTCTAACTTAACATTTGCTTTAGCTAGTGCTTTGGGTAATGCCTTAGCAGGGGCCGTGGTAAACCACTGCGGCTCTTGAGCTGCATCAGCATAACCGAGTATTGCAGCTAGGGGAGTCAGTCCTAATGCTTTTGCTTTTTTTTCGGACATCAATATCAAAGCTGCTGCTCCATCATTGATTGTTGATGCATTGGCTGCAGTAACAGTTCCTTCTTTTGTAAATGATGGTCTTAATTTTGGGATTTTATCCAACATAACATTGGTGTATTCTTCGTCCTCAGCAATAATTTTATCAACTCCTTTTCGCTGTTGCACAGCTACTGGAATTACCTCACCTTGCAGTATCCCGCTTTCCCATGCTGCTGCACTTCTTCGGTAAGATTCAATAGCAAAGGCGTCTTGTTCTTGTCTACTTATTGAATATTTTTTTGCTGTTGCGTCTGCATAAGTCCCCATTGCAACTTGATCAAAAGCGTCAACCAAACCGTCTTTTTGCATGACATCTTCCATTTGTGTTGCACCAAATTTCACCCCTGTTCGCATTCGAACAATATGTGGAGCAAGGCTCATGCTCTCCATTCCACCAGCAATTACCACATCGGCATCACCAAGGGCAATGGCCTGAGCAGCCATCATGATGGTTTTCATCCCAGAGGAACAAACTTTATTTACAGTAGTACAAGGAACAGTATCTGGAATTCCTGCAAAAATTGCTGCTTGACGAGCCGGTGACTGACCTACCCCAGCTTGTAAAACATTTTCCATATACACTTCATCTATTTCAGAAGCATCGATACCCACAGCATCCATGGCTCCTTGAATTGCAATTGCTCCTAATCTTGGAGCGGGGACTGTTGATAAGCCTCCCATAAATTTTCCTAGTGGAGTTCTTTTTGCTGATACAATTACAACTTGATTTGATTCCATAGACTCTTTTTTTAATTAATTCTTTTGACCATTGAAGCAAATATACTTCCATAAATAGAGTGTACCAAACTGGATATTGCTGAGGGGAATTGCAGTTGCTGGGTTTGTAAAATTTTCACGGGCTAAAACAGCCCCAAGTCCCGAATTTTGCATTCCTACTTCAATCGCTATGGTTCGACTCCACAGCTTTAGTATTAAAAATAATTTTTGAAATAAAATAGCCGAGTAGAAAACCTAATAAATGTAATACCATAATTGCCCCAACTAGCCGAAATCCAGAAGTTAAAATTATATCCTTGCTTGACCAATGATACTTGCTACAATCAACGTAATTAAAATAACAGCTACTGGAGGTGCAAAAGGGTGATTTTTTTGGTTATTCTTGGTAAAAATCGATTCAATAAAACTCCTAAAGTTAGCGGAAATAGAACAACTTTTAGTGTACTACTAAAGAGACCCATTGCATCAACTTCTAAATAACTTCCCGACAAATAACTGGTCAACAAAGGCGTCATCACAACGGCGGCTATCGTAGAAATTGTGGTCATCGTAACCGATAAGGCTAAATTTGCCTCTGCCAAATAAGCGATAACATTTGATGCTGTTCCTCCAGGACAACTGGCTACCAAAATAAGTCCAACTGCAAAAAATGGAGGCAGTTCAAAAAGAATCGCCAAACCCCAACCAAGAAATGGCATAATGGTAAATTGTAATAAAAGCCCACAACCAACAAAGAGGTGTTTTAAATACCACTCTTTTTGGGTTGAGACAATGAGCTTTATTACAATTTACCATTATCTCATTTCTTGGTTGGGAATTTGGCGATTCTTTTGAACTTCCATTTTTGCGGATTGAGACTATTTTGGTAGCCAGTGTCCTGGAGGAACAGCATCAAATGTTATCGCTTATTTGTACGGAGAGGCAGGTTAACGCCTCGACACGATGACCACAACCCTACGATAGCATCTCGTTGTGACGCCCTTTTGTTGACCAGTTATTTGTCGGAAGTTATTTAAATGCTGTGAAGTTGTTCTATTTCCGCTAACTTGTTTTATTAATTACCAAGAATAACCAAAGTATTTACCCCTTTTGCATAAAGTATTATTTATTACGTTGATTAGCAACCACAAGCGTAGTCCGAGGCAAGGATGTATTCTAACTTCTGGATTTCGGCTGGTGGGAACAGTAGATTTTCTACTCGACTATTTTTTGATTTCAAGAAATTATTTTAATACTAAAACTGTGAGTCGGAACCATTAGCGATTAGTAGAGATACAAGGTCGGGACTGAAACTGTTTTTAGCCCGCGAAAGTTTACAGGCCCAGCAACTGCAATTCCTCCGCGATATCCAGTTTGGTATATTTATGGAAGTATATTTAGCCGATGGTCAAGAAGGAGTGAATTAAATATGGAATCAGGTGAGCTATCAGCAAAAAGAACTCCACTAGGAAAATTTATGGGAGGCTTAATCAACAGTCCCCGCTCCAGATTAGGGAACGTCTGCGGTTCAGGCCGTAAATTGCTGGCGGTATGTTCTTCTGAAAATGGATGAAATTGTATATGGGAAATGGGTAGATCAGTCACCGGCTCGATCAGCAGTTCCGAATCTTTGTTCCTCTGGATGAAGCCATCATGATGGCTGCTCGAACGCCTTGAGCGATGCCGATGTGGCAATTGCTGGTGAATGGAGAGCATGAGGCCTTGCTCCTTATTCGAATGCGGAGTTTTTAGTGAAACAGTGTAACACAAATGAAGATGTCATGCAAAAGACGGTTTGGTTGACGCTTTTGATCAAGTTGCGAAAGAGTTATGCAGGCGCAGCTTGTAAAAAAAATATTCAGTAAATGGGCAAAACAAAGACACCTTTGCTATTGAATATCTTACCGAAGAGATGCAGCAGCCGTATGAAAGCGGGGACTGCAAAGGTGAGGTAATTCCAGTAGCTGTGCGGCGAATAAAATTATTGCTGAACGAAGAATACACCAATGTTGCTCATTTGGATAAAATCCCAAAGTAAGACCATCATTTACAAAGAAGAAACAATTACTGCAACCCAGTCATCAACAATCAATGATGGAACCTTGTGATGTCGAAAAAGCAAAGCGTAGGACTTATTGCTGCAGCTGCTCGGTTAGCTCTTGATGCAGCTCAGAGCCGCAGTGATTTACCGCGGCTAAAGGCATTTACCCAAGCACTTTCTTCGTAAATATTAGTTGAAAGTGCGGTTGTTTGAATTCAACGGGCATTTTCTGTAGTAGATCTAGCAAATATTAAACTTTTAGAATTAGATTGCTGAAAGAAGTGAATGTTCGCAGCGGAGCGAGTTTGGGGCATCCTCTTAGTTGCTCAGGCCTTCGAATTATGTCTAATTACGTGAAACACAAAACAAAAACTCGGAACTCAACTGCTATCTGTAATGGAGGAGGAGTGCTTCTGCAATGGTTTTGGGCAAATTTTAACCACAATAAATCATAAAACAGATAATTTAGCCGTATATTTGCCAAAATATGTAACATGATTAAATACGGGAGTAAGACTATTGTAAAAATAAAGCACCCAGAACAAATATATAAATAAAGCATCATTTACAGGTGCGCTACCAGCATTTCGAAACGGTGAACATATCCGACACACCAGGTGAATTCAACCAATTGACCCTACATAATTATAATTAATCGAACAATATTCGTCTTTCATTCAGCCCACTCAAAAGGACAAGCTGAGCAAGCAACTCCTTGAATAATTAAACCAATTCAGGAGTTTATGGCTTCATTTTCTTCATTGAAATATTTGTACAGAAAATCGTAAAATCACATTAATAGATAGGGGAAGGTGTAGGGTGACATTGTAAAACTCCATGTAGAGAGAATTCGTTAGAAAGCATTAAAGTCCAATGCTGCCATAACCATGGGATATGTAAATTAGCGGCAATCATTTTGCATTTTTATGTTGTGCTTGATAATGTTGTTTTAATGGGTTAAAGTTTATTTTAGGTTTGCGGATTACTTGTGTTTCGGGAATAAAATTTAGATAAAAAAACAGCCTCCACTGGCATAATTGAAAGGAAAATAAAGATTGCCAGTTGATCTTTAAAGGTTTCTCAAAGTAGGAGCGATAATTGGACAGGCTAGCATAATCGCTCACTGCAGGATATAAATATCTCGGACGGGGCTAAGCGGAACGGTCGAGAATCCACTCCACTGGCTGAATTACTCTAAAATTTGTGTTTTACGAGATTAAAAATGATGTATTAAAAAACAAAAGGTCCAAGCGCCAATTTTGACGAGGGTCACCAAAAGAATTGACCAATGTAACCAACTAAGCCAGCTCTAATATTATTTACAGAAATGATTGAAGTATTCATTTTTCAGCAATAGATAATTGCTGGTAAATGTATCCATTTTATTGGTCCGACTACTTGTACAAAAAATTGTATATTCGTAACAGTTTGAATTTATCAAGTGTATTTTGATTTGAACTAAATTAGCAATAGAGATAATTGAAGAGTCTGATCTTTAATTTAAATCCAATTCAAATGAAGCAAATCGTATGTTTGCTTTTAGTGAATTTTTATGAACTTATCAATTGCAAATCATATAGTCTTGCAAACAGAAATTGATCAAATGCGTTTGGTTTGAAAGAATGTCTGTTGAAATTTGAAGTGTTATCTGAAATGCAAAAGCTCCCATTTCGGGAGATCCGAAAATTAATTTTATCATTCGTGATGGTTTAGTGAAGAATAAACATTCTATTTTGTTGAAAAGAGCGGTTGGGGCTTTAAAACTGAAGAGGTTTTCAGGAGCATGGATTCATCTCTGGCGATACGAATGGATTTTAAAATTTATAAAAGAATCATCAGTTATTCTAGAACAACTTCTCCAGTGAAATTTCTTGTAATCGGCCCTGCTTACTTCACCACTTTAGAATCGTCGTGGATGTTAAGAATTATTGTTTATGCTGTTTGTGTAAGTGCCGTATTGGCATTAAAAATAAAATAGTATTTACCATTTATTTCTTGCTTATGATAATGTCTCCACAGCGGCTCTGAACTGATACTACTCAAAATGATAAAGAAAAGAAAATATTTTAAACATGGTTTTTTTGATTCTAATAGAACGACACAAGTTAGCGAATTAAATAAGGGCATGTTTTAAGACCAAAGCTGAAACACCTTTTCGCTTTGTTCTTGTTAAAACAGGAGATTCGAATATTTCTAACGGACCTATGGTTTCTAATTTCATCAGTCATCTGTTGCACTTTTTGGGTTTGGGTTTGAAGCCGCCAATAGAGCGACTAAAATATTGGCACGCATGGCAAGTGTACCAAATCGGGTGAAACGCCGGGCCATAGTCTTCGTGTACCTCCGCCAAAGGCCTAGTTTAAGTTCATCATACAGCATAAAAAGAACGATCCCATACCAAATCATCAGTATTGATGTCTTTACGGTATACCTGAAAAGACCAAACCTACTCCTCTCATTTGACCAGCAATGTAGGTAAAGGAAACAATTAAAGCACAAACAGCTACTGCCCTTTGCAGTGTTCGAATAATAACGATCACCAATAAAATCGGGAACTGTAAACTTTCCAAACTTTCTGAGGTATGGAGCCAATAAAAGCGCCAAAAGAACATATCCTCCTGTCCATCCCATAAGGTAAACCGATCCATCGTATCCCGCAAAAGAAATGATTCCTGCCATGGAAATAAAAGATGCAGCTGACATCCAGTCTGCAGCGGTGGCCATTCCATTGGCTATGGGTGAAACACCTCGCCAGCAACATAAACTCCTTAGTTGATGATGCATGAGACCAAATTGCTATTCCTATGTAAATTGCAAAGGAAGCACCTACCATTATCCAAATCAATAATTGTTGTTCCATATCTATTCGGCAGTTTTATCGTCTAAACGATTCATTAAAAACACATACACAAAAATCAGGGCAACAAAAATGTAAATAGAACCTTGTTGTGCAAACCAAAAGCCCAATTTAAAGCCTCCAATTTGAATTTGATTTAATAAGTCTACTAGAAATATTCCAAATCCAAAAGAAGCCAAAAACCAGATAGACAATAGTATGCATAGGTATTTGAGATTGGTTTTCCAATAATTATTTATGGGTTTTTTCATAATAGGTTTTTATTTTAAATTGTAATTTAGATAGAATTTAATAAATAGATTTCTAATTAAGAATAATATCCAGATTATGTCGATAAAAAAAGAGTATATTTTTTTAATCTCACTTATGTTGAGCTTAAACCTCACTGCACAAGTATTTACTTTTACCTCAAATTCGGAGGGTCAAAAAATAATTCATAAAATCTTAATGGATTCGGACTACTTGATAGAAACAAGATACAATTCTGAATCAAATGTTTTTGTGAGTACACGAGGAGGTTTTTATCAAAAAAGTGAGGAGGGCCTTGATATCCACTTGGAGTTCAATTCGAATTATGCAACGGATAGTTTGAAAAGAATAATCCCTTGAGCCTAAAGGGTGGAAAAGAGCCCTCTTGATAAACAAGTTCACTATGGAAAATGGCTTATGGCAGGTCGTGTCCGTCCTGAAGGTGAAAAAAGAAGGAACCTAAACGGACCTCGTAAAACTTTGAAATTTCTTTTAGATGGTCATTTTCAGTGGACTGCATTTAACACCGAATCATTTAAGTTTTTTGGTTCTGGAGGAGGCACATATACCGCTAAAGATGGAAATTATGTGGAGTCAATCGTTTATTTTTCAAGAGATGATTCTAAAAGCGGAGCTGTTTTGCCTTTTGTTTATGAATTGAAAGGACCGGATTGGTATCACAAAGGTCTAAATAGTAGAGGAGAACCCATGCATGAAATTTGGACTCAGAGAAAAAATTAAATTTGAACTTTATTTCCATCCTCATCGACAGCTACAAAAACAATATCACAGGCACAGTTTTGTTTTTTGATTTTTTTTCAACTAAACTTTCACTAGATACATTGACATGGATACGTAAAGATGTATTTCCAACTTTAATGATATTTGCCTTTAGAATTACCAAATCGCCAATATGGACAGGTTCTAAAAATTCAATATCATCTACAAATTTGGTAACACAATATTGGCCAGAATATTGAACAGACAGAGCATAACCAACTTCATCAATCCATTTCATTACTTTACCTCCATGAACATTTCCACGATAATTAGCGTCAGAAGGTTCTGCAAGAAAAGACATTTTTAGCTTCATTTTTGACATATTTAAAGTTACATAATTTTATGAAACTAATTTTTTGAGTTCAATAAAGTGTAAAAATCCTTCTAAAATCAGCTGTATTTTTTACCTTTATTCAAGATGAAATACGTTATTTTTTTATTTTTCCCGTTTTTACTTATGGCACAAACAGAGGAGCAATCTTATGAAATAATTCAAACTAAAGCTGATTTTGAAGTACGCTATTATCCACCAGTAATGATGGCAGCTTATGTTTCGGAAAGCAAAAACACTTCCGGATTCCGTTCGCTTTTTCGATACATTTCTGGAGCAAATGACTCTCAAACAAAAATAGCAATGACTACTCCTGTTCACATGGAAAAAACTAGTAAGGGTAATTCCATGGCATTTGTTTTGCCACGGAAGTTTAAGCCTGAGACTACTCCTTCTCCTCAAGAACCAGAAGTTCAGATATTTCAGTCACAAGAAGGATATTTTGCAACGATTCGCTACTCGGGTTACACTAACGCAACAAAGGAGAAGAATTTTACTGAGCGATTAGAAAAAAAGTTTAAAAAGAGAGGGGAATTAAAATAACAGGAAGTCCTGTGGTTCTAGTTTACAACAGTCCATACAATTTTATCAATAGGCGAAATGAAATTTCTATTCCGATAGAATGGAAAGAATAATTTAAATTCTTTCTTGTTTATTTTGAGTCAATTTAGTTTTGACATTTCCAGTGTGTTTCGTTGAGCTGGGTTCAAAAAGCATCAACCAAACTTCTTCATCAGCTATGGGCTTATGTTCAACTCCACGAGGAACAATTAGAATTTCTCCCTCATTTAAAACAACAGCTTCCTTGTGCTTAAACTCTATGCGTAAACTGCCTTTGATGATCAAAAACAATTCATCTTCATTTGCGTGATCGTGCCATACAAACTCACCTTTAACTTTTGCTATTTTCACGAGCTGTTCATTCATTTCTCCAATGATTTTGGGACTCCAATGATCATCGAAAAGCGAAAATTTTTCTTGTAAATTAATTTTTTCATAAGAATATGGTTTCAAAATTTTTATGGATATGTTTGAGGAAATCACTTAAAATTCCTTTTGACATGCAATTGGGGGGATTGTGTCCAGTTGAGTTTTTTATTTTAATGAAAAATGTAATGTAATATAAAGTAAACTTAAAAAAAGCATAAAACCCCAAAACTTGTGTTGAGGTGTAGATGCTTCAAAAGGGTTTTGATTGAAACTAATTTACTTTTGCTTCCTAGAATGGCGATTGTTAATCCAGAGAAAATTACCCAAAAAGCACGCACAAAATAATTCATTTCTGGGAACAGAAGTTGGAGTATGATATTCAATGGAATGGTAATCAAAAATGCGGTAAGTACTCGTTTTGTCTGGGGTTTAATAATTATTATTGCGCTACAAATCAACACAACAATACCACAATTAATATAATATCTAAGATTATTCAAAGTGTGTGTGAAGGCTGAGTTAGGATTATCGAATTTGAGTAGAGTAAAATAAAAACCCATAAGTAGTGCAGTCCCCAGGCTTACAAGAATTGCTTTACGGCCAGCATTTATTTTTTTGCATATCATTTGCTTTGGGATTGAGATAAGCAGCATAAATATCAACAGACCAAAGAGTTGCAAGAGAATTAAAGGTAGAGTCACAGTACCATCAAAGAGGCAAATAAACCACACAAAAATAATCCTCTTTACACCTTTACTCAGATATGTTTTAACGAGGTAGGGAAATGCCAGGTCGGGTTCACCTAGACCATCTCCAAGAATACCGTAGAGCGCAATTCCTGGGATTACAATAATTACAGCCATAAAATATTTGATCATTCCACCAACCATAAGTCCGGCTTGCGCATGAGCAATATTTTTGCAGCAAGAGCCCGTTGCATTACTGTCTGATTAGCACACCAATAGTTGATATTGAGAAAGAATAGTCCAAACAGATGGGTCCAAGGTAATGTTTGGTGAGATGCGGCTATGCGCAGATGATGCATGCTTGGAGTTTCTTACATACAATTGTTCCCATCCTCCCAGATGATCGACGGCTACTAAACAAACAATAATTCCACCTATGAGAAGTACAGAAAATTGAACAATATCTGTCTTTACAACCGCGCTGAGTCCACCTAAGTAGGTGTAGATAGCTGAGAATATGCCTCTTAAAATTAAATCAAAATTCCAATTCGGATGATTCTGATTGAACAAGAAGGCAAGTTGTTCTCCAAAACCATTTCTGCCATAGGCTCCCAAAAAAAGCTGCTCCTGGAAGGAAAAAAGGCTGATGTTTGCTAAAGAATAAAAAAGCGCTATCTGAGCTCCAAGTTTAACTTTAATGAATTGGGTTATGGTAGTAATTTTTCTTTTTAAAACAGGGGATAAAAACAAAAGCCCCCCAGTAAGATTCCTTGCACAGCATTGATTTCAAGATTTGCCTGAGCCAAACCATAAAAGATATGCTGAACCCATCATGCCTAGAAAATTGATACCCTTGAATATTAGTAGCTATTGTTGAAAGCGCAATTGAATACCAAGAAAGGCTTCGAGAACTCAAAAATATTCTTCAGCAGAACTATTAGCAGCTATTTCCCCACGTAATGCAATGAATAGAATTAGAGCAAAATATCCAACAACAATACTGAAATCGATCATAAATTTATTTTCGTGGACCTTTTTCTAAAGGTGTTTTTGGTCTTTGTGTTGGAACTCTTCCCAAAACTTCGGGAAGGGAAATCGTTTTTAAACGAGGCATTACTAACCTTGAAAAATATTCTGTTTCTTGAAGATGAGGGTATCCAGAAAAAAATAAACGACCGAATACCCATTTGTATGTAGCGTTGAATTTTTTCATAAACTTGATCTGGATTTCCAACGATTGCAGCACCGCAACCAGATCGAGCTAATCCAATTCCAGTCCAGAGATTTGGTTCAACGTAATAATTGACGGACACAAAACATTAGTGTAACCAAGTTTATCAGCTGTTTTTATAATTCTTGACGTGTTTTCCCATGTACTTTTAAATTTTGGATTTCTTGATCCTAGCAGATCATCATCTCCATCACAAATTGGAG
>JAYQLC010000008.1:292500-335049 GCA_038142965.1 Candidatus Arcticimaribacter sp. | reverse complement strand
AACTGCTGCTTTATGTGCATCAGATCCTTTGTGTTATTATTTCACCTTTTATTTCAACATCATTTAAAATGATTTTTTTGTATTTATCCCATGCACCTACTGGCATTGTTTTAAAAATAGCCCACATTACTCCGTCAGCACAAACCCAGCCATATAGCCTCAATGTCTCTGCACCAAATAAGGCATCCACAACAATAGGTGTTGCTATAAAGATAACCAGGCAGTCCATTTTCTTCTAAGGCTGCTTTGGTTGAAATATCAACACATTTTGCATATTCAGGGTTCCTGAAGGTTACATAAGCTGCAAATAATGCTAAAGCTGTTAAAAGCAGCTGATGCGATTACAAAAACCTTTTCCAACTGCAGCAGTTGTATTACCAACAGAATCTAAAATGTCAGTTCGCTCTCTAACCTCTGGATCCAACTCACTCATCTCAGCTACACCACCTGCATTATCTGCAATTGGTCCAAATGCATCAATAGCTAATTGCATAGCAGTTGTAGCCATCATAGCAGAGGCAGCTAGTGCAACCCCATAAAATCCTGCTAAAGTGTATGATCCGTAAATTGCTGCAGCAAACAAAATAACAGATAAAAATGTAAATTTCATCCCTACTGCAAGACCAGCGATAATATTAGTTGCAGCACCTGTAGAACTGTTTTCTACAATATCCATTACTGGTTTTTTACCTAAACTAGTGTAGTAAGCTGTCTATCAAATATCCTACAGCAAGACCTATACAAGCTGACCAGAATACACTCAATGAAGAAATTGACTTGTAACCTTCTCCAAAAAACTTCATGTTTAAAGTTTGAGGTAACATCCATTCGATAAGAAAATAGCTCGCAATAAGGGTTATTATAATAGCCGCCCAGTTACCCATATCTAATGCTGCCTGTACTTTTGATTCTTTTGCATCATTCGAAGAAATTTTCACAAAAAATGTTCCAATGATTGAAGCTAAAACACCAACTCCTGCTATTACTATTGGAAGTAAAACAGGTCCCATATTATTAAAATTATCTGTAAACTGTCCGTTTAAAGACATATCTTGAACAAGATAGTTTCCTAAAACCATTGCTGCAAGAACGGTGGCTACATAAGAACCAAATAAATCGGCACCCATACCTGCTACATCTCCTACATTATCTCCAACGTTATCTGCAATTGTTGCTGGGTTACGTGGATCATCCTCTGGAATTCCAGCCTCTACTTTACCAACTAAGTCTGCACCTACGTCAGCTGCTTTGGTGTAAATACCTCCTCCTACACGAGCAAATAAAGCTATTGATTCTGCTCCTAGAGAGAATCCAGCAAGAGTTTCCAAAACAATTGTCATGTTATTATAAAAAGAACCCTCTTGGCCTATAAATTGTCCAACCAAGAACATAAATAATAAAGTTAACCCCAAAACTGCAAGACCTGCAACTCCAAGTCCCATAACCGTTCCACCACCAAAAGAAACTTGAAGAGCTTTTGGTAAACTTGTTTTAGCTGCTTCTGCAGTTCGTGCATTTGCATCTGTTGCAATGCGCATTCCTATATTCCCTGCTAATGCAGAAAAAAACGCTCCAATAACAAAAGCGGGAACAATCATCCAACTTGTTGTATCAACTGCAATCGATATTCCAAAAAGAGCAACTGAAGCTAAAATAACAAAAATTAACAATAAGCGATATTCTGCATTAAGAAAAGCAAGTGCTCCTTCTTTAATGGCTTTTGAAATTTCTTGCATTCTTTCACTCCCAGATGCTTGCTTTTTTACCCAGCTTGCACGAATAAACATATACACTAAACCTATTACTGATAAGACAAGTGGTATGTAAATAACATTTTGTTCCATAATATTGATTAATTGTTTGTAATTCGATCAATTGATTGATCTTTTTTTATTGTTTGAAATACATTACTTTTTTTACTGCAGCAATTACATCCTCACTATTGGGAAGCCATTCTTCGAGAAGAACTGGTGAGAATGGTGCTGGTGTGTCTGCAGTATTTATTTTCTGAATTGGAGCATCTAAATAATCGAAAATCTCGTTTTGAACTTGATACGTTATTTCTGTAGCAACATTTCCAAAGGGCCATGCCTCTTCTAAAATAACAAGGCGATTGGTTTTTTTGACTGATGTGAAAATTGATTCTACATCCAATGGCCTTATCGTTCTTAAGTCTATAATTTCACACGAAATCCCATCTTTAGCAAGAGCTTCAGCAGCTTTGTATGCCTCTTTAATTATTTTTCCAAATGAAACAATTGTTACATCACTTCCTTCTCTTTTAATGTCTGCTACACCTATAGGAAGAATGTATTCGTCTTCTGGAACCTCTGCTTTATCACCATACATTTGCTCAGACTCCATAAAAATCACTGGATCGTCATCACGAATTGCAGCCTTCAAAAGACCTTTAGCATCGTATGGGTTCGAGGGTACAATAACTTTTAAACCTGGACAGTTTGCATACCAACTCTCAAAAGCTTGGGAATGGGTAGCTGCAAGTTGACCAGCTGATGCTGTGGGACCCCTAAAAACAATTGGACAAGGAAATTGTCCTCCGGACATTTGACGAATTTTAGCAGCATTATTGATGATTTGATCTATTCCAACCAAAGCAAAGTTAAAAGTCATAAACTCGATAATGGGCCTGTTTCCTGTCATCGTTGAACCAACACCAATACCCGCAAATCCTAATTCAGAAATAGGTGTATCGATCACACGCTTCTCTCCAAATTCATCTAACATTCCCTTAGAAGCTTTGTAAGCACCATTATACTCTGCAACTTCCTCTCCCATTAGGTAAACGGATTCATCGCGTCGCATTTCTTCACTCATTGCCTCACAAATGGCTTGTCTAAATTGTAGTACTTTCATAGTAGTCTTTTAATTCAAGATTTGTTATCGGTGCGCAAATTTAAGTTATTTCAGGATATTTAATAAGCTATTTAATAAAGAAGTTGATGTTGAGTGTAAAAATCCACCGAATTTAAAAGCATTTTTTTTAAAAAAAAACTAATTTTACATAGAAGAATTGATTTTATGGATTTAATTAAACTTAAAATTATTGGAGTTTCTTTCACGCAAGCTCAAACAGGAGCATATGCTCTAATTTTGAGTGAAGAGGAAGGAAATCGAAGACTTCCTATTGTTATTGGTGGATTTGAAGCTGAGGCAATTACAATTGGTCTGGAAGGAGATATTATTCCAACACGTCCATCTACACATGATTTATTCATTAATTCTTTAGATAGATTTAAAATAACAATCAAACAAGTAATTATTCACAAACTAGTTGACGGTGTGTTTTTTTCCAGTTTAATTTGTGAACACAATGAAATTGAAGAAATCATAGATGCCCGCACATCTGACGCAGTTGCCTTGGCTATTCGCTTCGATGCTCCAGTCTACACCTACGAAAACATCATGAAAAAAGCGAGTTATTCAGATGATCCCAAAATAAGAGAGCCACAACCAGAAGATAAAAATTGGATCAAAAATTTTATTGAAGAACAAAAATCAAAAGAAGACGCTTTGAAAGATCTTACAATGACTTCTACAAAAGAACTTAACTCAATGCTTAATAAACTTGTGAAAGCAGAAAGTTATGAAGCAGCAGCCAAAATAAGAGACGAACTCTCAAGGAGAAAATAATTTTACAGTTGTTAACGGGTAATATTGATAACTAATCGCTCCATACTTGAATTCCAAAAATATAAAAATTTAATTTTGAGCCTAATCATTTTTCAATGCAACAATATTTAGATCTCATTCGCCACATTCAAGCTGAGGGGGTTCAAAAAACAGATCGTACGGGTACGGGTACAAAAAGTGTTTTTGGCTACCAAATGCGCTTTGATCTTTCAAAGGGTTTCCCAATGGTAACTACTAAAAAGCTTCATTTAAAATCAATTATACACGAACTTTTATGGTTTCTTAAAGGCGACACAAATATTGAATACCTTCAAGAAAATGGAGTAAGAATCTGGAATGAATGGGCTGATGAGGAAGGAAATCTTGGGCCGGTTTACGGGCATCAGTGGAGAAATTGGAATGATGAAGAAATTGATCAAATAAAAGATATAATAAAAACCCTTAAATCCTCTCCAGATAGCAGAAGAATGTTGGTGTCTGCATGGAATCCGAGTGTAATGCCCGATACTTCAAAAAGTTTTGCAGAAAACGTAGCCAACAACAAAGCTGCTCTCCCGCCTTGTCATGCATTCTTTCAATTCTATGTAGCAAATGGGAAGTTATCTTGTCAATTGTACCAAAGAAGTGCCGATGTCTTTCTAGGGGTTCCGTTTAATATTGCATCGTATGCCCTACTTACAATGATGATGGCTCAGGTTTGCGATTTAGAAGCTGGCGACTTTGTTCATACATTTGGAGACGCACATATTTATTCTAATCACGAAGATCAAATTAATCTTCAACTATCTCGCACCCCAAGGAGTCTTCCAACAATGAAAATAAATCCCGAAATTAAAGATCTTTTTGAATTTACTTTTGAAGATTTCGAGTTAATTGACTACAATCCACACCCTTTAATAAAAGGGGCTGTATCTATTTAGTAGTTTGGTCCAAAACCCGAAAAAACTCATCTAAGTCTTTTTGAGTATTGTAAAAATGAACTGACACTCTAACACCTATTCCTCGTTGAATACATCGGATATTTTCTTTCATTAATTTTTCAAAAACTTTTGAATTTGCTTTTATAGTAAAAATAGAAGAATGGTGTTTTCGGACAGCAACAAAATCTTCAAGTAAACCTCTTTCTTTGAGTCCTAAAAATAAAAAGTCACTCAATTCTTTTTTCTTTTTCAGTAAGGCTGTAAAATCGTTTGAAAGGAGTTGATCAACAGCAAAACCCAAAGAACCAATAGCTAATGGAGACTTATGACCGCGATCCAAAAGATCAATAATCTCATCTTGAGAAGTTTCCAGTTGATTCATAAGGCTTTCTTTAATGCACATAAAGCCGTTGCCGTGTCCTGCGAGCAACCATTTATAACCACTACCAAAAATACCGTCAACAGCAGATTGATTGAAACTAAAAGGTTCAGCTCCTATCAACTGAGTACCGTCTACCAAAATAATCAAATTGGGAAATTCTTTTTGATGAGCTTTAAAAAGTTCATATCAAATAAAAGACCCGAGTTGTATTGTACTGCACTAAATGCAAAAACCTGAAATCTCCCTTCACGCAATGTCTTTATAACAGACAATTCTACTTCAAAACGCAATGAAATCTCGGTATATTCGAATTGATGTTCAGCTACTATTTGCTTGATTGCCGGATAATCGTCTTCTAACAGTAAGAATTTATAGGCTTTGGGGATTTTGAACAAAAAAGACTGTAGCCCGGCTGAGCAACTTGTAGTCAAAAAAGTTTCAGAAACTTTAGCATCTAAAAAAGTTGCCATTTGTTTGCGTGTACTTGTTTCTATAATTTTGGCTTGCACACTTTTAAAATGATCCGCATGTGATGTAAACTCATTATCGGTCTTCGTTCTCCATTTTTGCAAAGCATCCGAAGTCAGACCTGTGTATGCAGTATTCAAATAGATCGATCTTTCGACAAGATCATTTTTATAGTCCATATTTATGGTTTGTCAAATTTTTGTGTTCTTTTAAATCAAATATAACAAACTGCAAACACAAGACATATTTATTAAGAACACTTTGTTTTTTATACTTATTTTTACGGTCTTTGTATTTTATTCTAATGCGAAAAAGATATTGGAAAAATGACCTTAAAGGTAAAGAACGAAGTGTCATGCAAGATGATATAAAATCTCTCAACGAACAAGTCCTCTACGAAGATGAATTTGAGTTTAAAAATAATTCAACAATGCTGAAAAAGAAAATCATCACTTTAATCGCTGCTGCCGCAGAAAACGATGCCTTGGGAAAAGACAATGATTTAATCTGGCATATTTCGGATGATTTAAAACGATTTAAACGATTGACAACAGGTCATGCAATAATCATGGGTAGAAAAACCTTTGAATCAATGCCCAAAGCACTTCCCAATAGGACCAACATTGTCCTCACAAGAAACAAAAATTACAAAGCTGAAGGAGCATTAGTTACTTCAACGGTTGAAGAAGCTCTTGATTTGGCAAAACATGACACTCAACCTTTTATTATTGGAGGAGCACAAATCTATTCGCTCTTTATGGAATATTGTGATCGAATTGAACTGACTCGTGTTCATCACGAATTTGAAGCAGATGTTTTTTTCCAAAAATTGATACCTCAAAATGGAAGATCAGCAAAAAGGAATTTGTCCCTAAAACTAAAAATCAACCTTACAGTTACTCATACATTACTTACAATAAAAAATAAATTCATGAATTCATTTTTATTCCCCGGTCAAGGGCTCAATTCCCAGGAATGGGAAGAGATTTATACGAAGCTTCTGCCGAGGCAAAAGCCTTATTTGAACAAGCAAACGATGTTTTAGGTTTTGAGATTACAGAAATTATGTTTGGGGAGGATGCTGAAGCTTTGAAACAAACACAAGTTACTCAACCTGCTATTTTTCTACATTCTGTTATTTTAAGCAAACTTATGGGTTCCCAATTTAAACCTGATTGTGTTGCAGGACATTCTCTAGGAGAATTTTCGGCGCTTGTAGCTACTGGGGCATTGAGTTTTGAAAATGGACTACGCTTGGTTCATCATAGAGCTTTGGCAATGCAAGAAGCCTGTGATGAAATACCTGGTACAATGGCGGCGGTTTTGGGGTTAGAAGATCATATCATCGAAAATATTTGTAATGAAACTGAAGGAATTGTTGTCGCAGCAAATTACAATTGCCCAGGTCAATTGGTTATCTCTGGAGAGAAAAAGGCTATCAACATGGCTTGTGAAGCTATGAAGGAAGCTGGCGCTAGACGTGCTTTACCCCTTCCCGTGGGTGGAGCTTTTCATTCTCCATTAATGGAACCTGCTAAAACAAAACTGGCCTCAGCAATTGAAGCAACAGTTATTCAAAATCCAATTTGTCCAGTATATCAAAATGTTGTTGCAACTGGTATTCATGATCCAGCAACAATAAAAGAAAATTTAATTGCACAATTGACTGCTCCTGTTCGATGGACTCAAAGTGTTCAACAAATGCTAAATGATGGTGCAACTTCTTTTACAGAAGTCGGTCCTGGAAAAGTACTTCAAGGGTTAGTAAAAAAAATAGATCGTTCTGCTGTTACAAGTTCAGGAACAATTGTCTAATTATTTGTTTTTATATACTACACCATTTTTCATTACGAAGGTGATATTTTCTAAAGTAGAAATCTCATCCAATGCATTTGCATCAGAAGCTACAATATCAGCATAAAACCCAGGTTTTATTTGACCCAAATTCTCTGCCTGATCCAACAGTTCTGCGTTAACTAAAGTTGCTGATTGAAGAGCTTCATCGGCTGGCATCCCTGCCTCGACCATGAAACCAAACTCTTTTGCATTGAGTCCATGAGGAAATACCCCTGCATCTGTTCCAAAAGCAATTGGCACCCCAATTGAATAAGCTTTTTTGAATGTTCCTTGAATCTTAGGGCCTACCTTTAACGCTTTAGGCACAATGATTTCTGGGTAATATCCGGGGATTTTAGCTTTTTCAGCTACCTGTTTTCCAGCTGTAATGGTTGGAACTAAATAAGCATTTTTTCTTTCATCAGCTCCATGGTCCTTTTAGACATTAGGGTTCCATGTTCAATGGTTTTGACACCAGAAGCAACCGCTCGGTACATCCCTTCATCACCATGAGCATGTGCTGCAACTTTTATTCCGTAATCTTTTGCTGTTGAAGTGATGGCTTTTATTTCTTCTTTCGTAAACTGTGGGTTTTCACCACTTTTTGCAACACTCAAAACACCTCCTGTTGCGGTTATTTTGATCCAATCTGCGCCATTTTTGTATCGTTGTCGTACAGCTTTTCGAG
Source organism: Candidatus Arcticimaribacter sp. (assembly GCA_038142965.1). Classification (GTDB taxonomy): domain Bacteria; phylum Bacteroidota; class Bacteroidia; order Flavobacteriales; family Flavobacteriaceae; genus Arcticimaribacter. The sequence continues at coordinate 327,104 of JAYQLC010000008.1, read as the reverse complement.
CATCTTCAACAGAGTTTACGACTCCTTCTTTTGGACCAGGGTCACCTTGAAAAGCAGCTTTATTCCCATTAGTTGGGTCACCATGACCTCCAGTTGATGCAAGAGTTTTACCTGCCGTGAAAATTCTTGGACCCGGAATTTTACCATTTGCAATAGCATCACGAAGTGCAATATTCACTCCTGAACCACCCATATCACGAACAGTTGTAAACCCAGCCATTAGAGAACGTTTAGCATAAACCGCAGCATCATATGCAACATCTGCTTCATTTAATCGATAACGATTTAAATACGCTTGTGGATTAGATTCTGACTCTATGTGTACGTGCATATCAATAAATCCTGGATAAACTGTTTTTGTTTTCAAATCGATAACCTTAATTCTATCAGAATCAACCCTTGAATACCCTTTGTTTATTGATTTTATGAGTGTTCCATCAACTATGATGGTTTGCTCTTTTTCATTTTCCCAGAGGCACTATCAAAAACTTGACCACAATGTAAATGTGTTATTTGAGCTCCTAATCCATAGGTTATTAAAATAGATGCCATGCAAATAATTTTCTTCATAACGGTAATTGTTTTGCATGAAGATACTATTTTCGTACAAACTTTTTAGAGACATTCAAACGAATTTAGACTTTTGAAAAAAAAACTAATACACTTACTTTCCTCCGTTGTACCGAATTTTTTTGTCTCTATTGCATACAAAAACTTAACAAATCCAAGAATCCATAAACTTCGTCCACACGAAGCAGATGTTTTAAACAAAGCCATTGATGCTGATTTACCTTTTGGAGGTTTTACCATAAAAACTTATAAGTGGGGAACAGGTTCTAAAAGTGTTTTGCTGGTTCATGGTTGGGAGGGTCAAGCTGGTAATTTTGCAGATTTGATCGAACTTTTAATCAATGACGGTTTCACAGTATATGCTTTTGATGGGCCAGGGCATGGAGCAAGTTCGAAAGGGGGAACAAGTTTGTTTGAGTTTAATAAACTCGTTGTTCAGTTAATTAAGACTTTTAAAGTTGATCACTTAGTTAGCCACTCTTTTGGAGGAGTTGCTTCTTCAATTGGATTGGGTATGTTTCCAGAAATCAAAATTAAACGCTTCGTCTTATTTACAACACCAAATAAGTTGATTGATCGAATTCAATTTGTTGCAGAAACAATTGGTGTTTCAAATCGAGTAACCAAAAGACTGATCAAAAAAATTGAATTTGAAGAGGGAATTATCGTTGGCAATATGAATGTCGCGGACTATGTTCAAAAAGCATCAGTTGAAAAAGCATTAATTCTTCATGATATTGATGACAAGATTTTGCCTATTGAACAATCCAAAGAGGTTGAAGTTGCATGGAAGGAAGCCCGTTTGGAAGAAATAAAAGGCACAGGGCATTACAGGATATTACGAACCAATAGTGTACTCCAAAAAGCATTAAACTTTTTGAACAGTTAGAGTAAATACAAGCAATGATGTCATTATTCTTTATGTCATTTTGTAAAACACCTCAAACTTAACCTAAAAATTCTTTTATCTTGTTGGCAATATGCTCTACCTGATCTAGGGTAAGTTCTGAATGCATTGGTAATGATATTACCTCTTGAACCAGTTGATTCGTAACTGAAAAATCCGCTTCAACATATCCATCGTGGGTGTATGCCTTTTGAGCATGCAAAGGAACTGGATAATAAACTCCACAAGGGATTTCATTATCGTTTAGAAATTTGACTAAAGCGTCGCGATCACTGTTTAATATTCTCAAGGTGTATTGATGAAAAACATGTGAATTACAATCTGCATGTCGATAAGGAGTTATGATACTGGGATGATCAGAAAGTAATCGGGTGTAGTTTATTGCTGCCTCTTTTCTTCTTTCGTTGTAATAATCCAAATACTGCAATTTTATTTTTAAAACTGCTGCTTGCATAGAATCTAGGCGTGAATTTACGCCCACAACATCGTGATAATATCGGGTGTACATTCCATGATTTACTATTCCACGAATAAAATGAGCTAGGTCGTCGTCATTTGTAAAAATTGCTCCTCCATCACCATAGGCTCCTAAATTTTTGGATGGGAAAAAAAGAGGTTGCTCCAACATGACCGATGGTTCCCGTTTTTGCTTTTCTTCCGTCCTTGTAAGTGTATGTAGCTCCAATTCCCTGAGCATTATCCTCGATTACATAAAGTTGGTGCTTATGAGCCAACTCCATTATTTCGTCCATTGGTGCTGCTTGACCAAACAAATGTACAGGAATGATTGCTTTGGTTTTTGGTGTTATTGCTTTCTCTATTTTAGTTACATCGATATTAAAGGTTTTGGGATCTACATCTACCAATACTGGTGTTAGGTTTAACAAACCTATTACCTCTACGGTAGCTGCAAAAGTAAAATCAGCTGTGATTATTTCATCTCCAGGCTTTAACTTTAATCCCATTAGGGCTATTTGTAGAGCATCCGTTCCGTTGGCACAGGGAATTACATGCTTTACGCCAAGATAATTTTCTAAATCAGTTTGAAATTCTCGAACCACAGGTCCATTTATAAAAGTGGTTGTCTCCAAAACCTTTTGAAGTGCAACATCAACCTCTGGTTTGATGAATTCATATTGACCTTTTAGGTCTACCATTTGAATTTTTTCATCGACAAAATTTAGACCACAAATTTAAAAAAGGATTCTTCTTTCATGTGATTCATAGATAAACTATTTTTGAATATTGAATAAGTTAGTATGTTGTATTCATTTGGAGTAGAAATTCTTCTTCTTTTTCTGCAGTTTGCATCAATATTCTCAAAAAAAATTAGAGTTTTTCTGAGGACCAGAAAAGGTATTCTAGATACAATATTGCAGAATATTAAAGTTGATGATCGAGTTCTATGGTTTCATTGTGCTTCTTTAGGAGAATTTGAACAAGCTAGGCCTTTAATTGAGTTTTGCAAAAAAAAATACTCCAATCACAAAATAATACTTACTTTTTTCTCTCCATCCGGATATGAGGTTCAAAAGAATTATCCTTTGGCAGATGTAATTACTTATATCCCATTTGATCGGAAAAGAACCCTTCAAAAATTTATTGAAATTTTAAATCCAGAAGCACTCTTTCTGATCAAGTATGAATTTTGGCCAAATCTGATAAATGAACTTTATAAAAAAGAAATTCCAATATTCTCTGTGGTTAGCATTTTCAGAAAAGAACAAATATTCTTCAAATCTTATGGTTTTTTCATGAAAAACTTATTGAAAAAATTGATTATTTTTTTGTTCAAAACGAAGAGTCACAAAATTTATTGAGATCAATAGACATAAGGAATTCAAAAATAATTGGTGACACTAGAGTTGATCGAGTATTGAGTGTTTTAAAACAAAACAACTCTCTGGAAGTTATCCAGAAATTTAAAGGTAATAGTAAATGTTTTGTTGTTGGGAGTAGTTGGCCTGAAGATATTGCTTTAATATCTGATACCATAGAGCAAGAACCAGAAATCAAAACAATAATAGCTCCCCACCTTGTCGATGAAAATTCGCTTCAAGAAGTTGAAAACTCTTTTGAGCAGCCCTCAATTCGCTTAAGTAATTTTAATGAAATGGAAGAAACGAATGCCAATATTTTATTAATTGATTGTATTGGGGTTTTGACAAAAATTTACAGCTATGCCGATTGTGCCTATGTAGGAGGAGGAATGGGTAGCGATGGTCTTCATAACACCCTCGAACCTGCTGTTTTTGGAATTCCAATAATCATTGGCAAAAACTACGAGCGATATCAAGAGGCTCTTGACCTTGTTAGCTTAGGTGGGGTTGTAAGTGTTAAATCCAATTCAGAATTTAATAAAATATTCAAAAATATACTTTTTGGTACAAATCTTGCTGAAGAAATGGGAAAGCGAAACATTCAATACATCAACAAATACAGTGGTGCAACTGATGTTTTTTTTGAAGAATTAAAACATTTATTAAATATCTAAATAATTCCTCTATTATCATTAATTTGCATTCTTATTACAATTTTATGAAAAAAGCAATTCTACTGTTATCTGTCATTTTTTTTCCGATAAATTTATTTGCACAAGAAAAAACACAACCCAATATTATTCTTATGATTGGGGATGGTCTGGGATTAACTCATATAACAGCGGGCATGTATTCCAATGGAAACAAAACTGCTCTGGAAGATTTTACCTCAATAGGTTTATCGAAAACACATTCGCACAACAACTTAGTAACCGACTCAGCTGCATCTGGGACTGCCATGGCAAGTGGAGTAAAAACGCTTAACGGTGTCATTGGAATCAACATCAAAAATCAAAAGGTCAAATCAATTTTAGAGATTTCCAAAGAAAAAGGGTATCAGACAGGATTGATAGCGACATCTAGCATTGTACATGCAACTCCAGCCTCTTTCTACGCTAATGTATTATCTCGAAAAGAATATCAAAAAATTGCATTACAGATGAGCAAAAGTGATGTTGATTATTTTATTGGAGGAGGACAAAAACACTTTACAAAAAGAGACGACAAAAGAAATTTATTGCAAGAAATGGAAGATTACGATATCGTTTCTTCATTATCTAAATTTGATAAATCTCAAGCCTCTAAAGTAGGACTTTTTACCAATAGAGACGAACCAACCAGAATTTCAGATGGAACAAGGATACCCTTGAAAGATGCTGTAAGTAGTGTATTAAATCAATTAGATCAAGATAACAAACCTTTCTTTTTGATGGTTGAAGGATCGCAAATTGATTGGGGTGGGCATGCCAATGAAATGAGCTATGTGATGTCAGAATTCAATGATTTTAATGACGCTATACAAACTGTCTTGGATTTCACCAAAAGTCACCCAAACACTCTGGTAATTGTTACAGCTGACCATGAAACAGGAGGTTTAGCAATACCAAAAGGAAAAATCAAAAATTTCAGAGTAGAGGCCACATTCTCTACAATAGGTCATACAGCAACAATGGTCCCCGTTTTCACTAAAGGACCATCTGCTGAGTTATTTTCAGGAATTTATGACAATACATTGATATTTAACAAGATGCTCAAGGTTGTCAATCAATAACCTTATTTAGTTCGCATTTTATCAATTACATTATCTTTGAAACTACTTTCATTCTCAATTATGTCAAAGAATGAAGATATGTAATCAACTACTTCTTGATGCTCTCCTGGGCTATCAAAATCAGCTTTGAAACTGTCAATAATTGCAAAAAACTTTTCTTTGTTATTCAAAAATTGATCACGAACACTGTACATTAAAGATTCATCTCTTTTGAAACCTCTGTAAGCTCTTTGTTGGATATCCTCTAATCCTAATGCTTGATTAGCAACAGCATAGCTTGGGTCTACTAAACCAGACATGTCAAAATCATAGGGTAAAGGAATGATGTTTTTATCTGAGTAAAGCAATTTACCGTTGTGCTGATAAGCAACTGAAAAATCTGTATTACCTATCATATACTGGAAAAAGGTATTTTGAACAGATGCCTCTGCACTCATTGCCAGTGGGTGAATAAAGCGTTCAAAAACTTTTCCGCCAAAACGCTTTGCCACATTTTTATCGTCCTCTATTAAAAAGCCATTTAATGCAAATTTCTTTGTTTTCTTTTTTCTAATTTCATCAAAATCTATTGCTACTCTTCTTGTCTTGAAGTGATATGGAGATATAACTTCAAAAAGCTTATAAGCAATAAATTCTTTGAGAATATTGTCGTTTTTATTGTCCTCAAGTAAACAAGGGATTACGAGCTTTAATTTTTTATTCCCTTTAAAAATAGTGCCTTTGGCATCCGATTTTTTGATTTTCATCTTGATCGGTGGAAAATAACAAGTAGATCTTCTGAAATTTCCACGGGCTCTTAGCCCTACATTTATCTCACTCCATGAGCCATCAGATATTTGATATTTCATGTTAGTGTCAAAATAAATACTATCGCTCTGACTTTTCTTCAAAACTTTATTTGAAAAACTAATTTGAATTGGAATAATATCCTCTGATTGAAAAAGTTCGGTTGTTTCTTCCTGAGCAAATAAAAATGTAGATGCCGAAAAAAGAATTAATAATGTCTTTAGTGTTTGCATAGCATATATATAGTTAATAAATTTATCAAATATAAACTTTTATAAATAAAAAGATGAATCGATATTTTTCTATCATAAATAGAAGGACGCTTATTACGCTAATGATTTCATTATCAGTCCCCTATATAGCTTATCATTTTGGAATCCATTATAATATTGATCTTACCTTAATCAGTATTGCGATCATATTCCCACTTGTTTTTGCTATAAGAGGAGCCTTTAGAAGAAGAGAAAAAGCTTTGGAACACCTGAGTCGATTCAGGGGAGCATTAAAAATAATTCAGTATTCCTTTTCCTCCAACACAAAAATTCCTGAGGATAAAAAAAATGAAATTGATGGTATTTTAATCGAAATCAGTAATAAGGTTTTGAATTATCTACAGAACAATTCAGTTAGCATTCAGTCTGTTGACGATTCAATGAATAAGGTTGAAGAATTTATCAATAGAAACGATGAAATGATCTCTGGTGGCTTTCGCCTTAAAATTTACGGGTTTATGCGATCCCTTCATGAAGGTGTAGAAAACTTAGAAGCCATACATACCCATAGAACACCAATCAGTTTAAAGGCTTATTGTTTGATCTTCATTTATATTTTCCCGTTAATCTACACACCAACTATAATAAATAAAATAGGATTAGATGGTAATCCATACATCACCTATTTTGTAGTAATTGTAAGTGAATTTATTTTGATTTCTTTGTACAACATACAAGATCAAATGGAATATCCTTTTGATAATGATGGGCTTGACGATATTAAACTTGACAATTTTAAAATCAATCGCTAGAAGTTTTTTAGCCAAAATAAATTTCCCTCAATAAAAAAGCCTTCCTAAAAGAAGGCTTTTTTTGTGCGGGTGAAGGGACTCGAACCCCCATGCCGCGAAGCACTAGATCCTAAGTCTAGCGTGTCTACCAATTTCACCACACCCGCAGTAAAATTTAACTGCGCAAATATAATCAAGTTTTTATGAAAAAGTTTTTTCTCTGATAAAAACTCAAATCTTTAGCAAGAATTAAAACTAACCAAAACTGATGAAGATGGTGGCAATACAATCCGAGGATAAACAACGCTTTATTGATGAATTAATTGATCTACTCAAAATACCAACTATAAGTGCAGATTCAAAATATAATGATGAAGTTAAAAAAGGGGCTACTTGGGTGAAAAATGCTCTCCAAAAAGCAGGATGTACCAATACAGAAACATTTGAAACAAAAGGACATCCCATAGTGTATGGTGAACGAATTATTGACAGAAAACTACCTACAGTTTTGGTTTATGGGCACTACGACGTACAGCCACCAGATCCTATTGAATTGTGGGATAGCCCTCCTTTTGAACCTGTGATAAAAAAAACAACACTTCATAAAGAAGGAGCAGTTTTTGCTCGAGGCGCATGTGATGACAAAGGTCAAATGTACATGCACATCAAAGCATTGGAGTTGATGGTCAATCAAGATAAACTCCCTTGTAATGTGAAATTTATGATTGAAGGAGAAGAAGAAGTAGGGAGTGATAATTTGGAGATTTTTATCAGAAATCATAAGCAGAAACTTGAAAATGATGTCATCCTAATTTCCGATACTGGAATGATAAGTAATACTCAACCTTCTATCACCACTGGATTAAGAGGACTAAGTTATATGGAAGTTATTGTCACTGGTCCAAATCGGGACTTGCACTCTGGATTATACGGTGGTGCTGTAGCAAATCCAATTAATGTTTTATCAAAAATGATTGCACAGCTTCATGATGAAAACAATCGCATTACAATTCCAGGTTTTTACGACGGAATAGAAGAAGTAAGTGACCACGAACGACTTCAAATGGCAAAAGCTCCATTCAATTTGAAAGATTACAAAAATAAGCTTGATATTCAGGAAGTATTTGGAGAAAAAGGTTTCTCTACAACTGAACGCAATTCGATTCGACCTACCTTAGATGTCAACGGAATATGGGGAGGTTATACCGGTGAAGGAGCAAAAACAGTTATAGCCAGTAAAGCCCATGCTAAGATATCAATGCGCCTAGTTCCGGGACAAGACTGGGAAGTGATTAGTGATTTATTTAAAAAACATTTTGAAACTATTGCTCCAAAAAGTGTTCAGTTGGAAATCATTAAACATCATGGAGGACAAGCGTACGTTACTCCAACAGACAATATTGGTTACCAGGCGGCACATAAAGCATATACTGAAACATTTGGTGTAGAACCCATTCCGCACAAAGGTGGAGGAAGTATTCCTATAGTTCCTTTGTTTGAAGATATTCTTGGAACAAAAAGTGTCTTGATGGGGTTTGGTCTTGATAGTGATGCCATTCATTCTCCAAATGAACATTTTGGATTGTTCAACTTTTTTAAAGGAATTGAGACCATTCCATTATTTTACAAACATTATACTGATTTGTATAGGGAAAAGAAAAACTAGTTATTGAGTATAAATAAATCTGAAGCCAGTCCATCAACCAAAAATTTAGCTTTTCGACTAACTTTTAGAACATCGCCATCCCAATACAACATTTGTGAAGTGATATGATTTTGAGCCTCTTTTTCTAGTAATTCTTTGTAACGAAGGCCAAATTTATCTTCAATATAACTTAAAGAAATTCCGTTTTTGGTTCTTAAACCAGTCATCAGATACTCGTTGTATCGATCAATTTCATTGAGAATCTCTCGCTCGATAAAGGGTCTGTTAGTTGAAATACCGTTGATGTATTTGGCATTATTTGATATGTTCCAACTTCTTGTATTGCCATCAAAACTGTGTGCTGACGGACCTATTCCCAAATAAGTCTTACCACTCCAATAAGCGCTGTTATTAACTGATTGGAAATTTGGTTTTCCAAAACTTGAAAGCTCATAATGTTCATAACCTTCATTCTCTAAACGATCCATCAAAAAATTAAATTGTGCTAAAATCTCATCATCATCCAAAACCTCAACTTGTTGCTTTTTTACTTGATGGCTTAAAACTGTTTTGGGTTCAATAGTCAATGCATAGCTTGAAATGTGATTGGGTTCAAATCTCAACGCAAGTTCAATGTTTTTTTTCCATTTTTCGAGATTGCTCAAAGGCATTCCATAAATTAGATCTAAAGAAAAATTATCAAAAAGCTCTTTTACCTTTTTTAATAACAAAAAGGCTTCGTCAGCACTATGTGCTCGATTCATTAACTTCAATTCATCATCAAAAAAAGATTGAACTCCAATACTCAGTCTATTGATTCCAACCTCCTTCAACTCTTTTAGATAATTTTGTCGATCGTCGTCTGGATTCATTTCCAAAGTGATTTCAACTTCTGAAGCTAAATCAAAATTAGTTTTGACAGCATCGATCATCATTTTAATTTCAATAGCGGACAATAGCGATGGTGTTCCACCTCCAAAATAGATACTATTTACACGCTCTGTTTTGGAAAATTCAGCTTTTCTCAATTCCAACTCTTTCAACATAGCTTTTAACAAAAGATTTTTATTCTTTAGAGATGTTGAAAAATGAAAATTACAGTAATGACAAGCTTGCTTGCAAAAAGGAACATGGAAGTATACTGAAGCCATAAATTTTTCAGCTCTTTATTTTTCCTGGATTCTGAGAAACAAAAGCATTCCAACCCGAATACTTTTTTTCTTTTGAATTTGTTCCTCCATTAAAAAAGTGACATACGGCTGCTGCCAAACCATCTGTTGAATCAAGATTTTTAGGCATGGTCTTAAATCCCAATAAACTTTGGAGCATTTTGGCTACTTGTTCTTTAGAGGCATTACCATTTCCAGTAATTGCCATTTTTATTTTTTTCGGAGAATACTCAATCACAGGAATTTCACGAGACAACCCTGCTGCCATGGCTACTCCTTGAGCTCTTCCAAGTTTGAGCATTGACTGAACGTTTTTACCAAAAAAAGGAGCTTCTAGCGCAATTTCATCTGGGTGATATGTGTCAATCAATTCTAGGGTGCGACTAAAAATCTGTTTTAATTTTAAATAGTGATCATCGTATTTTGATAAAATCAGTTCATTAAGTTGCATAAATTGCATCTCTCCTTTCACTATTTTTATGAGCCCAAAACCCATAATTGTTGTTCCTGGGTCAATACCTAAAATTATTTTTTCATGCATTAGTTTTGTGGTGAAGCGATGATTCTAACTGGAAGCTTGAAGGATGTTTTTACCTTTATCCCTACATTAGTTTTTACTGCTGGAAGTGCTTGCGGTAATGCCGAAACAGCCTCATCTATGGTAGAATACAAGGTTTCAATCTGACTGAGAACATCTGTTTCATCTTCAACTTCAAGTAAAGAAAAATATCCTTCTGTATCAACTTCAAGCTTGAGAATTACTTCCTCGTCTAACTGACTTGTGGCAGTAAAATTGAACTGATAAAGTATATCCGAAATTGTTTGAGATACAATGTTTTTAAAACAATCCATCTGTTCTTGTGACTCTAAACCATCGCATTCAGGGAAAGAGGGTGGTTGATCTTTATCATTCCAACTGGAGCGTTCCTTTATTTGTTTAGGACTTATTGTTGTCGTATTAAAATATTCGCAACTTTGAAGAAATAAAAATAAAACTGCTAAAAAAGATATTCTGATTAAAAAATTCATTTGATATGATTTAAAAGTTCAACATTAGACCCCTTTGATTTGAAAGATAACTTAAAATTACTACTTTTTACCCTAGTTTTCAAAACTGACGAACAAACGTTTAACAAAACCATTTTATATCACTATGGATATTTTCTTATTTGCACTCTCTTCAGTCTTAATTTTGTTAGGAATTGTAGGAAGTTTTTTACCTGTGTTACCCGGTCCATTAACCAGTTGGTTGGGTTTACTTCTCATTCATCAACACTCAGGAATTCCTTCAAACAATACTTTTTATGGATTACCTTCGGAGTAGCTTTAACTGTCTTTTTGTTAGATTACATAATCCCTGCATTAGGAACTAAAAAATTTGGAGGCTCAAAGTCCGGAGTTTATGGAGCATCCATAGGACTAGTAATTGGTTTACTATTTTTAGGTCCTTTAGGAATTATCGCAGGTCCTTTTTTAGGAGCATACACAGGAGAACTTTTACAAGACAGCAATCGAAAAAAAGCCTTAAAAGCAGCTCTAGGTGCTCTTGTAGGATTTCTTGGAGGTGTTTTTTTAAAATTTTCCGTTGCGCTGATATACCTGTATTTCTTTTGTGCCATTATTTGGAAAGATTTACTTTAAAAAATGAAGAACCCCCTTTTATATACCTTCAATCAAACCACAACACTATATTTATTTATGAAATTGTAATGGGTTAGGACAATTAACCAAAGGCGAACCAATAGTTATTGTGTTTTTACAAAAAAGGGAGTTTACTTCATTCTAAATGTTTTCTTTTTTCTTGTTATTTGACCAATAACACTAATATTAACTTTTACTGGATTGTATGTCAACCAACCTGTTTTCCTTGATCCAAAATTATTAATTCTGATATATTCTGGGGCATCAGTAATTAAAGATGTTTGTTTATATGCTAATCTAAATTCATAAAATTTGCTTGATAATTTTTGAACTCGATACAGATGATTCTTTAAAAATGAACGAGATTCTAAAGCCAAATTTTCCTCTAAATCATCAATTCCCATTAAAAAAGTATCGTTGATTTTAAGTGTTGTAACTAGGGAATCTTTTTTAGGGTTTGGGAGCTGGACTACTGGTTCTCCTTTCTTTTTTCTTTTAATTGCTTGCCAAAAACTTATTACCTCTTCATAAAACACACCTTGTTCGTCTGAATAAATCAATACATGGTGATTATTTGTAGGAATTACGAACTGGTTTACACCTTCTTTAATATTGACATCGGTTGAAGACAACTCTCTGATTCGCACTTTTTTAATTGGTACTGGATCTCCTCCTTTAGTATTTCTTAGGAATAAACGTGGAAGCAAAGTTCCATCAGGGGAAGTGTCAAAAAAAGTGGATGCTGGGATTTGTGAATTATTTGAACCATTTCTGAGCACTGCATCTTTTACAATTTGACGAACTACATGGTCTACAATTTTATCTATTTGACTTTCTCTGCGAATTGTTAATAGAGATTTTCGAACATGAAGACCTTCGCTGGGCCTTTTTGACTGCGAAATAAGTGTTTTCAACATTGAGTTTTAGGAAAAGATTTGACTTAATTTTTTGAAAACCTTCAATCTCCAGAGATAGCATTTTTTGAATAGATAGATCACCCAGCCCTAAAATATAAGACCTCAAGAAAGTGTATTCATAATCGGTAAGCATAAAATTAATTTTTATCTATTTTAAATTAAATATAGTTCGGGTACCCTTATCTATAAATTTCACCTCTAAATTGATTCATTTGGGATAAAACAGCTTTGCTGTTGTAATTTTTGGTTTAATTCATTGTTAATTTTGGTGGAAATAGGTAATAAGTGGTAATAAACAGGTTTTGTTGATTCAAATTGTTTTGTGACTAATTTTTTATGCAACTGGACATAAATTGTTTACTTTTGCTTCGATATGATTAAATTATTTATTTTAACTTTTGTCCTACTCTCCATAGCTCTAGCTGGTATCGCCATCAAAATCTTAGTTAAGAAAAACGGAAAGTTTGCAGGTACTTGTGCCAGTCAAAGTCCTTTTCTGAATAAGTCCAATGAACCCTGTGGATTTTGCGGAAAACTTCCTGAAGAACAAGGATGTAAAAATTCAGATTTTGCCCAACAATAGGCATCATCATTTTTTTTGTACCTTAGTTACTAGATGAAACCTGAAGCTGTTCACGAAGCAATTAACTTAGCAAAAACTAATAATCAAAAAGCTTTTGGATATCTTTTTGAATCCTTTTGGGATTACCTTTACAATTATCTTTTAAAAAAAATTGGAAACGAAGACCAAGCAGAAGACATTGCAGTTAGAACTTTCGCTAAAGCATTTGATAAAATACATACTTTCAATCCAAGTTTTAAATTTGAAACTTGGTTGACAACAATATCTAAAAATATTCAAATAGACCAACACAGAAAACAAAATTCGAAAAATAAAATTGACTCTACCGCTTATGATGAAAGGACGGTAACTGAAGTTCAAGATGGAAATCCTACTCCAGAAGACCTTTTAATAATAACACAAAATTTATCTGATTTACTTCAAAAAATCAAAACCCTAAAAAGAGAATACAAAACTATAATCCGTTTAAGATACTTCGAAGAACTTTCTTACAAAGAAATAAGCGTACGTTTAGATCTTCCTATTAATACTGTAAAAGTTACCTTACTTAGAGCCAAAAAAGTGTTGGCGCAAGAAATAACTAAAAATGAAGAATAAATTACAAAAACTAGGGCCAGGTCTTCTTTTTGCTGGGGCTGCTATTGGAGTTTCACATTTAGTTCAATCTACCAGAGCTGGAGCCGATTTTGGATGGGGTTTGATATGGGCAATTGTTCTTGTAAATTTATTTAAATATCCGTTCTTTCAGTATGGTCCACGTTTTTCAATTGCAACAAACAAAAGCTTGCTTGATGGATATTTCCACCTTGGAAGAACGTATTTGAACATTTATTTTGTACTAAACATGGCCACTATGTTTACAATACAAACAGCAGTTACAGTAGTCACAGCAGCCTTAGCTTCACAGATATTTGGAATTTCTGACAACTTGGTGAACTGGTCAATTGGAATTACCCTAATATGTACTTTGATTTTATGGATAGGTAAATACGCTACACTTGATCGAATTGTAAAATGGATTATTTTGACATTAACTGCTACAACATTTATCGCAATAGGAATTGCTTATTTAAAAAATTCAACTCCACTCTCTTTAGTTCAAATTCTCCCAGATGAATCAAATTTTTTATTTCTGATTGCTTTTATGGGATGGATGCCTGCTCCCATGGACATTTCAATTTGGCATTCACTCTGGAGCATTGAAAAGAAAAATGAAATTCAAACTGAAGTTAAAATAAGTGAAAGCCTTTTTGATTTTAATGTAGGCTACTGGGTAACTCTAATTTTAGGAATTTGCTTTATGGGTTTAGGGGCATTTGTAATGTTTGGAAGTGGAACCGAGTTTTCTAATCAAGGTGGTGTTTTTGCTTCTCAGCTTATAAGTTTATACACTACTACCTTGGGTGGTGAAGTTTATTGGATCATAGCGATTGCAGCCTTGACAACGATGTTCAGTACAACAATTACCACCTTAGATGCCTCGCCACGTGCCATGAGTAAAACCGTTGAGCTACTATATCCCAAACGAAAAAAAAATGATTACAAAATGTGGTTGCTTATTCTAGCTGGAGGAACCATAAGTATTTTCATGTTTCTACTTTCAGAGATGGGACTTTTGATTCAAATTGCAACAGTTCTATCATTCATAACAGCTCCTTTTTATGCATTCTTAAATTACCGACTGGTACTGAGTGATCAAATGCCTAATGCCGCAAAACCTTCAAAAGGGTTGAGGATACTCAGCGTACTAGGGCTTCTTTTTTTAAGTAGTTTTGCTTTGGTGTATCTATTGATGCTCTAAGGAGAAGTTTGTATATTTGCATCAGATAAAAACGATCTATGCAGGCCGATATCAAAACAAAAAAGCATCTGGAAAACCCAAGTGGCTTCGTGTAAAACTACCTACCGGGAAAAAGTACACTGAACTTAGAGGCTTAGTTGATAAATACAAACTCAATACCATTTGCACCTCTGGAAGTTGTCCGAATATGGGAGAGTGTTGGGGAGAGGGAACCGCTACTTTTATGATATTAGGGAACATTTGTACACGTTCTTGTGGGTTCTGTGGAGTTAAAACAGGTAGACCCGAAACAGTTGATTGGGATGAACCTGAAAAAGTTGCTCGATCCATAAAAATCATGAACATCAAACATGCTGTAATCACGTCGGTGGATCGGGATGATTTAAAAGACGGAGGTTCGATCATTTGGGGAGAAACCATAAATGCAATCCGAAGAATGAATCCGAAAACCACTCTCGAAACTTTAATCCCAGATTTTAAAGGAAATTTAAGGAATTTAGACAGAATCATTGAAGTTCACCCCGAAGTTGTTTCTCATAATGTTGAAACCGTTAGACGACTAACACGTGAAGTTAGAATTCAAGCGAAATACGATCAAAGTCTCGAAGTTCTTTTGTATCTAAAACAACAAGGAGTTCGAAGAACAAAATCAGGAATAATGCTGGGTTTAGGGGAAACAGAGGAAGAGGTTATTGAAACCCTTCATGATCTGAGAAAAGCTGAAGTTGATGTTGTTACAATTGGTCAATACTTGCAACCCACAAAAAAACATTTAGGGGTAAAACAATTCATATTACCTGAGCAGTTTGATCGTTATGAGGCAATCGGTAAAGATCTAGGATTTAGACATGTTGAGAGCGGGCCTTTGGTTCGTTCATCCTACAAAGCACACAAACACATTGATTAATTTTCTACATTGCAACTGTAGTTTCTAGTAACTTATCAAAAAGTTCTTTGTCCTCATCAAATAATTCCATTTCAATTTGTAAATAGAATAAAACATCAGAGGACAAAATTGGATTTAACCGAACAAAATCTTTTTCTGTTGTTAAAATCATCCTATTATTGGATTTATTATTGATTTTTTTTGCATCTTTTTGCGTAAAATTATGATGATCAGAAAACTTAAGATGCTCAAATTTACACCCTATTCTCACTAAATAGTTCTTTAGAGGTGTTGGATCAGAGATTCCAGTTACCAATAAAAAAGGTAATTTTACCAAATTTGAAACTGGAAGTGAACGGTCGACACTTTTGATGTGATCAGAATATTTAATTTGTGAAAAAAATAAATATTGAGTTTTTGAAAGACCAAGTTTTTGGGACACTTTCTTTCTTTCATCAACACTCATATTCTTTGGACATTTGGTTACAATAACTACATCAGCCCTTTTTTTACCTGAACTCAACTCTCTTAAATTACCCACAGGAAGGTGAAGATCATCAACAAAAAGACGCTTGTAAGAAGTTAACATAATCATGAGACGTGGAATTACCCACCGGTGCTGAAAACAATCATCCCAAACAAAAACTTCATCTTTTTTTGAATCCTTCAAAAGCAGATCCATACCTAACCTTCTTCTCTCTGCTACGGCTACTCTCACCTCTGGGTGTTTTAAACTCAACATCAAAGGTTCATCTCCCACATCTACTGCCGTTGATTTATCTGAAACTTCAAGAAAACCTTTAGAAGTCCTTCCATAGCCTCTACTTAGAATTGTAATTGAATGATTTTGCTTTAAAAAAGAAACAACATAATCTACACAAACAGATTTACCTGTACCTCCAACAGATAAATTCCCTATTCCTAGGGTAGGATTTTTATAAGCAACAGATCTAAAAATTTTTATATCGAATAAAAAATTACGAAGTGAGGTTAACATACTGTAAAGTATAGCAAAAGGAAAAAGAAAGAGGCGAAAGAAGTTCATGCTTACGAATATATTATATTTGTAAAGATAACATTTCGTAGTTTAGGCAATCAATCTGCAAGAAAAAACATGAAGTCGTACAAATGAAAATAAATGAAATCACCAAAATCCTTGAAACTTGGGCGCCTTTGACCTATGCGGAAGATTTTGACAATGTTGGCTTGTTAGTAGGAGATCTAAATTCGGAATGCAGTAAGGCTTTGGTTACATTAGATACAACTGAAGAAGTAGTAGAAGAAGCTATTCGAGAAGGTTGTGAACTAATCATAAGCTTCCATCCCATCATATTTTCGGGTTTAAAAAAATTGACCGGAAAAACATATGTTGAACGAGCAGTGATCAAGGCCATAAAAAATGATATTGCAATTTACTCCATTCACACGGCATTGGACAATCATAAAAATGGAGTTAGCCACGAAATGGGTGTTCAATTAGGTTTAAAAAAACAACGAATTTTAATCCCAAAAAAAAATACCCTAAGAAAGCTTACTACTTATGTACCTTCTACTTCTGTTTCGAAAGTATTAAAAGAAATTCACAGTGCAGGTGCAGGGGCAATTGGCAACTATTTTGACTGTAGCTTTTCTACTAAAGGAGAAGGAACATTTACAGGAAATGACCAAAGTAATCCAAATAAGGGTCAACCTGGAAAACCTGAAAGAACCGAAGAACAACAACTCCATCTAACCTTCGATCAAAATAAAGAGAAGGATATCATCGAAGCCTTGAAAGAAGTCCATCCCTACGAAGAAGTAGCTTATGAAATAAATGAATTGTCCAATATCAATCAAGATATTGGGATGGGAAGTATTGGAGAACTCGAAAAACCAATGAATGAAAAAGCTTTTTTTGAGTATGTAAAAAAACATCTTAATACTCCTCACATAAGACATTCAAATTATCTGGGACGGAGAATTAAAAAAATAGCTCTTCTAGGAGGATCAGGGAGCTTTGCTATAAAAGCAGCTAAAAGCCAAGGAGCAGATGTATTGATCACTGCAGATCTTAAATACCACAATTTTTTTGAGGCTGAAAATAAAATTATTTTAATGGACATTGGTCATTATGAAACTGAACAGTACACAAAAAAATTAATAGCAACCTATCTTACAAAAAAATCCCTAATTTTGCGTGCATTTTATCGCAATTATCAACCAATCCAGTTAATTACTCCTAGTATGGCAAAGAAAAACGAAATCTCAGTAGAAGAAAAGCTTAGAGCTCTTTTTGACCTCCAAATAATAGATTCACGAATAGATGAAATACGCAACGTACGTGGAGAACTTCCTCTTGAAGTTGAGGACCTAGAAAACGAGATTGCTGGAATGGATGAAAAATTAAAAAAACTCACTGCAGAACTAGGCGATTTTGATCTTGGTATAAAAGAAAATAAAAATATAATTGAGAGTGCAAATGGGCTTATTGTAAAATATGCTGAAAAACTTAAAAATGTTCGCAACAATAGGGAATACAACTCAATTGTAAAAGAAGAAGAATACCAGCAGCTCGAAATTCAGTTAGCCGAAAAGAAAATAAAAGAACTCAAAGCCCAAATTGAACAAAAGAAAGAAACTATTGAACTTCTAAACGAAACTCTAGCAGATAAGAAAGATCATTTGAATTCCAAAAAAAATGAACTTGGTGAAATAATGCAAGAAACCGAAAAAGAAGAAGCTCTTTTGATTTCACAATCTGAAACTTTTGAGCAGAAAATTGATGACCGACTCATTGTTGCCTACAAAAGAATTAGAGGAAGTGTTAAAAATGGATTAGCAATTGTTCCTATTGAAAGAGGTGCTTCTGGTGGATCACATTTTACTATTCCTCCTCAAATACAAATGGAAATTGCTTCTCGTCAAAAAATCATTACAGACGAATACAGCGGTAGAATTCTTGTGGACGCAGAACTAGCAAAAGAAGAACGCGAAAAAATAAATAAAATGATACAAAATCTTTAGGACTTTGACTTTCATCAAGTAAAAGCTGCTAACAAGCAGCTTTTTTTATGAAAACTAATCAGAAAATGTAAACAATTCTTCAATTGTTGTTTTGAACAACTTTGCCATTTTGAAAGCAGTAGGTAAACTCGGATCAAATTTTTCTTTTTCAATCGCATTGATTGCTTGCCTGGATACGCCAATTAAATCAGCCAATTCTTCTTGAGTTAATTTTTGTTTTTTTCTTAATTCTTTGACTTTATTTTTCATTGATATCTTCTCATATTAATTATCAAAGAAATGATGTAGGTCAATGAAATAAAAATAATCAACAAATGAATTTTTGGTTCCAAATCGATTAATCCCAAGTCATGTATTTTTTCAAACAAAACTCCAAAGATCACAGATAGTCCTAAAGTAAAAGCCATAGATTCCAAGTGAATTTTTCTTTGAAATTCATCGTAAAAATCAAACAAATTTTTGTTTGAAATAAGCATGCTTATCCCAACGACTAGATTTATTAAGATTCCGATCATTGTTACCAGGGTACTTTCCCATAACATATCTGGCCCAATGGAAACAATAAATAGCGTAATAAGCCATGTTGAAGTCCATAAAGCTAGATTCCTTGTACTTTTCTTTATTAATTCTTTCTTGTTCGTTGCATTCATATTAATGTAAATTTGTAAGGTTTAGTTTACAAATTTAAAAAAAAATTGTATAAAAAGTAAGGTTTAGTTTACTTTTTATGAGGAATGGCATCCTATTTCATAGGATCAATCTAAACTTGCACTAAATGAAGATTACATATGTGTATTAAATTAATAGATACTGGGGTACACTAACTTGAGGTTGTTGGACTATTGTTCGGAGAACAGAGACATTGGAAGCGAAAAGCCTAAAAAGTCATGAAACTTTTGTACTTAAAATCTTAATTTTAGCTGTAATAATTCCTTTCACGCTTTTGTAAAATCACTACAAAAAAACCCCAACTAAAGTTGAGGTTAAAAATGTGGGCGCTAAGGGATTCGAACCCCTGACCCCTTGGGTGTAAACCAAGTGCTCTGAACCAACTGAGCTAAGCGCCCTTGCGGGGTGCAAATATAGAATAGTTTATTTTGTTTACAAAGAGTTTTTTTAAAGAATTTCAGCAACTACAAAAGTACTTCCACCAACATAAATAAAATCTCTTTTTTAGCATTCTTACAAGCTGATTCATAGGCCTGAACAACAGTACTAAAAATATTTGATTGTAATTTATGTTTTTTAGCCAAAGCCTCTAAAACAGTGAGGTTTTCTGCTCGATTTATGTTTGGGGTACAAAAGTAATAGAAAGCATCTTTGGGCAACATACTCAGGATAACTTCAAGTTCTTTTCTTTAACAAAACCTAAAACAAGATGCAAATTTTGATATTTGGATGCTCCTATTTGTTTTACTACATATCGAAACCCCTCTACGTTATGAGTAACGTCAGCTACAGTCATAGGCTCGTTATTCAATAACTGCCAACGACCCAATAAACCCGTATTTTGAATTACATTGAGCAATCCTTTAGAAATACTTTTCTTATCTATTCTCTCGAATTGAAAAACCTCCAATGCAGTAACTGCTGTTTGAATATTCTTTTGTTGATAGAAACCTTTTAAATCTGTTTTAAAACTTGATTTGGAATTCTGATCTGCCCACACAATAGGAGCTTTAAGTTTTTCAGCCACTTCATCAAAAATAGCCGTTGTTTCAGCTTGGGTTTCTCCAATTACAACCGGTGTTTTTGATTTTATTATCCCTGCTTTTTCTCTGGCTATTTCACTAAGTTTTGTGCCTAAAAACTGAGTGTGATCCAGACCAATATTGGTAATGATCGAAAGCACAGGGTTAATAATATTGGTGGCATCCAACCTTCCGCCTAATCCAACTTCAACAACAGCAATTTCTATTTGGTGTTTTTTAAAGTAACTAAAAGCCATCCCAACAGTAAGTTCAAAAAAAGACAGCCTAGCTTCCAAAAAATACGTTTGATGCTCTCGCACAAAATCAACAACATATTTTGAATCCATTTCGATACCATTAATTCGGATACGCTCGGTAAAATCTTTTAAATGTGGAGAGGTGTATAAGCCCACTTTGTATCCCGCCTCCATCAAAACAGAGGTAATCATATGAGAAGTTGACCCTTTTCCATTGGTGCCTGCAACATGTATGGATGAAAATCCTTTATGAGGATTTCTAAATAACTCATAAAAGCTAGCATTTTTTTTAAATCAGGCTTATAAGCTATTGAGCCTTGTTTTTGGTAGTATGGCAATTGTTCAAAAAGCCATGAACGGACTTCCTCGTATGTTTTCAAACTATTCTCCCAATTTAAACTTGACAACTACAAAACCCACTTGCTTGTTAGGAGCATTAGGGTCGGGGAACCATTTGTGGAGGAGAGCAGTCCTCTTTGCTGGTTCTAACAAACATGGATCGGAATTTGTAGTCCCTTTAACCCCGGGTTCAGCTTCAATTACCGTTCCTGACTTATCTACTATTATTCGAACGACAACCGTTCCTTCCTGATTGCATTGCTGTGTAACAGAGCCTTGGTTTTGTAGGCTTCTTCCATTTAGTCCAAAACCGCTCCCTTTTCCGCCTAAACCAGCTTTACCATAGTAACTGCTGGCATAAGGATTGCCATCAACCTTTCCTTTATCTCCCGAAACCTCATCATTTCCCTCTCCTTGTAAATTTTTTCCCTGTTTCCTTTTTTGGATTTAATAAATTTGAAAGGACTTGTTTGGTTGATTTCGAAACGGTAGGTTTGGGAGTTTCTTCCTTTCTAACCTCCTTTTTTATTTTTTCATCGGGGGTTTTTACTTTTTCTTTTATTGGATTGGGTTTTGGTTTGTTTGCTTTCTTAACAACGGGTATCGAAGCTTCTTTTTGAGTTAGTACTTTTGAAGTCTTTGATTCTTTTACTTCCGGGGAAGTTTTTGGAGTAACAGTATTGGGCTGAATCTCTTGTTTTTGAATTTGTTTTGGCTCTAGTTTGGGTTGAACGGTTCCTTTGCCTTGATTAGAGGTCCCAAAATTAACCTCCATCCCATACGAAATTGGCGGGTCAAAATAAGATAAACCAACCCATGAAAACAAAAGTAAAAGCAATAGGGTAATCAAACTCGTAAGAATCGCTGACTTCTTTTTATGTGGAGTGTTCAAAAAATTACCCATAATTTCTTATTGAGAGTCTACCGCCAAAACAACCTTAATAGAGTTCTGGTTCGCAATACTCATTACATAAACCACCTCATCAATAGACACCTTTTTTTCTGCTCTCAAAACAATTACTCGTGAGTTTGATTGTTCCAAAGTTCTAAGGAGTTGTGTTTCTAATCTGCTTTTAGAAACAGTTTTATCATCAATGTAAAAACGATTATTTTTATTTATGGTTACCGTAATCGAACTTCGATTTTCTGTTTTTCCCTTAGCTTGCGGAAGTTTCACCTCAATTGTATCCAATTGTTTTGCCAAGGTAGACGCAATCATAAAAAAAATGAGTAGCAAGAAAACAATATCCGTCATTGAAGACATATTGAATTCTGGAGTGATTTTATTTCTTCCCTTGAGATTCATTAGGCTACAGGTTCATTTAGTAAATCTAAGAATTCAAAAGAAATTGCTTCCATTTGATAAACTACCTTTGATGTTTTTGCTACCAAATGATTAAAAGTTATATAACCAACTATTCCAACAATTAGACCCGCTACAGTCGTAGTCATCGCAGTGTAAAGACCGTCTGATAATAACTTCATATCAATATTACCCCCTGCATTTGATATTTCAAAAATGGAAAGAATCATTCCGATAACGGTTCCTAAAAACCCAAGCATTGGAGCTGCACCTGCTATGGTTGCCAAAACACTGACGTTTTTTTCCAGCTTGTAAACCTCGAGTCGTCCTGCGTTTTCAATGGTTGTATTTATATCGTCTAAGGGTTTACCTATTCGTGTAATTCCCTTGGCAATCAATCGAGCAACAGGAACATCTTCTTTAAGGCAAAGGGCTTGAGCAGTTTCTATTTTACCCTGAGAAACATGGGTCTTTATCTGATCCATAAAGTTGTCATCAATCTTCAAAGCTGAACGAATAGCAAACCAACGCTCAAAATAGATGTAAATGGCAATAATTAATAGTAAAAATAAAATTCCGATAATGAGTTGACCTCCAACTCCACCATTTTCGATTAGCTCAATTAAGGATAGTGTTTTTTCGGTTCTAAACTCTTCATTTGCTTGAATAAAAAAGGACATCATTGCTTCGTAATTGTATGGATTTAATTTTAAAACGAAAAACCAAGCAATTAAGTATGTGTTAAGCAATAAATTCTCTTAAAAACATAAAGGTTAGAGAGCCTGAAATGAATCCTAAGAAG
Organism: Candidatus Arcticimaribacter sp.; assembly: GCA_038142965.1. Classification (GTDB taxonomy): domain Bacteria; phylum Bacteroidota; class Bacteroidia; order Flavobacteriales; family Flavobacteriaceae; genus Arcticimaribacter. Next base: position 304,210 of record JAYQLC010000008.1, on the reverse strand, counting down.
GCTAACCATGATATTTTCTTAAAATACCAGAAGAAATCAATTTTTTCCATGCCCATGGCAACTACACCTGCAGCAGAGCCGATGATCAACATTCTACCTCCGGTTCCTGCAGAAAAAGCAATGAAATGCCATAAGGGATTGTCGATACCCTCAGAAAACATTCCGATACTAGCAGCGACAAGCGGGACATTATCGACAACTGCTGATCCAATTCCTAATAATAGAATTACGATATCGGTATTGGGAATAGTAGTATTCAGTGTTTTTGCAAAACCAAATAACATCCCAAGAGATTCTAGGGCAGCGACTGCCAATAAAATTCCTAAAAAGAAAAGAATACTGGGCAATTCGATTTTTGACAAAGACTTATGTACAGGACTGTGATTTGATGCCGCATCGCTCTCGGCGTCTAGTGATGTAATATTAATTTTAGCAGCACTAAATATTTCTGCAAAAGTAGAAACTACTGCTAAAGAAACATCATTCCGACATAGGGAGGTAAGTGAGTTAATGTCTTAAAAATAGGTACAAACACGATTGAACCAAGTCCCAAGTAAAGCATTGTTGATCCATCTTTATGCATAACTTCTTCTTCCTGATTGACCTCACTCTCAATCTCTCCTTTGAATGCAGGCAATAATGAGGCAATAAAAACAGGGACAACTACACAGACAATTGAGGGTATCAATAAAAATGAAATCAATTTTATTGTAGTTACCTTATTTGCAATCCATAACATCGTGGTCGTTACATCTCCAATTGGAGACCAGGCTCCCCCTGCATTGGCCGAAACAATTATTAAACCCGCAAACCATAGTCGTGTATTTCGGTTAGATATTACTTTTTGTAGAATAGTAATCAAAACTATTGTTGCGGTAAGATTATCAATAATGGCGGATAAAATAAAAGCTAAAACTGCAAAAATCCACAGTAAGGCTTTTTTTTTTTTTGTTTTGATAAACAATTTAATCGTAGAAAAACCATTGAAATAATCTATAATCTCAACAATGGTCATTGCACCCAAGAGGAATATGATGATCTCCGCTGTTTTCCCAAGATGATGCAATAAGATTTCATCAATATGGGTAGGAACTAGCTTTTTCAGAACCGTATCAACTTCAAAAACAGGCAAATGAGCAAGAGCAATAATTGCCCACAAAATTGCCATCATTGCTAAAGCAGGAATTAATTTATCCACTTTAAAGGTATGCTCAAGAGTAATTGCTAAGTAACCTAGAACAAATATTGATACTAAAATAATTTCCATAGTAATGTGATTTTGAGGCCTATTGTTAATTTAATTGAAACCTATTTTTAAAATTTAAGCTGTCTAAAATAGAAATAATTAGTAAAATAAAGTCATTTATTTTCAAATATAAATCCACAAGAATGATCTCTACTGGATCCTGTCACACTGGAAAAGCAATTATTAACTCCCAAAAACCTAAGTAATCCCAAGAATCCAAATATCATCGCTTCCTTGTAATCAATTAATTCGTTTGATGGAATAAAGACTTTGGATTTACTGTTTTTTTCTATTTGCTGCATCAAAAAACTGTTATGAGTTCCGCCTCCTGTAAATAAGATTTCACCCGAATTTGGAAGAATTTTGCAAATCTGATTAGCCAAATGAACAGAGTAAGTGTGCATAAGGTCTGGAATAGATTCTTGATTAAAAATATTTAAAATTGGTTCTACATGCTGAGACACCCACTCTACCCCGAGTGACTTGGGAGATACTTGCCTGTAATAATCCAATGCATTAAGTTCAGCCAGAAGTTCGGGAATCAATAAACCCTTTGATGCTATTTTACCATCAGAATCGTAAGGCAATCCCAATCGGTTTGCTAGCTTGTTGAAAACCAAATTTGCTGCGGCAATATCAAAAGCAAGCGGCTTTTCTTTTTTATTGATTATGGTAATATTAGCAAAGCCACCCAAATTTACGCAAGCAGTATAATCCGAAAACAAATAAAAATCTCCTCCCGGAACCAAAGGAGCACCCTGACCTCCCAAAGCGACATCTTGTACTCTAAAGTCACAAACAACGGTCTTCCTCAAATCAATGGACAATTTGGACTGATTCCCAATTTGAAGCGTAATTCCCTTCTCCGGTTGATGATGGACAGTGTGACCGTGAGAACATATCATATCAATTTCATAGGATGAATTCTGGTCAATAAAAAGCTGAATTTGATTTGCTAGAAAGTTTGTGTATTCATCATCTAAAGAAACCAACTCATCTTCCAATAAAAAACGAGCCTTTGATAATTTTTCTACCCAAAAAGAATCGTATGGTTTTGTGACTGAAGAAATAAAACGATAATGCCATTTATTTTGAATAAAATTAAATTCAACCAAAGCCAAATCCAAACCATCAAGAGAGGTTCCCGACATTACCCTACAACACAAAAACTTTTTTGTTTTAAATCCATAAATAATTTTAAAAACTACTTAATCAATTCATTTTAAACCTGTTTGGTGTTAGTTTGAATTAATCCCAAAAATAGAAAGATAATTTGTAGAATTCTAAAAAAAAGGTGTCATAAAATCAATTCTCAACAACTTGCAGAAGTTTTGGACAAGCTATATAGCTCCTTTAGGGTTGATTTCTGTTATTTTTGAGGTTCAAAAAACCAACTATTATGTTACCAGAAAAGCAAGGGCTCTATTCTCCTGATTATGAGCACGATAATTGTGGGAGCGGGATTCATTTGTAGCCTTGAAGGAAAAAAACTAATGATATCATAGGAAAAGCTCTTGATATTCTTGTCAAACTTGAGCATCGTGGTGCAGTAAGTTCAGATGGTAAAACAGGTGATGGTGCTGGTATTTTAATTGAAATACCTCACGATTTTATGGTTAAAAACTGTTCTTTTGAACTTCCAAAAGCTAACCAATATGCGGTTGGAATGTTGTTTTTACCGCAGAAAAAATCAACGTGATTTCTGCACCCAACTTTTCGAAAATGAAATTACCAAACAGGGTTTATCCATTTTAGGATGGAGAAAAGTACCCGTTAATAGATCTGTCGTAGGACGTATTGCTCAACAAACAGAGCCATACGTTGCTCAAGTTTTTGTAGGTAAAGGAGATACCGATTTATCAGACAGTGAATTCAATGTAAAACTTTTTACTGCCCGAAAAATTTCTGAACATAAAATTATTTCCTCCAAACTATCACAAAGTAAATATTTTTACTTTCCCAGTTTGTCCACACACACACTCATTTATAAAGGACTATTAGTTCCCGAAGATATTGAAGCATACTATTTAGATTTGTCAGACCCATTGGTAGTAACCCGATTGGCACTAGTTCACCAACGTTTTTCCACGAACACTTTTCCTACATGGGATCTTGCACAACCGTTCCGATACATGTGTCACAACGGAGAAATAAATACTTTCAGAGGAAACTACAGTCGCATGCAAATTCGGGAAGAACTATTCAAAAGCAATTTAATCGGTGATGAAATAAAAGACATACTTCCCGTTATCCTAAAAGGGAAATCCGATTCTGCTTCCATGGATATGGTTGTCGAATTGTTGTTGGCTACGGGAAGATCATTACCCGAAGTTATGATGATGTTAGTTCCCGAAGCCTGGGAAAAGCACAAGTCAATGGACCCCCTTAAAAGCGTTTTATCAATACAATTCCTGCATCATGGAACCTTGGGATGGACCAGCTTCTATTCCTTTTACAGATGGAAAATACATTGGAGCTTTGCTCGATCGAAATGGTCTTCGCCCATCCCGATACACAGTAACCAAAGATGGGTATGTAGTTATGTCTTCCGAAGCTGGGGTGTTGGATATTGAACCTTCGAATGTAGTCAAACACGGACGCCTAGAGCCAGGTAGAATGTTTTTGGTTAATATGGATGAAGGGCGAATTATCGAAGATGAAGAAATCAAATCTAAAATAGTTTCTGAAAGACCTTATCAAGAATGGCTTGACAACAATCTACTAAAACTTGCAGAAGTTCCCTACACAGGAAACCACGTTGCTGTTGAAAAAGAAGATTTTGATACTCGTTTACGAATTTTTGGGTATACACAAGAAGATTTCAAAACCTTAATCCTTCCAATGAGTGTTCTGGGAAAAGAAGCTATCGGATCAATGGGAACCGACACACCCTTGGCCGTTTTATCTGATCGTCCTCAGCTATTGTATAACTACTTCAAACAGCTTTTTGCTCAAGTAACTAACCCTCCTTTGGATGGAATCCGAGAAGAAATTGTGACTGATACATCTCTTTCTATAGGGAGTAGCAACAATCTTTTCGAGATAAATGAAAAACACGCCAAAAAACTGAGCATTCAAAATCCTGTAATATCTAATGAAGATTTGGATAAAATCAAATACATTGAACATCCAGACTACAAAACCATTTCAATATCCACCTTGTATGTTCAAGAAAAAGGAGTTAATGGATTAGAAAATGCTTTAGAAAGCATCATTTCGGAAATAGAAAAAGCCGTTGATAAAGGAGTTAATATTGTAATTCTATCCGACCGTGGTGTTTCTTCTGAAATGGCACCAATACCAATTTTATTGGCATGTGCGCATACACAAACTCTTTTAAACGTCTCAAAAAACGTTCAAAGTTTGGAATTGTAATTGAATCCGCTGAACCTCGTGAGCCGCATCATTTCTCTTGTCTATTTGGTTATGGAGCATCTGCTATAAATCCCTACATGGTTAACGAGATTATTGAAGATCAAGTAAAGGCCAAAAACATCAATGGAATCAGTGTAGAAAATGCAATTCAAAACTTCAACAAAGCCATAGCAAAAGGAATTGTTAAGGTAATGAACAAAATCGGAATTTCAACACTTAACTCTTATCGAGGGGCTCAAATTTTTGAAGCTTTGGGACTGAGCGAACAATTCATTAACCGATACTTCTGTGATACCGCAACCCGTATCGAAGGAATTGGCTTATATGAAATCGAAAAAGAAATCTCAAAACGCCACAAAAAAGCATTCAATCAAGAAGGTCTTTCTGGTCTGGAATTAGAAATTGGTGGCGAATACCGTTGGAGAAGGAATGGAGAAGCACACATGCTCAACCCCACTACAATCGCTAAACTTCAGCAAGCAGTCAACCAAAATAACTTTGAAAGCTATGAGGTCTATTCTAAGATGGTAAACGAGCAAACTGAAAAACTAATGACCCTCAGAGGATTGTTTGAGTTTTCTAGCTTTGATCCTATCCCAATCGAAGAGGTAGAGCCTTGGACAGAAATCGTAAAAAAAGATTCAAAACTGGAGCAATGTCTTTGGGATCAATTAGTGCAGAAGCACACGAAAACCTTGCCATTGCCATGAACCGAATTGGTGGTAAAAGTAACTCAGGTGAAGGTGGAGAAGACCCAAAACGTTTTCAACCCGACAACAATGGAAATTGGAAAAACAGTGCCATTAAGCAAGTAGCTTCGGGTCGTTTTGGAGTAACCAGTCATTATTTGAGTTCTGCAAAAGAGATACAAATCAAAATGGCTCAAGGAGCCAAGCCCGGTGAGGGAGGACAACTCCCCTGGACCTAAAGTAAATCCTTACATAGCATCGGTCAGAAATTCAACACCTTATGTAGGTCTTATTTCTCCACCACCACACCACGATATTTATTCGATAGAAGATTTAGCTCAGCTAATTTTTGATTTAAAGAATGCCAATCGTGAAGCTCGTGTTAATGTAAAATTGGTTTCAGAGGTTGGAGTAGGAACCATTGCTGCGGGTGTAGCAAAAGCAAAGGCAGATGTTATCTTGATTTCTGGTTTTGACGGTGGAACTGGAGCCTCTCCCCTTACCTCACTCAAACACGCTGGACTTCCATGGGAACTTGGAATAGCTGAAGCACAACAAACTTTGGTTATGAATGATCTTCGTAATCGAATTGTTTTAGAATGTGATGGACAAATGAAAACAGGTCGTGATGTTGCTATTGCATGTCTTTTAGGGGCCGAAGAGTTTGGTTTCTCAACTGCACCCCTCATAGCTTCGGGTTGTATAATGATGAGAGCTTGTCACCTAAACACTTGTCCAGTTGGAATAGCAACACAAGATCCAGAATTGAGAAAAACTTTAAGGGAAAACCTGAGCACGTGATTAACTTCATGTACTTCATTGCAGAGGAGCTCAGATCAATAATGGCTCAATTGGGCTTTAGAACCATTGACGAAATGGTAGGACAATCGCAGAAAATAAATATGAAAAAAGCGGTTGATCACTACAAGGCTCAAGGAATTGATTTATCCAAAATTTTATACAAACCTGAGGTAAAGAGTAATGTGAAACTTTACAATACTCAGAAGCAAGATCACGGCTTAGATAAAGTAATTGATTTTAAAATCATTCAAGATGCCCATCCTGCTATTTACAGAAAAGAACAACAACACTTAGAATTTCCAATTTGTAACACCGACAGAACTGTTGGAGCAATTTTGAGTAATGAAATTTCTAAAATGCACGGTGCACCCGGGCTACCCGAAGACACCTTAAGTTTGAAGTTTACTGGAACTGCAGGACAAAGTTTTGGAGCATTTGCTGCTAAAGGATTGTTTATGAAAGTATCTGGGACTTGCAATGATTATTTCGGAAAAGGTTTGTCTGGAGGAAAGCTGGTTGCCCAAGTTCCCGAAGAAGCAACTTTTAAAGCAGACCAGAACATAATCGTTGGAAACGTTGCCTTATATGGAGCAGTTACGGGAGAAGCTTACATCAACGGAATAGCTGGTGAGCGATTCTGTGTACGTAACTCAGGAGCAACTGCTGTAGTCGAAGGAATTGGAGATCACGGTTGTGAATACATGACCGGAGGAATTGCATTGATTCTTGGAGAAACAGGTCGTAACTTTGCCGCAGGTATGAGTGGTGGAATTGCATATCTGTATAGTCCTGATGGAACTTTTGATGAGAAAAAATTTAATTTAGAAATGGTTGAACTCGAAGATTTGACTGATCAAGACAAAGAAACGGTTCAAGGTTTACTAGAAAAACACTCGGACTACACAAATAGTTCTAAAGCAAATCAAATTCTTAAGGATTGGCCAGATAGTTCCAAGAACTTCATAAAGGTAATGCCAACAGATTACAAGAGAGCACTAGAAATACTTGCCGCTGAGGAAGAAAACAAACTAAAAGCTTAAGACATGGGAAAATTAAGAGGATTTTTAGAATACGATCGAATTAAAGAAGAAGTAATCGCTCCTGAAAAACGGATTGAGAACTACAAAGAATTCACAATTGCCCCAAAAAATGAAGAGCTTCAAGAACAAGGGGGTCGATGTATGGATTGTGGGGTTCCTTTTTGTCATAGCGGTTGTCCATTAGGGAACTTGATTCCCGATTTCAACGACGCAGTCTACAAAAATCAATGGGAAAAAGCTTTGCAAATTTTACAAGCTACCAATAATTTTCCTGAATTCACAGGACGTTTGTGCCCAGCACCTTGTGAAGAAGCATGTGTTTTGGGAATCACAAGTCCACCAGTATCGATTGAACTAATTGAAAAATACATTGTAGAGCGAGGATTTGCAGAGGGTTGGATAAAACCACAGCCCCCGCAGAACGCACAGGAAAAACAATAGCAATTGTTGGTTCTGGTCCTGCAGGACTAGCAGCAGCACAGCAATTGAATAGAGCTGGTCATACGGTAACTGTTTTTGAACGAGAGAATAAACCGGGAGGATTATTGCGTTATGGGATTCAGATTTTAAAATGGAAAAAAACATCATCGACCGACGTTTGGAAATTCTTGAAGCTGAGGGAATATTGTTTGAGTGTAATGTCGAAATTGGAAAAGATTTGAGTGCTCAGCAACTCGAAGCAGACTTCGATATCGTACTTCTTGCATCCGGAGCAACCATCAAAAGAGAACTACCTATTCCAGGTTCAGATCTCAAAGGAGTGGTTCAAGCTATGGATTTTCTTCCACACAACAACAAAGCCGTAGATGGTCAACATAAACGTGATCCAAAATATCTAGCTACCGATCGTGACGTTATCGTAATTGGAGGTGGAGATACCGGGTCTGATTGTATCGGCACTTCGAATCGTCATGGAGCTAAAAGCGTAACCAACTTCGAAATCATGCCCAAACCAGCCGAAGGAAGAACAGACGAAAACCCTTGGCCATATTGGCCGTTCAAACTCAAAACGAGTTCTTCTCACGAGGAAGGAAGTCATCGAGAATGGAGTATTTTAACCAAAGAGTTTATTGGTGATTCCGATGGGAATGTTAGCGGTTTGAAAACAGTCGCTGTACGTTGGAAAAAAGTCCCAGGCCAGCGTCCACAACTCATCGAAAAGGAAGGTTCAGAAAAAGAATGGCCTTGTGACTTAGCGCTTTTGGCCTTAGGATTTACTGGACCAGAAAAGTCACTTCCCGAACAATTGGGAGTAAGTTTTGATGAGCGTGGTAATGTAAAAGGTCTTGAAAAATACCAAACCAACAAACCCAATATTTTTGCTGCTGGTGATGCTCGAAGAGGTCAGTCATTGATTGTATGGGCAATTTCCGAAGGAAGAGAAGCTGCACATCAAATTGATACCTATCTCATGGGAACATCAACCTTGCCTAAAAAAGAAACTTCAGGAGATTTAGTTTCTGTTTAAGGGGGTATTCAAAATACATAGCCTCGTTAATAAACGAGGCTTTTATTTGTACTTCTTAATAAAATTTGATCTTTTATTTTCTAGAATTTTTTGAACTTGTTGCCTCTTTTCATCTTGAGGAGGTTTATTGTTTCTGAAATTCCATTGCTGGTGACTGTTGCGATAAGATCACAACTCCCATCTCCGAAATCTACTAACATAGTTTCTGCTCCTTTCACAATTCTTTTAACTCCTTTAACGGGGATTTTCCATTTTTTGGAAAACTTTTTATTCAAAGAACAAGTGTACGAATATTGAATCGGTTTGGTTATGATTAAGGAAAAACTTTCTCCTTCTGAGCTGACTCCAGAGGAGCTTCCAGTTAATGTAGTGTATTGTTTTTCGTCATTTTCTATAACCGTAAAATATGTAAAAGATTTTTGTTTAGTAGAAAAAGTTCCGTCTTCATAGATCATTTTCCCGTTTTGTAAAGTAGACTCGCGCGTTTTGTTACCATCAGCATCAATTGCTGTAATTTCAGTGCGACGAACCCCTTCTATTTTGACTCCATTCATAAAAAAATCATCAAACTCAGTTTGCCTAAAACTACCCAAAATATCTTTTTCTTCTGAATAGGTAATCACAATAGTCCCTGTTCGGCTTTGCTTCCAACTACCATTGCAGTTGTCTCCAAAGAAAATCGTTTTTCGATTTGTATCCTCATCGTGAGTAATTGTAGCACATTCACCATAACGGCTTTTAAATTTATCCTTAGTAAATCCTTTAGATGCTTCTTGAATTGTTTTTGATGAAGATTCATCATTGTCAAAAGCGTCTGAAAGCAACTCCTCTAAATCTTGATCAAAAGCAAGTGCATTGATGTTTTCGATCAGTAATGTTGCATCAGAAGAATTGTTTAAACTGGTTTCATCTTTACTACACCCAACGAGAAAAAGGGTTAATAAAAAAAAAAAAAACAGGCAGGTGTTTCATCATTTAAGTATTTGAATTACATAATAGGTACCAAGAATTATGCCATTAGTTTTTTTACTAGAAATTTTAACAAAGTCTTTAAGTAGGATCGAAAACATTATACATCCCTTATTTAAAAATGTTTTTATACTTTTAGTGGAATGAAACATTGGATATTTATTCTCCTTATTGGGTCAATTTTTTACAACTCCTTTGCTCAATCCCATTCCTCTAAATTAAAGCCTATTGCTAAAACAACATTGGTTGTTTTGGGAACATCTCAAGATGCTGGAAGTCCACAAATAAACTGTACAAAGACTTGCTGTAAGGGTACTTTTGAAGGAAAAAAAGAAAAAAATCCTGTGGTTTCCTTAGGTGTGATCGATCCCATAAACAACAAACAATTTCTTTTTGAAGCTACTCCAGATATTACACTTCAATTGAGAGCTTTAAAAAACAATGCCCCAGAAGGAATCCATGAAATTCCAACCGGAATTTTTCTTACCCATGCACATATTGGTCACTACACAGGTCTAATGTATCTAGGGAAAGAAGCGATGAATGCGAATCAAGTTCCAGTTTTTGTTTATCCTAAAATGAAATATTTTCTTGAAAACAATGGTCCTTGGAGTCAATTGGTGTCAAATCAAAACATCAAACTCAATCAAATGCTTGAAAATAAAACAGTAAAGCTAACATCCGAATTGAGTGTTCTGCCCTTTCAAGTTCCGCACCGTGATGAGTTCTCAGAAACTGTTGGATACAAAATTATGGGGCCCAAAAAAAGTGCTCTATTTATTCCCGATATTGATAAATGGGAAAAATGGGAAACGTCAATAATTGAAATAATAAAAAAAGTAGATTATGCCTTTATTGATGCTACTTTTTTAGTGGAGCAGAAATAAAAGCTAGAGATCTTTCCGAAATACCGCACCCCTTTGTTATTGAAAGCATGGAATTATTCAAAGATTTAGCTGCTGAGGAAAAAGCGAAGATTTTTTTCATCCATCTAAACCACACCAATCCCTTATTAGACCCTGATAGCCAAGAATCACTCAAAGTTGAACGTTTAGGGTTTGGAATTGCACGAACGGGAGATCGTTTTAGCTTGTAAACACTGTTGAATATGGACTCAAAAAAAGTTGCGGTAATTGGTGGAGGAGCTGCTGGATTCTTTGCTTCTCTGTCTGTCAAAGAACACCACCCAAACCATCAAGTAACCCTTTTTGAGAAAACTTCAAAAGTGCTTTCAAAAGTGAAAATATCTGGTGGCGGTCGTTGCAATGTTACTCATAACTGTCCCGATATTTCTAAACTCTGTGAAGCTTATCCCCGAGGTGGAAAAAACTCAGATCCCTTTTTCATCAATTCAATACAACCGATACTATTGAATGGTTCGAAAGCCGGGTGTTCCTTTGAAGACCGAAAAAGATGGTCGTATGTTTCCCGTTTCTGACGAATCGCAAAGCATCATTGATTGTTTGGTTTCCGAAACAATACGACTAAAAATAGTTGTAGAATTGGAACATTCCGTAGAACGTATCCAACAGGAGGGTAAGAACTGGAAACTAGAATTTAAAAATTCACCATCGCAATCTTTTGATTCAATAATTATTGCAACGGGTGGCAGCCCCAAAATTAAAGGATTTGAGTGGCTACAAAGTTTAGGGCATAGAATTGCCTCTCCCACTCCTTCTCTATTCACCTTTAATATGCCTAATGAACCCATAAAAAGACTTATGGGACTATCCGTAGAAAATGCAGGCGTAAAAATACTCAACAGTAAAATTAAAACGCAAGGTCCATTGCTAATCACCCATTGGGGTATGAGCGGACCTGCGATATTGAAAGCCTCTGCTTTTGGTGCAAAAGAACTCAGTGAATGTGATTATGTTTTTAAAATTCAAATCAATTGGGTTGATGAAACCAATACAGATAAAATTTTCGACCATTTACAACGTTCAAATCAACAACATCCAAAAAAAGGAATCAACTATCAAAAAACCTTTCCTCTCCCCAACCGACTATGGGGATATTTAATTGATAAAGCTGGGATATCCTCCAGTAAAAAATGGAATGAAGTTGGTAAAAAAAAGCTTCGAATCCTTGCCAATCTATTGGCACAAGATCAATATGCTGT
>JAYQLC010000008.1:0-287500 GCA_038142965.1 Candidatus Arcticimaribacter sp. | reverse complement strand
AAATTATCTAAAATCCTATAGAAATGTGGAGAATATCGGAGTCGAACCGATGACCTCCTGCGTGCAAGGCAGGCGCTCTAGCCAGCTGAGCTAATCCCCCATAATGAAATTCAGAATTAAAAACTCAGAATTTTATTATTTCTTAGAACTCTCAACTTCTAGAATCTCTTGTTACTAATCCTCTAAAAAAATTCTTAAATATAGTCTCGAACAGACTTACCCTAATATATACGGTATAAACTTCTCGCCTGCTCTCGACAAAAAAGTAGTCTCGGGCAGACTCGAACTGCCGACCTCTACATTATCAGTGTAGCGCTCTAACCAGCTGAGCTACGAGACTCAATTTTAGATTTTTAGTGTATGTTATAAAAAAAATGACAGCTTAGAACAAAACTTCTCTTAAGATTGCTCCTCTTTGGTTATACGTCGTCTTTCTCTAGAAAGGAGGTGTTCCAGCCGCACCTTCCGGTACGGCTACCTTGTTACGACTTAGCCCTAGTTACCAGTTTTACCCTAGGCAGCTCCTTGCGGTGACCGACTTCAGGTACCCCCAGATTCCATGGCTTGACGGGCGGTGTGTACAAGGCCCGGGAACGTATTCACCGGATCATGGCTGATATCCGATTACTAGCGATTCCAGCTTCACGCAGTCGAGTTGCAGACTGCGATCCGAACTGAGACCGGCTTTGAAGATTCGCTACTACTCGCGTAGTGGCTGCTCTCTGTACCGGCCATTGTAGCACGTGTGTGGCCCAGGACGTAAGGGCCGTGATGATTTGACGTCATCCCCACCTTCCTCACGGTTTGCACCGGCAGTCTCGTTAGAGTTCCCGGCATGACCCGATGGCAACTAACGATAGGGGTTGCGCTCGTTATAGGACTTAACCTGACACCTCACGGCACGAGCTGACGACAACCATGCAGCACCTTGTAAGTAGTCCGAAGAAAGGTCCATCTCTGGTCCATGCAACTTACATTTAAGCCCTGGTAAGGTTCCTCGCGTATCATCGAATTAAACCACATGCTCCACCGCTTGTGCGGGCCCCCGTCAATTCCTTTGAGTTTCACTCTTGCGAGCGTACTCCCCAGGTGGGTCACTTATCACTTTCGCTTAGCCACTCAAAAAACCAATGTTTTCCAAACAGCTAGTGACCATCGTTTACGGCGTGGACTACCAGGGTATCTAATCCTGTTCGCTACCCACGCTTTCGTCCCTCAGTGTCAGTATATTGTTAGTAATCTGCCTTCGCAATCGGTATTCTGTGTAATATCTATGCATTTCACCGCTACACTACACATTCTAACTACTTCACAATAACTCAAGTCTATCAGTATCAAAGGCAGTTCTATCGTTAAGCGATAGGATTTCACCTCTGACTTAATAAACCACCTACGGACCCTTTAAACCCAATGATTCCGGATAACGCTTGGATCCTCCGTATTACCGCGGCTGCTGGCACGGAGTTAGCCGATCCTTATTCTTACAGTACCGTCAGTACGCTACACGTAGCGCAGTTTCTTCCTGTATAAAAGCAGTTTACAACCCATAGGGCAGTCTTCCTGCACGCGGCATGGCTGGATCAGAGTTGCCTCCATTGTCCAATATTCCTCACTGCTGCCTCCCGTAGGAGTCTGGTCCGTGTCTCAGTACCAGTGTGGGGGATCCCCCTCTCAGGGCCCCTACCTATCGCGGTCTTGGTGAGCCGTTACCTCACCAACTAACTAATAGGACGCATGCCCATCTTCTACCGCCGGAGCTTTCTTCTTCAAGTAATGCCTCTCGAAGATCGTATGGGGTATTATTCAACATTTCTATTGACTATTCCCCTGTAGAAGGTAGGTTGCATACGCGTTACGCACCCGTGCGCCGGTCGTCAGCAAAGTGCAAGCACTCTCTGTTACCCCTCGACTTGCATGTGTTAAGCCTGCCGCTAGCGTTCATCCTGAGCCAGGATCAAACTCTTCGTTGTAGTTTGTTTTAATTTGTCTTATACGACATATCCCTCAAAGGTCTCAAAATGGTTCTGTTCTAGTTTGTATATCATGTTTGATACACGCTGTCATTTTTCTAGTCTTTCAATGAACTTTTGCACAAAATAACAACATCGTTGTTCTCTTTAGCGGGTGCAAATATAAAACCCTTTTTATTCTTCAACAACATCTTTCTAATAAAATTTATCTTTTTTTTTTCAATATAACAATCGTTTATGGCTATTTACTATAAACCAACTAGTTAAATACTCGCATTTGAAGAAAAAATATTCTAAGTTTTTTTAATTACTCAATCAAAAATTTATGTATGTCAAATGATAAACGGAAACCTAAAAGAAAAAAGAAATTTGTGCCTTGAAAATGGCTGGCATTCGAAGCCTCAAATCAAGATGATGATCGTAGGCTTAAACTTATTTAAAGAAATTCCAAACCAGTCCAAAACGGATGACAAAATCCCGATAAGGATAACCGGGTGCACTAAAATAGTTGTAGTTTTCTAGGAGAGTATTGATGTGTTCAGCTTTTAGAAATAATCTGGTTTGTTGAACCTTTCCATTTACAAAGAAATCTATTCTAGGAAAATCTCCTATCAGAATATCGTTTTGACGGGTAAAATCACCCAAGAGAGGATTGTATCGATCTGCGTAGTATTTTGTAAAGTAGTGTCCTGTAAGACCCGTTTGTAAATACATGGCTTTTTTAAAAATATCACGACTAAAACTCAAGGTCGTTCTCAAGTTCCATTCCGGAACATTTAATGGCTGAGAGTTTTGGGAATTTTCAGAGGCTTCTGAATCGCTAGTTACTTTTTGATATTGGGCAGTGTTGGTCATCGCAAAGTTACCCAATCTGAATTCTGAGTTGTATCTAATCTTGAGGTAATTTAGAGCATTGTTTGCTTGCTGTGGTGCTGCCAAATAAATATCACTAGGCGCTACATACAATATGCTATCTGGATCTGCATCGGGATCCTCGGGACCGGGCTCAAATTTGGTTGTATTAAAATAAGTGTAATTGGAGATGAGTTGATAGTGAGCATATAAATTTCCTAGTTGAGGATGTTTGAAATTGACAGAAAAATGGGTTGTGTTTTGATTTTCCAAATCAGGGTTGTGCCAATTGTAGCTTAGGTAATCACTTTTATAAAGTTGAAAATTAAAATCAGGAGTTTGATTTCGGAAATTTACCCGAGCAGTGAAGGAGGTTTTATCTGGAAATTCATATTTTGCTTTGATTCCTATCTCATCACTCAACAAACTCCCGCTTACACTTTTTTGAAGATTTGCTTGCATCGAAAACCCTTTCCATTGAAACCTCCAATCTCCATTCAAAAGAAGTTGAGTCGTTTTGATCTGATTGGGAATAGAGTCCGATAACACCTCACCTTCTTCCAAACCAAAAAAATAATTTGATTGAATGGATGATATTCCTGCTCTTAGTTTCCCAGTGTATGGCGTTTTAAATTCCGTGTACACCTGATTTTTGGTTCTCATGAGTTTTGCCAAGTCGTTTACTTTTGAAAATCCAATTATTAAATCTCCAAAATGATCCGGACCCTTCGAATCAGTATAGGAATAATATCGAGATTCATCAAGAAATCGATGACCAATTATGAGTTTGGTTCGGACAGAATCTTGGGGGGGTACTATGTTCCAATGATGATCAATAAAAGAACGCTTTCCAGCCAAAAGGCTTTCTGCCGATTTGAAACGAACATCCAAAACCGAACGATCTTTAAAGTCAGGGTCTCCTGTTTCAAAAAGAAGTATTCCTTCATCGTCGATACCCCCGTTTTCTTGGTTCTCGATGGACTGATTGGAATAATGCCCCCACAAAGAATATCGAGTATTGAGGGATTGATATTTAAATGAAAATTGAAAACGTTCGTATGCCGATCTAAAATTGACATATTTCCCAAGAGAGCGTGATGCTTTGTAAGTAAACGCAAAATTAAATTGAGGGCTTATGTTTGCTGTTATTGTTGTATGGGCTATTCTACCTTGCTCAAATGCGGTTCGATAAAAAGTTCAGATAGCGGAGTTGGGACCTGAAAATACAACGATTCTGGTGCTTCAATGTAGCTTGAATGTTTTGAACGAGCCCCGAGACCGGCAAGTAAGGACATGTTTGAAAAATCATATCCCAATTTATTAAATGCATGACCCGTGTTGGAAAAAAGGCAATAATTCAAAATAATCCTTTCTCAAAAAATTCATCTTGTACTCTTTCTGTATTGTCAAAGTTGTATCAACGTAAGTGGAATCTCTGTCTACAGTATAAATCGCATACATCCCAATATTTATCGAGTCTTTCTGTATGGAATCTTTTTGCTTTACCTTCTTTTTTGAGGATTCTGAATTGACGATTTTTCTAATACCAAAGAAGTCCTTTTTTGTTTGTAAACTTTTTTGATACTCTGCTCCTGGAATGCCTTGACCAAAAGTGATTGAGCTACTCATCAAAAAAAGTATAAAAAAGAATCTTTGGGTCATGAAAGAATGTAATTTTGATTGCGAAGTTAAATAATTGTAAGTAATTTGAAATGAGAATAATTAAATATTAAGAAGGTGTTAAGCTTACAATTACTTGATGGACTAGAGGCGGGAACAGATGAAGCAGGCAGAGGTTGCCTTGCAGGACCTGTTACTGCTGCTGCAGTAATTCTTCCAGCTGATTTTGACGTACCACTTTTAAATGACTCTAAAAAACTGACCGAAAAGCAGCGACAATACCTGAGGCCCATTATTGAAGACAAAGCAATAGCATATGCGGTAGCCCATTGTACACCAGAGGAAGTTGACACCATTAATATTCTTAATGCTTCTATAAAAGCGATGCACAAGGCAATTGAAAAACTTGATCCTTGTCCCATTCATATTCTTGTGGATGGAAATCGTTTTCACCCCTTTTAAAAAAATTCCACACCAGTGCATTGTAAAAGGGGATGGTAAATACCAGAATATTGCCGCTGCTTCTGTTCTTGCAAAAACCTACAGAGATGATCTGATGATTGATCTGGATCGAAAATATCCCAAATATGACTGGAAAAAAAATAAAGGATATCCCACTAGAAAACATCGTGAAGCCATACTAATCGAAGGAATAACTCCACAACACAGAAAAACTTTTAGATTACTTTCAGAACAATTACAAATTAAATTCTGAGTTTCCTATTTTTGACCTAATAAACTATCCTATGATTCGCTTAACCCTACTTCAGCTTTTTTAAAACAACATATCGACTTGGATTTTTAGCTGTTCTTCTGATTGGCTTATGGAGTTGCCAAACAAACAGTAGTAAACTGAGTCGGCTTACGGATTGGATTCCACAAAACAGCAGTTGGGTGATCCAAATCAACGATATTAATACTTTAACCAACGAACTTACCAACAATGAGGTGTTCAAAGAAATAAAATCTTTAAATCCAAACCTAACCTCAGATATATCTCGTTTACTTCTTGATACCCCGGATGTAAAAAGTTTGTTGTGCATAACTACCGTTGGAAAAAATCCAAGTGCACTAACCCACATCTACAAGGCACCGATCGATTCTACGCAAATAATGGGAACTTCTATAGATTACAGTAAGTTTAAGATCAATATCGAAAAAAAAGATAAAAACATTCTTTACAGTACCCATATTGAGGGTTACACCTTGCGATCTACTTCCCAGCTATTAATTGAAAATTGCATCCGTGTTTTTCAACAAAAGGATAAAACAACAAGACAAGAGAATCTTTTCGATAAAATTTACACCACTTTAGATACTAGTGCACCTCTAAACTTTTTGGTTCAACCTCAGGTTGAGGAATTGATTGAGGAGGCAATTGGAAGAATTCCGTTAGTTCCAAAAATTAACCACGATTGGAATGCTTATGATCTTGATTTTGAAAATTCTGGATTTAGCTTAGATGGATTGATTGCTGTTCAAGATTCATTGGGAGATCCCATGGGAATTCTCAAAGAAAACGATGCTCAAAAAACACTTTTGGATCAACTGGTTCCAGAAAACAGTATCTCTTTTTTGTCAATTCCTCTAAACAATGCTATCGAAACCGAAGATGCATTCAAGCAATGGGTTCTACACCACAATATTGCTCTTCCACAAATCAATCTAAAAGCCCTGAGTAGTGTGGATGAGATCGGATGGATTAAATTGGGTTCTGAAACGGTTTTACTTTTCCACTCTCAAAACGAGGAACAAGCTCAACAAAACCTGTTACCCAAGTTAGAAAACGGTAAAAATTTTCGAGAAGTCCCCTATTATCCCACAAAACTACCTGATGATATTCTTTTGTTCTCTAAAGTTATTGGTTCAAAAGTAAGACCAAAATGGGGAGCTGTCATTGAAAACTTTTTTGTTTTCACATCGAGTGAAAAAGCAATGAAAACGCTTATTAGTAATTACAAAGACGGTAGTACTTTAAGTAAAAACATAATTTACAATACATTCAAAGAAACGCTATCCTCAGAAAGTTCGATCTATTGGATTGCTCAAACAAAAGCGATGATTGAGATTTGGGGAAATAAGAAACAAAAAGAAAAAACCTTGGTCAAAACTAGACACGGAACGATTTCCTTTTGTTGCCTTTCAAGGAACCTTAGAAAATAGCTTTATGCACATGCATTTAAGAATTCATGAAAATGAATTGAAAGTGATTCAAAACTCTGTTTCTAACCAATACCTTTTAGAGCTAGAAGCTCCATTAAGCTCTCCACCACAATGGCTCAAAAACCACAGGACTAAAGGAATGGATGTTTTGGTTCAAGATGTTAACAATAAGCTTTACTTGTTTTCTGATAAAGGGAATTTGTTTTGGAAAAACAATTACCTGAAACATTCAAGGTCAAATTCAGCAAGTTGATTTGTACAAAAACAAACGACTGCAAATGGCTTTTAGGACGGAAGATAAATTCTTTGTGTTGGATCGAAATGGAAAATAGTTAAACCTTTTTCAATAAAAATTCCCAGCACTGATCCCATTCAACCCTTAGCTGTTTTTGATTACGATCAAAGAAGAGATTATCGTTTTGTTTTAAGTCAAGGAAATAATTTGCAAATGTTTAATTCTAAGGGTAAAAAAAGTACCTGGTTTTAAATTCAGTAAGACCAAAACTCCGATTATTAACCCTCCTGTTCATATTCGAATTAATCAAAAAGATTACATTGCAATTCAGGAAGAGAGTGGAAAACTTAACCTTTTAAACCGAACTGGAAAAGAACGGATTAAAGTAAAAGAGAATATTGCCTTTTCTGGAAATCCTGTAAATTCTTACCTAAAAACTTTTACTACATCGGATAAAAATGGAAACTTGATTCAAATCGATGTCAAAGGAAACATCATAAAAACGAATTTAGATTTAGAAAAAGGCCACCAAATCGCAACCACAACCAAATCTTTGGTATCCCTATCGAATAACATTTTAAACATAAAAGGAATTCCGATTACGCTCCCCTTTGACGTTACACTGCTCCGAAGATTTTCTACATCAACAACATAATTTATGTAACTACAACTGATCTGGACGCACAAAAAGTTTATCTCTATTACAGTAATGGAACTTCTGTAAGTGGGTTTCCCGTTTATGGAACTTCAATTGCCGATTTGACAAATGCAGATAAGGATAAAGCCTTAGAATTGGTAGTTCAATCAGAAAGTAATGGGATGATTATTTATGAAATCAACTAGTGAAAATAAACTCTGCTTCGAACAAATTTTGAAAGTGCTTTGCAAGCTTTTCTTTTACTTCTTTTAGTGAAATTTCTTTTTTAAGTTCGGCTTTTAAGGATGTAACTCCTTTGCCTTGGATTCCACAAGGAACGATGTAGTCAAAATAAGCCAAATCAGTATTTACATTAAATGCAAACCCATGCATGGTGACCCATCGACTCGCCTTTACTCCTAGAGCACATATTTTTCGCGCAAAAGGGGTTCCTACGTCCAGCCAAACTCCTGTTTCTCCTGGGCTTCGGGTTCCCTCCAAACCGAAATCTTTCAAAGTTAAAATAACCATTTCTTCTAGTAATCGAAGGTATTTGTGTATGTCTGTAAAAAAGTTTTCTAAGTCTAAGATAGGATAACCAACTACTTGACCTGGGCCATGAAAAGTTATGTCTCCTCCTCTGTTTGTTTTGAAGTATTCTATTCCACGGTCCTGAAGTTGCTCTTCGTTGAGAAGCAAATGATCAATAGCTCCGCTTTTACCTAGCGTAATTACTGGGGGTGTTCTACCCACAAAAAATAATTAGGTGTTGGCTTATTTGTTTCATTTCTGCGATTCAAAATTTTGAGGTCTACAATTTCTTTCAAAAGTTTTTCTTGAAAATCCCAAGCCGGTTGATAGGAGGTGTTTTTTAATTCTTTTACTTGTATTTTTTTGTTTAAAACACCCATCAGTAACGATTGGTATTATTCAAAATAACAAGTGCTGCAATAACTCCAGGAACCCATCCGCATAGGGTTAAGATGAAAACGATGACGGTGGATCCACAACCCTGATCTATTACAGCGAGGGGAGGGAAAAGTATGGAAAGTAAGACACGAATAAGACTCAAAGCGTTTTTTTTTAGCAAGATAATAAAAATTGAATTTTTCAATTGATGGAATCCCCTATCTTTGCTAAAATTTTTGACACTATGGCTGCATTAAGCGAACAGGAAATAATTAGAAGAGAAAAACTGGAAAAAATCAAAGCATTGGGGATAAACCCCTATCCTGCTGCACTCTATCCTGTGAACGAATCTTCAGCTTCCATAAAAAACAACTATGTTGAAGGGAAAGAAGTAATTGTTGCTGGACGTCTTATGTCAAGAAGGATTCAAGGTAAGGCAAGCTTTGCCGAAGTTCAGGACAGTCAAGGAAAAATTCAAGTGTATTTTAACAGAGATGAAATCTGTATAGGTGAGGACAAGACTCTTTACAACGAAGTATACAAAAAACTACTCGATATTGGAGACATCATCGGTATTGAAGGTATCCTTTTTACAACCCAAGTTGGTGAGCAAACAATTTTAGTTAAAAAATTTGACATCCTAAACAAAACTTTACGACCACTTCCCTTACCCAAAACAGATTCTGAAGGAAATACGTATGACGAATTTAACGACCCTGAGTTGCGATATCGTCAACGCTATGTTGATTTAATTGTCAACCCAAAAGTTAAAGACACCTTCATCAAAAGGACTAAGATAACCAACAGCATACGGGAGTATTTTAATTCAAATGATTACCTAGAAGTTGAGACCCCTATTCTGCAACCTATACCGGGAGGGGCAGCAGCTCGTCCGTTTATGACACATCACAATGCACTCGATGTTCCTTTGTATCTTCGAATTGCCAATGAGCTTTATCTCAAGCGATTGATTGTTGGAGGTTTTGATGGGGTTTATGAATTTTCAAAAGATTTTAGAAACGAAGGGATGGATAGAACTCATAATCCTGAGTTTACTGTAATGGAACTTTATGTTGCTTACAAAGATTACTTTTGGATGATGGAAACTACTGAAAAACTTTTGGAAAAAGTAGCTGTTGATTCTACAGGTAATTCTGCTGTTCAAGTTGGGGAACACAGCATAGATTTTAAAGCTCCTTATCCTAGAGTACCTATTCTCAAAGCAATTGAAAATCATACCGGAATTGATGTTTCTGAAATGGATGAAGATACCCTAAGAGACACTGCCCGTGAATTGGGAATTGAAGTGGATGATACCATGGGTACTGGTAAACTGATTGATGAAATTTTTGGAGAAAATGTGAGCATCATTACATTCAGCCTACATTTATTACTGACTATCCCAAAGAAATGAGCCCTCTAACCAAAGAGCATCGATCCAATCCCAAGCTAACAGAAAGGTTCGAACTAATGGTCAACGGCAAGGAATTGGCCAATGCATATTCAGAATTAAACGACCCCATTGACCAAAGAGAACGTTTTGAAGAGCAATTGAAACTGAGTGAAAAAGGAGATGACGAAGCCATGTTCATTGATCAAGATTTCTTAAGAGCTCTGGAATACGGAATGCCCCCTACCTCTGGAATTGGAATTGGAATTGATCGTTTGGTTATGCTTTTAACCAACAACAATTCAATTCAAGAAGTTTTATTTTTTCCGCAGATGAGACCCGAAAAGAAAGCGGTAGAAATGACCGAAGACGAAAAATTGATTTTTTTGTTGCTGAAAAAAGAGGGTTCTGTTGATCTCAATGAATTGAAAAAGCAAGCTGGTCTGAGTAACAAAAAATGGGATAAAGCCATCAAAGGACTCACCAAAATTGGTAGCGCCAAAGTTACTAAAAACGATGAAGGACTTTGGGTCAAGTCTTGGATAGACTCTTTTGAAAGAGTTTAATTTTAAATTAACCCTGTGGTTCTAAATGATGGATTAATCAACTAATTATTGGAAGATGAAATTTGTTATTGCACCGGATAAGTTCAAAGGTTCTTTGACTGGATCTGAGTTTTGTGATGCAGTTGAAAAGGGAATTCGGCAGATTTTTCCGAAAGCGATCATTCTGAAAAAACCTTTGGCAGATGGCGGTGACGGAACTTTAGCTGTTATTAAAGATTATTTAAAAGCTGAATGGATTGATGTCGAAGTTCAAGATCCGCTTTTTAGACCCATACAAGCTCAATATTTATTTTCAGAAACTTCAAAAACAGCTTACATCGAAATGTCTGAGGCATCGGGTCTAAAGCTTCTCTCAATTGATGAGTTGAATTGTATGAACACATCTTCATTTGGGACTGGTGAACTCATTTTAAATGCACTCAAAAAAGGTGCTGAAAAAGTCATTTTGGGAATTGGCGGTAGCGCTACCAACGATGGTGGAATAGGTATGGGGCAAGCACTGGGAATTCAATTTCTAGATTCCACAAATGAACCATTAAAACCCATTGGAAAGAACCTAAAGGAAATCGAAAAAATTGATGTCGAGCAACTCAATGAATTGGTTCATAAAGCACAATTTAAAGTGGCTTGTGATGTAACAAATCCACTTCATGGCAAACAAGGTGCCGCGAATGTATTTGCCTCACAAAAAGGAGCAAATGACTCTGAAATTAATGCACTAGACCAGGGGCTCAGAAATTTTGGTAGAATACTCAAAAAACAATACAACATTGATGTGCAAAAGATAGCTGGATCTGGTGCTGCAGGAGGACTGGGTGGTGGGGCTATTGCTTTTTTAAATGCAAGTCTTGTTTCTGGAATTGATCTGGTAAAGGAATTGGCTAACTTCGATAAAGAAATTAAAAACACCGATTGGATTATTACGGGAGAAGGCAAGTTGGACAAGCAAACCTTTTTTGGGAAAACAATTGCGGGAGTGGTTCGATCTGCTCGCAAAAAACAAATCCCAGTGGCTGCCCTTTGTGGAAGCATTTCCCTTTCTGAGAGTGAAAAAATAAAACTTGGATTGGACTATTGCGCTGCTATTTCAAAAGAAGGAACTCCTTTGAATGAGGCAATGCTTTTGGCATACAATAACCTTGTTATGAGCACATCTGATTTTTGTTCTGGTTTAATCAAAAAAACTCTAGACTGAGTTTATAAAGCAATTTCGTCTTATTATTAATTTTATTTTAAATGTATCCACTAAAATTCGAACCCATTCTAAAAGAACGACTCTGGGGAGGTAGTAAACTAAAAGATGTTTTAGGAAAAAACTCACCCCATGACAAGGTCGGAGAAAGTTGGGAAATCTCTACCGTAAAAGGAGCTATTTCCGTTGTAATCAATGGAGCTTTTAAAGGAATGAATTTTCAAGATATAATCAATAAAAACCCCATTAATGTTTTGGGAGAAAATATTGTAAAACGATTTGGGAAAAATTTCCTATTCTCATCAAGTTCATCGATGCAAAACTAGACTTATCCATTCAGTTGCATCCAGATGATGAGTTGGCAAAAAAACGCCACAATTCACTTGGAAAAAAGGAAATGTGGTATATCATGGATGCTCCCAAAAAAGCAAATCTAATCATTGGATTCAATAAAACCATTAGAAAAGAAGAGTATCAGAGAAGTTTAAAAGAGAACACTCTTTCGGATTTGTTGAATTACGAAAGTGTAAAAGAAGGAGATGCTTTTTTTATCAATACAGGAAAAATTCATGCAATCGGTGCTGGTGTCCTTTTGGCTGAAATTCAGCAGACTTCTGATATTACTTACCGAGTTTTTGATTTTAACCGAAAAGATAAAAACGACAAACTACGAGAATTGCATAGCGATATGGCTCTAGATGCCCTGGACTATAAAAGGAAAGATGATTTTAGAATTAGCTATTCGAAAACAAAAAATGAGCTCAACAAAATGGTGGCCTGCCCATACTTCAACACCAATTATATTTACCTCAACAAAGATTGCCAAATCAATCTTTCAGAAAGAGACTCCTTTACTATTTACATCTGTGTTTTTGGATCTGCTACAGTAGAAACCGAATATGGAAATATACTTCTCAAAAAGGAGAAACCACATTAATCGCTGCTCAAAACAAGTTTGTTTCCTTTAAAACTTCAGAAATAAAATTACTTGAAGTTTCCCTCTAATTTGTTCGAATAATTAAACCTTTTTGAGACAACTTAATCTTATTAAAAACCTCAAAAACAATTTATATGAACAAAAAATTTTTAATTATCCTATTGAGTCTACCGATGCTTTCTTTAGGACAAGTCGGAAAAAAAGATCAAAAATTCACCCCAGAACAAAGAGCTACCATCAAATCAAAAGAGCTTGCATTAAAACTTGATTTGAATGAATCGCAAGAGGCTAAACTTTTGGATTTAATAAAAATGACTTGGTCAAATAAACCCAAGAGAACAAACCATGAAAATCTGTCTCGAGACCAGAGGTACGCCAAACGTATCGAGCATCTCAATTCACAAAAAGAATTTCAAAAAGAGTTGAAAAAAATCCTTACTCAAGACCAATTTGAATCCTGGTTACAAATGCCCAAAAAACAGATGCAAAAACACAAAATGAAACGGGTTCAAAAAAAATGGAAAGAAACGGATTAATGCTATAGATTTTTGATTACTCTATCAAATGCATCTAAAGTAAAATCAATATCATCATTGGACAAAGCATCGTTCAAAAAGTAACTCTCGAATGCACTGGGAGGAAGATAAATTCCTTCCTTTAGCATTCCGTGAAAATAAGCCTTAAAAAATTCATTATTCCCTTTTGCTGCAGTTTGGAAATCAACTACGGGAGTTTCTGTAAAATGAAGTGAAATCATGGAGCCATAACGATTGATCTGATAAGGTAAAGATGTGTTTGCAATACGTTTTTCCATCCCGATATGTAAACGTTCTGTTTTTTGATCCAAACTTGTGTAGATTTGGGGCTGCTTTTGCAGTGCTTTTAGCATTGCAAAACCTGCTGCCATTGCAAGAGGATTTCCGCTTAATGTTCCGGCTTGATAAACGGGTCCTTCCGGGGCTAAGTGACTCATAATCTCATTGGATGCTGCAAAGGCTCCTACTGGAAGTCCTCCCCCAATAACTTTTCCAAAAGTGGCAATGTCTGCTTTTACATTAAGGCGTTCTTGTGCCCCACCTGGTGCCAAACGAAAACCTGTCATGACTTCATCAAAAATAAGCAGTGACCCATTTGAATCACATAATTGACGTAATCCTTCCAAAAACCTTTTTTGGGGAGGAATGCAACCCATGTTACCGGCTACAGGTTCAACAATAATTGCAGCTATTTGATCTTGATGTTGTTCAAAAATGGCTGCTACCTCATCCGAATCATTGTAGGTCGCAAGGAGTGTATCTTTTGCAGTACCCTGGGTTACTCCTGGACTGTTGGGAGCCCCAAAAGTTACCGCACCACTTCCAGCTTGAATTAAAAAAGCGTCCGAATGACCATGATAACAACCTGCAAATTTTATAATTTTCTCTCTCTGGGTTATTCCCCGAGCTAAACGAACTGCACTCATACAGGCTTCGGTTCCTGAATTCACAAAACGTATTTTATCCATGTTCGGAATCATTGCGATTGCCAATTCTGCAATTTCAGTTTCAAGTGCTGTTGGCATCCCAAAAGAAGTTCCTTTTTTTGCTCGTTGACTCAATGCCTCAATTACAGGTTCATAAACGTGTCCCAAGATCATTGGACCCCAACTGGAAATGAAATCTATCAATCGATTTCCATCTACATCATAGAGATAGGCTCCCTTAGCTTTATCTACAAAAATCGGAGTTCCTCCAACAGACTTGAAGGCTCTTACTGGAGAATTTACTCCACCTGGAATTACTTTTTGAGCGTCTTGAAAAGACTACTACTGCGTTGATATTGCATTTATTTGGATTTTGGAATAATCAATTCTTGACCTTTAAAAATTGTATTGTCTCGAAGATTATTTTCTTTAATAAGTTGGTTTACAGAAATATTATAACGTCTAGAAATTGAGTACAAAGTGTCTCCTTTTACTACACGGTGAATGTTTTTACGGGAACTTATATTTGTCTTGGGTTTCGATCTTTGAGCGGTTCTTTTTTTTTCCTTTTTTTACGTCATATTGATACAGTTCATAGCGTTCGATGATTCCTATGAGTTTCTTTGGGTATTTGGGATCTGTTGCATATCCGGCTTTCTTTAGTCCTTTGGCCCATGATTTGTAATCTTTTCTGGGTAGTTTAAATAAAAAAGCATAACGTTCTCTTCCACTCAAAAAATGGAATGATCGCGATAGGACTCTGCTGGATCAGCATAAGTTCTAAAGCATTCTCCTTTTTCATCGTCATCGTGATACATTCGACCACCATTCCATCCCCGGTGACACTTGATTCCAAAGTGATTATTACCCTCGCGAGCCAGTCTCCCTGAACCAGTTCCCGATTCCAAAATTCCTTGGGCCAGGGTAATACTTGCTGGTATTTTGTATTGCCACATTTCTGCTTGAGCAATGGGTGAGAATCGATCCAAATAGTCTTGAACTTTTTCGGCGTAGGTTCTATATACCACTATTTTGGTTTTGGGCTTATTGCTTTTTTTCTTTGTAGGGGTTTCGCTCTTTGACACAACTTCTTTGTTGGTTCGAACAGTTTTGGTTACACTACAACTAAGAATAAAAAAGTGAACAAACATAGAAAAACACGACTTAGTATCGAATGGTTGTACGTCCTTTCTGGGTTAAACGGAGATTGACCCCTTGGATGCCCTGGAATTCCGCCCGTATGAATAACTAAGATGTTTTTTCCCCAACGCCATTTTTTATTTTTTATTAGTGTAAAAATACCAAAAACCATTTTCCCAGTGTACAGGGGATCCAAAAGAATTTGATGTTGTTCATAAAAATCATTAATGAATGTAATTATTTCAGATGGGAAAGCCCCATAGCCTCCGTAATCATGATCATAAATTAATTCCCATTGTTTGTGATTTTTTGTAAAATCTTGGACTGTTTTTTTGATCAAGGGATCTTTTGCAACAACAAATCCCAATAGTTGCTTTTCTGGTGCAGACCGAACCAAGCCTGAAAAAGTACCTCCTGTTCCTACCGCACAACAAATTGTACTGAACTGGTGGTCATCTGGATTTAAAATTTCTTTACAACCCTGAATTGCTAATTCATTGGTTCCTCCTTCTGGAATTAAATAAACATTTGGATTATCCTCAATAAAACGAATAACTTGCGGGGCTTTGTTTTTTAGCCGATATGCGTTTCGGGATATGAAATGCAATTCCATCCCTTGGTTCTCACAAAAACTTAAAGTGGGATTGCGTTTTTGTGATACCAATTCTTCTCCACGAACAAATCCATGGGTTTGAATTTTTAATTCTGCTCCAGCTGCTGCTGTTGCGGCTAAGTGGTTTGAATAGGCACCTCCAAAAGTAACAATTGATTTTGCTTTATTTACAAGAGCATATTTTAGATTGTACTTTAACTTTCGATATTTATTGCCCGATACTAGAGGGTGAATAAGATCCTCTCTTTTAATTGTGATGGAAAACTCGTTTATTTGTGTAACGAATTGATTTGGAATTTTGGGAGTAGCCTCAAATAGCATATTTATATTTATGCCGCTAAATTAATTCATTTCAGAACAGCATACTAAAAAAGAATAATGTTAGGAGGGAAAGAATTAAAAGATGGTGATTATTACATGTCTCCCGACGGTTACAAAGTCTTTACTGAACAATACCACCTCAGAAGAGGTTATTGTTGTGAAAATGGTTGCAGGCACTGTCCTTACGATTTCAACAAAAGAAAAAAGTAAGGGCATGATTTTTGATTGATATATTTTAAGAGCTCTTTTTTATGAAAAATACACTTCTTTTATTCCTTAGCTTACTATTTTTAAGTTGCAGCAGCATTAGAGTTTATCACGATTTCGATGCGGGTGTTGATTTTGACTCTTACACTTCCTATGCATTTTTCAAACCCGGGATTGACGAGGTTGAAATTTCTGATTTAGATAAAAAAAGAATTCTTAAGGCTATTGAAAAGGAGTTGGCAAACAAAGATCTTATTTCATCAGAAACTCCTGAACTCCTAGTTAACATTGCAGTCAAATCTTCCAATGATGTTTACATCAATAATTGGAATGGATGGGGCTATGGATGGGGCTGGGGATGGGGCTATGGATGGGGTTGGCCTAATAATAATATCGCAACCGTAAGTTCTCAAACCAATGGCATACTCTTTATTGATTTGATTGATGCAAAGTCTAAGCAACTTGTTTGGCAAGGAAAAGGAAGAGGTTTTATCAATGAATATTCGAATAAAAGAGACCAGCGAATACAGGAGTTTGTTGCGGAAATCCTTAAAAACTATCCTCCTAATTTAGAATAAATTACTCCAGTGATTGAAGTCTAGTTTTCATAGGGTTCATGTAAAGGAAAAGGTTATCTTTGCGCCTTCGTAAAAAAACCATTCCTTGAAAACACTTTTTAGAAACTTTAGTCAAAACCCAAAAAATGATATCCTTTCTGGATTAACCGTAGCATTAGCTTTATTTCCAGAGGCAGTAGCTTTTGCTTTTATTGCTGGTATTGATCCACTTGTTGGGCTCTACGGTGCTTTTATGATGGGGATTGTAACCTCCATTTTTGGGGGTAGACCTGGTATGATTTCTGGGGCAACAGGTGCCATGGCTGTGGTTATGGTTCACATGATTCAACAAGGAAATGAAGTTGGTAATGCTTTAGCTAAACCCATCGAAAATTTAGGTTTACACTGGCTGTTTATCACTTTGCTTATTGTAGGTGTAATTCAAATTTCTGCTGGGATTTTTAAGCTTGGTAAATTTGTTCGATTAATTCCTCATTCGGTAATGATGGGATTTGTAAATGGATTGGCTATTGTGATCTTTTTATCACAATTGGGTTTATTTCAAAAAAACAACTGGTGCAGGAATTCAGTGGATTCAAGGGACAGAATTGTACACAATGCTCGCTTTGGTTATAATGACCATGCTTATCATGTACTTCTTACCCAAATTAACTACAAAGGTTCCCGCAGCTCTGGTGGCTATTGTGAGTGTTGCTCTGGTTACTGTTTTTGGAGAAATTGAAGTTTCTACCGTTGGTTCTTTTATTAGAGAAGGCGGTGGAGATGGTCTTCAAGGGGGCCTACCTGTTTTTCAGGGACAAATATTTGAATTGTTGCACGCCCTTGAAGGGCATTGGAATTTAATTTTACCGACTGCATTTTTATTAGCTTCGGTTGGACTTATAGAGTCTTTGATGACCTTGAACCTAGTTGATGAAATAACCCAAACCCGAGGGAGTGGAAACCGAGAGTGTTTGGCTCAAGGAGGAGCTAATTTCTTAAACGGTCTTTTCGGAGGAATGGGTGGTTGTGCCATGATTGGTCAATCCATCATCAATGTAAATTCTGGTGGTAGGGGACGTTTGTCTGGAATTACGGCTTCGATTTCTTTATTATTGTTTATTCTCTTCGGATCCAGTGTAATCGAACAGATTCCTATCGCTGCTCTTGTTGGAGTAATGTTCATGGTTGTTATAGGAACTTTTGCTTGGAGTAGTTTTAGAATTTTACGTAAAATTCCAAAGTCAGACGCTTTTGTTTTAATCACTGTATCTGCGGTTACCGTGTGGCAAGATTTGGCAATTGCAGTAATTGTTGGGGTTATTATTTCGGCATTAGTTTTTGCTTGGGAAAATGCTATCATGATTCGAGCAAGAAAACGTTTTAAGGATGACGGAATCAAAGTTTATGAAATTTGGGGACCTCTATTTTTTGGTTCCATTCAAAATTTTAATTCCAAATTTGACATTCAAAAGGATCCTGATATCATTGAAATTGATTTCATAGAATCTAGAGTAAGTGATCACTCTGGAATTGAAGCAATTGAAAATTTAATCGGAAGATACAGAGGATTAAATAAAAAGTGAGACTTACTCACCTAAGTCCAGAATGTAAATCTCTTCTTCTCAAAGCAAATCCCTCCTTTGAGAGAATCATTGTTGCTTCTATTGATGATCCTAGGTATTATGTAGTAACCGATTTGGTAGACCGAGAAGTTTAAACCTTTATGCGATAAAACTCGCTGCTTCATTCAACAGTGCTGGGATTCCTTCGGGCTGCTTTCCTCCTGCCGTAGCGAAGAATGCTTGTCCACCTCCGCCTCCTTGAATGTGTTTCCCTAATGCTTTTACAATGTTTCCTGCATTGAGCGATCTTGATTCCACAAGGGGTTTTGAAATGTAACAACTTACAACTGGCTTCCCTCCTTTTTGAGTAACCAAAACTAAAAAGACATCATCTTTTCCATTACCTATGTCAAAAGCTAAATCCTTTATTGCTGCCGGAGATAATGCTACTTCAGCTGCTAAAAAAGAAACTCCATTGATTGTTTTAATTTGAGCTTCTAATTCTTGCCTTACAATTTGAGTTTGAATTTTTGAAAGCGTTTCAAGTTCTTTTTTTAAACTTGCATTTTCTGCTTGTAAATTACCTATCGCTTTGATCGGATCTTGTGGATTTTTCAAATTTTCATTGATACTGTTTAAGGTCGCTTCCTGAGATTCAAAATAGTTTTGAACTGCCTTTCCTGTTATTGCCTCTATCCTTCTGATCCCAGAGGCTACAGCGCTTTCGGATATTATTTTGAAATGCCAGATATCGGCTGTGTTTTTTACATGTGTCCCTCCACACAGTTCGATGGATTCTCCAAATCGAATGGTGCGAACCATATCTCCATATTTTTCTCCAAATAAGGCCATTGCTCCCGATGCCATTGCCTCTGCAACGGGTATCGAACGGTTTTCTTCCAGGCTTATTTTTTCATTTATTCGCTGGTTTACAAATGCTTCAACGGTTTTAATTTCCTCTGGATTTACTTTAGCAAAATGGGAAAAGTCAAAGCGCAAGTTTGCACCATTTACCATAGATCCTTTTTGCTCTACATGAGACCCCAATATTTCTCTTAATCCTTGATGCATTAGGTGGGTTGCCGAGTGATTGCATTCCGATCGGAATCGATTTTCAACGTCTACTTGAGCAGTAAATGAATCCGAAATATTTTGAGGTAAATGTTCCGTGTAATGAACAGTTAAGTTGTTTTCTTTTTTTGTGTCTAAAATGTTCACTTTATTTCCTTTAGAATCAACCAAAAGACCCGTATCTCCTACTTGACCTCCTCCCTCAGAGTAAAAAGGTGTTGTATTTAAAACCAATTGAAATTGATCCCCGGATTTGGCTGACTTGATTTTTCGATATCGAACCAGCTTTACTTGAGCTTCTAAATGATCATAACCGATAAAACCATCTATCGGGAGGTTGTTTACCTCTGTCCAATCTTCTGCACTTGAGCTTGAAGCTGCTCGTGATCGTGCTTTCTGTTCTTTCATGGCTTTTTCAAAACCTTGTTCATCTAATTCATAGCCCTTTTCTCTTGCTATCAGTGCAGTGAGGTCCAAGGGGAAGCCATAGGTATCGTAAAGTTCAAAAACCTGCTCTCCCTGGAGTGTTTTGGTTTTGGTTTTTGAAATCAATTCGTCCAACAACAAAAGCCCTTGGTTTAGGGTTTTTAAAAAAGAAATTTCCTCTTCTCTAATAACATTTTTGGCGAGCTCTTTTTGTTGAATTAATTCTGGAAAAACAGATCCCATTTGACTTTCTAATCGATCGACCAATGCAAAAATAAAAGGTTCTTTTAGGTCTAAAAAAGTGTATCCGTAACGAATTGCTCTACGTAAGATTCTGCGAATTACATATCCAGATCCTGTGTTGCTGGGCAACTGTCCATCGGCAATTGCAAAATAAACTGTTCGAACGTGATCCGAAATTACCCGCATAGCCCGATCAATTGTTTCTTCCTTACCGTAAACAAGTTTGGTTTTTTGCTCTATTTCGTTGATGAGTGGTGTGAAAACATCGGTGTCATAGTTTGATGTTTTGTTTTGTAATACCATACACAAACGCTCAAACCCCATTCCGGTATCGATGTGTTGGGCAGGAAGTTTCTCTAGACTTCCGTCCGCTTTTCGATTGAACTCTATAAATACGAGATTCCACACCTCAACCACTTGAGGATGATCCATATTGACTAGAGAAGCTCCTGAAACCAGTTTTTTTTCTTCTGCAGATCGCATATCTACATGGATTTCTGAACAAGGACCACAAGGACCTTGATCTCCCATTTCCCAGAAATTATCGTCTTTATTTCCTAAAAGGATTCGATCTTCTGGAAGTATTTTTTTCCAAAAATCATAGGCTTCGTTATCTTTCTCCAATCCATCTCCTTGGTCTCCTTCAAAAATCGTTACATACAAGATGGACGGATCTATTTTGTAAACATCAACCAACAGTTCCCATGCCCATGATATGGCATCTTCTTTGAAGTAATCGCCAAAACTCCAATTTCCAAGCATCTCAAAAAAAGTGTGATGGTAAGTATCGATTCCTACTTCTTCAAGATCGTTATGTTTTCCTGAAACTCTCAAACATTTTTGAGTGTCTGCGACTCGTACATTTTTTGGCACACTGTTACCCAGAAAATATTCTTTAAACTGATTCATTCCTGCATTGGTAAACATCAAAGTTGGGTCGTTCTTTATTACCATAGGTGCGGAGGGTACAATCTTATGGGATTTAGATGCAAAAAAATCTAAAAATTTTTGACGTACTTCAGCTGATTTCATTCAATAGTCGTTTTATTAATTCTATGCAAAATAGAAATTTTACTATATTTGCTTTAAGTTTTATTTCTCTATGCAAAAGAAATGAAAATTTACAAGAATACTGTTCATGGCTAAGGTTAAATATTACTACGATTCCGAAACTCTTTCGTACAGACCAATTTCTTCCAACAAAAGACTAAAAATATCCAATTTATTTTTGTTTTTAATATCCTCACTACTTTTTGGGATTATTGCTTTGTTTACATTGTTGAATACGGATGTTATAAGGACTCCAAAAGAAATACTTCAGGATCGTGAACTTCGCAACTACAAACTTCAATTCGAATTGTTGAACCGAAGAATTGGTCAAATGCAAAATGTTTTGACCAATATTGAACAACGTGACGATGATATTTACAGGATTTATTTTGAAGCCAGCCCAATTCCAAAAGAACAACGAAGAGCAGGTTTTGGTGGGGTTAATCGATATGATTATCTTGAGGGATACAACAGCTCTGACATGATTATAGAAACAACGAAACAAATTGATGTTTTGTCTAAAATGCTTGTCGTTCAATCCGAATCCCTGGAAGAAATACAAAAACTTGCTGAACGAAAAGAAGAGCTTTTGGCTTCTATCCCATCGATACAACCGGTTCGTAAAGAGGATCTAAAACGTATGGCTTCTGGTTATGGATGGAGAACAGATCCTTTTACAAAAACAAGAAAATGCACAAGGGTATGGATTTCTCCGCCAACAGAGGAACCCCAATATATGCTACAGGCGATGGTAAAGTTGTTCGAGCTGACAATCGTGCCTCTGGTTATGGAAAACACATCAGAATTGACCACGGTTTTGGATATGTTAGCCTTTACGCCCATCTCAATAAATACAATGTCAAAAGAGGTGCAAAGGTTAAAAGAGGAGATATTATTGGGTTTGTAGGAAATACTGGGCGCTCTGTTGCTCCTCACCTTCACTACGAAATTATTAAGGACAATAAAAAAATAAATCCTTTGAATTTCTATTACGGCAATTTAAGCTCATCAGAATTTGATGCACTTCTTGCCCAAGCTTCACAAGAAAACCAATCTTTTGACTAGATCATGAAAATTGATCTCCCTGAAAAACGATATTACACCATTGGAGAAGTTGCAAAGGCTTTCAATGTAAACACTTCATTGTTGCGCTTTTGGGAAAAAGAATTTAAAGAAATTCAACCCAAAAAGAAAACCTCTGGTGTTCGAAAGTATACTCCCAAAGACGTAGAGAACATTCAACTCATTTATCACTTACTCAAAAAAAGGGATTGACCATCGAAGGTGCCAAGAATCAATTGAAGGTTTCTAAGAGTACTGAACAAAACAAAATGTCTCTTCTTAAAAAATTAGCTGGAATCAAAAAAGAACTCGAGGATTTACGAGACAACCTTTAATCTTATTTTTTTCTGAAGAAAAGGGTAATTGGGATTCCTGTGAAGTCAAAGATTTCTCGCATTTGATTTTCTAAATAACGCTTATAAGGATCCTTTACATATTGCGGTAAATTACAGAAAAAAGCAAATTGCGGATGATCGGTAGGCAGTTGGGTACAAAACTTGATTTTTACATGTTTTCCTTTGTAAGCCGGTGGTGGTCTATTTTCAATAACGGGTAGTAGGATATCATTCAATTTTCTAGTTGGAACACGATTACTTCTGTTTTTGAAAACATCAACTGCAGTTTCAATTGCTTTGAAGATTCGTTGCTTGGAAAGAGAGGATACAAAAACAATGGGTACATCTACAAAAGGTGCTGTTTGTTTTCTAATTTGCTCTTCAAAAGCTTTGGTTGTTTTATGGTCTTTTTCAACCAAATCCCATTTGTTTACCAAAATAACAATTCCTTTGTTGTTTCGATGTGCTAACCAAAATATGTTTTGTACTTGTCCATCAAAGCCTCGTGTTGCATCTACTACCAAAATACATACATCACAATGTTCTATCGCTCTTACTGATCGCATTACAGAATAGAACTCAATATCTTCTTTTACCTTTGCTTTTCGGCGAATACCAGCGGTATCAATTAAATTAAATTCAAAACCAAAACGATTGTATCGAGTGTCAATGCTATCTCTGGTAGTTCCTGCAATATCTGTTACGATGTAACGATCTTCACCAATCAATGCATTGATGAAAGAAGATTTTCCAGCATTGGGTCTTCCCACTACTGCAAATCTTGGTACGTCATCGTCATTTGACTCGGTTTCTTCTGGAAGTGCTTTTACTAAATCATCCAATAATTCTCCAGATCCTCCACCATTATTTCCCGACATAGGATAAATTTTATCAAAACCGAGGCTGTAAAACTCTACTGCTCCGTCTTGACGCATTGCATTGTCTACTTTATTTACGGCTAGAAAGACAGGTTTTTTTGAACGACGAAGCAGTTGTGCTACTTCTTCATCCATACCAGTGAGCCCAGTTTCGACCTCAACCATAAAAATAATTGCATCTGCTTCTTCAATGGCGAGTTTCACTTGCTTGTCAATTTCTTTTTCAAAAATATCATCGCTTCCAACTACATAACCTCCAGTATCGATCAAAGAAAAATCTCTACCATTCCAATCGGTTTTTCCATAATGCCGATCACGGGTTACTCCACTTACCGCGTCTACAATCGCCTCTCTTTTTTGAATCATTCGATTAAAAAAAGTTGATTTTCCAACATTGGGTCTTCCCACTATGGCTACAATTGCGCTCATTTTAATAAATTTGATTTGCAAAAATAACCTTTTTGCAAGGATTAAAGGCAGTTTTAAGGATTTGGTTCTTTTTAATTTTTATATCCAAAACGCTTGAGTTGATTGGAATTGTTCCTCCAATCTTTATTTACCTTCACATAAAGTTCTAAATGCACTTTTTTACCAAAAAAAGCTTCAAGAGTTTTTCTAGCACCTACCCCTACGCGCTTGAGAGCTGAACCTTTATGTCCAATTATGATTCCTTTTTGAGTATCGCGTTCAACCATTATGACTGACCGAAGCTTGATGATTTTCTTTTCCTCTATAAAGTCTTCGGTATCCACCTCAACTGCATAGGGTATCTCTTTAGAATAAAACTGTAAAATTTGTTCTCTGATTGCCTCGTTTACAAAAAAACGCTCGGGTTTATCGGTCAACTGATCTTTGGGGTAAAAAGCTGGACCCTGAGGCAAAATTTCGATAATGTAATTCAAGACTTCTTTGACTGAAAAACCCGTTATTGCAGAAATCGGAAAAATCTTTGCCTTAGGTAGTATTTCTTTCCAATATTCCAGAGCAGTCAACAGTGTATGTTGATCTGCTGTGTCTATTTTGTTGATCAGAAGCAATACTGGAATATTCAATGTTTTAATTCTTTCAAACAAGGAGGAGTCTTTCATTTCCCTCTCCCCAATCTCTATCATGTAGATGAGTATATCTGAATCTTCCAAAGCTCCTTTTACAAAATCCATCATAGAAGATTGCATTTCATAATTGGGCTTTATAACCCCGGGAGTATCCGATAAAACCATTTGATAGTGATCACCACTAATGATTCCTAAAATTCGATGTCGCGTGGTTTGTGCCTTAGATGTGGGATAGAGCAGTAGGTAGCTCGTCGGGCTCATAACCCGAAGGTCACAGGTTCGAGTCCTGTTCCCGCTACTAAAACAATAAAACGGTTATACTATTATAAAAGTGTAGCCGTTTTATTATTTGCCTCATGTGGGCAAGAGCCAGTCAGTGAAATAGAAAATAAAATCAAATTAGGATCTGTAGGCTTTCATGTTGCTTTTAAGATACCGAATGATTCTATCCAAAGAATGGAAGTTTTTTTGAAAACTCATCAAAAATTCATGAGGGAAACACACCATGTTAAGGGTGAAGCGGAGCCTCTTGTTTTGACTTATGCTGTTTTAAAGGGTCCTGAGTTAAATAATCCACTCGATCCAAATAGTGGAGAGACAGGAAACACTCTTTATGGAATTACTGAAATATATAATGGTCCTGAAGGTGCCGCGGCACACATGGAATTGGGTCAGCAAAGAGAACAGATGTTTTCAGAGTTAGTAGCATTAACAAATGAATACTGTATTTCTGGAATTCTTGGAGCCCCAGTTATTGGAGCAATGTTTGATTAATAGATTTTATCAATGGTTTTATCCAATATTACTTGTTTATAGAGGTAAAAATATAAGTCAGATCAGGCTAGCTCTTTATAGATACAAGTTTCTTGATCAAATAGTTTGTTGACTCAAAATCTTTTGGAGTAAAACCAATGTTCGATATTTCAACAGAGTTATATACTCTACAAAACGGGTCAGTATTTCTACTGGCCCGTTTTTTATTGAGTGTTCATAACAACACTAGGAATTTACCTCAGATTTTAAAACATTACCATTAGTTCATCTTAAATATAAAAATGATCTTTAGAGTGAAAGAAAATTATGGTATGGAAACCACTGTTCTAAAGCCCGTGTGTACGCTTCCCGTATCTGGCGTAGTTTTCATACGCATGCTGTTTCGGTATCCACTACAATAACTGTAATGACACAAAAAACTACCTCCTCTACTAACACGCTTTATCGCATAAGGTTCATTGGAATCATAACTAATCTTTGGCCCTTGTGGGTTGTGGGTTGTTTTACCAGCTAAAGTTTTATAGTAGCCTTCATGGTAAAAATCAGAACACCATTCCCATACGTTACCAGCCATATCGTATAGCCCGTAACCGTTAGCTTGATAGCTTTGTACTGGCGCTGTATAATAAAAGCCGTCACGCTCATCATTTTTGTAAGGAAAGGAGCCTTCCCAAGTATTAGCTTTGGGTTTTCCTGTACTTAAGTTTTCATTACCCCAAGCATATACTGCATTTGTAAGTCCACCTCTGCTTGCATATTCCCATTCGGCTTCAGTGGGTAGTCGTTTGCCTGCCCACTCACAAAATGCGATAGCATCAAACCAACTGACATGTACTACAGGGTGATTTTCTTTTCCATCAATATTGCTACCAGGACCTTCTGGTTGCCTCCAATTAGCACCTTGTCGCCACTGCCACCACTGTCTTACATCATGCAACGAAACAGAACGAGGTGTGGAGACAAAAACAAGGGAAGCAGGAGCCAACTGGCTCTCATCGGGTTTAGCAGTTCCAGGAGGTAATTCTTTTTTGAGTTCTTCCCAATCTACATCTTTTTCTGCAGTAGTCACATAACCGGTTTCTTCTACAAATGTTGCAAACTCTGCGTTAGTAACCTCATGCACGTCCATCCAAAAGGAATCTATCACAACTTCGTGTTTTGGATACTCATCAGGCCAAGCCTTATTACCATCACCACCCATGGAAAATGTACCTCCGGGTATAAGAACCATGCCCTCTTTACTAACTTCAAATTTCTGTCTAGAAGTTGTAGTCGTCGAAGTAGAAAATCGACCTTGGCTAGGGGTGCAAATATGAGCCACAATTTTGACTTTTTTGGAGTTTTGTTGACAGCCTACCAAAACAAGAAAAACAAATACAAAATATCGAAATATCATATATAAATTTAAATAAATAATATGAATCTTTATCCTTTAAATATTAACCCGGTTTCAAAATACCGTATGTGGGGTGGAGATAAACTGATATGATTCATTATGCTATTTACTTATTATAAATTTCCTCCATTATTTCCTTAATTGGCAGCATGCTAAACTCTGCAACTATAAATCTACTTCGGATAATAATCTGGCAAGTCCAATCCTGGGAAGCTAATCCGAAAAGTCTCAGCACCCGCAAAATTAGGAGCTAACAATCTTTCTCTATAAAATTCCCCAGATGCACCTGCATATTTTCCGGTACCACCTAAAATAGTACCAGTAAATTTCTGGCCTTTCACACCCCATTCAAAAAACATGATTCCATGAATGGTATCAGTAACTGATTCTCGCCAATCATTTTGGTCAGGGCAATCTTTTGAACGGAATGCAAATGTGCTGGTTTGTTCCAAAATAATTTTCCCTTCCAGTTTTTGACATTCTCTTACACTTGCTAAATATGCTTCAATTTTTTCTCTAGTAGATTTTTGGGGGAAAATCTTTCTATCTAAACTTGCAGCAATAAAGTCCTGAGATACATTTGTCAAGAAACGATTGACGGCTGTAAAGTTGCCAATGATTCTATCTGGATGAGAAGGTTCAAAAGTTTCATCATTAATATATTTTAATCCTCCAGAAGTCTTTGCAATAAAATCAGGGTCATCAGGGTTCAAAGTCAAAGGGTCAACACAGCATTTATTTTCATCAATAGTTCCTGCGGAATGCATCGGTCCTCCACCATGTAATATCATTCCATTGACAGGTAGATTGCTTCCTACGTATGACAACATAGATCTTGGTATAAGAGAAGAAATTAATGGCAACCTTGCTAGAATTGCTCTACGTTTGAGACCTGACATAGCCCATCGCAATTCCCTTGTTTGATTTTGAGCCATCTTGGTTCCATCTGAAATGGTTTCTACTACTAAGTCTTGATTTGCCATAAGTTTTTTGGTATGAAGAGTTTATACATGAGGGTCAGGATCAAGTCACTCACATGTGCGACATAAGTTTGAGTGGCTGACTCCAAATTTAATCCAAAATAGGTTGTGAAGATTTCTCCGCTATAATTTCCATCATCTTTTGAGCTGTCTCATGTCCTGAATTTTGATTTTGTCCAGTTACAAATCTCTTTTCGTCATCAACTACAGTAATGGTTTGAAAAATATCTTGCCTCCCAGTATTACTTCTAAAACTAACGCCAATTTTTCGAAGTTCCGTTTCAGGGTGAAGAGGAGTAATAGTGATGTCTAACTCTTTTAATTGCTTGTCAGTGACAACAGACATTGTTCTACCCGTAATTAAAAAGTTACCTAAGGTATCACGTGCTTGAATCAATCCTAATGCTCCGTGGCATACACTTCCGATAGTTGGTTTTTGAGCGTAATAGGCTTTGCTAATTTTTTCACCCAATACTTTAGATTGGCCAAAGTCATAAGCTGCGCCCCAACCACCTGCCAGCCATATTGCATCGTATTTTGTAAAATCAACATCATCTATTCGAAGTGATTTTTTTACTTTTTCTTGAAAGGTATTATCCTTCAAATATCGTTCGTCTGCTTTCGATTTTATCATGAATGAAAAGGACTGTGGGTCAACTGGAATCTCTCCACCTTTTATACTCGCCACATCAACTTGCATTCCTGCATCTTGAAATTCATAATAAGGGACTGTCATTTCCGAACCGAAAACTCCTGTAGGTTTTCCAGTCCTTTCTCCAGGTGCATTTAATACTCCATGACTTGTAGTTATGATTAGTGCTTTTTTTCCTTTCAAATTATACTCCTTGGCATCAGCGTAATCAGGATGAAGACCAGCTTGATGTAAAATGTTTGGCAACAAGAGAATGAGTGTTCCAACTATTCTAATATCAATCCTAATCCTGTTAGTATTTTTCGTCGTCTTGATACATCTTTTAAACTATTTTTTATGAAAAAATATGCTGTAAAAAGAGCCATTACTAAATGAAACAATGCTCCCGAGGGATTAGAAAAAACACCTGCTAAAAAAGCTTGCCAATAATGCTATAAAAACGGTCATTTGAAAAATCAAAAAAGAAGAGAGAAATGTTTTGACCATCGTTTCACTCTCAATGTTTCTCCAAACATTAAAGGCAAAAGTGCCCAAGCCTAAAGCTGCAGCTCCATACATCCTCGCCATCGCCATATGGCTAATTTGTCCTTGTGCTAAATCAGGGATTAGTTGTGGTACTAAAAATAATATTAATCCAGCAAGGAGTTCAATAATCGCTGAAACAAAAATAAATTTTTTCATGGTTCTTGTTTTATTTGTAAACTATAAATATTCATTCTATCCTTTTGAAAAACCAATTGACTCAGTAGCAATCAAACCGCCGTACTCCAAACCAATTTTTCTATCGTTACCTATTTTAAAATAAGCCTCGGAAGTTGACATTTTAATAAATGCTTCTTTCGAAGGGTAATATACAATAAGAACTCTATCGGGTTGAGATGTGTAATCACCAATAAGCGTTTTCGTTACATTGCCTGCCCATATTGGTTTTGCTCCTACTTTATCTAACAATGGTTTTACATTTTCAGAATATCGATTATAAGCCTCTTCGCCGGACTCATCACCAATACCAGATTGGGATTTAAATTTTAATATATTCAACATTACCAATGGGGTTTGTGATGGATAGTTTTTAATAAAATCTTCAAATTCTTCTTTTGTTGGAGTAACTTGATTGGTTAAATGCATGATTATTTTTTTGATTCATTACAAGATAGAAAAAACATGGCTATACAAATTATTGGTAGAACTTTATTACCAATACCGCCAGGCACTTGTCCAGTTGTGTGTATTGTTCTGAAAAGTGAAATAATAAATCTTCCTCCATACTCGATGACTAGCATTAAGTACATCAAGGGAATTAGAGATTTATATTTAAA
Source organism: Candidatus Arcticimaribacter sp. (assembly GCA_038142965.1). GTDB lineage: Bacteria > Bacteroidota > Bacteroidia > Flavobacteriales > Flavobacteriaceae > Arcticimaribacter. The sequence continues at coordinate 257,923 of JAYQLC010000008.1, read as the reverse complement.
AGCAACCATGACTTGAATAAGTCCAAACATCAACTGTGATAACCCCCAATAAGCAAAAATAAAAAATTACAGATGAGGCTCCTGCATCTGTAAATGTATCCAAAGGAATTGTTGCTATGCTTTGTGCACCACCATCATCTTTGAAAATATGAATACAACTTCTAATAACGGTCACTAGAGTTATCAAATAGAAAAACCATAGAGCTACTTTTCTCCCTCGAAAAGTATTATCAACAATGTGTGGTAGTATTTTATTCATAGTTCGGATTCTTAATTCAAGACATCAGGGAAAATTTTAACCCCAGTTCTTCTTTTTATACAATTAAAATATGGACAACTGCAGCTATCAAAGCTACTGCTAGTCCCACAGTTAAAGGAAAGCCTCCCATCTGAAACCAAGGGTCAACTGGGTAAGCAATACTTTTATCTAATGCTGCAAACTTCAATTCATGTTTTTCGTGAAATAATGGGTGAATTAATATCTCCGCAAAATCTCTACGACTTCGAAAACGATTGATAGCCGAAATTTGCCATTCTTCTGCATTTTCAATATTGATAAGATCAAATGAATTAGATGCCACTCGACCTCGAAAGATACTAATACCACCTCTTCTAAACATCATTTTCATAAAGGGCTTATAATAATTGATTAAAGTTTGTAGCGATGTGTCTCCCCGTTTAACTCCTTCCACCAAATCAGGTTTCTTTTTTAATAAAATACTATTAACCATTACAAAACTTTTCCCTGTATCTTTTTCCAAAAAATTGCGCAAATCAATTAATTCGGCCTCGCTATTATCGAATTTGCTGTATTCTTTTATGTAATAATCTATTTCTATCTTGGATAATGGTTTTTGAAAACCGACATACCAAAGCAAGAAAATAGCGTAAAACAGTAAGGCTACTATCAAAATTATAAGTGATGTTGACATATTTCTTTTTAAATTTAATTTAGTTTGAAGTCAGCGTGCGCTTTTTGACACCTCATTCTTGACTCCTTATATAGGATTCTTCTTAATGAATTTATGCACCCTATCCGCCATAATTTCTCCAATATCTTCTTGGATAAAGTGATTGGCATTTTCAAATTGCTCATGATCTTGCCCCTTGGCTCCAGGAACGGAATTAATCCATTTTTCTTGGATACTAGGACGACCCAATAAATTATCTTGCAAACCAATGAAAGAAATAAAAGGCTTCTCGAACTTTTTGAGGCTTTCCCATGCTGGTAATTGCTGACCAACCAAGCCCACATTCATTGAAGGTAATGTACGAGGACCTGCCATATATATGAAGGAAGGAAAAGGAGCTGAATAAGCTGCCATTTCCTCGTCGGTTAATTTATTTACTGTTGAATACTGCATTATTCCACCAATAAAGTTTCGAGTATGTTGCAAGCAAAATAAAATCCACGATTGAAACATATCCGGCATTCCTTTTAACCAGAATTTAGCAAAATCTTTAACGGTATTAATTTTTGGATTAACGACAACAGGATTGGGGATATAGAAAGGATTTGTCTTTTCGGTTAGCAAAGGTAGATCGCCATTGGCTAACACAAGTCTTGCAAATAAATCAGGATTCTCCCCTACCAAACGAGTCCCTATCAAACTCCCCAATCTTGTACAAAAGCGGTAATATTTTTTAAGCCTAACGCTTTAATAAAAGCTAGGGTGTTTTCACAATGTCGGTCAAAAATGTGATATTGTTCCTTGATGGGTTTATCTGATTTACCCATGCCTATCATATCGGGTGCAATGCAGCGATAGCCTTTTGGAACGAGGTCTTTTATCATTTTGCGATACAAGAATGACCAAACGGGTTGTCCGTGTAATAACAAAATTACCTGACCATCTTTAGGACCCTCATCCAGATAATGCATCCTCAGCCCATCTATTTCAAGAAAGTTTGGTTCAAATTTGTAATCTGGCAGATTTTCAAATTGCTTTTGTGGTGTACGAACATATTCGATACCTGATGCTGTTTTAAAAATAGAAACATCCTTGTCCCAAAATACTTCCTTGGGGTAAGGAGCAACTTCTTCTATTTTTCGTACACCTCCTTTTTCAAAGTCAATTTGAATGGGAGATGGAATTATTGATGCTAATGATTTCTTTATGTCTTTAAAAAAGGGCATTAATTTTAGATTTTGATGTTTAAAAACTTAAATTTAGGTTTTAAAACCTAAATTACAAAAAAATTTATTTTGTAATTTTGTTGAAATAATAGTACTCTGCTAATAATCAGGTAGATTAAAATAACTAGCCATAAGTTACCCTAAGCATTACACAACTATCCATTAACGACTTAAAATGAAAAAAAACTCAAAAAAGATTCTGAACAACGCCATTTTATTGTTTAATCGAAAAGGTGTAAGCAATACGCGCTTACAGGATATTGCTTCCAATAGCGGAATAAGTCCCGGAAATCTGTCTTATCACTACAAAACAAAAAAGATTTGATAGAAGCTGTTTTGGAATTGATGGTTGTGACTATGATGGAAATGAGTGGTAAAAACATGGCTTTAGTTGAGAAAAATGACTACCTCTCTATAATCAAAAATTATTTGCGTTATCAAATAGGTCATCGTTTTTTTTACCGAGATATTTTAGAAATTACCAACTTAGTTCCAGAGGCCAAAACTATATTTAAAAATCAGATGCAACAGGTGTTGAGTTTTACTCAAAATGGGTTATACCTTGCCATTGGGAAAGGGCTTATTAAGCCAGAGCCTTATATTGGACATTATGAATTCTTTGCAAAAAATATATGGGCAATTTTAAATTCATGGCTAGTAGAACGTGAAGTCATAGGTGTTAAAGAGGTAAGCATGCAAAAAGTGATCTTGGCGATATGGGAATTTCATTATCCCTATTTTACTGATAAGGGATTAGAGATTTATATTGAAGTGAAACAACAATTACCCAATATGATTGAGGAGGAAGAGAAGTACCAGGTGGCTTAGGGCTTATCTTAGAAACCTCCAAGTAAACCTAGTAACCTTCCTTCATGATAACAATACCTGCTATTGTACATTCACTTCAAGTTTTGACGATAGAACAATATTACTTTTCGGTGTTTATCCCAGCTGATTCAATCCTGCTGCTTATTTTGGAGCCTGTTTCATGTGTTTCTTTTAGATAGTGACAGATATCAATTCTGCCAATAAATATATTCATCTGTAGCTGCCTTTGGGGCATTCGAAGTTTTATCAATTCTGTTAGGAACATAGATAGCACCTTTCCAAATTGGTTCAGATTGTTCTGCCAAAAAGTCTTCCAGAAGCTGCATTAGTTCCATCGTTTTTCCTTGCTCTTTTTCAAATAAATTATTTTGCTCAGTAGGGTCATTATTAAGATTGAAGAGCCATTTCTTTTTTGAATATTTTCTACTTGTAATTTCCATCCATCTTTGAATGCATAGGAATAGTTACCTGCTTTAGAAAACAAAGGACGGTTTGGCTCTCCCTCGTTTTTTCCCATCAAAAAGGGAGAATATTTTCTCCATCTAATTTTCGATCAGCTGATAACTCCGCTCCTACCAATGCTCCGAATGTTGAAAATAAATCCACATTAGAAACTCTACCATTATATACCTGTCCTGCTGCAATACTATCAGGATAACTAACAATGTATGGAACATGAATACCTCCTTCGAATAGACTCAGCTTCCAGCCACGGTATGGTTTATTCACATCAGGTAAGCCTATATAACCCGGAGCACCATTGTCACTGGTAAAAACAATAATTGTGTTATCCAAAATTCCATTGTCTTTCAAAGCTTTTCGCACTTTTCCAACACCTCTATCAACTGCCATAACCATGCTAGCTTGAACTCGTTCGGTGTGGTCTTCTATGTAGGTGAGTTTATCATAATCCTCTTTTAAGGCTTGCAATGGTGTATGAACTGCCCAATATGCGAGGTATAAAAAGAAGGGTTGATTTTTATTTTTTTCAATTACATTAACAGCTTCATTAGTCAGATAATCAGTCAAAAAACCTTTTGGTTTAAAACGAGGGCTATCATTAAATTGAACAGCATAGGGAAGATTTGCCCACAAAAATTTATCAATAGGGTCGAAATCTAATTTAGCATTTACGACATTTTTGTCGTCCTCTGGTAAAAACATACTCCCTGATTCTATCCACAAACTCTCATCAAAACCATGATTGATAGGTTTGTATTTTTCAGCCCCTCCTAAATGCCATTTACCAATATGGACAGAATGATAACCTTGTGGTTTTAGCATTTCCGCAATGGTTATTTCAGAAGGGGTAAACCCATCTCACTTACTGAGGGCAAAGCATCATCAACTTCTTTATTATAAATTGGAGGAGGTTCAAAATCGCTATAAAATTTTGCTATAAATTTCCCCATACCTTTTGCAGTTGGCGTAAATTCATAACCAAATCGAGAAGAGTACCTTCCTGTAAGAAGTGAAGCTCTAGAAGGAGAACAAACGGCATGGGTTGAATATCCATTTTTGCATAACACTCCATCAGAAGCTAGTTGGTCAATATTGGGTGTTTTAAACTTACCATTAGCCATACCACCACCATAGGAGCTTACTTCATTGAATCCTAAATCATCTACTAAAATGACAATAACATTTGGTTTTTCTGAAGTACGGTAAGTAGGACCTTCTTGCCATTCAACTACTCGATTTTCGTGGGTCGGATTTTTCCAACTTGCAATAATTCCTGGAATTCGATGCCAGTTGAAATTAAACCAAATACCCCCTGCTGTAGCCAGTAAAACAATAATTCCTGAAATGTTGATTAATCGTTTTGTGAGTTTTGTCATACAAAGAAAGTTAAAAGCTGCAAATCGATTTAAAAGCGATGTTTAATTAATTATAAATTAGATAAATAATTATTTATTTTTTAAACCAAAGTCATAGGCCAATTTATTTAGATGATTTAAATACTAGCTAATACTTCAAATTTAGGTTTTTAAACCTATTCATAATAATTTATTCAGCTATATTTTGCATTTATCATAAAAAATTGGTTTAAAATTCAATTGTCTCAAAAAAGACAATTAATATCTCACTCAACTTTTCTCCTTGCTCACAAGCGATCCAATGCCCACAATCTTCGATCATTTCCGTTCCTCTAAAATCCACTAAAAATTGAGGCATTCGTTGAACTGCTTTTCGGTTCATTACATTAACAGGGTCGTTTTCTCCCGTAATAAAAAAAACGGGGGCAGTAACTTTTTTATGCATTAAATGTTCTGTGCGTTCCCAATATTCATCAAGACAACGGTACCAATTGATGGGTGGACGAAAACCATGTTTTTGATAACGACTGACGTAATAATCAAATGCTGATTGACTTAGCCATTCTGGCAAAGCAACTGGCATTTCTAAAGTATCTAAAAAACCTTTGATGTCTTGCGTCCATTCAGGAAACAAATTTTTGGCATGATGAACACCTCCTTTGGCATCATAGGCTGCATAAAATTTTAATAAAAAAGTTTTCTTGTCTGCATCAAATTCTTTTTCTGCGACACCTACTTTTTGAAAATAATCAATGTAAAATAATCTTCCTGCAAAGATTTTTCTCATATGGGTAGTGGGTCGTTTTAATGCCCGTCCACCATAGGGCACAGACATTGCCACCACTGCTTTGACTTTTTCAGGGTATAATAAACTGATTTGCCAAGTCAAAGAGGCCCCTAAATCGTGACCTACTAAAATGGCTTGTTCATGTCCCAATTCTTCAATTAAACCAACAATGTCTTTTGCCATATAATCTTGACTGTATCTACTGAATTCGATAGGAGCATCGGTTTGACCATATCCAAGCATGTCGGGAGCAACAGCATGATAACCTTCCTCTGCCATCACTTTTAGTTGATGTCGCCATGAAAACCAAGATTCAGGAAATCCGTGGAGGAATAAAATCAATCGAGTATTTTTTTCCCTGCTTCTTTGACAAAGTAGCGAACTCCATTGGTTTGAATAAAACGAGATTCTAAATTCATTTTGATATGAATAATACTTCAACTATTAGTTTATCAATATAAAAAAGGTCTAATATAAATTTGCCTCAAAAAACAATCACTAAATTCATCTAAGGGATGATAACGATACATAATTTGCTCATGTTTTTTAACCATGTATGGATCTTTTCCTCCGTTGCCAAATAAAAAATCCAATAAATAAAATGATAAAACCAATGACCCAAGGTCGAATAGCATTTAAAACAATGAGCTTCATTTTTTCTTGTAGTTCTAATTGTGCTTCGTATTCTGTACCCATTTCCAGAACCCCCATTTTCTCAGTGTAGTCTACATAGTCTTTTATCAAATCTGCAAATAATTGTGGATGAGATAGAGCTAAATCGTTCGTTTCTCCAGGATCCTTTTTAATATTGTATAACCGCCATTTAAAATCGCCCAAGGGTCGAGCGTTTGCAATCAATTTGAAATCTCCTTTGAAAAGGGCTCTATGCCCAGCTGCCTCAAGTCCTATAGGCTCATCGGCTTTGTAAACAAGAATTGAATCATGCTCTATAGCCGGTAATAAACTCTTCCCTGTCATTGGCACAAGCCTTTTCTTTTCTTGGATACCAGCCAATGCTAAAATGGTAGGTGTTATATCTGTAACGAATGAAAAGGCAGATCGTTTTTGCGCTTTGGGAATGTCTTTTCCTGCAATAATCAGGGGTACTCTCAAACCACCTTCTCCAGCATAAAATTTAAAAAAAGGAAGAAGGCCGGCTGCCGCGCTTGCCATTTCTGGCCCAATAAAACCATAGTATCCCGGTTCCCCCAAACGATCTTGATCTCTGTGATAATTCGCCCATTTCATCCACATCTCTGCAGAGTTACCTTCTATCACACTCCCTTCAGGCCCATTATCCGAGGTAATGATAAACACTGTATTATCATACAATCCTTTTGATTTTAAATATGCAATATAACGACCAATGTGATAATCCATTGCCTCCAACATTGCAGCATTGACTGCCATATCGTTAGCGATAATTTGCTGTTCCTCTTTGCCAAGTTGATCCCAATCTCGTAATTCAGGACGCAACGAACCCATCGTTGCTTCTTTTTGAATAAGCCCTATTTGTTTGGCTTTTTCAAAACGCTTTTGCTTTAATTTATCCCAACCGTCTTTATAAACTCCTTTGTATTTTTCAACAAATTCTGCAGGAGCTTGTACCGGTATATGAATGGCTTGAAAGGGTAAATAACTGAAAAATGGTTGATCTTTATTCGGTTCTTCCTCAATAAATTCAATCATCTTATCCACCAAATATTCAGAGGAATAAAAATCATCGGGTAGTTTTTCTAGAGGTACTCCATCGGCAAACCAAGGGGCATCTCCTTTAAAAGGCAAATAACCTTTAATGTCATAATTATCTCCGCCAGAAGCTCCCAAAATAAAGCTCCGGTCGAAACCTCTTTTGGTTGGTAAAGTGGAAGAAGTATTTCCCAAGTGCCATTTCCCTGAGATGTATGTATTGTATCCATTCCTCTTCAAGCTTGTGGCAACAGTCTCTACTTTGGTATTCAAAATACCTTTGTAATTAGGGTATGCTGCGTGTTGAGGTGTGAGAAAAATGGGTAAATTGGGTACCCCAGCTAAATGACTATCACAACCGGTCAGTAACATTGCCCGAGCGGGCGCACACATTAGCGAGGAGTGATAATTAGTGAACATTGTACCTCGATGAGCCAATTTATCAATATTTGGAGTAGATGCCTCTCCTCCATATACACCAAAATCTTGAAGGGCTGCATCATCAACTAAGATGAGTACAAAATTGGGCTTTTGATTAGTTGTATGTGCCTTTTGTGGGGTCTGACCGAAAAGGGAATTTCCTGAAAAGATAAATAAACCAATGAAGAATTGTTTGCAAATTTTGAAAACCATAGGCATAATAAAATTCAAATTATTAATTCGTCGTCAATCCTTTGACACAGGAATTGCAGATGCAAAATCTTTTACAACCTCTGCTACCGATTCCACGGATTTAATATTATCAACTCCTTTACCGGCTTGCCAAAACTGAACTGAATCATCAAAAGCTGTTCTGCTGTAATTTTTAAGTCCTTTACTCATCAAATACATACGGGCGTATTTTTTCAGTTTGCGATTGCGGAGCATAAAATTGATTATCGGACCTGTTCGTAAACCACCTCGCATGATGTCTTTGGTTTTGATAACCGAAGAGTTATTGCCGGCAATTTTGTTGGTCCAAACGATGTCTTCTTCTGAGGAATCTACAATTGCTTGTTTATAACTATTGGTCACTTTACATTCATGAGTTGCCAAAAATCGAGTGCCTAATTGTGCTCCTGCATAACCCATATCCAGCACTTTTTGAAAGTCGGAAGTGCTTCCGATTCCACCGGCACAGACCAGAGGAATTCCAATATCGTGGAGTTCTTCCATAAATTGCTCTGCAGATTGAATACCTGTTTGACCCCCTCCTCGCCAATTAATACAGTTGATTCCATCCACACCAGCGTCTCGCATTTCTAACGCCACTTTTTTGTTGGGAACATCGTGATAAACTTTAATGCCATGTTGATTTGCGATTTTAACAATAGCATGTGGTTTTCCTAATGAAGTTAAAAAGAATTTGACACCTTCTTCAATGGAAATTTCCATCCACTTTTGCATCTGATCATGATACTTTTTATTCGCTCCCCCAAAAATTGTAAAATTGACACCAAATGGATTGTTGGTCAGTTTTTTTATCAATTGTAAACCCTCCCGAAAGTCGTGTCCGTATAGAGATGTTAGTGCCACGGGTTGAATAACCCCAAAACCTCCAGCTTCTGAGACTGCTGCAACTAATTCTGGATTAGAGCCTGGGTACATTGGTCCGCAAACAATTGGTATTTTAGCGCCAGTATCTTTTAAAAATTGTTGGGTTGTATTTTTCATTTAGTAACATTTATTTAATTATGAACTCATCTCCATCATTAGCAAAATGGATTTCACCTTTATACTCTGAGAGCTCTCTTTTGTATAAATTTTTTACAATTCGAAAATCTGGTGGTGGAGCAAAATGATGAAGAATTAATTTCTTTACATTAGCTTTTGCAGCTATTCTGGCAACTTCTCTAGGTGTCGTATGATAGTCTTGAATATCATGAATAATTTTTTTATTTCTTGTCATTCCTGCCTCATCTAATTTTGGTTCCATTTGCAGTAAAAGCAAATTTAAAATAACTTCATGTAGCAAAACATCAGCATCTTTTGCCATTTCTAATACCAAATCACTCTTTTTGGTATCACCGCTGATGACTACTTTTTTCCCCTTGTATTCGATAACATATCCAACCGCTGGTTCTATAGGTTCATGATCTACATCAAATGCGGTAATAGTAATTCCATCTTGTTGATAGATCACTTCTTTTTCATTTTGTGCATTTTTAAACTCATGAGCAATAGCTCTAGCTTTTGACAGATCCATGGTTGCTGTGCCGTGATGATCCACTCTATGTTTGTTTTCAATATGGAGATATTGGTTGATCGCTTGATTTAGTGTATCCGTTCCATCTGGACCATAGAGATGTAAATCATTTTTACGCCCCAACAACCATGAACGGTTAATCAAACTTGGTAAATCCATCATGTGATCTGAATGCCAATGAGTAATAAAAACACCACTTAGCCGATTGAGCGGTAAACCAAGATTTTCTGCTTTTTGCACAACACCATCTCCAACATCGAACATAAAAAAATGTCCATTAACAATAATTGCAGTGCCTGTTTGCACTCGTTCACCTGGCATGGGTGATGCAGTTCCAACAGTAATTATATAAATACTCTCTTTGTCTGCTAAAATTTTATTGTTCCTCTCAACTATTGCCATTTGACTCTGAAGTTGACGATTGAGAACGAGTGGAATCAGCTTATTTGGAAAATAAGTCATTATTACCCAGCCTACCACGGAAAGTAATAGCGTTAATACAAGAAAAATATGAAGCAGCCTTTTCAATTCACTAATCCTTAACTTTTAATCATTTCAATTCTTACTAAAAAATCTATCGATAATTGATTTTTCCAAACTATTTGCCTTTTTGCTATTTAAATTCCCTAAAAGTCAAACCTAATATTAACTTTTTGAAGAGGATTATCGTAAAACACTTAAAATTAAACGAATATTTTTTAAACCGTTTAGATTTCTTTAGTCTGAGGCAATCAATTTAGGTGAAAATTCGACTTTCCTAATAGTAGTTGAATAGTTTCCAAGATTTTAAATTTTTTTTTCGATCATTTTTTTCTCTAGTATTTGTAAGAAACTATGCTTTATAGGCTAATCCAATCCATTCAGCTATGCAAGCAGGTTTTTCCTGCCCATGCAGTTCAATAACCAATTTCAATTTATATTTGGCTCTACTTCCTTTAACTATACATTCCATTAGTGAAATACGACCCCTAATTTTAGCTCCAACTGGGGTTGCATTGGTAAATCTTACTTTATCCAATCCATAATTGACGCCCATACCCACATCTTTAAATGCTATGCACTCAGATGAAAAATGAGATGCCATAGAAAGCACCAGAAAGCCGTGAGCAATGGTCGTTTTATAGGGAGAATATTTAACTGACCTTTCTACATCAACATGAATCCATTGTTCATCTCTAGTCAATTTAGCAAATCCATCAATGGTTTCTTGGTCTATAGTCAACCACTCACTTAATCCGATTTCCTTGTCAATATGGTTTTGCATATCTTCCAAATTTTCAAAGGTTGTTTTGTAGGGAGTATTTATCATTTTATCTAATATTAAGTTTGTTTAAATCAGGATAAGAACCGCCATTCGCATGGAGCTTTATTCTATTAATAAAACTGGATTCTTTTGAAGTCACATCTACTTTTTGACATAAAATATTTCCGCCCTTGGAAGTTATTTCATCTGCAACTAATTGACCATCGACAACATCCCATAATGCGACTGTAGCAACTGTACCTGTAAAAACTTTACTCACATCGATTCCAATACTTTGCATTCCAACAGTCATAATGACTATTTGCCCCTCTAATTCAACCATGCTCTTTTTTAAGTTTGATTTTTATTCATTAGTCTTTGCACAAAACCTTATTATTATAGTTTGAGCTTCAGGTTTTCATCAAATTTAGGAATTAAAACCTAATTTTAGAAATTGCATAAATGATTAATTCCAAATAAAGCATATAATCACAGTAATTTTTAACCTTCGTAATGGTTTTTGATTTTGGTTTAGATTTAACCCCTTATGCGAAACAATAAAAAAATAAAGACTTTATTTCCTGTCAGTAAAGATGTTTTTGGCAATCAAATTCAAGGTTACCAATTTGTTAGAGAAGCAGGAAAAATTAGCGGCTTTTTGATTCAAGATCGGCGAATCAGGAACTTGAAATTCACAAAAAAGAAATAAGTAAAATCAAATTTTGAATGCCTTTTATGTTTATCAGAGTGAGACCTATGTTCGATATTTTAAAGAATTATCTACTAAAATAAATTTTTGATACCTCTAGAAATAGTGATTTTTAAACAATAATTCAATCTAATATTTTTGGTAATATTTAAATTAGGTGTTATAGAGCATTAATTTCCGTGTAACCAAGCGTTACGTAATGCAATTTGTGCTGGTTTAGCGTTTTGCTTAGCCACAATACCTTTGGCTTCTGCAAAAGCTACACCAACCTTTCCGTTTAGTACAACACGCTTACCTTTACGATCCACTTCAAAGCTCACCTCCTGCTCTGGCGTCCAGCTGAAAGACATGTTAAACAAATTATTCACCATATCCATGTTTTCTTTTGAAATTTGAGATATATCTGTGCCGTTAAATACACGAATAACATCTCCCACTAAAAAGCCTATTTCTGCAAGTCGATTATTTAGACCTTTAACGATTAAATCTATGCCACCTACTTCATTGGGCTCAGTTCCAATAGAAGGGGTTCTGGAATCAAGCAAAAGTATACTCTGCATTTCTTCATCAACAGATGAAACACCAAGACCAGCCTTTTCTAAAAGATGTTGTAAGGAATAGGTGTTTCGCCTTGAACATATGTTTGGATAAAGTCACCTACTTCTGGATAGGTCATGGCAACAATTTCGTCAAATAATTGATTATCCCTGAAAGGAGTGTCTACTCCGTACTTTTTGGCTAAAACCTGCATCACGGATAATAAACCGCGTTCTCCCCCACTTTGCTCTCTGATAATAATATCCAAGCACATGTTGATCAGTGCGCCTTTGAAATATACGTTTTGGTAATTGGACTGGTACGGTTCTTCAACAATATTGGCACTCATTGTAGTAAATGACATAGTATCATCAAATTTTTTGGCAAGAATAATTTTATCTGACATACGCTTGTAAAAATTTTCATCATCTACAAGGCCTTGTTGAACTTGAAAAAGGTTAGCAAAATACTCCGTGGTGCCCTCATACATCCAAAGGTGTTTCGACATAACTCCCTCTTTGTAATTGAAATAATGAACCTGCTCCGAATGAACATTTAACGGCGTGAGTGTATGAAAAAACTCGTGCGACACTACATCGGTTAAATATTTTTAAGCTGTTCTTTTGTGTTATCCTCAAAAAACACCACGGTAGTAGAGGTGTGGTGTTCCAGGGCACCTTGTATGCCACCAAAGTGCTCCAGCTCTTCCCTGTTCATCAGCATCAGTAAAATATCGTATCGCTTTGTATTGTTTGCAGGACCCAAAAATCGTTTTTGAGCTAACATCATCTTCTCCAGAGTTTCTCTAAAATCAGCGGCTTTGTGAACAGCTCTTGGAGAATAAACCGCCAAGCTTACATCAATATCCTCTAGTTGGAAAGAAATGCTATCATCTTGAGTATACATAATCGGATCATCGATGATATTAAAATAACGTTTTGCCAAGAAAACGTCTTGGGTAGCAGTATGACTTAAGGTTTTCATTGAAGAAAAAGGAACTAAATCAGTCGGAGAGTTAATGGTAACACGATAGGACCATTCCTTACCACCCTCGAAATATCCAACCAATCCGTGTAGGTTGAGTAAGAACACAATGTCTTTTTCTATTTTGGTACCTGCCATAGGGTAAATATTTTTGCCGTCATCACTATCAAAAGTGTCATCTACCAGATAGGTAATGCGATCAAGTTGTTTCCCATTTGCAATTTTCCAAGTGTTTTTTCCTTCCCTAACTACATCCAGTAATTGATTGTTTTTGTCAAATGCCTTGAGATTGGAAACAAAGCGCCCAAAGTCGGTAAACTTATAAGTTCCCGGTATTACACTTGGCATATAAAAAATTACTTCTCCCTCCGGAAATGGCCCGGGATCAAGACTAACTAAAAGTTGGTCGTTGTCAATTTCATTAAGATCCATATAGACCTCTATGACATTGTTTTTTTTGGAGATTAAACCAAGGCTAGCACATCCTTGAAAAATAACAAATATTAAGACTAAAACTAGCGCACGAATAGTAAATAAGGATCGTTTCATAGAAGAATGGTATATTAATATAGCAAATGTAATAAATAGATTATTCAATAATTGGGTTTTCAGCTGCGTTATTCTTTCTTAATCTGGAGCATCTAATTATGTGATTATGAATGTCTATTAAATCTTTTAAGAGAGACTAGTTTGATATTTCAAAGAAAGCCCAAATAAAACAAAAAACGGTTATACCATAAGGTGTAACCGTTTTTTTACATTTTCTGTCTAGAGTTCTTAATTTACGGCAGGTTGAATAAATCTTCTACTTTACAATTTAAAGTTTTTGCGATTTTCAATGCCAGTACAGTCGATGGAACATAAACTCCGTTCTCAACGGCATTAATACTTTTTCTTGAAACTTCTGCTTTTATTGATAATTCTTGTTGAGTTAAACCTGAAGATCTCCTCAGTTCTTCTAAATTATTTAAAAGTTTTATATGGTTCTTACCCATTGTTATTACTTTTCATATTTTTCAACGGCATCCGTTAATTCTTTTCCAGTATTTGGATAAAGATAACCAGCAATCATTGTTCCTATTCCAATTAATCCAACCAAAGCACCAACACCTTTTAATATGTTTCCAAGTGCATAATACCCCAGAAAATATAAACCAATCCCTACAAAAATTGTAATGACTCCGTTTCTACGATAATCGATGGGTTCTTTTTTTCTTTCTTCAAAAATATTCAACAATTCTTCTACTTTTGAACGATCATCTAAATTTTTTGATATCTCTAAAACAGTTTCTCTCTTTCCTTTCGCATCCTTATACTGCCAGATAAATACTGCGACTGGAATTATAATTCCGGTAAGCATCCCAAAAATTGGTATGATAATATTTTGATCCATAATTCATTTTTTTGTTAATGTAACGCAAACGTAACATTAAATTTTATGATACGCAAACGTTACATTAAAAATTTCACATTAAATAAAAAAACGGACCTAATTTCAATAGTCCGTTTTTTCATTTCAATCTTATTAAATTTAAAATTAAGCTTTTGAAAAATAACTCAGTACAGGTTTGTCCCAGCATTTTCAACTTTCAAAAATAGGTTGAAAACTAAATTAAAATTCAATATAACTTTATATAAAAAATTAGTTTTCAAATGGAAAAGATGAGTGATGAACATCAATTTTTAGTTCCCCATCAATTAATTTGTAAGCAAATGTATATTCTACTTTTGCTTCATTACCATCAAGATCAGTAAAAAAGTAATTCCCCATTGAAATTGCTCTTTCTTCTTCTAAGATAAAACCTGTGTTTTCAAACCTTACTTTTGTCCAAGGCTGAATGGCAAAGCCTTTATCTTCATTACAAGCCCTTTCGTCACCTGCAATAAAATACGACAATGCTTCAGGTTTTGTGGATCTGAACTGCTCTGTCTCACATTTTGTTGGCTTAAATAAAACCGTACCTATATCAAAAGCATATCGATCATCTAGAAACTTACTTGTGAATAATTCACATTCCGCCCTATTTTCTTTTAATGATCCAATTTTCACAACTCCATTTCCCCATTTTTGTTGTACATCTAACACTTGTTCTTTTGTTATCATTTTGATTAAAATTTATAGTTAATATTTGTTTAATATGGATAGGCTCTTTCAACAGGCCAATTGTCCTCATATCCTTTTTCCCATTCTTGGGTAGCCAATTCTTTATCTGTAGATAAACAACCATCCAAATGTGATCGTATGATGGTTTCATTCATGTTTTGACCGATAAAAACAATTTCATTTTTTCGGTCTCCAAAGCTAATGTCCCAATCACTTTCTATTTCTTGCTGATTTTCTACGAATGGCATTTGTTGTATTCTATTTTCAAAAGGCATACTAGACCACCAAACACCTGCACTATCTGCTTTTAATGAACCTCCTGCCTGACCCCAAAGCAATGCCTGATCTGGTCGAGAAGCTAACCAAAATAGACCTTTACTTCTTATGACGGACAAGGGAAAACCTTTTTGTATGAAATTCCAAAAACGAACTGGATCAAAAGGTTTTTTTGTTTTGTAGACAAAAGAAGAAATACCGTACTCTTCGGTTTCTGGTTTGTGTTCCTTTTTATTTAGTTCTTCAATCCAACCTGCACTTTGTTCAGCTTTCTCAAAATCAAACATACCTGTGTGTAATATTTCTTTCGGATTTACTTTACTGAAAGTTGATTCAATTAGCTTAGCAGATGGATTTAATTTACTGATCGTGTTCCTTAAAAAAGACAGCTCCTGTTTTGTTACCAAATCGGTTTTATTCAAAATGATGACATTAGCAAACTCGACTTGGTCTGTTAAAAGGTCTACAATTGTTCGATAATCTCCGTCTATATCGGTTAGTTCTCTATCCATTAATGTTTCAGGACTACCAAAATCCTTAAAAAAATTATAAGAGTCTACTAGGGTAACCATAGTGTCTACAAAACTGTAGCGAGATAAATCAATCCCACTTTCTTCATCAACAAAAGAGAATGTTTGCGCAACCGGAACGGGCTCACTTATACCCGTACTCTCGATTAGTAAATAGTCAAATCTGTTTTCCTTGGCTAATCTTTCAACTTCTATCATTAAATCTTCACGAAGTGTACAACAAATGCATCCATTGCTCATTTCAACCAATTTCTCTTCTGTTCGAGAAAGCGTGTTTTCACTTTTTACTAAATCAGCATCTACATTTATTTCGCTCATGTCATTGACAATGACGGCTACTTTTAATTTTTCTTTATTATGAAGAATATGGTTAAGTAAGGTTGTCTTTCCAGACCCCAAAAAACCACTTAAAACTGTTACTGGAAGTTTTTGATCAATCATACTAATCTTATTTCTTTACTTTGAGATTTTTATTTACAATGTTTTAAGTTGTAGAGGTGAAGCGATGAAAGTAATCCAGCGGCCAGATATGTTATATACTCTGAAAAATGAAATGTATTTGTTTTTTCATTAACTATTATTAAAAAAAGAGCAAACCAACTTAACCAAAATAAAAACTTCATTAATTTTATTTTTGTAATTCGTGTTGAGAAATAAACCAAAAAAAATGAAATGGTTATAAATACATAATCCAGATTGCTCCACCACAAATAAGGTGTTGAATTCTCTGAATTAAAAGATGAAAATGAAATTAAAATTAATGGAGCTGATATACAATGAAGTATACAAAGTGAACACGTTAATACTCCAAAAAAGTCTGAGTTAATTATAAAATATTTAATACTTTTCAATTGTTAAAAATTTGTGTAAGCAAAAATAATAAAGAAACTTTGTTATTGCAACAAAGTTGCAATAAGGTTTTATGGGAATAGTTAGAAAAACCAAATCACTAAAATTATTGTTGAACGAATTTAAAAGCGAAACAACAGCAATTTCTGCAATTGAACTTATCAAAAGACTCAATTCAAAATTTAATAAAACCACTATATACAGGGTTTTAGAAAACCTTGAAGATGATGGGGTTTTACACTCATTCATGGGTAAAGATGGAATTAAGTGGTATGCAGTGTGCAATGACTGTACAAAATCAAAACATACAGACACACATCCTCATTTTGAATGTGTTGATTGTGGTAGAATCGATTGTATTAAATTGGAAGTCAAAATTCCCAAAATTCCTAACCGTGAAATATCATCATCTCAAATATTACTTCAAGGTAAATGTGATAAATGTATTGGTTCAAGATGAATTAGCTTCAAATTCAACAAAAGCTTACTCTATAATTTACATCAGTTGTTTTTTGAAATCTATTTTTAATGCAATATATTTAGTGTATTAATCTAAAATTAACAAAATGAAAAAAATATTTTATTTGCTGTTTTTTGTAACCTCTGCTGCGTTCTCTCAAGATATTGAATGGGACCCTAAAACTACTTTTGAAGCAGTATTTGATATTGATGCGGTTCACACAAAAGATGGTATTAACTATGAACTTTCTGCCTCAGGAGATGCTGGGCCTTATGGCAAAGCTTATTTATCTTATGTTTTCACCAATCACAATAATAGCAGCACCAGTGGCGAGTTTACTGGTTTTGCTTGGACACAGATGGGTGAAGATATCGTTAGAGCTACGTTACAGGGCGTTTATAAAAAAGAAGGTAAAGTTTTCAAGATGTATTCCTATGATAACGTCAGCGACGGAAATACCATGATCGTTAGTGGGATAGTAGATTTTGTTGCCCAAACAATGAAGTTCAAAGTATCTCCTTTAAAATAAAATAAACATTATTTAAAGTATATCAACCCTCTATATTAGAGGGTTTTTTTATAAATTAGGTAGAAAGCATGGAACGAAAAAATTTATTATCACTTGTTTTAGTATCAATCTGGAAATCTATTTCACTTCAACTAACAGATTCCGTTGAAGCTGAAGTTAAAAACGCTATAAATCGGAGATTTGATGGAATAATTTTTTACGAAGACAAAAAAGGTGAAAAAACACATTACACTGCAGGTTGAAAAACAGAGAAAACAAAGTTCCTACAGATCCAAAATCTTTATTTAAGATTGCAAGTATTAGCAAACTGTATGTTGATGCAATTGTTATTCAGTTTATCAATACAAGTGGTGGAAATTCATGGTCAAAATCAGAATCGGTTTACAAAAGATTCTTTTGGTTTTTAAAAAATATTGACATTCTAAAAAACAATAGTTCTCAAATCAAGGTTAATTTTCATATGGGATTTAGGGCTAAAAAGATCTGATTTAATGCTTTCGTTAGCAACAAATACTTTTGTGATTTCGATCTTTTTTATTTACCTTCAAGCTCACAAAAAATGGAATTAATTTTTTCCTCCCCATGAATAAATCTATGGCCTCAACGCTAGTATGATTTGCTTGTTATCTTTTCATTTTTTTCCTTCAATAAAACCAATTATATTTAAAAAATGAGTATTGAAAAATTATAAATTAAATAACAAAATAATTGACAACTTTTCTGACACAAAATTTACTCTAGTAATCCCCCTACTTTTTTGTTGTTGATTATTGGTTTCACATTTTTCTATAAAAATGCCTTGAATACTGAAGGGTATATCGAAACACAAAAACAATTATTTTTACACCTAAACAGTATTTTATCCAAATTGCCTGATTTATTATTCAATATAACTCAGTTAGGGGATGCGATTATTTTTTTGCCCTTTTTTACGGTATTGATCATCTACGCTCCTAAATTTTGGAGTACACTTTTGACTTCATCTCTCATTGGATTACTTTTCTCTGTATCCTTAAAAAAATTCTTTCTTGTTCCAAGACCTGCCGCAGTTTTTGACAATGAAAGTTTTACCATTATTGGAAGAACTCTTGCCTCAACTCATTCGAGTTTACCCTCGGGTCATTCCATAACAACCTTTATGATAATTACAACTTCGTTATTTGCTTTTATGCCCAAAGAGTTTAAATCAAAGGCAATATGGTCATCACTTATTTTTTCAGTCGGTCTTTTCATTGCATTTTCGAGGGTTGGAGTAGGAGCACATTATCCATTTGATGTAATAATTGGAAGTACAATTGGATATATTGTTGCAATTTTTGGAATTCAAATAAACAACAATATTGGATTGGGTACTAATCTGATAAATAAAAAATACTATCCTATGCTAATGTTGCTTTTACTAATTTGGATGGCTGCAATTATAAGTGAAATAATGGATCGTAATCTATTGATATTCTATTTTTCTCTCAGTGCTCTGGTCCTGACTTTGGGTTTGACAATAAAGACTTATTTAAAAAAATAAAACCAATATGTTTAAAAAAAGCATCAAATTGAGTTCCTTTATTTTAATAATTAGCACTCTAAATCTATTCCTATTTCACCTCCCTGTATATCGATTCAGCGTTCAAAACTATGATGGAGAAAACTTAGATAAGGTTTTATTAATCCTTAGTTTGGCCGTTTTAATTTTAGCACTAAACGCTTTAGTTTTTTATTTAGTCTTATTTATTTCCCGCTCAATTGGTAAGTTTTTTCTGGTTCTTTTACTAACATAAATGCAATCGCAGTCTACTTTATAAACACCTACAATGTAATCATAGACAAAACAATGATTGGAAATGTTCTTAATACCAATTTTGATGAGTCAACCAGTTTCCTCTCTTTTGGTTTTGTTTTGTATCTAGTTTTGCTAGGAATTATTCCAAGTATACTCATAATCAAAACTAAAATTATAAAAGAAGGTTATAAAAAAACATTAAAGCATATTGTCCTAACCTTTATTTTTATTGCAGGGCTCGCCTATGTCAATTCTAGTAATTGGCTTTGGATTGATAAAAATTCAAAGGCTCTGGGCGGTTTGGCTATGCCCTGGTCATATGTTGTTAATCTCAATCGGTTTTATTATCATAAAAGTCAGGAAAATCAAGAACAAATTTTACTTCCAGATGCTACCCTAAAAGATGATGAAAAATCTGTCGTAGTTCTTGTAATCGGAGAGTCAGCCAGAAGTCAAAACTTTTCTTTGTACGGATATGAAAAAGAAACAAACCCATTGTTGACTAAAATGAATAACGTTTACAGTTATAAAGCGAATTCCTGTGCAACCTATACCACTGCTGGAGTTAAATGTATTTTAGAACACGAGAACAGCAGTAAGTTAAATGAAATTTTGCCGAATTATTTATTCAGGAATGATGTGGAAGTCATTTGGAGAACCAACAATTGGGGAGAACCAAATGTAAGGATTGAGAACTACCAAAAAAGAGTAGATTTAAAAAACAATGCCAGGGAGAAGGATGTGAATACGATGAAATTTTACTGAACAATTTAGAAGAGCAAATCCAGACCAGCAAAAAAAATAAAATACTAATCATTTTACATACAAGCACAAGTCACGGACCGACATATTACAAAAAGTACCCTCCGAAATTTAATAAATTCAAACCCGTATGTAAGGTGGTTGAATTGGGAAAATGCACCCAAGAAGAGTTAATTAATGCATACAACAACACCATCGTTTATACAGATTATATACTAGCTACCCTCATTAATAAATTAAAACAATTGGTTGAATACAATAGTCTCATGCTTTATGTTTCAGATCATGGTGAGTCTTTAGGAGAAAAAAAAAACTTGTATATGCATGGAATCCCAAAGAGTATAGCCCCTAAAGAGCAATTGGACATTCCATTTATTGTGTGGCAATCTAATGATTTTAAAAAACTCAAAAAAAATGAGTTTTTATCACAACACCACGTTTTTCACAGTGTCTTGGATTTCCTTGCCATAGAAAGTCCCATTTACAACAAAAACATGAGTATTTTCATAGAATAGCTAAAAGCGGATTACCTTGAAATCGGTTCTTCTTTTTTTGTTGGTGTTCCTCCTCTGTCAATTGCAAACAAGGGTTTATCAATACCCATGTGTCTATTCCCAATGCTCCGAGTTCTTTTCTTATTCTGATAATTTCATTTTTTGAATCTAGAGGTGAAAGAAGCACTCTTATTTTGGATCCGAATTTTTGAGTAAAAGGCTCGTAACCCATATTTATCAATTTATTCATCAAAACCTTTGTGTCAGGCAAATAATAAAAACTTCCTGCAACCAAAGCATAGTCATTTTTGAATAATGTTGATCCATTATCTTCACCATATCCTTTACCATAAATACGTTCTGGATTTGAAATCCGTTTTCGCACATAATCAAGAATGGATTGGGTTCTCCTAGTGGACAGCTTTAAGTTATATTCAGAACTGGACCTACAATCCGTGTAAGAACTGATTTCAACCTCAAGTGAAGGGTTTTCTTGCATCGCATCAACTACCTTATCCACACGATCTAGGTAAGTATCTAATAGTGTACTCTCGTCAAGATCATAGAAGATAGGTGAAAAAGTATCAGCCAACACGGGACTGAGCTCTTCCTCAGTCATCTCTACTCTGCTTAGATGAACCCAAACTTCTTCAGAATTGCCTTTACTGCTAAGGAGTCGATAAGAAAAAGAATCTTTGGGTTGAATTGGGGCATTGTTTTTATAGAAAAAGATCCATTTTTATTCAATCGAAGATGACCGTATAAGGGCAATCTTGTAACCTCAACTTCCTTTTCTACTAATCGTTGTAAAGGGTCTTGTTGTTCCAGTTCTAACTGATCATTGGTCAATATATTATTCAAAGCAACAACAAGAGTGTCCGAAGGAGTGTATTCATAAAAATCTTCAATGCCTTGTATCTTTGGACTAAATTCAAAAGCATATAAATCATCGGTCCCTTTACCTCCAGATTTATTAGACGATAAGTGACCTAGGGAAAGATCTTGATTCAAAACAAAAGCAAAATCATCGTCAGTAGTATTAATACCCTTCCCTAAAATGTAAACTTCCCAACGCTTTTCAATTCGATTTTCAGCTAAAAAAACATCCATTTTGCCTATTCCCTCTCTTCCATTTGAAGTAAAGAACAGAAATCGATTATTGTAGGAATATGGGAACACCTCGTCTCCTTTCGTATTGACATCTGAGCCTAAATTAATCGGTTCCGAAAAAGTTCCGTTCTCAATTAAGACAACATACAAATCCATTCCTCCAAATCCACCGGGACGATCACTAGCAAAATATAATCGAGATCCGTCGGGACTTAAACTCGGGTGGATTGTTGAATAACCATCTACATTGAATGGAAGTGCTAATGGTAATTTATTTTGATTTAAATCGGATAAACGAGTTTTATATAAATTTAATTGAACTGTTTTGTTTTCATCTAATTTCGAGGCACTTCTGGTAAAATAAAAATATCCTGTATCAGGATCATAACTACCAGGACCTTCTTGAAAAAGCGAATTGATCGAGGTATTTAGTTCAACTTTATTTGATAGTGTAAAGTTTGTTTTATCAAAGTTAGCTTTGTAGAAATTATAAACAGGATAATCTGTTTTGATTCGTTTCAAGACCTTTTCAGAAGCCTTTGTTTGATCCTGTTCGGATAGATAAAAAACAGTGCTTTGATCGTCTTGTGTTAAAAAAACCATTCCAAATTCAGATCCTTCTGTATTCCCCAAGACAGAATTAATGTCATAAACATCCTCTTGATCAAAACGTTTTTTGAACAACAAACTATCATTCTGAAACAAATTGGGTGATGACCAAGGTAGGAGAAAGGCTTTTTCTCTGTATTCATTAGACAAAGAAATCTCATCCGTTAGTAAATTAGCAAAATTATAATAATCTTCAACCTTAGCATCAATAGAATTGACAACAGATTCATACTGTATTCTAGCTTTAGCTTTTTCTCCAATAGCTTCTAACGCCAAAGCCCAATTTCTTTGAGTTCCTATAGTTATATTGTCTTTTGTCCTTGAGAAAAAACTTATTGCTTTTTCAAAATCTTGGTTTAAATAATAATAATCCCCCCAGTTCTCGGTAGAAAAAACTTCAGTTTCTAGTTGAGCTTGAATAGAAACACCCATAAAAAAAAACGTCAAAAATTTTAATACTTTTTTCATAATTAAAAGAATCTTGGTGAACGTAAATAACCTTTAACTTTCTGAAATAAATCAAAACGAATCATCAATTCGTGGGACGAAGCATTTAAGCCCTTATTGGTAATAGAGGCTGGTAAACCGTAAGAATATCCGATAGATAAATTCTCACCCAACTGAA
Organism: Candidatus Arcticimaribacter sp.; assembly: GCA_038142965.1. Lineage (GTDB taxonomy): Bacteria > Bacteroidota > Bacteroidia > Flavobacteriales > Flavobacteriaceae > Arcticimaribacter. Next base: position 234,882 of record JAYQLC010000008.1, on the reverse strand, counting down.
TACCAATCAATGCACTTGAACCTGACTCAGCAAAGTTGAAAAAATCTTTTCTATTGATTACATTTCTAATTTGAAGGCCAGTCCAAAAGCGTTCGTTTATTATCAACAAAAGGAAGCATCAAATGCAGCTACTGTTTTCGTTTGTTTCAACAAAAAGCTTGGTTTCAAAAGCAGGCTTTCATTCATTTGAAAAAGACCTCCTGTCATTAAATAAGTATGGCGTTCCAAACCAAAGTCCTTATTTTCTAAAATACGAGGAATAGCCAATCCGAGGTAAAATTTCTGGGTGTAGTAATAAGCTCCAAAACCAATATTAGCCATTATTTTTTTATCCACAGACGACTCAAAGGAGGCATCATTTCCAATTAATGTATTGATCAAATCAGGATTTAAAAAATAATTTAAAGCGCCAAGTTTAAGCCCTATTGAAAGCCTATGATCATTACGATTCAGTCGCAGGTGATAGGATAAATCAATATCAAATGATGTGCTGCTGGTTGGACCTATTTTATCATTTAGAACACTCAGGCCAAATCCTAAATTTTTTGAAGTAATGGGCGCATTAAACGATAGTGTTTGGGTTAAGGGTGCTCCTTCAATACCTGTCCATTGTGATCGAACTACGGAGGTAAAGCTTGACAATCCCCTTGCTCCAGCATAACCGGGATTGATAGATTGGTGGTTAAACATGTAATGATTGAAAGCTGATTCTTGTTGAGCAAAAGAAAGACTCAGACCAAAACAAAAAAAGAATAAAAAAAGTTTATCTGTTTCATCTATTCTGTCTTCTTTTAATGTAAACATAACCTGTATTGGGTTGAGAATTATCGTCCCATTCTATCAGATAAAAATAGGTGCCATCGGGTAGTAAGTTGTTCGAAGAAAGTAAGGCTGTATTTACCGATTCTCCTTGCCAATCATTATTGTATTGATTGGTTTTAAAAACGATATTTTCCCAACGATTAAAGATTGTAATTACATAACCTCCTCTAGAATCTAAACCTTGAATTTCCCAAGTGTCATTGACACCATCACCGTCTGGAGAAAAGGCATTTGGAATAACCAAACCAGACTCCGTTATCTTGGTTTTAGAGATCAGAGCGTTTTGACAAGCAAATGCTGTATTGTTTACTACAACACGATATTGCTTATCTATTGAGGTTTTAGGAGCTTGAAGAATTAATAGCTGCTTGGTATTAGTTCCTATTTGTAAACTACTTTCTACGACATTTTCCCAATTAGGGAATTCTTCTGACCCCAAATTTACTTGCCATTGATAGGTGGCAAAACTATCCAAAGAAAGACTAACGGTAAATTCCATTCGATTAGAAGAATACCTTGTTACGGGAGCTACTTCAGTTACAAAACGAATCAAATCATTTTCTTCCTTAAAATCATAAACCCCGTTTAGATTAACATCAGCAGGAGCAAGATATCCTCCCTGATTTATAACTTGTCCCAACGCATCAACTTCAATTACTCCTGTTCCCAAAACACCATCGCCATCTTGATCATTAAATCCTGCTTCAAGCACATCATAGCAGCCGTCGTTGTCACTGTCTAGATCAATGGTGTTGGGGATTCCATCTAAATCCTCATCCTCAAAAAGTTCTTCTGTATCTAAAATCCCGTCATTGTCATCGTCTAAATCGATGCTGTTTATCAATCCATCTGAATCACAATCTCCTGTCTCAAGAACAGCTACGGTGATGCTTTGAAAAATAAATTCACAAGGATTGTTTGGGTCGGTGTTGTCGGTCAGTTCATCCGTGTTCAAAACACCATCTCCATCAATATCTGAATCGCAAAGATCTCCAATACCATCCATATCAATATCTATTTGATTTGGATTTGAAATTAGTATGCAATTATCTACAGCATCAAAAACACCATCACCATCACCATCTCGATCATTATCAAAATTAATTATGCTTCGGATTTCATCTAAAAAGTGATCTGTAATCAGGATCCGCATTAGAACCGTCTACCCTGATAATAACATCACTTGTTATATCACCATCAATAATGTTGTCATCTACCCCAATTACCGTTACTAATTGGGGAATGTTCCAATTGGCTGGAGTGAAAACAATTTGAGAGGTAGCTACAAACAACTCCGTTGGATCTTCTGCTAGAATTAAAATCGTAGTGGAAACCGAAATACTGGTTGTTAGTTTAACAGTGAAATCTGTTGCACTAGCATTCTCTGAAACTGATTGGGGTTGGGAAACAATCAAACTGGGAGAGTCGTTATCTAAATTGTAAAGTTCCACATCTGCAACATCCAGAGCTGTTAAGTTGTTGTGAGACACTTCGATACTAGTCGGGTCTCCTGTCACCAGAGTTATTGGTCGAGTTCCATCGATAATAAAATCATCTTGCCCAGTAACAACAATCTGATTAGCTGCTGGATTATCCCAATTCGAAGCTTCTATTGTTATACTATCAGCACTGAGAGTAATCTCATCGATATCCCCAGCTATAGATAAAGGCACAACGACACTCTCGTCTCCGAGCGGTCGTGAAAGAAGTTGGAATTGGACAGTCACAGTTTGACCATTCTCAGAAGTAAAAAAATTATTGTCCAATAAACTCAAAACAATTCCGGGAGCATCATTATCTTGATTCATAACAACAACATCGTCAACCTGATCATCCGTAATGGCATTAAAATCTACATCGGTAGAATTTACATTAAAGGTAGATATTGTAACGGTTTGACTTCCGTCAGAAATTGGAGGTGAGTCGTCTATTCCAGTAACCGTAATTGTTTGGGGTATGTTCCAATTTGCAGGTGTAAATAACACTTGATTACTACCAACAGTAGCCTCGCTAATCATACTGGAATCAAGATCTATGGTGACATTTGCCGTTGGAATTGCATCTAATTGAATTGTAAATTGGGCAGTATCTCGACTTTCAGAACTTACATTATCCAAAACAATTATGGTTATTCCCGCTACATCATTGTCTAGTGTTGTTACCAAAACATCTTGAGAAGGAACTGCTAAGAAACCAGAATCGGATCCTGCATCTATGGACACTGTTATGGATGAGTTTTGACTCCCATCAATTAAAAAATCATCTACCTGAAAAAGGTTTACTGTTTGAGAAACATTCCAAGTAGCAGGAGTAAATGTTAAAAATAAGGGTGCAACCACATCAGCTTCTGTAGTATCATTTGAAGATAAGTTTATTATCACATTGTTTAGGGGTTGAACATTAAGAACAACTTCAAAACTTGCTGTGGGTGTGGTAGCCTCTGTTAAAATTCCTGAAACATTTGAAACTTGAAACCCTGGGATTTCATTGTCTAAGTTCTGAACATTCAAGCTTTGATCTGCCAAAGCTAAAAACGAGGGCGCAGAAAGACCATTAACAGCTACTGTAACAGAATTAGTTGTGGTTCCATCCAATATAATATCATCTACACTATTCAAAATTACAGTCTGAGGGATATTCCAATTTGCGTTAGTAAACACCTTAGGACTTGATAAACCTTCTACAGTCACTTCGGTTAAATCCATACTAGTAATATCAAGAATTACGATATCTGCAAGATCCGGTTGAGCATCCAATACCAAGGTAAAACTTACCTGAGCCGAGGATGCCTCCTGAAGAGAGCCCCCACCAATTGCACTTAGGGTAAATCCAGCAGTTTCATTATCTAAATTTGGAACCAAAATGGTTTGAGAAGCAAGAGACCTAAAATCAATATCTGAACTTGCATCAACATTAAACGTTATTGATGAAACAATTGTTCCATCAATCAAGAAATCATCAAAATTAGAAACCGTAATTGTTTGAGGCACATTCCAATTTGCATTGGTAAATCGAACACTTGCTAGTGATGCTGCAACTTCATCGTTGGGTGTTATACTTAAATTTAAAATAACATCTGTAGTAGGTTGTGAATCAAGAATTATTGTGAAACTCGCCGTTTGTGAATCTCCCTCTGTTAAAACTCCTGTCAAGGGAGACAATGAATAACCAGCTAAATCATCATCCTCATTCACTACTGTAGCAGTTTGAGATGCTAGTGAAGTAAAAGCTGGATCTGATGCCAAATTTATACTTGCCGAAATCGATACTGTTTGTGTTCCATCAACAGTCAATTCATCTACTGAATTTAAAATAACTGTTTGAGCAATGTTCCAATTCAATGGAGTAAAGGTCAGGCTTGCTACACCAAGGGTTACCTCTGTTAAGTCCAGACTTTGAAGATCAATTATTATATTACTCAAAGGCTCTGCTGTCAAAACCACTGAAACACTTGCAGTTTGTGGATTATTTTCTACCAAAGTTCCTGAGACAGTACTAAGCAAAAATCCTGCTATTTCATCATCAGCTATTTGAATTGCATAAGTAGGTAAGGGATTAGGGTTAACATAACAATCATCGGAAAGAGGATCATTAATTCGTACTGTAAAATTAGCACTCTGAGTCCCATCAGCCACAGTATTATCAACGGTTGACAAGTTACCAACTTGAGGGACATTCCAATTTGCAGGAGTAAAAGTCATGGATGAAGTTGATACAATCATTTGGTTTAAATCTGAAGAAGCTAGATCATAAGTTACTGAACTAGCAGGGGCATCATTCAAAACCAAAGAAAAGGTAGCTACTGAAGTCCCTTCCGTTAAATTTAAGACAGGAGGAACAAGTGTATAAGATCCGTTCGTAAGATAGACGGTAACTGCCAATCGAGAAGAGCTATTTCGGTAATCGATATTCGATGTGTCTGATAGATTAGCTGCCTCGACGTAATAAGTAGTTCCATCGACGAGTTGAGTTGTAATTGGAAGTTCTGTGGGAGTACCTGTAGCACTGGAAAACCAAACACCGTTGTAGGGCATTCCTCCACCGTCAGTTCCATTATCCACAACAATTTCGTTCAATGTGGGAGAATCTTGTAAACAAAAAGTTTGACTACTTAATCCTGTAGGGGTTAAAATTTCATCCGTCATACAAAAAGAATTATTATCGAAACGTACACTTTGCTCGTTTCTTTGACCTCCTGTGGATGCCGTGAACCCCATGTAAGCAATATTAGAATTCAATACTGTCCCAGGTATATCAACATTTTTGGCTTGGGAATAAACCGTTCCATTATTATGAGTGAATGTATAAGAAAGGGTTGTTGATTGGGGGTTCCATTCTATAACCATATTATGCCAATTCCCATCCTCAAGATTAATCGTCTCTACTGCATCAGGGGATCCTTGTTGATTCGTTGAAGATGCCCCATTAAGAATAAATCCTATATGATCAGAACCACTTGTGGGATCATGACCATTTTGATAAGTGTCCATCTCGATAACATAAGAAGGAGTTATACCTCCATAACCCAAACCTCCTCCAGAAGAGCCCTGACCCAAATCCAAATTTTGTAATACAAATGCAATCCCATCTGCACCACTATTACTATTACCAAAATTTAAATCAACATCAAAAGTAAATTCAACTCTGAGATCCAGTCTTCTTTGATACCAAATCGATCCAGATTGAGTATTTAAATTGGGTGTAATTCTGTAAACTCCACCTCCTGAGTAAATGGCTGAATTGTTTACAGTAAATTCTGAACTATCAAAATTTCTGGGAAAACAAGCCTCAAGATCATCATCTAAATTTCGTACTTGAATTATTTTATCACTTAACGAATCATAATCATCATCAGACAAACTATCAACAACAGAAACAACAATATTACTTGTGACATCAGAATCTCGAATGGAATCATCAACCCCCGTTACGATAATCATTTTTTGCTCATTCCAATTCGAAGGGGTAAAAGTTAAGGTAGTTGATGAAACACTTACCTCAGTTGAGTCATCAACTGAAATTGATAAAACAACATTTGAATCAGGTTTGTGAACCAAACCGATCAATACACTCTCAGTACTGGTTCCCGATTCATTTACAGTTAAAAAAGTTTGACTCACTGTAAATTCTGGAGGACACAAAGTTACTGAAACCGATTCTGAATCAAGAAATTCTAAGGGTTCTCCAGGACAACTAATAAATCCTCTGACCAAATAACTTCCCCCTAAAGTTGGTGTTATGGTTGTTTGATTGGTACTCCCAAGTATTGTAGAATAACTTGAACCACTGCTGTACTGCCACTCAAAACTTGTGAATAAATCCATGTTTCCAGCCTCAAGGTTCAGGTAAGGAGCACAATTTCCATACAAACCTGGCCCATCATTTTTGATGGGTGTGTCGGGTGGAGAAGAAAATCCTGAATAAAAAGCACCCGAAGAAGCTGATCCACTTTGATTGAAATAGGAACAGTAAAGCTCATCATTACTGATTATCGATACATTCCCATTGAGGTTCGAAATTGTATATGAAATATAATTCGCATTTCCTGTTACATTAAATGGTCCTGATATTATCGCTACATTCAATGACGAAATAGGCTGGTTGGTGTTGTTGTCGTCTGAAATTGTAATCACTGCGCCTACTTTACTTATAATGTTCAAATTACCCGTGTAATTCTCTGCTCCAATATTATTGATCTCTGGAATGTTGTCTACATCCCCTACACTTGAACATTTCAATGGTGGTACAAAAAATAATCCCTGATTAGCCTCACTCCCTCCAAATCCAATTCCTTGAAAAGCAAAAACTGGAGCTGATGATTGAACGTACATATTACCGTCTGAAGAATACATGTCTCCTTCTATCAAAAAATAATCCCCAGCATCAATACTCGCACTTGCTATCGCTGGACTAGAAGATGAAATATTAACCCCTTTCCATGAACAATACCGTTACTTACCCCAAGTCCATTGATTGTTATTGTTGTTGTATCCGTATGAGCAACCAAAAGAACATTTTCCCATGAATCTGATCCTGTCCCCTTCACAAAAATATATTCGGAACCTACTTTACTGTAATCTACTATTTGATCAAAACCATAGTCGCGTCCTGTCCCAGTTCCAAAACTCCCGTTGAGGGAACCCGAATTGACTACAACAGCTTTATCTGAATTCACATAAGCTCCTATCAATCCATCTGAGTTTACTGTCTGAGTAGGCTCTACTTCGAGTGCAGTAGCAACGTCTACGCTCTGATCCGATCGGGTAACAATCGTATAACTTTCTCCTCGATTCAAAGTAATTGTTATGTCATTCAAATTACCAGAAGTCGATCCTAATGCGGCCTCATTAAAGTCCAAAATATCAATATCCTCACTGATATTATTTATGGTTACTAGAGTGGTATTCTCTGTTGCCATTACCGTTAGAAAAGTTGAATAATTGGATTGAGGTCTGTAATTGGTAAACCCTCCAACCCTAAAGTCTGTCCCCAAGGCTGCACTTCCTTTACTTACCAGTGCACCGGCTTGAACATCCTGACCAATTCTGAGTGCTACATAAATCTCGGAACTAGCTTCTACAATGTATCCTTTGTCCCCAATCACTTTACTTGTTGTAATGGCGGCATCGGAGCTGCTTGCTCCTATGGCAACTTGAGAATCATCTGCTCCTCCGGGTGCATCGATAACAAAAATGCGAGGAATTGAGTTGGATACCTCAAGGCTGGTTGTAGCTCCTCCTACTGCAATTACATTAACAGTTACCGAACTTGTACTGGGTGTAGATAGGTATAAATAGTGACCTTGGTTTGGAATTGCATTACTCCCAGGTTCACTTGAATAAGCAACTGGAGGGATATAATGAACTTTACTTAGTTGCGCATTGAGCTTGAACTGAAACACAAACAAAAGAATAAACACAAATAAAGCCCTGGTAATGAAAGGTGTTATTGATTTATTTAAAACAACATCTACATCATTACCCTCCAGAAAAGTTGTATTGTTTCTTCTTGTAATCATATCCAAATCACCCGTGCCCTCAAAATATTTCAAGCCTACTGAAGCACAGGGAGACTTAAAAAGGTTAATTGGTATTTTATACTATAAATATATTAAATAAATAAATTACAATGATCCAAAACAAATATATCTAAGCCCAGAAATTGGTCTTCGATTTCTAGAAAATGACTAAGTCAAAAGAATATTTTACACTCAAAAAAGTGACAAAATGTATTTGGCATCATAAATCTCTAATTAATCCATACTATTATTCATTAAATTCATTCTTATAAAAAACTATTTATTCAATTGAATACGGGTTTGGGCAAAAGATTGAAGAAGATAATCCCTACATTAGCATAGAAAATGTGAGTTTGTTAAATTAAAAATTTGATAATGAACAAAATATTCAAAATATCTCTGATTTCAGCTTTAGCAGGTTTTTTATTTGGATTTGATACAGTAGTTATTTCTGGTGCAGACCAACAGCTCCAAAACCTTTGGAACACTTCAGATCTTTTTCATGGAACTTTTGTGATGTCTATGGCATTATGGGGAACTGTTCTGGGAGCCATTTTTGCAAGTTATCCCTGTAATCATTTTGGACGCAAAAACACTTTAATTGGGATAGGGTTTTTATACCTGATTTCTGCTCTAGGATCTGGATTGGCAATCGACGCATACAGCTTTTCATTTTTTAGATTTATCGGAGGTGTCGGTGTCGGTGCATCTACCATCGCCGCACCAACCTACGTTTCAGAAATTGCTCCAGCTGATAAAAGGGGAAGACTTGTAGCGCTCTATCAATTCAATCTTGTATTTGGAATTTTAATCGCATTTATTTCAAATTTTTTACTCAAAGATTTTGGATCTCAGCCTTGGCGTTGGATGGTTGGAATTGAGGCAATACCTGCTGCTTTATATCTCATCGGAATTGTAACTGTGCCTAAAAGTCCACGTTGGATTCTCTTCAAAAGAAGGACCTCAAACAAGCTCAGATTATTTTTAAAGAAATTAATGGGAAAGAACTGAGCGATTCCGAATTAACTGAAATTCAATCGGATCAAGATCCCAACATACAAAAAGAATTATTTTCTAAAAAATATCGCTTCCCCATACTTCTAGCATTTTTACTAGCCTTATTTAATCAACTCTCAGGAATCAATGCCTTTTTGTATTATGCTCCTAGAATTTTTGAAACAGCTGGTCTCCTGGAGAGTGCAGCTTTATTGAGTAGTATTGGTATTGGTGCAACAAATTTAATTTTCACCTTATTGGGTTTGTATCTAATTGATCGTATTGGTAGAAGGATTTTAATGTTAATTGGTTCGATAGGATACATAATTTCACTGAGTTTGGTTGCTATTGCATTCATAGAAAGTTGGAAAGGAATAAGTATTCCTATCTTTTTATTTCTATTTATTGCATCGCATGCCATAGGTCAGGGAGCTGTAATCTGGGTTTTTATTTCAGAGATTTTCCCCGATAGCCTCCGTGCTCAAGGACAATCCTTTGGTTCTTCTGTACATTGGGTGCTTGCTGCGATAATTACTCTAATGATGCCAATTGCACTTTCTGCCTTTCCAAACCCAGGCTATGTCTTTCTGTTTTTTGCAGGGATGATGGTTTTCCAACTTCTTTTTGTGTTGTTTATCATGCCCGAAACTAAAGGCATTTCTTTGGAGCGTTTAAGTAAATTGTTAACCCAATAGCAATTGAAAAAAAAATTAATGTGAACTATTACTAATCCTCTAGGGATTCCGCAGAAAAAGACTCTAATTCTTTATCGAAGTAATATTGAATTTGAATTGGACGACAACAAACCTCACAATCTTCAATGTATTGTTGTTCAAATGAATAGGGTTCAATCAACATTGAAATCTGCTCCCAACAATAAGGACATTGAAAAAAGTATTCTTTCATTAGTTTTCTATTGCTATAAGTTCCTCAGCAACAATTTCCCATTTTTGCATCAAAACAGCTAAATGATCTTTCTTACCGTTATATTTTTCAAAAAAATTGGGCTCTATAATTGTTGCTTCATAGTTGATTTCTAATTCTAAATCAATAGCCTTTAAATCGTTTTCTAAATCAACAATTTCACGTTCTATCTTAGACTGACGGTTTTTAAGAGACTTTATTTTTTTTTGGGTTTCGTAGTCATTCTTTTGATCAACTGGCTTTTGACTTTTTATTTTTTCTTTAATTTCTAGAGCAACTAAAGAATCTATATTTTTCTGTTCTAAGTATAGGTTAATATCTCCCAAATATTCTTTGAGTTTATAATCCTTAAATTCCAAAACTCTATCGCTCAACCCTTGCAAAAAATCTCTATCATGAGAAATTAAAATTAAAGTCCCTTCAAATTTTCGCAAAGCTTCTTTTAAAACATTTTTGGAATGAATGTCTAGATGATTTGTAGGCTCATCCATAATCAGTACGTTGAAAGGTTGCAACAGAAGTTTTGCCAAAGCCAATCGGTTTCTTTCTCCCCCAGAAAGTACTTGTACTCTTTTTTCTACATCATCTCCACGAAACAAAAAAGCCCCCAACATATCCCTTACTCTTGCTCGATTTTCATCCGTAGCAGCATTTTGCATCGTTTCCAGAAGAGTTAATTTACCATCCAGATATTCTGCTTGATTTTGTGCAAAATATCCCAACACAACATTGTGCCCAAGAGAGCATGTCCCATCGTAAGAAATTTCATCAACAATGATTTTAGCTAAAGTAGATTTACCTTGACCATTTTGACCTACAAAGGCAGTTTTGGTTCCTCTTGCAATTTCAAAATCGACGCCCTGTAACACCATTTTATCACCGTAAGCCTTCTTTATCCCAGAGGCTTCAATAACCATCTTACCAGGCTGTTTAGAAACAGGAAAGGACAGTTTCATGACTCGATTATCCTCTGCATCTAACTCAATTCGATCAATCTTATCCAACTTTTTTATCAGTGATTGAGCCATTGTTGCCTTCGATGCTTTGGCCTTGAATCGCTCGATCAGTTTTTCGGTTTGCTGAATTTGCTTTTCTTGATTTTTTTGGGCTGCGCGTTGTTGAGTTAGTATTTCCTCACGCAAAATCATGTACTTAGAATAGGCCTTATTGTAGTCGTATATTCTTCCTCCGACTATTTCTATGGTACGATTAGTTACTTGATCTAAAAACATTTTATCATGAGACACTAAAACCACAGCCCCTTTATATTTTTTCAAAAAATCTTCCAACCAAATAATCGATTCAATATCCAAATGATTAGTGGGTTCATCTAATAAAAGAATGTCGTTGGGTTGTAAAAGCAACTTAGCCAATTCTATTCGCATTCTCCATCCTCCAGAGAAAGTATCGGTTTGTTTATCAAAATCAGAAGATGAAAAACCAAGTCCTTGCAAAATTCTTTCCGTAGTTCCCTGATAATTGTATCCTCCAATTATCTCATATCGCTCGGTAACTTCATTGAGCTGAACAATTAAATCATTATAGCTTTCAGATTCGTAATCTGTTCTTGTAGACAGACCAAGGTTTATTTCTTCCATCTGAGCTTCATGTTCTTTAATTTCTGTAAATGCTTGATAAGCTTCCTCTAAAACAGTTCTTCCAAATTCAAAATCAATGTCTTGTTTCAAAAAACCCAGTTGAACTGATTTTTCTTGAGTAATTGTTCCTTCAGAAACAGAAGTATCTCGAGCAATCAAATGAAGTAACGTTGATTTACCTGCTCCATTTTTACCAACCAATCCCACGCGATTACCAGGTCCCAGTCGAAATGAAATATCTTTAAAAAGATAATCACCACCAAAAGATACCGATACATTTTGAACGCTAAGCATAAAAAAATTTTTGCAAATTTGATAAATGCATTTGAAATAAACTAGTGTTTGGTCCGATAGTCTGTTATAACTTTTAAAAGCGTGTAAGATTTACTGACTCAGGAAGTTCACACTTTCCCTCAATATGATCCAATAACCATTTCGAAAGTAAAGGTGCTCCTAGTACTCCTCTCGTTCCTAAACCATTTAAAAGGTGAACATTATTGTAATCAGGATGCGTACCTATAAGTGGCCTACGATCTGTTACCGTTGGTCTTATTTCTGTAATGTGTTCTATTACTTCATAATCAGAGGCAATTATTTTTTGAATTCGTTCTTCAATCCATTCTCGACCCTTTATTGTTTTTTCAAGGGTTTTATCATTTCGTTCAAAAGTAGCCCCTGCCCAATAAAGATCTTCTCCCATTGGAGCAATAAAAATAGAAGCCTTTACTATTGCCTTGGATTTTAGTTTTTTGGATCTAATAATCAAGATTTCGCCCTTAGAACCCAACAGGGGTAAAAAATTGAAAAAAGGATTATTGACCATTTGATATCCTTCACAAAAAACGACATGCCTTGCTTTAATCCCCTTGTATTCAACTCCTAAACTTGAAATTAAAAGCTTATCGTAATCAAAAGTATCTTTTGAAAATTGATTTGAATTCAAAGATTGTCTAAAGTCATCTATCAGAGTTTGAGTAGCAATACGACCTGTAAAATTAACTTTCCCATATCCGTGATTTCCCTTTACTTCTGTATTGGTTATTTTATGAATATCTGAATCTAAAAATGGGTTCAATGACTTTTGGTCTGAGGCAGAAATCCACAAATTGTGTTCTGAATCTCTAGAAAAGATTTTATGAATGGAAGTTGGAAAAATAAATTCTGAATGCAACCGTTCTTGTAACTCTTTGTAAAAAGGTAAAGCATATGTATGAAAAAGAGCACCATTCCACGCTAATGAGAAACGTTTTAATACTGTAGGATTATAGATTCCTGCAGCAATTTTGGATGAACCTCCAAAGCCTTTGTCAATTATTTGAAAAGATAACCCTTCGCGGCGGAGTTGCTCTGCATATGATAAACCCGCTAAACCCAAACCTACTATTAGGGAATGTTTCATATAAAATTAAAGGTATAAAAAAACGCTGCATAAAGCAGCGTTTTATGATTTCTAATGGGATTTTAATTATTCCACAAATCTTGTTCAAAATCTCGAATAACTGATTTGACACGCTCTGATTCTAATAGTTGCTGAAGAGCATCTTCGAAGATATATTCTTCAATTTTACGATCTTCATAAACATTTTCTTCTTTATAAATTAAAGAATTAAAACGTCTTGAATTTAACATATGGTCAAAAGTTATCGGTTGAGATGAGTTGCGATTATTGAATACCTTAGAAGAGTTTAAAGACTCTCTTGCATCTGGAAACCATACCCAAAATAACTCAACTAAATCTTGTTCTTCTTCAGGTAAATTTAAGGTATAAACATCAGGTGCTACAGGAGCAATACCTAATAATCTATATTTTAACTCACCTAAGCGTTTGTTTACATACCAAGTTCCTTTAATGCGATACTGACGAATTGAGGCAGCAGTTATTGTAGATCTGTTGATGTACTGGGGATCAAGTGCCTCTCCAGCATTCAACTGCTCAATACCAGCCTCTAGTGTATCAATTGCAACTAACTTATCTAAAATTTCTTGATACGTTAATTTGGATTGAAAATAATCATCATCATACACCTCTTTGATTTTTCCATTACGAAGGTTTTTTTTCAAAACATGAAATAAAGATCTACGATCAGGACCAAGGTTAAGGGTATCTGTAGGATAGTAGTAAGGAAAATTAATCCGCTCATCTAAATCAACAATCTCCCAGACTGTTTTTGACCACAAAATATCTCTATCGTCTATATATCCATAAGCGAGTGGAGTTTCATCATTCGCTATGCTTTGTTTTTCATTAAGTTGTCCAATTTCCTGTGGAACTCGAGCATTGAGCAAATTGGCTTGACCAAATGCCTCACTAATAAAAATACACGATATAAAAAGAAACAAATAAATAGATCTTGTGTTCATGATTAAGATTGTTAGTTTGCTATCTCACATATTACTGGTGAAACTTTCTTGAATCGGTAACTTGGATTGTTAGGGTTTTTAACCTTAATATCAAAAATTTGAACGGACTGTCCAAGTTTAGCTCTCCGTAAAGCGCCTTTTGCTTTTGCATTTAATTTGCTTCCATTTACAGAGATTGTTGCCTGACCAGGAACTTTGAACTTAAAACTAACCGTTTGTAATTTGATGTCAAAATCAAAATCATCTAGAACAGCTCCTATGGTTGAAATCTCTAAACTACTTTTTGGAATTTTAATGGTTCCCATTTGACCACGAACTGTTCCCGTTGGTCGAGGAATATCTTTAATTCTAAATTTTGTAGAAGTAGAAACTACGGCACCATCTGGTAAGGAACCACTTGCAGTTATCTTTAATTCTCTTCCCTTTCCTGGGTTCATTATGTATTTACTCCCTCTAAGACGTTTAAGTCCAGGAGCAGTGGCTCTGATTTTGTTGTCAGGAATTCCTGGGATAGAAATCGTCATCGGATTTTCTACACCACGATAAACAACATTCATCTTATCTGCGGAAATAACTGCCGAATTCGGTTTTGATATAACTGCAAATGTTTGCTCAACTGGAATTCTAGATTCAATTCCATTATTCAAGAAAACTAAATCTCCCGTTATGGTATGATCTCCAGGACGACCTGCTTGAACTTTCAACTTAATTCCACCAGGAATAAGTTCATATTGATCTTCTGTAAGTTTTCTGCCATCAAGAGACAATCGAACTTCATTCGGGTTCTGAGCACCTCCTTTTCTTCCCAAAATGACGCTTCCATCAAATATTTCTCCCTGATAGTAAGCTCCTTTTTCGGTCTTAAGTAGTGATATGTAGTTATCCTTGTTTACTTTACTTCCTGCCTCTAGTTCCTTACCTAACAATGCATTAAGAACATCACTTTCTGTAAGACGAATATCATTTTGCATCATTGTAAGTTTAGCAAGAGATGATATCAGTGGGAAACCTTCATAATTTGCTACCAACCATGAAACATCAACCCCATCTTTGTTTTTGATGTTTCCTTCAAAATCACCAGAGTAAAAACGTTCTTCAACAAGCTCAGTGTACTGAGGATATTGGCTTGCAAAAACTTGAATAACTCTCATTTTGTAATTATTCATGAGATCAAGGAATTCCTGCCCTTCCGGAGATACACCACTTGCATCAAAGAAAATTAAATCTAATTTTTCTCCTTTATCCATCTCTGCATATTTTTCCAAATTTGGATCGTCAGTCATACGATCTGCAGTGATGGTATTCTTGATTTCTTGAATACGATTAAAAAATGCTGTAGATTCCTTACGAATTTCTTTGGCAGTACGATCGTGACCAATCCACTTACCTTCTTTCTCTTCGGCATTTACAGCTATTTTTTGATAGTAAATTTCATTTCCAGAATTTACACGTTCGTTTGCGCTTTGAATTTTCTTGAACATTTGTCCAAAACCATCCAAAACCTCTTTACTTACATTCAATGCCAACATGGTAATGAATACTAAGTACATCAGCGCAATAAGTTTATTACGCGGGGTTTCATTTGCTCCAGCCATGCTTCTTAGTTTTTATTCATTGCAGAAAGCATTCCGCCATAAACTTGATTAAGTGAAGCTAAATTTGCAGACAAAGATTCCATCTGCGCTTTTAAGCGTTCAGCATTTTCGGCTACTTGTTCGTTGTATGCAGATTGAGAACCTGCGTTCGCTACTTGAGAGCTGTACATCTCATTCAAAGATTCTAATTGAGCTGCCGCTTTGGACAACTGATCAGAATAATTTTGTGAAGAAGACACTGCATCTGCTGCTGGCGAAAGTGCTTTAGCAGATTCCTCAAGGTTCTTGATACTTTGAGTCAAACCATTTACTAAACCAACATCCAGTTTGGCTTCTTGAAGAATAGAATCAATTTTACTTGACAATCCTTCTTCATCGTTACTTGATTTTGAGCCGTGACCTGAACTTTCCATTTGGTGTTCTACATAGGCAGCATGCTCTTCTCGAGCATCATCCAACATAAGTCCACCTACCAAGAAAATTATTGCCTCAGTCCCCAAACCAAGTCCAAGTACTACTCCACCCGTTATCGGGCCTATTTCTAGGTGGAGGATTTTAAATAAAGCCCCCACAATTACCACAGCCCCTCCAATTTGGAACAGCATGTGCATAATAATTTTTCTTCTTAACCTTCCCTTTAATTGTTTTGCATCCATTTTGAAATAAATTTTTAGTATTGGTTAAAGATAATATGTTTCTATTTAATTTTAACTTTTTCAGAACCTAAATAATCTTGAACTGTTCTGAAACCTAT
Source organism: Candidatus Arcticimaribacter sp. (assembly GCA_038142965.1). Taxonomy (GTDB): domain Bacteria; phylum Bacteroidota; class Bacteroidia; order Flavobacteriales; family Flavobacteriaceae; genus Arcticimaribacter. The sequence continues at coordinate 218,814 of JAYQLC010000008.1, read as the reverse complement.
ATAACTTCTTGCTGTATCAGCGTATTCGTAATCTCTAGAACTTACTCTAAGAAAATAAGCTACATCTTTCCAAGAACCTCCGCGAATTACTTTTCTTTTTCCTCCTCGTTGAGTGAAAGATTTGGGTTTAAGGAAGATACGTATTCATAGGCTCCAGGGTCATAAGATGAACCTGTCCATTCTGAAACATTTCCAGCCATATTGTACAAATTAAAATCATTGGCTAAGTAGGACTTAGCTTCTACAGTATACATGGCTTGATCGGACGAATAATCTCCTCTTAAAGGTTTAAAGTTAGCTAAAAAACATCCTCTATCGTTTAATAAATACGGTGATCCCCAAGGATAAATTCCTGAAGGAATTCCACCTCGTGCTGCGTATTCCCATTCTGCCTCAGTTGGTAATCTAAAATAATTGACCAAAGGTTTATTACTTTCTCTTTGATATTTGTTTTTGAAACTCGTTCTCCAATTACAAAAAGCAACTGCTTGAACCCAAGATACTCCGACTACTGGATAATCTTGGTATGCAGGATGAGAAAAATAATCATTGTGCATAGGCTCGTTGTAAGAGTAATTGAAATCTTTAATCCATACCGTTGTATCAGGATATATTTCTATCTCTTCTTTCTTTATGAATGGTAAACGATCGCGCATAAATGGATCTTTCTTTCTTGCCAATGCTGCTGCTTCGGCATCAAACCATGAATATTTATATTTTAACTTATTGACATCAATTTTCATTTCACCATTGTACCAAACCTCTGGAGGTAAATACAAACTGTCCATAATTTCTACATATGCTTGATCTACATAATCTTCTGGTGTCCATTGTATGTCTTGATCCCAATTTAAAGGTCGACCCGCATACAAGTCTTCACTCAAGTCGTAGTAGTTAGCCTTCATATATTTTTGAAATTCAGAAATATCAGAAGTATCTGCATCTGCAAAAGCATATTCTCCTATTCCATCTTGTGCTTCCTCTCCCAAGTCAAGCTCATCAGCCTTTCTTGCTAACATTGCCAAGGCAACAGAGTCTCTTACCCAGTACACAAATTGGCGATATTCACTATTGGTAATTTCTGTTTCATCCATATAAAAAGAACGTACAGTTACCGTTTTGGCTTGGGCGTTTTGAAGTTGTGCCATATCATCATCAGCTTTACCCATGATATAGGCTCCACCCTCAACAAGTGTCATCCCATAAGGTTTTTCAGGAAACCACTTCTTCTGCTTTACTCCCACTAATTCACCCCTCTTGTTACCACAACCTATCAGGAGCAGTACGGTGGCAATTAAAACAAATATTTTTTTCATAAAAGACAAATCTCTTTTAAGGGCTTATTATTCAAAATATAGTTTGCACTCTCAAGATAAATAAAAAGATTGAATCACTCAACCTCTCTTAGTGGCTTTCCACCATCTATCGGGCAAAACATCGTTGCAAGCGTCAAGATAATCTTGATGTGTGCATGATAATAACGTGTTACTTTTTGATTTATTATCTAAATAGTTTTCATTTTTTATTTCGATCCACCATCGATCACTTATTTTACTTTGAAAAAACACCATTTCTCGGTCAGACATGGGAACTGTGTAACGCTTAAACTTATGACTGGTGTTTACTGGATACTCCCCAAACCTACAATTAACACCTTCAATAAAGTACCAAATGATTTGAGCTAATAATTTATGGAAAAGCATGTTGTTTGGTAAATCAAAAAAACCTGCTAAACTCAAGCGGTCGCTAATTCCTGCATATCTTGATAACGCGCAGATTGTTCTGCTATCAATACCGTTGGGATATCCATTTGCATAAGTTCCATCAGCCGAACTTCGAAGACATTTCATATCAAAACTCGCTATGTCAGCTTCTCTAAATACAGGTTCAGAAATCCGATTGTCATCTAAAATACTCCCTAGGCGAATTGATTCAAAAAAAGTTTTTCCATTAAATCCAATTCCTCCTGAGCAATCAAATAAGATTGATAACCAATATTGGTGTAATTGAATAAATAACTTGGTGTTTCCATTATGATTTTACTCATGTAGGATTTTCCAGATATTAGATCTTCATCTTTAGAAAAATCGAAGCGATTGTCTACAGATACAATATTTACCCAGTGATTATTATTTTCGAAAGATCGATAAGCCGCTACTGTTAGGTCTTGAGATCCACCAATGATCACTGGAATAATATTCATTTTTCTTAAATCTATGCAAACCTCCTTGATTGCAAAATAACTGTCTTCTGGAGTTTTACCTCTAGGCAAATCACCTAAATCTGCAACTTCTAGAGACCAGTTTCCCGGGTACAACTTATAAAATTGCCTTCTAAATTCATTTATGTCATAAGATGTGGAAGAAAAAAAGCCATTTCTATTTTCATCTACACTAAACAAAGCAATTCGTACACCATCTTGTAGTTCGGGAAAACCCAAGCGTTTGGTATGTATTCTTATTCTCTTTCCCAAGACCTGTTTTGGCAGGAGAGAAGAAACTCCATAAATGGCTTCATCAACTGGTTCAAAAAATTCAAGACTCATCTCTATTTCTTCTTTTTAGTCGTTTTGGCTTTGGCTTTTGATTTTTTCTTACTGGGTTTTTTAGCTTCAATTCTTTTTTTTAGCTTCCTCCAAGGTGATTTTTGTTGGATCAATGTCTTTTGATAATTCTATTTTGATTTTACCTTGAATAATATTGGATCTTCCCCAGCGTGCTTTTTCAATTCGAATACCTTCATCTTTCCAGTCATGAATTACCTTATCAATTTCTTTTTGAATCTTGTCTTCAATAAGTGTTTCAATGTCAGAATTACTTAAGGCATCAAAATCATATTTCTTGTTCACATTTATAAACATTCCACTCCATTTAATAAAGGGTCCAAATCGGCCTTTACCTTTAGTTACAGGAAGGTCTTTATAAGTATATATTGGAGCATCAGCTTTCTTTTTTTCTTCTACGAGTTCGATAGCAATTTCTTGATCTATTTCCATAGGATTTGAACCTTTGGGAAGAGAAACAAACATATCTCCAAATTTAATATAGGGCCCAAAACGACCATTATTTACAGTTAACGCTTGTCCTTCGTAATCTCCGAGACTTTTGGGTAATTGAAACAACTCAAGTGCCTCTTCAAAATAAATTGTATCCAGTTGTTGCTCGTTTGTCAAACTCGCAAAAACAGGCTTTTCTTCATCATCAGAATTTCCAATTTGGGCAATTGGACCAAATTTCCCTAATCGAACTTTTAGTCCACGACCAGACTTTGGGTCAGTCCCAAGGCTTCGCTCTCCCGACTCACGCTCCGCATTTTGTTGAACAAAATTAACCGTTTCATGAAAATTACCATAGAATCCTTTGATCATTTTGGTCCAATCCTCATTTCCCTCTGCAATCTCATCAAAATCTTTTTCAACTTGAGCTGTAAAACTGTAGTCCAAAATGTTTTTAAAATTTGTGACTAAAAAATCATTAACGATAATTCCAATATCTGTTGGCACCAATTTACCTTTATCAGAACCAACCATTTCAGTTAAAAGCTTGACATTAACTTCATCTTTCTTTAATGTCAATTGGTGATAATTGCGTTCTTTTCCTTCAACTACACCTTTAGCAACATAACCTCTGTTTTGAACCGTAGAAATTGTTGGGGCATAAGTTGAGGGTCTCCTATTCCAAGTTCTTCTAGTTTTTTTACCAAAGCCGCTTCAGAGTATCGATAAGGTGGTCTTGAAAATCGCTGTGTAGACACAAGTGACTTTAAATCAACCGAATCTCCTTGGTTTACAGACGGAAGTATTCCTTCCGCCTCCTCTTCTTCCTCATCAACGCCTTCCAAATAAACTTTTAAAAAGCCTTCAAACTTGATAACTTCTCCTCTGGCCTTGAAAATCTCTTGATGAGTAGATGCTTTGATTTTAAGTTGAGTTCGCTCAAGCTTTGCATCACTCATTTGAGAAGCAACCGTTCTTTTCCATATTAATTCATAAAGTCGCATTTGATCATAATCACCTTCAATCTTTATACGAGTTACATCCGTTGGTCGAATCGCTTCGTGGGCTTCTTGTGCACCTTTACTTTTAGTTGTAAAATTTCTAGCCTGGGCATATTCACTTCCATAATTATTTTCAATAATTGAAAGAACAGCTGACTGAGCTTCTCTGGAAAGATTTACACTATCTGTTCTCATGTAGGTAATTAATCCAGCTTCATACAAACGTTGAGCCATAGTCATCGTTTTACTAACAGAAAAATATAGTTTTCTTGATGCTTCTTGTTGCAAGGTTGAGGTTGTAAAAGGAGCCGTTGGACTTTTTTAGCTGGCTTTGTTTCTTTGGATGCAATTGAGAATTTTGCACCTACATTTTCAAGAAGAAAATCTTGAACTTCATCTGGATTTTCAAAATTACTACCGAGTTGTGCCTTTATAGTTTTACCTGATTTGGATAAAAACTCTGCTTGAGTTTTGTACATGGATTGAGCTATGAAAGCTTTAATCTCACGCTCACGTTCTACGATCAATCTTACAGAGACCGATTGCACTCTCCCTGCCGAAAGTCCTCCTTTAACCTTTCGCCACAATACAGGAGAAAGCTCATACCCTACTAAACGATCCAGAACCCTTCTTGCTTGTTGAGCATTTACAAGATTATAATCTATTTCTCTGGGGTTATCAATGGCTCTTAGAATTGCATTTTTAGTAATTTCATGAAAAACAATTCGTTTGGTGTTTTCTTCCTTCAGCTTTAAAGTTTGAGCCAAATGCCATGCAATTGCCTCACCCTCCCGATCTTCGTCACTTGCCAACCAAACCATATCTGCTTTTTTTGGCTAAGGATTTCAATTCAGTAACAACTTTCTTTTTGTCTGATGAAACTATGTATTTTGGAGAAAAATCTCCTTCTACATTAACTCCTAATTCTTTTGAAGGTAAGTCCGCAATATGTCCAAAACTTGAAGCAACTTTAAAATCTTTACCTAAAAACTTTTCAATAGTTTTAGCTTTAGCCGGGGACTCAACAATAACTAAATTCTTTGCCATAAATCGATTTTTCTGCTCACAAAAGTAGGAGGTTTTTTTTTAGTACTCATAATTATATTTGAACTAAACTTAAAATTTTCATGAAAAGAGTCAACATCATTAGGCTTTATACCCAACATAAATTCAACGAAAATCCACAATCGATGAAATGACCTGACAAGATGACATTATGAAACAATTTTTGTAATTTTGTCGATAATTCGTTTTAAAAATTAATTCTGGAAACAGTTTGACAACAAACTATGAGCGACCAAAAAGCACTTCATGCTATACTTGATAAAAATCCAAATGATTTCAATGGAGAACCTCTGTCAAAACAAAAAAATGAAAATTGTAAGGACTCCCGAAAACTATACATCGAGTCCTATGGATGCCAGATGAATTTTGCTGACAGCGAAGTTGTAGCTTCAATTTTATCCTCCGAGGGTTTTCAGACCACCACAGAAATGAAAGAAGCCGATTTGGTTTTAATCAACACCTGTTCCATCAGAGATAAGGCAGAACAAACCGTTCGCAAACGTCTGGAGAAGTTCAATTCCGTTAAACGTTTCAACCCCAATATGAAAGTTGGTGTTTTGGGTTGTATGGCAGAACGTTTAAAAGAAAAATTTTTAGAAGAAGAGAAAATTGTGGATATGGTAGTTGGTCCAGACGCATACAAAGATCTACCTAACTTACTACACAAAATTGAAGATGGGAGGAATGCCGTAAATGTAATTCTTTCAAAAGAAGAAACCTACGCTGATGTTGCCCCAGTTCGCCTTCAATCAAACGGAGTAAGTGCTTTTGTTTCAATTACACGGGGTTGTGATAATATGTGTACATTCTGTGTTGTACCCTTTACAAGAGGAAGAGAACGTAGCCGTGATCCTAAAAGCATTTTGGATGAGGTAAATGATTTGGCAAAAAAAGGTTACAAAGAAATTACTCTGTTGGGTCAAAATGTAGACAGTTATCTTTGGTACGGTGGTGGACTAAAAAAAGATTTTGAAAAGGCTTCAGAACTTCAACAAAAAACTGCATTAAACTTTTCACAACTCTTGTCTCTTGTTGCGCAAGCACATCCCAAGATGAGGATTCGTTTTTCTACATCCAACCCCCAAGACATGACCCTAGATGTAATTCACACCATGGCAGCCTACGATAATATCTGTAAACATATTCATCTACCAGTTCAATCGGGAAGTGATCGAATACTAAAAAAAATGAACCGTTTACACACACGACAGGAATATTTTGATCTCATTGATAACATTCGGAAGATAATTCCAACCTGTTCAATTTCTCAGGATCTCATTGCTGGATTTCCAACAGAAACAGAAGAAGATCATCAAGACACCCTGAGTCTGATGGATTATGTGCAATACCATTTTGGGTTTATGTTTTCGTATTCAGAACGTCCAGGTACTCTAGCAATGCGTAAACTAAAAGATGATATTCCCGAGGAAATTAAACTCAGAAGGCTTCAAGAAATAATTGAAAAACAAAGACAACACAGTCGTTCTAGAACCTCAGAATATAAAAACAAAACCGTTTGTGTACTGATTGAAAAAGAGTCCAAAAAATCAAAGCACGAATGGAGCGGAAGAACAACTCAAAATACCGTTGTTGTTTTTCCAAAAGAAGATTATTCAGTTGGTGATTTTGTAGATGTAAAAATTAATGACTGTACTTCAGCAACACTAATAGGAAGTCCAATAGGGATTTCTAAAAATATATGATAATGGAATCTATCCAATCAATAAAACAACGCTTTGGGATTATTGGAATGAATCCCTTGCTAAATAGAGCTCTTGAAAAAGCACTCAGAGTTGCTGTAACCGACATTTCTGTATTGGTTACTGGTGAAAGTGGCGTAGGAAAAGAAAATATTCCAAAAATAATTCATCAATACTCTCATCGTAAACATTCCAAATACATAGCTGTAAACTGTGGGGCAATCCCAGAAGGAACAATTGACAGTGAACTTTTTGGTCATGAAAAAGGAGCATTTACAGGAGCCACATCTACTCGTAGCGGATATTTTGAAGTTGCAGATGGAGGAACAATTTTTTTAGACGAAGTAGGAGAACTTCCTCTCCCTACTCAAGTAAGACTTCTTCGAGTTCTAGAAACTGGGGAATTTTTAAAAGTAGGCTCCTCTAAAAAAACTCAAAAAACCAATGTTCGAATTGTGGCAGCAACAAATGTCAATATGAGTGATGCTATTCAGAAAGGGAAATTTCGAGAAGATTTGTATTACCGACTGAGTACCGTTGAAATAAATTTACCTCCACTTCGAGAACGAAAAGAAGATATCCCTCTGTTATTTAGAAAATTTGCTTCTGATTTTGCTCAAAAATATCATATGCCAACAGTCCGGTTAGATGAAAGTGCACTTAAGATACTTACTCAATACAACTGGAATGGTAACATTCGTCAGCTTAGAAATGTTGCCGAACAAATTTCTGTTCTAGAAAAAGAACGTGAATTGAATTCCGTAACACTCATGTCCTACCTCCCTGATATGGGATCCCAATTACCTGCTTTACGCAATAACGAAAAATCATCAAGTGATTTTGCTTCAGAAAGAGAAATTTTATACAAAGTTCTTTTTGACATGAAAAATGACTTAAACGACCTTAAGAAGCTTACCCTAGAGCTTATGAATCATGAAGCATCTGAAGATGTTCAGGAAAAAATCAAGGTTTGATAAATAAAATTTACGGGCAAAAATCGACCGATGATAACCAACAAGCTATTCAAGCTTTACCCGTTGAAAATCAATTACAAGAGCCTTTAGAAAGTTCTGTTCAGTCTTATGATTATGCAGAAACTATTACAGAAGAAGAACCTTTATCCCTTCTTCAAAAAAGAAATAGAAATGATCAAAAGAGCATTAGAAAGAAGTAAAGGAAAACGTAAATTAGCGGCAAAAGAACTCGGAATATCAGAGCGAACGCTTTACCGTAAAATCAAACAATATGATTTAAGTGATGATTCAGAAGATTAAATTTTACAGTCAATATTTGAGTTTACTATTTTTTGTAGCACTTGTCAAATCTTGTGGAATCTACTCTTTCACAGGGGCTTCAATCCCGGCGGGTACAGAGACATTTCAGGTAAACTATTTTGAAAACATAGCTGGAAATAGACCCGGATCAACAATTGAACCAGGTTTAGACAGAGACTTTACCCTTGCACTCCAAGACATCTTAATCAATCAAACAAATCTGAATTTGACAAACACGAATGGTGACTTGGTTTTTGAGGGAGAAATAATAGAATACAGTATCACACCAATGTCGGCCACAGCTGAAAATACTGCGGCTCAAAATAGATTAACAATTACAGTTAATGTTCGATACTTCAACAACAAAAATGAGGAAGACAATTATGAAACAAGTTTTTCTTTTTTTTATGACTTCCCTGCCGAGCAGCAACTCTATGATATAAAAGATACAGCTCATGGAGAAATTTTTGAACGAATTACGCAAGATATTTTTAATGCCTCTCTAGCAAAATGGTAATATGATGACTTCTATGGATTTTTCTGCTTTATCAAAAAAATTTGATGCTCTCAGTGAAGAGCAAAGAATGTCCTTAGAAAAAATTACCTATAGATATCCTTATTTTCAAGCTGCTTTTGCACTTTATTTGAAAACATTAAAAGAACAAGAGAAGTTTAATTTCGACTTGATTCTAAAAAAAACTTCCATAATTAGCCCTGATCGAAGCAGGTTGTATCAATGGATTTATGATGATCCAACCACAGAAACTTCAACCCAGAAACCAGTTGAAAAATTAATACCCAATTCTGATGATAAAGTTGAGAAAATTGTTGAAACTATTGAAGTGGATCAACCTGTCGAAGAAAAAGAAATTAAGACAGAAACAACAGAAGAAAAACCGGTTGCTGCTGAGAAGAAGAAAATTCCAACAAATCTCAGTTTTTTAGAATGGCTCGAGTGGTCAAAGACCAACACCATTGAGGATTATGAAAATTTACCCCCTAAAAGCTCTTTTGAAGACAAAATCGAATTGATCGACACCTTCATAAAAAACAATCCAAAAATTCCTCCAGTTTCTCCTAATGTCCCAAAACAGAATTTGTCAAAAAAAACCAAATTCAACAAAGAAGAACTAATGACCGAAACTTTAGCTAAAGTTTATGTAAAACAGCAAAAGTTTAAAAAAGCTTTATTAGCCTACAAAATATTAAGTTTGAAATATCCAGAAAAAAACAGTTTCTTTGCAGACCAAATAAAAGCCATTAAAGAATTACAAAAAAAATAATACAATCCAATGAGTACATTTTCAATTTTTATAGCACTAATTTTAGTAGTTTGTTTTCTTTTAATACTTGTTGTAATGGTTCAAAATCCAAAAGGCGGAGGACTTTCTTCCTCATTTGGAGGAGGAGCTCAACAAATGGGTGGGGTTCAAAAAACAACAGACTTTTTAGATCGAAGTACTTGGGTTTTAGCAACACTTTTATTAATACTGATTTTGCTTTCAAACTTTAGTTTAAATACAAATGAAAATGCTGTAAACACAGAGTCTAAGATTTTAGATTCAAATACACTAGAAGAAATTTCCACAGAAACGATTCCTGAGGTTATTCCTGAGGTACTTCCAGAAGCCTCATCAGATGAAGAACCAGCAGCAATCGAATAAATTATTTGCCTTTTGCACTAAAAATGCTAGCTTACTGACAAGCTGGCATTTTTTTTTTACCAAAAAGAGTAAGTATCAAATTGGCATAATTTATGAAAAGTAAATTTTAAATTTTAACATAAAATAGTAATCATGAGTACAATCAACATTAAGCCTTTAGCAGATCGTGTTCTTATTGAACCTGCAGCTGCTGAAACTCAAACTTCTTCGGGTCTTTATATACCAGACACTGCAAAAGAAAAACCTCAGAAAGGTATTGTAGTTGCTGTTGGTCCTGGAACCAAAGAAAATCCTGTTACCCTCGCAGTAGGTGATACCGTATTGTATGGAAAATATGCTGGAACAGAGCTTCAACATGATGGAAAAGACTACCTCATCATGAAAGAGAACGATATTCTTGCAATAGTTTAAATTAAAAAATAAAATAAAATGGCAAAAAAAATAGTATTTGATATTGATGCTAGAGATGGTATCAAAAGAGGGGTTGATGCCCTCGCAAACGCAGTCAAAGTTACTTTAGGACCTAAAGGACGTAATGTCATCATCGGCAAAGCTTTTGGAGCTCCACAAGTTACCAAAGATGGGGTTAGCGTTGCAAAGGAAATAGAACTCGAAGATGCTTTAGAAAACATGGGTGCTCAAATGGTAAAAGAAGTAGCTTCCAAAACCAATGACTTGGCGGGAGATGGAACTACAACAGCAACTATTCTTGCACAAGCCATTGTAAAAGAGGGTCTCAAAAATGTTGCTGCTGGTGCAAATCCACTGGATCTAAAAAGAGGGATTGATAAAGCTGTGTCTGCAATTGTAACCGAGCTGGATTCAATTTCAACCGAAGTTGGAGGATCCTCCGAAAAAATAAATCAAGTTGCTAGTATCTCTGCAAACAACGATAGTACTATTGGCGGTTTAATTACAGAAGCTTTTGAAAAGGTAGGTAAAGAAGGTGTAATAACTGTTGAAGAAGCAAAAGGAACAGAAACCTATGTGGATGTTGTTGAAGGAATGCAGTTCGACAGAGGATATTTATCTCCCTATTTTGTTACTGATTCCGAGAAAATGGAAGCAGATCTTGAAACTCCTTACATTTTACTCTACGACAAAAGATTTCAGCAATGAAAGATCTTTTACCTGTTTTAGAGCCAGTTGCCCAAACGGGTAAGCCTTTGCTTATTATTGCAGAAGATGTAGATGGAGAAGCCTTGGCTACGCTTGTAGTAAACAAGCTTCGTGGTGCACTTAAAATTGCCGCAGTCAAAGCCCCTGGATTTGGAGACCGTCGTAAAGCAATGCTTGAAGATATTGCTATACTAACGGGAGGAACTGTAATTTCTGAAGAACGAGGACATACCCTTGAAAACACAACTTTAGAAATGCTTGGAACTGCTGAAAAAGTGACTATCGATAAAGACAATTCAACTGTTGTAAATGGCGCTGGACAAGCTGATGCAATCCAAGGTCGTGTAGGACAAATAAAATCTCAAATCGAAAACTCAACCTCCGATTACGACAAAGAAAAACTACAAGAACGTTTAGCTAAACTTTCGGGCGGTGTTGCTGTGCTTTATGTTGGAGCTCCCTCTGAAGTTGAAATGAAAGAGAAGAAAGATCGAGTTGACGATGCACTTCATGCAACTCGAGCAGCTGTTGAAGAAGGAATTGTTGCTGGAGGAGGAGTCGCTCTTCTAAATGCCAAAACTGTTTTAGAAGACATCAAAAGCGATAATGCTGATGAAGCTACAGGAATTCAAATCATCAAGAAAGCAATAGAGTCTCCTTTACGCATCATCGTTGAAAATTCTGGTGGTGAAGGATCTGTTGTTGTTTCAAAAGTTCTTGAAGGAGATCGTAATTTTGGATACAACGCAAAAAACGGAACCTATGTAGATATGCTCAAAGAAGGAATCATAGATCCAAAAAAAGTTACTCGTGTTGCACTTGAAAACGCTGCATCAGTTTCTGGGATGATTTTAACCACAGAATGTGCTTTATTAGACATTAAGGAAGACGCACCAGCAACTGGTGGCGGAATGCCTCCAATGGGAGGTGGAATGCCCGGAATGATGTAATAAAGTTTAAGTTTAAAACTAAAAAAGCGACCTAATAGGTCGCTTTTTTTATGAACTTAATTGATGCTCTCATTCTTTAACTTTACGCTCATACAGACAACACATGGGCAAGTTATCATAGGTTGATTGGTCTGAAGTTGCTAAAGGAGTATCATGACCTACAGCGGCAATTTGCTTATGAATATTCAACAACGAGGTTTTCGATGCATCATAAATTACAGAAAACTGGTGGGTTGGAATGTCCCATTTAGCTGACTTTACACCTTTAATAGTGTACGCTTGTTTTTCAATACGAGCTTTGCACATTCCACAAACCCCTCTACTTCAAAAGTTGTTTTTTGAATATCTTTTTTTGCTTTTTGAGCAAAACTCAACATAGGCATAAGGGCAATAATAAGTATGATTATTTTTTTCATTGTTTTTTATTTAAAAGTTTAAATCTTAGACCTGCATAAAGCATTCTTCCAAATACAGGTGCATACACTATTGAGGTATCAAAATTTGAGCCAAAAGGATTCTCTGCATCTATAATTGGGTTTAATTGTTTGAAATCACCTAAATTTTCTCCTCCCAAATATACTTCAAATTGTGAAGAAAAAAAACTCGTGTTAATTGCATATTCAATAAACCATAACTTTCTGAGAAGTTTCAAATCCATCTCTTTTATTTGCTGGTAAACGCTGACTTCCTACAAAATGATAGGTGAAATCTGCTTTCCATTGAGATTCATTTTCATCATCAATAAATTTGTACTCGAGGTTAGCAAAAAAACGTTCTTGTGGCTGTAAAGGTTTTTGTAAGGTTTGGTCCTGATAAGTTGTTTTGACTTCATAATTTTTGTAAGCCAAACGGATAGCTGCGTTTTTATAGGGGACATAATTCAATTCGAATTGAACACTATTGGCATAACTTGATCCATCAAGGTTGTAAAATCGAATATGACTAGCCTGTTCCCAATCAACCACAACTTGATCAGAAAATTCTGTACGGTAATAATCGACTGTTAGGTCTCCTTGTTTACCAAAAAGGGTGTACCCTTGAAGAAAACTCAACCCATAATTCATTGCCTTTTCTGGTCTTAAACCATAAATAGACCCTCCATTTTCGACTAACTGTATCAAGCGATTGGTTCCGAATAATTTTTGATTTTCTGCAAATATATTGGCTACTTTTCGACCTTGACCAACCGATGCTCTCAAGACTGATCTTTCCCAAGGAACATATCGGATATGCAATCTGGGTGTTATGAAATTTCCTATACGGTTGTGGAGATCCAGTCGGATTCCAGCAGTTAAACTAAATTTATCCAAACTGTCATAGCTATACTCAAAAAAAGCTCCAACAACCTCATCTCGTCTTTCATAATCAACTTGATCTACAACCTCATTATATTGATCAAAAGAAAAATTAATTCCTGTTTTGAATTTATTTTTGGTGTTGGTTATGATCGAGTTAAACAAGAGGTTTGCAAACAAGCTTTGGTGTTTTACATCGTATCTTCTTAGTCCAAAATAAGAATCCTGATCATGAATGCTATAAGCCGATTGAAAACCAAAACTTTGATAGGGTAAATCTGGAAAAACATGACCTAATTTAAGAGAAGCATCTATTCGCTTTGTTTCAATTTCACTCCCCCAAAAAGTAGTGGTGTTTTTATGAACCCTTGGGTCAAAATTTACAGAGCCTGTTTGTTTTTTGTCATCTAGAAAACGGAGATTAGCAAAACCAACCCAACCTTTCACAGCATCCGTGTATTGCCATCTATTAAGGACATTAATTTGTCTCGAAACTGGAACATCTAAAAACGAATCCTTGTTTTTATCAAATTTCTGAATTCTTTGATTTACATGCACATAAGAACCCCCACTCCATTTTTCATTCCATACAGTATTATAATGGGCGTTAAACTCTTGTCTACCATTAATAGAAGAATAAAGGTTTAAAAACAAAGGAGCATCCATCGAAGGCTTTTGAATTTCTGTATTTATCTGCCCCGCAATGCTCTCAAATCCATTTACCACACTTCCAGCTCCTTTGGTAATTTGAATACTTTCTATCCAAGTGCCAGGTGTAAAGGTCAATCCATAAACTTGTGAAGCTCCCCGAACCATAGGAATATTTTCTTCAGATATCATAAGATAAGGACTAGAGAGACCGAGCATTTTAATTTGTTTTGTACCGGTCAATGCATCCGCAAAATTTACATCGATTGAGGGATTTGTTTCGAAGCTCTCAGAAAGATTACAACAAGCTGCTTTTAGCAATTCTTCACTAGAGACTTTAATTATGTTTTGGGTCTCAAAATATGATTTTTGAATGGCTTTCCTTCTTTCAGTAAGGGTAATCTCCTCCAATGAGTCACCACTGTTGGAAAGCAATGTATGTGTAATTCGTTTTGGATTTGTAATTGTTAAAGTATCCGTTTTGAAGCCAAGATAACTTACAATCAATTTATTTGAGATCGGGTTTAATGGAAGTTTAAACTCTCCCGAAGAATCCGTTATAGTTCCTTGAGTTGTCTTGAGCCAAAATAAATTAGCTCCTTCAACTGGGATTTCGGTATTATTTTCTCTTATTTTAATTTGTCCTTCAAGCAGCTCTTGTGCAGGTAAAGACATACTCATTAAAAAAAAAAGGTTAAGTATATGTTTTTCATTTATATGATGTTAATTCGTTGATTACTAAACTAAAATGGTTTGAGGTAAATCAGTGGAATTAATCATAAAAAAGAAACGAACTGTATAAACGATAAAGATTTGTCTGTAAAGGTGGTGGACGTGGATGAAACTGAAAAAGTTGAGGATCTTCAGTACTGTAGTTTTTTTTAGAGTAATTGGAGTTAGAACCCAAAATTTCGAAATCAAATCCATTGAAATCATCAATCAAAGAGATTTCACCTTTGTTTTGAAAAATCTCAACTTCATCAGCACAACAATTTTTTTGAGAAAATGAAAGTGTATCTGAATGAGAAGTTTTTGATGTTTCCATCCTGCATCCTTTTGGATTTAGAGCAAAGGAAATTTGAACTAAATGATCGCCACAATAATGAAAATTGAGTGCCATGCCCATTTTGGAATGGACAAACAAAATAATCAGTAAAAAGAGCTTTAATTGATTCATAATCACAATTATTAGACAAATATACTACTATTTAGTATGCATTACCAAAAAGCATACCAAAAGCCATAGTTATCATGATTAGATTTTCAATCAAAGTAGCTTCTGTCATGGGTAAATTGAGAACCGTTCCTAAGCAAGCGCATTGAATTTTATTTTTACTTCTTAGGGAAGACAAAACACCGAAAGTTGTGATGGATAAAACAATCAGGCTTACCCACAAAGTAAGAGTAATTTTAAAACGAAATAAAAATGATAATCCTAATGCGGTTTCAATAAAAGGATACAACCAACCATAAATAGGAAGGATTTTTGAAAGTGGATCATACATTGCAAAAGATTTTGGAAAAGATTTATAGCCCAAAAACTTAAAAAAACTAAATACAATAAAAAACAGTCCCATGAAATCCATCATGTATCCAGAAATTGAAAACGCTGGAAACTGTAAAAAAGTTGCTCCAAATACTATGTACAGGAGTATTAAAAACAAGGGAAAAGTTCTTTCGTTTTCGATTTTTTTTGACTCTTTATTCCTTGAACTGAGTATTTAGATCCCAGCTTGTCTTCAATTGAACTCAAAGAAATAGCTTTGGAAGTTTTCAATATAGTTGAGCCGGATTTTAAATCTACCTCAACATCTTTGACTCCCGGATAAGAATTTAACACCTTCTCAATTGCTGTCTTACAATTTCCACAAGTCATCCCTTGAATTACAAATTTTTGATGCATCATAAACTTCGTTAATTTTTAATGTATAAAAATGATTTTCTGTGATTTAAAAACAAATAATAACCGACTACTAAGATTGATGTTTCTTTGAATAAATGTAAACATAATTTAGTTCATAAAATGATTTAAATTAAGTTTTGAATTCAAATCATTGGAAATAAATTTTAATACTTTTGTGGGAAATAATTTTCCATTGGAATCAAATCAAAAACTACTTTCTTTGATCTCAGCTTTTCTCGAAGTTGAAAATAGTAGTATGGAAACAAAGCTTACCAAAATCTGTGTGTTATTGAAAAAAGAAAACAAAGCTTACGATTGGGTGGGTTTTTATTTTAGTAACCATAAAACAAAAACACTCCACCTTAAGGCATTTGCAGGAATCCCAACGGATCATATTACAATTCCTTTTGGGAAAGGTATTTGTGGACAAGTTGCTGTTTCCAATAAAAATTTTGTGGTAGATGATGTGTCTGATCAAGAGAATTACATTGCTTGTGATATCAATGTAAAATCTGAAATTGTTGTTCCAATTTTAGTGAATCAAACTAACATCGGACAAATTGATATCGATTCCAATACCATTAATGCTTTTAACCAAAAAGATGTTTTACTTCTTGAACAAGTAAACAATCTTGTAGGTAACTATATTTTATCCAACAATATATCAATAAACATTTCCTAAGATGATTTCAACACACAAAATTAGTTCGGCCTTAATATCAGTTTTTGACAAAGAAGGGCTAGCTCCAATAATCAAAAAATTGGACGCTCTTGGTGTAACTCTATATTCAACAGGAGGGACTGAAAAGTTTATTCAAGAATTGGGATATGATGTTGTTGCTGTGGAAGACGTTACCTCATACCCTTCAATACTTGGTGGAAGGGTAAAAACCCTTCACCCAAAGGTATTTGGAGGAATTCTAAACCGTCAAAGTGTATCCTCTGATCAGGCAGAAATGAAGCAATACCAAATTCCACAAATAGACCTAGTTATTGTTGACTTGTATCCTTTTGAAAAAACTGTAGCATCGGGGGCATCCGAACAAGACATTATTGAAAAAATTGATATTGGAGGGATTTCTTTAATTCGCGCTGCTGCAAAAACTTTGCTAGTGTAGTTTGTGTTTCAAATAAAGAAGACTACAAAGAATTTTTAGATTTATTAAACACTACCGAGGGTCAGCTCTCTATTGAGGAAAGGAAACATTTTGCTGCCAAAGCATTTAATATCTCTTCGCATTACGATACTGCAATTTTTAACTATTTCAATACTGACTCTGACGATCCAAAGCTTAAGCTTAGTATCCCAGAATCAAAAAGTCTTCGATATGGAGAAAACCCTCATCAAAAAGGAACATTTTTTGGCCCATTGGATGATTTAATGGATCAAATTCATGGAAAAGAAATTTCTTACAACAATTTGCTAGACATTGATGCCGCAGTTCAATTGATGCAAGAATTTCAAAACGACAAACCTACCTTTGCTATCTTAAAACACAACAATGCTTGTGGTTTTGCAACCAGAGAAAGCTTAGTTGAAGCATACGTTGATGCATTAGCAGGAGATCCTGTTTCTGCATTTGGAGGTGTTTTGATTTGTAATCGGAAAATAGATGTTGTTACTGCTGAAAAAATCAACAGTTTGTTTTGCGAAGTTGTCATTGCTCCTGAATATGATACTGAAGCATTAGAAATTTTGAAAAGCAAAAAAAATCGTGTAATTCTGGTTCAAAAGAGTAATAAGCTACTTGAAACATTGGTTAGAACTTGCCTAAATGGTTATTTAGTTCAAGACAAAGATCTCATTACAGACAATGAAAGTCATTTAACAGTATCCACCAAAATTTCACCAACAGAAGAACAAATAAAAGACCTTTTATTTGCTTCAAAAATATGTAAACACACCAAATCCAACACCATAGTACTTGTAAAAAATAATCAGCTATTAGCCTCTGGAACAGGACAAACATCTCGTGTTGATGCCTTAAAACAAGCTATCGAAAAAGCAAAAGTTTTGGATTTAGCCTCGAAAATTCAGTCATGGCAAGTGATGCGTTTTTCCCATTTCCAGATTGTGTTGAAATAGCTTTTAACCAAGGAGTATGCTCTGTAATCCAGCCAGGAGGATCCATTAAAGATCAGCTTTCAATTGATTTTTGCGATGCAAACAAAATGTCAATGGTATTCACTGGAATTCGTCATTTTAAACATTAATTTTAGTACATTTGGGTTACACCAATAAAAATAAATGATTATGGGGTTTTTTGACTTCCTCACAGAAGAAATTGCTATTGATCTAGGTACCGCTAACACCTTAATTATTCACAGGGACAAAGTGGTTGTCGATAGTCCTTCAATTGTTGCCATTGATCGTACAACTTCAAAGGTAATTGCTATTGGATTAGAAGCAAGCATGATGCAAGGTAAAACCCATGAAAACATCAAAACCATTCGCCCTTTAAAAGATGGTGTGATTGCTGATTTTAATGCTTCCGAGCAGATGATCAATATGCTTATCAAAAGTATTCCAACCCTAAAGAAAAAATTGATTACACCCTCCCTTAGGATGGTTATTTGTATTCCATCTGGAATCACAGAAGTAGAAATGCGAGCAGTTCGGGAATCTGCAGAGCGCGTTAATGGTAAAGAGGTTTATTTGATTCATGAGCCTATGGCTGCTGCCATTGGGATTGGAATTGATATCAAACAACCCAAAGGAAATATGATTGTCGATATCGGGGGAGGTACAACAGAAATTGCAGTAATTGCCCTGTCTGGAATCGTTTGTGACAAATCAGTTAAAATTGCAGGGGATGTTTTTACTAATGACATCGTTTATTACATGCGTCGTCAACATAATTTATATGTTGGAGAACGGACAACTGAAAAAATCAAACTAACCATTGGAGCAGCCCTTGAAGATCTTGATAATCCACCAGATGAAATGTCTGTTCAAGGAAGAGATCTTTTAACTGGGAAACCCAAACAAGCTATGGTATCTCATCGGGAAGTGGCTAAAGCACTAGATAAATCAATTCTTAGAATAGAAGATGCCATTATGGAGGCACTTTCTCAAACTCCCCCAGAATTAGCAGCAGATATTTACAATACCGGAATTTATTTAGCCGGTGGTGGATCAATGCTTCGTGGTCTTGACAAGAGAATTTCGCTCAAAACCGATCTTCCAGTTTACATTGCCGAAGACCCTTTACAAGCGGTTGTTCGTGGTACAGGTATTGCTCTCAAAAACCTAGAACGTTACAAGACGATATTGAATAAATAAGCTCGAATATGCAATGGTTCTTAACCACTTTAATCCAATATAAAAACTTTCTTTTTTTTTTATTGTTTTGTTAGGGATTGGGATTGTTTTTTCTAGTATTGGTAGTAATTTTCATCGTACAAAAATTCAAAAAATTGGACTTGTGATTTCCGGAGAACTTCTCAAACCAATTCATGATTCAAAATCGTATTTGTCCCTGAATGAAACCAATGAACGCTTATTGAAAGAAAACAATCGCCTTCGTCAAGAACTTCTAGATTACAAAGGGGTTCAAGTCTCAAATGACCTGGATTCAATAAACCCAAATTTATCCAAATATTTGGTTCGTTCAGCAGAAGTAGTAAGAAACAGTTATGTCAATGCAAGAAATATATTAATTCTTGACAAAGGAGCCGACGATGGAATTAAACAAGACATGAGTGTAATTGGTCCAGATGGTATTATTGGAATAGTAAAACAAACCAGTTCTAATTTTTCTAGTGTAATTTCTATTCTCTACCAAGATTTTAAAATCAATGCTAAACTCATCCATACGGGGGCTTTTGGATCCTTGTACTGGG
The DNA here is from genome assembly GCA_038142965.1 of Candidatus Arcticimaribacter sp. Classification (GTDB taxonomy): domain Bacteria; phylum Bacteroidota; class Bacteroidia; order Flavobacteriales; family Flavobacteriaceae; genus Arcticimaribacter. Next base: position 199,357 of record JAYQLC010000008.1, on the reverse strand, counting down.
AGGGAGAAGATCCTTCAAAGATGAAATTTTCTGATGTTTCAGTTATAAACAAAATTGCAAAGGGAGATACCATAGTTACTGGTGGAATGTCTGCTTATTTTCCGAAAGGAATTCCTATCGGTAGAATTATTGATTTTGAAACCCCTACCTCTGGTGGATATTACGATATTGAAGTAGAGTTATTTAATAACCTTACTGACTTAGAACATGTCTATGTAATTGATAATAAATCTAGATCAGAATTTATAAATCTAAAAAAGTAAGATAAAGATGCTTCAAGATAATATCAAAATCTTATCAACGTTTATTTTTTTGGTTTTAATTCAAACCCTAGTATTCGATCAAATTACTCTTTTGGGCTTTTCTTATCCTGCAGTTTATTTGTTTTTCGTGATTAGTTATCGTTTTGACAAATCTCAATTTATTTTAATTTTTTTAGGTTTTTTATTGGGCTTAACCATTGATCTACTTCAGGGATCTTCAGGATCTAACACCATTGCAACCCTATTCATCAGCTTTCTAAGACCATTTATAATTAGATTTTCTTTTAGAAATAATTTAGATTCCATTTCATTACTAAGCATGAATTCGAGAACAAATAATCAAATTGTTTTTGTCGCTTCAATAACTATACTACATCAAGTTATTATGCAAATTGTTGCTTACCTAGATTTCAATCATTTCATAGTTATTTTACGAAATACAATTGTAAATTCTATCTTTACTTTTATCCTACTATTTTCTTCTGTAACACTTTTTAAAAATAAGAACTGATGAGGAAGTTTCTCTTAGCTGGACTTACTCTAATTGTAAGTGTCACATTTATTGGACGCTTGATGCAATTACAGGTACTAAATAATTCCTATCAAAAACTTTCTGATAATAATGCAATTCTCGCAATATCAGAATATCCCGAACGTGGTTTTATTTATGATCGAAATGGAAAACTCTTGGTCGCAAATCAGCCGGCTTACGATATTATGATTATCCCAGAAAATGTCATTCCTTTTGACACCCTAGCTTTTTGTACTCTGGTAAATGTTCCAAAGAAAACCTTAATCAATAACCTAAAAAAGGCAAGACGATTTTCAAAAAGACTCCCCTCTGTAGTTGTTAATCAAATATCTAAAGAAACCTATGCCAAATTGCAAGAGCAGATGTGGAAATACCAAGGTTTTTTTATTCAAAAAAAATCTCTTCGAGATTATCAAATTGATTTTGGAGCTAATATTTTAGGTTACGTTAGTGAAGTTAATAACAATGACATTAAAAAAGACAAATACTATCAACCAGGAGAATTAATTGGAAGACAGGGAATTGAAAAGTCTTATGAAAAAGAATTAAGAGTAAAAAAGGAAAGCGTTTTCTTCAAAAAGACAGATTCAACAGAATCATAGGAGATTATAAAAATAAGTCTTTCGACATTGAACCTATAGTTGCCAAAGACGTACAATTGACTTTAGATGCTACTCTTCAAGAATACGGTGAGTTTTTAATGCAGAATAAAAGAGGAGGAATAGTAGCCATCGAACCTTCATCTGGTGAAATTCTAGCCTTAATTAGTACACCATCATACAACCCAAATTTATTGGTAGGAAGAGATCGTTCTAAGAATTATCGAAAACTTGCAGGAGACACATTGGCTAAACCCTTGTTCGACAGAGGGCTTCAAGCCTTGTACCCCCTGGATCACCTTTTAAAACATTGAATGCTCTTGTAGCTCTTCAAGAAGGAGTGATTACTCCAGAGACAAAATTTAAGTGTAATAAAGGTCATTATTATGCACGAGGAGCTTTTATGGAATGTCATTGTAGAAAAGGGTCACAAAATGATTTACTCAAGGGAATTTATAATTCTTGCAATACTTTTTTTGCAAATACCTACAAGAGAATCATTGAGAAACATGAAACACCCGAAAAGGGACTAAATCAATGGAATGAACATCTGAAGAGCTTTGGTCTTGGTAATTATCTGGGTTATGATTTATCGATCGGAAAAAAAGGTTTTATTCCAAATGCCGCATATTATGATCAATGGTATTCAAAAGGGGCTTGGAAAGCAACAACCATAATTTCAAATGCAATTGGTCAAGGAGAAGTTTTAACAACCCCAATACAACTTGCTAACTTTACCGCAGCTATTGCAAATAGGGGACATTATTACACCCCTCATTTTCTTCGTTCTATTTCAGGGGATTCAATACCACAAAAATTTGTTCAAAAAAACACAAGCATAGACCCCAAACATTTTGAGGTGGTAATCGATGGAATGCATAAAGTTGTAGAAAAAGGAACAGCTAAAATTGCTCGAATTGAAGGCATTGAAGTTTGTGGTAAAACAGGAACTGCTGAAAATTTTACTAAAATCAATGGAGTCGAACTCAGCTTACCGACCATTCAATTTTTGTGGCATTCGCTCCAAAGGATGATCCAAAGATTGCTCTTGCTGTATTTATAGAAAATGGATATTGGGGTGGTCGATGGGCTGCTCCGATAGCAAGTTTAATGATTGAAAAATATATCAACGGAGAAATTAAACGCTCTTGGCTTGAAAAAAGAATGGCTGACGGGGACCTAAACAGTGAATATGAAAAACCATATTCGGGAAAACCTTTTAAAATAAATGAATAAAAGTTTTTATCGTCTTGATTGGATTACAATTATACTCTATCTAGCTCTAGTTAGTTATGGACTAATAAATATTTATTCAACCAACTACAATGAAAATTCTAGTCTTTTTAATTTTAGTATTCCTGTTGGAAAGCAATTTATATTTTTTGGAGTAAGCATAGTTGCCGCCGTAGTTATTTTAATTACTAAAGCAAAAGTATTTGAACGATTTGCCAGTATTTTTTACTTAATATCTATTTTATCCTTAATTGGTTTATTCATTTTTGGAAAAAATATATCAGGGGCAACATCGTGGTATACCTTTGGTGGAATTGGACTTCAACCCTCTGAATTTGCTAAAGTTACGACAGCCTTAGCTGTGTCTAAAATTTTAAGCGAAATTCAAGTCGATCTCAAAAAAATTAAATCCTTATTTCAAATTGGTTTTGTTATTACACTTCCAATGATTCTGATCATTCTTCAGCCAGATCCTGGAACTGCTCTAGTTTTTGTTGGGTTCTTTTTTGTTTTGTTCAGAGAGGGATTAAATGTGATTTTTTTATTGGTTATTATTGGTCTTATTTTCTTTTTCATTCTAGCTCTTATGGCGCCTATTCCATTTATTTTTACTAGCATCATTACCTTGTTAATTTCCATGTATTTTTTCTCAAAAAATTTGAATAAAAAAGCATCCTTGTTGCCTTACCTACTCGTAATTTTTTTGAGTTGTGGTTATGTATATTCAGTAGACTATATTTTCAATACCGTTTTTGAACAACGGCATCGAGATCGAATTAACATAATTCTAGGTAAAGAGTTTGACAGTCAGGGTATTGGATACAACATTAATCAGTCTAAGATAGCTATTGGATCTGGTGGTTGGAATGGAAAGGGCTTTTTACAAGGAACTCAAACCAAAGGAGATTTTGTTCCACAACAACATACAGATTACATTTTTAGCACTATTGGAGAAGAGTGGGGTTTCTATGGAAGTTCACTTGTTGTTGTTGCCTTTTGCTTCTTGATAATTAGAATAATTTATAAGACTGAAAATTTAAAAATAAATTTGCCAGAATTTATGGTCATAGTTTAGCATCATTGTTGTTCTTCCATTTCTTTATTAACATCGGCATGTCTCTAGGTCTAGTTCCTACCGTTGGAATTCCTCTTCCATTCATCAGTTATGGTGGCTCGAGCTTGCTAGCATTTAGTTGCCTATTATTTATCTTTTAAATTTAGATGCAAATCGCTTAAACGAGTAAAATTAAATCTTTACGTCAAGGGCATCACGAAGACTGTTACCCAAAGTCATGAATGCAAAACCAAACTCATTATTGCTATTCCTGGAACAATTGCTAAGTATGGTTTCCCGAGAAGAATGTATCGAAAATGATCTTTAATCATGCCTCCCCAACTCGGTACTGGGGGTTGTGCGCCAATACCCAAAAAACTTAAACCGCTTTCAATTAAAATTGCACTTGCAAAATTTGCAGCAGAAATTACAATCAAGGGGGGATAATAACGGGTAAAATGTGTTTTACTAAAATTCTATAATTGGAATAACCAAGAACATGAGCTGCTTTGATAAAAGTTTTTTCTTTAACTGATATTACCTGACCTCGAACTACACGAGCTACCTCAACCCACATCGTTAAACCCACAGCTATAAAAACTTGCCAATATCCTTTACCTAAAGCAAGAGTTATTCCTATGACCATCAACAATGTAGGAATCGACCAAATTACATTTATGAACCATACCATAAAACGGTCTAGTTTTCCTCCAAAATAACCAGCTAAAGCTCCAATAAAGACTCCCACTAATAACGATATTAATACAGCAACAAATCCTATTGAAATTGAAATTCGAGATCCAATCAATACTCTACTCAACAGATCTCTTCCGTATTTATCGGTGCCTAGTATAAACTTTTTTTCGTAACATATAAATCTTCAACTTGTTCATAAGTTGTTTCAATTGGGTACCGATTTAAATTAACAAGTTGAAGGTAATCTTCAGGTGTTCCATAGGCCTGATAAAACAATTTATCTTGTTTCCATACCAATTTTTCTATGGCAATTTCTTCTGTACCCTGCTTAAAATTGGAATTTGGAAGGATTAATATTTGTGCCGAAAAGCCTGGAGGTTTGGAATGAATAGCCAAGTGCATTTGATTTGCATTGGGTGTACTGTCAGGTGCTAACACATAGGCAAATACAGCAATAAAAGATATTACTACAATAAAAAAAACGCTTATTAAACCGAGTCGATCTTCTGAAAATCGACTTAGGATTGTCCTTATTGACAAAAGTTATTTTTTAATTTGTGCAAGTTTATTTGTTTTATTTTGAGGTTGTGCTAGATCTTCAAGAACTCTTACAGCTTCATAAAGATATATATCTTTAACTAAACTTTCTTCCCAACGTAAACGTTTTTCTTTTAAGTCTTCATCCTTTTCTAACTCAAGTAAGTCTGCATTGGGTGTTTGTAAGGTAAATGAAGCTTCAAATTTGTTTAACTCATCGTATTTAGCTGTTTGATCTGCTCGAGCCTTTCGTTCTTCTGTGAAGTCTTCGTAATTCAACGAATACAGCATGTCATCTTGTTGAGCTTTAATCCACTTAGCTTGTTCGTCAATCAAAATCATATAAGCGTTATTGGCAATCCGCTCTTTACTTCGTTCTAAAGCATATTCAAAGTTCATATTAACGTCCCATAGTTGATAGTTTGCTGGTGAAATTTGATCCCAAGCCAACGGGTTGTCTTGGGCTTGCTCTCCAGTTTCGATGTAAGTATATCTTCCTGGGAAAACAACATCACTTTTAACACCTTCTAGCTGTGTTGAACCACCGTTTATTCTATAAAACTTATCAGTCGTTATTTTTAAAGCACCCAAATCACCATGGGTATTACTGGAAATAATTTTGTTTAAATCTACAACGTTTTGAACGGTTCCTTTACCAAATGTTTGTTTACTTCCTATGATAACTGCACGTTTATAATCTTGCAATGCAGCAGCAATAATTTCAGATGCTGAAGCCGAAAATTCATTTACCATAAGCACAAGAGGTCCGTTCCAAGCTATGCTCGAATCCCTATCCTCTAACACCTGTTTTTTTCCTCCGGTACTTTTGACTTGAACTACAGGACCATCTTTTATGAAAAAATCCAGTCATATCTACTACGGTTTGAAGTGAACCACCTCCATTGTTTCTCAAATCGAGAATAATACCTTCAACATTATCACGCTTCAATTTTTCGATTTCTGCTTTCACATCACTCGCAGCATTTCGTTCACCATAGTCTTTGAAATCTACATAAAACTTAGGAAGATGAATCATTCCAAATTTCTTACCATCTTTTATGATCACCGATGATTTTGCAAAAGCTTCTTCTAATTCTACAACATCTCTTACAACTGGGACTACCTCTACAGTGGCGTCAACATGTTTGATTGTCAAATAAACTGTTGTCCCTTTTGGACCTTTAATCAATTTGACGACATCATCTATACGCATTCCACTAATGTCTACAGCCTCTTCATTTTCTTGTGCTACTTTAATAATTACATCTTCAACTTCCAACAATTTATCTCGCCAAACCGGGCCCCCAGAAATAACTTCAACAATACTAATTTCTTGGTTTTTCTTTTTGTAAGGCGCGCCCCAATACCCTCAAATTTACCAGAAATACTTGTGTCAAAAAGTTCTTTTTCGCGGGGGGCAAAATAATAGGTATGAGGATCAAATTGAGTGGCTATTGCATTCAAATAAATTGAAAAATAATCTTTACGCTCTAAGTCTTGTCGAACCTCAAAAAACAAATCCATATTCTCTCTTGTAATTTCGCGAGCTTGTTTTTCAAGTTCTATGTTTGAAATCATAACATAAGTGCTGTCGTTCTCAAATTTCTTCTTTTCTTCTTCCTTTTTATCGGAGTAAACTCTAAGAGTGGAAAGCTTAAAATACTGAAGCCATACTTTCTTGAGTTCAGAAAGTGACTCAGCATATCCCATTGTTTCATAATCCAAGTTTAATTCTTCATCTAGAGTAAAATCAAAAGGACGATCAAGAGAGGTTTGTAAAATGCTTTAATTTGTTCTTGTCTTTGAATAAATTTTTTATAGCTAAAATCAAAAAAATCAAGTTTAGATTCTTTGATTTGATCGTCAAGTTTGGTTTTAAATTGATTGAGATTATCTATGTCTGTCTGAATATAAAAACGATGTTGTCCATCCATACTTTCGAGATAGTTCATGAATACGTTTTCAGAAAATGAATCGTTGATAGTCTCTGGATCGTAATGACCACGTTCCAGTACATAGGACATGATTTCGATTAATAGTTTATCCTTCTCAGGATTGGTCCTTAAATTAAAAAAAAAAAACCGTAGATTAGACTCAAGACTATTCCACTGAGTATTAAAATTCTTGTTTTTTTCATTTGGATATTAAGTTATTTTTAAAAAGTAAGATCATCTGGCGTTGTAAATTAACAAAAAATCTACTTAAGATTTTTTATTAAAAAATTCATTTTATGACACTAAAGTATGTAAATACAAGGCCTCTGCCAAAAAACACTTCATTTTTTGTAATTAATTAACAACCTTTATCCCTTGATAATTTCTTAATTTAGCCACAAAGCTACTTTATGAATAAAAAACCACTAATTCTTGTCACCAATGATGATGGCATTACAGCTCCCGGAATCCGTACACTTATCGAAGTAATGAATACAATTGGAGATGTAGTTGTAGTAGCGCCCGATAGCCCTCAATCAGCTATGGGTCATGCAATTACGATAAATTCTACATTGTATTGTAGCGAAATGAGTAACATTGACGGGCCTCAAAAGAATATCAGTGTTCTGGAACACCAGCAGATTGTGTTAAGTTAGCAATTAACGAATTATTGGTTCGAAAGCCAGACATCTGTGTCTCGGGAATCAATCATGGATCTAATTCATCAATCAACGTTGTTTACTCAGGAACGATGAGTGCTGCAATAGAAGCTGGAATTGAAGGAATACCCGCAATTGGTTTTTCTCTTCTAGATTACCGTTGGAATGCAGATTTCAATCCCTTGAAACACTACGTAAAAAAGATAACGCTCGCTTCGCTCCAAAACAAACAACGCGCAGATGTGGTTCTAAACGTCAATTTTCCTGCATTGCCTGAGGGCGACATCAAGGGTATCCGAGTTTGTCGTCAAGCGAAAGCGAACTGGGTTGAAAAAATTTGACAAACGCCAAAGCCCATTGGGTCGAGATTATTATTGGCTTACTGGTGAATTTATTGATGAAGATAAAGGTAAAGATACAGACGAATGGGCTTTAAGTCAGGGATATGTTTCAGTTGTTCCAACTCAATTTGACTTAACAGCACATCATGCTATTCAAGAACTAAATAGTTGGGGTTTTGAAAATTAAAGAACGTTTGATCGGGATCACCACGGGAATCATTTTAACTTCAATTGGAATGTTCTCATTTACTTTATTTTTCTCTGAAGAAAAAGTTTTGGATAGTTTATATCTACTCTACACCCAAAAAAAACTAGGAGGTCTAATGAGTATTGGAGCATTGCTTAATCTACCTGTGTTTTTGTTTTCATCAATCAATACCGCTATGACAGAGCCTATGGACTGGTAAGTTTTTTACTTGTTCTTGTTGTAATTATTGGGTTATTAAAATATATTTAAATTGAAGTATTACATCATCGCTGGAGAAGCCTCGGGAGACTTGCATGCATCGAATTTGATGAAAGCTATATTGCTCGAAGATCCTAAAGCTACTTTCAGGTTTTGGGGAGGTGACAAAATGCAAGCAGTTGGAGGTACTTTAGTTAAACATTTCAAAGAATTAGCCTTTATGGGTTTTTGGGAAGTGTTTATCAATCTCAAAACCATTTTAACTAATATTGCTTTTTGTAAGAAAGACATCCTCAAATACAAACCAGATGCAATTGTTTATATTGATTATCCGGGATTTAATCTGCGCATTGCTGCATGGGCAAAAAAACAAGGCTTTAAAAACCTCTACTACATCAGTCCTCAAATTTGGGCTTGGAAAGAAAAGAGGATTTCAAAAATTAAAAGAGACCTAGATGCCCTGTTTGTAATTCTTCCCTTTGAGGAAACTTATTTTAAAGAAAAACATAATTATGAGGTTCAGTATGTCGGTAATCCCTTGGTTGATGTAATTCAGGAGGCAATACAGCAGAAAGATAATTTTAGAAATATCCAAAAAATAGACCAAAACATTCCAATAATTGCATTATTGCCTGGAAGTAGAAAACAGGAAATCATTAAGATGATACCAACTTTTATTGAGGTTATCGAACGTTTTCCTCAATTTAAATTCATTGTTGCAGCAGCCCCAGGAATTGATTTAGAGTGGTATCAACAATTTTTAAAAGGCCAGAGTGTTCTTTTGGTTCAAAATCAAACATATTCTTTACTGAAAAATAGCTTTGCTGCAATTGTAACTAGTGGAACTGCTACATTGGAAACTGCGCTTTTCAAAGTCCCTCAATTGGTTTGTTATCGAAGTAGTTTTCTCAGCTTTCAAATTGCAAAACGAATCATAACTCTTCCTTTCATATCACTTGTAAACTTGATTATGAATAGAGAAGTTGTTTCAGAAATTCTTCAAAATGATTTTACTGTTGAAAGGATTGAAAAAGAATTAAAATCAATTACAGAATCCGAAAAAAAAGAGAAGCAGCTTAAAGATTATGAACTGTTAAATCAAAAACTATCTGCTGGAGATGCTAGTGTAAAAACAGCAAAAGCAATTGTGAATTTGCTTAAAATTAAAGTTTAATCTAAAATGTTTATTTTTGGGTGTGAAGCTCCCAAATTTTACATTAATCCCCCTTATTTTTTGTTTCGCTTCAGGTGTACTTTTTTCTTTCCACTTCGAGGAAAAAATTCCTTATCTCTCGTATTCTAGTCTTTTATTTTTTTGTGTAATTGGATTGTTCTTTAGTTGGTGGCTAAGGAATAAAAACTTTCTTTTTTTCCTTTTCTTCTCTGTGCATTAAGTTTTTCAATTGGAGTAAAAAGAGGTGTACAATCTCTTAAAATTTCTCAAAATCATTACATTTTTTCCTACAATAACCAAGGTAATAATAAGTTTCAGATTGAATTAACAGATCGGCTTCGTGCTACTAAAAACCAAAACAGATACTATGGTGAAGTTTTGAAAATTAACACAAAAAAGGCTTCAGGAAAAGTTCTGATTCTGCATAAAAAGAATGATTCTTTAGAGATTAAACTTGAAATCATAAAAACCTCAGCACCTTTAATTCCAATACAAAAACCAAAAAACATAGGCAGTTTTGACTACAAAAATTATTTAAATAATATTGGTGTATTACATCAGTTAAAATTGAAAGACTCCTCATTCAGCACAAGTTCAGGAACTTCAATTAACAGTTTTATTAATAAATTAAAACTAAACACAATTGATAAAGTAGAGAAAAGTGTTTTCAGTGAAGAAACAAAAAAACTAATCCTTGCATTAATTCTTGGTGAACGAAGTGAGGTTAATAGAGCTTGGGTAGATCGCTATGCCAAAGCTGGAATTGTTCACATACTTGCTATTTCTGGATTACATATTGGCTTATTAATGGTTCTTTTCAGTTGGATTTACAAACCTCTTGAGTACCTCCCGCTTGGAAAATATGTTCGTGTTTCGATGATCATTTTTTCTCTTTGGGGATATGCCTTGTTGACTGGTGGAAGCCCGTCAGTAATAAGGGTGGTAACCATGTTTTCTTTATTTAGTATTGGAAACTACATCAATCGCAGTCCACCAACGATTTATCTTGTTATCCTTTCGTTTGGAACTTTGGTATTCATCAATCCACTTTACCTGAAACAGCTTGGGTTTCAAATGAGCTATTTGGCAGTGTTCGGAATTCTTTGCTTGTATCCATTGTTTATGAAATTACTTCAAGTAAAAAAAGGTTTACTCCATCGTTTTTGGAGTATGACTGCAGTTACTCTTTCTGCTCAAATAGCAGTAGCTCCAATTACGATTTACTATTTCCATCAATTTCCCGGTTTGTTTCTTTTAACAAATTGTTAGTTCTCCCCTTTCTTGCATTATTCCTCTATCTCGGAATTGGAAGTATTTTCCCTCTTCAAATGAATATCTTACCTCAAACATTAATTTCAATTCTTGATTTAATGTCTTCTAAATTGAACTATTTTGTGGTGTGGATAGTTGATCAGGAAGACTTCTTTTTCGATGAATTGAAAATTAATATTTTTCAAGTGGGGGTTATCTATACTATTCTAATTATCGTTTACATGGGAATAGTAAACTCTAATAAAAAACACCTAATAGGTGTGTTTTTTAATAACACTTTCGTTTCAATGGGGTTCCTATCAAATCAATCAAGAAAACAAAAATTTAACTGCTCTTTGGCTTTTAGCCGACTATGAGAAAACTGTTTTTGTTTACAAACGAGGAGAAAAATTGACTGTTTTCTGTTCAGATTCAATAACTAAAGATGATCGAATACTCAAAGATTTTAAAAATCAATTTCCTGTCAAAACAATTTCTTTTGAGGCTTTAAAAAGCCATTATGTGCTTGAAGATAAAACCCTAATTATTATTGATGGAAATTGGTCCAGAAATTTGAAATTAAAAAACAAAAAATTGAGTTTAGTTCTTAGAAATAATACCCAAGTAAATTTAGAAAGACTACTTCAAAAAAACAAAATAGTTGAGGTTATCGCTGATGCAAGCAACTATTCCAATATAAAAAGGCGATGGAAGAAAACTTGTGACAATTACAAGGTGTTTTTTTATGACACTCAGAAAATTGGACCATATTTATTTGCCTCGAAATCGAGGAACGAAACTTTTTAAATAGTTCTGTAAATCATCTGGACCTTGAAAAACCATGTAATCTCCTTGTTTAATTATTTTTAGGTATGGCTCAAGTTGTTGTGCAGTGTAATAACCAACCACTGGCATAATTGGATCACCATCTTCACTAAAAAAAACCATTGTAGGGTAGCCTTTTATCCCTAAAAACTGTGTGAATTGATTGAGTGTCGCATTCCTGCCTTTTCTTCGTTCATCATAATTTGGATTTGTATATTTCTGCCCATAAAATTTGATCTCTTCATTCCCTTCTGCATTGAATTTTACTGCATAGTAATGTTCGGAAACATAACGAACCAAATCAGGATTTTTAAAGGTTTTATTATCTAGCAATTTACAAGGCCCACACCATGTTGTATAAACATCCATAATTATTTTTTTTAGGATTTTTTTTTGAGCTTCAAATGCTTCCGCCAAACTCATCCACTCAATCTGTTGGGCGTAGGTAGTGGTTGAACCTAAAAGTAATAAAATAAGAAATCTAACTTTCATAAACTCTGATCATTTAGTGCACATCTCCCATTAGTTTATTCAAAAATGGTGCCATGAGAAGAACAATTATTCCTGCTCCCAAAGAGTATTTGGCTATTAAATCAAATCCTTCAATGTAAACATACAAGGAATCAAAACCACCGATGTCAGTTGAATCACTTTCCACTGCCAATTGTTTTCCTATAAAACCAACAACTTGAAAGGCATAAGAAGAAGACAAAAACCAGATTCCCATCATAAAAGCAACAATGCGCTCTGGAGATAAATCGGTAATTTTTGACAATCCAACTGGAGACATAAATAGCTCTCCAACGGAAAGCATAAAATACATGATAATTAAATACGCAAATGGAACCATTCCATTCTCATCTGCTGAACCTCCACTTAAAGACAAAATATAAAAACTTAAACCAGCCAAAAGTAATCCAAGTCCAAACTTGTATGGTGTTCTTGGGTTTTTCTTTTTCTTCATCAAAAAAGTAAACAATAATGAAATTGGGATTGACAAAATAATTATGAAAAATGAATTCAAGGAATTGGTTTGAGAAGCATTGATGAATTCAAGGTTGACATTTCGATCGGCAAATAAAGTAATTACACTTCCTGAAAGCTCGTGAAAACCCCAAAAAATAGTCATGAATACAGTAATAAAAATTGCTACAATTAACTTTTTACGCTCTTCTGCTGTAGACTGAAACAGAATGTATGCAAGATAAATAACAACCAAAATACCTATTAATTTGAATAAAATGTTAACCACATTTTGATCTCCGAGAAAAGTACCCTCTTCCCCTAATGATTTGTATGAAGCCAGCATTAAAGCAATAACAGGAGCTGACAAAAACGCTAAAACAGAAATCCATGTATCTTTTGAAAACCCTAAAATAATTTTATCCAAACCTCCTGAAATCGGAGGTAATCCTTTATCCTGAAAAACTCCTTTTTTTATTCCACTCCAAAAGAACATTAAACCCGTAAGCATACCTATTCCAGCTAATCCAAAACCATAGTGCCATCCATATGCTTGTCCTAGCCATCCGCACAAGAGAGGCGCAATAAATCCGCCAATATTAATTCCCATATAAAAAATGACAAAACCCGAATCTTTTCTTGGATCATTTTCTTTGTAAAGTGCTGCAACAAATGTGGATATGTTTGGTTTAAAAAAACCATTTCCAACCACAATAAAACCGAGGGCTAAATAAAAAGTAATGTCATTCTCTATGGCTAAAACAAAATGTCCAAAAGCCATTAAAAGTCCACCCAAGAGAATTGATTTTCGGAAGCCTAGTAAAGAATCTGAAACTCGTCCACCAATCACAGTACTTGCATAAACCAAAGAACCGTATGATGCATACACTGCTGCTGCTGCATAATCTCGTGATGCAAGTGCTTCAAAAATAACATTTACCATGTAGAGCGTCAGTAAAGCACGCATTCCATAAAAGCTAAAGCGTTCCCATAGTTCAGCAAAGAAAAGGTATAAAAGACCTTTTGGATGGCCCAAAAAAGAGGAATCTAAACTTGCATTTGAAGGATTGTTGTCTGACATAATAAATTATAGTTTTGTGAGTATAAAGTTAGTCATCTTATTGTAAAGATGTAGGCGAGTGTTTCCACCATAAATTCCATGACTTTTGTCTGGATAAATCATCCATTCAAAATTCTTATTTTCCTGAACTAAAGCTTCAACCATTCGCATGGTATTTTGTAAATGTACATTATCATCACCTGATCCGTGAATTAAAAGGTAATCTCCTTTCAATAGTTCGGGATAGTTAAAAGGTGAATTTAAATCGTAACCTTCAGGATTTTCTTGGGGTGTTCGCATAAAACGTTCAGTGTAAATAGTGTCGTAAAATCTCCAACTGGTTACAGGTGCAACTGCAATAGCCAAAGAAAACACATCATTACCCTTCAATAAGCAATTGGTTGACATATGTCCTCCATAACTCCAACCCCAAATTCCAATTCTTTCTTCATCAATAAATGATTTTTGACCTAAAATTCGAGCAGCCTCAATTTGATCTAGAGTTTCAAAATAGACCAATTGCATGTAGGTAACTTTTTTGAATGCAGAGCCCTTGAAACCAGTCCCACGGCCGTCTACACAAGCAATGATAATGCCTTTTTGGGCTAAACTCTGATGCCAAAGGTCTCGTTCATCACTCCATTCATTGGAAACTTCTTGTGATCCTGGGCCCGAATACTGAAACATTAAAAGTGGGTATTTTTTGTTTGGATCAAAGTCTTTGGGTTTAATCATCCACATATTAAGATGATTCCCATTAACTTCAATTGTTGAAAATTCTTTGGGTGAAATTTTATACTGCGCAAGCTTACTTTTCAATTCAGTATTATCTTCAATGGAACGAATTATTTTCCCCGAAGATGTTAATCGAAGATTGTAAATGGTGGGTGTATAACTATCTTCATAAGTATGAATGTAATATTTGTAATCTGTGCTAAAAGCAACACCATTAGTCCCCTTTTCTGGACTCAAAGCTCGTTTTCCGGTACCATTAAGTTTGATCGAATACACAGCTCGTTCGGTACTTCCAGGTTCAACAGACGCATAATACAACTCTTTTGTTTTTTCTTGAAATCCAAAAAAACGAGTTACTTCCCAATCCCCTTTTGTAATTTGTTTTTTTAGAGTACCATCGGCTTTATAATGGTAAAGATGATTGAATCCATCTCGATCACTCGTCCATAAAAAACTTTCATCTTTTAAAAACCTTAAGTTGTCATGAACATCTACGTAAGCCTTATCCCTTTCTTCAAGAATTACTTTTGAAGAATCGTTTTCAATGTCGTAATTCCAGAGTTTTAAATGATTTTGATGCCGGTTAATAGTTTGTACCACCAATTTATTTTTATTAGGGCTAAATTGAATTCTTGGAATATAGTAAGGTTGCTCCCCCTCTAGTTTTATTTCTGACAAGGTCTGCTCTTCAACTTTGTACAAATACAAGGAAACAACCGCATTCTTCTCTCCTGCTTTAGGGTATTTAAAAGTGTATGGAAAAGGATATAAACCTTGTCCAATAATATCCATTGAATAAGTTGGAACTTCTGTTTCATCGAATTGCATAAAAACTAATGCAGAACCATCTGCGTTCCAGTCAAAAGCACGAACAAATCCAAATTCTTCTTCATAAACCCAATCAGTTAAACCATTGATGATATCCTTACTCCCATCATCGGTTACTTGAACTATTGTATTGGATGCTAATTCTTTGATGTAAATATTTCGATTAAAAACAAAAGCTACCTTGGAACCGTCAGGAGAAAATTTTGGTTCTTGAACTTTGGCTCCAAACAACAAAGAAGATTTTTTTGTAGCAACTTCATAAACATAATACTGTGCGCGTTTGGATCTTCTATAAATTTGTTGTGGGTCTGTCTCCAACAACAACTTACTTTCGTCTTTAGAAAAACTGTAAGATGTAAAATAAGGGAGTAAAGCTGAGGTTGAAGAATTAACAATTTCTCCTACCAAATTTGCAGTTGCGTAATCATAAGCAATTACCTTTGATGTTTGTCTAATGGGATCTAATTCTAATACAGAATACTGACTAACAGAACTTAACGGATGGATTTCTTGCAGGCTCTTTACTGAAAAATCAAAATTCCATATTTCTTCGTTTGTTATTTCTTTTTCTTGAGCAAGCAACACCAAAGGAAATAACAAGATCTGGGCAAATCGAAATAATTTCATTTTATTTTTTTTGGTTGAAATGTTTCAGCAAAATAGTGATTTTCAACATGACTGTAAAATTAAGTAGTAAAAGATTCTTTAATGAAAACTGTATCTTTGATTTTTCAAAAGCATCTTATGTCTAAAAATATTGCTGGATTTTCAAAACGCACCAAGGAAGAAAAAATTGATTGGTTAATATCAAACTACTTTAATGGCGGTGCTGATGCAAAGCAACTTTTAAAATCGTATTGGAATTCAGATGAAGAACTTCAAAAAATTCATGATGAATTTATTGAAAATACGGTTTCCAATTTTTACTTACCTCTTGGTGTGGCACCAAATTTTTTAATTAATAATAAAGAATACACCATTCCTATGGTAATTGAGGAAAGTTCGGTTATAGCTGCCGCCGCAAAAACTGCAAAATACTGGGGAGCTCGTGGAGGATTTAAAACTTCAATTTTAGGTCTAGAAAAAATAGGACAAGTACATTTTATGTTCTCTGGGGATCCAAAAAAATTATCTGATTTTTTTAATCTCATAAAAAACCAATTTTACAAAGACACTTCAGAAATCACAAAAAACATGTCTGCGCGTGGAGGAGGAATTACCTCCATTGAACTCGTGGATAAAACCACAGAATTGGAACACTATTTTCAAATCCATGTGTGTTTCAACACTGTAGATTCCATGGGAGCAAATTTTATCAATTCATGTTTAGAACAATTTGCAAAAACTCTAGTTAGGGAAGCGGCTTCCTCTGAGCTTATGAGAGAAGAAAAACCTTTGGAGGTTGTAATGAGCATTCTATCAAACTATGTTCCTAACTGTGTTGTAAAAGCAGAAGTTCGTTGTGCCATCAATGATTTAGAAGCAGAAGAAGGTCTCAGCAAACGCCAATTTGCCGAAAAATTTGTTCGTGCTGTAGAAATTGCATGTATTGAACCTTACCGGGCAGTTACTCACAACAAAGGAATTATGAATGGAATTGATGCCGTAATTCTTGCAACTGGAAACGACTTTAGAGCCGTGGAAGCTGGAATCCATGCTTACGCCTCAAGGACAGGTCAATACAGAAGTTTGAGTTCTGCCTTTATTGATGGTGATGACTTTTGTTTTGAACTTCAAATCCCCTTGGCAATTGGAACAGTTGGTGGATTGACCAACCTTCATCCTCTTGTTAACTGGTCTCTTGAACTACTGGGAAATCCAAATGCCACTGAATTGATGGAAATCACGGCAGTAGCCGGTTTAGCTCAAAACTTTGGGGCCCTTCGTTCACTTGTTACCTCTGGGATTCAAAAAGGGCATATGAAAATGCATTTACTCAATATTTTGAACCAACTCAAGGCGAATGATCAAGAAAAAGAAGCTGCCATAGAATATTTTAAAACAACTTCTGTGACTTTTAGTTCTGTAGCAAAATTTTTAAAAAAATCTTGAAATGAAATTTTACAGTCCAGGTAAATTATTAATTTCAGCTGAATACTTTGTTCTTTCTGGCGCCGAAGCTTTGGCACTCCCTACCCAAATGGGGCAACATATGAACGTAGAGCCCATCAAAGAACCGGTACTTCAATGGAAAAGTTATGACCTGAACCGGAATCTCTGGATGGAGGGATTTCTTTCAATCAAAAATTTTGAAATTCTAGAAACCCAAAATACTCCCTTAGCTTTATTTGAAAAACTACAAAACTGCTTAAGATGTACCAGAATACTTAAACCCGACTTTTGTAAAACAGGTTACAAAGTATCTACTCAGTTAGATTTTGACCGAAACTGGGGATTAGGATCTTCCTCTACCTTCATTAATAATCTAGCTCAATGGGCAGAAATAAATCCCTTTGAACTATTATATAAAACTTTTGGTGGAAGTGGGTGTGATGTTGCGGTTGCTCAAACCCAAAAAGCGATTTTGTATTCTCGAAACCAAAAATATCCTTCAATTGAGTCCATAAATTTTAATCCTCCTTTTACTGATCAAATGTATTTTGTCCATCTCAACCAAAAACAAGACAGTCAAAAAGAAGTTGATGCATACAACAAACGCCCTAAACCCAAACAAAAGTTGATAGAGCAAATGAGTCATCTTACAAAAGATTTGTCGTCAGAAACTTCGCTCAGCTTATTTGAGGAACTACTAAAAAACACGAGAAATTAGTGGGAAATCTTATTGGGCAACAGCCTATTCAAGAACGACTATTTTCCGATTTTGATGGGCGTATCAAAAGTCTTGGTGCATGGGGAGGAGATTTTATTCTTTGCACCAGAAAATCATCCCTTACTTACTTTAAAGAGAGAGGCTATCCTACAATTATTCCCTATTCAAAGATGATTGCATCCTAAAAAAAAAAAATACATTTTAAATTGATGAATGAATTTTGAGACCACAAAAAAGCCTCTGTTTCCAGAGGCTTTTATATTTAATCATATATTTCTTAATAGTACAACGAGCGATTATCTTCAATTGTAGCAGATGATTCTAAAGCTTGAATCACTAGACCTGCTACTTTTTCACGTTCTTGTTGTGATAGATTATTTGCATAAAGGCTATAATCTTCAAGATCCTCAACAATATTTCTCGAGGTTACTTGAAGCATGTAAACTCCGTTGTTTCCGATAATCAAATCAGAAGTTGCATCAACATCCAAGGCAAATCCAGCTCCAACAACGTAAGGTTCGTTACCAGCTCCTACCAATGTTGCACTTTTTTGATTTACCGCAAGTGCAGAAACAACCTCAAGACCGTTACTAGCAGCCAGATCTTCAAGAGAGGTATTACCGCTATTCTCTTTGATAATCATTGTAGCTTTTTTCTTGTTTTTCAATATTTCAGTCACTTCTAAACGAACATCATCAACATCAGCTAATCCTTTCTCTTTTATCTTTGTAAGTCTAACAATGGCATATCCACCATAAGATAGATTGAAACGCTTTATAGCTCCAACTTCAACATCATCTCCAAAAGCCCACTGAACTATTTGTCGTTGTTCTGGTAAGCCAGGAAGGTTTTCATCTAAAGCATCAATTGAATTTACTGTTCTTAAATTATAATTTTTCTTTTCAGCTAGGGCAGCAAATTCCTCTTTTGCTGAACCCATTTCGAATTGTGTAGCTTTTTTAAATATTTCATTGGATGTACTCTCGGAGGGGATGATTTTTGAGCCACATCTGCCAAAAGAACTAAATCTTGCTTGTCTGTTATTTTAACTACATGGAAGCCAAATTCAGTTTCAACCAGTCCAACTGCTCCAACTCGAGATTTATTCGCGAACTTAAAAAGATTCTCGGTCATTTGACCTTCTTGAAAATACCCTAAATCTCCAGCAGAGGTTTTGGAAGGACCGTCAGAAAATTTTGAGGCAATCACTTCCAATTGACTTGGGTTTCTTCGAACTCTTCTCAAATAAGATTTTGCCAACTTGTTAGCTTCATCCTTGGTTCGAGTAATGGATGGTTGAGCACCTGTAGCTCCCTCAAACGACACAAGAATATGGCTTGCACGAATGGAACCATTCTTTTTGCGATCTAATAACCGTGAAATCTTGTAGGAGTCTATGTCTTTGTATGGACCAAAAACCTCTCCTTTTTTCAAATTGTACAATATATCAGAAAATTCTCTTGCCAATCTTCCTTTTGGGATATAAACAGAATCATATCCACTTTCAGAATATTTTTCTACAAAATCTCTGACGTTTGAAACAGATTTTAACCCTTGAATGGTGTCTGTAAGTTTAGACACTTCATTGTATTCAATGCGATCATCAATCAAAGATGTCAGTGTATTTCTAATGATTGCTTGATCTTCTTCAGTAGCTGTTTCTAAAAAGAAACATACTCAATTCCGCGTGAAGCTTTTGATTCGTATGAGGAAGCATTATTTTTTATGTACGTTTTTATTTCGGAATCTGAAACGCTAACAAGGCTATCGTTGATGCTTGAAAAAGGTATTTGCACATAATTCAAATCAACATTGTCATTTTCTAGATGATACAATGTTTGAGCTTCTTTATTGGTGATTCCAGTGCTTGATTTAATCAAGTCGAAGTAAATCGATTCTCTAGCAGAAGAAATAATAGTCGCTTCCTGAGATTTCCACTGTTCATAAGCTTGAGGGTTTTGGTCTCTCATAAGCAAAATAAAATCTGCAAATAAACCAAAATCAAAAAACCTGCTTCATTGATAAAACGGGCGTCTGTGATTATGGACTCTGTTGAAGAAACTACTTGTTCGATTTGTTCTTTTCCAGCATCAATCCCAAGTGTCTTCAATTCTGCCTCAAAAAGGGTGGTTTTAACGAACTGATCCCA
Source organism: Candidatus Arcticimaribacter sp. (assembly GCA_038142965.1). GTDB lineage: Bacteria > Bacteroidota > Bacteroidia > Flavobacteriales > Flavobacteriaceae > Arcticimaribacter. Next base: position 179,348 of record JAYQLC010000008.1, on the reverse strand, counting down.
AACCACATTTACAGCTTGAATTGTCGAATATCCATACTGACGTTCAGTTTGATCGACAAGATATCTGAAGTTTTCTATTTTAATTTCCTCATCATTTATTATTCCAATAGGTTCAGAAGGACCAGTATCACCTGTTCCATTTCCGAATACTCCAGAAATAATAAAAGCAAATAATGCAAGTCCTATTATTAGAATTAGAAAGAACGACTTTTGTCTGATTTTACCTAATATGGCCATCGTATGGGTATTTAAATTTTTATGAACTGCGAAAATACAATATCCTTAGCAATAATAAAAGGGAATAAAATTTTAAAATTAACCCACTATTGAGTTCAAGGTTGGTGTTTTTTATGATTCTTTTACAGAAAGATGGATTCGTTCAATTTTAGTTGACGATACCGCAAGTATTTTAAACTCGTATTGCTCTAGAGAGAACACATCGCCTTGAGAAGGAATTTCTTCTGTAAAATGGACAACCAAACCTCCAAGTGTTTCATAAAATTCCTCTTCGGGCAAAGATAAACCATAGGTAGTATTCAAATAATCTACTTCCAAACGAGCCGAAAACTCATATTCATTCTCATTGATTTTCGATTCATAATGATCTACTAAGTCATGTTCATCTTCTATCTCACCAAACAATTCCTCCACAATATCTTCAACAGTAATGATTCCGGATGTCCCACCATATTCGTCAAGAACAACCGCCAAACTTTTTCTCTTTCGTGTCAAACGGTTGAGTACATCATTGATTGGAAGAGGTTCGTGAATGAATTCAACAGGCAATAAAATACTGCGAATAGACTTGGGGTTTTTCAACAACTCAAATGTATGAACGTAGCCCAAAATATCATCTACTGAATTTTGAAACACGGGTATTTTGGAAAATCCTGTGGCCATAAATATTTCTTTGAGTTCTTGGATATTTTTATCAATATCAACGGCAACTAATTCTGCTCTTGGCACCATTACCTCTCTAGCTTTCAAATCTGAAAATTCCAAAGCATTTTGAAAAATTTGAATCTCAGAATCTAATTCTTCTTTGTCAGAAACTGATTCTACTTGCTTTTCAATATAATCGCCTAATTCACCTTTTGAAAATGAAATTTCGGCAACCTCTGCTGATGCTTTAAAGAATATTTTAAGAACTACGTCAGTGATTTTTATCACGAAAAAAATAATAGGTGTAAACAAATAATAAAAAAAAGCAGCTGGTATGATAAAAAACTTAATCAACTTATTGGCGTAGAGTTGAAAAAATACTTTAGGGATAAATTCAGCGGTTATTAGAATGATTATCGTTGAGATTAATGTCTGATAAAAAAGGATGCTTATGGGTAAGTTACTTTCATCAACCTCTGGAAAAAAAAGACTGATGATTCTATTTCCCATAAAAATCCCATAAACGACCAACGAAATGTTATTACCGACCAACATCGCGGCAATAAATTTTGAGGGAGTTTCTGTAATTCGAGTGAGTATTTTAGCAACAATATTGGCTTGATTTTTTCTATCTCAAGAAAAATTCGGTCAGATGAAATAAATGCAATTTCTAAGCCTGAAAAAAAGGCTGATAGCGCTAAACAGATAATGATCACTATATCAGTTGCAATCATCTAAGATTTTCTACTGTTAAATTTTTTCTGTACTTCCTACGGAATAAAAACATGAAAATTGAAAGTGCAGCAAAACCAATGAACAAATAGGCTTTATCTCGCTGTATGTCCCAGAGTGTTATTACCTCAATAAGAGAAATAATGGCAATTACAACATAAAGGAACTCTGATATTTTGTAAAGCTTCATTTAATATTTAAATTAATTAGACTCTGTAGTTTGCTCTTCTTCCTGAACAGCAACTGTACCTGTAAGTTTACCTGTCTGAAATTTAGTGAATTCTTTGTTGGTATCAATCGGTTTGCAAGGACATTGTATTGCGACCCAACAAAACTAAATTCCCTTTCGGTAAAGATCCAGTCATTATTAGCATCCCAGTAGAGTTGTTCTGTATTTAATACTGATCCATCACTGGAAGTAAGACTGACATTTCCGACTAAGTCGATGATTGAAGTAGCATTGTAGAGTGTTCCAAAATCGGCAAGTACAATGTTTTCATTCATCAATTCATCAAAAAAAGTTACTTTTAGACCCTCTGGAAATTCGGAATATTGCATAGAAAGATTTGAATAATCCAGATAAACAGGTGTTTCTAATATGGCCTTTTACTCGAGTGGAATCTGTATAAACCATTCGTATGTTAAAGCCCGTTCCGACTAGTTCTTTTTTTTGATATTCAGTGTTTAGTGACTGATTGGTTGATAAATCACAAGAACAAAAAAGGGTTGTCGTAAAAACAACAACCCATAGTTTATATTTTAGGATCTTGGATACCATTAAAGTTTTGGAACTGTTACACTTCCTTTAATCCAACAATCAAATTTTATTATGGCTCCTTCATTTCCTTCCGTAAATATGTCGGTTTTGGAAGGGGCTCTACCTTCATAACTTTTAGCTGCTTTGTTTGCATTTTTCTTTAAAGAAGCATCAACACGTGCTGCTCTTCGGGCAGTTTTAGCAGCTAACCAATATACTGCTCTTTTTTCGAACTGAGTGTTTCCACAATCATTAGCAGAACTTGCATAAAGACTTGCAATCATCAGGTGGGCTTTTCCTAGTGACGGTTGATATCCGAGTGCTTTAATTGCATAGTTTCTTGCTGTAGGCTTTCGTCCTCTAGATTTAAACTCCAAGGCAATTTTGTACAAAGTTTTTGCTTTTTTATATGGATCAGTTTCTAAAGCAATTGACTCTTCGTAATACCTTAATGCCTCATTATTGTTACCTTTTTATCATTCAAGATTCCAAGGTAATAAGCAGAATTTGCAGAGGGTTCCAAAGCATGTAGTGCCTCAACAATTGTTACAAATAAAGGATCATCTGAACATTCTTTACTTTTCATTCGACCCGCAGCTCTGTTTAACCAAACAGCATCTCCTTTATTTTCCTCAAAGTTTCTTTGGTAAAGTGGAATCAAATTCTCACAAGTAGATTCTTTTGAAATGATTGCATCTAAATTTGATACAAAAATTCCGATGGCTCTTGAATTGGTGTCGTATATTTTTTTACGCTTCAAGTCTTTGGTTGTGAGCGGTATGCCATTTTCCTCTTTTTTCAGAAGCACATCTAATTTTTTAGCGAGTTTCACCCCTTCAAGTTCAAATTTCTCAGAAACTTCCTCGTACTTGTTGAATAATTTTTCTGGGGTAACATCAGAAGAACCAGACTTGTACAAGCTGTGCGTAGTTTTGAAATAGTTGTAAAGCCCTTTTTGGATTTGTAAAACTGGTAGCATCTTGAGTGAAAGCTTGATCAAAAGTTGCATAAATCTCAGCTGTGGACCCCAACTTATTATCCATCATTGTTTGAGCCTTACTTGCTAGAATGCTACCGATTGTGCTCTTCCCTTTTTTGGTTGGGAAGTTTTGAATCCATTGATCGTACAATTTCATCAAATCTTGAGCTTCAGCTTGTTTTGCAGCGCCTTCTGCTTTTTTTTTCAATCTACTTTTAAGAATTCTTTCTCCATAAGTGTAAATTGCAACATTCAAAGATGGGCATTCGTTTCGAACAGCCATCCAAGGCTCATATGCTGCCTCATAGTTTTTAACTTTTGCTGACTCAGCAAAAATTGATAAATTTTGGTTACAATTTTCATTCGATTGGGCACCTACATTACTGGTGCAAATAATAAATGTAAAAATTAAGAAATTTGTCAAAGTTCTCATTAGTGAAATAAATTAATTATATTTTCTTTTTTATAAACCAGATATCATTAAGCGATAATCCGATAATTAGATTCCAGTAGTTTTCTTCAATTAAATCGTTTTGTTGACTCCCTCGTTTTCCAAATTCAACTCCTATGTTGGCATTGGAATACCCTGCCATCGGTAAACTTACTCCAAAAGATATGCCAGTTTCTTTGAGGGGTTGATTGTTGAACAATATTCCATTATTAGTCAAACGGAATCCTGCTCTGTAAACAATGCGTTTCCAATAACTTGTTATCGATGAATAATCGGGTAAATAAAATCCTCCGACAGAAAAACGTGTCGCATTGGCATAGGCTATGTTGTCTAGTTTAATGAATTCATTGGTGTAATCTGCAGAATTACGTTGACTATATTGTGCGCCTACAAACCATTTTTTATCTTTTGTCAATCCTAAACCAAATGAAAATTGATTGCCCATTGATATTTTGGTCTCTAACAAACCGTCTTGAGCCAAATCTACATCTTCAAAGTCTCCGAGACTTTGAGTAGATATTGATTGAGTAAAAAACACACTCTCATTTGAAGAAGTCAATGTATTGTCTGGAACATAATAAGCCATTGCGTTCAAATTCAGCTTATCATTCAAAGGTATGGTGAGCTGAGTTGAAAAGCGATAGTTAAAGCCAACTAAAGATGAAGATTTAGTGAAAAAAGTTCCGTAGTCAATATTTTCTTCCTGACGAGAAGATTCATTTGTTATTTTACCAAAGTTATAGTTAGCACTGACTCCAAAGTTTAAGAATTTAAAAAGCTTAAATCCTAAAGTAAAGAAAGTTTGATTCAATCCTCCATAACCTTCATTTCTATTGATCACGTCATTTATGTCATCCCCTTGAACTACGGATTGTAATCGATATCCTACAGATGTAGCAGGTAGAATTCCAAAACCAAAAGTGAACCTCTTCGTTGGGATTGCTACAACTAAATAATCAAGAGATGCTGAAGTTACTCGTTCTTCAACAGCGGTAGATGATAATTGTGTTTCCTTGTAATTCAAGCCCATTCCGTAAGTAACGAGTTTTAGATCACCAAAACTAGCAGGATTATTTAAGTTAGCATGTAATGAGTCAGAGTAAATATCCAGCCCCCATAAGTCTATTGATGGCATTCCCCTTAAAAGCCGTATCCCCTATTCCTCCAATTGAATATGGAGAAGAGTTGTTTGATTGGGCAAAAATCAATTGGGATCCAACAATCAGAATAATGAGGTGTAAATATTTCAATTTTATTTTTTGTTGTGTTCTAAGATAATGTCCAAACCTTTTACCAAAAAATTCGGATTGGCAAATATGGGGTTTTTTAATCGTTTTGACAACTGCATACAGTCTCCTCCTGTTAAAATTATTGTTAAATCTGTGTATTTTTCCCTGAAATGAGCAATTTGACCCTGAATTTCATAAAATACACCATGAAAAACTCCAGTTTGAATTGAAGTTTGCGTATCCTTCCCCAAACTGTTTTCAATGCTATCATGTTTTATTAGTGGTAATTTACCAGTAAATTCTTTTAAACTTTTATATCTTATTTGATATCCTGGAGAAATCATTCCCCCAACATAAACATTTTCATCAGTTAATAAATCATAAGTTATGCAGCTGCCTACATCAATTACCAATACGTTTTGATTGGGGTACATTTTTGATGCTGCTGCCATCAACCCAATTCGATCTGTTCCTAGAGTTTTTGGTGATTTATAATCTATTTTAAAAGGAAGCTTCCATGAACTATCTAGCATAAATATCCGTTTGGAATCAAAGACTGAGTTCAAAAAACTCCAATTGATTCCTCGAACATCACAAATCAAAATCGATTCAACTTTTGGATTCTTAACTAAAACCCCCTTAAATTGATCAATAACTGGATCAATTTGTTGCGTTGAAAGAAGCTTTCCTTCTTCAAAAAAGGCAAGTTTTACAGCGCTATTGCCTGCATCGATTATCAAATTCATATTTGAAATTTGTTTGTGCTAAAATAAACATTATGAAATTTAGTTAAAATGTTTTGCGGAAAATTAAAAAGCACGTTATATTTGCTGCCACCAAAAGGGTACCTTAGCTCAGTTGGTAGAGCAAAGGACTGAAAATCCTTGTGTCCCTGGTTCGATTCCTGGAGGTACCACTTTTAAACCCTTTAAACTTTTAGTTTTGAGGGTTTTTTTATGCATGCAATCGATGATTAAGTTTTCACTCAAATTTATTTTTAACTATTCTTTAAAGTCAATCATTGAATCAGAGGGTGGTTTTTCAAGGAATTGATCTTCGAGTTGTTCTACATTTCTAAGCTTAGAAAGCATCATTCTAGAACGAGTAGTAACTAGAGTTTCGATCTCATTATTGGCTTCGTTCAATTTTTTCTGAGCTTTTTCTAGTACTCCCCCGAAGGTTGTAAATTCTTTCTTGACCGCCGAAAGCACGTTCCAAACCTCACTACTTCTTTTTTGAATAGCCAGAGTTCTAAAGCCCATTTGAAGACTATTGAGCATAGCAGCTAAAGTGGTTGGTCCAGTTATTACAATTTTATACTCCCGTTGAAGCAAGGTTATCAGATCGGGTTGGCGAACAACCTCGGCAAATAATCCCTCAATAGGTAAAAACATGATTCCAAAATCTGTAGTGTAGGGAGGATCTATGTATTTGGTAGAAATATCTTTTGCAAAACGTTTGATCGAAGCAACCAAAGCTTTAATGGATGATTCTATCGCTAAGGCATCCCCTGCATCATAAGCGTTTTGCAAACGAATGTAATCCTCTTGAGGAAACTTAGCGTCTATTGGAAGGTAAACCCCAGAGTCATTGATTTCTTTCCCTGGTAGTTTTATTGCAAATTCAACTAGGGCATCTGATCCTTTCTTTGTTTTTACATTTGAATCGTACTGCTCGGGAGATAAAATCTGATCTAAAATATTTCCCAATTGTATCTCTCCCAAAATACCTCTGGTTTTTACGTTGCTCAATACTTTTTTCAAATCCCCTACTCCAGAAGCTAGTTGTTGCATTTCTCCTAGTCCCTTTTGAACTTTAAGCAACTGCTGGGTTACAATTTCAAAGGATTTTCCAAGACGTTCTTCAAGGGTTTTGTGAAGCTTTTCATCAACAGTTTCTCTCATTTTTTCGAGTCTCAACTCCGTAGTTTTTACCAGTTCTTCTTGCTTGAGATTCATCTGATCAAACTTTTGTCGTTGCATTTCATTGAATTCTTTCACATTTTTAGAGAAAGCTTCCTGAAATTCTTTGAGACTGAGCTTCAGCTCTCCTCTATTTTCTTTTGCATTTGTATTCAGTGTTTCGTTAAGAGAGGCTAATTTTTGTTCCATTTTTTCAGTCAAACGCTCCAACCCTTGGGTAATTTCTTGACGATTTTCTTTTAGGTTTTTTGATAGTTCCTCACGGTTTTGTTGAAATTCTGTTCGAATACTTTTTTGGATCAAATCATTCAATTCAGAAGTTACTCCATTTAACGGTTTTTTTAGGATTAAATACATTACCCCCAAGAGAGATACAAATGAAACAACAGCAGAAAAGACAAGCATGAAAAATTTTTATTAAAATTAGTAATTTATTTGCTGAGACCCCATAATGCAATAAACTTATTATCAACCAAAAAAAACATAACGGGATAAAAATAAAAAAGCCCTCCAAATTATTGGAAAGCTTCTCACTGGTTTTCTACAAACCTCTTGCACAATTTGTGCAAGCAACACAACTTCTTTTCTCTGAAGCAGAATATTTTATTTAACAAAGATACGCTTTTCCTCGTTAATTTTCAGCATTGAATAAAATTATTCGTAAGCAATGGTAATTATTTTGGCTACACATGCAGGTTTACGAGTCCCTTTAATTTCTACGGTTACTTTCCAAACAATCTTTATGCTTTTAAATTTCTGATCTTCAATGCTTTCAATATGGGCAATTCCCCTAAGTTCAGCTCCCTCTATAACCGGATGTGGAAAACGAACCTCATCCATACCATAATTGTATCCCATTTTTAGAGAAGATACAGTAAGGACTTCATTAAAAAATTTTGGAATTAATGCAAGTGACAAAAATCCGTGCGCAATAGTTGATTTGTAGGGGGATTCCTTCTCTGCCCGTTTTTGATCTACATGAATCCATTGGTAGTCTTTTGTCGCAGTGGCAAAATGATCAATCATTTCTTGGGTTACTTTTTGCCATGGAGAGGGTGGTAAGGTTTTCCCTGATAAATTTTTAAATTCCTTGAAATCTTTTAAAATCATTGGGTGCTTGTATTTTAAATTTACTTTTAAGAGTTTTCATTCAAATTGTTTAAATATAAGATCATTCATGATATTCGCATGAATTTCTATGTTTTCTTTGGTAAAGGGTGAAATTCCATATTCTGCCTCTAGGGTTTGTGCTAAAACAAAAAAGCTACTCGTAGCGCCAAACATAATGCTTACAAAATTTGCGACAGGTATAGATTTAAATTCTTCCAGATCATTGCTCTCAGTTATGGGTTTGTGACTAAACCAAACCACGGGCATAAGCAAATGCTGGCTTACAAAATCATAACGCCAAGATTTTCTTCCCATTTCTTGTAATAACACTTTATACATCGGTGGAAATTCGGCCATCAAGTGAAGGTATTCTTTGGAAAATGCTTTTAAAAGTGATATCCCTTTTAAATGGATATGTTCTTTTCTCACTTCTTCATAACGAAGCATAATTTTTCCAGACAAGTGAATGATCGATTTTTTCCACAAATCTTCTTTATTTTCAAAATGATAACTTATCAACGGTGTAGTTACCCCTACTTTTTGCGCAACCTCTTTCAGTTGAGCTCCTTCGTATCCATGATCAGAAAAAACATCTAATGCTGCTTCCAAAATAACATCAATGTTCAACTTCTCTGAAGCAACTGGTCTACCTCTTTTTCCTTTTTACATTCAAACTACTCATAAAGAATTTGTTGTATAGAATTTTATCCCCTTTAAAAAAGATTAAAATTAATTGAAATTAAATTGAAATTAAATAAAATTTTTATCATTTTTGTGTCAAATAAAATTTTATCTTGGCAAGCAATATTTGCAAAATAATCAGAACTAGCCAAAAAAAGAAAATTATTAAAGTTAAAATATGAAAATTTTAGTTTGTATTAGTAATGTACCCGACACTACCTCAAAAATAAATTTTGTCAACTCCGATACTGAATTTGATACCCAAGGAGTTCAATTTATCATCAACCCTAACGATGAATTTGGATTGACCCGTGCGATCTGGATGCAACAAAAGCAACAAGCAGAGGTAACTGTTATCACTGTAGGTGATTCTAGTTGTGAACCTACACTAAGAAAATGCTTAGCTATTGGAGCGGACAAAGCTATTCGGATTGATGCTGAGCCAACAGATGGGTTTTTTGTTGCAAAACAAATCGCTGAGGTATGTAAAAAAGAAAATTACGATCTCGTTATTGCTGGTCGTGAGTCTATTGATCACAACGGAGGCATGGTCCCTGGATTAATTGCAGGCATTCTGGATTATGAATACATTACAAACTGTATCTCACTTGAAATAGATAACGGTCAAGCTACTGCATCACGAGAAATAGACGGTGGAAAAGAAGTCGTAACCAGCGGTCTTCCACTGATAATAGGATCTCAAAAAGGACTCGTTGAAGAGTCTGATTTAATCATTCCAAACATGAGAGGGATTATGCAGGCACGGAAAAAACCTTTAGAGGTAATGGCTGCCCCAGATGTAAGTTCTTCTACCAAAACGATATCCTTTGAAAAACCAGCTCCAAAAAGGAGCGGTTAAATTAATCGATCCAGAAGACATAGATACACTAATAGATTTACTTCACAACGAAGCAAAAGTTATATAATCCCCTTAAAAATTAATTATGGCAGTAATAGTATATACAGAATCAGAGCAAGGGAGTTTTAAGAAAGTAGCCTTTGAAATCGCTTCTTATGGAAAAGCTTTGGCAGACCAAACCAATCAAAAATTAGTAGCAATAACCTTTAATCAGGCTGACTCAAGTGAATTAGGAAACTATGGGGTTGATCAAGTAGTCAATATTAGTGGAGCTTTTACAGAAAGTTTTTCTGCAAAAAAATATGCAGCGGCAATAGCACAGGTTACTAAGCAACATGAATCATCTTTGGTGGTAATTAGTTCCAGTGCAAATAGTAAATATTTAGCTCCTTTATTAGCTATTAAATTGTCTGCTTCCTACACTTCAAACGTAGTTGCTTTACCCGAAAGCACAGAACCTTTGACACTCAAGAGAACTTGCTTTACCAATAAAGCTTTAAGCAAAGTAACTGCAGACCAAGCAGTAAACATCATTGGTTTGTCGAGTAATGCTTTTGGAATTATTGAAACTCAAAGTTCTCCAGAGCAAAGTGAAGCTAGTGTTGACGAAACAAGTAGTTCTATGCAAATCTCCTCAGTTGAAAAAGTTACTGGAACAATTACCATTGCTGATGCAGATGTTGTTGTATCTGGTGGAAGAGGTCTTAAAGGTCCTGAAAACTGGCATTTGATTGAAGACTTAGCAACAGTCCTTGGAGCTGCAACAGCAAGTTCTAAACCCGTATCCGATATGGGTTGGAGACCACACAGCGAACATGTTGGACAAACTGGAAAACCTGTAGCTTCAAATTTGTATATCGCTGTTGGAGTCTCTGGTGCAATTCAACACCTTGCCGGAATCAATGCTTCTAAAGTAAAAGTAGTAATCAACAGAGACCCCGTAGCACCCTTCTTTAAAGCTGCTGATTATGGGATTGTAGGAGATGCTTTTGAGGTTCTTCCTCAACTGATTGAAAAATTAAAAGCATTTAAAGCTGCATAAATTTTTAAATCAAAAAAACTAAGGTGCTGTGATGGCACCTTTTTTTGCTCAAATATTTCGAAACTTCATTCAACAAATCGATTTATTTGAAGTGCAAGCAGTACATTCAAAGCTATTTAGACTACTTTTACCTTTTTAAATTTTAATCTTATAACTCATAAAAGTTTATTCAAAAAAATCCATGAAGTGACACAAGCCATTTCAAATAAAAAAATCATCCTTGGATTACTGCTTTTAGGAGTAAATTTACTAATGGGTCAAATCAGTAAACCTCCAGTTTTAAGCGCTGAAGGTGATCAAATATTTTGTTCACTATCTGAGCAAAATATTGTAACTGATTTTTCAATTGAAATCAATGATGCTGAGGCTATTGAAAAAATTTACATTCAAATATCATCAGGTTACACTTTAGGTGAAGACATTCTTAGACTCAATGGAACACACCCTAAAGTAACTAGTGGCTGGAATGTAGCAGAAGCAAAATTAACCTTAAGGAATAATTCTACTGATGATGACCTCAGCCACATGATTGATGCTGTCAAAAATGTGGTTTTTTATAGTAATAATTCAAATCCAACACGAGACAAGTATTTTTCAATAACCATTGGAAGTGCCAATTATTTGCCATCAACACAACATTACTATGAATTTATTCCAAGCTTAAACATTTCTTGGACTGAGGCTAAAACTGCTGCGGAGAATAAAAACTATTTTGGAATCAAAGGATATCTGGTTACAATTTTATCTCAAGATGAAGCCGATATTTCAGGAAAACTAACCGACGGAGTTGGCTGGATTGGAGGATCAGATCAAGAATCTGAAGGAATATGGAAATGGGAAACAGGACCAGAGGCTGGTACCGTTTTTTGGACTGGAGGCATAAACGGTAGTACTACAAATTATGCCAACTGGAATACAAACGAACCCAATAATTCTGGAAACGAAGATTATGCCCATATCACAGACCCGTCAATTGGATTTTCAGGATCATGGAACGATTTGCCCAATATAACTGCAACCTCTGGACCTTTTCAAGCAAAGGGCTATGTGGTTGAATACGGTGGTTCTGAGGGAGATCCGGAACTCAATATTACTGCTAGTTCTCGACTAAAGATGCCTAAAATAGTTAGTATTACCAATAGCAATGCTTGTTTTGGTGAAACTCAAACTCTAACAGTGAGTACAACAAACACCGAAATTAATTGGTACGATAGTATAACTGGGGGAAATTTGATACATACGGGAACATCTTTTTCAGTTCAACCCACAAGCACCATCACATACTGGATAGACATCTTCCCTGCTGACTGCCCCTCAGCAACTCGAACCCCAATCACAGCAACTGTTCATCAATACCCTGTAATTCTTAATAAAAACCTAATCGTTGAGCAATGTGATAATGACGACATCAATGATGGTAAAACAGTTTTTAACCTCAACACCTATAAGTCCATAATTTCATCAAACTCCCAAGAAGAAACCTTTGAATTTTTTACATCTCCAGACTATGATATGAGTTCAAAAATATTGAATCCAGAGGACTACACAAACACTTCTTTCATAGAACAATTATTTGTTAAAATAAATACTCCTTTCAATTGTTCTGAAACCTCGTCACTAACCCTAAAAGTTGGAGCGAGTATTATTGACTCCGATTTTTACATGGAATTTGAAACTTGTGAGACCGAAACAAAAACCCTTGATTTAGGCATAGAGAACTGGGAGAAAACAACCTTTGAAAAACTCAAAGAAAATCTTATCGATTCAAATTTAAAGTTTGAATCTCAAAACATACAGATTAACTTTTACTCTAATGAAACTGATGCATATTTACGCCAAAACAACATTCAAATAGATAGTGAGGGCGACGTTTACACAATGCAAACGCCCTATCTTCAAAAAATTTGGGCACGGGTGGATAATTTAGATCTAAACACACTATCCTGTCTTGGAATTAAAGAAGTTGCCCAGCTTCAAGTAAATAAACTTCCAGAATTTAGACGTAGTGATGATCTGATTATTACCTGTATTAACCTAGACCCAGTCCCCATTGGTGTGGAATCAATTGACGGGAGGGTTTACAGTTACAGTTGGACAAAAAACGGATTGGATTACCCCTTGAACATAGAGGTGTAGATAATCAAATTCTGATATCAGAGGGTGGGTTTTATGAAGTCACAGCTACTACTACGGATGGAAAAAATTGTTCAAAAAAATTGGGATAACGATAATATCCTCAGAAATAGCAACACTTACTCAAAAAGACTTAGTGGTAATCGATTTGGTTGGAGATACGGGATCTATTGAAATTTTGACCGATAATTTGGGAGTTGGAAGTTATGAATACGCAATTGACGATCCAATAGGGATATACCAGGACCAACCGTTTTTTGACAACCTACTCCCCGGTATACATACGATTTACATTCAGGATAAAAACGATTGTGGTCGTGTTGATTTTGAGGTTTCCGTTTTGGGTCATATGAAGTTTTTTAGTCCCAACGGTGATGGCATAAATGATCGTTGGAAAATTTTGGGAGTCAACGAAAATTTTCAGCCAAAAACTCGTGTTTATATCTATGATCGTTGGGGAAGATTATTGGTTGACCTTGATCCTCTTGATTTGGGATGGGATGGTACTTTTAATGGAGGTAAACTCCCTCAGGATGATTATTGGTTCAGAGTGTTTTTTGAAAATGGAAAAGAATACAAAGGACATTTTAGCCTCTTAAGACCACAATGATGAAATCTAACTTTAAAAGATTTATTGTTGTTGTAGTTCTGTTTTTGGGAACCAACAAAACCCTTGGACAAGGTTTTGTGCCTTTGTTCAACGAGTATCTTTCAGAGAATCTGTATCTAATTCACCCAGCAATGGCTGGAACCAACCTCAAAAGTATGCGCATTAATACTGGAAGTCGTCAGCAGTGGTTTGATCTTCCCGAAGCACCCGGAACCAACCTTCTAACCCTTGAGTACAGAGCATCTAAAAATTCAATCCTTGGAGCTCAATTTATAAGTGACCACAACGGTTATCACTCAAAAAATTCATCCTACCTTACCTATGCGTATCGAATTTATTTGAGTGATGAAATATGGAATACACGAAGGTCGTTCCCTACAAAAAATGATAACATCAAAGAACTCTCTTTTGGATTAAGCGTAGGGTCTGTTCAGTATCGTTTTGATCAAAGTAGTTTTGACTCAAGAATAACCGACCCCTTGTTGAATAACAATACAAGTGGTATTGGATTTATTACCATTGATGCTGGAGCAGCATATGTTTCTACACATTTATCAGCTCAAATTTCAATCAAAAACATAACGCTCAGTCCAACTAAATATTCGCAAAGCCAGGAAGATCCAAATTTCGATACTACAAAATACAAACACTACCTCCTCTCACTTCAATACGAAATTTACTCGAACAATGGTTGGAATTTTGAGCCCTCATTTTTGATACAACATCTTGAAAGAACTCAAGATAGTAGCCTTGATTTAAACTTTAAAATTTACAAGGAAATGATTCAATATCGAAACTATTAGTAAACGACTTAAAACAAATATTCAGTCAAAACAATATTAATGGATTTTCTGTGGCTATTGTAAATCAAAATGGAACACTATTTGAAAGTGGATTCGGCTATTCGAACAGGAAAGAAAATAAAAAATACACGGAAAATACAATTCAGAATATTGGTTCAATTTCAAAAACCTTTATCGGTGTTACTTTGATGAAAGCTCAAGAACTCGGTTATTTTAATCTTGATGACCCTATTAACGATTTTCTACCTTTTAAAGTAATTAATCCATATTTTCCAAACATACCAATAACCATTAGACAATTAGCAACACACACTTCAAGCATAAGAGATCCGTCTAGATATGAGAGGAATGGGTATATACTTAAAGAAGAAAACAACGGAGAGGCCAAAGTGAATAGAAATTTTCGATCTCCTAAAGAAATGATGACTCAATCTGTTTTTTTGAAAAAAATTTTGGATAATAATGGAGAGTGGTATAAAAAAAATAATTTTTTAAAAAATAAACCCGGAGATAAATTCGAATACTCTAATATTGGTGCGGGATTAGCCTCATTAGTTTTAGAAAATGCAATTGGAGAATCATATAACATATTAACAAAAAAATACATTTTTGATCCATTAGGAATGTCTAATACTGGATGGTCTTTTAATGAAGTTGATTTTTCAAAACATTCAATTCTTTACTCAAACGTAGAAACTGAGTTAGCTTTTTATAAATTGATAACATATCCTGATGGAGGTTTAATTACTTCATCAAGTGATTTAGGAAAATACTTATCAGAGTTAATTTCAGGACACAATGGGATTGGTAGTATCTTAAATATGAAAAGTTACGAAGAATTGTTTGGATCTAACTTGAATGATAAAAATCATAAAGAAAGAAATGAAAATGCCTACAATGACGAATACGATATGGGTGTTTTTATGGGATTATCACATCAAGGACAAATTGGTCATACTGGAAGTGACCCTGGAGTTACTTCCTTAATGTTTTTTAATTCTAAAACAAAAATCGGTAAAATACTTCTCGTAAATACTGAATTAAATAAGGATGGAATAAACCAATTAAAGGACATTTGGAAAAAGTTGGAGGAATTTGAAAGTAAATATGAACATGAGTCTGAAATAATTAATAATTGATAATTTACTATTGAATAACTTCTGTTCACTCGAACAAAAGTTAAAAACCCAAATTATCTTCATAAAATAATTCAAAAAGGAAGGATTCGAACCGATAAAAAAATAGTGGATTTTATAAAAACATAAACCCTTGAAAATCAAGGGTTTATGATGGGCGGTCTGGACGGGACTCGAACCCGCGACCCCCTGCGTGACAGGCAGGTATTCTAACCAACTGAACTACCAGACCTTGATTAGCGAATGCAAATATACATTGCATTTTTAATTACGCAAATTAATTTGTATTGCTAAAGTAATTCGTCTAAACTTTCTGTGTAAACATTTTTTGGAGATACGCCAACTTGTCTTTTAACTAACTCTCCGCCATTAAAAACTAAAACTGTTGGAATATTTCTAACACCAAATTTTGCAGCAAATTCTTGGTTGGAATCAACATCTAGTTTTCCTACAACGGCTTTGCCTTCATAATCATTACTAACTTCTTCAATAATAGGGCCCAACATTCTACATGGTCCACACCATTCAGCCCAAAAATCAACCATTACGGGTTTGTCTGATTTTAAAACTAGTTCATCAAAATTTGCATCTGTTATTTTATCAATATATTTTGTATTACTGGACAAAATTAGTTAAATAATTCTTGATTGTTATGTTCTTTTAATTTAAAATTTATGATATTTTAAAATGGATTTTCTTTTCCTTAATTTTTGAAATCAAGTCCTCATTAATTGAAATTTTATGATTTTCACTCAACATGGTAAGTTTTATTTTTTCATCATTTTCAAAAAAAGCGAATTCAAGCTGATTTTTCCCTTTAAATTTCTTGAACATATTAATGATTTCTTTAGACTTTTTTTCATCCAGATCATTAATACTTAACTGAAGAGTTAATTTTTTAGAATTTTTTTCTAATGTGTCCTGTAGTTGTTGAAAAGATAAAAAACTAATTCTTGGATCACCCGTCTTTCCTGTTTCTCTATTGCGCCAACCTTCCTTAATTAAAAGCCTCATGTAAATAAAATTATTTTCAAAATGAAAATGTTTGAATTTTAAATAATCTTCTCCAAAGATTTTAAATTCAAATTGATCAGAAAAATCTTCAATAAAAACTTGCCCAACCTTTTCCATTTTTTGATACTTTATGTTCTACTTCAATAATAATCCCCCAAAACTTAAATTCCTTGTTCAATAAAGGGTCCAAATTATTTAAAACATCTAAAGTAGCATTACAAAAATATTTCATCTCACGTTTAAAATCGTCTAAGGGATGGCCCGAAATATAAATTCCAACAACTTCTTTTTCTAACTTTAATTCTTCTAAAGTTGGCCATGGATCACAATGTGGAATTTTGGTTCTTGAATCTGTTCTTCATCAGTATTTTCAAACAAATTGGTTTGTGCAGAATTTTTATTTTCTTGAAATTTTGCTCCAAATTTTATTGCTTTTTCAAAAAATTAATTCCATCTCCATTGTCCTTGAAATATTGTGCTCTATTTATTCCTTTAAAAGAATCTAATCCCCCTGCATAAACTCAACTTTTCAAAAGCTTTCTTATTTGCTGAACGTAAATCAATAGACTTAGTCAAATCAAATATTGATTTATATTTCTGTTCTTTTCTTCCCTCAATTATTGTCTTAACAGCACCAGAACCAACTCCTTTGACAGCGCCCATTCCAAATCTTATTGCATTATCGTTGTTTACAGTGAACTTATAAAAAGATTCATTTACATCTGGTCCTAAAACTTTAATAGACATTCTTTTACATTCTTCCATAAAAAAACTGACTTGTTTGATATCATTCATGTTATTTGATAAAACTGGCAGCCATATATTCTGCTGGATAATGAGATTTCAAATAAGCTGTCTGATAAGCTATTAGTGCATAACAAGTTGAATGAGATTTATTAAATGCATATGATGCAAACGCTTCCCAATCTTTCCATATTTTCTCTAATTTTTCTGCCTCAAAACCGTTGGCTGTTCCTCCTTCAATGAATTGGGGTTTCAATTTAGCCAGCAGTGCATGAAATTTTTTTACCCATTGCTTTTCTCAAAACATCTGCCTCACCTTTGAAAAAGCCAGCAAGTTTTTGAGAAAGTAACATCACTTGCTCTTGATAAACGGTTATCCCATAAGTCTCCTGAAGGTACTCCTCCATATCGTCCAAATCGTAAGAAATTTCTTCCTTCCCATTTTTACGAGCTACAAAACTCGGAATGTACTCTAAGGGGCCTGGACGATATAAAGCATTCATTGCTATCAAATCGGCGAAGACAGTAGGCTTTAAATCCTTTAAATATTTCTGCATTCCGGCAGATTCATATTGAAAAATCCCAACAGTTTCTCCCCGTTGAAACAGCTCATAAGTCTTGACATCATCCAAGGGAAAAGTGTCTGGATCTAGATCTATATTGTGTTTGTACTTAACCAACTTGACCGTGTCTTTGATTAAAGTCAAGGTTTTTAATCCTAAAAAATCCATTTTCAACAAGCCTGCGTCTTCTACTACAGAATTGTCAAACTGTGTGACAAACAAATCAGAATCTTTTGCTGTTGCTACAGGAACAAATTTGGTGATATCGTCTGGTGTGATGATTACCCCACAAGCATGGATTCCCGTATTTCGCAAGGAACCTTCCAAAACCTTGGCTTGCTGAATAGTTTCTCCAGATAAGCTTGTTTCTTCTGCAAGGGACAAAAATTCTTTTACTTTTTGAAACTCATCGGTTCTAAGGTTTTTTTGAAGTTCTTTTTCTTCTAGCCCAAAAATCTTCGACAGCTTGATGTTGGGTAACATTTTTGAAATCCGATCAGCTTCATTCAATGCTAAATCCAACACACGGGCAGTATCTCGGATAGAGGATTTTGCTGCCATAGTCCCGTATGTTATGATTTGTGCTACTTGATTTGATCCATATTTTTCGATTACATAATCCATTACCTTAGCGCGACCTTCGTCATCAAAATCAATATCAATATCGGGCATACTAACCCGGTCGGGATTGAGGAAACGCTCAAAAAGAAGGTTGTATTCGATGGGATCCAAATTAACAATCCACAAACAGTAGGCAACAACAGAACCAGCTGCTGAACCTCGACCAGGTCCAACCGAAACTCCCATGTCTCGGGCTGCAACTATTAAATCTTGAACAATCAGAAAATACCCGGGGTAGCCTGTGTTGGCAATAACACTTAATTCAAAATCAATTCGCTCCGTTATTTCATCGGTCAGTTTACCGTATCTTTTTTTAGCACCCTCATAGGTTAAATGTCGAAGAAAATTGTTTTCCCCTAGTTTTCCATCCGGATCTTCTGATACTAGATATTCCTCTGGAATTTCAAATTTTGGAAGCAACACTTCCCTTTCTAATTTAAAAGGCTCAATTTTTTCAATCAGTGATTCAATATTCAAAATCGCTTCTGGTAAATCTTCAAAAGGGATTTCATTTCATCAGGTGACTTGATGTAATATTCTTGGTTCGGAAAACCATATCGAAACCCACGCCCTTTTCCAATAGGTGTGGCTTGTTTTTCACCGTCTTTTACACAAAGTAGAATGTCATGAGCATTTGCTTCTTCTTTGGCAGCATAATAGGTGTTATTTGAAGCAATCAAAGGAATTTGATGTTTTTGAGACAAAGAAATCAAAACCTCATTTGCTCGTTTTTCGTCTTCTTGTCCGTGACGCATGATCTCAATGTAAAAATCTTCTCCAAACATATGGTGCCACCACTGCAAAGCCTCCTCTGCCTGACGGTCTCCAATATTTAAAATTTTTGAAGGCACTTCACCGTACAAATTTCCAGTCAAAACAATCAGATCTTCTTTGTATTGTTCAACAATGGTACGATCAATTCTTGGAACGTAATAAAAGCCTTCAACATAGGCAATAGATGTCATCTTAGCTAAATTGTGATAGCCCTTTTTGTTCTTTGCTAGGAATACAATTTGATAGCCATCATCACGTCGAGTTTTGTCTTTGTGGTCTTCACAAACATAAAACTCGCAACCCACGATGGGTTTGATTTGTGCTTCTAAATCCGCCTCTTTGTTGTGGTTATTTATCGCTTTTATAAAATGAAATACTCCCATTAAATTTGCATGATCGGTAAGGGCAATGGCGGGCATTTGATGCTTTGAAGCAATCTCAACCATTTGACTCATTTTAGATGTAGCTTGAAGTACCGAAAACTGAGAATGATTGTGTAGGTGTACAAAAGGTGCTCCCTCAAGTTCTGGACTCAAATTTTTCGATTGAGGTTTTGATGGAGTTGGTTCGTCGGCTTTGACTAATTTTTTTGAAGCCTCTTTTAAGTTTTGATGCGTTAATCCAATTAACGATACAGTGTCTTCTTGTTCTTGTAGGGCATTGAGGAGATCTTTTTTCCCTGCTAATACTTTGGGATGCAATTCATCTCTTCGAAGCAATTCTAGAAAACAACGCGTGGTTGCCTCTACGTCTGCAGTTGCGTTATGAGCCTCACCAAAGCCCGTTCCAAAAAGATGAACGTACAACTCGGTTAGGGTTGGAAGTTTTAATTTACCTCCTCGTCCACCAGGAATCTTACATAAGGTTGCTGTTTCTTCGGTACAGGTATCAATGATTTGGACATTCTCCAAAGGATTATGATCTCCAATACGTAAGTATTCAGCTCCCATAATATTGAGGTCAAAACTTACATTATGACCCCCAACATAATTCGCTTGAGATAAAGCTTGAGAAAAAGATTGAGCACCTCTTCCAAAGGTCGACCCTGATCAAGAGCCAATTCCGTGGATATTCCATGAATCTGCTCGGCGTCGAAAGGAACAGTAAACCCTTCGGGGGTTATCAAATAATCTTCATGAGAAACCAACCCTCCTCTTTCATCATGAACTTGCCATGCAATTTGAATACATCGAGGCCAATTTTCAGAATCTGATAAAGGCGCATTCCAGCGTTTTGGAAGTCCTGTTGTTTCGGTATCGAAAATGATAAACATGTAAACGAAAATAACAAATTCAATTGGAGGATTGAACATGTTTTACAGGGAGTTATTAACTGATTTGTGTGAAATAAAAATTCCCTTTTATTTTTTTAAAAGGTAACAAAACTGAACGTGAATTAAGGGTTATGTTTCCCAACACAAATTCTAAAGAAAGAGGAAAAAGAAAAAAATGAACCTATATTTGCAAAAAATATTTCGGATCGAATCTTTGATCACTTCTTTTTCGGATACCCAAAATCAAAAAGCGCTAGAAGAACGACTTTTAAGGGATGATTCTTGTTTATTTCTGAAAGGAACCGTGGGTTCTGGGATTAGTTTTGTACTAGCAAATAGTTTTAAAAAGGTTGGTAAAACAATGCTTTTTGTTTGTGAAGATCGTGAAAAAGCTGCTTATCAGCTCAATGATTTTGAACGTATTCTTGGAAATGACAACGTCCTTTTTTTTCCTTCGAGTTATCGAAAACCCTATCAAACTGAAACTACAGACAACGCTAATGTGCTGCTTCGATCAGAGGTTTTAACCAAATTAGGTAACTCTAAAAAACCCAAACTCATAGTCAGCTACCCACAGGCAATTTTCGAAAAAGTAGTATCTCAATCTACCTTAAAAAGAAATACCCTTGAAATTTTTATAGACAGTACGCTTTCAATTGATTTTGTCAACGAAGTGCTTTTCGAATATCAATTTGAGCGGGTTGATTTTGTAACCCAGCCAGGAGAGTTTTCTGTTCGAGGCGGAATTATCGATGTATTTTCTTTTTCAAATCAACATCCCTTCCGAATTGAATTTTATGATGATCGAGTAGAGAGTTTGAGGAGTTTTGACGTAGCCACTCAACTATCAATTTCGCCCCGTAATAAAATTCAGTTACTCCCAAATACTTCTGAAGGTTTTACCAAAGCTAAGAGGAAAAACTTGATTGAGGTGATTGGACCCAAAGGGCTATTAATTACTCAAAATTTTGATTTTATCGGTACTCGAATAGAATACTATTTTGGAGAAGCAATGGCAAACTTTGAAAAATTAGATACCGAAACTCAACATTTGGCTCCCGATATTTTGTTTACATCAAAAGAAGATTTTATACGAACAGCCACCATGCTTTCTATGGTAAGTTTGAGCAAGACTAATGCGCTCCCTAAACAAGAGAAAATCTTCTTTAAACAAAGTCCCCAACCCGCTTTCAACAGAAAGTTTGATCGTTTGATCAATTACCTAAACGACAACCACCAAAAGGGTTATCAAAACTACATTTGTTGCGCGAGTGAGCAACAAGCCCAGAGGTTCAAAGATATTTTTGAGGAAGGTGAAGAAATTGTCCATTACAAAACCGTAGTTACTCCTCTTTATCAAGGTTTTGAAGACGTTGATGCTAAAATTGCTTGTTTTACCGATCATCAAATTTTTGAACGGTATCACAAATACCAACTCAAAACCACAAAAGCTAAAAAAGAAGCACTAACCCTAAAAGAACTTACTCACCTGAAAGTAGGGGATTATGTGACCCACATAGATCACGGTATTGGTCAGTTTGGTGGTCTTCAAAAAATTGATGTTGAGGGAATCAACAAGAAGCAATCAAGCTTGTTTATGCAGATCGCGATATCCTATACCTCAGTATTCACTCTTTACACAAAATATCAAGGTTTAATGGTAAAGATGGAAAAGTTCCCAAAATCTACAAATTGGGGTCAACTGCTTGGAAAAATCTCAAACAGAAAACGAAAACCCGGGTTAAACAAATCGCATTTAATCTGATTGAACTCTATGCAAAAAGACGACAAAAAATTGGCTATGCGTGTGATCCAGACAGTTATCTACAACACGAACTTGAGGCTTCTTTTCTTTTTGAAGATACGCCAGATCAAAGCTCGGCAACTGCCGATGTCAAAAAAGATATGGAAAGTGAGCAACCCATGGATCGATTGGTTTGTGGAGATGTTGGTTTTGGAAAAACTGAGGTTGCCATTCGAGCAGCATTCAAAGCAGTTGATAACAGCAAACAAGTTGCTGTCCTAGTTCCAACGACCATTTTAGCTTTTCAGCATTTTAAGAATTTTTCTAAACGCCTTGAAAACCTTCCTGTTCGGGTAGATTACCTCAACCGTTTTCGTTCGACTAAAGACAAAAAGCTAATCATTGAAGATCTCAAAGATGGTAAAATTGACATTCTGATTGGTACCCACCAATTGGTTGGAAAAGGTGTAGAGTTCAAAGATCTTGGCCTTTTGGTTGTTGATGAAGAACAAAAATTTGGAGTTGCAGTCAAAGAAAAACTCCGAGCACTCAAAACCAACGTTGATGTATTAACACTTACTGCTACTCCAATTCCTCGTACACTTCAATTCAGTTTAATGGCGGCCAGAGACATGTCCGTTATCGCTACTCCTCCACCAAATCGATACCCAATTGAAAGTGAGGTAATTCGTTTCAATGAAGAGTTTATTAGAGATAGTATTTCCTATGAAATACAGCGTGGGGGTCAAGTTTTTTCATTCACAACCGCGTAGAGAACATCATCGAGGTTGCTGGTATGCTTCAACGCCTTGTTCCTGATGCTCGAATTCGGATTGGTCATGGCCAAATGGATGGAAAAAAACTAGAAGAAAATCTATTACAATTTATGGATGGTAGCTACGACATTTTAGTGGCAACAACAATTATCGAAAATGGCTTGGATGTTCCCAATGCCAATACCATTTTTATCAACAGTGCGCAAAATTTTGGTCTGAGTGATCTCCATCAAATGAGAGGGCGTGTTGGTAGAAGTAATAAAAAAGCATTTTGCTATTTTATAACTCCACCTTACAGCGCCTTATCCAGTGATGCCCAAAAAAGAATTCAAGCCATCGAACAATTTGCAGCTCTGGGATCTGGCATTCAAATTGCCATGAAAGATTTAGAGATTAGAGGAGCAGGAGATTTACTCGGAGGAGAGCAAAGCGGTTTCATAAACGATATTGGATTTGAAACTTATCAAAAGATTTTGACAGAGGCCATTGAGGAGTTGAAAGAAAATGAATTCAAATCCTTGTATGGTAAGTCTGAAAAAGAAAATCCAAAAACCTTTGTAAAGGAAATTCAAATTGACACAGACTTAGAAGTGCTTTTCCCAGATCACTACATCAATAGCGTAAGTGAACGTCTTACACTTTACAACCGCCTAGGAACTTTGAAGAGCGAAAATGAATTAGAGACCTATCAAAAGGAAATTGAAGATCGATTTGGACCCTTACCCCTTCAAGCAGAAGCCTTGTTGGATAGTGTTCGTTTGAAATGGAAGGCCGCACATTTGGGAATTGAACGCATACTGCTCAAAAAAAATCAATGTATTGGATATTTTATTGCTAACCAAGAAAGTGCATTTTACCAAAGTGATCGTTTCCACCAACTCTTGGTTTGGATTCAACAAAATCCAAACCGGGTAAATATGAAAGAAAAGCAAACCAAAAATGGTTTACGATTGCGACTTGCTTTTAACAAAGTAAGTTCTGTAAAACAAGCTATTGATCTTTTTCCTGACTTAGAGTGACTTTAGGTCTTTAATCACTTTAAAAGCTGTGTTCACTGAATCTTCATCTACCAGAATTGTAAATTCATTTGATGTCGATATGACCTGTGTAATATTGACTCCTTCCCAAGACAAGCGTTGAAAAATAAAATAATAGACCCCCGGGATGTTGACATTCTCTGTTGGGAGCTTTATTGTAACAGAGGATAAATCTTCAGATTTTTTAAGTAAAAGCTCCTTGCTGAAATAAGTTTCAACCAAATGACTCATATTACTGCTTATAACAATATTGGATTCTGAAACTCCTCTAGAAGAAGTGTAAAAAGCAGACTTATTATCGTTTACCTGAGACAAAAAGGAAGCTTGAGCACTCAACAAGGTGTCCGAAATTTTAAAACTGTAATCAACTAGGGATGACCGAACTGTGATATCCCCTATTTCTCTCAAAACCTTTACAATCTTATGCGTTGAAAGAAATTCCATATTATCTGAAATTCTTTTCAAAGCCATGACTATTGCTCCATTTCGTGCTTCTTTCTGAAGAGCAATTTCAATTTCAGGTTGAATTTGTCGTGCCAAAGAAGTTAAATTTATGATCCCTTGTGATAAGGATGTTGACAAAAAAGGTTTGGTTTTGATGTAATTCTCAACCACTGAAGCGATTGTTTTCATTGATAAAATTGTTAAATAGAAAGTAAAAATATAAAAATAAATACAAATTGTTTTTTTTGTAACAATTTATTAGAAAGGATAAAAGGCATTTTCAATGTGTTCTCGCTTCCATTGACCCCTTTCAACCAAATAAGAAATGATGTCAAAACGAACTTCACCCTGAAGTTTTTTATTTTGAATGTAGGCGTCTATTGCCATAATCAACATCTGAATTTTTTTTTTTAGTAACAAAAGATTCTGGACTCCCAAAAAAAGATGATGATCGCGCTTTTACTTCAACAACAACAATAAAATCATCTTGAATTGCAATGATATCGATCTCTGCTTTTCGATATCTGTAATTCTGTTCTAAGATTGTGTAGCCTTTCTTTTTGAGATATGCTGAAGCTTTTTGTTCTGCAATTTGACCGAAGGTGTAGGATTGACTCATAATAAATTTGGATTGAGCTTCACAAAATAGTAAACCACCAAAGAAAAAAGGCTTATTTTTGTGAAAATTATTTTTATGGCACTTACTGCAAAACGCTACACCGTCACTGCTGCACTCCCCTACACAAATGGTCCTATTCATATCGGACACTTAGCTGGTGTGTATGTTCCAGCAGATATTTACTGTCGTTATTTGCGTACCCAAAAAAAAGATGTTGCCTTTATTTGTGGAAGTGATGAACATGGAGTTGCCATTTCGATCCGAGCAAAAAAAGAAGGTGTCAGCCCAAAAGAGATAATTGATAAATACGATCAAATGATTCGTAATTCATTTGATCAATTGGGAATTTCATTTGACAATTACTCCCGTACTTCATCAGAAATTCATCATAAAACAGCTTCAGAAATTTTTACAAAAATGAATGAAACTGGAAAATTTTCTGAGGAAGTTACCGAACAGTTGTTCGATCCTGAAGCCAATCAGTTTCTGGCTGATCGATTTGTTACAGGAACTTGCCCCAAGTGTCAACACCCTGAGGCCTACGGAGATCAATGTGAACAATGCGGAAGTTCTTTAAATGCAACTGAATTGATTAATCCAAAATCAACCTTATCTGGTGCCATACCTGTTTTGAAAAAGACAAAGCATTGGTTTTTACCCTTAGATCAGTATCAGGATTTTATGATGAAATGGATTATTGAAGGACATAAAAATGATTGGAAACCCAACGTTTATGGACAAGTAAAATCATGGATAGATGATGGACTCCGGCCCAGGGCTGTTACTCGTGATTTAGATTGGGGGATCCCTGTTCCTGTTAGTGGTGCTGATGGAAAAGTTCTTTATGTTTGGTTTGATGCTCCCATAGGATACATTTCTTCAACCAAAGAATGGGCAGAAAATAATAATAAAGACTGGGAACCTTATTGGAAAGATAAAGAAACTTCCCTAGTCCATTTTATCGGAAAAGATAATATTGTTTTTCATTGCATTATTTTTCCGTGTATTCTAAAAGCTTTGGGAAATTACATTTTACCAGAAAATGTACCTGCAAATGAGTTTTTAAATTTAGAGGGAAATAAAATATCTACCTCCAAGAATTGGGCGGTTTGGCTTCATGAATACTTAGAGGAATTTCCTGGTCAAGAGGATGTTTTGCGGTACGTTTTAACAGCAAATGCTCCCGAGACAAAGGACAACGATTTTACCTGGAAAGATTTTCAAGCAAGAAATAATAATGAATTGGTTGCAATCTTCGGAAACTTCATCAACAGAGTAAGTGTTTTGACCCAAAAATATTATGAAGGAAGTGTTCCTGAACGAAAAAATTTAACTCAAGAAGATGAGAAAACATTAGATAAAATGAGGGCTTTTCCAGCCATCATAGGCAACAGTATTGAACGATACCGTTTTAGAGAAGCCAGTCAAGAGCTCATGAATTTGGCTCGATTGGGTAATAAATATTTGGCAGACCAAGAACCCTGGAAAATAATAAAAGTAGATCCCGAGCGGGTAAAAACAATTATGAATATTGCCCTACAGATAGCTGCAACTCTTGCAACAGTTGCAGAACCCTTTTTACCATTCAGTGCAAAAAAATTAAGAGGCATCCTAAACATTACTGATCCCTCAGATTGGAATGCAATTGCTCATTCTCCGGATCTTTTAGTAGCAGGGCATATTATTGGAAGTCAGGAGCTTCTTTTTTCTAAAATAGATGATAGCAACATTCAAACGCAATTGGACAAACTTGAAACCTCCAAAAAAAATAATTCAGATGCTAATTTCGAATTGCCTCCAGTAAAAGAAAACATAAGTTTTGACGATTTTAAAGCAATGGATCTTCGAACAGGAACCGTTGTTGAAGCTGAAAAGATTAAAAAAACTAAAAAATTACTAAACCTTAAAGTAGATCTCGGTTTTGAAGTAAGAACAATTGTATCGGGTATCGCCGAAAGCTTCACCCCAGAGGAAATAATTGGTAAAAAAGTAACTGTTTTAGCTAATCTTGCTCCCAGAACCATAAAAGGAGTTGAAAGTCAAGGAATGCTTCTTATGACCGAAAATAAGGACGGAAAACTTATTGTCGTTGGTCCTCAAGACAGCAGTATGGGTGACGGATTTGAAATAAATTAATAAAATTGAGTTTGCTCAATATTGCCTTTCATCCAATTTATCAACTGCCCCTTCCTTCAAAACATCGGTTTCCGATGGAGAAATACGATTTGCTCCCCAAACAATTGATTTATGAAGGCACTTGTAATTCGGAAGACTTTTTTAGTCCAATAGCTGTAGATCAATCTGCCGTAGAAAGGATTCATCATCCAGATTATGTGACCAAACTTTTGAAACTTGATTTGAATAAAAAAGAGGTTCGGAAAATTGGTTTCCCACTAAGCAAACAACTTATTGAAAGAGAATTCATCATTGCAGGAGGAACTGTTGAAGGAGCTTTAAAGGCAATGAATTCTGGAATTGCGATGAATATTGCTGGGGGAACTCATCATGCTTTTGAAAGTCATGGGGAAGCCTTTTGTTTGTTAAACGATCAAGCTATTGCTGCTCAATATCTTTTAGATAAAAAGCTGGTTGAAACTATTTTGATAATTGACTTGGATGTTCATCAAGGCAATGGTACAGCAAAAATTTTTGAAAACAATTCCAGTGTATTTACATTTTCAATGCATGGTAAAAAACTCGACCCTTTTCAAAAAGAGCAAAGTAATTTAGATTTAGAGCTTGAAGACAGCTGTTCAGATGATGAATTTATTGATCGTTTGAAAAAAACTTTACCCAAATTGATTGATGAACTCAAACCAGATTTTATTTTTTATTTGAGTGGAGTTGATGTTTTAGAAACAGATAAACTGGGGCGAATTGGGATGACTATCAACGGTTGTAAACAAAGAGATATATATGTTTTTGAGCAATGTAAATTACATGGTATTCCAGTTCAATGCAGTATGGGCGGGGGATATTCGAAAGATCTTAAAATAATTATTGATGCCCATGCCAATACATTTAGATCCGCCAAAGGCATTTTTGATTAGCGCCAGCTTTGACTCTTCATATTGATTGCTGCAATTACAATATCTTTTCTGCTAATTTGTCCAACCAGCTTTCCGTTTTCAAGAACAGGAAACCTCCTTCTACTGGTATCGTGGAACTTAGAGGCCGCATCGAATAATGTCATTGATGCTGGTAAAGTTTCTACTTCTTTTGTCATAAAATGACCAACTGTTTTATCCAAAATAGGCATATTAAAATATCGGCTGTCCGAAATTTCTTTCATACAGTCTGCTTCTGATATCACTCCAATTAGCTTCCTTCGACCGTCCACTACTGGACCTCCAGATATTTTGTTCTTTATAAAAGCATTCATTACTTCATGAATGGATTGATCCTTAGTAAAAAGGACTAAATTCGTTGTCATGATGTCCTTTACCAAAACTGTTGGTTGCTCAACTTTTTTCTTTGTTTCGCGCTCTCCCTGAAAACTTTTAACTGCCATAATCCTTGTTTTTGGTTATCCCTAAGTTATAAAAAAATAAATTGATCCCTATTTTTCAACCGCTATAAAGGTCTTAAAATGAGATTCCAAGCAGATTTTATCCTTTTTATCTTGAACTTCTACTTATCTTTAAATAAAATTTAAATTTAAAAATCTTGTCAAAAAAAAAATTGGTGTTTTAGGGTGTGGTTGGCTAGGGCTTCCTCTGGCAGAGCACCTATTAACTTCTGGGCATCGCGTAAGTGGAAGTACAACCTCAAATTCAAAAATATCGGTATTAAGTTCAAAAAAAATTACCCCTTATTTAATTAAAGTTACAAAAGATGGTATTGGAGGTGATTTGAGTTTTTTCGATGAGCCGGATATTATTATTATTGCCATACCACCTGGGTTGAGATCAAATCCCAAAAAAGATTTGATTTAATGATAGAACATTGTAAACAAGCTTGTATTAAAAATAATATTAAAGAAGTTATTTTTATAAGCAGCACATCGGTTTATGGAAATCAGTCTGGAGTATTAACCGAAGAAAGTCAATTACTTCCGGAGTCTACATCAGGAAAGCAACTCGTAAATTGTGAGAATTTATTAGTCAAAACTCCAGAATTTTCTACAACCATACTCAGAATGGGAGGACTTATTGGTGTGGATAGGCATCCTGTTTTTCAACTGGGCAAAAAACAATTCATTGAAAACCCCAATGGAAGTGTAAATTTGATCCACTTGACTGATTGTATTGACATTATAAACTCGTTAATAAAGCGTAAAATTGTCAACAATGTTTATAACTGTGTAACTCCTTATCACCCAAGCAGACAAAAATATTACAATCAAATGGCCGATCAATTAGGTTGTAAAAGACCTGTTTTTAAGGGAATCAACAGTATTGATCGACAGGTTTCATCAGATAAACTTACAAGAGATTTTGCATATCACTTTAAAGTTCAAAATTTGTTAATATTATCTTAAAGCTTCTTTTTAAAGATTCGAGAGTTATTGGTAATTTTAAATAAAAACCAAGACTGTTGACTATTAAGCGTATTATTGAATTATACCAAATTACATTATCTGAGTGTCGTTCGGCTAAGTTATCATACTTAAAATCTGCCGATAAACAACACCTTCCTGAGCATAAGCGTTTTTTGAATCTTCAGGCTACGGTTAGAAATCGAATTTACAACGACTTATTGTCTATTTTAGATGAGAAAGGCTTGAAACTTTCTGAATTATTTCTTCAAAATCACAATCGAGGAGAAATTATGATTTCGAGTTTAGCAACCGAAAAGCAAAATGCATTTACTAAAGCAATGGAGAAAGATGAATCTATCATCAAATATCTTTTCAAGATCATAGACGTTGAGGAAAATACAAATACTCAAGAAAAACTAATTCGTTTTATTGATAAGCTTAAAAGTTCTCTTATGACAAACCAGACTTTTGAAAAGCAAACCATAAGTCAAAGAGAAGAAAAAAGGGTAAGTTGATCTTTTCAGGTCAATTCTAACCTTTAATTTTTTTCTATTCTACTTCAAACTCGTTTTTTTCCAGAACAATATCGTTTTGAGCGATATTATCAATCCTCATGAGTAATATATTGTACGAATCAAAAAGATCGTTGAGTGCAGAATTAAGTGACTTCATATCTTCCTCTTGACTATAATATCTGGATCGCAAAAGATGAGTTTTGACAACACGAAGTCTACTCTTGACTGCTGGGACTTCATAGGGGTCAACAAAACTTCATTCAACAAATCTTCGGTGGATTTTATTGCTCCTTTCAAATAAAATTCAATCCCTTGAGGATCCAATTTTTTTAACGCTTCTACAGAAGCTTTAAAGCGATTATAAACCTTATTTTTGTTTAATGTAGAGTCCAAAACAATTTTACTTTTGGGCACATAAAATGTTTTTTTATGGCTTGTTGCTTCTATTGGGTTTACAAGGGTGTCTCGTACAGCTCCTTCTTCTTTTTCGGTTTTATTAGTTACCGATTCACAGCCTGTCAGCATGAGAAAACAAAAACTTATACATCTGATGAATAATTTTTTCATAGCAAATTTTATAAGGTATTTATTTTTAACAATAAAATCATAAAAAATAATAATTGTAACAAAAATAGATGATGAGTAAACCAGTGTTTGATGTCAACTTTCCAAAAATGATAAAAAAATTGAAGCGGAAGTGCAACCAAAAACCAACCAAAATAGTTTTGCAGCGGTGCTTTTCCACTTTCAAATTCCCAAAAATCGAGTATAGGTGCAATAGGTTCTATCATAAAATCCAATAAAATCATTAAACTTAACCCTATGACGATTCTAGGAAAAAGTTCATCATACAACTTAGATGCTATAGATGCTGAACATATTGTTAAAATACTCCAATTAGCTCCAATTAATAGAGGGACTCCGAAGAACTTCCATCCTAGAGCTTCTCCATATTGGTAGGATCCAAATATGTATCCGTAATTAACTCCCAACATTTCTGCTAACATTCCAACGATAAAGCTTAGTATTGTAATTTTGATGAATCCAGAAGTTTTCCAACACACTAAAACCAATAGAAAAAAACATATTGAAAGATTGATAGGGGTTGCTTCAACAAACCACTGAGAGTTTCCATAAAGAATTCCAATGATCCCGCTGACATGAAATAACCATATTATTGCAATAGCTATTATTTGGGTATCGATATATCCTCTCAATTTCATCTAATTTTTTTGTGGCATTTGATCTGAAACAATTTTTGCAGACAATAAACAAAGTGGAATTCCTCCTCCGGGATGTACACTTCCTCCACAAAAATATAGATTTTTAATTTGCTGAGAAAAATTGGGATGCCTCAGAAAAGCCGCCATTTTTTCGTTACTAGAAGAGCCGTACAAAGCTCCCTGATGAGATTCTGTTTTTTGTTGAATTGAGGGTGGGGTCAAGAAGTCTTCTTCAACAATAAATTCTTGAAGATTTACCCCTAAAATTCTGTTGAGCTTTTTTAATACATTTACCCGAACAAACTCAACTATTTGGTTCCAATCTTGACCGCTATCCGGAGGTGTATTGATCATAACGAACCAATTTTCGCATCCTTTGGGAGCATCAGATGGAATATCTTTTGATGTTATGTTTACATAAACAGTTGGGTCATCGGTTACCATTTTATGATCAAAAATAGCCTTGAATTCTTTTTCATAATCATCAGAGAAAAAAATATTGTGCAAATCAAGTTCGCCAAATTCTCTTGAAATTCCCCAATAGAAAATAATGGCTGAACTCGATCGCTCTTGATCAAGAATTTTAGAGGGTTCAAATTTTTTATTTAACAATTGTTTATAGGTAGGATAAATATCCATATTGGAACATATCTTATCTGCTGGATAAAAGGCATTAATGGTTTTTACCCCAACAGATCTTTGATTCTCAATAACAATCTGGTTTACCCTTTCATTAAAATGAAAAACCACGCCTTGACGCTTAGCAAGTTCAAACAAAGAAGCTGTGATGGACTCCATTCCTTTTTTTGGAACAAAGGTTCCATAATGATTTTCCAAATGCTGAATCAAGGTCATGATCCCAGGGGTCTGATATGGGTTAGAACCATTGTAAGTTGCGAATCTGTCAAAAAACTGTACCAAGTGCGGTTCTTTTAATTGTTCTAGATTTATTTGGTGGAGGCTTTTTCCAAGTTCAAGAGTTCTGATTTGTAAAATTGCTTTTAAGGTATCTAAATTTAAAAAAGACTTGAACTTATGTAACGATCGTTTTAAGAAAATAGATTCGGTCAAATCGTATTTTTCTTTGCTTTCTTAAAATAATCTCCCATAACTTTTGAAGAAACACCAAGAACAGATTCTACTTCAGATAAAAAAAGGTCTTGATTGTCATAGGCATTTAAACGAGTTCCATCCTCCCAAAAATAAGTACAGCCAATTTCTTTTTTTGAGTACTCAAAAAAATCCTCTGGGTTTTCGCCACAGATTTCAAAAAGTTCTTCAACAAAATGAGGCATGGTAAACAATGAGGGTCCTGCATCAAAACGATAGGCTCCTAATTTAAAAGCGCTTAATTTTCCACCTGGATAAGAATTCGCTTCAAAAACCTGAACATCATACCCTTTACTAGCCAGTCGGATACTTGTTGCAAGGCCTGCTACACCTGAACCTATAATAATTACTTTATTGCTCATGAATGATGTCTTCCAAAAGTTCAAAACGAGAAAATAGATCTTCCTTGTACCATTTTTTCTTCCGAGTGTCTTTAACAATGTCTGCATGTGCTTTTTGTTTGTAGGCAAAATTCTGAACTGCATTCATGTTATCCCAAATACTGATTGTAGCTTGTTGAATAAAAGGCCACTCCCCTATCCCTTTGTAATAGTGAACGCCAACAGCTTGTTCTATTGCTCTACTAGCTCGAGGAACTGCTGCCCAAAAAGACAACAACCGCTGCCATCTGAGGGTTGCACGAGTAATAATGGCTATTTTACCTTTTGGAATTTCCTTACTCTTCAATTTGGACTCGAAAGGATTTATCCCGTCCCACCTTCCATGGCTTTGAATGGGTTTGAGAAAAAAGGTTCTTATTTTTATGGTGTTCTTTTTGTAGTTTTTCATAAAGGCGCTATCCTCAAAAAAAACTGAGGCTGCACTTGGATTTTCCCAAACACCTAAAAAAGCATAAGTTGAAAAATCAGGAAATAAACTAAAACCACTACCTGCACCAGTACCCATAAGCTTAGCAAAAAGAAGTCCAGGGATTTTATGAAACGACAAAGGAGCTATACCCATTTGTTTAAATGCCCAAAACTTATTTTTTTCAAAATGAAATAAAGTTAGTGTGGTGTAATTTTCCATGAATGGTTTTAAACAATAAAGATAAGAGGTATGACTGCTAAAACGAAGAAAAAAGCATACGATTTATTTTATAAATTTCTTCTGGGAAAAGATGAAAGATGTGTCAAAAGATTTTAGTAATTTTGAGTTAATTCTAAAAACCTATATTAATTATGACTACTACTTTTGTTGCGAACGTTGTTATTATCACCTCCATAATCGTTGTTATTGCGATTGTCAGAGATTTATCAAAAAAATAATTTGAAGTCTTTTAATTTCATCGATCGTTTCATTTACGTTCTTATTATCGTAAATGTTATTGCCATGGTTTTAGAATCTCACGAGAGCATTCGTAATGTCTATGGATACTACTTATACATTTTCGAATTTGTATCCATCCTTGTGTTTTCAGCAGAGTACATTTACAGGATTGTTTATGCTCACCAAACGAATGGAAAAAAAGGAGTATTCGACTATGTATTTAGTCTTTTCGGAATTATTGATTTGATTTCGATTCTACCTTTTTACCTGAATCAATTCATCAAAATTGATGGAAGGTTCTTGCGAATCCTCAGGTTATTTAGACTCACAAGAATTTTCAAACTAGGAAGAAACAGTTCTTCTTTAAAAGTATTTGTAAAATCTTTATCTAGTGTAAAGGCTGAACTTATATTCACTTTATTTTTATCGGTTTTAACCATTTTGTTTTCCGCTTCGGCAATCTACTACTTAGAAAATGAAGCGCAACCCGATAAGTTTTCAAGCATTACAGAATCCATTTGGTGGGCTACAGTTTCTTTAGCAACTGTAGGTTATGGTGATGTTTATCCTGTTACAGTTGGAGGTAAAGTATTTGCAACTTTAATTTCATTGGTTGGAATTGGAATAGTTGCCATACCAACAGGTGTAATCTCGGCTTCATTTGTGGAAGAAATTCGCATTGAAAGAGAAGCAAAAAGCAACAAAGAGAACAAATCTTAAAGTAAATTCATTTGGAATATTCCGTTTGAATAAGAGCGTTTTTTAATCTATATGAAAAAGAATATCATAATTGTTGGTTCTGGTTTTTCTTCAATTTCAGCAGCTTGTTACCTCGTAAAAGAAGGCAACTCTGTACAAATATTAGAAAAAAATTCAACTCTTGGAGGAAGGGCGCGTCAATTCAAAAAAGATGGTTTTACATTTGATATCGGCCCATCTTGGTATTGGATGCCTGATGTTTTTGAAAAGTTTTTTGGAGATTTTGATCGAAAAGTGAGTGACTATTACAGACTAAAAAATTAGATCCTGGATATGAAGTTTATTTTGATCAAATGGAGTCTATTAAAATCGGTGATACTCTTGAGAAAATATATACTGCTTTTGAATTGGAAGAAAAAGGTAGTGCAACGAAATTAAAGAAATTCATACAAAAGGCTGAAGATAATTACAATATTGCGATTAAAGATTTAGTGTATCGTCCAGGTATTTCTCCAATAGAATTGGTAACCCCTGCAACGATTAAAAAAGTAGGGTATTTTTTAAGCACAATAAAAAAAGAAGTAACCAAAGAGTTTTCGAATCCAAGGTTATCTCAAATCCTTCAATTTCCTGTTCTATTCTTAGGTGCTAAACCCAGCAATACACCTGCCTTTTATAATTTTATGAATTTTGCTGATTTTGGTTTGGGTACATGGCATCCAGACAAAGGAATGTACAGTGTTGTTGAGGGAATGGTCAAAATGGCTAAAGAACTTGGAGTACGGTTCAAAACCAATCAAACGGTAGAAAAAATTTGTACTGAAAACGGAAAAGCGATAGGTGTGATTGCCAACGGTACTCAAATTGATGCTGATGTTGTTGTTAGTGGTGCAGATTACAATCATACCGAATCACTTTTGAACCCAAACGAAAGGGGTTATAGCGATACCTATTGGAATAAAAAAGTGTTTGCTCCTCTTCCTTACTTTTCTTCATTGGATTAGATAAAAAAGTTAAAAATGTTTCTCATCACACTTTATTTTTTGATGTTGATTTTGACGAACATGCCAAGAGTATATACGATAAGCCTGAATGGCCCAAAGAACCATTGTTTTATGGTAATTTTCCTTCCATGACAGACAAATCAATGGCGCCAAAGGGTAAGGAGGCTGTTTTCCTTTTGATACCCATAGCACCCGGAATTGAAGATACTGAAGAAATGAGGAAAAAATACTTCAACATCGTTATGGAGCGTTTGGAGCATTTGACAAAACAATCCATAAAAGATGCTGTTCTTTTTAAAGAATCTTTTTGTGTAAAAGATTTTGTCAGTGAATATAATTCGTATAAAGGGAATGCATATGGAATGGCAAATACACTCATGCAAACAGCATTTTTAAGGCCTAAACTTAAAAGTAAAAAAATAGAAGGTTTATTCTTTACTGGTCAACTGACTGTTCCTGGTCCTGGGGTTCCTCCGGCTCTGATTTCTGGGAAGCTTGTAGCCAACTTGGTCGCTCAAACCACCACCAAATAATTTCGATTTCTTCTTCTTTTTTAGCAATTACCTTATTCAGTATTTTTATGTTTTCCTGCAAGTTAGATTTATAATCTTTTAACTGATCATTTATTTGTATCCAAAGTTCAATTCGTTTAAATAAATTATATTTTATAAAATAATCACTTTGAATATACTTTCTGTTTTTTATCCAAAAGTCTGTATCGTCAACGTCTATCTCCTTCAAATCAAAAACCCATTGATGACCCAGTCGATGGGAAAAATCATCGATAATGCTTTTTCTTCCTTGTCGGTGTTCATTATCAAGTATTTTAAGTCTGTACCATCATAGTTGTTGTTGATCAAGCGTCCAATGTCTGAACCAAGGAATCGAAATGTACCGTCGAGTTTAATGGCATCGTAAACAACCCGAGGTGGATTGAATGCATCTCTATTGGTGTAATAGGTCATCGGTGAAAAATAAAATTCTTGATCAGGTTCGTAATCTATAAAAACACTATCTCTATCTTCATCCCATCGGTTATAGAGATTGAAATACATTTCAGTTACCCACTCGTTTTGTTCAATGTATTCCTGGGTGTAGTCTCGCATATCGATCAACTCATCACGAAGACCAACGAGATTGTCTTCATTAGATTCTCTATCGCCAAACTCCTCTCCTTGTTGTTCTACTGAAAACGATACCAAAACTCCAAAAAATACAATCAAGAATTCAACAAATCCTTTTTTGAAGCGGTCAAAAAAGTCTTGATATGAAAACCTGTCTCCGAGAGTTATTAACCTCAGAAACCAATTTAGTTTGGCTCTCTCTTTTGAATCTTTATAACCCATTAGTTATTCTATTGTAAATATAGTTTAGTCTTGTAAATTTAATAATTAAAATGAATTAACTAGTTTTCCAAAGAGGCAAAAGGCATAGAGCTATCGAATATTTCTTGTACAAGTGTAACCAAAAATTCCTCGAAAGAATTCAAAACATCTATATCAATTTCTTTTGAAAGTCCTTGTTTACCATCCTTTTTGTAACCAAAAGGGAGTAGATATTGATCCATACTTTTAAAACTAATAATCCCAGCTTGAATTGAGGTTTCATCAATTAAAACCTCTTTGTTTACATAGGCATAAAGTAAAATTTGAAAAAGAGCAAGGCGTTTAATATCTCCTTTAAGATTCTCCCAATCTGAAATTTTTAGTTTTAAAACATCTATTTTTCCCAATTTATAATCAACAATTCGAAAAACACCATTGAAACGATCGATTCGATCAATTTTCCCTTTTAAAACAATTTTCCCAATTCCAGGGACATCCAATGGGTACTCAAATTCTTTTTCTAAGTCTAAAATTGTTAAACTCGCTCCATTTTGTATTTTTTCTTTTTCTGTTCTAAAAAGTTTTAAAATTGATTGTTCAAGTGCATTGAGCATCAAAAGATTTTTCCCGAAAATCTTTTTGTCACCTCCAAAAACTTTTCGATAATGTTTCAGCAACAAAGGAGCTATTTGCTTTTCTAGGTCCTTGTAATATTCCATCTTCATGGGTTTGCCAACATAAGGTGTGTAGAGCTCCTCTAAGGCGTCATGGGCAATTGTTCCGCTTTCCATTAATGAAAGAGCATTGTCAAAAAAAGCTTGCTCACGAACACCGAGTATTTTCTCCTTATAAAACTGTAGAGGATCTATTAAATAAACACCCAATGATGAGGGCGAAAACCCCGACTGTGCTTTTTCATTAAGTACCCTTATGATTTCAGGTGATTTCAAAACTTCTAATTTTTTTTGCGTAAGACTTTTAGCTGGAGCTGAAATCACCTCCTCAGTTATGTTGTGTTTTTCTAGACCCAAAAAACGAAGTTGATGAATAAATCTACTGGGTTCTCCAGAATATAAACCGTCACTTTCGGTATTGTAAAGTAAGATAATGTTGGTTGCCCGTTGTAATAAGCGATAAAAATGATAGGTGTAAATGGCATCATTTTCTAAAAATGTCGGAAGCCCAAATTTCTTTTTTATTTCAAAGGGAAAGATGCTTTGAGTTGATCTTCCGGCCGGAAGAATTCCTTCGTTTACATTCGTTAAAATTACAGTGTCAAAATCCAAAACCCGTGTTTCGAGCATTCCCATAATCTGAACACTTTCCATTGGATTGCCCATGTAATCCAAAGACTGCGTGGTAATCAATTCATTCCATAAAAAATGAATCCCCTGAATTGTATTTATGGATTTTAACGCAGTTCCCATATTAAGCAAATGGAGCAAGGATTCTTCAACTAAATTAAAATAGGTAGGGTACATTTCATATCCCAATCTTTTTCTTTCTTAAAATACTTTTGGATCTCATGGGTAAACGATAAAATTTTCTCTAGGAAATCAATACCAGATTCAAAAGAGGAAAAAATCAAAGCACCAATTGGATGATCTAACAAGGGTTTGATGTCCTCTCTACCAATAAAAAACTTATTGGAATTAAATAAGGAATCTAAAAAAATGGTATCCATGTTAGACTTAGTTTTTAATATCTTTTGGATCCAATCAAATCGGAGTACACGAACAACATCTTGATAAAAAAATCCATTGGGAGATGCTTTCATGTGCATTTCAAAAAGATGATTGAAAAAAGAAGCAACGGGAGAGTTAAACAAAGGATAGCCCATAGTTACATTCCAATCAGTCACATCCTGAGGAAGTCCTGATAAAATTGGAATCAGTAAAGTTTCATTACCCAAAACCAAAGCAGTCTTAGAATTCGTTTTTGAATCTGAAAGGGAGTCTTTTAGGATAGAGGCAGCGTATTTAGCCTGTCCAATATTTTTGGAAACCCCAATAATTTTGATATTTTTTTCTTGTTCAAAATTTTTGGGGAAAATTGGTTTTTCTTTTTGTCTAAAATAAGTCCACTCCTTGTGATGTTTTTGAATAAACCTACTCGCAGCATGTTGTTGATCCTCATAAAAAAAATGATCAATGTCCCAAAAATTTTGGCTCGATGAGCTTCTAAAAAACTTTGTAGCAAATTAGTCTCTGATGTATTGAGGGCGTTAAAACCAATGAAATAATGAAAATCTTGAGTGTTTTGAAGATAAATTTCGACTGAATCTACAGCTTCTCGAAAAAGCATCCCAAGTGTACCTATCCCCTTTGAATGTAATGATAATTTATAAAGCTCAAAATAATGATGAAGAGTCTTCCAAAAAAACTGTTGCTTAATGTATTTTGATTCATCTTCTAAAAATGTTCCAATTTCATGATAAGATTTTAAGAATTCAAATGCACCAGACACATCTACTAAATAGGCGTCTAAATCAGAAAAATCTTTTAACAGGGCTGGAGCCCATCGTGAAAATTCATCAAATGAATCTAAGTATTCCTTGGGAGTATGATCACAATAAATATGATAAAATTCAATAAGAACATTTAGATTAGGTGCCAGTCTAAGGGTCGATATTTCTTGTATGAATTCTTCAATGCTAAAAATTTTGGGAGCTAGTACAGGAGCTTCTAATTGAGCTGTCAGTGTATCTCTAAAAAAGACACCTGCTCTTCTACTGGGTAATACAATTGTGAGTTCATCAATATTAGAATGACTCTTTATGATTTCTGTAACGGTTTCTTCTAAAAATGTTTTCACCCTTAAATTTAGAAAAAATGAATTCAAAAAATTTATTCTTAATTTAAAATTATTGCAAAAAAAAACCTTGCGAATGCAAGGTTTTGTTATGTGTTATAAAACTTCTAGTTTTTGCTAACAGAAAACTGAACTCTTCTATTCATTTTTCTTCCAGCTGCTCGATTGTTATCTGCGATCGGCTTATCTTCACCGTAACCTACGGTTGAAATACGCGATGCGTCAGCACCTAAAGCGGTTAAAGCTTCTTTTACAGAGGCTGCACGAGCTTCAGAAAGTTTTTGATTGTACGAATTACTTCCATCGCTTGAAGCATAACCTTCGACAACGATCTTACTTTTTGGATAGTTTTCCAAAATCGTTTTGATTTTATTTAAAACTACTTTAGATTCTTCTCCTTTGATTACTGAACTCGATGCCATAAATCGGATCATAGAATCTGCTGAAAGTAACTCAGAAATCATTTCTTCTGAAACTTCAGGACATCCATTATTGGATGCTGGACCTCCTAAAGATGGACAGGTATCATCTTTATCCGGTATGCCATCTCCGTCCATATCTCCCCAGGGACAACCTTTATTTTCTATTGGTCCCGCTTCGTTAGGACAAGAATCATCTTTGTCATTGATTCCATCTCCATCAGAATCTGGACAGCCATTCATTTCAATTGAACCTGCTTGATCTGGACATGCATCTTCAATATCTGAAATCCCATCTCCATCAGAATCAGGGCATCCATTCATTTCAACTGTACCAGCTTTTTCGGGGCATGCATCGATTTTGTCGGCAATGCCATCACCGTCAGAATCTGGACAACCTGCAAATTCCTCTAATCCAGGAACATCAGGACACTCATCATTTTTATCGTAAACGCCATCACCATCAGTGTCAACGCCACCAATCTTTAAAGCTACACCAAAAACGTGTTGAAAATAATTTCCCTCTGGTGCATCTTGAGTTGATCTGTAACTAGATTCTACAAAAGCATCAAATTTATTACCTAATCTGAAGCTTAACCCTGCACCACCGAAATATGTGTCTGTAGCGTTTGGTGCCTGATTAAATCCATTTTCACTCCCTATCCCAAAGGAGGTTCTACCAAAACCTGCCTTTAAAAACGGACTTACTTTTGAATCTCGTGCAAATCCATATTTAAGTGCACCCTCAATAGTCGAGAATTTAGTATTTGAAACACTCGATTCGCTTTTCAGTGAGTTGAATGAGAACTGAGCTCCAAGAGAAAGACCTCCGTAAATTGATCTAAAAACTGATAATGATGGTACTCCAAAACTCATTGACTTGTAATCGCTCTCAGACAGAGAGGTGCTCCCTATTAAATCACCTTGCAAACCAACTGCATTGAAACCAACGGAAACCAACCAGGGGTTACTAGTATCTTGTGCATTAATACTTGGAATTGAAAACATTAAACAAAAAACAACTAAGACTTTTTGGATTGTTTTCATCAATTGATATAAATTCATCCTCATTATATCCCAAAATTAAAGGTATCCCATTGAATAAACAAAAAAATATTAAGGTTTTTGAAGTTTTTTGAAGCATATCATCTGCGTTAAACATGAATTTGTCCAAAACTTCAAACCGTTTCAACTTCTACAGCATCATTTTTTAAAATGTACACTAAATAACATTTTATTTTTTTGCCTTTAAACACTTGTCCAACAATATTTCTATATTGTATTAATTGTTCATGATCCTCTTTTTTTTGAACTCCTGTTTTATAATCTATTAGGATCAAATCTTGATTGTATTTTACAAGACGATCAGGTCTTATATTTTTCCCGTTGGGTACCAGAATGTCGCGTTCATTCCAAACCCTGGAATCATTGGTGTAAAAACTTTCTAATTTTGGGTGTTTGACAATTTTCCGTAAAATATTTTGGAATATTTTTTTGTCTTTTGATTCAATTTTACCCAACGTATAGGCATCTTCAATTACCCAGTCAACATCTTCAGCAATTTCAATTTTTGAAAGTAACTCATGTATCAAAATTCCCCACAGCTTTGGGGCGTTTGTTTCAAAATTATTTTGGGAAAAAGCCAATGCCTTAATTTTTTTGCCACGGATTAGCTTTTTGCTCAATTGAAAACACTCTTGGTTTTTCCTTTACTTTTTGTTTTTCAGATGTCTTTCGCTTTTGCCCTAAAGTAAAAAGCTCTGACTCTTCGACGTTTTTTTGTTTCAAGTAATTTTGAAGCATTTGTGGATAAGAATCTTGCTTCGAAGTTGCACCATTTGAAATTAAAATTAATTGTTCAACAGCTCTTGTCATGGCAACATAAAGCACATTAAGAGCATCCAATTCGTTAGCATATCGCGTTTCCTCGGCCAATTTTATCCCAGAAACACCATAGTTTTCAATCCTTTTTGAAAAAGAAATCCAACTTTTCTCTATAGTTTCTCCAAACATTTCTTTGGTATCCAACCAAACTTGAGTTTTATGATTTGACTGAATTGGAGCATCCAAAAACGGAACGATAACCACGGGAAATTCAAGCCCTTTTGATTTATGAATAGTAAGTATCTGAACGGCATCTATTCCTCTTGGAGTAGCAACATACAATGAAGCCCCCTGTTGATCCCAATTCAATATAAAACTCAAGAAATCGTTTTGCTTTTGTTGGCTAAATTCAAAAACATGATCTAAAAAGGATTGTAGATGAGCATCGAAAATACCACTCATTTCAAAGCTGTAAAATGCCCTTTC
The DNA here is from genome assembly GCA_038142965.1 of Candidatus Arcticimaribacter sp. Taxonomy (GTDB): domain Bacteria; phylum Bacteroidota; class Bacteroidia; order Flavobacteriales; family Flavobacteriaceae; genus Arcticimaribacter. The sequence goes on along the minus strand of JAYQLC010000008.1, from coordinate 137,248 downwards.
AACGGCTTCGTATATCGGAGAAGATTTAAACTTTGAAAAATTGAAATGAATTTGAAAAAAATCAAAAACATCTTGAAGTGGTATCTGCAAATATGAAGTAATAAAATCGTGGTAATCTTGATCTTTTCCATATTTATTTTTCAAAAACTCTAAAATAACCAATCGATATTCTAATTGATTTTCATCAAGCACTAAACGTAACAATGCGATCAAAAATTGGACTTGTTTTGAATGCGAAAGATTTAAAGACTCTGAGGATAAAAAAGGTATTTCGCGAGATGCCAAAAATTCACTTATTGCATTTGCTTGATCTTTTGTGCGAACTAAAACAGTGATTTCATTGTGAGTGAAATTCTGATCTAAAGCAGAAACAATAGCATCGTATGTTTTTTGAACATGAATTTTTGTGGTGTCAGACTTGTTACCTTTTTCATAAAATTGATCAATTTCAACATATCCTCCAAAAACAGCATTCGTTTTTTGTTGACAATTTTTACTGAAAATAGAACGATTTTTTGGGTCATTGATTTGAGGAAGTATACTTTTAAAAAACTCATTATTAAAATTAATAATGGTATCAAAACTCCTATAGTTGGTTTGAAGTGAACTTATGTTTGTTTCCTGTTGAAATGGAGTTTGATTGTTGAGTAATCTTAAAAATTGATCTACATGTCCTCCCCTCCACCTGTATATAGATTGTTTTGGGTCTCCTACAATCAACAAAGAACCTGCGGAGTTATTCGAGTCTAATCCTTCAAGAGGTTCTTTTATCAAAGGAATTAAATTGGACCACTGTAAGATTGAGGTATCTTGAAATTCATCCAAAAAGTAATGCCTGTAATTTTGACCAAGTCGTTCATAAATATATGGCGTTGGTTGATGAAGTATTTCTTTAGAAATCCTACTATTAAAAGTTCCCAAAAGTACTTTATTACTTTCTTGTTGATGAACTTCAAGTTCATCATTTATGATTTTTATCAGACTCAATGGAATCCATTGTTTTATTATGTCATTCGCTAAAGAAAATTGGTTATACAATTTTTTCCCTTGATGAAACGACATCCTAAGATTATTCAAAATAGAATCAATTCGATTTGCTTTTTCTAAATCTAAAGTTTTTTTATAGATGTTTTTTTCAAGTTGAAAATTTTCCTCAAGTTTATTTTCATAAAGTCTGACAAAGTCAAGATTTTGAAGTTTTAGGAAATGTTTAAAAACTGTTCCTCTACTAAAGTCTTCTTGAGTTAAATCATTGCTCAGTAAGAGTTCTATGGTCTGTTTACCTAGCAAACTGATTTTTTCTTTACAGGTTTTTCTGTACGATTTTAAAAATTTGTATTGATCATCAAATACATCGCGATCTTGTAAAAGGAACGTTTGTAAAGGAATTCGATCATTTTCACTCAAAAGTAGTTTTGCAATATTGATCAGGTTTTGACTGATATCCCAACTCAGTTGATCGTCCATTTTCTGAAAAGTAAACTGTTGCAAAAGTCTAGTTATATCTTTATTCAGACCCACCTTTTCAATGACCCTTTCAACTACTTGAGCCAACATTTGCTCTTGTTGGATTTCAACCTCAAAAGAAAGAGATAAACCCAAATCACGAGCAAAACTTCGAATAACTCTGTGTGTAAATCGATCTAGAGTAACCACTTCAAAGGCTGCATAATCGTGTAAAATTAATTTTAAAGTTTGTTTTGACCTAAAAACTAATTCTTCCAGAGATAGATCTAATGCTTCACAGATATCGATACTCATTTGTGGAACATCTTGGTCTTGTTTTAGTGAAGAAAAATCCTTTAGAGTATTCAAAATTCTTGACTTCATCTGAAAAACTGCCTTATTTGTGAAAGTAAGAGCAATCATTTTCCGGTACATTTCTGGACTTGTTGTGGAGAGAAGAGTTTTCAAAAAATGAAAAACTAAGGTGTAGGTTTTTCCAGAGCCTGCAGATGCGCTAATTATTTGAATGGGTTTAAGATTCTGTTTCATAAGATTATGCTATAAATGTAAAGATTCTTTAAATTTGTACACTAATCTTAAAAATAAATTTATGGCTTTTGAATTACCAAAATTAACTTATGCATATGATGCATTAGAACCACATATCGACGCAAGAACCATGGAGATTCATCATGGTAAACACCACAACGGTTACACAACCAACCTCAACAACGCTATTTCTGGCTCAGACTTGGATGGTCAAAGTATTGAAGCAATACTTAAATCATTAGACATGAATAATGCTGCTGTTAGAAATAATGGCGGTGGATTTTACAACCATAGTTTGTTTTGGAACATTATGAGTCCTAAGGGAGGTGGAGAACCATCTGGAGCACTTTCTGAAGCTATAAACACTGCTTTTGGATCATTTGAGGAATTTAAAGATGCTTTTGCTAAAGCTGCCGCTACTCGTTTTGGTTCGGGATGGGCATGGTTGTGTGTTAATTCTGGAGGAACTGTTGAAGTTTGCTCTACTGCAAACCAAGACAACCCCTAATGCCAGATGTTGGATGTAATGGCTTTCCGATTCTGGGAATTGATGTTTGGGAGCATGCTTACTACTTGAACTACCAAAACAGGAGACCGGACTATATTCAAGCCTTTTTTAATGTTGTTGATTGGAATATGGTTAGTGAGTTGTACGAAGAGAACAAATAGTCATAAAACTCAATGAATTCAACGCTTCGCTGGGTTTAAAAATAAAAAAGGAGGAATAAATTCCTCCTTTTTTGCCCCAAATCTTACCATGAACTTAACCTACTTATGTTCTGGTTCTGTAAAAGTGCAATTTTCTTTTAAACAACGATAATAAAATCGATTAAATGCAAATTTTTCGGTTTATTGGTTAATATGCCCGTTCAGACTTACCCTCATAAAAATTCATGAAAGCCCGATTTACAACCCTATTTCCACCGGGTGTTGGGTAATTACCAGTAAAATACCAGTCTCCTCTACTTTCTGGACAGGCTTCATGTAAATTATCTATCCCTTGATAAATAATTTTAACTTCTGATTTCAAATTAGGCGCTGACAATAAAAGAGCAATTTTATCTGAAATTTGATCAACACTAAACGGTTGATACAACGCTCTGACATGATTGGACACCTCAGAACCATACTCTTCGGTAGAGGCAATACATTTTTGATAGATATCATCTAGCGTTTCTTTTAGGGTTCCTTGATCTTCATGCAAAGCTAGTGCTGCTTGAAAAGCGACGAAGTCCTCTAATTTAGCCATATCAATCCCATAACAATCAGGATAACGTATTTGTGGTGCACTTGAGACTACTATTATCTTTTTCGGATTTAAACGATCAAGCATTGTCAGGATGCTTTGTCTTAAAGTTGTTCCTCTTACGATACTATCATCAATTATTACAAGGTTATCAGTTGGTTTAACTACTCCATAAGTTATGTCATACACGTGTGCTACCAAGTCATCTCTACTGGAATCTGAAGTTATGAATGTTCTAAGTTTTGCGTCTTTTATTGCTATTTTTTCAATTCTAGGATTCAACTTCAATAACTCCATTATTTTATTTTTGTTGATCGGAGTTTTATTGATTTCTTTTGAGATTTGTTTTTTCAAGTGATTCTGTGCTTCCCCAATCAAACCGTAAAAAGAAGTTTCAGCCGTATTGGGTATGAATGAAAAAACCGTGTTTTCAATATCGTGACTAATATTGTCTAAAATTTTTGGAAAAAGTAGTTTGCCTAATTTTTTTCGCTCTTTATAAATATCCGCATCACTACCTCTTGAAAAATAAATTCGTTCAAAAGAACAAGCTCTTTTTTCTGAGGGTTCCAAGACTTCTTGAATTGAAGCTCCTCCATTTTTCTTGATTACTATTGCATTACCAGGGGTAAGTTCTTTAATCTCTTCTAGAGGTACATTGAAAACTGTTTGAATTACTGGGCGTTCAGAGGTTACTGCCACAATTTCATCATCTTCATAGTAAAAGACAGGTCTGATTCCAACTGGATCTCTCAGTACAAATGCATCTCCATGTCCAAACATACCGGCCATGGCATATCCGCCATCCCAATTTTTCGCAGCCTTCCTAAGTATTTTAGCTATTTTAAGTCGTTCTGCAATAAGCGGGAAGCTTGAAATTTATTGTACCCCTCTTTTCTAAGTTTTTTATAAATTTTTGCAACTGCGTCATCTAAAAAATGCCCAATTTTTTCCATTACCGTTATGGTATCTGCCCTTTCTTTTGGGTGCTGACCCAAAGAAATAAGGTTGTCAAAAAGTTCATTTACATTAGTCATGTTGAAGTTTCCTGCAACAATAAGGTTTCTGTGCATCCAATTGTTCTGTCTTAAAAAAGGATGAACACTTTCGATGCCGTTTTTCCCAAAAGTACCATAGCGAACATGACCCAGCATTAGCTCCCCTACATAAGGAACCTTTTGCTTCAGATAAGTTGTGTTTTTTGAACCTCAGGATTTAAGTCAATTGCTGATTGTATTCGAGAGCTGATCTGATTAAATATATCTTGAATAGGTTGTTTTTCACAGGAACGGACTCTACTGATATATCGCTCGCCAGGTTCCATATCGAACTTAATACTTGCAAAACCAGCACCATCTTGACCTCGATTGTGCTGTTTTTCCATCATCAAATACATCTTATTTATTCCAAACAATGCGGAACCATACTTTTCTTCGAAATATGAAAGTGGTTTTTTAAGTCGTAATAGAGCTATCCCACACTCGTGTTTGATGGCGTCACTCATATGCTCTTTTGTTTTTCATTCCATTCAAAACTTGTTGAATCTCTGAATTGTTGAATTCTATTATTTATGTTGTCTGATGTCACCTCTAAAAGCGATTTTGTTCCAAATTGTTCTACAGTGAACGAAGCTAATACAGTCCCGTAAATGATTCCCTTTTTCAAGGTTTCAAAATCAATGGTGTTTGCATTGGCTAGGATTCCCGAAATCCCACCTGCAAAACTATCCCCAGCTCCTGTTGGGTCGATTACCTGATCTATTGGAAATGCTGGAGTAATAAAAACTTTACCTTCTCCAAATAGCATGGCTCCATGTTCACCTTTTTTAATGATAACATATTTTGGACCCATTAAATGAATCTTTTCGGCAGCCTTAACCAAAGAATGTTCCTCTGAAAGCTGACGTGCTTCCTCATCATTTATTGTTATTAAATCAACTTTAGCAATTACTTGGTCGAGGGTTTCCCTAAAATGATCCATCCAAAAATTCATGGTGTCCAAAACCACAAATCTAGACTTTCCAGTCATCTGGTTCAATGCGGTCAACTGAACTCCAGGATGAAGATTCCCAATCATCATTACTTCAGCATTTCTATATGAATCGGGTACATTTGGCGAAAAATTTTCAAGGACATTTAACTGTGTGTCAAGAGTGGTTCTCCCATTCATGTCGTCATGATATCGTCCACTCCAAAAAAATGATTTCCCACCAGCAACTTGTTCAACACCGTCTATACTGACCTCCAGATCTGTTAAAATTTTAAGATCACTGTTTTCAAAATCATCACCAATAACGGAAACTAGACCACAATCAACATCAAATTTTGAACTTGCTAAAGCAATGTAAGTGGCCGCTCCTCCTAGAATTCGATCTACCTTGTCATAAGGAGTTTCAATAGCATCATATGCCATGGTCCCAACTACAAGTAATTTGTTTTTCATACTACAAAGATAAAACTTCTTTTGGGCTTCTTTAGTGTTAAAAAGATTTTAGTTTTATTTCTTAAGCTGTTTTTCAAAAAAATCATCTTTAATTTTAATTCCATTTTTTGCTGCCTCCACAGCTAATTGATCACAACGCTCATTTTGGGGATGATCGTTATGTCCTTTAATCCATTGAAAACGAATTTCATGAAGGGCATAAACCTTGAGGAATCGTTTCCACAAATCGGAATTTTTTTTGCCTTTGAAATTCTTTGTTTTCCATCCAAAAACCCATTTTTTTTCTACAGAATCAATCACGTATTTAGAATCTGAATATACCACAACCTCCAAAGGATGTTTTTTTAAATTCTCTAAACCAATAATTACTGCCAATAGTTCCATTCTATTGTTTGTAGTGTATTCATAACCCTGAGAAAATTCCTTTACATATTGCTTCCCTACCAATTCCATAATTATTCCATACCCCCTGGACCGGGATTACCTAGTGCGGAACCATCTGTGTAGATATTGACTTGAGCCACAAATATTCAAATTTTGTTTTTAAGTATTTTTTCAATTACTACAGGGAAGTGCTTATGTTCCAGTTGATGGACTTTTTCAGCAATAGCAACTACATCATCTGTAACATCTATTTTTACTTTGGTCTGAAATATCACAGCCCCTTGGTCATAATGTTCATTAACATAATGAATCGTAATTCCTGAATGATCATCTCCAGAGTCTTTTACGGCTTGATGCACATGAGCCCCATACATTCCTTTTCCTCCGTATTTTGGAAGAAGGGAAGGATGAATATTAATGATTTTTTGGGGAAAGTTTTGGACTAGCGCTTCTGGAATCTTCCATAAAAACCCTGCCAATACAATTAAATCAGGGTTGAAAGCAGACATCAGAGATAAAAACTGCTCCGACTTGAAAAATTTTTATTAACCCATAAACAGGGTATTCCAAAAGATTTAGCCTTATCAAAAACTCCTGCCTGTCTATTGTTAGAAAGTATACTCAAGATGTTTACTTCAGAAGAAGAATGGAATCGACGAATGATTTTCTCAGCATTAGAACCATTCCCAGAAGCAAGGATTACTATTTTTTTGCATTGTATTAAAAAAACAAAATAACGGATAATCCCCTAATCATGAAAGAAAATACGCGACTACCTTAAAAAACAGTTAAAAAAAATCAATTTAGTGCTCTTAAATGACGTAATCCTCTAAAGTTTTTTATTTTTGCCACTGAAACAAAACTAAAACCAATTACATTATGTCAGACATTTCATCAAGAGTTAAAGCTATAATTGTAGATAAATTAGGCGTTGACGAGAACGAAGTAGTTACTGAAGCAAGCTTTACTAATGATTTAGGTGCAGATTCTCTAGACACAGTTGAGCTTATTATGGAATTTGAAAAAGAATTTGATATTCAAATACCAGATGATCAAGCAGAAAATATTGCAACTGTAGGTCAAGCTATTCAATACATCGAACAAGCAAGCTAAAATCTTTATTTATGACTCCAAGACGAGTAGTTGTTACCGGATTGGGTGCATTAACACCTATTGGAAACACCCTCCCAGAGTATTGGGAGGGTCTTGTTTCTGGTAAAAGCGGTGCTGCCCCTATTACCTATTTTGATGCCTCTGAGTTCAAAACCAAATTTGCTTGTGAACTTAAAAACTTTAATGTTCTTGATTTCATGGATCGTAAAGAAGCCAGAAAACAAGACCGTTTTACTCAGTATGCTCTTGTTTCTACTCAAGAAGCAGTTGAAGATGCAAATCTAGACCTAGAAAGCATCGACAAGGATAGAGTTGGCGTAATTTGGGGGCTGGAATTGGAGGCTTAGAAACATTTCAAAATGAAGTGTTGAATTTTGCTGAAAATGACAAAAAACCTCGTTTTAATCCGTTTTTTATTCCTAAAATGATAGCAGACATTGCACCTGGTTTAATCTCAATCAAGTATGGATTTAGAGGGCCAAACTTTGCAACGGTCTCCGCATGTGCTTCTTCTGCAAATGCACTTATTGATTCACTAAATTACATTCGACTCAACCATGCAGATATCATAGTTGCTGGAGGTTCAGAAGCTTGTGTTTCCTATGCAGGGATTGGAGGCTTTAATGCAATGCATGCATTATCTACCCGAAACGATGATCCAAAAACTGCTTCCCGACCCTTTGATAAGGATCGTGATGGGTTTGTTTTAGGTGAGGGAGCTGGAAGTCTAATTCTAGAAGAATACGAACACGCTAAGGCTAGAGGAGCTAAAATATATGCTGAACTAGTCGGTGGAGGACTTTCTGCAGACGCACACCACATGACTGCTCCACACCCCGAAGGAATTGGAGCCAGAAACGTAATGTTAAATTCTTTACGCGATGCCAATTTGAAGCCAGAAGATGTTGATATCATTAACATGCACGGAACTTCAACAGGTTTAGGTGATATAGCAGAATCTAAAGCGATTAAAGAAGTTTTTGGCGATCATTTGTATTCTATGAATATTAATTCTACAAAATCAATGACAGGTCATCTGTTGGGAGCTGCTGGAGCCATCGAAGCAATCGCATCGATTATGAGTATCCGTGAAAAAATAGTCCCTCCTACTATCAATCATCAAACAGCTGATGAAGAAATTGATCCCAAAATCAATTTTACCTTTGGAAAAGCTCAAAAAAGAGATGTAAAAGTTGCTCTCTCCAACACCTTTGGTTTTGGAGGTCATAATGCCTGTGTCATATTCAAAGAAATTTCTTAATTTGGGATGTGAAATTCATTTCAAAAATATGGGCAAGGAAATCAGCAGACCATCATCTTTTTTTAAAACTTAAAAGTCTTTTAGGTTATACCCCTAAAAATAAGCATTTGTATCGGGCAGCGTTCACACACCGGTCCATGAATATAAAAAATGATCAAGGCATACCCTTAAACTACGAGCGCCTCGAATATTTGGGAGATTCTGTCTTAAGTACTATTGTTTCACGTTATTTATTCGAAAAACTACCAAAAGCAAATGAGGGAAAGTTAACTCGAATGAAATCTAAAATTGTTAGTAGAGAAAAACTCAACTTTATTGGAAAAGAAATGCTGCTTCTTGATTTATTAATTTGTGCTGGGAAAAAAGAAAATTTTGGAGATGATATTCACGGCAATATTCTAGAGGCATTAGTTGGCGCAATCTTCATGGACAAAGGTTATGAAGCTTGTAAAAACACGTTAATTAATGTGTTTTTTAAACCATACATTGATTTGGATTCAATAGAAAATACAGTAGCTTCATATAAAAGCCTTTTGATTGAGTGGAGTCAGAAAAACAAAAAAATCTTGTTTTTGAGACCGACTCAGACAACGGTAAAGATCCTAATATTAATTTTTATTGTAAAATATTGCTGGACAATAAAGTGAAGGCTAAATCCCGTGATGTCTCCAAAAAAAAGGCAGAAGAAAAAGCAGCAAAAAGAGCAGTCCATCTTCTAAAAAAATAACTATTAACGATAAGCTTTTCATAGGAGTTTAACCTACTGTTAACATGTAACCTTATTCCTTTTTATGTAAATGACTATCTTTGCTTGTTAGATGAGTTATAAAAAATACAATCTAGGAAAATCGATAGAAGAGGAATCTTTTTCATTGATTGCCATTCACGCTTCAATAGAAGATTTTCAATTAGCGTATTTCATTAACAAAAATTGCAACACACGATTTAAAAGAAAACATAACCTTTTTTCAAATCATTTAAAAAAAGAAATTAATGCCTTAGTCTGGGAAAATAGTTGGGATGAAGAAACATTTTGGTATTTGTTTCCCAACAAATACGAAGCCTCAAAAACAATAACAACAAATAATCCCGATCTATTATTTGAAAATGAAACTCAAATGGACCTCTACATTCTTCCAGAATTAAAACAGGTTGATTACTTCATAAAAATCCCAAACAACAAGATCGATAATGTTTATCTAAAAAAAATAAAAGAACTTCCGGAAATACAAACTGCCTACAACATCCATGAAGACTCTTTAAAGTCATCAAAAAATTTAATTTTCAACTAAATGCCATTACTTAAAAAAACAAAAATAGTTGCAACCCTCGGGCCTGCATCAGAAAGCAAAGAAATAATAAAAAAAATGATGCTTGCTGGGACCAATGTTTTTAGAATTAATTTTTCACATGCTGATCATTCAAATGTAGCTGAACGAATTCAAATTATTCGGGAAGTAAGTCAAGAATTGAATCTTCACATATCTATTTTGGGAGATCTGCAAGGTCCTAAACTAAGAGTTGGTGTAATAGATGAGGGAGCTGTTGTTAATCCTGGTGATTTAGTTGAGTTTAACACTGCAAAATCTTTTAAAGGGAATGCAAAATCAGCCTACATGACCTACAAAAATTTTCCAATGGACGTAAATCCTGGAGAACGAATTTTGTTGGATGATGGAAAACTTATCTTTGAAGTAGTCTCCTCTGATAATAAAGAAACTGTAACAGCAAAAGTAATTCAAGGGGGAGCTTTCAAATCAAAAAAGGTGTGAATCTTCCTAACACTAAAGTATCACTCCCTGCCTTGACTGAAAAAGATATTAAGGATGCGATTTTTGCAATTGAACAACAAGTAGATTGGATTGCGCTTTCGTTCGTTCGTGATAGCGAAGATTTAATTGAACTACAAGATTTGATCAAAAAGCATTCTGAACATAAAATTCCAATCATAGCAAAGATTGAGAAGCCAGAAGCTATTGAAAATATTGACAAAATAATTGGTTACTGTGATGGTCTTATGGTTGCGCGTGGTGATCTAGGAGTAGAAGTACCTGCTGCAGAGGTTCCACTCATTCAAAAGAACTTAGTTTTAAAAGCAAAAAAAGCAAGAATCCCTGTCATTATTGCTACTCAAATGATGGAAACTATGATTGAGAGTCTAACTCCTACAAGAGCAGAAGTAAACGATGTTGCAAACTCAGTTATGGATGGAGCTGATGCTGTTATGCTCTCAGGAGAAACTTCAGTTGGAGATTATCCAGTTCAAGTTATTGAGACAATGACTTCTATTCTCAAAAGTGTTGAGGACTCTTCACTGATTCGCGTTCCTCAAAATCCACCCAATATTAGAACCCCAAGATTTATTACAAAGTCGGTTTGTTATCATGCAGCAAATATGGCAAATGAAATTAATGCGAAAGCCATTTGTACCCTAACCAATAGTGGATACACAGCTTTTCAGATTTCTGCCTGGAGACCTTCAGCGGCAGTTTTAGTATTCACTTCCAATAAAAGAATTTTGTCACAACTCAATCTTCTTTGGGGAGTTAAAGCATTTTATTATGATCGCTTTGAAAGCACAGATAATACCGTTGAAGAAGTTAATAAAATTGCTTTTGAGGAAGGTTTTGTAGAAAAAGGAGATATGATGATAAATCTTGCAGCAATGCCAATTGTTGAAAAAGGAATGGTTAATACACTTCGGGTTTCATTGATTTAAAAAGGAAGGCTAAGTTGTAATTTTTTTCTCTCTTTTGTAAGTTTTGGTTTCTTTTTGATAGTATTGAGATTTGAAATTGTAATTCCTATCAGTCTCACTGAGTTTTGGATTTTTCTTGGTACAATAAATTTAGAGCATGCTCTACAATTAAGCTTTTTTCTGAAACATAAAAGGGTAAAGTCTTACTGCGTGTTTGTTGAACAAAGTCAGAATATTTGATTTTCAAGGTGATTGTTTTTCCTGAAAGTTGATGACGTTGAATCCGCTTATGCAGTTCTTCCGTGATTGTTTTGATTTTTCTGAAAGAAAAATCTCACTTGTCAGATTTTCCCGAAAAGTTCGCTCCGCTCCAATCGATTTGGGAACACGACTAGGAACTACTGGACTGTTATGAATTCCACGAACTACCTTGTAATAATAGCTTCCTGATTTGCCAAAGTGTTCTCTTAAAAAGTCTTCAGATTTTAGTTTTAAATCGTTTCCTGTAAAAATACCCAAATGGTACATTCGTTTTGTGGTGACTTTCCCTACCCCATGAAATTTTCTAATGTCTAAAGATTCTAAAAACGGAACTACCTCCTCGGGTGGTACTGTTTTTTGACCATTTGGCTTATTGTAATCGCTTGCAATTTTGGCAACAAATTTGTTTATTGAAATACCTGCCGATGATTTTAAGCCCGTGGTCTCATAAATTCTATTTCTAATTTCAGTTGCTAACAAAGTTGCAGAAAGTCCATTCTTTTTATTTACCGTGACATCAAGATAGGCCTCGTCTAATGAAAGTGGTTCTACCAAATTTGTGTAGTCGTAAAAAATTGATCTAATTTGATTAGAAATTTCTTTGTAGCGATCAAATCTAGGTTTTACAAAAATTAGTTCTGGACAATTAAGTTTTGCGACCATTCCGCTCATCGCACTTCGAACTCCAAATTTTCTAGCTTCATAACTAGCTGCAGCTACTACGCCTCTTTTTCCACCGCCACCAACAGCTATTGGTTTATTCAATAAGGTCGGATCGTCGAGTTGTTCTACCGAAGCATAGAAAGCATCCATATCTACATGTATAATTTTTCGTACTTGGGCTTCGTTATCCATATGCTAAATTACATATCTTTAAGGAGTAATAAAATTACCCATTAAATGATCGAAATAGAACGTAAATTTCTTGTCAATTCAAATGAGTACAAAAATAAAGCTCACAAATCGATTAAAATCGTACAAGGATATTTATCTAAAGATCCTGAAAGAACAGTTCGAATAAGAATTTGTGATGACCGAGGATTTATTACCATCAAGGGGATTTCTTCTGAAGATGGATTGAGTCGTTATGAATGGGAGAAGGAAATCCCTTTACAGGAAGCAAAGGAACTTCTTTCAATTTGTTTACCTACTATCATAGAAAAATCTCGTTTTGAGGTTTACTACAAAAATATTCTTTTTGAAGTAGATGAATTTTATGGAAAACATGAGGGTTTGATTGTAGCAGAGGTTGAACTTGAAAGTACCCAAGAAAAAGTTGAATTGCCAGATTGGATAGGAAAGGAAGTTACTGGAAATAAAAATTATTACAATGCTGTTTTATCCAATTCAGAATAAGGAATTAAAAAAATCATCAATTCTCACACCATGAATATCAAGGATTCTTTTCAAACTTTATAGGTGCAGTTGGTCCCTTTCTCCATTTTCCAGTATTGAATTCGGCTTATTTTATTGTCCCACGCAAAAACTTCATAACTTTTGTATCCCGATTTTACTCTGAGTTTCTTGAGCTCTGAACCAATTTTTGCCTTAAGTGCTTCAAATTCTATTGATTGAATTTCGTTCATTGTAATTTTGTGGGGTTTTCTCACAAATTAAATAATAATGAACTATAAAATTTACCGCAAATAATGAGTTTATTTAAATATTCATTTGTTTGAATGCACAAATTATGCTTTCACATAATGAAGTGATTTATGACTAAAATCGGATTGATTTTTATTCATTGTCATAAATTCTGACCGTAAGTTTTCCGTCAGAATTCATGTGGGCTCTGTACATCCCAGGTGTATTGAATTCCATAGCTACGTTGCCATAGGTATCCATAACAACTACTCCTCCATCTCCTCCCAAGTCTTCAACTTTTTGAAGGACTTGTTTTGATGCTTCTTTTACACTTAAATTTTTGTACTCCACTAAAGCTGCAATATCATGAGCTACTACTGATCTTATAAAAAACTCGCCCCATCCTGTAGCGGAAACACCACAACTTGAATTATTAGCATAAGTTCCTGCTCCAATTATTGGAGCATCACCAATTCGCCCCCATTTTTTATTTGACATTCCACCAGTTGAAGTCCCGGCAGCCAAATTTCCATTAAGATCTAGGGCAACACAACCAACTGTTCCGTATCGTTGATTGTCATAAAAAAGTTGATCAGAACCATGGAGGGTTGTCTTTTTATTAGCTTCTAACTCTTTGACTCGTTTCAAATCTTTAAATCGTCTTTCAGTGATAAAATAGGATTGTGGAACCGTATCTAAGTTTTGCTCTACTGCAAATTGATCTGCTCCTTGACCAGAAAGCAAAACATGAGGCGAATTATGCATTACTTTAATAGCAGCGCTTATTGGATTTTTCACGTGTTTTACTCCAGCAATTGCACCCGAATTCAAGGTTTTTCCGTCCATAAAAGAAGCATCTAAAGCAATCGATCCATTTGCTGTCAAAACCGCTCCTTTTCCCGAATTGAAAAGTGGAGAATCTTCCATTACATGTATGGTTTTTTCAACAGCATCCTGGCTTGTTCCTCCTGCTTTTAAAATTGCATGTCCAGTTGCAATTGCTTCAGTTAATTTTTCAATGTAAGCTCTCTCCATTTCATCCGACATATTTTCTTTTAAAATAGTACCTGCACCTCCATGAATTACAATTCCAAATGTTGGCTGTTGTTTGTCTTTTTCAGAATGACAACTTACGAATAACAATATGACAGTTATGATGAAAATATTTTTCATAATAGTTTGATTTAAAGTCTAATGAACTTCTAAGATAAAAAATCATTTCATTAAAAATCAATAATGTTACTGGTTTTAAAAATAGTTTTACATTTAGGGAATAATTGATATGAAACAAATCCATGAATAAGTCTTTAGAAATATTATTGAATAAGTTGGGCATTTCTAAAAATCAATTGGGCTCTTCTACGGGAGCTGAATGGTTTGCCAAAGGTGAAATAATTAAAAGTTTTTCGCCTGTTGATGGTCAAGAAATTGGACAAATACAAACTTCTAACTTTGAAGATTATGAAAAAGTCCTTCAGACTGCTGAACAAGCGTTTGTTTATTTCAGAACAATTCCTGCTCCTAAACGAGGGGAATTGGTTCGTCAGTTTGGAAATGCACTTCGGGACAAAAAAAAAACTTCTGGGTCAATTGGTTTCATGGGAAATGGGAAAATCATTACAAGAAGGTTTGGGTGAAGTTCAGGAAATGATAGACATCTGTGATTTTGCTGTTGGGCTGTCTAGACAACTACAAGGGACTACAATGCATTCAGAAAGACCAAACCACAGAATGTACGAGCAATATCATCCTCTGGGGATCGTTGGAATTATTTCCGCATTCAATTTCCCTGTTGCTGTTTGGGCATGGAATACAGCCTTAGCTTGGATTTGTGGAGATGTTACTGTTTGGAAGCCCAGCGAAAAAACCCCACTCTGTTCCATTGCTTGTCAAAAAATAATTGGAACTATTTTACAAGAAAATAATATGCCCGAAGGAATTTCGTCGCTTTTAAATGGAGGAGCAGAAGTAGGTCAATGGATGAGCGAAGATAAAAGAATACCCTTACTTTCTGCAACTGGATCTACTGCAATGGGGAAAAAGGTAGCTCAAAAAGTAGGAGCACGACTTGGTAAGTGTTTGTTAGAATTGGGGGAAATAATGCGCTTATTGTGAGCCCACATGCTGATTTAAAAACCACACTCCTGGCAGCTGTTTTTGGAGCTGTTGGAACTGCAGGACAGCGATGTACCTCTACTCGAAGGTTAATTGTACATGAATCTGTGATGAAGCAAGTACAAGAAAAAATTGTAAATGCATACAAACAATTGAATATTGGAAATCCTTTAGATTCAAAGAATCACGTTGGTCCTTTGATAGATCAAAATTCAGTAAATGAATACACAAATGCACTAAAAAATATTTCCGATGAAGGTGCTGAATGGTTGGTTGAAGGAGGTGTTTTATCTGGAAAAGAATACACAAGTGGATGTTACGTAAAACCTGCTATTGCAAAGGTAAATAAAGACAGTGCAATGGCTCAAAAAGAAACATTTGCACCTATCTTATACCTAATTGAATATTCTGGATCTATCGAAAATGCTATTGCTATTCAAAATGACGTAAACCAAGGACTTTCTTCTGCAATTATGACTCAAAACTTACAGGAGGCTGAAGTGTTTTTATCTCATTGGGGAAGTGACTGTGGAATTGCAAATGTAAATATTGGAACATCTGGAGCAGAAATAGGAGGAGCATTTGGAGGAGAAAAAGATACTGGTGGTGGAAGAGAAAGTGGATCAGATGCATGGAAAGTTTACATGAGACGCCAGACAAACACAATAAATTATTCAGATGAGCTTCCTCTTGCTCAGGGAATAAAATTCGATTTGTAGCTTTAGTTTCATTATATTTACGTCATAAAACAAGAAGCATGTACAATCTTTTAAAAACCGCTCACTCCTATTGGGCTTTTATCGTTTTAATACTCTTAATTTTTGCAATTGCAAACGCTTTTTTTGGAATAGTAAAGAATAAAACTTTTGACTCTTCAGATTTTAGATGCTCTTTATTTGTTCTCATTAGCTCTCATATTCAATTCCTGATTGGGTTAATTCTTTATTTTGTTTCTCCATGGTTTGGGAAATGGGCTTCATTAGGTATGGGAGTAATGAAAGATTCTCAAGCACGTTTATACCTTGTAGAACATCCTATTACAAACCTTTTAGCAATAATTCTGATCACTATGGGTTGGTCGATGCATAAAAGACAATCGCTAGATGCTAAGAAGTTT
The DNA here is from genome assembly GCA_038142965.1 of Candidatus Arcticimaribacter sp. Lineage (GTDB taxonomy): Bacteria > Bacteroidota > Bacteroidia > Flavobacteriales > Flavobacteriaceae > Arcticimaribacter. Next base: position 121,032 of record JAYQLC010000008.1, on the reverse strand, counting down.
TCAAGAATTGGAATATTCTATTTCCTTGGACTTCTTCTACTGCTATCAAGAATTCCTTGGAGTACTTGGTTGTAAATATATTTGCTAATAACCATTCATAGGGTACTGAGTTTTTAATGATCACAACCAAAAGACCAGAATTCAAGCACATCATCCTAAAGAATAAGCTCAAAGTAGCTGTACTGGGAGGAGGAAGTTGGGCAACAGCTTTGATCAAAATTCTTATGGAAAACAAACGCAATATAGGATGGTATATGCGTAGTGAAAAAAACAAAGAATTTATTGAAAGAAACCAGCATAACCCCACATACCTAACCTCAACAACTCTCAAAACCAAACGACTTAAAATAAGTACGGATATTAATTTTGTAGTCAAAAAGCAGACATTGTAATTGTTGCCATTCCATCAGCTTTCATAAAAGAAGAGTTTTCAAAACTTCAAATTTCTCTAAAAAACAAGATCGTTGTCTCTGCAGTAAAAGGAGTTATTCCAGATAACATGAAAATTCCGGGGACTTTTTTTCATGAGGACTTTGAGGTTCCATTAGATAGAATTGGAGTTATTTGCGGCCCCTGTCATGCTGAGGAGGTTGCAATGGAAAAACTTTCTTATCTGACTGTTGCATCCCAAAATCAAACCTATGCCAAATGCATTGCGGCTATGCTCAAAACTAAGTATATCCGAACAAAAGCTTCGAACGATATAATTGGTACTGAATATGCAGCAATGCTCAAAAATATTTATGCAATAGCAGCTGGAATAGCTCATGGGCTTGGTTATGGAGATAATTTTCAAAGTGTATTAATGAGTAATGCTATTCGGGAAACAAAGCGCTTTATAAAGGATGTGCATAAAATGAAACGAAATATCAATAATTCAGCTTATCTAGGAGATTTATTGGTAACAGGTTATTCGGTGTTTAGCAGAAATAGAACCTTTGGAAATATGATCGGAAAAGGATACACCGTCAAAGCTGCACAATTAGAAATGAGTATGATTGCCGAAGGTTATTACGCATCTAAATCTGCACGTATTATCAACTCTGAATTCAAAACACAAACACCAATCATTGAAGCAGTTTATCTAATTCTTTATGAAAGAAAAAATGCTCAAAAGATATTCGATAAGTTGGTCAAAAAACTCAACTAAAGTGTCGGCTTGAATTGCTTCAAGAAACGAATATCATTTTCAAAAAACATTCGAATATCACTTACTTGATACAACAACATAGCAATTCGCTCAATTCCCATACCAAATGCATAGCCCGAATACTCCTCGGGGTCAATACCACAGTTTTTAAGAACATTAGGATCTATCATTCCGCAACCCATAATCTCGAGCCACCCAGTACCTTTTGTTATTCGATAGTCAACCTCTGTTTCTAATCCCCAATAAATATCAACCTCAGCGCTTGGTTCAGTAAAAGGAAAATAAGAAGGTCGCAATCGAATCTTTGATTTTCCAAATAAGGATTTTGTGAAATAACTCAAGGTTTGTTTCAAATCTGCAAAAGAAACTTCTTTATCGATATAAAGCCCTTCAACTTGATGAAAGATGCAATGCGCTCTAGCTGATATTGCTTCATTACGAAATACCCTTCCAGGAGAAATTGTTCGAATAGGTGGTTTATTGTTTTCCATGTAGCGCACCTGAACTGATGAAGTATGTGTTCGCAACAAAATATCCGGGTCTGTTTGAATAAAAAAGGTGTCCTGCATATCACGAGCCGGGTGATATTCTGGTAAGTTAAGCGCAGTAAAATTGTGCCAATCATCTTCTATTTCGGGTCCCTCCGAAATGTTAAATCCTATTTGAGAAAAAATATCTACAATACGGTTTCTTACAAGGGTTAATGGATGTTGACTTCCTAATGATGATGGAAAAGCAGGACGAGACAAATCTCCATAAACACCAGAACTTGAACTTGAGGTTAGTTCTAACTTTAAAACTTCAATCTTATCAGAAACAGCAGATTTTAGTTGATTTAAAATCTGACCAAATTCTTTCTTTTCCTCATTTGGTACTTCTCTAAATGCAGCAAAAAGTTGGTTCAAAATTCCCTTTTACCAGAATAGGTAATTCTAAACTTCTCTATTTCATCTGCATCTTTTGCTTGAAATTGTGCTATTTTCTCTAGGTGCTCTTTTACGGTTTCGATCATTCTACAAAAATACGAATTATACTATTGAATTAATCCTTTTTCAATAAAGTAATGTACTATTGCGTCTTTCATCAAGACACTTTGTTCCCCTGGTTTTAACGGAGGTAATTCCTCTACAAGCTTGAAATGAGGCCAACCTTCATCATCAAAATAGTCAAACTCATAGTAACCAAAAGGTTCTAAAACAGAACAAATACCAATATGAATTATATTAACATTATCATCCTTCTTAAAACGTTTGTGTATCTGACCCAATTCTTGTATACCAATCAAATACAAAATCCCCTCAATGTCTATTGTTTCTGTTTCAGAAAAACGTTCGGTTAATAAAGAGACTAAGGTTTCCCATCGCTCTTTTAACTCTTGATTTCTTGATGATGCTTTTTGCATGAAACAAAGATATATGATTCCATAATAGAGGGAAGTCAATGTGTAAAAAATCTTTATATTCGTTCAATGAACTACATTGACATCACAATTATCGGTTTGGTTTTTTTTGGGGGTGTAAAAGGTTTCTACAAAGGATTCATTATAGAAGCTGCTTCACTAGTTGCGCTTATCCTGGGACTTATTGGAGCTTTATTATTTTCTTCCTCTCTGGGAACACTTCTAGATGGCTTTCTTGAAAACGATCGGGTTCCTCCTGCAGGAGTTCTTTTTGCACTTACGTTTATTGCGATAATTATTGGAATTAATCTACTTGCTAAATTCTTAACTCGTGTCATAAAAATGGCGGCCCTTGGTGGGATCAACAGGATATTAGGAGCAATCCTGGGTGGACTAAAATTTATCCTGATCATAAGTGCAATAATCATGATAATGGATCAGTTTCAATTTCTGTTTTCCTTTATGGAAGAGGATATAATCGAAACATCTCAATTCTATGAACCTGTAAAATCCTTTGGTAACTATGTGCTAGAATGGTTCCTAGATAATAAAAAATTATTACCCGAAGAATTAGTTTAGCATTCTCAATGATGATGCTAAAATCCAACCCTCTGAACCGTTAGCAATTTTTATTTTTTTCCACTGTGCTAGTTCATCTAGAATCTCAACTTTGGTCCCTTCATGAAGAACAAACAAAATCTCTGATCGATCATTTGGCTCTCCCCAAATATTAATTTTAGACTCAAAAACAATTCCTGAAAGTTCATTTTCAAGCTCTATGTTTCTCAAATAAGTCAGGCTAAATATTGAAATAAAAATAAGTGTGAGAACCCAGAAAGAAGAAAAGTATACTCTTTTCCATACTCCTTGAGTATTCCACAAATACAAAACAAACAAAATTGCCAAAAGCCATGCAATACTTATCAGTATTTTTGCCCACTGGGTCATTGTAAACCATGATAAAATCTTATTTGAGATTTGAGTGAAAATCGACTCCGGTAAAACCTCAATAGCATCAAGTGTCATGTTCTGAGCAAAGGAAAGATTTGTGAGAATTTCTTTGTTTTTGGGATCCAATTGTTTAGCTTTTTCAAAATAAAAAATACTTTCTCCAACAACCCCCAAACGGTAATATGCATTGGCTAAATTAAAATACAATTCAGAGCTGTGAAATCCGGCTTTTAAAACCTCATGATATTGTGTTACTGCTTTATCATAATCACCAAGGTTATATGCCTTATTCCCTTGATCAAAAAATATTTCGGGAGATTGAGTAAACAAAAAATTGCTTAAGAAAAGAAACACAATAAACAAATTATTTATTTTCATAACTGCTTGTCAATTTTAGAAATTAGCTTTGAAGCACGATCCAAATCTTCTTGCATACCAACTGAGGTTGTTGGGGCATATCGAGCAGCTTCACAATCCGAAAGCAACGCCACAAATTCTTTGATTACGTTTGCTTCCACTTTCTTATCTTCCAATAAACTGGAAATTCTGTCTTTACTGAATTCAGCCGTTTCAATATGTAGTTTTGCTTTTAAATAGTTATGTAAAGCACGCTCTAAAGCCTCGTAAAATGCTTCCTTTTTTTGAGGGCTTTCTAGCAGAGCTTAAATATTTTTTTGCTAGGCGATTGGCTGTTTTTTGGCGTTCGGTCACTGGGTCAATTCTTCTTGTTGATTGAACTTTAAACCAAATTGCAAATAACAATAGAAGAATAAATGGTCCCAAAATCAACAAATAAAAGTTACGCTTTCCAAAAAATGATTCTGTATTGCTGATGGGTTTTAATTCTGTTTCTAAAGCAATAAAATTAAATTGCTTGTCGTTTAGATTTGGTTTCAAAAGGTTTGAAACGGTTTGACCTGAGGATGATTTATTCGCTAATGGACCTTCGTTTACATTTACCATATATTCTTTTGAAGAAAGGGTAACATAGCTTTCTTTATTGGGATCAAAATAAGAAAATGAAACTACTGGAATGGGGTAATTCCCTTGATACTCTGGTACAATTGTGTAAGTGTCTTGAATACTTCCCTGCATTCCCAAAAGATTAGTTTTAATACTCTCTGTATGTTCTGGTTCATAGACCTCAAGAGTTGCTGGAACCGAAATCTTAGGAAGTGAAAATAACTTTAAATTTCCTCTTCCCGAAACCTTTACGGTTGCTTGAAAAGATTCTGAGGCTTTCAACACATCTTTATTGAGACTGTAATTTAAGTCAAAACTGCCTACCGCTCCGGTAAAACCTTTCGGTTTATTCTTTTCTGGCAAAGGTTTTACCTTGATTGTTCTTTTTCCAGCAGTAATAACTTTAGGAACCTGTCTGTTAATTCTATTTCCAAAAATATCGCGCCTATTTGAAGGAACCTGAACATTGATATTCAAAGTCAAAGGCTCAATAACCAATTCTCCCGTTTTCTGGGGATATAAAACTGCTTTACGCCATGTAACATAATTATAGGTTTCCCTTTGTAAACACCTTGCTTCATTTCGAGTTTTTGAATCGGAATCAAGTGACTCCAAAATCAGCGTAGCTGGGACTTTCAACTTCATTGACATTGGAAATTCCTATTTGAGAAGTGTAGTATAATTTATAAACAACTGTAAAGGCCTCATTTAAATATGGGTTTGAATTAGAAACCTCAGCTACTAAGTGAACATTTTGATCAGCAATGTAATCTGCATTACCCCCTTGATTAGGCGTTTTTACTGCTTCTGTAACCTCTACTTCAACTGGAGATGTTTTATAAATTGATCCATCAATATTAATAGTGGCTTGACCTATTTTGAGAGCTCCCTTTCGGGTTGGATTAAGAAAATAAGTGTAGGATCTTGAGAAAGAACGCTTTCCATTGATCCAAGTATTACTTGTAGATTGATTTGGGCCTCCTACAACTCGAAAACCTTCAAATTTTGGAGGGGTAAAATTGTCGCCGTTTTTATTCATTTCAAAGCTAACCTTCAACCGCTCATTTATACCCAAACGATTTTTACTCACTTTTGTTTGAAAAGTGACTTGTGCTCCTAATTTTGAAACTAGAAACAAGAGAAAGATTGCTAAAAATATTTTTTTCAACATAAAAATTTACCAGTCTTTTTTAGTTTTTGTAGGGACGCCTTTAGCTTTTTGTGCATTAACTTTTTCTTGAACACCTTTTTCCTGATTATTCATTGCTTCCAAAAGACTCTTTACTTGCTCTGGAGATATTTGTCCTGGTTTAGGAGGTGGGGGGGTTGTTTTTTTTGGTCACTGTCTCCTTCTTTTTCTGGATTTTTTGGTTTTTTATCTTCAGATTTTTCTTCGGAATCTTCTTTGGGCTCACCTTCGTCGGAATCTTTTTTCTCTTTATCCTCCCCTTCGTCTTTTGATTGTTCTTTATCCTCTTTTTTATCTTGATTACCCTCTTCGTTTTGATCTTTTTGATCTTTTTTATCCTCCTTATTTTGCTGATTTTGATTTTCCTTTTCTTTTTCTAATAATTCTTTTGCAAGTGCATAATTGTATCGTGTTTCATCATCCAATGGATTATTCCTCAACGCATTTTTATAAGCCTCAACTGCTTGTGGGTAATCCTTTTGTTTCATGTAAACATTCCCCATATTATGAAAAGCAGAATGCTTCTCGTCTTTAGAAGTAGCATTTTTTTGAGTTTGGAAAAACCGTTGACTTGCGGCATTATAATCTGCAATTCGATAGTTTGTATTCCCCAAATTATGAAAAGCATCGGATTGATTTGGAGAGAGAGAAATGGATTTCCGGTATTTTGTTTCTGCCTCAATAAACTCTTTTTGATTATGAAGTTCATTCCCTTCTACAATCAAATTTGTGGATGCTTCTGTCTGACTCCAAATTAAAGTTGAAGTTAAAAAGAAAAATAACCAGATTTAAATGATTTAGATTCATCATTGATTTTTATTCTCATTGAATAGATTCAGCCTCAAAATCCATTTTGTTTGGGTTTCAAAAAGTAAAATCTCTATCAAAAGTAACAGAAATCCTGCAATCAAAAAAGGTTGAAAGCGATCTTTGTAACTCACGAATTTTTTGGCTTCAAATTCTTTTTTTCCATTTGTTTCAAAGTTTCAGAGACAAATTCTAATACTGCTTGGGTGTCGTTTCCTTCAACAAAACTCCCATCTGTGCTGTTGGCTATTGAAATCAACATCTCGGTATTTCGTTTAGTCATAACTACCTCTCCGTTTTCATCTTTTTTATAAGATTCAACAATTCCATTTTTCTTTATTGGGATTGGAGCTCCTTTTTCTGTTCCAACACCAAAGGTGAATATTTTGATTCCCAAGTCTTTTGCTCTTTCTGCGGCAGCTAAAGCATTTTCTGAATGATCTTCTCCATCGGATAATATAAAAACAACTCGATTGGTTTGGCCTTGATCATCAAAATAAGTGGCTGCCAAATCTATCGCAGCATCTATTGCAGTCCCCTGAGAAGAAAGCATATCGGTGTTCAATGCCTGAAGGAACATTTTTGCAGCTCCATAATCTGTTGTAATTGGTAATTGAGGAACAGCTTGTGCAGCATATGCAATAATTCCTACACGATCGCTTGCTAATTGATTTAGAAGTGCAGAAACCAAACGTTTTGCCTTTTCAATTCGGTTTGGTGCAATATCTTCAGCCAACATACTTTTTGAAACATCAATTGCAAAAACAATGTCAACACCTTCTCTCTTAACTGTTTCTAGTTGCGTTCCTATCTTTGGATTTATTAATCCTAAAATTAAACAGCTAATTCCTAAACTGATCAAAATCAATTTTAACAGTGGTTTAAAACTAGAACGTTGAGGACTCAGAATATCCATTAATTTCGAGGAAGCAAATTGTTGTTGAGCTTTTTTCTTCCAGCTTGACACCCATAAAAAACCAATCCACAAAACGGGTAGTATTGCAAAAACATAAAAATAAATTGGTGCGTCTAATTGATACATTACTAAATAAAACTTCTAAAAATTGTGTTTCTCAATAACCACTCTAAAAACAGCATTACTAATGCAATAACTACTAGTGTTCTGTACTTCTCTTCGTAATTATAATATTTAAATTCTTCAATTTCTGTTTTCTCTAATTTATTTATTTCATCATAAATATCTTTTAATTTTTTGGTGTCAGTTGCTCTAAAGTACAACCCACCTGTGTCATCTGCTATGGTTTGTAAAAGTTCTTCATCAATTTCAACTTTTGTCAATCCATATTGAAACTTACCATTGGGTAAAATTCCAACAGGTGCTTTTGCAGTTCCATTACTTCCTAACCCAATGGTGTAGGTTTTAATTTGAAATTCTACCGCTAATTCTGACGCAATTTTAGGATCTATAAACCCAGAATTGTTGACCCCGTCGGTTAGCAATATTATGACTTTACTTTTAGCACGGCTATCTTTCAAGCGGTTTACAGCAGTTGCAAGGCCCATTCCAATAGCAGTCCCGTCATTGATTACACCATCGAATCGGATACTCTGAAGAGCATTTTGAACAATTCTTTTATCACTTGTAATTGGTGTTTTAGTGTAACTTTCTCCTGCATAAACAACCAACCCTATTCGATCATTCGTTCGATCATCTATGAAGTCAGAGGCAACTTCCTTTAGAGCATTCAATCGGTTGGGTTTTAAGTCTTGTGCTAGCATACTCGATGATACATCGATTGCCATAACAATATCAATACCCTTGTTAGTTTTAGTTCGCGTTGAAACATCTACTGTTTGAGGTCGAGCTAAAGCTAAAACAATTAAAAATAAAGAAAACAGTCGGAGTAAGAATAAAAGTGGTTGTAAACGTGCCAAATTAGAAGTTGAACCTTCAAATCCTTTTAGAGATGAAATTGTAAGGCGAGCTTGTTGCTCCTTTCGATTGTATACATACCATACAATCAACAGGGGAATCAATGTTAATCCCCACAAAAATTCTGGATTCGCTAATTCTATTCCTTCAAACACAGTTACAATTCTTTTAAAACTTCTAGTGATTCTATTATTCGAGCTTCAATTTGATCTCCATATCGATCCTCTTTTGCATACAACATTCGCAATTCTATCTGAACTTGTTTAAAGGGCAAAATGATTGAAATTAATCTACATCGAATGCGCTTTTCTGTATCGGGATTTAAAAGATCCAAGGTTCCTGAAAGCTGTATTACATTTGATCCGTCTTTCATTTCAAATGGATCTGTATCGATCAACATATTAGTTGCACCATCTTTTTCAAGAGCTTCTACTATTCCATTGATTAAAGTTTGTACATCTTCTTGTGTCTCTTCTTCTGTTTTTTCTTCTTTTGATTCTGATGGAGGTAACTCCAAAAACTCAACTGCACAAAAAAGATTTCAATGGATCTCCAGATCTAAAAATTGTAAATCCTTTTGGAGAATCTGCTTTTCTGACTAGAACATCAGGTGTTGAAATTAATATGGGTGGAGTACCGTATTGGCTTTCAATCCAAGTTCCGTTCATCATTAGCTTTGTTGGATATTGGAAAACGGTATCTTTAACATTTTCATACCCGTAAGTAAAAATAGCCATAAAAACACCCAGAATCGCAGAACCTAAAATTCCGAGTCCAGCAATCATAAGCCGCTGTTGATTCTTTTTTTGTTCAAGAATTTTTGGTAAGCTTCGGTTGCTTCTATTTCTTCCTGTGTCGGTTCGGGAAGAGCTTCCTGTGTTTTTATAACAACATCCTCAACAATATTTCTATCTCCTGTGGCAACTTCAAACTCGGGGGCTGAAAGTGCAAATTTGACTAAATCAGCATGTTCTAATACACGTTTCAATGATCGAAGGGTTTCGTTGTCTAAATCAAGTTTCCCAGAATCTTTTAATAATTCTAATTTTTTTAGCAACTCTCTTGAGGTGCTTTCCAATGCCGTAACATTTGCTTCTTCTTCCAAATAACGTCTTACTACATCGGTTAACTTAGAGTAATATTCTTTGTATTCCTCTTGAAGTCTCGGTCGTACCTCTTCTAATGCTTTCAATTCTAATAAAGCTCGATCAAAAGGTGGAAGTTCTCTTCTTTTCTCTTCCAATTTCTCACGAAGTTTAAAAAATATAAGCCCAAGTGAAATCAACAATGCAACTACAAATACAGTAAGAGAAATTTGACGAATTAGCTTTTTATATCCTCGCTTTTGGGGTACTAGTGGCTTGATGTCAAATAAGGGTTGCTTCAGGGTATCTACCAAAACTGTATTTATTCTGATTAAAATAGAATCCGTTATTTTGGGGACTCCGTTAATGTTTATTTTCTGTTTAGGAATCCAGTAATTCCCAGAATCAAACTGAATCAAGGAATACTTTTTATTGAATAAATAATGAGTTTGAGTTCGCAGGGTGTCCAATGGGAAATCTTCTAAAACTTCAAAAGGAGCAAAATTGGGTTGATCAGAAAATTGAAATTGAGACAAACTATCAGCTTTAATTTGAATGTGAAAATTAATTTGTTCTCCAATTTTAAATTCCGTAGAATCTACAGCTATTTTTATTTCTTCAAAAGTTTGAGCAACTCCACTTTTGTTGAACAGTAATCCCAAACAAAAAAATAGTATTATCGTCTTTCGCATTTTATATTCTGGCTTTAAAGTAGCCTAAAAGTTTTTTTACATAGCTTTCTTCCAAACTACAATGAAGTGTCCCTGCTCCGTTTTTTCTAAAAAGATTTTCAAAAGTATTTACATGCCTCTGAAAACTACTATGATATGAATCTCTGACTGCTTTTGAAGAAGTATTGATCCATTGTGTTTTTTGAGTCTCACTGTCAATCATTGGAACTAAGCCGATATTTGGCATTTCTCCCTCTCGTTTATCATACACTCGAATCCCAGTAAGGTCGTGCTTCTTTGCTGCGATTCGCAAAGTTTTTTCATATGAATTATCCATAAAATCAGAAAGTAAAAATACGATTGCCTTCTTTTTTTAAAATCCCAGATAAAAACTCTAAAGCTTTACCAATATTTGTGCGTTTACTTTGGGGATGAAATTCCAAAAGTTCTCTGATAATTCTTAAAATATGTGTTCTTCCCTTTTTTGGCGGAATGAATAATTCTACTTGATCCGAAAACAACAGCAAGCCAACTTTATCATTGTTTTGAAGTGCTGAAAATGAAAGGGTCGCTGCAATTTCAGTTAAAACTTCTCTTTTAAATTGTTCTCCTGTACCAAAAAACTCCGATCCACTTACATCTACCAATAGCATCAACGTTAGTTCTCGTTCTTCTTCAAAGACTTTCACAAAAGGTTCATTGTATCGAGCAGTTACGTTCCAATCGATTGTACGAACATCATCACCAAATTGATATTGGCGTACTTCACTAAAAGTCATACCTCGTCCTTTGAATGTACTATGATATTCTCCACCAAAAACATTATCGCTCAAACGACGTGTCTTGATTTCAATCTTTCTAACTTTCTTTAAAAGTTCTTTCGTATCCATGGTAACAAATGTTCCTTATCAAAACCCTGAGAGGATCATTTAAGGTACTTCAACCTCATTGATGATTTGGCTTATTAAATCTTCCGTTGCAACATTTTCTGCTTCAGCCTCATAGGTTAGCCCTATTCGGTGTCTGAGAACATCAAAAATCACAGCTCTTACATCTTCCGGAATCACATATCCCCTGTGTCTGAGAAATGCGTGACATTTTGCAGCAGTAGCCAAGTTAATACTTCCACGTGGAGATGCTCCAAAACTAATTAGAGGTTTGATTTTATCAAGACCATAACGATCTGGATATCGAGTTGCAAAAATCAGATCCAAAATGTATTTTTCTATTTTCTCGTCCATGTAAACCATACGAACAGTATCTTGAGCAGTTATGATTTGCTTTGGAGTTACGACAGGTTTTATTTTTGCTTGTGAGGCATTCATATTGGAACGAACGATCAACTGTTCATCTTCAATTGTGGGATAATCGATCACTGTTTTTAGCATGAATCGATCTACTTGTGCTTCGGGTAAAGGGTAAGTTCCCTCCTGTTCCACTGGATTTTGAGTAGCCATTACCAAAAAAGGTTGCTTTAATGGAAATGTGGAGTCACCAATAGTAACCTGTTTTTCTTGCATCGCTTCTAATAAAGCCGATTGAACTTTGGCAGGAGCTCGGTTAATCTCATCTGCTAAAACAAAATTGGCAAAGATGGGACCTTTTTTAATGGAGAAGTCATTTTCCTTTATGTTGTAAATCATGGTTCCCACAACATCGGCAGGCAACAAATCTGGAGTAAATTGAATTCTACTAAAATCAGCTTTTACAGCTTTACTCAACGTATTTATGGCTAAAGTTTTTGCTAAGCCTGGAACACCCTCTAATAAGATATGGCCCCGTCCCAAAAGACCAATCAGCAGGCGTTCAACCATTTGCTTTTGACCAACGATTACTTTGTTAATTTCTAGCGTAAGTAAATCAATAAATGCACTTTCCTTTTCAATTTTCTCGTTAATAGCGCTAATGTCTATGTTTTTGTTATTATCCATAAGGTTACATTAATATTTTTAGGAATACAAAAATGTGAAATTTATAAGGGAAATCTTGTTAATAATTGGTTAAAAATAGTAAGAAAAAAAGTCCGTCAGATTCACTAATAAACCTATTTTTAGTGGTAAATATTGATAAAACATAAAATATGAGTTCATTTTCTAAAATAATTGCTGGTACCATGACTTGGGGCATTTGGGGAAAAAATTATTCTACCTCCCAAATGAGTGATCTAATAGTTGAGGCTTTGTCAATGGGAATCACCACTTTTGATCACGCAGATATTTATGGAGGCTACACTACAGAAACTTCCTTTGGTAATGCATTTAAGCAAAGTAAAGTTGAACGTTCTTCTGTTCAATTCGTAAGTAAATGCGGAATCCAACTTCCAGGTAAAGAGCGTCCACTAGCTGTAAAACATTACGATTACTCGAAAGAACACATTATAAAGTCCGTAGAACTTTCTCTTCAAAATCTAAATACCGATTATCTTGACCTGCTGCTTTTACATCGACCAAGTCCTTTGATGGATCCACATGAAATTGCTACCGCATTTGAACAACTAAAAATTCAAGGAAAAGTAAAAAGTTTTGGAGTGTCTAATTTTACTCCAGCTCAAATGGATCTCTTATGTACCGAAAATTTAATTAAATGGAATCAAATAGAATGTTCCTTGACCCAATCTGAAGCAATGTTCAATGGAACTATCAACCATATGATGCAAAACCAAATTGGTGTGATGGCGTGGAGTCCGTTGGGAAGTTTTTTCAAAAATGATAATCCACAAAAAACAAGGTTAAAACCTTTGATGAAAAAAATGTGTGAAATTTACAATGCCTCAGAGGATCAAATTTTATTAGCTTGGTTGCTAAAACATCCTGCGCAAATTCATCCGGTTGTTGGAACAACTCAAGCCTCAAGGTTAAAAGATGTATTAGATTCCTTAAAAATAAAACTAACCCTCCAAGACTGGTTTTTACTTTTAGAAGCTAGTTTGGGACATGAAGTGCCATAATTATGAATAAAACCATCCTCATTACTGGAGCGACTAGCGGCATAGGTAAAGCAACAGCTATACACTTTGCTGCTCTTGGTGCCCGCCTAATTTTGTGCGGAAGAAGACAAGAACGCTTAAATCAATTAAAAAATGAACTTCCAACCGAAGTCCACATTCTCAATTTCGATGTACGAGATAGAGCTGCCGTTTTTGAGGCAATTGAGAGCCTCCCTCACACATTTGAGCAAATCGATGTACTTATAAACAATGCAGGAAATGCTCATGGTCTCGATGATGTTATCGAGGCTAACCTAGACGATTGGGACGCAATGATTGATGGAAATGTAAAAGGAGTTATGTATGTTACAAAAGCAGTGTTGCCCCTAATGACCAAAAGAAAATCAGGACACATCATTAATGTTGGTTCAATTGCTGGACTCGAAGTTTATCCTAAAGGAAATGTTTATTGTAGCAGTAAGTTTGCAATTAATGCATTTACTCAGGGGTTACGAATTGACCTAAACCCAATTGGAATAAGGGTTGGTGCGGTTCATCCTGGGCTTGTTGAAACCGAATTTTCTGAGGTTCGTTTTAAAGGGGATATCGATCGTGCAAAAAGCGTTTACAACCAACTGCATGCCTTACAAGCTGAGGATATTGCCAACACCATCGCTTTTATGGTTCATGCTCCTGAACATGTTACCATAGCCGACATAACTGTTTTACCAACAGCTCAAGCCAATGCAACAGTATTAAATAAAAAATAAAATTTTGGTAGGTTAATGTAGGCTCTAAGAAAAGATAAGAATTATTAAATTAATAATCTCAACAATTACAGCGAGTACTTTTTGAATAAAATAGGACATTGTATACAAATTTAGGAGTTTATTTGTCAAAAATACGAAAATCATCCAATTCAAAGGTACCATCTTGAGTACTTTTTCCGCTTCCTGTATATTTAAATGCAAAAAAGAGCTGCTTCCCATAAAAATTTAGACTTAAATTTCCTGAATCAATAAATGTTCTAGAATCATCTTTTTTTGAGCTATAACAGCTAAAAGCGAGTTCAATGTTGCAGTTTCAAGGTTTTCGATTTGACCATCCCAATCTGAAGACACTAGAGCCTCTAGCGTGCTTTCATCAGCAAAACTTACAGAGGTTCTGAATGCAACTTTTGGGTTTTTCATGGTACTCAAATCCAACTTAGGTGTAATAGCCAAGAAATCGATGAAGCATCACCTGATCGATAGGAACCGATTTGGATTGATTGACCCAAAGAATTTTCATCTTCATACGATAGCTTTTTACAATGTAGAAAACCTTTTTGACCCCCATAGTCATCCCAAAAAATTTGACGATGATTACACACCAGAGGGAAAACACAGGTGGTCAAAAATTCTTTTGGATCAAAAAATAAATCAATTGGCAAAAGTGATTTTAAAAATTGGTAAATCAGAAACCAAAAGACCTCCACTTATAGTTGGTTTGGTTGAAATTGAGAACCAAAGTGTACTAAAGCTATTGGTAAATCATCCCCTTTTAAAGCCTTACCAATACCGGATTATTCATTATGAAAGTCCTGATTTTAGAGGTATTGATGTTGCCTTATTGTATCAAAAAAACTTTTTTAATTACACAAATGCCAAAACCTATTCTCTTGAATTAGTAAATTCTGGAAGTCAAGCACCACGAACAACTCGGGATCAATTGGTTGTGAGTGGTTTTTTGGGGAAAGAGAAAATACATTTAATTGTCAATCATTGGCCCTCTCGAAGAGGAGGAGTAAAAAAAGTGCTTCTAGTCGATGGAAAGCAGCTTTATTACACCAAAGAATAAGTGACTCTTTGTTCCGTTTAGAAGAAAATTCAAAGGTAATTTCAATGGGAGATTACAACGATAATCCAACCAATAAGAGCATGAAGCTTTTAACCAAGAAGCGTAATCCTTATCCGGCTAATTTTATTAATCAGATGAGCCCTTTATTCAAAAAAGGGATCGGATCACTTGCTTTCAATGATCAATGGTTTTTGTTTGACCAGTTCTTAACCAGTCCTGGTTGGGAAAATAATTTGAATTTAAAAATTATAGGCGCAATGGTTTTTAATCCCTTTTTTTGAGGAATCCGGAGGGAAAATACAAAGGCTATCCTTACCGAACTGAAATTAAAGGAAATCAATTAAAGGGGTTTTCGGATCATTTTCCAGTCTATCTTATAATTACCCAAGAAGTCAACCAGTAAACTAATTGAATAAACGTAAAATAAAATCATCTGGGGTTTCGGCAAAAGCTCCTGAAAAGTTTAATCCTTCTTGAATTGCTCTACCCCTCAAGGCATCTGAATGTAATACACTATGATATAAGACATTTAAATCTATTGTCCCCGATGAAGTCAAAAATTGGGTTCCAGCATTGTTAAGTATATAAAGGTCTGGATCACTCGAATCAATAAATTCAATAAAATCAACCAAATCTAATTGTTGCTGAGTTGGTTGGGATTCTCCATAAAAAAGAGAAAAAGCAATTGAAATTCTGTACTGTTTTGAGTTATTTCATTGATGTCAAGTCCTGAGAATAAATTTTCCCATGTGAACAAATTGTAGCTGCTTTGAGTTTCAAGGGCTACCACTCCAAGAACCCCCTCGTTGTATTCTGACTGAAGACCATTCCAAAGAGCAATTCCCGCGCCAGACGATACTCCACTTAAAATTATTTTATCGGCATTCAATGAAAGATCGGGTGCTATTGTTTTGATGTGGTCCAACAAAATGTTTCCTTCCGAAAGTGCAGTTTGCACACCTTGACTGTTAGGACTATTCAAAAAGCTGTAATTTGAATTGACAACTGCTACGTTTTGAGTTAACAGATTTTTTATGATCCCAACATAAGGCTCTTGGTAAGCATCACTTTTGTCATTGAATAAAAAACTTCCTCCATGAAAAAAACTACAATTCCCTTGGCATTTCCATCTTGAGGAAGAAATAAATCAAATTTGTTTCGTGCTTGGGATCCATAAGATAGATCTTCAAAAAACAATGAAAATTCTTCTACTGGGTTTGTAGTTGAATTTTGTTTTAAAACAACTTTAACCTTTTCTACATATGTTTCAGAGAGATCTTCTGAATTACAACTTAGGAGTAAAAAAAACAAAAATAATAAGACGATTTTTTTCATAGGGTTGAAATTTAGGGTTTATATTGGATTTCGAATTTAGTAAATAATTATTATTGTAGACCTTCAGGGTATAAGAAGTTGTTGTATGGAAAACGAGTTACATGAATATCTCGTATTGCAGCATAGCTTTGTTTTCTGAAATTTTCTAAATTATCTTTTTTTGTTGCAGAAATAAAAAGAGCTTTTCCATTCATTCGAGCCATCCAAGTTTGTTCCCACTCTTTCAATGTAAAATGTTTCGTGGTTTTCTCGGTAACTAAATCATCCTCTTCAATTATCAAAGGTTCATAAGCGTCAATTTTATTGAATACCATGAGGGTTGGTTTGTCTTGACAATTGATTTCAGACAAAATTAGGTTTACAGATTCAATATGTTCTTCAAAATTAGGATGAGAAATATCGACCACATGAAGTAATAGATCTGCTTCTTGAACCTCGTCCAAGGTACTCTTAAAAGATTCTACCAATTGTGTGGGTAATTTTCTGATAAACCCTACAGTATCACTCAAAAGAAATGGTAAATTCCCGATTACTACTTTTCGAACTGTAGTATCTAAAGTTGCAAATAATTTATTTTCAGCAAAAACTTTACTTTTAGCAATTGCATTCATCAATGTAGATTTCCCAACATTGGTGTATCCTACCAGAGCCACCGAATAAGGGCACCTCTGTTTCCTCTTTGGGTTGACATTTGCTTGTCAATTACCTGCAATTTCTTTTTTAACAAAGCAATTTTATCTCGAACAATTCGCCTGTCTGTTTCGATTTCAGTTTCTCCAGGACCTCGCATTCCAATCCCACCTTTTTGACGTTCCAAGTGAGTCCATAATCCCTTTAATCGTGGCATTAAATATTCATATTGTGCCAATTCAACTTGTGTTCTTGCATAACTCGTTTGTGCTCTTTGTGCAAAAATATCTAGGATTAAACCAGTGCGATCTAAGATTTTACACCTCAAAAGTTCTTCTATGTTTCTTTGTTGAGCTGGGGTCAATTCATCATCAAAGACAACTGTTGAGACCTCGTTTTCCTCCACAAAACGTTGAACTTCTATTAATTTTCCACTTCCAATAAATGTTTTTGGATTTGGTAGTGTGATTTTTGGGTGTATTGTTTAATAACTTCTCCACCTGCTGTATGAGCTAGAAAAGCTAATTCTGCTAGATATTCTAGAGCTTGATCTTCGTCTTGTCGAGCGGAAATAACTCCTACTAAAACTGTTTTCTCAAATACTAGTTTTTTCTTTTCAATCATATTTTAGGCTTGCCATTTTTTTAATTCCAATTTTGTTCCATCGAAATCGGCATAGGTGAAATGCGTTATCCAGTCACCAAGATTTAGATAACGTGCTTCGTCTTCAATAGCAATGTCCAAGGGTAAATGACGGTGTCCAAAAATATAAAAATCTCTCTTTTTTTCAGCTTGCTTTTTTTTGCAATACTGAACTAACCATTCTTTATCCTCTCCTAAAAAACAATGTCTTCATCTCCAGAAATTACTTTATTTTTTACCGAGAGATAATGTCCCAAACGCATACCAATATCGGGATGTATCCATCGGAATAACCACTGAAAGAATTTATTGGTGAAAACCTTTTTCATTCGTTTGTATCCTCTGTCGTTTGGACCCAATCCATCTCCGTGGGCTACAAAAAATTTTTTTTTGGTTGATCGTAAATTCCTGAGCGGTATGATGTACTATAAAACTCAGTTCCTTCTGGAAATAATCTTGAATCCATAGGTCGTGATTTCCTGCAAAAAAATGAATTTCAACACCTTGATCCGATAGTTCCGCAAGTTTTCCAAGGACGCGAACAAAACCCTTTGGGACAACAGTTTTATATTCAAACCAAAAATCAAATAGGTCCCCTAGCAAAAATAAAACTCCTACATCTTTTTGTATGTGGTTCAACCAATCCAAAAAATACGCTCTCGGGGAGCACTGCTCTGTGAGTCTGGAGCACCCAAATGATTATCGGATGCGAAGTATACTTTTTTTCCCTTGGGAAGTTTCATAAACAGCTGTTAATACATAAAGATACAGAAAACAGTTTATCCAATGGCTTGTTCTAAATCTTCAATTAAATCTTGTGCATCTTCAATTCCAACACTCAATCGAATTAGCGAATCTACCACACCACTTTTTTCTCGTTCTTTTTTTGGAATCGATGCATGGGTCATGCTCGCGGGATGTCCAGCCAAACTTTCTACTCCTCCTAAGGATTCTGCAAGGGTAAAGAGTTTAAGGTTTTCTATAATTTTTATCGCGGCATCAAAATCAGCTCCCTTGGGAATAAAGGACAACATCCCTCCGAAATCTTTCATTTGAGTTTTGGCTATTAAATGATTAGGATGTTCCTTAAACCCTGGCCAGTAAACTTTTTCAATTTTGGGGTGTTTATTTAAATACTCAGCAATAATTTTTCCGTTTTCACAGTGACGTTGCATGCGAACGTGTAGCGTTTTGATTCCTCTGAGAGTAAGAAAACTATCCATAGGTCCACAAACTGCTCCACTTGCATTTTGAATAAAAAACAAGCGCTCTGCTAAGTTGTTATCATTGACGATTAAAGCACCCAAAACTACATCGCTATGACCACCAATGTATTTAGTTGCTGAATGCATTACAATATCAGCTCCAAAATTAAGAGGTTGTTGAAGATAGGGTGATGCAAAAGTGTTGTCAACTGCTAAAAGAAGTTGGTGTTTTTTAGCAATCGCTGAAACTGCTTTAATATCAACTACATTCATCATCGGGTTAGTAGGGGTTTCGACCCAAATCAATTTAGTTTTTTTATTGATAGAATTGGTTATTTGGTTTACATCGCTCATCCCTACAAAATGAAATTTAATTCCAAAGCCTTCAAAAATTTTAGTAAACAAACGATAAGACCCTCCATATAAATCGTTGGTAGAAATAACTTCGTCTCCAGGCTCAAGTAACTTCAAAACTGCATCAATAGCTGCTAAACCTGAACCAAAGGCTAGACCGTGTTTTCCATTTTCAATACTTGCCAAAGACTTCTCTAATGCTTGGCGTGTAGGGTTATGGGTCCTACTATACTCGAAACCTTTGTGACCCCCAGGTGTAGTTTGAGCATAAGTAGAGGTCTGATAAATGGGTGGCATTACAGCTCCATAAGCCGGATCATGTGACTGTCCCCCGTGAATTGTAGCAGTATTAAAACGTAATTTATTTTTCATAAAACTTACTTGATAATAAAGTGTCAAAGGTAATTGATTCAGAGGATTTCTCCATATTTTAAATTCATTTAACAAAAATTGATTTTCTTTGCTCAAACAACAGTTACGATGGATATTTTTTACTACCTAAAAACTTGTGATACGTGTAAAAGAATCATAAAAACTTTAAACCTTCCCGATTCAATCAAACAAATAAATATCAAAGAAAATCCTATTACACCTAAGCAACTTGATGTTCTGTTTACTAAAACCAAATCCTATTCTGCATTAGTTAATCCTCGTGCACAATTACTAAAAAAGAGAGGCATAAAAGCATCTGAACTTTCAGAAGAAGAAAGTAAAGCCCTTATTCTTGAACATTATTCTTTTTGAAACGACCCGTATTGATCTATCAAGATGAAATTTTTGTTGGCAATGCAGCGGCAACAATTGAAGCTGCCCAAAAAGCTCTTCATGGATAAACGGATTCTTGCAATTTTATGCGCCCTTGGCGCCACTACAATTTACGGTCTGAATCACACAATCGCCAAGGTAATAATGCCTGAATACATAGGAGCTTTGGGATTAGTTCAACTACGAGTCGTTGGTGCTACAGCTTTATTTTGGGCCACCAGCCTCTTTTTCCCTAAAGAAAAAATTGATCGTGGAGATTTCATGAAAATCGCTATAGCTACTTTTTTTGGTATGTGTCTCAATATGTTGATGTTTATCAAAGGGCTCAGTTTGTCAACTCCCATCAACAGCTCGGTAATTGTGACCCTGACCCCGATTATGGTAATGATTCTATCCGCTTTTTTCTTGAAAGAAAAAATAACAATCACTAAAGGAGTAGGAATCCTGGTAGGTTTTGGTGGAGCATTATTACTCATACTGCACGGAAGTAATTTTAGTGTTAATGCACCTAATATTCCTTTGGGAAACTCGATGATGTTTATCAACGCACTTTGCTATGGAACCTATTTGGTTTTAATCAAACCGATGACACAAAAGTACAGCTCTATTACCTTGATGAAATGGATGTTTTTAGGGGGTGTGTTTTTAAATCTTCCTGTTACCTTCAGTGAGTTTATCGAAGTGGAATGGAGTTCCCTTCCTTTTGAAGCAACTTGGAGAATGGCTTTTGTAGTAATAGGAACTACTTTTTTAACCTATCTCTTAAACGTTTATGCACTTAAAACCTTGTCGCCTACTACCGTAGGTGCTTTTGTTTATTTACAGCCACTAATAGGAATTATGTTTGCTTTGTACACTGGAAATGATGCCATAGACATAATCAAAATTTTGGCTACAATACTTGTTTTCTCGGGAGTGTATTTGGTTACTCAAAAGAAAAAATTAGCTTAACAGTATTGATCTATTGCATAAGCCACCCCATGTTCATGATTACTTAGAGTGTGGGTCTTGATGGATGACAAAATTTCTGGTTTTGCATTGGCTACCGCAACTCCCCTACCAACCCTTTCCAACATAGTTTGATCGTTGTAGTTATCACCAAAAGCCATTACCTCATCCATAGAGAAGTTCGGATATTCTTCACTCAAAAGTTTTGACAAGGCAGAAGCCTTATCCAATTGACTGTTTGATATTTCTAAATATGTGTCTTTGGATCTGTAAGCATTTACCTCATTCGAATAATTTTCAGAAATAAATTGCTCTACACAATCTAATTGATCAGAATCCCCCATTGCCATAATTTTATGTGCTCCTTTCTGATTCTGTTTCCACAAAGTTAGGGTATCAACTAATGGGCATACTTTTGGAGATACTCGAGTATTATTCATTTCACGTTTTGCCCAAAAATCCATTGCTGGTACTACCCATTCATCTTGGTGGTACAAACTAAAATGCAGTTTAAATTCTGGTATGCAATTACAAATTGCTCGGGTTATTGAAAAAGGGATCTCTGTACTTTGAATAATCTTTCCATCTGAACCCAGAACTAAAGCACCATTATAAGCAATTAAAGGAGTCTCAAAAGTCCCCAATTCTGTCTGAAGTAAACGCATCGATTTTGGCATACGAGATGAAATCAATAAAAAAGGAATTTCTGATTTTACTCGTTGAACCGCATCTATGGTTTGTTTAGAAAGTTGCCGATTGACGTCCAATAAAGTACCGTCAATATCCGAGCAAATGAGTTTGCACTCCATGGATTTGTTTCTTTGATTTTGCAAAGATAAATGGTTTTTTCTACAGAAGATGTCAAACTTCAAATTAGAACTGAATCAAAAGCACATTGAAAATTTAATAAACAACAAAATGTAATATCTTTAACAAACAACAATTACATCGTAATTTAATTTTCAAAAAACTATCGTTCTGATGAATATCAACTTGAGAAATGACTTTTACATTGTCAGACACGGAAAGGCAAAAAATAATATGCTAGGAATTGAGTCTTGCAAAATGGAAACTCAAATCCTCTACGGACTTATTCCCGAGGGTAAAAAAGCAGTTGAAGAAGAGGCAAAACGATATACCGAATTTGATTTGATTTTCTCCTCTCCTTTTAGGAGAACACAAGAAACTGCAGCATATTTTGAAAAAACTTCTCGATGTGAAATCTTTCTAGACAATAGACTTGTCGATATTGATTTAGGTGACTTCGATCAGTCTTCATACGAAGCCTCAAATGAACATTTGAAAAAACATCCAGAAAATGATTACGTTTTTCCAAATGGGGAGAGTTTCTTAAAAGTACTTGAGCGACTAATAGACTTTTTAAAAGATATCAATACAAGATACAGTGGCAAAAAAATACTTATCGTAAGTCACGGTTTTCCATGCGAAACGCTTTTGGACTGGGTATCCAATAAACCACTTAGTAATTGGGATTCCTGCATAGAAAAAGGAAAGGTCTTTCCACTAAGACCCTAGTCATCCAAAAAAGGAGTCTATTTATTGTTGCATAGAGTGCTATTGAAAAAATTTCATCTTTATTTATTCCATAAATTCACAAAGAATAGAAAACCTCAAGAAATAAACAAATTCCGAAATTCGAAATAATCTCCTATAAAAATTGATGATTTCACAATTATTTGCAGCTAAATTAAAGACTTGCAAGCTTTAAACAAATAATTAATTACATTGATTGTTTATAACTATATTTTAAATGTAATGGAAGAACTAACAGAAATTGTAACAGATCAAAATAATTTAGCCGTAGCTATTGATACTGTTTGGGTAGCCCTTTGTGCAGCATTAATCTTTTTTATGGAAGGAGGATTTGCCTTGTTAGAGGCAGGATTTGTTCGTTCAAAAAATGCAATGAGCATTATTGCTAAAGTTATCATTGATGTGATTTTCGGTGGAATCGCCTTTTTTACAATTGGTTTTGGAATTGCTTACGGGGCGTCAAACGGATGGTTTGCGTTGGACTTTGGTATCATGGATGGTGATCTCGGTTTGGATCTAAATGTTTCCAACAAGCTTTTTTGGTTCATTCAATTGGGGTTTGCAATAGCAGCAATTTCAATCGTTTCTGGAGCCCTAGCTGAACGAATGAAACTGCTTTCCTACACCGTTTATGTCATTACTTTTTGTGCAATTATTTACCCATTAGTAGCAAATTGGGTCTGGAATCCAAATGGATGGTTGGCCTCAAGAGGTTTCAATGATTTTGCAGGATCTGCAGCAGTTCACGCCATGGGTGGATTTGCAGCCTTGGCAGCCGCTATTGTTTTGGGACCACGTATCGGAAAATATCGAAAAGACGGAACAGCAAACACTATTCCTGGTCATAACTTACCATTAGCAGCCATTGGAGGATTCATACTCTGGTTTGGGTGGTTTGGATTTAACCCTGGATCAACCCTTGGAGCTGTTGGGAATTGGGAATTGATTGGAACAGTTGTTACTAATACCTTTTTAGCCTCAGCTGCAGGTGGAATTTCAACCATGATATACACCTATTCCTCATATGGTAAAGTAGATATTACAATGGTAATCAACGGTATTTTAGCTGGTTTAGTAGCTATTACAGCTGGATGTAATGTTGTAGAACCACTCTTAGCTATAATTATCGGAGCTGTTGCTGGGGTTCTGGTTGATGTAGCTGTAATTTATGTTGATAAATTAAAGGTTGACGACCCAGTTGGAGCAGTTGCAGTTCATGGTGTAAACGGTTTTTTTGGAACCCTTGCTGTTGGTCTATTTGCTGCTGAAGGAGGTCTTTTCTTTGGAGGTGGATTTTCACTTTTCCTAACTCAATTAATTGGTGTGACAACAATTGCAGTATTTTCTTTTGTTGTAACTTTCGTTTTAATAAAATTAATAGATAAAGCTCTTGGCATTCGAGTTTCAAGAGAAGAAGAAATTGCAGGAATCGATGCAGCTTCTTTTGGTGTAGAATCTTATTCTACATATGAATAAATTATAAAATTTAAAACCTTTGAAAAATGAAAAAAATTGAAGCAATCATTCGGCCCTCAAAACTCAAAGCAATTCAACAAGGGCTTAAAGATGTTGATATTCCTTGCTTAACTGTTTTACCAGCCTCTGGATCTGGGCTGCAAAAAAGTTTTACCAAAATCTACAGAGGAACAGAACAATCTCTAACCCTCCAACAACGAACCATGATTATGTGTGTGGTGAGTGATGAAAATCTGGATAAATGTGTAAATGTAATTCTCAAACATGGCTCTGATGGTGAGGTAGGTGATGGAAAAATATTCATTTACAATGTAGAGGATGCCATTAGAATGAGTACTGGTGTAAGGGGCAAGAAGCTATACATTAGAAAAGTATTTTTAAGCTAAAGCATAAAGTGAGATAATTATCTCCTGTCAATTTATTCTAAAAAATGGAGATTCTTTTCATTCGTTTTCTTTAAATAAATTACCTAAATTTGATTTGAACTTAACCATGTAAAATCACAAATAATTGATGAAAAAAATCATTCTACTCGTTTTAACTGTATTTTTATCTGCCTGTGGGGGTGATAATGAAAAGAAAAAAGGTTTTGAGTACAACCGCACCAAAAAACAGAATCCAGTAAGTCTGTCAAACAAAAAGAAACAACCCCTATTGATTTATCCAACAAAGGAATTGGACCAATAACCAGTATGAGTTTTGATGAAAATATTGATCAAGAAATGGCTGACAAAGGTGCTGCAGCTTTTAAACAAAAATGTACGGCCTGTCATAAACCCAATGCTAAACTTATTGGCCCAGGTATGAATGGAATTTACGAAAGACGCTCCCCTGAATGGGTAATGAATATACTTTTGAATCCTACAGAAATGTTAAAAAAGATCCTATTGCCATTGCACTACTCAAAGAGTACAATAACATTCAGATGTTGAATCAAAATTTGAGTGAAGAAGAAGCTCGAGCAATTGCTGAGTACTTAAGAACACTCTAAGGAACAAGACAAATTTGTGTCATACTTTTACAAAGACCATGCTCTGCCTCCTGTAGCTTCCTCTAAACTAATGCACCCTTTTTGCTCGCCAGGAACAGGTGCGTAAGCTAAAACCGTTTCGCCTATTACCTCGTTGTTTTTAAATGCATAAACAGCCAATCTTCTAAGACTATTGAGCATTGCGTGTGCAACTCCTTCTTCTGGAATTGCTGGCATTTCTCCATTTGAAAGAGCCTCTGACCAAACACCAACTGCTTGTTCTCGAGCCTGTTGAGTCGCTTGATCTGCTCTTAGAAAACGATTCAATTGTCCATCAACATCTTCATTGGTAATCTCAGATACAGTTGTTTTTGAAGAAGCTTCGAGGGTTAATTTTGAAATAACAGGAAGTGCCATTTGTGCAAACTCGCGATCTTCTGGACTTGCAACATGTGCCATATAACCATCCATGAATTGTAAAATGTTCAATTCTTTTGCTCCTGGGGTTTGCGTTTTGGGTAAAATCACATCAACAATTTTACTCACAAGCTCAGCTTGTTCAGGGGTGAAAAATTCAGGAGCCCAATTAGCTTGAGTAGTTTGACAACTTTCAAAAAGACTCACCACTGTTGAGCTAAGCGTAATGGCTCCAAAAGAGAGTCCTATATTTTTTAATGCGGTTCTTCTTTGCATGATTAAGGCTTTTAAAGGTTCATTTTTTTCAATTCTCTTACAGCAAAATCAGCTGCTCTTGCTGTCATTGCCATGTAAGTGAGGGATGGATTTACATTCCCTGCAGAGGTCATTGCAGCTCCATCGGTAACAAAAACATTAGGTACCTCGTGCAACTGATTGTTTCCATTCAAAACCGAGGTTTTGGGATCGCGACCCATACGAGCGGTTCCCATTTCATGAATTCCCAGTCCCAGATGATAATTATTATCAAAACCTCTCACATTCTTAAATCCTGCATTATCTAACATCTCCATAGCTTGTTCTTGCATGTCTTTGCGCATGTTCAACTCATTTTCACGAATACTAGCATCAAAGGTGACTGTTGGAAGACCCCATTGATCGAGGTTGTCGTAATCCAAAGTCATTTTATTATCGTGATAGGGCAAAACTTCCCCAAAACCATTCAGCCCAATGGTCCATCCTCCTGGGTTTAGGATTGCTTCCTTAAATTCAGGGCCATAAGCCATTTCTTTTACGTTTTCTGTCCAAGAACCTCTACTTCCACCACCTTGATAACCATAACCTCTCAGAAAGTCCTTTTGATTGGTTGAGCCTCCTAGGTTTCTAAACCTTGGAATGAAAACTCCATTGGGTCTTCTACCCTTGTAATATTGATCCTCATAACCTTCAACATCTGCTCGTGCACCTACCTGAAAATGATGATCCATAATATTATGACCTAATTCTCCTGAAGCATTACCCATTCCGTTTGGAAAAGCTGCAGATTTTGATTGCATTAAAATTGCCGTACTGGCAACTGCGGAAGCACATAAAAATAACTTTAGCTTTGAATTCAATGGTCTCTTTGGTAATTGCGTCAATTACGCGTACCCCAGTGGCACGCTTAGCCTCAGGATCATAAAGAACTTCATGCACTACAGAATTCGCTCTCATTGTCATATTACCTGTAGCTTCAGCCATTGGAAGTGTAGAAGAATTACTACTAAAATATGCTCCAAATGGACATCCTCTAGAACAGCGATTTCGATATTGACATGAAATTCTTCCTGCACCGGACTTGGTTCCTTCTGTAATATGAGCAACACGACCTATTGTCAGTAATCGATCATCGTATTTTTCGGCAATAGATCCTTTAAGGTGATCTTCAACACAAGTCAATTCCATAGGTTTCAAAAAACACTATCGGGTAATTGAGGTAAATTTAAACTCTCACCACTTATTCCAACATGACGTTCTACATAGCTGTACCAAGGTTCAATATCTTTATATCTAATAGGCCAGTCTACTGCAATACCTTCTTTGGCATTGGCTTCAAAATCAACTTCGCCTCGACGGTAACTTTGTCTTCCCCACATCAAAGATCTTCCTCCAACATGATATCCACGGCACCAATCGAATTGCTGAGTCTCGTTGTAGGGATGGTCAATGTCATCTACAAAAAAATGTTTGGTAGACTCTCTGGTTGTATATCCTGTTCTGCTTTGTTTAGGTTGGCGTTCTCTTGTCTCTTGAGTAATCACATCACCGTTAGGAAAATCCCAAGGATCTTTATTCATTGTTGGGTAATCATCGATATGTTTGACATCTCTTCCTCTCTCAAGAACGAGAGTTTTTAGTCCTTTTTCAGTCAGCTCTTTTGCAGCCCATCCACCACTTATTCCTGTTCCAACGACGATAGCATCGTACTCGGTGATATTATTATTTATGCTCATAACAAGATTTTTGAATTCTTTAAATATATAAACTATGATTGTGAATATGACATATTTTTGAATAGATTTAAAGATAAAAACAATTTAAAACGTTTTCGTTTTAAAAAATGCACTCCATAACCATATTAATACATTTTAAAAATGTTTAGTGTTAGATTGGATAATGATTTAAAATGAATAAAGTAAAACAGATTTAAATCATCTATAAAATGCTTAAATACAATCACCTAAAGTTAAAATAACACCCTATGAAAAGAAGAAATTTTATCGCCAAAAGTGCATTTGCAGGATTAGGCTTAGGTACAGTTGGTGCTTATGCCTTCAATAATCTAAACTTCTCTCCAAATCCTTTGGAATCGAGCTTGAACACCAATCCTTTTTTCAAATTATCTTTGGCTCAATGGTCTTTGAACAAAGCCATTCGCTATCAAGGAATGGATCCTTATATATTTGCAGCCAAAGCAAAAGAATATGGTTTTGAAGGACTAGAGTATGTAAATCAACTTTATACGGATGTTACAAAATCAAAAAATCAAGCTGCTGCCCTTAGCAAGTTTATTGAAAAAAACAATAAACTAGCAGCAAAGCATGAGGTTAAAAATCTTTTAATCATGATTGACGGAGAAGGAGATCTTTCAGTTGCTTCTGCCTCTGAACGTAAAAAGGGAGTAGAAAATCATTACAAATGGGTGGAAACTGCTGCAGCTATGGGTTGTCATTCTATACGGATCAACCTTTTTGGCGTTACTGATCGTGAAGCATGGGTAGAAAATTCTTCAGAAAGCTTATCAACTTTAGGTACTTATGCTGCTCAATACAACATCAATGTTATCGTTGAAAACCACGGATATTTGTCTTCCGATGCTGGACTTCTAATGCAAGTACTCAACAATGTAAACCTTACTAATTGTGGTTCTCTTCCCGACTTTGGGAACTTTTGTTTGGAACGTGAAGGAGGAGCCCGCTGGGATGCCAAATGCGTCAAAGAATACGATCGATATCAAGGGGTAAAAGAATTAATGCCACGAGCCTTTGCGGTTAGTGCTAAATCTAATGATTTTGATGCTGAGGGGAATGAAATTCACACCGACTACAAACGAATGCTTCAACTTGTGAAAAATGCCAACTTTAATGGCTATATTGGGGTTGAATATGAAGGTGACGTTCTGAGTGAAGAAGCAGGAATAATTGCTACGAGAGACTTGTTACTCAAAACTGCTCAAGAATTAAGCTAAAATTAAAACTTTATGAGAATTAAAACTAAATTTCAACTGTCTCTTATGATGTTCCTCCAATTTTTTATTTGGGGAGGGTGGTTCGTAACCCTTGGAACTTTTTTAGGAAATAATTTAGGGGCTACAGGAGCTGAAACTGGAATGGCTTTTTCAACACAATCGTGGGGGGCAATAATCGCTCCTTTCTTTATTGGGCTGATTGCAGACCGTTATTTTAATGCTGAAAAAATTCTGGGAACTCTACACCTTTTTGGAGCTTTGTTGATGTATTTTATGTCGCAGGCAACTTCATTTGAGGTTTTCTATCCATTAGTATTTGGTTATATGGTTGCCTACATGCCCACACTAGCTTTGGTTAATTCTGTGTCTTTTTTCAAATGAAGGATCCTGCAAAGGAATTTTCATTCATTCGAGTATTTGGAACCATTGGATGGATTGTTGCTGGGTTGGTTATCAGCTTCATATTCCATTGGGACTCAGCCAAAGCCATTGGCGCAGGAGCTTTGAGTAATACTTTTACTATGGTTGCAATTGCTTCCTTGATTTTGGGAGTGATTAGTTTTACCCTTCCAAAAACACCTCCTCGACACCAGATCAAAGTGGTGTGAACATTTCCGATATCTTGGGGTTAGATGCCCTAAAGCTTCTGAAAGATCGTAACTTTTTTATGTTTTTTATAACCTCTATTCTGATCTGTATTCCTTTGGCTTTTTACTACCAACAAGCCAATCCTTTCTTGGTTGAACTGGGCATGGAAAACCCCACTGGAAAAATGACCCTAGGTCAAGTAAGTGAGGTGCTCTTCATGCTTTTACTTCCTTTTTTCTTTAAAAAGTTTGGATTCAAAAAAACACTACTTGTAGGGATGTTAGCTTGGGCTGTCCGATATAGTTTATTTGCTTATGGAAACGCTGGAGAACTTTCTTTTATGTTGATTATTGGAATAGCCTTACACGGAATTTGTTATGACTTTTTCTTTGTATCTGGACAAATTTATACAGACTCTAAAGCAGGTGAAAAAATAAAAAGTGCAGCACAGGGACTAATCACCTTAGCAACTTATGGAGTTGGTATGTTGATTGGATTTTGGGTTGCTGGAAAAATATCAGATCAATACATTCTTGGGAATGGATTACATGACTGGGAAACAATATGGCTGCTTCCTGCTGCTTTTGCTGTAGGAGTTATGATACTATTCATGCTGATATTTAAAAATGAAATTATTGAACTTAAAGAAGAATAAAATTGAGTAATAAAATACGTTTAGGAATTTTAGGAGGGGGCGGGGACTCCCTAATAGGAGTTGTACATCGAATTGCATCGAACATGTTTGATCGCTACCAGTTGGTAGGAGGATGTTTCAATCCAAACCCAAAAGAAAACAATGCTTTTGCAGAACATATTGGAGTTCCGCTGAATCGAACTTATGATAGTTTTGACATCCTTATCGAAGAGGAACTAAAGCTTCCCGTTGAGCAACGGATGGAGGTAATTTCAATCTTGACTCCAAATTTTTTGCATTTTCCAATGGCAAAAAAACTTTTGGAAAACGGGTTTAATGTGATTTGTGAAAAACCTCTGACTACAACTTACTCTGAGGCTCTAGAACTAGAGGCTTTACAAGAAGAAAAACAAACTGTTTTTGCTGTTACATACACTTACACTGGATATCCTATGGTTCGCCAGATGAAAGATATGATTCGAAAGAGAGGTTTTGGGTCCCATTCAAAAAGTTGATCTGCAATATTACCAAGGGTGGATCAATCCTGTAATTCACAATCTTGAAGAACGAGCTAAGGTGTGGCGATTGGATCCCGAAAAAGGAGGAGCCAGTTGCTGTATTGGAGACATCGGTACACACGCTTTTGATATGCTAGAATACGTAACTGGAATGGAAGTAAAACAACTTCTCGCAGATTTAAATACACTCTACGACAATAATCCTTTGGATGTTGATGGAACCGTTTTAGTTAGAATGTCAGAGCATTGCAAGGGAGTTATTCGTGCAAGTCAAATTGCAACGGCTGAAGAAAATAATTTTAGCGTCCAGATTTATGGAAGTAAAGGAAGTTTGAAATGGCAACAAGAAAGTCCGAATAGACTTATTTATCTTACAGAAGATAAACCCATGCAAGTTTTAAAACCCAGTCACGACTACCTCTCAGAATTTGCTAAAGAAAGCAGTAAAATCCCCCCGGTCATCCAGAAGGTGTTTTTGATTCGATGGGAAATATTTACAACGGTGTTGCCAAAGCTTTACGAAAAGAAAAACACGATGAAGGAGCCTACCCAACACTACATGAAGGGGTTCGAGGAATGCTCTTCATAGAAAAAGTATTGGAGTCCCATTCAAAGAATAATACGTGGGTAAATTTATAAAATGCTAATTCATGAAAACTGTCAAAGGACCCGCTATTTTTTTAGCACAATTTGTAGACCAAGAAGCTCCTTTTAATTCCCTAGATGGGATGTGCAAATGGGCTGCAAGTCTAGGGTATAAAGGAATACAAATCCCAACATGGGAAAGCTTTCTGATAGACTTAGACAAAGCTGCCGAGAGTCAAACATACTGTGATGAACTCAAAGGAAAAGTCAATTCATATGGTCTAGAGATAACCGAACTTTCTACCCACTTACAAGGACAATTAGTTGCTGTTCACTCGGCTTATGACCTGATGTTCGACAACTTTGCGCCCGATGCTTTAAAAAATAACCCTAAAGCAAGAACACAATGGGCTGTAGAAACTGTTAAAAAAGCAGCCATTGCGAGTCGCCGTTTAGGACTTGATGTATCTGCTACTTTTTCAGGCTCACTTCTCTGGCACACCTGGCACCCTTGGCCTCAACGACCAAAAGGTTTAGTTGAAATGGGGTTTGAAGAACTAGCAAAGCGATGGTTACCCATTTTAGACGTGTACGAGGATAATGGGGTCGATTTATGTTACGAAATTCACCCAGGTGAAGACCTACACGACGGCGTTACTTTTGAACGCTTTTTAGAAGCTGCAGGAAATCATAAAAGAGTAAATATCCTTTACGATCCAAGCCACTTTGTATTACAACAGCTCGATTACATTACCTACATCGACCATTACCATGAATTCATAAAATCCTTCCACGTAAAAGATTCAGAATTTAAACCCAATGGTAAAAAGGGTGCTTTTGGAGGTTACGGTGACTGGATCGATAGAGCTGGAAGGTATCGCTCTCCTGGTGATGGGCAAATCGATTTCAAGACAATATTTTCA
The DNA here is from genome assembly GCA_038142965.1 of Candidatus Arcticimaribacter sp. Lineage (GTDB taxonomy): Bacteria > Bacteroidota > Bacteroidia > Flavobacteriales > Flavobacteriaceae > Arcticimaribacter. The sequence goes on along the minus strand of JAYQLC010000008.1, from coordinate 89,388 downwards.
AAACTTACGGAATACGGCTGTGATGTTTGGGCAGTAATGGAATGGGAATGTTGTATCAAAAGTCCAGAACAAGGAGCCCGCGAAGGAGCTCCTTTTATAAAAAACCACATCATTGAAGCTACCCAAAAGTTTTTGATGACTTTGCAGGAGGATCCACAGATCCCGAATTTCTTAAAAAAATACTTAACCTTTAATCTGAATCAATGAAAAATTTAATCTTTTTCTTATGTCTTTCTTTAGGGCTAATTTCTTGTCAAGAAATCTCTAACAAAAAGAAAAATATTGAATCTGAAAAAGAACAAACTGCAAAAGTTACTGAGGAATGGACTTCACTTTTTGATGGGAAAACCATGAACGGCTGGCACCAGTACAATGGTGAAGGTATCGGTAAAGAGTGGACTGTTGAAGAAGGTACAATGGTGTTTAATCCTGAAGAAAATAGAAATTATGGAGATGGGGGTAAAAATATTGTTACGGATAAAGAATACACTAATTTTGTTTTATCGATTGAATGGAAGATATCGGAGGCCGGTAATAGCGGTATATTTTGGGGGTTCGAGAAGGTAAGGAGTTTGGAGAACCTTATTTAACTGGCCCTGAAATCCAAATACTCGATAATGATCGACATCCTGATGCTTTAGAAAAACCAAAATATCATCAAGCTGGGGCACTTTATGATATGATTCAACCCACATCGGATGTATGTAACCCAGCAGGAGAATGGAATCATGTTGTTTTAACTATAGATCATAACACTAACAAAGGGAGTGTGGTATTGAATGGGACAGAAATTGTTACTTTTGCAGTATATGGACCTCAATGGGATTCTCTTGTAAAAGCGTCTAAATTTAGTAATAAAGAAGCTTCAAACTATATAGAGGCCCCAAAGTTTGGGACATTTCGAACTGGAAAAATTGGTTTGCAAGATCATGGAGATCAAGTTTATTTCCGAAACATAAAAATTAAAGAACTTTAGCAACTGCATGATTACATCAATGACCGGGTTTGGGAAAAATGAAACCTCTATTTTAAATAAAAAAATTGCGGTTGAAATCAGAACCCTTAACAGTAAAAATATTGATCTAAACTTTAGAGTCCCTCATGTCTTCAAAGAATTAGAACCTCAACTAAGAGGTATTGTCAGTGAACAATTGAATAGAGGAAAAATAGATGTTTCTGTTTACTTAGAGAACGATGAAGGCGGTACTAATACTTCACGAATAAACAAAGAGGTTGTCGATGATTACATTGAACAGTTGAATCAAATTTATCCAGGTGATCGTATCGAGCTTCTCAAGATGGCAGTTCGCTTACCAGATGCACTAAAAACAGAAAAAGAAGATCTAAAAAAAGAAGAGAAAGAGGCACTCCTTATTGTTTTTTCAGAGGCGCTTTTGCAAGTGAATAATTACAGAAAAAAAGAAGGAGCTGCATTGGAAAAGGATTTTGATCAGCGTTTAGAAGTTTTGAAAAAACTACTAAAGGAAGTTATCCGAATTGATCCTGAGCGTAAAGAAAAGGTGAGTTTAAAACTTCGAAACTCAATAGAGCAATTGAATATAGAAGTCGATCAAAACCGAATGGAGCAAGAATTGATTTATTACCTTGAAAAATATGACATCACCGAAGAAAAAGTTCGGTTAGACAATCACCTTTCATACTTCAAAGAAATTATGAATCAAGATCAACCCAATGGAAAAAAACTTGGTTTTATTTCTCAGGAAATTGGGCGTGAAATCAATACCATTGGATCGAAAGCAAATCATTCTGGACTCCAAAAAATTGTAGTTCAAATGAAAGATGAACTCGAAAAAATAAAAGAACAGCTTCTCAACGTACTCTAAATGAAAGAAGGTAAGTTATTTGTCTTTTCTGCACCTTCCGGTTCTGGTAAAACAACTCTAGTAAAGCACCTTCTTACTGAAAATTTACCTCTAGGGTTTTCTATTTCTGCTACTTCCCGTAAACCTCGTGGTAAAGAAAAAAATGGTATTGACTATCATTTTCTGTCTTCATCTGATTTTCAAAATAAAATCAAAGAAAATGCCTTTATTGAGTACGAAGAAGTTTACAATGATGTTTTTTATGGTACTCTTAAATCAGAGTTAAAACGCCTGTGGGCCCTAGGGAAACATGTCCTTTTTGATATTGATGTAAAAGGAGGGATCAATATCAAGAAACAATACCCTCAAAACACTTTAGCTCTATTTATTCAACCACCCTCAAAAAAAATATTGGAAGAACGTCTGCGTGGAAGAGGCACAGAAAGTGAAGATAACATCCAAATGCGATTGGCTAGAGCTGAAGAGGAAATGAGCTTTGCAGTTCAATTTGATTCAGTCATCATAAATGATGATCTTGAAACTGCCAAAAAAGAAGTAGTTCGTCAAGTCCGGAGGTTTATCGATTCATAGCCAAATCACTATCTTTGAAGCATGAAAAAAATTGGGCTCTATTTTGGTACCTTCAACCCGATTCATATTGGTCACATTATTCTAGCAAACCATTTTGCAGAAACAACTGATTTGAATGAAATTTGGATGGTTATTACTCCCCAAAATCCATTCAAAAAAAAAGATTCGATTTTAGAAAACAACCACCGTTTGGAACTGGTTTACAGAGCAACCACCGACTATCCAAAGCTAAAGCCTTCAAATATTGAATTTGGACTGCCTACCCCCAACTACACCATCAATTCATTGGTTCATTTAGTTGAAAAATATCCAGAGCATCAATTTGCTCTCCTTATGGGAGAAGATAATTTAGTTAGTTTCCCAAAATGGAAAAATTATGAATTAATCTTAGAGCATCACGAGCTTTACGTTTACCCCAGAAAAACAAATCGTTTAATTCCTGAGCAATTCAAAAACCATCCCAAGATAAATCTAATTGACGCACCCCAAATAGAATTGTCATCATCAGCTATTCGAAAAGCAATCAAAAAAGGACAAAATGTACGTCCCCTGCTCCCCCCTGAAAGCTGGGTTTACTTAGATGAAATGAATTTTTACAAATAAAACTTAATCTCAGCCAAGGCATTTTTTGATCAATTCCTTGGTAAGACTTTCCCTACTCCACTTCTCAATTTCTGGAAATATGTTTAGAAGTATTCCCTCATACTTAAATACCTTGGAAATAAAAGAAATTATGCCCTCCAAATCATTTGAATCCAACATAACAGCACAACTCCCTTTATTGATAAATTTTGCGGCTTCTGAGTTTGGATCTCCAATCGAAAGGATCGGAACTTCAGTAGCTGTATACTCTAAAAAGTTTCCCCGATATCATTTGCGTCTTGGCACCATCGAAGATAAAGTTCAACAACAGATGAGCACTTTTCATCAATGCTACTGCTGCTGCGTGATCAAGATAACCGTGATAAACAACTTCCACTTTTGGTAAACCCATGCAAATCTCCTCTATTATTGTTTCAGAAATATTTCCTGCAAGAGAGAAACGAATAGGTCGCTCCCCGTCGAGTTTTTGCAAGGCTTTTATTATTGATGAATAAGCTTGTTGTTGGGTTAGCAAACCTGTGTAGACCAAATGAAAAACGTCCTCTGTAGGATGGGCTTTTGAACTTGCTATTAGTTCGGCATCAAAGCCGTTTGCTATGGCAATAAATTTTTGGTTTGGTGCTTTTCGTTTTAAACTTTGATGCAAGTCGCCCCCTAAGGTCGTAATAACTCCATTTGCCTTTTGAAGAACGTTTTTTTCTATTTGGATATCTTTGGCTTCACTGCTTTGAGTCCGCTGCATTTGTTTGTTATAAAAAACATCTGTCCATGGATCTCGAAAATCTACCCACCAATTTATCTCAAATTGATTACTAAGTTCTAATCCTGCTAAATGGGTAGAATGTGGAGGGCCTGTAGTTATTAGGTGATTTATTTCTTCTTCTATCAATATTTTTTGTGCGGCTTTGACTGCAAAGGGAACCCACCCTTTTCGAGCATCAGGAATAAAAAAATTACCGCGGACATAGGCAGCAAATTTTCCGAAAAAACCCTTTGTGGCTACTTCTCCCTGAGGGATTCCTTCTTGAGTGCTTCCAGATCTCAACCAAGAATACAAACGCAACGGTTCACGAGTACTAGTCTTTATTACTCTAATGTTTTTAACTTCTTCTAACAGGCTAAGGTCAATTACAGGATAAGATGCTTGCTTTTCATCTACGGTAATAACAACGGGTTCCCAACCCAACCGCTTCAAATATTTAGCAAAATACATCCATCGCTGAACGCCCGAACCACCCGAGGGAGGCCAATAATAGCTTAGAATCAAAATTTTTTTCTGGAAACCCAAATTTAACTTTTGTTGAACAAGATACTAAAACTTTTAGGCTTCCTCAGTTTCGAATTCGTCGATATCGAATGTATGAAGATATGTAAGACCTTCCCTCAAACACTGGCTGCTCGGCTAAATTTAAATAGTTAATAAACTCATCAGTTGAACGAACAATTAGTTCAACTGAACCTTCAATTAACGGAATGTCAGTAATATCTATCTGACCAGATGGATTGTAATTGGATCGAATCAGCCGATTTGATGTAAATATGTGTGTGCTGTCATTTTTTTTTGTGAGCTCATATTCAAGGACGTAGTAAAATTGATTTTGACAAGAGGTGCCATCAAAAACAACTATTTCAAACTCATCGGGTCCAAAGATGAAATTCGTTTTCCCATTACAATCTTTTCCAGAACTAGTTTGAACATAAGGAGGGGTGTCAAACTGGTAGAACTTTTGATCGTAATCACAAGTTCCGATAAAACTGAAAGGCTGTTCTTGGGATATTTCTCTTTCAGTTTTACAACTAATTAGAGAAAAAAATCAAGAAGCATGAGTAGCGCATTTATGGTTAGAATTAGATATTCAATATAACATCCAAATCTATCTTAAATTACCTATTTTAATTTAGCTTTTATAAAGTGGAACAGACGAGCAGGCTTCCCCATAAAACAAACTTTTTGCAACAGGTTGAAGCTTTTGAATGAGTTGAACGAATGCCGCCTCTGGAACTTCTTTTTCAGAACAACCCTTAACTATGATCGGTTTACCCTCAAAAGGGGTCACATCAAGATTTGTTATGGCTTGACTAAAAAGATACTTTTCTAAATCTTTGATGGAGCCCCAAACTATTTGCTTTGCTACTTGGCTTAATTGGGCTGTTACCAACAGGCTGGCCCAAGCCGGAAGGATTGCATCTGTTTTACAATTCATGGCAATGTAATTTCCGCGGTATTGACTCCAATCGTGGTTCTTTATTGCTGTTCTAAATTCTTTTTCGCGTAAAATAAAACCTTGATCTAACCATTGACTTAAATCGATTTCCAAAAGGACTCCTTTGGGATACAACTCTTGTAAATCAAAAGTTACAAGAGCACTTTGCGCAACCTTGTTTACGATTTTATCTTTCATGATTCTTCAATTACAGAAAACCCAGTTCTAATTTGGCTTCCTCACTCATCAAATCTTGAGTCCAAGGAGGATCAAAGGTAATTTCAACCTCGGCATCATTTACCTCATTAATCGATTTTACTTTTTCTTCTACTTCAACTGGTAGTGTTTCAGCTACAGGACAGTTAGGTGTTGTCAGAGTCATCAATATCTTTACGTCTTGATCCTCATTCACAAAAACATCATAAATCAATCCCAATTCATAAATATCTACTGGAATTTCTGGGTCAAAAATAGTTTTGAGAACCTTCACGATTTTTTCTCCTAAGTCTTGATTATCTGCTGTGTTTTCTGACATAATTAATTGAGTTGTGTTTGAAACGCAATGGCGTACATTTTTATTTGCTTGATCATCGAAACCAAACCGTTAGCTCGAGTTGGAGATAAATGTTCTTTCAATCCAATTTGATCGATAAAATCAGTTTCCGCATCCAAAATGTCTTTAGGATGCTGATTTGAGAAAACTCGAATCAAAATCGCAATAATTCCTTTAGTAATGATCGCATCACTATCGGCTGTAAATTCTAATTGATCATTTTTCAATTCAGCATGAACCCATACTTTACTTTGACATCCTTTGATGATATTATCTTCTGTTTTAAACTCTTCTGCAATCAAAGGAAGGGATTTTCCCAAATCAATCATGTGTTCGTAGCGTTGCATCCAGTCTTCGAACATTGCAAACTCTTCAATAATTTCTTGCTGTATTTCTTGTATGCTCATAAAGCTCAAAGATAAAGTATATTATTTCAACATTTGAATTGCCTTTTTCAATCCCTTGATCATGGTACCAATTTCTTCCTTAGTATTGTAAAAAGAAAATGAGGCACGAACAGTTCCAGGAATTTGATAAAAATCCATAATAGGTTGTGCACAATGGTGACCCGTTCGAACAGCTATTCCCATTTTATCTAAAATACTTCCAATATCATAGGGGTGAATATCGTCTACATTAAAAGATATTACTGCTGTTTTTTTGGGTGCTTCACCGTAAATCTTTACCCCGTCAATTGCTTTCAATTGTTCTGTTGCGTAAATCAAAAGTTCATGTTCATAAGCTGCGATTGCTTCAAAACCGATCCCATTCATGTAGTCTAATGCTGCTCCAAAGGCAATTCCTCCAGCTATGTTTGGGGTGCCTGCTTCAAATTTGTGTGGTAAATCAGCATAAGTCGTTTTTTCGAAACTGACTTCAGCAATCATCTCACCTCCTCCCTGATAAGGAGGGAGTAGATTCAGTAATTCTTCTTTTCCATACAACATCCCTACTCCGGTTGGTCCACACAATTTATGAGCAGAAGTAACATAGTAATCAACATCCAAGGCCTGTACATCAGCTTTTATATGAGGAGAAGCCTGAGCCCCATCGATCAAAACTTTTGCTCCAACTTCATGGGCTCTTTTAATGATCTCTTCAATAGGATTGACTGTACCCAAGGCATTTGAAACATGATTTACAAAAACAAGTTTGGTTTTTGTTGACAGTAAATCATCAAAGGCATCCATATCCAAAATACCTGTTTGATCCATGGGTATAACCTTTAATATTGCTCCTGTTCGGTCACAAAGCATTTGCCAAGGAACAATATTGGAATGGTGCTCCATAGCCGAAACAATTAATTCGTCATCTGCTCGAAGAATTTTGCTGTACCCTGAGGCAATAATATTGATACTGTGTGTTGTTCCGGAAGTAAAAATTACCTCATGAGTTTGAGCTGCATTGAAATGATGCTGAATCTTTTGTCTTGCATTTTCATAAACATCTGTTGCCTCTTGACTCAACGAATGAACTCCTCTGTGAATGTTAGAATTGTAATTTTGGTAGTAATCTGAAATAACATCAATTACCTGATTGGGAGTTTGTGAGGTTGCCGCATTATCAAAATAGATCAGAGGCTGACCATTTACAGTTCGCTCCAATATTGGAAAGTCTTTTCGTATTTTGTTTACGTCAAACATCCTTTATAAATCATGTCCTATATTAACACCCAATTTATTAGCGATTAACTTATTGATTCTTGCTTTAAGCGTTGGTATTTTTACAGATTCCAACACATTATTTGCGAAAGCATAGGTCAATAATCCTTTGGCTTCTTTTTTGGAATACCTCTTGATCTCAAGTAAAATAGTGCATCTTCATCCAATTGTCCTATGGTACATCCATGAGAACATTTTACATCATCAGCAAAAATCTCTAATTGAGGTTTGGTATTGATAGTAGCCGTATCATCCAACAAAATATTGTTGTTTTTTTGAAAAGCATTTGTTTTTTGTGCAATTCGATTTACATAAATTTTACCGTTGAAAACCCCAACCGATTTATCTGAATAAATTCCTTTGTAATCCTGATGGCTTTCACAATTGGGCTGTGCATGGTCTACCAGAGTAAAATGGTCAACATGTTGTTGATCTCCGATGATCGTGACCCCTTTCATAATTGAATCGATATGCTCACCCTTTTGGTAGAAGTTTAGGTTATTCCGAGTCAATTTTCCTCCAAAAGAAAATGTGTGAACACTCACATTGCTTTTCGTTTTTTGAGCGACAAAGGTATTGTCAATTAGAGACGCTTCACCCAAATCATTTTGAACTTTGTAGTAATCGATCAATGCGTTTTCAGCAGCAAAAATTTCGGTCACTGAATTTGACATTACTTGATGAGGAACTAAACTTTGATGACGCTCAACAATTTCAACTTGGGCATTCTCCTCGACAACTATCAAATTTCTTGGCTGTAATAGTATTGGGCCTTGCTTTCCTGTAGCAAAATGCAAAATCTGAATGGGTTTTTCTGCGACAACTGACTTGGGAATAAAAATATAAGCTCCTTCTTTGGTGAAAGAAGTATTCAATGCAGTTAGGTTATCGTCTTTCTTTGCAATAGTATTGAAATAGGTTGCTATGATTTTTTTGTATTTATCTTTACTTAGGGCTGCAGACAAGAGACAAACATCTATTCCATCATGAGTAGTATCCGATAAAAATGGGGTGTAAATGCCATCAATAAAAACAATTTTGTAGGTGTCAATATCGGACAAAAAATATTTTTTAACGTCTTTCAATTCAATTGTGGTTTCCTCTTTAGGGAAAATTGAATAGTCGTTTTTTATCAATTTTGCTAGGGAGGTATACTTCCAGGCCTCATCCTTTTTGGTAGGAAATCCGTTTTTCTCGAAATGCTTCAAACTTTTTGTTCGATTTCATGAATTGGAGAAGACAGATCTAGCTGTTCTTCAAAAGCCATAAAAGAGGAAATTAATTTTTCTTTCAACTCCATAACTTAGTCTACTAATTGTTTAATCCAATCATAACCTTTTGCTTCTAGCTCATGAGCCAGTTCTTTGGTTCCTGACTTTACAATTTTTCCATCGTGAAGTACATGAACAAAATCGGGTACTATGTAATCTAACAAACGCTGATAATGAGTAATTACCACAACCGCATTTTCTTTGCTTTTCAATTTATTGACGCCGTTTGCAACAATCTTGAGGGCATCGATATCTAAACCAGAATCGGTCTCATCTAAGATCGCCAATTTAGGTTCTAACATGGCCATTTGAAAAATTTCATTTCGTTTCTTTTCTCCACCCGAAAAACCTTCGTTCAGGGAGCGAGACAAAACTTAGAATCAATTTCGAGGAGAGCCGCTTTTTCACGAATGTTTTTCAACATATCTTTTGCAGGCATATCTTCTAAACCTTGTGCTTTTCGCGAAGCATTGATTGCAGTTTTTATAAAGTTAGTTACAGTAACTCCAGGGATTTCAACGGGATATTGGAATGAAAGAAAAATTCCTTTATGCGCACGCTCTTCAGCATCAATATCCTCCAAATTTTCTCCGCTAAGAGAGATTGTTCCTTTTTCAACTTCATAGTCCTCATTCCCTGCAATAACTGAAGAAAGAGTGCTTTTACCTGATCCATTTGGACCCATAATTGCGTGAACTTCTCCTGCTTTTACCTCAAGATTAATTCCTTTTAAGATTTTTTTGCCTTCTACAGTTGCATGTAGATCTTTTATTACTAACATATTTTATGTAATCTTAACCCACCGAACCTTCGAGGGATATTTCTAATAATTTTTGTGCCTCAACGGCAAATTCCATAGGGAGTTTGTTCAGAACTTCTTTGCTAAACCCATTTACAATAAGTGCTATTGCTTTCTCAGTATCAATTCCACGTTGATTACAATAGAAAATTTGATCTTCTCCAATTTTACTTGTAGTTGCTTCATGCTCAATTTGAGCTGAATTATTCTTCGCCTCGATGTATGGGAAAGTATGCGCTCCACACAAATCCCCCATGAGTAAAGAATCACATTGAGAAAAATTTCTTGCATTAACTGCTCTGGGTTGCACTTGAACCAACCCTCGATAACTGTTTTGGGAATGACCAGCAGAAATTCCTTTGGATATGATTGTACTTTTTGTGTTTTTCCCTAGATGAACCATTTTAGTTCCGGTATCTGCTTGCTGAAAATTGTTGGTTACAGCTATTGAGTAAAACTCCCCAATAGAATTGTCTCCCTTTAAAACACAAGATGGATATTTCCAGGTCACGGCAGAACCAGTTTCCACTTGTGTCCATGAAATTTTTGCTCGATTGTGGCAAATTCCTCTTTTGGTTACAAAGTTGAAAACACCGCCTTTACCTTCTTTATCACCGGGATACCAGTTTTGTACTGTGGAATATTTAATTTCTGCATCGTCCATTGCTACCAATTCTACAACTGCAGCGTGTAATTGATTTTCATCTCGAGATGGTGCTGTACACCCTTCTAGATAGCTTACATAACTTGATTCGTCAGCAACCACAAGTGTTCGTTCAAATTGCCCCGTCCCGGCTTGGTTTATTCTAAAATAAGTGGATAATTCCATAGGGCAACGAACGCCTTTTGGAATGTAACAGAATGATCCATCTGAAAAAACAGCAGAATTGAGGGCAGCATAAAAATTGTCCTTAACCGGGACAACAGTTCCAATGTATTTTTTTACCAATTCAGGATGTTCTTTTATTGCCTCGGAAATCGAACAAAAAATAATTCCTTTCTCCGCTAGTGTATCCCTAAATGTAGTAGCTACAGAAACAGAGTCTACAACAATATCTACCGCTACGCCTGCCAATTTCTTTTGTTCATCTATTGAAATTCCTAATTTTTTAAAAGTATCCAATAATTCTGGGTCAACCTCATCAAGACTTTGGTACTTGTCTTTCTTTTTGGGGGCAGAATAATATGAAATTGCTTGAAAATCAGGTTTGGTGTATTGAACGTTATGCCATTCTGGCTCTGTCATTTCAACCCAAGATCGATAAGCGTTTAATCGCCATTCGGTCATCCATTCGGGTTCTTCTTTTCGTTTGGAAATTGCGCGTACGATATCTTCATTCAGACCTATTGGAAAAGTATCCGAATCAATATCTGTGTAAAAACCGTATTCATATTCTTTGGTTTCTAACTCTTTCTTAAGTTCTTCTTCTGTGTATGCCATGGCATTTATATTTTATAACGAAAAGCTTTCCCCGCATCCACAAGTTCTGTTTGCGTTGGGGTTGTTGAATACAAATCCTCTTCCATTTAACCCTCCTGAGTATTCAAGTGTTGTTCCTAACAAGTACAAAAGGCTTTTCTTATCTACAACTATCCTAACACTATTGTCTTCAAAAAGACGGTCGTCATCCAGTTGTTTTTTATCAAAATTCAGATCATAGGAAAGTCCAGAACATCCACCACTTTTAACTCCTACACGTACAAAGTCATGTGCAGGGTCAAAGCCTTCTTCTTGCATTAAAATAGACACTTTTACTTTTGCAGATTCAGATACTTTAATCATAACTGTTTAAACTTTTTCTAATCAAGGCAAAGATAAGGTATTTAGTCCACTATGCCTTATTTTATGAAATAGATATACTCAATAAAGAAATCTAAAAAACTAATGAAATTGAACTATTGCTATATCTTTGTTCCCATGATTTTCTGTGAAAGGACCGTCAGTGCTTTCTGTTTCTCCAACGACTATTATTTTTCCTGAAGATAATTCAATAATGTCGTGGGCTAAATCGAGTCCAGAACCCCTAATGAAATACTATTAACAACTATATTATCTGGGGTTATTCGAAGAATCAACATGTCATTTTCACCATTGTTTTGTGATACATCTCCATCTTTGCTTCTAGAATAACCTGCAGCCCATAAAAACCCACCAGAACCTTTTGTGATTGCTCTTCCTAAGTCAAAACCTGAACCACCAAACGAGGATTCTGAAAGTAATTTGCCTTTGGAGTCCAATGTAGTAATCCAAAAATCTGAACTTCCTTTGGAGTAACCAATATCTCCATCAGAACTAAAGCTATTCCCAAAGACAACAATATTGCCGTTTTCAACCTCCAAAACTGCATTTGCTCCATCTGCTTGAGTACCTCCCAGAGATTTTTCCCAAAGAAGATTTCCCTCGGTGTCCACTGTAACTACCCAAATATCGTAACTTCCTCTTGGGTCAGTTACATCAACATCTGTACTTTCTGATGTTCCTACTAAAACAAAGTTTCCATTTTCTAATTCAACTGAATCGTAAGATCTATCGTTACTTGTTCCACCAAAATAATTTCGCCACTCTATTGCTCCCTGAGCATCAATTTTGTGACACCAAAATTCTCCAACGCCATGTCGAGAAGACGATTTATCATCCACTCTATTACCTGCTCCATTGGACGCAGTAACATCCAAAAAACCATTAAACAAAAAACCTCCATCTGAAGTTTCAATTATGTTGTAAGCATGATCGTGTCCCGAATAACCAAAGCTCCGTTCCCACATAAAAGTACCTTGTTCATCAACTCGAATGATCCAATTATCGTGTTGCCCTTCGTTATTACTTCCGATTCCGTCTGAACTTTGACTATATCCCAACAACATGTATCCACCATCCGTTGTTTGAACCAAAGAATGCCCACGATCATCTCGTGATCCACCGTAAGTTTTGGTCCACTGCAATTCTGCTTCAGCATTGAATTTGAGCAACCAAAGATCACTTCCTTCATAAATCTTATCAGTTAGGTCTCCATCCAAGCTTTTGGTATTCCCAATAACAGCAAAGCCCCCATCTTGAGTTTGAATAACTGCATGAGCAACATCTTCATCCGTTCCTCCGAAAGTTTTTACCCAAGATAATTCCCCCTTAAATTTAGGATATGAAAACATATTGATATCTGCTTTTTCACAGCTCAAAATGGATAATACAACAATCAGAAAATTAAAACGCATAAAAATTTTTATTGACTTGCTTTAACTAAAAAGAGTCCCGAATTGGAATCGCTTATGACGATTACTCCGCTATCGAAATAGGGATACACATTCCAAACACCATCGAAAGATGTATTGTCATGCTCTGGAAAAGTATCGAAAAAACCTACCTCTTCCATTTCTTTAGAGCCAATGTTCTGAATATCTATTTCACGAAATCCGGCTGTGTAATTCGCCAAGAAAAAGGAATTCCCTTTGGTGTATCCATTGTGATCAATTGCTGCTGTGCTTCCCAAATAGGTGTGATGTAAAACTGGATTATCTAAATCCTCTAGATCAAAAACCAATGTTTTGGAACGGTTTCCAAATCGATACTCATCCAATTCATCTCCAAGGTAAAAATATTGGTGATCTTCGGCTAACCATCCCTGATGGGTGTAACCTCCATTACTGTAAGTGGTTTTAGAAATCAGTTTGGGTAAAGATTTATCGGTAACATCTACAATAATAAGTTGGTTGTTTTCCCCACCATCACTGTTACTACCAAACAGGATTTCTTTTCCCTGATATTCGGTATCTGGACCATCATAAATTAAGATATGGGCATCGTGTGTATAAGACTCGTCTTCAAAACCTCCAACTAAAGTTGGATTCGTTGGATCGTTAATGTCGATAAATGTAGGTCCTCCTTGATAAAGATCACTACCAACAACATAAGCAAATCCACTTGCTTCATTAATTGCTATATTATGAGCACTTCCAAATCCAATCATTCGAGCATCAGCAGTAAAATTTTGTACTTCTGTTAGGTTACGTAAGCGTGTTAAGTCAAAGACTTGTAAGCCGTGACCTTCTGCTTCACTGACAATAAACGCATGATTTTGAAAAACCTTAATATCTCTCCACGTACTAGGAACAGTAGCGGTATTTAATTTCCCCAGAAACACAGGTTGATCTGGCGTGCTGATGTCAATAAAAGCAGTACCATTATCCAATCCCATAAGGACATATTCATTACCAGATTCTGAATCGGTCCATCCCCAATTATCATTGCCCATGGAAGCCCCCATTGCAGGCAAAGAGACCATGGATTGAAGGTCATAACCCAAACAGGGATAATTTCTTGCCAAACCTCCGTCACAAGGGACTAGTCCGCTAGGGGGAACTGTCAGTGGGATTGGCTCAACTACTGGTTCAGAAGGTTCCGGTAAAATCGATTCATTTACATCTTTCGGACTGTCCTTTGAACATCCTATCAAAAATATAAAAGACAGTAAAAGAAGTCTGGTGAAATTTTTCATTAAAAAATTAATCAGTTACCAAATATAGACTATCCAAGAACCTTGCCAAAACCTTGAGGTTTATTTCAGAAAAACAATCTATTTTTGCAGCATGCTAGAAGATAAAAACATTCCGAAAACTCCAATCGCCACCCTAGGAGAGTTTGCCTTAATTGAAACGCTAACAAAAAGCTTTGAAATAAAAGACTCATCCACCCAATTTGGAATTGGAGATGACGCTGCTGTCATTCAGCACGACAAAGATGAAACACTAATTTCTACAGATTTACTTATCGAAGGGATCCATTTCGACCTCAGCTACATGCCTTTAAAACATTTAGGTTACAAAGCTGTAATGGTAAATCTTTCTGATATTTTTGCAATGAATGCTGTAGCCACCCAGATCACGGTATCCATTGCTGTCTCCAATAGATTTCCCTTAGAAGCGCTTGAAGAATTGTATTTGGGAATCCATTTGGCATGTAAAAATTACAAAGTTGATTTGGTGGGTGGAGACACAACAAGTTCTACCAAAGGTTTGGTGATTTCAGTAACTGCAATTGGGAAAGCCAATAAAAATGAAATCACTTTTAGAAATGGAGCAAAAGAAGGAAATCTTGTTGTAGTGACTGGCGATCTCGGGGGCGCTTACATGGGACTTCAAGTTTTAGAACGTGAAAAAGCAGTCTTTCAGGTAAATCCTCAATCACAACCCGACTTATCTGAATACAGCTACTGTATCGAAAGACAATTAAAACCCGAATCCAGAATTGACATCAAAGCACTTTTGGGGATTTAGGAGTAAAACCAACCGCTATGATTGATATCAGCGATGGTCTTTCCTCAGAAATTTTACACCTTTCTAAAGCCTCAAAATTGGGCTGTCAAAATTTATGAAGATAAAATTCCTATCGACCCAGAAGTTGTAAAAACCTGCGAAGAATTCAAGATTAACAATACAACCGCTGCGCTAAACGGAGGCGAAGACTACGAACTTTTATTTACCATCGAACAAGGTGATTATGAAAAGATAAAAGGTCATCCACATTTGAGTGTTATCGGGCATATGACAGATGAAGCCTCTGGATACAATATGATTACTGGATTGGGTCAACAAATTGAATTATCTGCTCAAGGTTGGAACGGAATTGGCAGTAAAGAGAGTAACTAACCCAAAGCTACATCCAGTGTCATCATTACAATAAACCCTCCGATAAACCCAAGAGTTGCAATATCGGTGTACTTATCTTGTTGTGTCTCGGGGATTACCTCTTCGACCACCACAAAAATCATTGCTCCAGCAGCAAAAGCCAAAGCATAAGGGAGTATCGGTGTAAAAAAGTGACAGCAACTGCTCCAATAACTGCCGCTACTGGCTCGACTACAGCTGACAATTGTCCGTACCAAAAACTCTTGAAACGGCTTACTCCTTGACGTCTTAGAGGCATCGAAACAGCAATGCCTTCAGGAAAATTTTGAATTCCAATACCAAGGGCTAAAACAACCGCACCAGCAATTGAAGCCTCTGGTAATCCGGCAGCTACCCCTCCAAAAAGTACCCCAACTGCAAGTCCCTCGGGAATGTTATGAAGGGTTATTGCCAGCACCAACAAAGTAGTTCGATGCCAAGGAGTTTTAATTCCCTCACTCTCTTTAAAATTGATGTGTATGTGCGGCAAAACTTTATCTAAAACAAAAATAAACAGAGCACCCAATCCAAAACCTATTGCGGCAGGCATTACTTTAATAAAACCATCACCAGGACTCATTTCAATTCCTGGAGCTAACAAACTCCAAAAACTTGCAGCAACCATAACACCACCTGTAAAACCAAGCATTCCATCCAAAACAGCTCGATTCATGGTCTTAAAAAAGAAAACAAATGAAGCTCCTAAGGCAGTTAGTCCCCATGTAAATATCGTTGCATACAAAGCTCCCAATACAGGGTCTGTTTTTTCAAAGAAAGCGATTACTGTTTCCATTTGAACTAGGTTTTAAAAATATTTTTCAAAAATAATCAAATAACTCTGTGTATCCATTTGAAATCTTTATTTTTAGGTATTATTATGGAAAACCAAAACCATTATGACTATATTATTTGTGGGGGTGGAGCATCGGGTTTGATTCTTGCTCAAATCTTTGGAAATGACCCCTACTTTGAAAATAAAAAAGTTCTAATTCTTGAAAAAGAAATCAAAAGCCAAAACGATAGAACCTGGAGTTTTTGGGAAGAAAAAAACTCTGTTTGGGATTCTATCATACACAAAGCATGGAAAACTGCTGAATTCAAGGCAGCTCACTTTTCAAAAAAAATAGACCTCAACCCCTTTCAATACAAAATGATTCGTGGAGAAGATTTTTACAAGAAATTGCATCAAAAAGCTTGAAAAAACATCCAACATAACGCTTTTGAAAGATGAAGTAACATCAATCAATGATGAAGGAAAAGAAGTTCGTGTTTTTGGTAAAAAAAACTCCTATTTTGCAAAAAAAAGTATTTACAAGCATTCCTCCTTCTGCTCACCTTCATGAAAAAGAAAAATACCCCTTACTTCATCAACATTTTATTGGTTGGTTTGTAAAAACCGAAAACCCTATTTTTGATCCTGAAACCCTTCAATTCATGGATTTTGACCTTCCTCAAAAAGGAAATACCCGTTTTATTTATGTACTCCCTTTTTCCAAAAACAAGGCACTTGTAGAATACACGCTCTTCTCTGCCAATCTTTTGGAAAACAAAGAATATGAAGAAGCTATTTTGGAATATTTAAACAAAAAAAATGCAGGTAAAATAGTAATACAAGATCGAGAACAAGGGAGCATTCCGATGACAGCATATCCATTTTGGAATAAAAATACGTCCAACACAATGCAAATTGGGACTGCAGGAGGTTGGACCAAAAGCAGCACTGGGTACACCTTTCAAAAAACAATTCGCAAAGCAAAAGAAACTGCATCTTTTTTAAAAACTGGAAAACCTTTGAATCAAATGAAACAAAAAAATCGCTTTTGGTTCTATGATCTTTTATTCTTGGATGTTTTGAGTAAACACAATGAAAAAGGTCATCTATTGTTTTCGCTCATGTTCAAAAAAAAAACAACCCGGAACTAATCTTTAAATTCTTGGATGAAAAAACCACTTTTACAGAGGAACTTAAAATAATGCTCACTTTCCCCGTTGGGCTTTTTATCAATGCACTTTGGAAACGGATGTTTTGATTATAATTTTCTTTCCATCAATTCCTTAGAAAAGGTTTTAAAAATTTCTTTCTTTTTATCTTTAACGGGAAATTGATCAACTTGATCCAATGCCTTTTGGATGTAATTATTTATCATTTGCTTAATTTGGTCTGCTGCCCCTGTTTGGACAAACAATGCTTTAACTTGTTCTATTTTTTGAGAAGGATCGGCAGGAGTTGTTTCGAATAATTTTTCTAAAATTGTTTTATTTTCAGCATTACATCTTTCAAGTGCAAGAAGGAAAAGCATCGTCTTTTTATTTTCAATAATATCACCCCCAACCTGTTTCCCAAAAGTCTTGGGGTCACCAAATGCATCCAGATAATCATCTTGCAATTGAAAGGCTAGACCCAAATCAATTCCAAAATCGTAAAAAGGCTGACTGGCTCCTCTAGATAGACCGCCACTGATTGCTCCCATCTGCAAAGAACAACCCAAAAGCTCAGCTGTTTTGTATCGAATCATTTCAAGATATTCCGCTTGCGTTACATTTGATTGCGTTGGAAAATCCATATCATATTGCTGTCCTTCACAAACTTTTCGTGCTGTTGAACTCAACAAAGTGGTTAAATCTTTGAATAAATCTCCAGAGTAAGCATTCAAACATTCATAAGCCCAAACCAGCATAACATCCCCAGAAAGAATAGCCGTGTTAACATCCCATTTTTGATGAACCGTGTCTTTACCTCTTCGTAGTGGAGCTTCATCCATGATGTCATCGTGAACTAAACTAAAATTATGAAAAACCTCAACTGCCAAAGCTGCTGGAAGTGATTCTGTAAAAGAATCGTTGACTGCATCGGCAGCCAATAAGGTCAAAACTGGTCGTATTCGCTTACCACCCAATTCCATGATATAGGAAGTAGGTTCATACAAACTGTTAGGCTTTGGATTGGTTAATTGCTTTTTCATAAACGCTAAAAAAGCAGATTGATAATGTATCAGCACAATTTTTTTTTTACAAAATTAATCTTTTTTTATCTCATCAAAGCTTCATTCAAAATACTATGGAAACTATTTTGGTTTTAAAAGTTTCCTTGATATATTTGCAATCGTTTAACATTAAATCGTGCTGTTTTAAATTTCGTATCCAGTCACAACACAAGTAAAAAATGAAAAATACCATAATAGAAAAAGCATCTAAACTTTTTCTTCAGTTAGGGTTTAAAAGCGTAACCATGGACGATCTTGCAGTTTCCATGGGAATTTCAAAAAAAACCTTATACATTCATTTTGACAACAAACACCAACTGGTAACTGAGGTTGCAAATTCTATTTTCGAAAAAGTTACCCAAGACATCATCGAAATAAAAAGAAAAGCTGCAAATCCAATTGAAGAGCTCCATCATGTAAAAATGGAAGCAATGAAATATATTGGCAACGAAAAAAGTTCTCCCAATTATCAGTTACAAAAATACTACCCAAAGATTTATGAGGAATTGAAA
Source organism: Candidatus Arcticimaribacter sp. (assembly GCA_038142965.1). GTDB lineage: Bacteria > Bacteroidota > Bacteroidia > Flavobacteriales > Flavobacteriaceae > Arcticimaribacter. The sequence continues at coordinate 70,726 of JAYQLC010000008.1, read as the reverse complement.
AGAAAAGAATATCATTATTTGGGAGGGATGGTAAAGAATAGTCTCCAACTGGGTGTTGATTCTGGACTATTTAGAAATGAAATCGATGTAGAATTTATTTCCCGCTTGTACATAAATGGTATGCGTGGGATACGAGATATTGAAACCTTTCCCGTTGAAGAATTTAAAATTGAAACCTTATTTGAAAACTATTTGGATTATCATCTCAGAGCCCTAGTAACCCCGAAAGGATTAAAAAAATTAACCAACTTCAAATCCACTACCCAACATCAATATGAAAAAAACAATTCTCTGCCTGCTTTTAAGCTGGAATACAATAACCCTTAGTGCTCAAGAATCCCCAGGAGCAATATCGCTTCAAGAGGCCATCGAGTGGGGAATGCAATACAACCTAACCCTGCAAAATGCAGATCGGGAACTTCAAAAAGCCTACAAGAAAAAATGGGAAACCCTATCCATTGGATTTCCTCAGATAACGGCAAACCTCAGCTACCAAAATAACATTGAGCTACCTGTATCTTTAATCCCTGCAGAATTCTTTGGAGGTCAAGCTGGTGAGTTTTCTGAAATAACTTTCGGAACAAAACAATCCGCAATTGGCTCCGTTGAACTGAGTCAATTGTTATTTGACGGCAGTTATGTAGTAGGAGTAATGGGAATAAAACATTTTATTGAGGTTGCCGAAAATGTTCTTGAAAAACACAATTAGAAGTTCGCCGTACAATTGTTGACTCCTATCTAAATGCTATTACAGTTGAACAAAGTATTGATTTACTTCAAAAGAACATTGAAATTACCTCAAAAGATATTGAAGAGATACATCAACTTTTTCGAGCAGGTTTTGTAGAGGAGGAGAGTGTTGAACAACTTCAGCTTACCCTCGCTTCTCTTGAAAATCAGCTCGACTACAACCAAAACATTGCAGAACTTACTATGAACACATTGAAGTTACTCCTTGGTCTTGAAATCGATGACGATTTAAAATTAACCGATAATCTGGAAGGACTAACCCTTACCCATCTTATACTAAAAGAAGAAAGTTCAGGTTATGAAAACAACATTGATCTAAGAATCGCTGAGGGTCAAATTACTTCCGAAGAATTGTTGTACAAACTGGAACGTTCAAAGTCACTTCCAAGTTTCCAAGCTTTTATTAATGGGATGTACATGGGAAATAATGACACTTTTAGTTTTACAGACAAAGATCAAAAATGGTTTGGATCCTCGGCTTTTGGAGTGCGAGTACAGATCCCTATTTTCAGCTCATTTGGAAGAACCGCTTCCTCTCAAAAAGCAAAAATTTCTCTGGAGCAAGCAAAAATTTCTTTCAAAGAGGCAAAGAGCAAAGTTTTTGTAGAATATGAACAAGCAAAAAATAATTATCAGTTAGCAATAAGAAACTACAACAACGCCCAAAACCAATTGGACTTGGCTACCCGTATTGAAAAGAAAAATAAGACGAAGTTTTTTGAGGGGTTGGCAAGCAGCTTTGATTTGCGCCAAGCACAAGTTCAGTTATTCAACAGACAGCAAAATTACATTCTATCCATGAAAGATATCGTATCAAAAAAAACTGCATTAGATATCATAATCAATAACCCTAAATAAAGACTAAATGAAAAAATTAATTTCGATCCTAACCATTGCAAGTTTTATTCAATGCGGGTCATCAGATAAAAAAGCGTTTCAGAAATTATCACTCAAGGTAGTTTGGAGGAAATTCAGCTCCAAAAAACAACCCATGTAAAAACCATCAACCGATTGCAAAAGAATTGGAGCTTCTTAACGAATCTCTGGCAGAAAAAGACAGTAGACAAAAGTTTGCTTTGGTAGGATCTATTGAACTTCAGAAAGAGTCTTTTGATCACTATGTTTCATTTCAAGGATCACTAGAAACCAACAAAAATGTAGTTATTTATCCGGAGATTCCTGGATTACTCAAAAAAATTCACGTCATCGAAGGACAAAAAATAGAAAAAGGAGCTTTGATTGCCGAGTTGTCTGACGGAGGATTAAAAGATCAATTGGACCAAATGAAACTTCAGTTGAAACTTGCTCGAACAACTTATGAGCGACAAAAACGCCTATGGGATAAAAAAATAGGTTCAGAAATTCAGTTTTTACAAACCAAAACTCAATATTTAAGTCTAAAAAAAGGCGTTGCTCAAATGAACGATCAAGTAGCAAAAACCAAAATAGTTGCACCCTTTAGTGGGATCATTGATCACATAATTGCTGACACTGGAAGTAACCTACTTCCCGGATCAACCCCCATCATCAGAATCATAAATCTTGATCAAATGAAAGCTACGGCTGAAATCCCTGAAATACATCTTCCCAACATCAAAAAAGACTCAGCTGTAGAGGTTTCCATTCCCGTTTTAGGAACACAAATTCAAGAAAAAGTTAGTGCGGTGGGGAATTTTATAAATCCAAACAACCGGTCTTTCCGAATAGAAATTTCTTTGAACAACAAAAAAGGAGCGTTAAAACCCAATATGTCTGTTGAAATTAAAATTAATGATTACTCAAATTCTGAGGCCATACTGGTTCCGGTAAAAGACATCTTAGAAAATCAAAAAGGAGAAAGTTACGTTTACAAATTACAAGTTGAGGATCAAGCCCAAAACACCTTTAAAGCAATCAAAACTTTTGTTAAACTAGGAAAATCATCAAATAATAAAGTAGAGATTTTAGAAGGGCTTGAGGCTGGAGATCGCATTGTTGAGGATGGAATCCGTCTGATTAAGGATCAACAATTAGTAAAAAACATCTAAAAGACATAACCCAAAAGGGCTCAAATAAAATCAACCCATGAAAAAATCATCCGAATTAAAAGAATTCTCACTTTCCTCTTGGGCCATAGATCACAGTACTGTGATTTATGTTATCATAACTTTATTCTTTTTCTTGGGAGTCTCTTCCTACCTGAGCATGCCAAGAGAGAACTACCCTGAAATCAACACCAATGAAGTATTTGTAAGTTCTGTGTTTCCTGGGAACACAGCCGAGGACATTGAACGTCTTATTACAGATCCTTTGGAAGAAGAATTGAAAGGAGTTTCCAACCTTGTAAAAATAACCTCTACCTCTTTAGAAAATGTATCTCTAATCACTGTAGAGTTTGACGAAAACATCACAAAAGAGAGTGCAAAAATAAAGGTAAAAGATAAAATTGATGCCGTCACTTCTAGTGCAGACTGGCCAACTTTTAATAATGCTAAAGTAGAACCTACAGCATTTGAATTTAGTTTGTCAGAAGAAATCCCAATTCTCAACATAGGCCTCAGTGGAGACCTCCCAATTGAAGAAATGAAATTTTATGGAGAATTTCTTCAAGGAAAGATTGAACAAATGTCAGAAATCAAAGAGGTTGCTCTTCGTGGTGTTCAAGACTTTGAAATAGAAGTCTCTTTGGACCTTCTGAAAATGAACGCAGCTACTGTATCTTTTGATGATGTCATTAACGCAATTGCTCGTGGTAACAGCACCATCTCTGCAGGAAATATTGTAGGAGATGGTTTGCGCAGAAACATTCGTGTTTTAGGGGAAATTGAAAATCCAGAGGAACTCGAAAACTTTGTAATCAAAACACAAAATGGAGTCCTTTTTCTTGGTGATGTTGCAAAGGTAACTTTCAAAGAAAAAGAAAAAAACTCTTTTGCCCGCCTGGATAGAGAAGCAGCAATTGTCCTTGACATAAAAAAGCGTAGTGGTAAAAACCTAATCCGATCCGTAGAAAAAATCAGAGGCATTGTTGAAAAAGTTGTTGCAAATAATTTTCCATCCTCCATAAAAGTTGACATTTCCAATGATCAATCGAATACTACTAAAAACATTGTAAGTGACTTGGCAAACAACATCATTTTTGGAGTAATATTGGTAATTACAGTTTTGATGTTTTTCCTTGGGTTTCGAAACGCCTTATTTGTTGGTTTTGCAATTCCAATGTCAATGTTCATGTCTTTTATGATTTTAGGGTTTTTGGGACAAACCATAAACACCATGGTGCTTTTCGGTCTCATTATGGGACTAGGAATGTTGGTAGACAATGGTATTGTAGTTGTAGAAAACGCATACCGTTTGATGGAGAGAGAAGGAATGACTGCTATTGAAGCTGCGAAAAAAGGAATCGGTGAAATCGCTTATCCAATTATAATATCTACCGCAACAACTATTGCGGCATTTGTTCCTCTTGGCTTCTGGCCAGGGACCATTGGTAAATTTATGATCTTCTTTCCCATAACCCTATCAATTGTATTGGGATCTTCACTAATTGTAGCCATCTTTTTTAATTCCATGTTGGTATCGAAATTCATGGAAATTGAAGATCGTGAGATCAGTCAAAAAAGTCTTTGGCGATTGACTTTCATATTAGGAGGTCTTGGTCTTATTTTAGTTTTCAATGAGGGAACCATCAGAGGATTGGGAACACTAATGCTTCTATCAACACTACTGTTTTGGACCTACAAATTTTTAATTAAAAATTGGGCTCTTCATTTTCAAAACATAACTCTAGTTAAACTAGAAAAAGCATACACCAAAGTTTTGAGATTTGCCCTAACTGGAAGGATGCCCTATGTTTTTCTTTTTTCAACTATTGGACTTCTCTTTTCCTCGTTTGTAATACTCGGATTGGCTTCTCCAAAAGTGGAATTTTTTCCAGAAAATCAACCTCAACAAATTTTTATTTACATAGAATATCCCGAGGGGACATCCATAAATAAAACCAACGAGACTACAAAACTAGTAGAGGCAGAAGTTCTAAAAGTAATATCTCAAGAAAAATACATCGATCAAGAATCTGGTTCCAACTTTATGATCGATTCGAACGTAACCATGGTCGGGGCTGGAGCACAAAATCCGGAAACTGATAAGGGTGGAGATCAAGACATGCCACATAAAGGTAAAATTACCCTTACCATGTCTGAATTCAAACTTAGAAAAGGATACTCAAGCGAAGATTTGAGAACTGAAATTCAAGCCAAACTGCATGATCGTTTTGCAGGATTGTCTGTCTCTGTTGAAAAAGAGGCTGCAGGGCCACCAGTGGGTTATCCTGTAAACATCGAACTCAAAGGAGATAATTACGATGAACTAATTTCGGTTGCTGAACAACTAAGAATTTACTTGGGGAATGAAAATATTTTAGGTGTTGAAGAAATCAAAATTGACGTAAACAAAAGTAAACCCGGATTAGCAATTCATATCGACAGAAAAAATCGGGTGCTCTTGGTGTAGCTGGAGGGCAAATTGGCCAACAATTAAGACGATCTATCTTTGGTGAGAAAGCTGGAGTTTTCAAAAAGGATGGAGAGGATTACGACATAAATGTTCGGTTTAATGAATCCGACAGAAACAACACCACCGCACTCTTAGATCAATACATTGTGTTTAGGGATCAAGCGACTGGAAGAATAAAAGAAATTCCAATCAGTGCCATTGTAAATATGGATAATTCGGTTTCTTTCAGTTCCATAAAACACAAAGAGCTAAGACGGGTGGTTACCTTGTATTCGGATGTACTAGCAGGTTACAATGCCAATGAAGTTGTAGATCACGTAAAAGAAAGTATAGAAGGATTCAAGGGTTTTCCCAATGGAATCGAATTTGAGTTTACTGGTGAGGTTGCAGAGCAAGAAGCCAATATGAATTTCCTCTTAGGAGCATTAGCTACTGCATTAGGTTTTATTTTATTTTTATTGGTATTGCAGTTCAACTCCATTTCCAACCCACTAATCATTCTCCTTTCAATCTTTTTAAGTTTTACTGGTGTATTGTACGGAATTAGTGTGTTTGGAATGCCTTTTGTCATCATGATGACCATGATGGGAATCATTTCCCTTTCGGGAATTGTAGTGAACAATGGAGTTGTGCTAATCGACTACACCCAACTACTAATTGCTCGAAAAAAAGAAGAATTGGGCATACCGTTTGAACAAATGCTCCCAAGAATAGAGGCTAGAGAAGCAATTGTATTGGGAGGAGCAGCGCGACTTAGACCTGTACTACTTACTGCAATAACAACCATTTTGGGGCTTATTCCACTTGCGACTGGACTTAATATCGATTTCTTTTCCTTGGTTACAGAATGGGATCCCAAAATTTACATTGGAGGAGATAATGTGATTTTCTGGGGACCACTTGCATGGACTGTAATTTTTGGACTAACCTTTGCTACCTTTCTAACTTTGGTAATTGTTCCGTCATGTTTTTACCTCGTTTATCGATTTAAATTAAAGATTAAAGCGTTTCGTTCCTCATAAAGAGAGTTATCTTAATATCTTTGCAAAGAAGTTTCAAATTATGTTAAGAACAAATAATTGTGGAGAGTTGAACCTCTCTGATGTAGGCAATAAAGTCACCCTTGCGGGTTGGGTACAAAAAATACGAAATAAAGGCTTTGTAATATGGGTAGACCTTCGTGATCGTTATGGGATTACTCAAATCATTTTCGACGAAGAACGTACTGAAAAAAAAATACTGGAAAAAGCACAAAATCTTGGTCGAGAATTTGTGATACAAGTTCAAGGAACGGTGATTGAGCGTGTTTCCAAAACCCAAAAATTAATACGGGTGCAATTGAAATTTTGGCTGAAGATTTCAAAATTATGAATGCCTCAAAAACTCCGCCTTTTACTATTGAAAACGAAACAGACGGTGGAGAAGAATTGCGTATGCAATACCGTTATCTGGATATTAGAAGAAACCCTGTTCGAGAAAATTTAATTTTTCGCTCCAAAGTAACTTTAGCTATTCGAAACTACTTATCTGCTCACAATTTTATTGACGTTGAAACACCCTACTTGATTAAGTCAACTCCGGAGGGGGCTCGTGATTTTGTAGTACCCTCTCGAATGAATGCAGGTGAGTTCTATGCCTTACCTCAATCGCCTCAAACCTTCAAGCAACTTCTTATGGTTGGGGGAATGGATCAATATTTTCAAATTGTTAAATGCTTTCGTGATGAGGATTTACGTGCTGATCGACAACCTGAATTTACACAAATAGACTGTGAAATGACCTTTGTAGAACAAGAAGATATTTTAGTTTGTTTTGAGGGTCTTTTAAAACATTTACTCCAAGAAATTAAAGGAATAACCGTTGATCAATTTCCACGAATAACCTACAGCGAAGCAATTAAAAAATACGGTAATGACAAACCAGATATCCGTTTTGGGATGGAGTTTGCCGAACTCAACGAATTAGCAAAAGGAAAAGGGTTTCAAGTTTTCGATCAAAAGAATTAATCGTTGGAATTGCCGTTCCTGGAGCTGCATCCTACACAAGAAAACAAATTGACGCCTTAATCGACTGGGTTAAACGACCTCGAATTGGAGCCAATGGTCTAATCTGGGTAAAATGTAACGAAGATGGTAGTTACAAATCTTCCGTAGATAAATTTTACTCCCAAAACGACCTAGAAAACTGGGCAACTGCAACAAAGGCATCTACTGGAGACCTTATATTGGTTATGGCTGGAGATACAGATAGTACTCGTGCTCAACTTTCAGCACTTAGAATGGAATTGGGCGAACAACTTGGACTTCGAGATCCAGAAATGTTTGCACCTCTTTGGGTGGTAGATTTTCCCCTATTAGAATGGGATGAGGAAAGTAACCGTTTCCACGCTATGCATCACCCTTTTACAGCACCCAAACCAGAACAACTAGATCTTTTAACAACAAATCCAAAAGCAGTAAATGCAAATGCCTATGATTTGGTTTTAAACGGTAATGAAATTGGTGGTGGTTCTATTCGAATACACGATTCAAAAACTCAAGAAATTATGTTTGATCTTCTCGGTTTTACAAAAGAGGAAGCAAAAGCACAGTTTGGATTTTTAATGGAAGCTTTCCAATATGGCGCTCCACCTCATGGTGGAATTGCCCTCGGCTTAGATCGATTAGTTGCCCTACTGGGAGGGCAAGAAACCATTCGAGATTTCATTGCTTTTCCAAAAAATAATAGTGGGCGTGATTTAATGATAAATGCGCCAGCAACTATTGATCCTACTCAATTGGAAGAACTTAATCTCAAACTTAAACCAAACCAATAATGTCATTACAGGGGAATTTGAGATTAAAAAAAATTCCTGATTTGGAGAATCAAACACATTCCGAATAAGCAATTCATTCATTTGGTCAGCATTGTTGTCGGTATAACTTCAGGTTTATTCGCTGCTGCAATGAAAAACACTACCTATTTTTTTCAAGGTTTGATCACCAATGTAAACATTGAATATCAATCGCTATTCTATTTTATTTTTCCAATAATCGGGATCATTATAACCCTTGGAATTATTCGTTATGGAATAAAAAAAACTGTAAATCATGGAATCCCATCGGTTTTGTATTCTTTATCAAAACGCAAGGGAATCATTCCCACATATCAAATGTTTTCCTCAATCTTAACTGCCCCAATTACAATTGGATTTGGGGGGTCAGCAGGATTAGAGGGTCCAACAGTATCTGGAGGAGCAAGTATTGCATCTAATTTATCTCGATTGCTTCACCTCAATCAAGCAACTCGTAGTTTGATGATTGGTTGCGCCGCTGCAGGAGCAATGTCTGCAATTTTTAAAGCTCCAATTGCAGCAATAATATTTGCAATTGAAGTATTCAGTTTGGATTTAACCTTAGCTTCTTTACTCCCTTTATTATTCGCGTCGGTATCGGCACTTTTAACCACCTATTTCTTTTTGGATCAACACAGCTCTTACCCTTTGAACTAATCGATCTTTTCAATCTCAATCACATCGGATACTACATGATTTTTGGAATAATCGCAGGACTTGGTTCAATCTATTTCACTAAAGTTTATTTATGGATTGAACAATTTTTTGAAGTAAAACTCAAAGGTTTTCAGCGAATATTGATTGGTGGACTGCTGTTAAGTTTGCTCATTGTTGCTATTCCTCCTTTGTACGGTGAAGGTTTTGTAACCATAAACAATTTGCTCAGAGAAGATTATAGTACAGCAATAGGAACCTCGTTTTTGATTCAGGATTTTGATCAAACCTGGACTATTATTTTGTTGCTCATTGGCCTTGTCGTTTTTAAAGTGATTGCAACAAGTCTTACTTTTGGTGCTGGTGGAAAAGGAGGTGTGTTTGCCCCGGCTTTATTTATGGGAGCGGCACTTGGACACACTTTTGCAAAAATCATCAATGCTCTTGGAATACCAAACATTCCTGTTTCAGTGAGCAATTTCACACTTGTTGGAATGGCAGGATTGATTGCTGGTATTCTACATGCACCACTTACTGCAATTTTCTTAATTGCTGAACTTACTGGAGGCTATGCCCTATTTTTGCCCTTAATGATATCAGCTTCACTCGCTTTTGCTATTTCTAAATATTTTGTACCCACAACAGTTTATACCAAGGAATTGGTTCAAAAAGATGCTTTGCTAACCCATGACAAAGACGATACCGTACTTTTACTCATGCAATTGGACAAATTAATTGAAAAAAATTTTTGTACACTTACTCCATCAATGACATTAGGTACCATGCTTAAAGAAGGAGTAGCCAAATCAAAAAGAAACTTATTCCCTGTAATAAACGAAGAAAAAGCACTGCTGGGAATTGTACTTCTCGATGATGTAAGAGAGTTTATGTTCGATACTTCGCAATACGAAACGCTTTATGTTCGTTCTATTATGCACAGTCCACCTAGTGTAATTCATTATGAAAAGGACAGCATAAAAATAATTATGCGTAAATTTCAAGACAGCAGTGCATGGAATTTACCCGTGTTAAAGAATGGAACCTTCGTAGGGTTTGTATCAAAATCAAAGCTGTTATCAGTTTATCGAAGAGAATTAATTCGAATTAGTGAATTGACTTAAACAATAAAATAGCTACAAAATCTTTATGAAAAACGTACTTAAAGTTTTATTTCTCACTTTTTTTATTGTCATCTGTAGAGGGTATTATGTAAAAGAAATGCTGGACTACAACCAAGGTGAAAAAATAATTGGTTTAGGAGTTTTATTAGGAGCTTTTATCTATTTACCCCTATTTCTGTATCATCGGTGGAAAGACAAAAAAATATCAGACTACACCCTTAGCAATGAAAATTTGAGTAAAATGAAAGTGAAAAAAAGTAAAAAAATTGAATTTTTATTTTTTTGAAATTTAATCTTTGATTTTCAAACAAATACGTAAATTTGTACTTTCATTAATTATCGTTATCATTATCATGACAGGTACAGTAAAGTTTTTTAATTCATCAAAAGGCTATGGGTTCATAACCAATGATGAAACAGGTGAGGACATTTTTGTCCACGTAACGTCTCTTGACGGGATAAATCTCAATGAGGGCGACAAAGTAGAATATGTTGAGGAAGAAGGTAGAAAAGGAAAAGTTGCAGGACAAATTCAAATTCTATAAAACATTTTATTTTGATTATTTAAAAGCACTCAAATAGAGTGCTTTTTTTATCTCTTTTTTTTTTTTAAAAAAATCTTCCAAAATTAGTGCAGAAGCTTCCGCCAAAATCCCTCCTTGAACTTGAGTTTTAGGATGGGCTTGTATTGCTTTTGCAACAAAACCTCTTTTGGGGTCTGCTGCTCCAAAAACAATTCGATCCAATTGACTCCAGTACAATGCTCCCATGCACATTACGCATGGCTCGAGGGTAACGTAGAGTGTGCATCCTTTCAAATACTTCCCATTTAAAAAATGAGCTGCAGCAGTTATGGCCTGCATTTCGGCATGTGCCGTAACATCTTTTAAACGCTCGGTAAGGTTATGAGCCCTAGCAATAATTCGCTGATCAATTACTACCACAGCTCCCACAGGAACTTCATCCATCTCATAAGCCAGTTTTGCTTGCTCAAGAGCTTTCTTCATAAAATACACATCATCCAATTCCATCCTTAAAAGTAAGCATTTCACAATTCATAATCCTGAATTTACTCCTACCTTTGTTCTGTGAAGCAAAAATCTATTTTAGAAAAAATCAATACTCCCAAAGTACTTCGAAAACTCAATGTTGAGGATTTAATAGTACTTGCAGACGAGTTGCGTCAAGAAATCATTGATGTCGTATCAACTAAGGAGGACACTTGGGAGCTAGCCTAGGTGTGGTTGAGCTTACACTAGCCCTTCACTACGTATTTGACACTCCAATTGATCAGCTCATCTGGGATGTTGGTCATCAGGCTTATGGACATAAAATCATAACCGGAAGAAGAAATCAATTTTCAACAAATCGTCAATTGGGTGGACTCAGTGGCTTTCCCAATCGAGAAGAAAGTGTTTATGATCCTTTTGGAACTGGTCACGCATCAACCTCCATATCAGCAGCCTTAGGGATGGCTTTGGCTAATCAGCAAAACAATTCTCAGACTCATATTGCAGTAATTGGTGATGCATCTATCGCTGGAGGAATGGCATTAGAAGCACTCAACCATGCTGGAGTTACAAAAGCAAATTTAATCATTGTTCTCAACGATAATGCTATTGGAATTGATCCAAGTGTAGGCGCGCTCAAATATTATTTTGAAAAAGTAAAAAAGAAGTTTTCTGATTCGAACAATGTTTTTCAGGCCCTCAATATCCCATACAATGGACCCATAGATGGGCATGACCTGAAAAGCCTGATTGCCGCTTTTAAAAAACTAAAAAAGCAAAAAGGGCCCCGCCTAATTCATGTAGTAACCAAAAAAGGAAAAGGACTTGAACCTGCAGAATTAGATCAGGTTACCTATCACGCTCCAGGAAAATTCGATCGTAAAACGGGTATTCTAATCCCAAAAACAGACCGTCCTACATCAAAATATCAGGATGTTTTTGGAGAAACTTTAGTCGAATTAGCAAGTCAAAATCAAACCATTATTGGGATAACACCAGCAATGCCAACTGGAAGTTCAATGAAACTGATGATGGATGCTTTTCCAAAACGTGCTTATGATGTTGGAATTGCAGAGCAACATGCAATAACCTTAGCTGCTGGTATGGCAACAAAAGGAAAACTCCCTTTTTGCGCTATTTATTCCACCTTTTGCAAAGAGCTTATGATCAAGTTATTCATGATGTTGCCCTTCAAAATTTAGGGGTTATATTTTGCTTAGATCGCGCTGGATTAGTAGGACAAGATGGCCCAACACATCACGGTATTTTTGACATAGCAATGCTGAGAATAATTCCCAACATGCGTATCTTAGCTCCAAGAAACGAAATTCAGCTCAGGCAAACACTTTACACCCTTCAATTGGGTGTTCAAAACCCTGTTGCAGTTCGATATCCACGAGGTTATGGTAAAATATCTGACTGGAAAGTCCCTTTTCAAGAAATCGAATTGTACAAAGGAAGCTGCCTCAAAGAAGGAAAACAAATCGCGGTCATTTCAGTTGGAACAATGGCGGAAAATGTAGGCGAAGCAATAGAAATCATTAAAGAAAAATGTACTCCTGCTCACTTCGATCTCGGAAGTATCAAACCATTGGATGAAAAGCTTTTACAAGTTATCTTTAAAAACTACACTGCCATTATAACGGTAGAAGATGGAGCATTGGCTGGAGGTGCTGGAAGTGCGATATTAGAATGGGCAAACGAAAGTGGAAAGTTCAATCCTATAAAAAGAATTGGTATTCCCGATCGATTTATTTCTCACGGAACAACAGCTCAATTACAAAAAGAAATTGGGATAGATTCAAAAGGTATCGCAGGGTCAATATTAGCCCTTTATCAAAAGATTTTTTAGTTCGAAATTATCACTGAATTTCCCCTGTTTTCTGTTTGATAAAAAAGTAAAGGATATTGTTTTACATCCTCTTCCTCTGAGGGGTTTAGCAACTGACCTGTTGCAAGACTATATTGGAATTTTTCACAAGAACATTCTGCTAATACTCCTTTGATTTGAGTTTGAGAACAGCTGTTGGGAAGATGGTTGGGACAACTCGCTTCCCATGCAAAAAAATCATTTCCATTTAAGTTAAAAACCAAAACTCCCTTGTTACCCAGTTGGGGAATCAAAATCGACCCACCGGCATACCTTAGGTCATCGTATTCTGGTAAATTCAAATTGACTTGAAACCGAAAGGAGTATTCAGATAAATAAGGATTTCGATCCAAATCAGAGCTTGAACAAGACGTCAAAAAAGGAAGAATCAAAAGACTTTTGAAGAACTTCTTTTTTAAAAATAGGCTTAAATCACTCAAATTCTTATATTTGTATATGAACCCTTCCTTATGGCAGGGTTTTTTATTAGTAATAAAACTAAGTAAAAATGAGTAAAACTTCATATTATACCGAAGAAGGTTTAAAGAAACTAAAAGAAGAGCTCAATTATTTGAAAGATATTGAACGCCCCAAAGCCTCTCAAGCCATAGCAGAGGCAAGAGATAAAGGAGATTTGAGCGAAAATGCCGAATATGATGCTGCCAAAGAGGCGCAGGGAATGCTCGAGATGCGTATTGCAAAAATGGAAGAAAATTATGCAAACGCCAGACTCATTGATGAATCCCAATTGGAAGTTTCCAAAGTTTTGGTTTTATCGACTGTCGAATTGGTCAATAAAAGTAATGGAATGAAAATGACCTATACTTTGGTTGCCCAAAGTGAAGCTGATCTGAAAACTGGAAAAATTTCGGTAAACTCTCCTATTGGTAAAGGATTGCTGGGTAAAAAAGTAGGAGAAATGGCCGAGATAACCGTGCCCAATGGAACCATTCAGCTTGAGATCACTAAAATAAGTAGATCTTAATGGCCAGTATTTTTTCAAAAATTATTGATGGAGAAATCCCTTGCTACAAAGTAGCTGAGGATCAAAACCACATTGCCTTTTTAGATATTAATCCAAATGCTAAAGGGCACACTTTGTGTGTTCCAAAAAAAGAGGTCAACAAACTTTTTGATCTTGATGCTCAAGCCTATTCTGAATTGATGGATTTTTCGAGAAGAGTTGCCCTTGGACTTCGTAAAGCAGTTCCCTGCCAACGCATTGGAATGACGGTAATTGGCCTTGAGGTCCCGCATGTTCACGTTCATCTAATTCCTTAAACAACATGAGTGATGCCACATTTACCAAAAAAGAAGAGGTGTCTGAAAATCAGATGATTGAACTTGCAAAGCAAATTGCAACTAAAATCGGATAAGGCTAAATCGATTTTTTTAAAGTAATTTGAAAACTGCTTCCCTTTCCCAATTCAGTTTTCAAAACTTCAATACTTCCTTTGTGATAATCGACAATAATTCTTCGAACCAGAGACAAACCAAGCCCCCACCCTCTTTGCTTTGTGGTAAATCCTGGACTAAAAATACGTTTTATGTTTTTGGAAGAAATTCCACTACCGCTATCCGAAACAATAATCAGCACTTTCTTTTCGAATTCCAGTAACTCAAGTGTTAATTTTCCTTGACCCTTCATCGCATCGATTCCGTTTTTAATTAAGTTTTCAAGGGTCCAACTATACAAGGGAAGGTTCATAGGAATCAAGATTTCTTTTTGGGGAAGTTTCCAATTCCATTCGATCAATTGCGAACTTCTTTTCATCAAATAAAGCAATGCCTCCTCGGTAGCTTTTACAAGGTCGTTTTCTTGCAATTCAGGTAAAGAACCAACTTTAGAAAAACGTTCTGTTATGACCGACAAACGCTCAACGTCTTTTTCCATTTCATCTACCGAAGCTGGTGCAATATTTTGTTCTTTAAGCAAGGTAACCCATCCCATCAGCGAACTCAATGGTGTTCCTATTTGATGGGCTGTTTCTTTTGCCATTCCTGCCCACAAACGATTTTGCTCTGACACTCTTGAAGTTTTAAAAAAGAAATAAAGCACTCCCCCAAACAAAGTGATAATCAACAAAAGTGCAAGGGGGTAATATTGTAATTTTTTTAGAAGTCTAGAATCTCCATAATAAAGAGTTTGGTTTACAATGTCTTCGTATTGAATGGGAATTGGATCATTTTCATGTTTCAATTGATTTAGCAAAGCATACAATTTTAAAGAATCAGGATTTTGATTCCAATCCCAGCTGATGTTTTTAAAGTCTTTGATAAAGCCCGAAGCATTAACACTGATCATAGGGGTTTTCCCAATTTTTTGAAGAACATCAAAAGTCAAAATACCATAATCGCGGCTCAAATCCGAGTTTTTGATAAACTCTTGCTGTGCCGTTGCCCAGAGTTCCATTTTGATTCGTTCTTCTTTTTTTAATATTTGAAAAAGAATATTTGTATTCCACAAAATCAAAGCAACAATCCCAAAAATGCAAATTAACATCCAAGGTTTAATCTTTGTTTGAGAAAAAACGTTAACATAAAATAGAATTCTAAAAGACTAAGATAAGACAAAAAGGAAAAAAGCATTGGTTAAGGGTAACTCCCTAATTTTTCATACTTTTGTACTTTGTAAAATTTTAAAAAACTATGGAAGTAGCAGGGAAAATAAAATGGTTGGATGAAACAAAAACCTACGGAAGTAATGGCTTTAGAAAACGCGAGGTAGTAATCACCACCGAAGAACAATATCCACAGCATATTTTAGTAGAATTTGTCCAAGACAAATGTGATTTATTGAACCTTTAACGTAGGACAAGCCGTAAAAATCGGAATCAATCTCAGAGGAAGAGAATGGGTAAATCCACAAGGGGAAACCAAGTATTTTAATTCTGTTCAAGGCTGGAGAATAGAGGGATTAGCTGCTGCTTCAGCCCCAGAAATGCCCAATGCCTCCTGCATCCTCTTTCGAAGCTTCAAACGAAGACGACAAAGAAGTAGAAGACGATCTTCCGTTCTAAAAAAACTATTGTTATCAAAAAAAGTCTTTGACATTGAAGACTAGCTAGCTACTTGCCAACTTTTCGTAAAAAAATTCGTTCCCTATTGCCAAAAAAATTAATGTGGTACATTTGCAGCCCTTTAATACGGGAAAATAAAGTATAAAAAACATATATTGTGGATACACTAAGTTATAAAACCATCTCTGCTAACAGCAATACCGTTGACAAACAATGGGTTGTGGTAGACGTTGCAGGAATGCCTTTAGGAAGAATGGCTTCAGAAGTTGCTAAGATTATTAGAGGTAAAAATAAGCCCAATTTTACTCCTCATGTTGATTGTGGAGATAACGTAATTGTTATCAATTCCGATAAAATTGAATTATCGGGAGATAAGTGGAGACAAAAAGAATACATCCGTCACACAGGTTATCCAGGTGGTCAACGCAAATTGACTGCAGAACAATTGTACAAAAAAAGTTCTACACGTTTGGTAGAAAATGCCGTACGTGGAATGTTACCCAAAAATAAATTAGGAGCTGTTTTATACAAAAACCTTAAAGTATTCAGTGGTGCAGAACACACGCACCAAGGACAAAACCCTACTACAATTAAATTAAGTAAACTCAAATAATGGAGGTAATACACACAATCGGACGTCGGAAGACTTCAGTAGCTCGAATTTTCATTTCAGAAGGAAAAGGAGCAATTTCCGTTAATAAAAAAGACTACGCAGAATATTTTCCTACATCGACTTTGCAATACAAAGTTATTCAACCTTTTGCCCTTACGGGCACAGAAGGAGCATACGATGTGAAAGTTACTGTCGTAGGTGGAGGAACAAACGGACAGGCAGAAGCTGTTCGTCTTGCTATTTCACGTGCTTTGTGTCAAATCAATGAAGAAAACCGTGAATCACTTAAGCCAGAAGGGCTGTTGACACGTGATCCTCGTATGGTTGAACGTAAGAAGTTCGGACAAAAGAAAGCTCGTAAGAAATTCCAGTTCTCAAAACGTTAATATTTTTTGCCCTTTTTAATAAAAAGGGTTTGTTCATATTTTAATTAATCCTGTTGCCCACTCGTGAAAACGAGAATTAGTTTAGCATCTAAATGGTAGAGGCCTTTCAAAAAAAGCCACTCTACTGTTGCTAACTACGGAACGTAAACTAACAACAATGGCAAACATCAACGTAAAAGACCTGTTAAATGCAGGCGTACATTTCGGTCACTTAACCCGAAAATGGAATCCCAACATGGCTCCTTACATCTACATGGAGCGCAATGGTATTCACATCATCAACCTTTACAAAACTGCAGCTAAAATCGATGAAGCGTCAGAGGCAATGAAAAAAATTGCAGCTTCTGGACGTAAAATTTTATTCGTTGCAACCAAAAAACAAGGCTAAAGATATTGTTGCAGAAAAAGCAGCTGCTGTCAAAATGCCATACATTACAGAGCGTTGGCCTGGAGGTATGTTAACCAACTTCGTTACCATTCGAAAAGCAGTTAAAAAAATGGCTGCAATTGATCGCATGAAAAAAGACGGTACCTTTGAAACTCTTTCTAAAAGGAAAAATTACAGGTAAGCCGTTTGCGTGCAAAACTTGAGAAAAATTTGGGTTCAATTTCGGAAATGACCCGTCTTCCTGGAGCACTTTTTGTGGTTGATATCAAGCGTGAACACATCGCTATAAAAGAAGCTCAAAAATTGAAAATACCAATTTTTGCGATGGTCGACACAAACTCTGATCCAAGAGATGTAGATTTTGTCATTCCTGCTAATGATGATGCATCAAAATCTATTGAAAAAATTTTAACTCTTGTATCAGAAGCTGTATCAAATGGACTTGAAGAGCGCCAAAAAGATGCTGAAAAAGGACATGAAGAAGCAAGAGGTAGAAACTGCAAGATCAAGCTGCAGAGGAGGTAGAAACTGCAAACCGCAGCTGTTGAAGAAGCTCCAAAAAAGCTGCAAAAGCTGAAGAAGCTCCAGAGGCAGAAGCTGCAAAAGTTGAAGAAGCTGAACCAGTCAAAGAAGCTCCAAAGGCAAAAGCTGCTCCAAAGGCTAAACCAAAACAAAAAAAATCGGTTGCTAAAACCTCTTCCAAAAAAGAAGACAAAGCAGCTGATAAAGCTGAATCTTAATTGATTTTTTAAACAAAATAAACCGATGAAAATTACTGCATCAGAAGTAAATAAATTACGTCAAGCCACAGGAGCTGGAATGATGGATTGTAAAAAAGCGCTTGTAGAAGCGGAAGGTGATTTTGACCTAGCAGTCGAAAATCTAAGAAAAAAAGGACAAAAAGTGGCCGCTAATCGTGCAGATCGCGACTCAGCAGAAGGTGCTGTGCTTGCAAAAGTAAATGCAGACAATACTGCTGCAGTGGTAGTTTCTGTAAACTGCGAAACTGACTTCGTAGCCAAAAACGACAGTTACCTTGCACTTGCAAACAAAATCCTTGATTTAGCATTGAACAAACTTCTCTTGAAGGGCTTTTGGCTGCTGACTTTGAAGGAATGACTGTAGCCGACAAGCTGACTGAACAAACTGGAGTAATTGGTGAAAAAATAGAAATCGGTGGTTTCGAACGTATCGAAGGCTCTTTTGTTGGACATTACATACATGCAGGAAACAGAATTGCAACAATCGTTGGACTTTCTGCTGCTGTAGATGGCGCAGCTGAAGCTGCCAAAAATGTAGCTATGCAAGCTGCTGCCATGAATCCAATTGCTTTGAATGAAGACGGAGTAGATGCCTCTGTAATCGAAAAAGAAATTGAAATTGCCAAAGACCAACTTCGTGAGGAAGGAAAACCAGAAGCCATGTTAGACAACATCGCAAAAGGAAAAATAAAACGCTTCTTCAAAGACAACACTCTTGTAAACCAAGCTTACATCAAAGACGGTAAGCAAAGTGTTGCTCAATATGTACAGTCTGTTAATGCAGATTTAACCGTTACAAGTTTTAAGCGTTTGGCATTGGGATAAAAACCTTATTCAAACACATCATAAAAATCGCTCTTTTGGGCGATTTTTTTTTGGAGTACGTCGTCTTGATCTCGATACAATCCGCGTTCCCCGGATCACTCAGAATTACTTAAAGGATCACTCGAAATGACTTAATAAAAACCACTCCAAAGATCACTCGAAATGACTCACTTTGATTGATTCCCAGAGTCACTTCGAGTGTTTCCCGAAGGGAAATGTATCGAGAAATGACTCAATCGCTACTCTTTGAAATCGAATTCGCGTTCTTGGGATAACTCAAAATGAATCTTTGATTCAACTTTTTTTTTCAGATGCATTTTGTATCTTTTGTCCTAAAACAACTTTGTAATGCCTTCACCAAAACGCCTTTTTTTACTGGATGCTTATGCCTTGATTTTTAGAGGTTACTACGCCTTTATCAAAAATCCAAGGATCAATTCAACGGGGATGGATACCTCTGCTATCTTTGGTTTTATGAATTCTCTGTTGGATGTCATCAAGAGAGAAAACCGGATCATTTGGCAGTTTGTTTCGACAAAGGAGGTTCCGTTTCAAGGACCGAACTTTTTGAGGCGTACAAAGCCAATCGAGATGAAACACCCGAAGCCATAAAAATTGCTGTTCCTTACATTCAAAAAATTTTGGAAGGAATGAACATCCCCGTCATAGAAAAATCGGGATATGAGGCCGATGATATCATAGGGACATTAGCAAAACAAGCTGAAAAAGAAGGTTTTCAGACATTTATGGTAACCCCAGACAAAGACTTTGCACAGTTGGTTTCAGAAAACATATTTATGTACCGCCCAGCAAGAATGGGTAATGGTATTGAAATTTGGGGAATTCCAGAGGTACTTGACAAGTTTGAAATTGAACGTCCCGAACAAGTTGTAGATTATTTGGGAATGATGGGAGATGCTGCGGACAACATACCCGGACTCCCGGGTGTTGGAGACAAAACAGCTAAAAAGTTCTTGAAAGCCTACGGGAGCATGGAAGGCCTTCTTGAAAACACCCATGAGTTGAAAGGTAAAATGAAAGAGAAAGTTGAGGCCAACAAAGAATTGGGTATGCTTTCAAAAGAATTGGCGAAAATATTGTTGGATGTTCCTGTAACTTTTGAAGCAGATTCTTATAAGCTCAGTGATCCAGATTATGGCTCAGTTCAAACCATTTTTGAGGAATTAGAGTTTAGAAGGATGCAAGAAACCCTTCAAAGAATTTTTAATGGGGCTCCAAAAACAGAAATTGAACCTCCCAAAAAACGGAAGAAAATAAACAAACCCCACCATCGAATTCGGGTCAAATGGATTTGTTTGCGACAGCAGGATCGGGATCGATTTCTAACACAAACGAAAATTTTTCAACAAAAAATAACTTATCCAATACCGTTCACGCCTATCAGTATGTAGATTCTAAAATTGCACTAAATTTGTTCCTAGAGAAACTTTCTTCTCAAAGAAGTGTTTGTTTTGATACCGAAACAACAAGTTTGAATGCGCTAAAAGCAGAATTGGTTGGAATCGCTTTCAGTTGGGAAAACAGCAAAGGATATTACCTTCCCTTTCCTGAAGGACCAAAAAGCTGCCCAAGAACTGATTGAAAAAGTTCGACCTTTCTTTGAAAACACGTCCATTGAAAAATTGGACACAATCTCAAATACGACCTCAAGGTTTTATCCAATTACGATCTCGAAGTAAAAGGTCCTTTCTACGATACATTAATTGCCCATTACATAATAAATCCAGACCGTAGACACGCCTTGGATATCTTGGCTGCAAATTACCTAAACTACGAACCACAACCCATTACAGAATTGATTGGTAAAAAAGGTAAAAACCAAGGATCTATGCGTGATGTTCCCCTTAAAGATCAAACACAATACGCCGTTGAAGATGCCGACATTACTTGGCAATTAAAACAACATTTTGAAAAGGAATTGACCGCCGCTGATAACCAAAAGCTTTTCAGAACTGTTGAACTTCCGCTGGTTCCCGTTCTTACGGCTATGGAGAAAGAAGGAATCAACCTTAACGTTTCTTTTTTAAATGAATTTGCTGTTGAGCTTGAACAAGATAGTTCCCGCCTTCAATCCAAAATTTATGAACAAGCCGGTGAGGAGTTCAATTTGGCATCGCCCAAACAATTGGGTCCTATTTTATTTGACAAACTCAAATTAGTTGACAAACCTAAAAAACCAAAACAGGACAATATTCAACAGCAGAAGATGTTTTATCTTATTTGGCTAAAGAGCACGAAATAGTAGCTGATATTCTGAACTGGAGATCCACTCAAAAACTTTTAAGTACATATGTAAACGCCCTTCCCGAAGAAATTCATCCCAAAACGGGACGGATTCATACGGTTTACAACCAAGCAGTTGCAGCAACGGGTCGTTTGAGTAGCAATGCTCCAAATTTGCAGAATATTCCCATAAGAACAGAACGAGGTCAGCAAGTAAGAAAAGCTTTCATTCCCCGAGATTCTGATCATGTACTGCTAGCAGCAGACTACTCTCAAATAGAACTACGAATCATAGCCGCACTTAGCAAAGACCCTTCTATGGTCGCCGCTTTTAAGAACAACGAAGATATTCATGCAACAACAGCTGCAAAAGTATTTAATGTTCCTCTAGAAAAGGTTAGTCGCTCTCAGAGGAGTAATGCAAAAACTGTCAATTTTGGTATAATTTATGGCGTATCCGCTTTTGGCTTAAGTCAACAAACCGATTTAAGTCGTTCGGAGTCCAAAGAGTTGATCAATACCTATTACGAAAACTATCCCAAACTTAAAGCATACATGAGTTCTCAGGTCGATTTTGCTCGCGAAAATGGGTATGTTACAACTGTTTTGGGACGAAGACGTTACCTTAAAGACATTCTTTCTCAAAATGCAATTGTACGAGGTGCTGCTGAACGAAATGCTATTAACGCACCTATTCAAGGAAGTGCTGCCGATATTATTAAACTAGCGATGATCAAAATTCATGATCGAATGAAAAATAGCGAGTGGAAAGCAAAAATGCTCCTGCAAGTACACGATGAATTGGTATTTGATGTTCCAAAAAATGAAGTTGATTCAATTAGTACAATGATAAAGGAGGAAATGGAGAATGCTTTTAAATTGGATGTTCCATTGGTGGTAGACATTGGAATCGGAAATAATTGGCTAGAAGCACATTAATTGGATTGAATGGGTTCATTTCTCGATACAATCCGCGTTCCGCAGATCACTCCAAAATGACTTGATGAAAGAAAAAACCATCTCAAGCGGATCACTCGAAAATAATAGCTATTTAAAATCTAAAAGTAGCGCCGAATAAGAAATTAGTTCCCGCTTGAGGATAAAAGCCCACACCTTCAATGGTAACAATCTTACCAGGTGTTGAATAATCATCATCATAGGTGTAGAAAAAGCCATCAGAACTGTATTTTTCGTCAAATATATTATTGATCAACAATGAAAATTGTGCTTCTTTGATCCATGAATCGGGAATCCAAACATAACTGATGTTGAGATCATTTGTAAAATAGGACTTTAGTTTGGAGAGCTCTGAATCAATATTTCCCATATACTGGTCACCGACATATTTGGATAACAGCGCCATTCGAAATACCGTACTCGGACTGTACACCAAATTACTTGCTGCAACAACACTAGGGGCATAAGAGATGTTTGTTGTGCCTAGGTTTTTTCTTATGCCATCTCTTCGAAAATAAAAATCTTTGTTTTTATTGGTGCTCAAAACCAAATTAGATTGCCATACCCACTGATCACTTAATTGAAGGGCGGCATCAACTTCTAACCCAAAGCGGTAACTATCCCCACTGTTTGTTCGAATGGGCTCACCAACTGCATCCAATGCCCCCGTAAGTACGAGTTGATTTTTATAATCCATGTAATAAAGGTTTGCTGATAGTTGGATTTTTTTGCTTCTTGAATCGCCATCCCGCTTCAAAATCATGAAGGGTTTCAGGTTTTGGGGTTCCGTTTTCGTAATCCGAACGATTGGGTTCTCGTTGCGCTTTTGCATATGAAAAATAGTATCTTGAGGCTTCGGAAGCTTTGTAGGTAATTCCAGCTTTAGGGTTGAAAAAAGAAAGCTGATCGTCAAAGTCTATTGAACTTGGCCCTTTTACTGTTCCTTTGGAATTGTATGCTACCTTCCGGTATTGCAAGTCTACATAAAGCGACCAAGCGTTATTGAATTGATGGTTTATTTTGGTGTAAACATTAAAATCGTTTTTATTTGCCGTACTTTCATAAAAGCGATGATTTGGAGCTGCATTGCTGGTATATTGTGCCCAAATTAAATTCCCAAAATGATCTCCTTCGTATTTACTAAAAGAACCTCCAAATACAGCATTGGTAATCGTTGTGTCATAATTTATAGAAAAAGTTGCTGCATAAAAATCGTTGTCTAACCATTTTCGACTTATATTTTCAGTAAAATTAATTGTTTCTCCTCCTGTGGTAATTGGATTAATCTGTAGGTAATCGAAATTCAGTTCATCTTCAAAAGTTATGTTTTGTATTTTCCATATATCGTTGTACTCTTCGTAATATCCTTCTCCATGAGTGTAATTTAAACCTATGTTTGAAGACCAAGAGGCATTGTATTGTTGTGCCCAATGAATTTGAAAATGATCTTGTTTGTAATTGTCAACTTGATTGTCATAAAATCCCGTTAAATTTCCCAAATCGTCATAAATTTCGCCAGCAGGGTTGTAGCGTCTGTTTGAAGCAAGCGTTTGAGGATCTAATCCATACCAAGATTGGTAAGTGATTTCATGCCCTCCAAAACTAAGTGCTTTAACCAAGGTGTTTTCGTCTTGAAATAAACCCTGAAAAAAATATGATTTTAAATCGGAAGTAGCTCGATCTACAAATCCGTCGGATTTTATGGTAGCTACTCTCCCAGCAAACTCAAAATGATTATTCAATAAACCTGTTGAAAATTTGAGGGTGTTTTTTAATGTTCCAAAACTCCCAGCGCTGGTTGCAATTTCTGCAAAAGCATCTGCTGATGGAGCACTAGTGGTCAAATTGAGGCTTGCACCAAATGCTCCTGCTCCATTGGTCGAAGTTCCTACCCCTCTTTGAAGCTGAATGCTTTCAACAGAGGAGAAACAAAATCGGGTAGGTTTACCCAAAAGGTCCCTTGAGATTCGGAGTCGTTGTAGGGAATTCCATTAATGGTAACATTTACTCGAGAAGCATCACTCCCACGTACACGAATCCCCGTATAACCGATTCCAGCTCCAGCATTACTGGTGGTTACTACCACAGGTAAAAAATTGAGTAGTATTGGTAAGTCTTGACCCAGATTTCGTTCTTTTAAAGCTTCTGATTGAACTTCTGAGAAAGTTAAAGGTTGATTTTCATTTATTCTTAATCCTGCAACACTTACCTCCTCAAGGCTAATGAGTGAATTGGTTAAAGAATCTGAAACTTGTTTTTGTTGTTGAGCAAAAAGGAAAACGCTTCCAATTACCCAAGTCGATAGTACATGATATGTTTTCATCCGAAAAAATAAATTTTACGAATAACAAAGGGCAACTATTCTTGGTTATATGAATTAAAAAAAAAATCTACTTCCCTTAGCAGCATTACCTGCTCAGGTTCATAGGGTATGATCTCAGCTCGTTATTTTGAGCACCCCTCAGAGAATGCACAAATTTAAGTCTTTTTTTTTTTCTAAACAATCATTTATTGTTTTTAGAGAACGAAAAGTTGCTTGTGGAATTTTTACAAAAAATAGAATTCCAATATGCCATACTTCCATTCCAAAGGCCGCGATATTCAAATATTTTGATTGTCTTTCCATTGTGAACTTTTTTTGGAAATAATACAACGATCATCGTCTTTGAACTTTTCTAAATCCCAATATTGTTGATCAAAATCTTTAAGACCACAAACCATATTTACTGGATTAAAAAAGAACTGTCTTCAAGCGTGTGTTTTTTAGATTCGAGTTCACTGGATTCAAGTTCACTGGATTCAACAATTTGTAAATAGACTTGTCCATTCTTTTCAATCCAAAATAGGCCTCCACCTGGTTTTCCTATATTAATAATCATTCCACAAACCCGTAAGGGTCTGTTTAAAAAATTCCTTAAGAAATATTTTTTTTTTCTTCAAATGTTGAGGAGCCTAACTGTTGACTATGATCAATATGGAAAGTTTCTTTAATGTATGATAATGTTTTTTCTATGGAGTTAGGAACATTTTCTCTGAGATTTTTTAAAAGTAATTCGACCTTAAATCTACTTTTTAGATAAACACCTCCTAGAAATTTTTGAGTTTTAACACTGCGGTTGTCATTGGGCCAAATACTATCGATTGTTTTAATAAAAAGGAGATCGGATTGAATTCGTTTTATATTTTCTAAAAGAGCACCATGACCAGCTTTTCTAAAAATTATTTGTTGTTTGTCGTCTCTCAAAATAGTTCCATTTTCGGTCAGTGAAATACTATCTATTTTGTTGTTTTGAAAAGTATAATCGATTTGAACTCGACTTTGGTCTCGCTCTGAAAGTTGGGGCCAAAACTTTTGTTCTAAAACTAAATACTCTGTCAGTTGATCTGAATCAATTGCAAAATGGATCTTGACCTTAGAAGTATTCGAAAAAGAGAAAGTGCTTCTAAAATTTGAAATTCATAAGCCGTTTTATTTAATTCATTGGATGAATTGAATATGGGTAAAAGTGCTTTGGCCTTTCCTTCCATTCCCAGATTTTGATCTTCGAGTAACGTTTGAACAAAATGAAAAAGAAATTGCCCACGATTCTTAAAGGGTCCCTTCTTTTTTTCTATGTGATTTTTTATTTTTAAGTAAAATGGATATTCCTCTAAATGCTCAACAAAAAACAAAAATTCTTTTTTTGTCCATCGGCAAAATAGTCTTCAATTGACTCTTTTAATGGATCAAAAGAGTCGATGAATTCTCTGAGAAATAAAAACATTCTTGAAGCTAATCCTGAGGCGGGTACAAATTTTATTAGATTGATAGTAGACCCATGTTGATCAAAAAATACTTGAAATTGGGTTTGTTCTTCGGAGCTAAATTCATGGATACCCTCCCCCAAAATTGCTGGTTTGACTATAGAAAAATAACTTTTTTAATCTCTTAATTTTAACAACTGTTGTTGAATCAAAAGCGTATTTTTTTAATAGAATTTAAGGTGTTAATATCTTTTTGATTAAGCATCTAACAAAAATATACTATCTATTGCTGTCTGAGCAGTTTTAATTCTTTTTCTCTGCTTCCTTTAATATGCTTGAATTTTAAACCTCTGCTAATCAAATTTTTATAAAAATATTTAAACATATTTTTTCGATCATTAGGCCGATCTCTTAGATCATCTTGTTCCCAAGGTACATCGATTCCAGTAAGCAAATAAAAATCGTAATGTACTTGATCGGCAGTTTGTTTGATAATGGAATCACAATACCCATCAAAATGGGTTTCAGACCAAATTTGAGTCACCAAAATATTGGTGTCACAAAACAAAATTTTATTTGCTTTGGTTATCAATTGGTTTTCTAATTCCATCTGACCTTTTGCTATCAAAGGCAGGTCCTCAAGGGAACAAACTTCTTTTTTTGATCCCATTTGTTTTGCAAATACGATCGAGCAAATTCTGGAACCCATTGGGTTTTGTAGTGAGCTGCAAGATCTTGACACAAGGTTGTTTTTCCAGTGCTCTCAGGGCCATAAACCACTACACTAAATATTTTGGATGGATTTTGCTGAATCAATACTAGATCTATTAAAAATTAGGAATGTAGTTACTGCTGTCACTTTTTACTATTTTCAAATTCACTACCCCAGATTCTATAGTTCCAAAACATTCTTCTATTGAACTAACAAGAAAATTCATTAGTGGTGAATAGGGTCCATAAATTTGGGTACTCAGAGGGTTCTCTAAAACTTTAAACTCGGATAACCGTAAAACTTTTATAAACTCCTTGATTGAAGTTTCATATTCATTTTGTAGCGGTAGTAAGGTTATCTCAACTGAAATATTCATCGTTTATGAATTTAAAATAGCCATACAAAGCTGACCATTGATTATTGAATGGAAATGTAAAGTAAATGAATATTCTTTTCCTAAATGAGTTAACATTGCAAAACCTTTTTTGTCACTCATGGAAAAAGAATGAACTTCTATTTGTGATGAAAAATGAATTCCAGCTGTTCCAAAAGCTTTATAAACAGCTTCTTTCGCTGTCCAAAGCCGGGTTAACAAAAAGATTTGATTTTTACTGCTCAATGCAAACATTTCTTTTTTGTGGACAAACTTTGGTGCGATCTTCACAATATTTTCTCGGTAAATTTCTACATCTACTCCAACTTGCTTTTGAGAAACTACGGCAGCTGAATAATTTTGGGTGTGGGATAAGGAACAGTATTCTTGTGCATCTAAATAGGGTGCTCCATTTTCTTTAAAATGAAGGTTTTTTATTGAAATTCCCAAGGAGCAAAACATGCTCTACTGGCTAAAAACTCAAGTCTATGGCTTGGTGTTTTCCTATTTTCTAATTTTTGTTTCTCCGATAAGGGTAAATCCAAAAGATAAATTAATTCCTGTTCGGTTTCTTCAATTTTCCAAAGAATTAATTTGGTGCTTGAATAATAATGGAACTCTTGAGTATTGGCATTTTTTAATTCTTTTAAAATCCTTATTTTTGCGTGGAATTAAACCCAAGATAAAGATAAAAACTATGACTGAAAAAACTGTTTACTTACCCTACAAGGTAAAAGATATTTCGCTTGCCGATTGGGGGAGAAAGGAAATTGAACTCGCAGAAGCTGAAATGCCAGGGCTTATGGCCTTGCGAAAGGAATATGGTGAATCTAAACCTTTGGATGGTGCTCGAATTGCTGCGTCTGCATATGACAATTCAGACTGCTGTTTTAATAGAAACTCTTGTTGCTCTTGGGGCCGACGTGACCTGGAGTTCATGTAATATTTTTTCTACACAAGATCATGCTGCTGCTGCAATCGCTGCTGCAGGAATACCCGTTTATGCATGGAAAGGAATGGACGAAGAGGAGTTTGACTGGTGTATCGAACAAACCCTATTTTTTGGTGAAGATCGAAAGCCTTTGAATATGATTTTAGATGATGGAGGTGATTTAACCAACCTTGTCTTGGATCATTACCCAAACTTAGTTAATGAAATAAAAGGATTATCGGAAGAAACCACCACTGGAGTTCATCGTTTGTACGAACGAATGAAAAATGGAACCCTTCCTTTACCAGCGATCAATGTTAATGATTCGGTTACCAAGTCAAAATTTGACAATAAATATGGATGCAAAGAAAGTGCTGTTGATGCTATCCGCAGAGCAACTGATGTAATGTTGGCCGGAAAAAGAGTTATTGTTGCTGGTTATGGCGATGTAGGTAAGGGAACTGCTGCATCTTTTAGAGGGGCTGGATCTATTGTTACTGTAACAGAAATTGACCCTATTTGTGCTCTTCAAGCTGCAATGGATGGATTTGAAGTTAAAAAAATCAGTTCAGTTGTGGAGAATGCTGACATCATAATCACAACAACAGGAAACAAAAACATTATAAGAGCAGAACACTTCTTGAGTATGAAGGACAAGGCTATTGTTTGTAATATTGGCCATTTTGATAATGAAATTGATATGTCTTGGTTAAACAAGAACTATGGTGCTTCCAAGGTTGAAATCAAACCTCAAGTTGATAAATATACCCTTGAAAATGAAAAAGAACTTATTGTTTTGGCAGAAGGTCGTCTGGTAAACTTAGGCTGTGCAACTGGTCACCCGAGTTTTGTAATGAGTAATTCGTTTACCAATCAGACCTTAGCACAATTAGAACTTTGGAGTAATTCTGAAAAATACGACAACAAAGTATACATGCTTCCCAAACATTTAGATGAAAAAGTTGCAGCACTTCACCTAAATCACCTAGGGGTTGAATTGGAGGAGCTTTCAGAAGACCAAGCAGAATATATAGGAGTAACAGTAGAAGGTCCTTTCAAACCGGAATACTACCGATACTAATATATTTTCCAAAAAAAGAAAAGCCGTGCCCTGTGCACGGCTTTTCTTTTTTTTTGTATCTTATCTCTAAAAACAAATTATTTATGAGATCCTTTATAGCCTTATTTTTATTCTTTTTAGCTGTTCTTCCTCAAAACAGTTTTGCCCAATCTCAACTCAATGTTGAAAAATTGGTTCCTTTCGAAAACTTTATAAATGAAGAAATTAAAAATTTGAATATTGCCGGAGCAGAAGTGTTAATTTATAAAAACAAAGAAGTTGCATGGCATAAAGCAATGGGATATGTGAATTTGAAAACCCAAAAACCTCTCAAAAAAAATAGCATCTATTTCATTCAATCCATGACCAAACCCATTATCAGTGTTGCCCTTATGCAACTCGTAGAAAAAGGGTTGGTTGGCCTTGAAGATAAAGCAGAAAAATATATTCCAGAACTTGCAAAGCTGAGGGTAAACATTGATTTGAGTAAGGGTATTGAAGGGCCTACCGTAGAACGTGAAAGCGATATTACAATTAAACAACTCCTTACCCATACTGCTGGCTTTTCTCATGGATTGGAGACAACACAATTTGATCAAGAGCTGTTTAAGCTGATGTACAATGATTTGTTTAATCCCAGAGAATACTCGAAAATTGAACAACGCATTGATCAGCTGTTAAAAGCTCCATTAATTGGACAACCCGGAAAGCAATGGAAATACAGTGCTTCTCCTGATCTTTTAGCTTTAATTATTAAGCGTGTCTCCGGTAAAGATGTAAATTCTTACTTAAACGAATTTATTTTTGAGCCTCTGGGCATGACCGAAACAGGGTACAATGTATCTGCGTCAAATAAGGATCGAGTGATGTTGGTTTACCTTAAAAACGAAGCTCAAGAATTGATTCCAAGCCCTTACCAAGTTCCCACCCAAGGTAATACGGTTTATGGAGGTACTCATGGTTTGTTTTCATCAATGGAAGATTTTTTGACCTTCTGTAAAATGGTTTTAAATAATGGAAGTTTAAATGGAAAATCGGTTCTAAAGCCCGAAACCCTTGCTTTAATGAAAGAAAACCATATTGGATCTATGTTGGGTGGTGCAAGAGGTTTTGGTCTAGGGTTTGGAGTTTTAGTTGATACAGATGGGGATCCTAGTCCGGGAAGTAATGGTCAGATTTATTGGGGAGGTTTTTTCAAAACACACTTTTTTATCGATCCTGCAGAAGATATGATTGCTATTTTTATGACACAAAAATTTCCAAGTAATGAAGAATATGTGATTGCCCTAAATCGCTATGTATACTCTGCATTGGAATAAAGGTAGTTTTTTGTCAAAAAAATCCCGCAATGGCGGGATTTTTATTATGATTGTTGGTTCTCTATGATTCAAAAGGCACAACAGATACATAAGATTTGTTGTTTCTCCTTTTAGAAAATTGTACTAATCCATCTACTTTTGCATGGAGGGTATGATCCTTCCCTAGGTAAACGTTTTCACCAGGATTATGAGCCGTACCTCTTTGACGTATGATGATGTTTCCAGCTCTCGCTGCTTGTCCACCGAAGATTTTCACTCCGAGTCGTTTCGATTCTGATTCTCTACCATTCTTCGAACTACCTACTCCTTTCTTGTGAGCCATACTGTTTCTTTTTAGTGATAAATTATGCGTTTAATGCAGCAATTAAATCTGCTTTTTTCATTGCAGAAATTCCAGTAATCCCTTTTGCTTTGGCAAGGTCTTTTAATTCTGCTACTGTTTTGCTACTCAAATCTTCTGTTTTTGGGGCTGCAGCCTTTTTGGCCGGAGCTTTCTTTGCAGGAGCCTTGGGTGCAGTTTCCTTTTTTGGAGCAGCTTCTTTTTTTGAGAGCCGCTTTTTTAGCACCTCCTTTAGCAGAAATACTTTCAATTAGAATCTCTGTTAAAGCTTGACGGTGTCCATTTTTGACACGGTATCCTTTTCTACGTTTTTTCTTAAAAACGATTACTTTGTCACCTTTAAGGTGCTTAACTACTTTCGCTTCAACAGAAGCTCCAGTAATAGCCGGGGCGCCAAGAGTCACTTGTGTACCGTTGTCCAAAAGGTAAACTTTGTCGAAAGAAACGGTGCTTCCTTCCTTACCTTGTAGACGATGTACATAGACTTTCTGATCTTTTGCAACTTTGAATTGCTGCCCTGCTATCTCTACGATTGCGTACATTTTAATTATTTTAAGACTGCAAATTTACAGTTTTATTGTAGACTACCAAACCCTCCGATGTATTTTATGTAATATTGGTGTTTCTAAAGAATGTTTGTTTTGTTAAAAAAAACAGAAAGCAATATTATTCCTTATCTTTGAATCAAATATTCAAAGTAATGCGGGGTTGTTATCTTATTTTTGGTGAATGTTTTTTTGTTTTCTTGCAGTAAGGAATTTGTACCTCCTGTAGATCCTGATGATCAGACAACAATTTCGTCAATAATTGGTCCATCAAACAATGCCGATCACAAATCGGGTTCTGTAGAAGCTAGTTTTCTTTCTACAAATAGTGCTTTTAAGGTTGCAAGTAGTACACTTTCAAGCATAGCTTTTCCAGTTACCTTCATCTCTACCTCCGAAAACAACGACAGTATTGTTTGGATCTTTGAGGGAAGTACAGCTAGCCCAACGACTTTAAGAGGTAATATTTCATCCCCCAGCTCAGTTGCTACGAGAGTTTACTATCAAAATTTTGGTACCTTCGATGTGGTTCATGCAGTAGCCAATAAAACTGATATTGATATCATTAGGAAAAAAGATTATGTTACCTACGAGTTTCAAGACAATCTAACCATTGATTCTAGTAATGATGACAGTTGGGAAGTTACCTCAGCGGAATCTGTTGGATGGATTGCTCCAAATGCAAACTATTTTTACGCAGGTTGTAAAGATGCCCTAATATCCTTTCATACCTTAAGAGATCAAAATACGGGAGACATTCTTCCAAACAACAATGTTAACCATGTTCTGAGTAAGAGTTTTAGATCCTTTGGGACAAAACCTAAAAATTTAGTTTTTGAGTATAAAATGGAGTTTATTGCCCTACCCAGTGTTATTGACTCCGATATGAAGGTTTCTTTATCTTACAATCCGGTTATTGATCTTGGTTCAGGAATTTCAAGTTCAACCCTATCGGAACCTTATGAGCTTTGGAGTGACTCGAGTTATGATGTCACCAATTTTAGACAAGTTGTAATCCCCTTACCTAATCTTACAGATTTTGATTTAATTTTCACCAAATACCCTTCGGTTCTGGATAACGAAAACAATCAAATGCATCCATTTACTGTTTGTATTCGAGGGATAAGAATTGTAGCTGCTGAGTAAAACAAATCTTAGACATCCAATTTTTCATAGGTTGAATTCATCGACTTGAATTCGGGGACAATATTTTTCATTTGCTGTACCAAAATTTCATTGGATTTCCCCTCTTGAGCTTCTTTGATCAGTTGATCAATTTCGAGCATTTTTTCTTTTGGAAAACTTTCTTTTGAGCAATGTAAATTAATTCATTATGCGAGGGTTTCAAGTTTTCATTGTTGGTGAGTAATTCTTCGTATAACTTTTCTCCTGGCCTTAAACCCGAGTATTCAATTTGAATGTCTTGATTTTCGACCAAGCCCGAAAGTCGAATCATACTTATTGCAAGGTCTTTTATTTTTACAGGTTCTCCCATGTCAAAAACATAGATTTCGCCGCCAGTTCCTGTTGCACCTGCTTCGAGTACAAGTTGACAAGCTTCTGTTATAGTCATAAAAAAACGTGTAATTTCTGGGTGAGTTACCTTAACCGGACCTCCCCTTGCAATTTGCTTTTTGAATATGGGAACAACAGAACCATTTGATCCTAGTACATTTCCAAAACGTGTAGTTATCAATTGTGTTTTACTGGTTTCGGCTTTATTGGCAACATAGATTTCAGCAATTCGTTTGGAAGCTCCCATTACGTTCGAGGGGTTTACCGCCTTATCAGTTGAAACCATTACAAAATTTGAAACTTCATGCTCAATAGCAAGGTCAACTACATTTTTTGTTCCCAAAATATTATTGAGGATTGCTGAAGCTGGTGTTGTTTCTGTCATAAAAACATGTTTGTATGCCGCTGCATGAAAAACTACATCAATTGCATGGGTCTTGAAACATTGATCTACTGATTCACGATTAATTACTGAGCGCAATAAAAATTCAAATTTGGTGCTTGATTTTTTACTGAATAGTTGGTTTTTTAAATCAAACAAAGGTGTTTCAGCTTGATCCAATAAGATTATTTTGTGGGGTTTGAACTTCAGTAATTGATATATAATTTCGCTTCCAATAGACCCTGCAGCTCCTGTTACCAAAATCGTTTTGTCCTGATACTGCAGTTCGTTTTTCTGAAGATCAATATCAATGGCATCTCTGCGAAGAAGGTCTTCAATAATAATGGGTTTTAAATTTCCTTCTATTCCTTTACCATTGGCCCATTGATCAATTGCAGGGACTGTGAAAATTTTGATTCCTTGAAGCTTAAAAAATTCAAAGACTTCATTTTTTCTTTTTTGGGATATTTTATCTGTGGTAATGATTACTTGATCGATGCTTCGCTGGGCAAGAATTTTTTTAATTTTTCGTCCATTGCAAAAACAGAAATTCCTTCAATACTTCTACCTACTTTAAATTTATCATCATCGATAAAGGCAATTACATTTACTGAGTTGCTATCGTCAAGGGCTCGCTTAGCCTTGAGGCCGTTGGTGCCTGCTCCAAATAAAATTGTTGTTGTCAGCTTTTGTTCTTTAGAAACTTTTGCATAGAGAAGCTTCACAATAAGTCTGTAAAGGGATAACAGAGATAAACTAAAATAAAATAGAAGTAATAAATAGTTGTAATGCGATCTGGTGTCTGCTTTGACATAGAATGCATAGAGAACGATCGTCAGAGCTAAACCCATTGTGATTTTCCCTATGTCAATAAAGGTTGTGAATCTTAGCATCATTCGATATCCCTTAGCTAGTGTCAAACAAACCAGAGCCAAAACAATAAAAATGATTTTATCGGATAACGAACGGATAACAATATTAGAACCGTTGAGGAACATTAAAATTTCTACAGCTAGCAACAGACAAATACCATCCAATACATAAGAGTATTTTTTTGAATAATGGTACTTAAATATTTTTTCAAACATAAACCTTGAATTTACTGATTCAAAAAAGAATGAATGGATTTTTCAATTCGCTCTTTTTGGTCTGAAGTTAAATTACTACCCGAAGGTAAGCATAATCCTTTTTGAAATAGTTGTTCTGAAACTTTACCCCAAAATATTGGGCTTCTTTGTAAAGCGGTTGCATGTGCATGGGCTTCCATAATGGTCGGCTTTCTATATTATTTTTTTCTAAATGTTTTCTGAATTGTTCAGGAGACAAATTGGAGTTTTTAAGCTGATCAAATAATACACAGCTTAACCAACGGTTTGAATAATATCCTTGGGGTTCCATTAAAAATTCTACACCCTCCACTTTACCAAAAATCTTTTCGTAAAATTTGTGATTATCTCTTCGAGCTTTTACACGATCCTCTAATACCAAAAGTTGTCCTACTCCAATGGCTGCTGAAATATTAGACATTCGATAGTTGTATCCTAGGATTGAATGCTCATAATAAGGTGCTGCATCTTTGGCTTGGGTCGCAAGAAATCTGGCTTGTGTAATCGCATTTTCATCATTCGATAAAAGTGCTCCACCTCCAGATGTTGTTATGATTTTGTTTCCATTGAAACTCAAAATTCCAAATTTACCGAAAGAACCACAAGCTTTCCCGTCAATAGATGAACCTAAAGCTTCGGCTGCATCTTCTATGATTGGGATTTCGTAACGATCTGCTATCGTTGTTATTTCTTTCATCTTAGCTGGCATTCCGTAAAGATGAACAACAATTATAGCCTTGGGTTTTTTCCCTTTCTTCAAATGGTGTTTGATTGCTGTTTCCAATGCCTCGGGACACATATTCCAGGTTTCATCTTCGGAATCGATAAAAACTGGAACTGCATTTTGATAAATGATGGGGTTAGATGATCCGATGAAAGTAAAAGTCTGACAGAGTACAACATCATCTTTTTTTACATCTAAGAGTCTTAATGCAATATGAATTGCAGCAGTTCCCGATTGAACTACTGCTGCATGTTTTACTTGTGTGTATTCGGATAGATTTTTTTCGAATTGGTTAATGAAAGGTCCAACTGGTGCAACCCAATTTGTAGCAAATGCTTCTTGAACATTTTTCAGTTCTTCTGTTCCCATATGGGGAGATGACAACCATATTTTTTTCTTCCTGCATTAGATTACAATTTTCCCTGGATTACCTACAACAGTTGCTCCGTCTGGAACATCCTTATTTATTACCGCTCCAGCTCCAATAATGACATTGGATCCGATTGAAATTTGAGGAATAATCACTGCTGCTGCTCCGACTAAAGTTCCAGAACCTATTGTAACTCCTCCACAAACAGTCGTATTGGGTGCTAGGTGAACGAAATCGCCAATCACACAATCGTGATCAACATTGCTCGAAGTGTTTATGATACAATGCTTTCCAATTTTTGTGTTTCTTTGAATTACGGCATTATGCATTACAACCGAACCAACATCAATCGAACTCAATCGGTCGATTATTGAAGTTGAATGTATTAGCTTTCCGAAGCTGTGATCTATTGTTTTAGCTAATTTTTTTCTGAGTTGATTATCCCCAATTGCAATAATTGCTGATGCCTCCTTAAACAAGTCAGAAGAGTAACCCCCAAAATTTTTAATCCCGTCCAGTGATTTTATTGTTTCATTATGATCAAAAACACCTTCAACTTTTATTGTATTATTATTTTCAGCAATACTGAGTAGAACTCGAGCATGACCTCCACTACCGATAAATATGAGATTAGTTGTTTCCATCAAAGCGATCCATTGTTATTTGATTAGAAGCATTTACTTCTTGAGTATGAAAAATTTTGTTTATCGTCATAAAGAGTATTTTGATGTCCAATTTAAAGCTCTGATGCTCTACATACCATTTGTCGTATTCAAATTTTTGTTGCCAACTAATCGCATTTCTACCATTTACTTGAGCCCAACCCGTAATTCCAGGTTTAACCCAGTGACGTTTTTGTTGCTCTAGGTTGTATAAAGGTAGGTATTCTGGCAATAATGGTCGCGGTCCCACAAAACTCATTTCGCCTTTGAGGATATTCCATAGTTGCGGTAATTCATCTAAAGAAAGCTTTCTGACGATTTTCCCTATTGCCGTTAGCCTTTGATTATCGGGCAGTAAGTTACCTTGATCATCATGGGTATCCCGCATGGTTTTGAATTTGTAGATGGTAAACAATTTTCCGTTTTTACCCGGACGGATTTGTTTGAAAAAAGGATTGCCGAAGTTTTGTATGGATAGAATAACAGCTAAAAGAATTAGTGCAGGCAATATTAAACAAAGGATTATCAATGCGAGCAAAAAGTCAATTGCTGGTTTTATGAAAATTTTATACATTTTTTTCCAAAGCTTTATATTCTTTCAGGAGTAACTCCCAGAAAACTTCTCGTTCAAAGTTTAATCTAATGAAGTTACGAATTTCGGAATTCGAAGCCTTCAAATGATTGGGGTTTTCTAATAATAACTCCATCTGTTCCTTTAAAATTTTACTGTTTTTTGCAGGAACAATTAATCCGTTCTCTCCTTGTTTAATAAGTTCGTTGCATCCGTTGATGTCCGAAACGATACAAGGAACTCCCATTGCATTTGCCTGAAGTATAACGTTCGGAAATCCTTCTCGATAACTGGGAAAAGTAAAAAGATCTGCGATAGCCAAATAGGGGCGAATATCTTTTTGAAAACCTACCTCGATGATTCTTTCATTAAATTCGATGTTGTGTAGTGTTACAGGAAGGAGGGGATCTAAATCCGCTTCGGTATGGCCAACAATCAGAAGTTTTGTGTTGGGGTGTTTTTTTGAAATTTGAATAAAAGCATCGATCAATTCATTTACTCCTTTGTCTTTGACTAGACGGCCCACAAAACAGAAAACAAAGTCTTTAGGTTCTATGCTCAATTCACTCTTTAATGCTACTTGCTGAGCTTGTGCTACCTGTTCTGGATCGAAGTATGAGGTATCAATACCATTTGATGATCCCGAACCTAAAACCTTTATTTTTTGATGTACAAAATTTATTCTGAAGAATAAATGTCTCAAGTCCTTTGGAGTTTGGATATACATGAGTTGAACAAAAATACGTTATTCGCTCTACCGCATTGAGAACCCATCTTTTGACACCTGTTGCTTCCATTAAAGGTAGACCTGCTACGGTATGCATGCGGACGGGAACTCCTGTAATGTAGGCTGCAAGCATCCCTATAATTCCAGCTTTGGGAGTATGACTGTGTACAAAATGAGGTTTTTCTTGACGTAAAAAACGTACCAAACGCACCAAACACCTTAAATCTTGTAAAGGGGTTATTTTTCTTGTTATTTCTAGGGGGAAATATTGAACTCCTTGATCTGATGCAACTTTTGCTAATCGTTTTTCATCAGAAGAAACCAAAGTTATATTGAAGTACTCACTAAAAAAACGGGGCTGGTTCTCTAATAATTTTTCAATTGATATAGGAACTGTTGTTATCCGTATTAGCTTTTGCATACTTCAAAGTTAGTTCATAATCTTAATTAAAAAGAAAATGTAAATACTCTTTTACGGTTTCCTTGAAGTTCATTTTGATTTCTTGATCTTGGGCAGCTTTTTTTCTTTGATCTAAAGTTGGGGGCTGATTTTCTATTTCTTGGAGTTTCTCCAGAAACATTTTTTTACTTGAAACGGAATACCCTAAACTATATCGATCTAAAATATACTTAGAATCTCCAGCCTCAAATCCAATAATAGGTAGCCCGGAAACAGCAGCTTCAACCAATACATTTGGATATCCTTCGCTGTAGGAGGTAAATAATAATGCAGATGCTTTTTGGTATAATTCTTCAATATTACTAACATCTCCTTCTAACTGGACTTTATCACTAATTACATTAGGTATCTGTTTCTTATTCCAACCTCCACCAGCAATGATTAATTTACTTTGTATTGTTTTTTTCAAAATATTTTAGAGCAATATCAATAAGTCGATCTGGACCCTTTGCAAGATTATAACGCCCAACATAAAGTAAAAAAGGGTTTCCAGAATATTGGTCTTTGGGGATTGTAAGGTTTATTTTTTTTGCCAATCGGTTTTGGATAACCGTTCTCTTATTTTTGAAAAAAAGTACTTTTCATGAACTTGTTGTGAACGATACGAACAATATATAATCTTTGGGGTTGTCAAACGAGAATATAGTCCAAACCCAAATAAGGCTAGTTTTTGATATAGCTGATTCCATCTGAAACTGGAGTGTCTGATGTTCCAAATAATCGGATGTTTAGTTCTCAACCTTTTCTTAAGCTTATGAGCAAAAAATATTGCAGGATACATCCATGCCAAAATAGGACTTTTGGACTGTTCAATTAGCAGTGCTTCTATACTCTTGGAGTTTCTTTTCCAATCTAAAATTCTACAGTATTTTTTGATGGGTTCATAATGAAAATCAGATGTTGATCCCTTGAGTGTTATTACAATTTGCTCAACATTGTTTTTCGAAAACTCTTCAACTATCCTAGCAAGTACTGTTTCGGCACCACCATTTTGTAAAGTTGGAATGATGTGAATTATGTTTTTCAAAACAATTAGAGGTAAAGAAAATCTTTGTCTTTATAAAAACCTTTGACATCAAAAACAACACCACCTTCTTTTATCAATTCCTTGGGGTTCAGCTTTTTGAAGCTATCGTGAGCTACTGCCAAAATCACTACATCGTATTGATTCTTTGAAAGGGTCGATAATTTTTGAAAACCATATTCTTTTACAAATGTTTCAGTGTCTGCTTCAGGATCAAAAATATCTGCTTTGAAACCAAATTCTTTAAGTTCATGAAATAGA
The DNA here is from genome assembly GCA_038142965.1 of Candidatus Arcticimaribacter sp. Lineage (GTDB taxonomy): Bacteria > Bacteroidota > Bacteroidia > Flavobacteriales > Flavobacteriaceae > Arcticimaribacter. Next base: position 31,974 of record JAYQLC010000008.1, on the reverse strand, counting down.
TCAACTACCTTGGAATTTCTGAGGTCTGGACAGTTTTCTTTGAAAGTTGCTCCCAAAATTAAAGCTGATGCATCTTTAATATTCTTATTTTGACTCAACAAATGTTTTACGATTTGGTTTACTATAAAGGTTGGCATGTGGTCATTAATTCTTCGACCTGCCAAAATCATTTCAGGTGTGTAGCCCAATTCTTGTGATTTATAGGCTAAGTAATAGGGGTCAACTCCAATGCAGTGACCTCCAACAAGCCCGGGAAAAAGTTTAAAAAATTCCATTTTGTTCCAGCTGCTTTAAGAACTTCATTGGTGTCGATTCCCATTTTGCTGAAAATAATAGATAATTCGTTTACAAAAGCAATGTTGATGTCGCGTTGTGTATTTTCAATTACCTTGGCTGCCTCGGCTGTTTTGATTGTTGGTGCTTCATAAATTCCAGCTTCAATAATAGATCCATAAAGTTGTGATAATGAACGTAATGTTTCTGGAGTGGAACCCGAGACTACTTTGGTGATTTTTGTTATGGTATGTTTTTTATCTCCAGGATTGATTCGTTCTGGGCTATATCCAACAAAGAAATCACGATTAAATTTTAACCCTGATTTTTCTTCTAAAATAGGAACACAAACTTCCTCGGTTACTCCAGGGTATACCGTAGATTCATAAACAACCTTATCCCCTTTTTAAGAACAGAAGCTACTGATTCACTTGCTTTTATTACGGGAGTTAGGTCTGGACTCTTACTTGAGGTTACTGGAGTAGGAACTGTAACGATAAAAATGTTACAGCTTGCTATGTCATCCAGAGAGGTTGTAAGGTTTAGAGTAGCTCCTATGACTTCTTTTAATTGTTCTGTACTTAGTTCATTTGTAGAATCAAGTGCAGAATTGAGTTCATCAACACGTTTTGTATTGATGTCGAATCCAACAACTTGATATTTATGTGCAAAGGCTGCTGCAAGTGGAAGCCCAACATAGCCTAGTCCAATTAATGCAATTTTAGGGTTGTTCATTGTTTCAAGTTATTGTAATACCAAGTTAAGGATTCTTTTAGACCTTTTTGAAATTATGGGTTGGTTTATAATTCAATAAATTCTTAGCCTTTTCAATACTGGCTTGAGAATGTGGAATATCACCAGCTCTGTTGGGACCTTTTATTATTTCAATTTCTCTAATACTGGGGTCAAATTCGGCAAGACCTTCACGAATAAGCTCGGCCATTTCTAAAATACTAATTCGATCACCAACTGCCGTATTATAGACCTGGTTAATTGCTTCTCGATTGGAAGTAGTCATCGCCAATTCGTTCATTTGAATCACATTGTCAATGTATGTAAAGTCTCTTGAAAAAGTTCCATCTCCATTTATTATTGGACTTTCCCCTTTTAAAAATTGTCCCACAAATTTTGGTATTACTGCAGCGTATGCACCATTGGGGTCTTGTCTCCTTCCAAAAACATTGAAATAACGAAGTCCTATGGTCTCTAATCCGTATATGCTAGAATAGATTTCTGCGTATAATTCATTCACATACTTGGTCAATGCATAGGGTGATATAGGTTTCCCTATATTTTCCTCTACTTTTGGTAATACTTTTGAGTTTCCATATGTAGATGAAGAAGCCGCATATATAAAACGTTTTACCTTATTTTGCCTAGCGGCTTCGATTATATTCAAAAAGCCATTGATATTTACTTCATTGGAAGTAATTGGATCTTTTAGGGAACGGGGAACTGATCCAAGAGCTGCTTGATGTAATACATAATCAATATTTTGTGTTGCTTTAAGACAGGTCTTCAAATCACGAATGTCTTCCTCGATAAAAGAGAAATTGGATTCAGCTTTAAAGGCATTTAAATTGTGAGCGTGTCCTGTTGCAAAGTTGTCGAAACCAACAACTTTATGGCCTTTTTCAAGCATGTACTCGCAGAGATTGGATCCAATAAATCCTGCCGCACCCGTAATTAGAATTTTCATTTTATTTTTTATTTAAATGAATCCATTTTGATAAAACATAGACTCTCCAAAGATAAGTGGAATAGTCTATATTTTTTGTTAAATGCAATTCGAATAATCTTTTAACTTTTACAGTATCTAAATTCTCAATATGTTCAAGTTTTTCATCTGAAAGGAATTTGGAAAACTCATCTTTAAAAGAACCTCTGATCCACTCTGCCAAAGGCACTGAAAATCCCTTTTTTGGATGATTAAATATTTTTTCTGGTAAATATTTTGCTAAAATGTCCCGAAGAATTCTTTTTCGAACTGAGCCGTTAAATCTAAATTTTACAGGTAGTTTCCTGGCAAACTCAACAATTCTATAATCAAGAAAAGGGCTTCTAACTTCAACTGAACTTAGCATACTTGCTCGATCAACCTTCACATTGCTATCATTTTCTAACCATAATTTTAAATTTAGATCTGCAATTTTTTGAAATTTATTTTTGCTAAGAAATAGATACTTACGGTAATGTTTCATCCATTGTCTTTTATTTTTTAAAAGGAGTGTATCGAATCCTAAAAAAATAGATTCGATAAACTCGTCGAAATTTTTCATTAGCATTATATTCTTAATCGAAGAGCCTTTTTTACCCAATAGCTTAAAAGGGATAAAAAGTGTTATAAATCGGCGAAAAAATAAGGGAACCCAAAATAAAGGGTATACTTTTCTAGTCCATTCAAAATGATTGTAGCCCAGAAAACTTTCATCACCTCCGTCTCCCGATAGTGCGACTGTAACATGAGGCTTTACTTTCTGATTTAAAAGTAAGGATGGAATTGCAGAAGAATCTGCAAAGGGTTCATCATAAGCTTTAAAAATTGAATCTAATAGTTTAGGTAGCTCTTCTTTAGTACTCGGAATTAAATAATGTTCTGAATCAATTATAGCTGAAAATTGCTGAGCTACTTTACTTTCATCATAGTCTTTATTGTCAAATCCTATTGTAAAAGTTTTTATTTTTTCATTTTGAATTGAATTAGCTATTGCTGAAACTAAAGCAGAATCTATACCCCTGAAAGAAAACTTCCGTAAGGAACATCAGATTGAAGTCTTATTTTAACAGCATCTTTAATCAGCTTGTGTAATTGCACTTTGGCCTCTTCATAAGATATTTGAGATTCTTGAATTTCTTGTATATCCCAGTAGGAATGAATTTCTTTTTTATTTTCATCTAAATTAAAAATAGCATATTGACCTGGTGGTAGTTTGTTTATCCCTTCATAAATCGAAAAGGGACTAGGTATATAACCCGTTTGTAAATAAATACTTATGGCTTCTCGATTTAGGTCTGACTTATCGAGTGAAGCAATTTGACTACAGAGTTCAAAATTTCCTTTATGCCATGAGTAATATAGGGGTTTTACACCTAACCTATCTCTTGCTATAAAAACGGTATTGTTGTTTTCATCAAAAATAGCGAAGGCAAACATTCCGTTTATACGATCCAATACCTTTTCTCCCCATGCATGATATCCTTTTATTAATACCTCTGTATCACTCGTTGTTTTAAAAGAATATCCTTCCTTAATTAAGTTTTTTCTAACTTCTTTGAAATTGTAAATTTCTCCGTTATAAACCAAGGCGAGGTGTTTGAATAAAAAGGGTTGATTGGAGCGTTCCTCTAGATCTAAGATCGAAAGTCGTAAATGGCCTAAAGTAATATTTTCTTTACTCAGAATCCCAAGGTTATCGGGGCCCCTAAACTTAATTTTTTCAAGCTTTCGCCTTATTTCTTTTTGGGAAAAAGGAATGTTAGTCAAGTAAATTCCACACATTTATTTCTCTCTAAATTTATAATTAGCAATAAACAAATATATTTTTTCGAAAATCAAATCTAAAAATCCTTGATTTTTTACACTTTTTTGATCAATACTTGAAGGTGGAATGATATGATCTGAAATTTGTTCCAGTTCCTCTATATATTTATGGATCTGATCTAAATTCATAGAGGTCGGATGTATACAAATCGTATAAAGTCCAAATGGCATTTTTCTAACAGACCATAATTGCTGTGGAATAAATATAAAGTTATTTTTTTTGAAAGCACGAAAACTGAACCCATCAGTAACAACTCGAATATTTGTAGTCGATTCCAATGCAATAAGTGTATGAGAATCAAAAGTATGAGAAGGTGCCATAAATATTTTTGGTTCAATGTTATTTTCCTTAAAACACTGAATACTTTTCTGCACTATTTCAATTTGGTTTTCAACTGATTTCCCTACAAATTCAGATTTATTCCCAAAATTGAAAAAAGAATTTTTTGGTTTAATTTTTTGAAACTGGTGATGAAGTCCATGCATTGCTATTGACCATCCTTTATTTTCCCATTTCTTTATGAGCTGCCAAAAGTTTTCGTTAAACTGAGAACCTAAACTTTTATCTTTGTTAAGGGGTACAACTCCAACAATTGGTTTGATATTTTTTTTTTCAAAAAAGCCTCAAATATTTCCCATTTTTCGAGTGGCATTTGATGACATGCATCATCTAACCTTATAATATATTTTGAGTTTAAAACTATCATTTGAAAGTTTTTAAATTACTCAGAATTCTGTTGGCCGATTTTCCATCCCAATACTTTGGTATTTTTGAATTTTTATATTCGCTGTTAAGAATTTTATCAACATTTAACAAAATATATTTTTTGTCAGATCCAACTATTGTACTACTCCCTTGAGAAACTGTAATTGGCCTTTCCGTATTATCTCGAATTGTCAAACAAGGAATTTTTAGAGCAGTGGTTTCTTCTTGAAGACCCCCACTATCAGTAATTACAAACTTAGATTTTGTCCACAAATTAGAAAAATCATTATATCCCATGGGATCAATAACTACTATGTTTTCATTTAACTTGTTTGTGTCAATTAGTTTCTTTGTTCTTGGATGTACTGGAAATATAATTTTAATTTTTTTTGCGACCTCATTTAAAATATCAATTAAAATATTCAATTTTAATTTATCGTTCACGTTTGATGGTCGATGCATAGTAAGAACAGCATATTCATGATCTAGATAACTGGAATTATCTTTTCGAATTTGATGGAATAATGAATCGATCATAAGGTTGCCTACCAAAAAAATTTTGTCTCTTTTTTACCTTCACTTAATAAATTTTCGATTGCAGAATCTTCTGTACAAAAAAAATAATCTGAAACACTATCGCACATTAATCTATTAATTTCTTCCGGCATTTTTCTGTCAAAACTTCTTAATCCAGCTTCGTAGTGTATTAAAGTAATATTCATTTTTTTTGCTGTAATTGAAGCAGCGAGTGTTGAATTTACATCACCAAACACAAAAATATAATCAGGATTATCTTGAATACATTTTTCTTCAAAAGCCAACATTATTTTTGCTATTTGAGTGTTTTGAGATCCTCCATGAATATTTAAATTATAATCAGGTGCATTAATTTGTAAATCATTAAAAAATACATTAAACATAAGTTCATCGTAATGTTGTCCAGTATGAATTAATTTATATCGAAATTCATTGCTGCTATCTAATTGTCTTAAAATTGGAGCAGCTTTGATAAAATTTGGTCTCGCTCCAACAACAAAAAAATTAACTTATTTTTAAGGTTTTCATTAATCAGATTTTCGTACTTGTTAAATTGATTTTCTCTTGAATAAAATTCAATATTTTCATTCACTTTAAAATTATCCATTTTCAATAATTTTTCGAAATTTTCATATTCATTTATATTCATTCCTGAGTTGGTTTCATTCAAAATATTAATAATTTCAGATCTTAAACTACAGTTAGCCATTATTGGCTTATTGTAGGACAAATATTCAAATAATTTGGCTGGAATATTTTCTTCTGAATCTTTATCAAACCCTTCAAGTATTAAAAGAAAATTTACTTCTTTAATTCTATTTTCTAGATCTTCCCTTGAAACAAACCCTATATAATTAACAAAAGAAAAGTCACCGTTAAATTGAGCAGGATTTTCATTAGAGGCGATAATTAGTTCAATATTTAACTTTGATTTAAGAATATGATTCGTTATCAACTTCAAATTTCTAACTGATGATAAAGTACCTGCGTACAAAATCTTTATTTTATCAGTTGGTTTCTTGTAATAATTTTTACGGAAATCAAAACCATTATAAATCAGATGAACTTTTCTGTTGTAAAAATTCTCAGCCTTAGTTCTTGAACTTGGACTGACTGAAATCAATTCATCAGCAAAAAAAACATAAAATTTGTCGATTAGCTCATCTAATTTATGAAAAAAAAGCACTCTTTTCTTTTCTGCCAAACTTTGAGATCAAATCTCTAAATTCTATGAAAAGTTTAGTTCTTTTTCTTCGAAGCTTTAATAAAATTCCTAAAATTATATTTGATATTGGCTTGTAAGAACATATTACTACATCATAATTATTTTTAGAAAAAAATATTTTTTTAAAATTAAAAATTAAAAATTTTGAAAAAATTGATTTATCAATAGATCTAAAATATTGAGATAGTTTTAATTTTTTTGTTGCGTTTTTATTTACTTTGTTTTTATCAAGCTTACTACTAGTGCTACTAGAATTGTCATCAAAACACATAATATCTACTTCATAACCTTTATTAGTAAGAAAACTATACAACGAACCAATTCTGACTGCACCAACAGACTTGGACGGTGGATAATAATATGAAATTATCAATACTCTTATTTTTTTTGACATATCATCATAATATTCCACCCTAATCTCCTGAAGATTTTAAGTTTCATAAGTTTTAGGTCTATCTTATGAAAGTTACTTTTTTTAACTTTAAAAATCAAATTCAAAAGCTTGTAAGGGAAAATGTAAGAACTTCTGAACTCTATTTTAGTGACTTTTGGATCACTTACTAATGACTTTAGTGATTGAGGCGTATAAAATCGAATATGTGTTCTATCCCATCCTAGCCATTTTTTTGTTGGATTTTTAATTTTCCTATATGTACCTTCAATAAGATAATTTAAAGACATCTTGTTTTGAGTAGTAATGATAAGTTTTCCTCCTTTATTTAGAAGTTTAAATAAGTCAGAAAACATTTTTTTATCTTCAATAACGTGTTCGATCAAATCTTTTAAAACAATTATATCATACTTGTTTTTGTCATTTATGTATCCATTTTCTGCCCACAATATTTTAATGTCAAATTTTTTTTGATTAAAAATATGATGCAGTGTTGAGAGCTTCTTCTGATTGGTCACATAGAGTTAAATCGTGACCCAATTTATATAGTTCAGATGACAAAAAACCTATGCCACCCCAAAATCTAAAATTTTTAATTTCTTCCCCTTGGGTATGACATTTATAATTTTTTCGATATTAATTAAATTATAAACATCTTCATAATTTTTTAGATATTTATCTAGTGCTTTCTTTGGACTATCTATTTTAGACCAATGCAGATCATCATATTCAATATAATTATTTTTCATTCTCTGGGATTTTTTTTAAAATTCTTGCTGGATTCCCGACAAGTATAATATGTGATTGATCAAAGGATTTTGTTACTACTGCTCCTGCTCCAACTATGGTTGACTCTTTCAAATGAATTCCTGGTAAAATAATTGAACCCGCTCCAAGCCAACATTTTTTATCTATTCTTATTGGTTTTTCTTTGACTGATTCTTTATCAAAATCGAAAAAATCATGATTTCCTGAAATAATCTTAACCGAGTTGGCAATTATACATGAATTATGAATTGAAATACCATTTGATGCTCCCAAATAAATATTAGCATTCAAAAACAAACATTTTTGGGCATTAAAACCATCACCTATTAATTTTACATTTTGGGCACTTGCTATTTTGTTGGTGAAATGAACTAAGTAAGGAAATCTATTGTTAATTCTTAAAATTTTATGAAACACCCAATTAACTATAAACAAACCAAGTGTGTTTTTTTGAAACCCCAATTTTTTTAATTTTTTTTAACATTATTAGTTATTTTACATCATATCGAAGTGATAGAAAGGAATATAGTCCACTTTGAAATTTTTTGAAAGAGTCAAAGCTTTTTTATTAGGAACTTTAAATCCATTAACTCCTTTATCATAGCTGAATAAAATCAGTGGAGTAACTTTTTTAAGACCAAGGTTAAATTTTACTCTGCCAATTGAAACGAACATAAATTTTTTCTTTCTAAGAATTAAATATTCGTTTTTGAATTTGTATGAATAATACTCTACTTCTGGATTGTTACAAAATCTCCATCTTAGTTTATCTATTGACCAGTTAATAATTGGTGTACATTGAGCTATAAATTTAGTTAAATTAAATCTTATAAAAGATGGTTCGTTTTGTTTCCATCCTAATTTGAGGTATGCTTGAAAAGAATTTTTATTGGGATAATTATAAATTGCTTCTCCATCAAAATATTTTAAAAGCGTGTTCTGTAGACTTTCTAAATATTCCGATTCCATGGTATTTTTTTAAAACAGAAGTATCAACACATTGATAAAACTTTTTGTTATCCTCAATATCAAGCCTCCAAAAAGCTCTTGTTGAAATCAAATCATCTTTAAGATATATCAAAACGTGGATTGAATCCCCAAAAGGGTTTTCTCTGAATTTCCAATTAAAATATAAATTGCTTTTTTTGATCAAACGTTTTATTGAAACAATTCATTATATCTTGTTCTGTTTGTTGGTCAACCTCACTTGATCTTAGGATTTTAAATTTAAAATCATTCATTTAATGGTACTTATTTTAATTCTATATTTTAAAAAATGTCACATGATTATTTAAATATTTTCTAACCTATTTATGTGGTTTTTAACTGCGTATAGAAAATTTTTAACATTAGATTTGCTCAAAATACAATTAAAAAATAATGGATCGTTAAGTGTAAAATCATATGAAATATTGATGATTTTTGCAATTTCAGTAACTTTTGTTTTCTTTTCTTTTTTGTTATGAATAGCATTGAAAATTTCAGTTTTAATATTTTCATATGATCTATGCCTGTCACACAAATGGGAGAAAAAGTCGGCCCAAACATAAGGGTTTTTCTATCATCTAAGTATGCTTCTAAACCAACTGTACCAGTTATTGTGATAATTAAACTCGCCATTTTGATTAGTTTTTTTGTGCTCAGATTATTTTTTACCAATAAAACTCCTGATTTCTTATTGATTTCATTGTAAAAATTAGATTTTCTTTCACCAATCATAACTGGATGCTCTTTTACCAAGAGAAAGAAATTATGTGGCATATTTAATCTGATTAAATCAATAAGTTTTAATTGATCTACAAAATATGATTCTAGAGTATTAATGGATGACTCGGGTGTCATTTGAAGCGGGAAAAATATAAATTTTTGAGGTTTTCCGTCGTTGTTGCTTAATGCTTTAAAATATTTTTTTTGAAAAAAATTAAATTTAAGCATTAAGAAAGATCTTCTTATAGTGGGAATTAATTTTAAAAACTTAGTTGAAATTTTACTCTCTATAATTGCATTGCTCTCGTATTTGAAAGTGTTTTTTAGCCCTGAAACAAATCTCTGAATAATATTTGGCAACTCAATTTTTATGATATCAGAGTTGTCAATGTTTAAATTAAATGGATTTAATTCATTGCTGTAATACTTTTGGAGTAAACTTTTAGATTTTAACAAATCGTTATCATCATATTTTCCAAAAAAACTGGTAAAGTCTCATATGCGTCTTGAGCAAAAAAACTTTGTCCCAGATATCTTGTATGAACATTATACAAAATGCAAATATCAAGCTCTTTACATATATTTAGTAGGATTATCCCGTCTGCTGTTTCTAGATCAGGGAAAATAATGTAGTCAGGAGTGTTGTTAACTAAAAAACTTTTATAAAGTTGATATATTATATTTGCATTTCTCTCTTGGTGATTTGAACCATGTCTATTATATCCGTTTTTTGATGCAGCAATCATTTTATGAATATTATCTGCCTCCACTTTAAAATTGTATTTTACAGCTTTAGAGTTACTCTTAAAAATTTCATTAAACTTATCATACAAATAAAAAATATTATCCTCTTTCAAAATATTGTCTGACGAATTTTTATAGGGCGAGTTTGGAAAGATTATCCCCCATTCAATATTGTCGTTTAAATTTTTGGATTCTCTAAACACCTCATTAAAAAAAAGAGGTGTATTAGCAAATCCGTATACAAATATCTTCATAAGTCCAAAGCTTTGTAGAAATTTAATTTAGTTAAAGTATTTACCTAAAAAGTGAAAGCCAACTAAACCTTGTTTTTTAAAATAAAATCTTTTGAATATCATAAATTATTTATTTTGATTTTTTAAAATTCTATATCATTTTAATTAGTAAATCATTTATAGCATGGTTATTAATTGATTTTTCATAAAATAAGAAGAATATACCCATACGAAAAAAAACAAACAATATTTACTGAACTACTCATTTAAATAATTCTTTTATTTATTAACTACTTCTATTACGAAACTTAATTTTCAACAAAATTCTACTTGAGAATATTTTTCAAAATTTAAAACTCTATGGAAGATAAATTATAAAAGTGATTTCTATTGATTAGATTACTTTTTTTAATTTCATTGATCCACAAATCATTTGCATACAAAATAAAAGATTTATTATTTTTAAGATTTTGTTCATTATTATCTATGAAATTTTTTAATGTTTTTACTCCAAATGGATTAAACATAAATAAAAGTTGTGGTTTTTTATCCAGTATTTTTTCATTTGCATCAGCTACTTCAAAATTTATTTTTTCCTCCATGTCAATATTATTTTTGATTCGATTGGCTTCGTTGATCAATTTTTTATTAAAATCAAATCCACTGTAAGATTTTAAGTTATATTTAGCTGCAAAGTATATTGTGGAAATGCCAATTCCACAACCCACATCACATAAGTGATATTGATTTAAATCAATTTTGTTTGGAAGCAAATCAATAAGCCTATCTATGTTTTGTAACCAAACGGTCATATAAGGGCTTGAATCATTGTTTTTTGATGATTCATCAAAACCTTCAAAACGGTCAACTTTTGTTTTTAAACCCAACCCCTCTATGAAATCTAAGTTGAATTTTTCTTCACCTAATCTTACTTTATCATCATCTATGTTATTGTGCTCAAAAATCATATGTACTGATTAGTTTTAAGAAAATTAGAAAAACCCATTTTAAATAAATTAATGTTGTAAAGTTTTTGGTCTTTTAAGTGTTCCTCTGGAGTAAAAGTACCTAAATGTAAAAACTTGTAGTTACTGTTTTTTAATTGAAGAATTGCATTCCAAATGAGAGTATGAGAAATAGAAAATTTAGAAAATTTGTTTCTATCGTAAACACCAATACTATAGCTACTTATAGATTTCCCTAAGGTAATTAGTGAAAACCCCAGAAGATAATCACCCTCCATTATATAATACAATCTGGCTTTACCTTTTTGAATTAAATTCTTTTGAATTTCCCACGTTTGATCGCTTCTGGTTTTTTTCCCTGAAATTCTCAAATGAAACAATTTGCATTTATCCCAAATTTCGTTGTTGAATTCCGATCGAATCTCAAATTCTCTTTCCCCTTTATTTATAAGGGATTTATAGCTTTTTCTTATGTTTTTCCATAGTTCCTCTTTACTTTTGGAAAGATCAACATACATTTCTATGCTCGGTTTTATTTTATCAAAATAACTCAATTGAATAGTATATAAATTTATCAAGTTGTTTGAATAGGGTATTCTTAGTGAATTCATTTTAAATTCACCCGTTTTATAAATACTCATAATACTTTTGATAATTCGCTTACCTGTATTAAGGTCAAAAGCATTTCCAAAATAAACTTGTGAAAAAATGGTATTATCCTTTCCCTCATAAAATTTTAAAGCGCATACCTCATCTCTTACCTTAATCAGACAAATAACGGATGAATCAAAATTGGCCTCAAGGTATTCAAGATCATAAAAAATAGTATCAGAAATAAATTGCAATGAAATTTCATCAAATCTGTTGATCTGTTCATCCCATTCAGCAATTAAATTTCTGTCAAAGGAGAAAAATTTAATTTCTAATTTCCTAAACTCCTGAATAAACTTTTCTTTAAAATTCAAAATAAAAAACTAATTAATACTTCTTATTACTTGAAAGGCTTCTGCAAAAGAATTTCCTATGCTTATACCCCACATTTCTGCTCTATTTAATATTGCCTTTGATGATCTTGGATGGGGATAATCTCTTTTTTCAAATTCATAACATTCCATTGCTTTAATCTTGCTTTCTAGATTTTGTTTCGATAATGAAAAATAAAAATTGGGGTTGAATTTTTGGGGTCACTAGAAGGAATCCATTCTGTTCCTGATAAGGTTTCAAAGGTAATTATTGATTTTACAGATTCTGATTCTAAGGGCCTACACGCCGTAATTACTGCATCAAAAGTTAGTTTATGATCAATATTTACATCTCCACCATGATGAGTGAAAATGAGGTCAGGCTTAAATTGATCCTTTTCTTTTTCAATGACTTTAATCAAATCCAATAAGGGTACTGTATCGAAACGATTGTCAGGAAAGTCGTACACGCTTAATTCTTGATACCCCAACTCTTTTTGTGCCAATTTTATATTTGACTTATGTTGAATTAAATCACTTTTAAATTTTTCTACGTTGCGATTATCCTCTCTCGAAGTAAGCCCCTCTCCGAGAATAACAACCTTAATTATACAGCCGTAATCATTTACTAGTTTATTTATTGATCCACCAAGTCCCAGAAGTTCATCATCTGGATGGGCTACACAAACCATTACCCTTTGTTGATTAAAATTTGTCATTTTATATAATTTCTTCCTTGTCTTAAGATGTTAATACTATTAGGTCCTTCATGAAACAATAAATCTAATATCGATAGATATGGGGTGAAATTTGAATCATTTTGTGAATATATTGGGTGTTTATAAGATTGATATAATACTTCAATGTTTTTATTTATAAAATCACCTGTCTCCAAATAATTTTTCCCATTGATTCCTGAAAGATAAACACTTGCTTTGTAGTATTTACAAATATCCAAAACTAAATTAGATTTCTTTGAATGAAAATTCAATTCACTGCTATAAACAATAGGAGTTTTTATATGCAGAAATTTGAGAAAAAGTTTATTAAGTATTTCAACTATTTCAAGAAAATTTGAATTATCAATCTGCGATGATAAAGCTTCATTTATGGGGAAGTAGTAATCTGAGAAAAAAGGTGTTTTTGAATAGTTTTGGATAATGGTCCTTAAATGTTTTTTTATCCATTTTTTTGTTTTGAAAACTTTTAATTTTATTGATTGTGATTTCTCCCTTATCACCTTTTGTTATGGGAAGAGTAATCCATTGTGGACCTTTATTTGAAATTAATTTGTTTCTATTAACAAAGCTGTTTTTCTCAAATTGAACATGGTCTAATACAATATGAATATCTGCAAAGTCAATCCGATCAAAATAGCCAAGCCATGGAAGATATGCAGGTTGATTTATAGAAATTTTCATTTTTATTTGTATAAAAAAACAGTAAAGTCACGAGGATGGTAATCATCGTGAAAAACTATTTTCTTTGTTATTTTATTGCAAAAAATCAAAGTTTGCTCAAGTGATTGTGAAAACTCATAATTTTCATTTCCTTTATCAGATTTATCAAATTCACCCAACAAATTAAATCCAAGACCAATTTTACATTTGGGAAATAAAAGCTCAATACATCTTTCAAAAAAAAATTTATTAGTGTATGTAAAAATTCCACTCATTAATATATAATCAAAAAAATCTTCTTGTAAAGGAACTGAAAAAATGTCTTGAATTAAAAATTGCCCCTCTGGAAAACGAGAGGAGGCCTGTTTTATCATCTCTGGTGAGATGTCAATTCCTGTGTAATTTAATTCATTTTTATTTTCTTTGAACCATGAGTATAAATCACCCAAACCACATCCAAAATCCAAAACTTTTTTTGGTGTAAATTTCCAATCAAAGATAAAATTTCAAATCTTTTAATTGTGACTCTTTACTACCCCAATTTAGACTTAAATGTGAATTCCCATATTTTTCAACACGTTTATCATAGTATTTCACATTTTTTTAATTAATTTATTTATGTTTTTATTTGGATAGTAACTCAAACGAATCAATTGATTTGAATTGCCACTTTTTAAAAATTTATTTTTTTTTTAAAAAAGGCTAAGCTTGCTTTGTTTTCTTTTCTCACAAACGCATTAATTTTTTCAGTCTTGTTCCAAGAATTCAAAATTTTTTTTGATTCCTAAATTAATTGCTGTTGAACCAATTCCTTTCTCTTGTTCTGATGGTAATAAATAAATTGAAATTTCACATTCACGAGATTTATTTTCTTTTCGTTTAAATCGAATTTGACCTACTGGTATTTTACTTTTTCAATTATATATATTTCTACTTTTGAACTCTGAAAAACTTGATCAAACCAATATTTATGTTCCTCAGAACTAACGCCCCTTTGTGAAGCGCTTAAAGAGATGATTTTATCTATATTTCTCCATTGAAACAACATCTCTAAATCATCCTTTTCAACTAATCTGATTTTAATCATTTTTTCGATAATTAGTTCCCATTCAGAATGAAGACTTTCATAATTGTCCAATTCGTTTGTATATTTTTTTAATTTCATTTCTTTCAATTTCCATGGTGAGGAAAAATAGTTTAACAACTCAGCTTTATTATAAAAACTCAAATCACCATTTCCCACTAAAACTCCTTGTGAAATATTGGTTGTAATTCCATTTTCTAAAAGATCAGCTGTAACACAAGATGTATGATCATCACTGTATGAATTAAAAAAAAACTTCCCTTTTTTCTTTAAAACTCGATATATCTCATTAAAAGTCTGTTGAGCAGCAGTCTTATCAACACATACAATAGAGCATCGATCAATAACTATATCAAAAAAATTATCTTCATAGTTAAGGAAAGTAAAATCTCCATGAATGAACTCACCTTTCAAGTTTTCATCATCAAACCTTTTTGCGCAATCTCGAGGGCACGTTTACTTCCGTCTATTCCGAATACATTAAACCCTTCTTTAGCAGCAAATCGAAGGTTATTCCTCCTCCACATCCTACTTCAAGAATATTTACTTCATTTCTGGGCTTGCCCTCGGGTAAATTTCTGAAAACAAAACTCACTACATTGTCAAAAGGATAAAAACTTGGATCGCGTTGTGTAAAAATATCCTCCCACACAGAATTAAAATTTTTCATGTCATTTTTTTTAATTCATTATTGATTTCTGATATAATGTCATTTTTTGAATAATTCCAGCTACTAATTCCTAAAATCTTTTTGTTGTCAATCTGGTTGAAAACCTCTTCAAATTTTTCACTATATCCCTTCAAGGGTAGTTTGAAAGCAGATGGGGTTTTAAGTATCTTAAATTTATCAAAGTTTGTTGGTTTAACAACACCTGTCTTAATCGCTTCATTCCAAATATTTTGAGAAAAATTTTCTGGATTTCCCAAAGAGATGAATTTATTTTTACTGGAACTTCACAACAAATCAAAGCTTTACCTTTGGGAATATTATTGTCAGCATAATTGGATTGAATTGAAAATCGAAAACAAAGATCTTTTTATCATAGTTATGTAAATAAGTGTAGTTGGATACATACTTACTACTTACAGTGAAATAGAATAATACCAGTGGAACGGAATGAAGAAAAGGCTCAAGGTTATGATCTAAATTAAAATATTTTGGTAAGTGATAAACAGGAGAGGCCCAATACAACAGTTGTGCTTTTTAAATTTGGTGTTTGCAGAAAACAAAGTAACATCCTGTTCAATGTGTATAGAATTTATTTGAGTTTTTGATAGAATTTCAACTCCCTATCTAACAAAATCTCATGAAGTTTTTTACAAAAAAAATGTAAGCCTTCTTTTGAGGGATAATATTCAAAAAAATCATGTTTCTTTTTCTTTAATTGATCAATTGTGATAAATTTTCTTGGAACAGCAACTCGCTCATCATACCAATTATCTTTTTTTAATTCAATCGCCTTATTTATTGGAAATATTCTGATTCGTTCAAATGGAAGAAAATAATTTGCAAGTGGATCCAAATCATTACTTCTTATGCCGTGAGATTTTAGTATGCATTCATTTATCCAATGAGTTGCGTTATCTCCAAATCGGTTAACATAAATGTCTCGCAAAGATTCTATCTCTTTTATTTGAGTTGGCTTCTTCAACAAACTATGTTGAATTTTAATTTTTCTTCTTCAATTAAAGATTCAAAATTAGGAATAGCAATACCTTCTGTTTTATGTTTGTTAAAGTAAGATGCATAGTTTGGTGGATCAGGTTGATAATTATTCACAAGAATTTTTAAAATATCCTCTGTAAATTCATTTGTCTGATTAAAGAATAGATGACATCCTAGGTCAATATACATACCATCCCAGATAGGGCTATTTAACACCCCTCCTAAATTTTTAGCTTCCTCAATAAGTGTTACGTTGTAACCTTTATTAACCAATTTTAATGCAGCTATCATCCCCTTGAAACCTGCACCCACAACAATTATTTTTTAGTCTTAACGGTCATCGTAAAAAATCTTCAAATGTGAATTTTGATCCAGATGTTTTTCTATTTAGTAGTTTTTTACCAATCAAGAACTGTTTCATTTTGGGAGGTAATCCATCCCCTGGCCTTGAAAAAAGCAATATCGCTTTCTGTTAACACATGGCCAGAAATAATTTCTTTATTTGCCACACATGATAATTGAAATTGATTTCCATTTTTTTGATCTTTCAAAGTGGGGGATAGTTTCTCACTGCCAAGTGCTTTTTCAATTTTTCGTATAGAATCAACATATTCAATAAATTCCTCTGGAGTAGACGAAAATTTGTGATCAGGGCCTTCAATTCATGCGAGAGTGTAAAATGTTTTTCAATAAATGTTGCTCCCAACGTTACCGCACCAATTGCAGCTATATTTCCTTCTGTATGATCTGAAAAACCAACAGGGTAACCAAAAGCTTTTTTTAAGTACAGGTAATTTTAAAAGATTTACTTCTTCCATAGGGGTTGGGTATTGTGAAACACATTGAAGAATAGTTAAATCCTCTCCGCCTGCGTTTTCAAAAGTCTTTACGGCCTCGTCGATTTGGGCAAGACTTGCCATCCCTGTTGAAATTACAATTGGAATTTGTGATTTAGCCAAATCTTCAATAAAAGGAAGATTTTGTAAAAAATCAGATCCATTTTTAATTAAACTAACTCCTATTTTCTGTAGCTCATCTATCCCTTTTTTACTTGTCGGTGTACTAAAAAATATAATCCCTATGTCATCACAATATTTTTAGCATCACAATTTGATCAAACGACAACTCGTAACGCTTAAACATATCAAATTGTTTTTCTGTTAATTTTTTACCATTTGATTCATAGGTATATGAAATGGTTTTGTCAAGTATAAAATCTTCTGTTTTATAATTTTGAAATTTTACTGCATCCGCTCCACATTCTTTTACAGAACGAATCATTCTTTTAGCTAAATCCATATCTCCATTATGGTTAATGCCAATTTCTGCTACAATAAAAACTTGACTCCTATTTTTCATTTATTAGAAATTATTTATTAGTAAATCTGTCATTCTTGATTTTAATAATGATTCAAAATCAACTTCATTTCTATTTGAGTTTTCAACTTTAAATAGCCTGTTTATTTTTAGTTCAATTGAATTTCTGATATTTAATTGATTTGATAAATCTAGGGTTTCTACATTAAGAATTTTTTTTAACCCATTAAAAATAAGTTCTTGATTATCTATGGTTTTGATCGCTAAAACTTTTTTATCCAAAACTAATCCCTCCAATGCCATTGTACTCGATGGGACAACAACGATTTCGGCATTCTCCATTTTTTCAATAAGTCTATCTACCGACAAACCAGCATGGCAAATTATCTTTTCATTTTCTGTCCATTCAAGAGAATGCTTATAATTTTCTCCTAATACAATTGTCACAAAATTAATTTGTGGATTTTCTAAAAGAATCTCAACAATTTTTTTACTCCAATTATCTTTATCTAAACCTCCAAAACACACAAAAACACTTCCTTTTATTAAACCTTTTGACTTAGATTTTTTTTCAAAAACTCTTGACGTAACATTAAATAATTTAAACCAAGTAAAAGTTTAGTACTTGAATTAACAATATATTGGTTTGGCTTTACTTTCGGTGCATGATTAATTACAATATTTGCAAACATTTGTTCACCTGCAAAATCATCGATATAAACAATTATAATGTCTTTTAATTTATCTCTTAAAGCACTTTGATAGTTTTGATCAAATCGATAACCATCTAAGACAAGAGCCGTTTGTTTGTGATCTAATTTGTTTGATAAATAATTTATTTCTTCAGAAACTGTTTCACAGTTAATCATTTTTTCAAACTGAAAAGGGAATTCGTGCTTTACCGGATTTAAAAAAAGAAACTCAATCTCAAAAACATCTTTTACCTGTTCAGCCAATGACAAAAGTCTGTTTAAATGACCACTACCACTAGAAATTTCATTATCAGGAAAAAATACAATTTTTTTATCACAACCTAGTTCAATCTTTTAAATCCTGAATCACAAACTTGATTTTCAAGTAAGTTAAAAATACTTTCATTTTCTCTTTTACACTTACCTATTTTAAAAAACACCTCATTCAAGGCATTTAGGTATGAATCAATAACAATTTCATCGTGAGCAACTGAAGCATATAAAGTAGTGCTTGCTAAAAACCCTTTTTTTAACATTTCTTGTGTTATATAGGTTTTATACTCGCTGTGATTTTCAGAAAACACAAAGGAAGCAAGAGCGGGAATGCCATTGACTTCAATACTTAGAGCATGCTCATTAGCTATTTTTTCCCAATTTTTTTTTTTGAACTTTAAGGCCAATCTTGGTTATGACTTCCCATGACTTCTCTTTTTGCATAACCTCAAGAGTTTTTAGAGCTGCAGTAGGGCCAATTCTTTCGGTCCAAAAAGTACTGCTTATAAAGGTATTTTGGGCTGCCTCCATTACGGATCTTTTCCCCACAACAGCCGTAATAGCATATCCATTACCAAGGGTTTTGCCATACATGGCCAGGTCGGGTTCAACACAATATTTTTTATGTATCCCTCCAAAAGTTTCTCTAAAGCCCGAAGTACATTCATCAAAAATTAATACAATCCCTTTTTTGGGTAGCCAAAGCTCTGACTTTTTCTAAAAAATTATCTTCAGGACCATAATTGCGTTGAACTTCCATTTTAATTACCCCAATATTCTTGTCTTCTACAAGTTTTTTTAACTCCTCAAAATCATTGTAATGGAAAGGAAAAACTGAATTTTTTAGATTTTTAGGAACCCCTTCTGGTGCTAATCCAGGGAGTAAATGATTTGAAAGATCTTCTCCACTTGAGTTATGATTTACCGATAAATACCAATCGTGCCAACCGTGATATCCACAAATAGCAACATTATCTTTGCCTACAGCAGCTCTTGCAATTCGAATTGCAATGGCATTTGCTTCACCACCACTTCTTGCAAATCGAACCATCTCAGCCCATGGATTGATTTCAATTAGTTTTTCAGCTAGAGCAACCTCTTCCGGACAATTCAAAGTGCTCATATTTCCCATTTTGACAGTGTTTAAAAACTGCGTTATCCACTTCTTCATGACCATATCCGAGAGTATTGGTTCCTATTCCCATAATGCTGACATCAGTGAATTCATTGCCATCTAAATCCCATACTTGGCAACCTTTTTGCTTTTGAAAAGTATGCGGGCCACCTTTCTGGTAAAAACATTTCTGGTCTTTTCGATAAAAGCATCGTTCCTCCGGGAATTATCTTTTTGCTTTTTTGTATAATTTTTGCCCGCTATCCATATTTATGAATTTTGTTTTATTGAATTTAAATATCCTTCATTCCTTGTGATCTTTTGATTCAAGAATTTTTTGGATTATCTAATATATACTGGGTGTATGTTTTCCAATTTTGATCTGTCCCAAGCTCATTAACTAATAGTTTTAGTGCATCAAAATCAATAGGTTCATCAACAGTCATTCTAACATGATTATAGTTGTTTTCACATGGAAAATTCATTGAAGAAAAAAGCTTCTTTCCTTTAAAGTGTGTTTTTCTCTTATGTAGGGAGTGACATGTTCTAGTTGTAGTTTTGTTTTTTAGCATATTTCCAAGAATCTTGAAACGCACTCCATTTTATTATTTCAACATCTTGCCCATCTGGATATGCCTCAATTAAAGTATTAGAGCAATAGTCAATTTTGTTTTTGATTGCCATATTGATGATGCTATCCAATAATGCTCCATCTATCAATGGACAATCTGAGGTAACCTGAACGATATAATCTGGTTTGTCTGATTTTACAGCTTGATAAAATCTATCCAAAACATTCTCTGTAGATCCCTGAAAGTACTTAACACCATTTTGTTTGGCAATTGATACTATTTGGTCAGCCTTTTCTTCAAAAGTAGTTGCAACCACAACAGAAGAGGCTAATTTGGATTTTTTAAGACGTTTTAAATGTATTCCGAGTAAAGTATCTCCTGCCAGAGGTAATAAAACTTTTGAAGGTAATCTTGAACTACCCACTCTAGCTTGAGTAATAATGATTATCTTTTCCATACTCCAGGATTTAAGACGTTTTTTTCTTCCAAAGCAATTTGATCAATTGTATTTACCATTTGATCGCTCAGTTTGATTTGTGTTGCAGATAGGTTAGATTTTAGTTGATCTAAATCATCAACTCCAATCAAAAATCCGTCGACATAAGGTTTGGATTGGACATATGCTAATGCAATTTCATTGAGGCTAATTTTACTTTTTACAGCTTGTAGTTGAAGTTCTTTAAGCAATGGAACTAATGGCTGCAATTGTTTTGTGATTTGATCTAGGGGTTTAAAAAATAATCCCTGTAAAAAAACAGATCGAACATGTAATTCTTTTCCGCTTCTTTTTATTTTTTTATACTGTTCCCCTCTCTGAAACTCATTGTCCAAAAGATTGAAAGGTGTCTGAATAACATCAATATTTACGTCTCCTAAAACTGTTTCAATCTCCTCATTTGTATACAAGGAAACTCCTATTTTTTAAATAATACACCCTTGAATTTGGCTACCCAATTTGGTAATTCATTTTTAATTCGTTTATATTCTTCGAATGAATGAAACATAATTACTTCTACTTGATCAAGTTGTAATCTTTTTAAGCTTTTTTTAAGAGCCTCTTCAAAGGATTTGTTTTGAAGGGTTATTTTGGTAATTATTTTAAATTTATTTTTTGGGTGTTTTTTAAAATATTCTCCAATTGTTATTTCCACATCTCCGTATTCTTGAGCTGTATCCAGAGTCTGTACCCCTTTACTATGAGCATAGTCAAGCAATTCCTCTACTTCCAAGCAATTAAATTTTCCTTTGGAATTATTGATCCCATAATCCAATCCAAATTGAGCTGAACCTAAAATAAGCTTTTTCATTTTGAGATTTTTTGTGAATAAAAAAGAGGTTATTTTATCAATAATATATTCTTGTTCATCTTGGGTCAAGCTAGGAAAAATCGGTAAGCTCAAACAGCTTTGGTAATAGCTTTCGGCTTCAGGAAATGACTGACTTCCATATAGTTTTGAATAATAGGGTAATTGATGAATGGGTATGTAATGGACTTGGCATAGTATGTTATGCTCTTTTAGATAGTTGTAAAGATCGAGTCGATTCTCTATCTGGATTACAAATAAATGAAATGCGTGCCCTTCTGCTAAATTAGCTGAAGGAACTTTAACGTTGGTGTTTTTGAAAGCTCGTATGTACCTTTCGGCAATTAATTTTCTTTTTGAAGTTTCGCCTTAGCTGTTTTTAATTGTGAAATCCCCAAAGCGCAAAGAATATCTGGTATTCGATAATTAAAACCTAGCTCTTGCATTTCATAATACCACCTTCATTGTTATTCTTAATTTTATTGGGGTCTTTTGTTATTCCATGAGACCTTAACAAAAGAAGCTTTTCATAGATTTTTTGATTATTAGTAGTTATCATTCCCCCTCTCCACAAGCAATATGTTTTACAGGGTGAAATGAAAAAATAGCAGCATCTGCAAAAACTACCTCCTCCACATTTTTGAATATCATTGTTTTTATCTCTAAAAAGCCTCCTGGTGCATGACAAGAATCTTCCAATATCCACAAACCATATTCGTCTGCTAATTTTCTGAAAGACTCCATATCAACCGCATATCCCGCAAAATCGACAGGTATTATTCCTTGATAAGTGCCTCTTGGAGCTGACTCCAATTTTTTCTTACTTTAGAAATATCCAAACAAAGTGTATCAGGATTAATATCACAAAATTCAACTTCTCCCCACAGTAACGAATACAATTTGCAGATGCAGCAAATGTTATGGGTGAAGTAATAACTTTACTTTTCTGGTTAACTCCTAGTGCTAATGCAGAAAGATGAAGCGCAGCTGTACCATTTGAAACCGCAACTGCATAATTAGAACCTACATATTGAGCAAATTTTTCCTCGAACTCATTTACCTTGGGTCCTTGAGTCAAAAATCCTCCTGCAACACAGAGACCAAGGACTCTATGTCCTGTTCTGATATGTGCTGTTTTCCGTAGGGTATTGGTTTCATCAGATCAATTTAAAATTAGGATCAACATTTTTTTTGATCAAAGCTCTTAGCTTAGGAACAGATAACCATTCCGTATTGTCTGCAGAATTGTATGAAAAATTATCTTCAACCTTTTTTGCTGAAAAATGAGTGATAAATTCATTCATATCAAATATTGGGTGCTGTGGAAGTATCACAAAAAATTTCCCTAAATCATATGAAGTAAAAGAATCTGATTTTGTGAGCATCTCTTCATGAATTTTTTCACCAGGTCGAATTCCAATTATTTTATGCTCGCAATCCGGAGCTATGGCTTCAGCGATATCTGTTATTTTATATGAAGGAATTTTTGGTACAAAAATTTCTCCTCCCCAAGCATTCTCTAATGCATGTAAAACCATATCTACACCTTCAGCTAAAGAGATATTGAAACGTGTCATTTTAGGGTCTGTAATAGGTAATATTCCTGAATTTCTTTTATCCAAAAAAAATGGAATTACAGATCCATTAGATCCCATTACGTTCCCATAGCGCACTACAGAAAAATTTATATTCTTAGCCCCGCGAATATTATTCGCTGCAATAAAAAGTTTATCAGAGGTCAACTTCGAAGCTCCGTAAAGATTAATGGGTGCTGCTGCTTTATCTGTTGACAACGCCACTACTTTTTGAACATTAGTTTCCAAACATGCATTAATTAAGTTGTCTGCTCCCAAAACATTTGTTTTAATACACTCCATGGGGTTGTATTCTGCTATATGAACATGCTTCATAGCCGCAGTATGGATGACGTAGTCGATACCATTTAAGGCGCGCAAAACTCTTTTTAAAATCTCTAATATCACCAATAAAATAACGTAACATTCCATATTTAGAATCTGGAAATTCTTGCGCCATTTGAAATTGCTTTTGCTCGTCTCTAGAAAAAATAACTACCCTTTTCACGGATGGGTATTTTTTAAGGATACGACGAACTAATTCTTTCCCCAAAGACCCTGTCCCTCCTGTAATTAAGATTGATTTGTTTTCTAACATATCTTATAGTAAAAGATTGATTTTTGTTAATGAATATTTACCTGTTTCTTTTCAAGGTTTAGTTTACCCTGTTCCAATTTATAAATCTGATCACAATTCTTCAGAGTAATCATTCTGTGTGTGACAATAATAATTGTTTTCTTCCCTTTGAGTAGGTCTACTGAAGACATAATTTCATGTTCAGTTCTTGTGTCTAAAGCACTGGTCGCTTCATCTAAAACTAAGACTTCAGGTTTTTTGTACAAAGCCCTTGCTATTCCGATTCGCTGTTGTTGTCCTCCTGAAAGTTGAACTCCGCGCTCGCCAACTTCAGTATTATATCCATTTGGTAAAGATTGTATTAAATCTGTCAATTGAGCTTGGTCTAAAACTTTTTCTATTAAATCAAAGTCTATTTTTTCTTTTTCAATTCCAAAAGCAATATTAGAAACTATGCTATCGTCCGTTAAATACACATCTTGAGAAACATAGCCTATTGAATTTTGCCACTTCCTTAGATTATTTTGTTGTATTGCGAAATTATCAACAAAAACTCCTCCTAAATCTGGTTTTAGTAAACCAACTAAAATATTAATTAAAGTACTTTTACCAGCACCAGAGGAACCTATTATTCCTATAGTTGAACCTACTTTAATATCCAAATTAACATTTTTTAATATCTCCTTTTTGGTTTCTTTAAAAGTTAAACATAGGTTATTCAATGAAATTTTTTCTGAGGGTGTTATTTGATTTATTTCGTCAATTAAATAACTTTCCATCATTGAATTGGTTGATTTAAACTCTGTGTAAAGAAGATCAATGCTTGTTTTGTAGAATTTAATATTTTGTAACGAAGAAAGTATTCTGTTAATTGAGGGTAGAATCCTAAAAGTAGCTGCCACAAAAACACCTAGGGTTACAATTACGTTTTCAATATTTCTATTTTGAATTACCATAATGAAGATAAATCCAATCAAAGAAAATACAGATAATAATTCCAAATAATATCTTGGGACTTGTCTTAAGGTCAAATTTTTTGTGCTAATCGAAGCCTTGATCGAGTTGTTTTCCTCTATTTGAGAAAAAAAAAATAAGATTGACGCCCTGCGAGAATTACTTCCTTAATACCAGAAAATCCCTCCAAAACAACTTTAGATATGTTTGAATCAATTTGCTCTCTAACACTTCCCCAATTGCTTATTTTTTTCTTTGTGAAATTATAAAATAATAGGGATGCAACTCCAAAGAAAATCAATACAACTAGAGTCCCAAGAGGTTCAATCAGAAATAGCGTTAAGACTACAGATAAAGCCAAAGTTACCTCTGTAATTAATAGAATGGTAGAAATTAGAAAATTAGTGAAATAAGTAATTTCAACTTGAAAATTTTTGATTAATTCAGAACTGTTTCGTTTCAAATGAAAAGTGTAAGATTGAAAAAGATAGTTTTTAAATAATCTGTTTGAAAGTTCAGCTGACAATCTGGAAATAAACCTATTTTGATAATGGCTTAAGTAAAGTAAATAAGCTGATTTAATCGTATAAACAAACAAGAGTGTAATCAATGCTGCACTAACAATTTGATCGGGCTCAATAATATCAAAAAAATAAAAAACATCTTTAATTATTTTATTTTCAAATAATATTTCGGGATTTAAAACAGCCGTAAGTATTGGCAAAAGAACACCTATCCCCATAATTTCGAAAACCATTCCAATAAGAAGTAAGAAAAACAAAACAATTGCTTTACTTTTTTCTTTTTGTGAAATTAATTTTTTGATTTTTTGATACGTTTTCATCGTATTTGATCTATAGGTTACATCATCTTTTCTTCAAAAGAAATTTCTGATTAACCAGTTAATGTTGTTTTTATATATTCTTTTATTATCCTTTTATTATCACAGCTAAAATTGAGTTCTCAAAATAGCGCTAACCAATAACACAATTATTATCTGCTTTCATACAATATGATACTATCTTGATTTGGGTTTGGTTTGGTGGCCAGATAAAAACTGACTTTGCGTTCTATTACGCTTTCTATTTTTTCTTCAAGGGCTTGAATGTATTCTGTGTTTAATTGATCCCCGATCAACATAACTTCAATATTACCCGAATCAAGACCTTTTGCATAATCACCAACCAAAAGAATTTGGTGAACAGATCCCATCCGCTCCAAAACTCGTTCAATGATCTCTTCAAGTCCCAAATGTTTATAAACTACTTTTTGAAGGATTTCAAACAGCGGGTGGTTTGTATTGGCCTTGTAAGAAACCTTATTTTGATCTTTAAATTTTTCTAGATAACCCGCTTCTGAAAGATGATTCAGCTCTTTACGAATGGAATTTGTAGACTCCTTAAATTCTGAAGCTAATCCATTCAAATACCCACTATTCGCTTGATTAATAAAAAATTTTATCAACAAACGAAGGCGGGTTTTGGATGTAATCAGTTTATTAAGCACTATAAATGTTTTAATCTAAGTACCAAAAGTACTTAAAATATATATATAATGCAACTTAATTTCTGCAATATTTTTGGAATTCTTGCTGATACATTCGTTTAGGGTAGGTATTCATTAGCTTTAAAAAAATAGCACAAGCCTCTGGAGCTTTCCCAATTTTATACAATGACAGGCCCTTATATCGAAGTGCTTTTTCTTTTAAAGCTGTTTTGCGAGAACTTTGTGTAATATCAAAATAACGAATTGCTTCTTCAAATTGATTGTTTTGATATAATGCTAGTCCACTGTTGAGTGCGTAAGTGTGTTCAAGTGGATCTAAATCAAAAGCTTGTTTAAACTGTCCTGAAGCAACCTCAAAACTTGAAGCATTGTAAGATTCTGTCCCGCTTTTGTATAATTGTTCTGCTTGGACTACACGTTGTTGACCATAGGTAAGTATTCGGTAAAGATTGAAAACATCCTTATCTAGAGGATAAAGCTTGAAGGCTTCTGAAGCTTTATCCATTACAAAAGGATCTCCCAAAGTAGAAACTTGAGCTAAAGCACGCAGATATATTACCCATATTATGGCGGTATTCCCAGCAATAGATCGAACATGTTCAAAAGCTGCGTTTATACCTTCTCTGTCTCTTTTAGCGGTCAATGCATTCATGTATATATTATAATGTGGCATATTATTGGGAAGATTGAAAAAGGCCAATTTTGAATAATGGTAAGCACTATCAATCTTTTGTTCCTGAAGGAAGAATTGAGCTCTTAAATTCTCGCCAAAATAAATTTGTGGATTATCTTTTGAACCCAACTGTGCATATTTATGAGCTTTTTCTTTCAAATTGTTGAGATAAAAATACCGGGCTTTCATCGCTTTAATTGGCATAGCTGTTTCCGTTAAATTTGGAAAATCATCCTCTATTTCTTCGAGTTGGCTCAGTGATAAATTAAACTTTCCTGAATTGAACTCATACAACAAAACTCCCTGTTGTGTTAGAGACTTAAATGACAAAATATGAATTACCAAACCTGGTATAAGAAGTAATAAGGATAAACCAAATATAAGTTTAGGAGTATTCTTTTTTAGAGGTTTTATATCTTTTTTGGAAAATCTATTGAGGTAAATTGATAACAAAAGTCCCATGTATAAAGCTAAAGAGGACTGCATTAATGGGCGCGCTACAGGAAAATTTAATCCTGCATCTATTCCATAGATAATAAATGGAAGAATTAATAAAAATAAAGAAAAGTCCGTATTCCCATCTTCTTTGCGTTGAACATAAAGTAGACGGAAAAGATAAAAAGTCAAGATCAAAAAAACAGACTCAAATAAGCAATCCCTCCCAAAATACCAACCTCAGCAAAAACATGAATAAAATCATTATGCGCATGGTATGGAACTGTATAACCTTTGACATGTTCTTTACCATAAGAGATTGAAGCAATTTTCCAATTCCCAAGCCCCGAAGCGATTAGAGGATTATCAACAACATAGTCGTATGCATCTCCCCAATATTGAAAACGCCCATTAGAAGATTCTTCTGTAAACTCAATATCTCCCAATTGACTTCCAATATTACCCTTTTTTTGAGAATTAGTAAAGGCTAATATTAACAAGAATAGCCAATAAGTAGGGCGTTAGGGTCAGACCAATATTGGCTAAATTTTTTCTTCTTTCTTTTTTTATTCCCAAACAAAGTAAAAAACAAAAATATTATAAAAATAAAGAATACTATAGCAGAACTTAGAATTGCAGCTCGAGCATCAAGATGGATACAGCAAAAAGCTGCTAAAAATAACATGATGAATAAAATTACTTTTTACTAGTTTTCTAGAGGCAGTTATCAAGGAATACAGTACAAATGGAATTTTAAAAGCAATTGAAGCTGAAGTTATGTTCTTATTCCCAGCTACTCCTTTTAAATTCATTGAAACAAAATCAGGAGATTCTAATTCTGTAAAAAAATCACTGTAAAAAGAGGATAACTCAAACAGCAAAAACCCAAGGAAAATACGGTTGATGATTTGAACTTTATTTTCTAGATTGTGAAGTAAAAAAAACAAAAAAATACTGCAAAAAAAAGTATTTCCTACTCTTGGAATATTAAGCAAGGTTTCGGTAGAATTAATCGCATAAAAATAAGACAATCCCGACCATATAAAATAGAACAGATACACCCATATATGTAACTGATTTCAATAATTTAGATAGACCTGTCTTTGCAAAAGAATTTGGATTAAAAAGGAAAAACAAACATGTAAGAATATTGATCCATCCTAAATAAACCCATTGTGGTGCCAAAATATCAATAGCTCCATTGTTGCCTAATGAACCTGTAATTATATAAAGGATAAGTAGAATGTAATTTGGTAATTTTTGATTTGAATTCATTGAGTGTAATTTTTTCAAATATAAAAAAAAATAAGCAACCTAAAATTATCTTATTGGCAAAACTGTATGGTTGTCATAAGATTAAATAATCTAATGTTATTTTGATAAAATTTGTCAAGTTTAGTCGTTTAAAAATTTATTTCAAAAAAAACCTAGTCTAATTTTTATTCAATTAAAATTGATTTGAATTTGAAAGCCTCTTTCAGAAACCCTATATTAGACCATAATGAAAACTATTTTTTTTATTCTCTGCTGTTTGTTTCTAAATTTATTTAGCATAAACGCACAAAACAAGCTTGAACGCAAACTTTTAAAGGCCATTAAAAGTGAATCTTCCTTTGATGGTGCTCAAGTTGGGGTAACGTTAATCGATCTTGAGAAAAAAAAAAAATTGTAACAATTGATTCTGATAAAAGGATTCTTCCTGCTTCTTTGGTTAAACTTATTACTGTAAATGGTGGAATCCAAAAATTTGGAGATTCCCTTCCAGCATTACATTACACAAAAGAAAAAAAGCGTTTTTATTTTTGGTCCTCTGGATATCCTTTTGTTTAATCACCCTTTTTACAAAGACAGTACAGTTACTACTTTTTTAAACCAGCAAAAAGACTCTTTGTTTTACATCAGCAGACCTATGGTTTCAAAATCTCTTGGCAAAGGCTGGGCTTGGGATGATCAAGCCTACTATTTTTCTGCAAAAAAGTCAAGTTTTCCAATTCATGGAAATGTTGTTCAAATTATTTCAAATCCAAAATATGAAAAGCTTCAATTTAATCCTCCTTTTTTTGAAAACACATTAAATCACAAAACCAAAAAAGATCATCATGAATTTAAAACCAATGATCATATTTACAAACTAAATCGACATCAAGCAGACTCGATATATGTTCCTTTTATTCCCTCAGATTCTCTTGTTATCAAAGTTTTGAGAAATACGCTCAGTTCTCCTGTTTACGTTGAAAGAAAAAATGAAGCCACTCATTCTAATTTTAAAACCTTAAAAGTCTCAGCTCAAAAAGTTTATAAAGCAATCGTTGAAGATAGTGACAATCTTATTGCAGAATCTTTAATGTTAATGCTTTCTGGAACTGAACAATGGGAGCTAGATACAGATTTAGGAATAGAGTTGATTCATCAAGAAAATAAGATGATGTTCGAAAACATAGTACAAGTTGATGGGTCAGGTTTATCAAGAAATAACCTTTTAACCCACGAAGTCCTGATTGATGTTCTCGATAAAATACATAAATCCATCAGTAGCCCAAAAATCAAAGACTATTTTCCACAGGCAAATTCGGAAGGAACTTTGTCTATGTATGCTCCTAATTATAATATACCTTTTGTATATGCAAAAACAGGGAGTATGAGAAACCATCATCTTTTGGCTGGATATTTACTAACAAGCACTGAAAAGAACTATTCTTTCATAATATCTGTTAATAATTTCAAGGAAAAGAAAAACTATTCAAAAAGGAATTGCTGCTTTGTTGTTTGTTTCTGAAAAACAAAATGAGACTTAATTAACATGAGGTGTTAATAAATATGACTCTTCAAATAATGTAATTCGAATTTGAATTTCATTACTTTTGACAAATCTATCGTTATGGCCTTTACTTATTCATAAAGTGTTGTAAATCTTTTAACCTCTACTTTTATATAAAAGTAGAGGTTTTTTCTACCATAATTGACCTAAAACGGTAAATGATTCTCTAAAATTGGTCTCAATACCTAAATTTTATGTAAATTGTAGCAACAAAATCTATATTTTTTTTTTTAAAACTATTTGAAAGTTCAATTATATCTCTATATTTGCAAACAAATGTTAATCTAAAAAATAAAAGCATTATTAATTTTAATTTAATTTTTATCAAAATGAAAAAAGGTTTATTAACTCTTTTGGCGGCTGCACTAACGATAGTAGGTTGTCAAGATTATGACTCACAGTTCAAGGAACTTACTACATAGGTGACAAATCTCGCTGCTGATGTTGCAGGACTACAAACTGTGTCTGACGACATTGCTACTCTTAGTCAAACAGTTAACGGGTTAGCTACTTCACTTGACGTTGCGGCTATTCAAGCAGACATCGATGCACTCGAAGCAGCACTTGTTGGTGTAGCAGACGAAACAGATTTAACAGCGCTTGCTGAAGCTCTTGCTATAGTACAAGAAGATGTTAATGAATTACTTGCTGCTAACGCTGTAATCAACCAAAGCATCACAATTAGTAACGAAGCTACTCTTCAGTATGCTGAATCTCTTGTAGGTACAGGAACTGATGATCCTACTGTGATCGTTAACGGAAGTGTAACTATTGATTCTGCTTTTGCAAATGCAGATGCTTCACTAACAGCTAGAATTAATGCCATTACTAACAAAATCGCTACAATTTTAGGTGTAGAAGGTGGTGCTGGACTTGTTGTTACTCACAGCGCTTCTTCAACAATCAACTTTAACGAGTTGGCGTTTGTTGACAAAACTGTAGAAGTAAGTGGTGCTTCATATGGACATCCTAAACTAACTACGGTTTCTGGGAATGTTACTGAAACTCACAGTGGTGCGATTTCTTACCCACTATTAGCTTCTGCTGGAGTTTTTGCAATTGGTAATGACGTTACTTCTGTTGAATTCCCTTCAACAGCTAACATTACTTCAATGTCTACTGTAGGTTCTGCAACTGGTGAATTATGGTTAAAGAAAGCTACAACTATTAATACTGGTAAGTCTGTTGTAAGCAACTTAAATGCAACATTAGCTACTGATATTACAATTGGTAGTGGAGCACATACAGGAAACGTTACTATCAACGCTCCTAAAACAGCTGTGATCAATCATGGGGTTACTTCTATCTCAGGAACATTATCTGTATCAAGTGCTTCTTCAGCAACTACATACTTTGCTAATGGATTAACTTCTGTTGCAACAACTACAATTGGTGCTATAGGTGAAGCTCATTTCCCAAAAATCACTAATTTTGGCGGTAATGCATCATTACTTGGTGCAAAAGTACTTGACCTTCAGGCTTTAACTTCAAACGTGTCTGGTACTATTATTGTTTCAAATGCTTTAACTGTAGATACTCGTTTACTAGCTGTAACAAATCCTGTAACGTACACTCTTGCTACTACAGCTCACTTTAAAACAGCAACTGGACAACTGCTGAAGTTAAAGGTGGTGACATTGACACTGTTATTGTAAACGGCAATGCTCTATTGACAAGCCTTACAACAGCTGGTGAAATCAAAAATTTAGTAGTAAATAACAATGCAATACTTGCAAGTATAGCTATGAATCATGATCACATCAGTGGTAGTGATGCTGCTGCTCTTACAGTTACCAATAATACTAAGCTTGCCTCATTGGCACCTTCAGCTCTAAATATATTGGTGATATTATTGAGGGCGTTGGTAATGCTGAACTTGCATCTTTAGACTTTAGCTCTATGGATACAATTCCTTTAGCTGGTGCATACAATATCGATATCAGTAATAACAAATTAACTGGTA
>JAYQLC010000007.1:2500-704142 GCA_038142965.1 Candidatus Arcticimaribacter sp. | reverse complement strand
TACAAAAGAATAACAACGAGCTTACTTAATGGAAAAGTTTGTACTGCTGAAACAGCACCTGTACTCATAACAATTTCCTCACCTACACCGAGTTTAATAGCTGATCCTGGAAATATATCTGCTACTGGAACACTTACTTTATGTGAAGGAAGTGAAGCTAGGTTCACTGCTGGAGGAGGATTGAGTTATGAATTTTATGTTGATGGAATCAGAAGAGGTACAAGATCAAATCAATCAACTTTCACAATTTCCAGCGTAACCAACTCACCCTCATTAAGAAACAATGAAAGGGTTCGAGTGCTTGTTTTCGATCAAGTCACTGGTGCAGGAGGTTGTTCAGCCCTTTCTGATGAAATTATAATTAGAACCATTGACATACCAACGGTTACCCCTTACACGTAGTGATAGCACGGGTTCAGTTTTTTGTTCAGGAGATGAACCATTTTTTACAGCTAGTAGTAGCTTAACTTCCCCAACATATGAGTTTTACATCGGTCCAATACGTTGGCAAAATTCGACATCTACGGTATTTACCCCTACTGACTATGTTCCTTTATTAACTGATGGTGATGTTATAAGTGTTGTTGTAAATGCACCTGGAGTAGCTGGTTGCAGCGCAACTGATTCAATTACTTTGGTTGAAAATGCTTTTACAACTTCAGGCCTTATCACAAACCCAAGCCCTTTAATTTGTAGTGGAGGTACTCCTGCTGCGTTTACCAATGTAGTCTCAGCTTCAGGAACAGGTAGCATAACTTATCGTTGGCAAAGTGGTACATCAACAGCAACATTGGCTGATATATTTCCTTTTGTAACTACATCAACCTTTACACCTACTACAAGTATTACAACACATACTTTTTACAGAAGAAAAGCAATAAGTACGATAGGTGTGGATGAATGTGAAAGTTTTAGTAATACAGTTGAAATTAGAATTGCACCTGCCTTGAATGGAGGAACCATAATTCCAGCGAAACAAATAATATGTACTGGAGATTCACCTGGAGTTATATCGGTTACAGGAGGTTCAATAGGCCCTTTAATAACATATGAATGGCAGACTTCTTCTGATGGTTTCATATTTACGACTATAACAACTGCAACAGGTCAAACCTATACACCATCTTCGTTGAATACCACTACTTTTTTCAAAAGAATAACCAATATTAATGGGGGCGGTCCTCCCGCAAGTTGTACCGCTGAAAGTTCAGTTGTGCGAATTGATATTCTAGATCTTGACCCTGGATCCCTAGACAACACATTAGAACAGGCTTATTGTTATGGTACTATGCCTCCCACTTTGAGTAGTTCGATAACAGCTGGGGTTTTACAGGATGCATATAGCAGTGTCGGAACCATTTCATATCAATGGCAAGAGTCTCCGAATGACGGAACTTGGACTGACATTCCCTCAGCAACTCAGAATTATTATAATCCACCCTCATTAATTCAGACTACTTTTTACCGTCGTGTGGCAATAAGTACAACAGCAAGCATTGTTTGTAGAGATTTTACTGATTCAATCAGAATAGAGATTATTGATGAACTTGATGCAGGTACAATTTTACCAAGTAATCAAGATATATGTTCAATTCTCACTCCTGCTGATTTACCCAATTCTTTAGTTTTAACTTCTCCAGAAACGGGAAGCAATTCAGTTACATATCAATGGCAACAATCTACTGACAATTCTGTTTGGTTTGATATTACGGGTCAGCAAAATCTGCGTTTAAATTTCAGTGTTGGAGCAGATGGAGTAGGCGGAACTGCTGATGACGACTCTTGGTTGCCATCTTCTACTGCAACTACCACTTATTACCGTGTTGTAACCACTTATGTGGGAGATCCTGTTCCCTTTGCTCAAGAGCAAACTAGAATTCTGCTAAGTAACCTACCAAGAGTCATGACAGCTGGAGATTATACAGTTTCTGTCAATGGTAATAATCATACAGTCAGTTCTGTTACGACAAGTACTTTAGATCAAATAGGTACTGATTTAGCAGCCACAATAACTTCGGACGATCCTCTTGTTAATGCAGATTACAACGTAACTACTAATATAATTACTCTTGAACCGATAATTCCTGGAACTTACAATGTAGCTTCTTCGATTTCGATGACAGATGATATGGTGGCCGTTAGTTTTCCGGATAACCCCCAGTGTTCATGAAAATTTTGGTTTCAGGAAATACAGGTACTAGATCACCTAACGCAGGGCTTGAATCATGTCAGACTTATTCAAATGTAGCTGAAATAACAGTTGAACCACAACCAGAATTAACTTTGAATAATGGTATAACTTCTCCACAACAAGCTTGTAGTGGTGATCCTATCATACCGATTGAATATACTTTCTCAAGTATTGTGGATGAGGTAGAAATTAGAGGACTTGATTCTGGATTAATTCCAGTTGTATCTGGGGTTGGATCTGTTATTGGTCCTTTTGAGCCAGGAGGACTTGGAATAGCTGGCTGGTATAGAATTACGAATTCGACTTCAAGAACATTCACCATTCAAGGTTCTGTGACTAATTCAACCAACTTTAGCATGGTAACCATATTAGATCCTGCAAGTCAGTGTAATCCGATCACCGAGACTTATGTGATCCAAGTTACACCTAATGCGGTTCAGCCGAATTTCATTAGAAAGGGTCAAAATTTACCTGGGTATGAGGTTTTATCATCTGAAATGAGTTCGATTGGTTCAATAACATCAATCTCTCCAGTGCGATGGTATAACAATACGGTTTGTCAAGATCGACTTCCAGCACCAACAACTCAGTGGACGGATTTTTATGCTTGTTACACCGATAACATTTTCAACCAACTATCCAATATTTATGAATGGGAAGTATCTCCTCCTGAAGCAGGAAACATGGTTAGTAACAATTTTCAAGAAACGACTATACAACTTATCACAAATACTGCCCCTGTCGTTGGAGAAAACTATACTGTATCAATTACAACTGCATCAGGAACTACTGCATACACAACCACTACAACATTAGCAACCCAAACTACAGATGAAATTGGTATTGATTTAGCAAGTAAAATTTCTCTTAATTCAGAGGTTAATGCTATATACAACAACATTCTTGATCAAATTATCATTGAAGCTGCAACAACTAATTTAGCATTTACAACAACAGTTTCTCCGGTGGCAGCAGGTCAATCGACTCAATTCAGCCCGCCCGCCACTATTCAAATTACTAGAAGTGGAACGATGCAATGGGATCCGTCATTTACAGGATCATCTACCATTCGAGTTCGATCTATTGGTTGTGGAAGCAATGTGTCTTCATGGACCTCAGTGGTAATTGATGTAATTCCTGAAACAGTTCCTACCAATCCTGCTTCTGATCTATATCCACCTGTGGTTATTGATGCAGGTATTTGTAGTGGAGCCACGACAGGAATTGTACCTTTGTGTCAAGTAGATGCCTTTACTTTACCAACACAATTCTTCACTGCTAGTGACAATGCATCCAACATTAACGATTATGGTTCTCTTGAATGGAGAATGCAAAATATTGCACCAGGTTCATTGACTGTTGCTACTCCAGGTACAATTGATCAAGCTACAGGAATAATAACATGGAACATAGGATGGTGGGGAACTTTTGATCTTCAAGTTCGTCCTGTTGACTGTGATGGAGGATTTGGAAATTGGTCAACATCTACTATAAATATTGGTCCAACCAATGGTCCAGTTACGGATGTGACTCCTATCACAGCTTTGCCAGAATGTCCTATCCCTGACGGTGGATTTACTACCACATTAAGATCCAGTCAAGAAGTAAATTGGTACGTAAACAGTCCTTCAGGACTTGCAAGTTCAACTACATTTATTAATACAGTGACTTTTCAGTTGACTCCTGAAGCAAATAATGATCTTGTTTTAGATTTTGAACCTGGATTTTCAGGTAATATTATTATAACTGCTGAGCCTGCACTTTGCCCAGGATCTTCTGTTAATTATGTAATAAACATACCAGAGCCGCCCACTCTTGTTTTAACCTCTGGTTTCAACTCCAATCTTCAAATTGGAGCAACATCAATTTGTAGAAATTCGGCAATCAACACAATTACCTACGAAATAGAAGGAGCTGCCGAAGCAGTAACTGTAACTGGGTTACCAACAGGTGTCATCCCCGTTTTGGATATCACTCCTCAGTCTACCGGTCTAAATTTATCTGATACAGGAACAGCTTTTAGTGCAGGACAAATTTATTCAGTTCAAATCAATAATGATACTTTTAACTTTGTAACTACAGGACCCGCTAATACTTTGGATACGGTTGGTATAGGTCTGCGAGATGATATTAACACAAGAAGTACAAATTTTGTAGCAACCTACATTTCTCCTGTGTTAACCATTGATGTAAGTGGAACGGGTAAAAGAGGTGATTCTTTTATTATTGCACCATCAACACCTGTTGGAAATTCTGTTGATATTGATCCGCCTTTGACAACTCCATTACAAAAAATACTTACCATTTCTGGAACACCAATAAGTAGTGTAGCTGCAGGAAGTTATCCTTATACAATAACAACACAGGCTCCAGCTGCTGATTGTGCCGTTGTAAGTGCTACTGGTATTATTGAAATTGAAGAACCTGCAGAAATTATAATT
This sequence comes from Candidatus Arcticimaribacter sp., assembly GCA_038142965.1. Taxonomy (GTDB): domain Bacteria; phylum Bacteroidota; class Bacteroidia; order Flavobacteriales; family Flavobacteriaceae; genus Arcticimaribacter. Next base: position 699,510 of record JAYQLC010000007.1, on the reverse strand, counting down.
GTAAATGGAGTAGCCGATAATACAGGGGCAAATTCTATATGTAACGGTGCATCTTATACCCCTCCAGCTTCCTTAATGACTCTTGATATTGTAAATGCATTTAACCTCAGAGTTGATCCGCTAACTCCACTGCCTAATGGTTTGGTATTATCATTATCAGCCAGTGGAACAGCAAACCAGTTTGAAATTACTGGGCAAATTAGTGAGACTGTCTTTGTTCCAACAACTTTTGATGTTAATCTTGTCACTACAGGAGCAAACTGTGATGATGCGGTTCTACAAATTTCAATTGAAGTTGAGCCCACTCCAGTAATAACCCTTCAGTTGGATCCAATTTAGATCCATTTGTATGTTCATCAGAGCCTATAGCTCCAATAAGATTTGAAGTATTTAACCCTGCATTTGGATTAGGAGAAACGGCATCGAGTACATTCCCTCCTGGAGTTGATGGAAGACTTTACCAACAAATTCAGTTATCTCAATTTTCAGTTGACTTCTTACTGGGAGCAGGAGATACAACTGCTGTAAGTGATACTTTTGTCTTTAACATTAACAATACTCTTTACACATATGTAACTCCAAATACATCAACAAACATCCAATTGGCAGCTGAAATTAGCACGTTTTTAACTGCACAATTACCTGCTACTCAATTTACGGTACTTTACACTGCTGGTACGAATGTAATTCAGATTCAACACGTAAATGCAGGAATAGCATTTAACATAATATCATCGGATTCTGCTACCTTCATAGATATAAGCGAAACTCAAATCATTACCCCGCCAGCGTATTATGAGATTTCGGGTACTCCTTCGGTTACTCTTACTTCTCCAACGCCTTATGTCTATGAACTTGTAACAACAGGTCCTAACTGTACGGGAAGTAACTCTGTAAGTGGAACAATAACCGTACAACCTAGTACAACTGCAAGTTATCTGTCTGGAGTTCTAAATCAAGTTATTTGTGATAACGAAACCATGACCGATATCGTTTATTCAACGGTAGGGGCTGTTGCCATAGCAATTGTTACTCCAACAACTCCATCTTGGATAGATGTTGATTTTGATCCAATAGCACAGCAAATAACAATTTCAACCCCAGCAGCTCCAAATCAAAATGTTACAACAACTACGGTTTACAACTATCAAATTAATTTACAAGGAAGCTTATTTGGGTGTAACACTATTCCATCTCCAATATCAGGAACAGTTACTATATCACCATTGGATCAAATTTCACATATCATAACCTCTGGTGCAGAAAATCAATCGATTTGTGTGGGTGGTAACCCTGCTGTACCTTTTGCAATTGATCCAATTGAATATCAATTGTCTGGTGGAGCAACAGGTGCTACGGTTACTGGACTTCCACCTGGAATTACTCCAACTTTCACAGCATTAAACAGACTTGTTCTTTCTGGAACGGCAACGGCAATCCCATCTCCGACATTTACCTACAATTATCAAATAATAACAACTCCTGCAGGTTGCGTATCGGCTACCGCATCAGGTTCTATAACAGTATTTTCACAACCGGAATTAAGTTTAGTTACTTCGGCAACTACTGCAAATCAAACTGGAGTCAATGCAATTTGTGATGCTCAGCCAATACAAACCATAATCTACGAGCATAGTACCACAACTCCTATTACAACTCAAGTTAATTTCACATGGCTAGGCTCAAATACACTCTTTGGATCTGGAGTAACTGCTGTATCATCGGGAACAAACCAATTTGTAATATCAGGTACCCCAACAACCAACGTTACAGAAACGACTATATACAATTATCAAATAGAAACAGTTGGAAGTAATTGTGAACCTGAGATTGTTTTAACGGGAAGTATTCAGATAAATCCGAATCAAATCATAGAGTTGATTTCACCAGTTAATTCTGATAATCAATCGGTTTGTGTGAATGATCAAGATAATCCAGCCACTGCAAACACATCAAGTTTTGTTTCTATTGAGTATCAATTGGCTGGTGGAGCTAGTAATTATACGATTGTAGGATTACCTCCTGGTCTAACTCACAACAGAACGATTTCAAATACAATTCTGATTGATGGATTTATTTCTCCAACGGCAACAACATCAGCTTCACCAACTGTAATATACAACTACATCATTACAACTTCTGGAACATGTACTGAGACCCAAGCTATGGGTGTAATTGAAGTTCACTCCCTGCCAACCTTGAGTTTAACAAGTTCAGCAACTTCAGCCGATCAAACTGGAGTCAATGCGATATGTGATGGAACACCAATGGAAACAATTGTGTATGAGATAGGTGGTGGAGCAACATTAATGAATTTTTCTTGGGTAGGTTCAAATACGCTATCATTTGCAGGTTCTGGATTTATTCAAACCAATACAGCAACTCAAATTATTCTTTCTGGAACACCAACGACTAATGTAACTCAAACTACATACTACGACTACCAAGTTGAAACTCTTGGAAGTAACTGTATTCCTGAAATTGTTTTGACGGGTACGATTCAAATAAATCCAAATCAAACGATAACGCTTGTTTCCTCTGCCACTTCAGATAATCAGGTAGTTTGTGTTCGAGACAATAACAATCCATTGCAACCAGAAACATCAAATTTTGTTCCAATAGTATATGAACTAGGAGGAGGAGCAACTGGAGCTGTTGTAACAGGTCTTCCGGATGGAATTTCACCATCTACTACTGCAACGGCTATTATTATCAATGGTCAGCCTTCGTCCTCAGCTACATCACTCGTTTCTCCTACCATTGTTTATAACTACACGGTTACCACATTTGGAGGTTGTACTACTTCCACTATAAATGGTTCTATCGAAGTTCAATCGCTTCCAACCTTGTCTTTAATTTCATCTCCAACAACTGCAAATCAGACAGGATTTGGGGGTGCTGTTTGTGTAAATCAAGATATTGTTCCAATTGTTTATGAATATGGAGGAGGAGCTGAAGGAATCACATTTAATTGGACTTCTCCAACAAATGTTGCACCAGTAACATCACTGTCACAAGTATATTCAGGAACACAATTTATAATTTCTGGAAGTCCAAGTCCATCAGCCACTCTTACGACAACTACAATTTTTGAATATGAAATTGTAACTCGAGATAGTAATTGTTTACCTGAAATAACCCTTACAGGTCGAATTGAAGTTAAACCAGAGGATGCATTGGAATTAACCTCTGGAGTTGGATCAGATTTCCCAACAATTTGTGTAGGAGGTTTACCAGCAACTGAGAGCCTTACCGATATTGTTTATGAATTGAAGAATGGAGCCGACAGCGCCATAGTGACTGGTCTACCTCCTGGAATAGCTTACACGGTGACTCCATCGAAAACTGTTGTAATTTCTGGAACAGCTCAAGCATCTGCATCTTTATCCTCAACAACTTTAACACCTTGGATATATACTGTAACAACAATCGGTTGTTCTCCAGTTGTTGCAAACGGAACCATAACAGTTACTCCAAAACCTGAACTGGTGTTAATTTCTGGAACAGCAGTACAAACTCCTGTTTGTAATTTGACACCTATTGCAGATGTTCAATATGTTTTCAATCCAGCAGCAGGAGCAGTACCTGTGGTAACTTGGCCAAAAGGTAAACCTAATGGTGTAGAGGTATCCTCAGGTGGATTTACAGACCGTTTAACAATAGGAGGAATACCTTCAGTAGTAATTACCAGAACTACAATATATCCATATGAAGTAACCTTCACTGGTACAAATGTAAGTTGTTTTGGTGCATCAGACGGATCTATTATAATTCCAGATGAAGCTTCACTTGGATTCAGTAATCGCATAACAGGTGGAATGTTAAGTGTTCAACAAATCGATGAAATCTCTATATCAGGTACAACGACCATAGGCGATATAATTCGAGTTACTGCAGCAGGAAACACCTTTGAATACACTGTAAAAGCTGACCCCTATGGAAGTGCTATACCCGAATCTCTGACAGTGGTTAACAATCTTGTTGCAAAGGTGATTAATGATGGAGTCGTAACCTCTGGCCCAGTGATAGAACCCTATGTAACTGCAACACCAATAGCAGGAGGAATTTCATTACAAGCAGACGTAGGAGGTATTCCGCTAAATACTTCAGTGGATATTACACAAACTACTAGTTTAAGTAGCAACATAACTACTGTTCAAGAAAATAGAGCTTTAAATTATAATTTCTCATGGCAAGGTCCAGATGGATATACTAGTTCAAGCCTTAGTATCTTTAATCTTAAGGCAGGAGATTATGTACTTACCGTTGATCTTAATGGTTGTTCTGATCAATCTGAAGTAATAACGATAACAGAACCAGCTGAACTAGAAGTAGGCGTTACCCTTTGCTCAGGATCTGCACAAGTGAGTGTAACCGGTGGTACACCTCCTTATACCTTTATTTTAGAAGATGATAATGGAGCACAGATTGGACCTCCAATAGTGAAGCCAGGGGAACATACATATACAGGACTCGCCATTGGTGATGACTACATCGTTGAAGTTACGGATCAGTCATGTACTGTAGCAGTTCGTGAAGCTTTCAAAGTACCAACTTCATTAAACTTCAGTCATTGGGATATCAACGAAGGAGTTACAAACAGTTTTTGTGCAACAGGAACTGTTGGAAATGGAAGTATTGAACTGACTAGAGGCTCTGGTGCAACCTTCCAAAGTGCATTTTCGGGTGGATCAAATATATTCTCTTATTTATGGCAAAGCTCATCATCTTCTGGAACGATAGGAGTAACTCCTAATCTTTATAATCTCCCACCAGATATTTATACAGTTACAGTTACTGACCTTGTTCTGGGTTGCTCTGATACAAGATCGTTTACAGTTGGTGGATTCCCTGTCTTAGAATTAAATGCGGTAGTAGTAGGATTACTTCAAGATAATACGACTGGAGTTTCTTCGAGTACAGCAGATTATGTTTATTTCTTGGCATGTAATGGTGACACAGATGCAGATTTCTCATTGATAGCAAGTGGAGGAAATAGTAATTACACGATAACCCCGATTACTCCAGCTGCAGCTAGTGTAAGTAATATTGGCGGTTCCATACTTGTTCAAGACGGAGGACCTGGCCTTTATACCTTTAGTCTGGATGATGTTGGACCTAACGGAGATGTCTGTAGTGTGGTGAAAACAGTTGAAGTAATCAATCCTGATCCGATGTTCCTTGTCGAAAATGAAGACAATAGAATCAATCCGATCTGTGGAGGAGATTTAGGTTATGTTGAATTTAATGTAGTTGGTGGATCCCCAAACAGAGGGCCATACAGGGTTACCTTAAATGGAGGTGCGTTGGTTAAGAGTTCTTTAACTTCTGGTGACAGAAGAGTAGTGTTTGACAATATAGATACTTCGCTGATAAGTTCAATTGCACCTACAGTTCTAATTGAGGATGCATTTGGATGTTCTGTAACTTCACAAATATCATCTATAACATTTAATGTTATTCCAGATCTTCAGTTTGAAACCGTAGTAACCGATATAGATTGTTCTGTTCCAACTCCTGGAAGCGTAACATTCCGTGAGGTTGGACCTGATACCTTTGCTTCATCTCAAGATATTCAAATTCGAGTTTATTTACCAGCGGTAAATACCAATATTTATAAATCTTGGGGACCAAACCCCAATACTTCGGTTACTATTCCTTTACCGACATTGGGAATTTATAATTATGAAATCACTGATGGTAATGGATGTCTTTTAACTTCTACACCACCTCCTACTTTTGAAGTAAAAGTAATTGGTAACCCTAATCCACTTGACATTTCCCGTATTGATGTTACTCAAGTTGGTTGTGAAAACGACACCAGTGTTATCGCTTTAAGTATTGAAAACATTCAGCCTCCTTTGAGTATCTCATGGTTTGAATATAAAACGGTAACTACGCTAAGCTCATCAACAGGAGCAACACCAACGACTAGTTCACAAACAACTTTTGATTGGGTTCCTATTACTTCTCTGGATGGAAATGCTACTGTATCAGATTTACCTGAGGGTGTTTATAAAGCAGAAGTTTCTGATGGTCGATCCCAAAATTGTGGAGGTACTATCGTTACTCCTAATATTATTCTTCAGGAGAGTTCAATTGAAATTGTGAATTTCCGAACAATAGAAAACAATCCTGCCGTTTGTGATAATTATGGTTCTAATTTCACATCAGATGCTGTCTTTAGAATTAATGAGAATTTAAATAGAACTTTAGGCTCAAATAGTTTTAATATTACCTTATTATCAGAGTCAGGAAGTGTAATTACCAATCCAGCAGCTTGGGATCTTAATGGGGATGGAAAAGTAGATGCAAAACCTCGAGGTTTTGTCTATCGATATCCAGACTTACAACCTGATCGATATACACTTACTATTGAAGAAAGTCTACCTGCATCAAGTACACTAACTCCTTGCTCAGAAGTATTCTTTTTTTGAAATACAAGATTATTTACCCATTGAATTCATTGGTCAAACAATTCTTGAAACAGACATATGTACAGGAAGAGTTGCTCTAATAGAGGGTGAGGCTGCTGGTGGAGTTCCAATTATTGTTGCTGGACTTCCAACCTATCAATTCGAATGGACTTTTACACCAAGCGATCCTACTGAGCCAACAACAAAGTTCTTTGGACCAACAATTCAAAATGCACCTCCAGGAACTTATTGTGTAAAAATAACGGATGCAAATGGATGTTTCTATGATTCTTGTGATCTGTCTGCGGGAAGTAATCCAATTGATATTTTAGTTGAAGATGCAGTAACACCATTCAGTGTCACTGCAAATCTTCCAGATCCGGATAATCCAACACAACTGGTTAAATCATTACCGCCTGATTGTACTAGCGGTGGACTCAACGGACGCATCGGAATTGATGTTGCAGGAGGTTTAGGGCCAATTGAGATTACTTGGTTTATTGAAGATCCTACAACCTTAACAGCCGCGACTAATCCAGGTTATCGACCGCTTCCTGAATTTAACAATAGAACTTCATTAGACAATTTGGTTCCTGGAAATTATAAATTGATAATGAAGACTCTAAATCCTAGTGGTGAGGCTTGTAAAGCTAGTAGTAATTTCCTAAATAATGATTATTTATACTATGAAGAAGTTATTCAGGTATCACCTAACCGAGAGCTTTATATTATTGATGGTCCATTTGTAGATGAAGATCTTTGTGGTGGAACAGAGGGTAGATTAGTAGTAGATATTTTTGACAACAATAATGGAAACCTCAGTTTCTACTACGATGGTATTTTAATTCCACCAGCGGATGTAGTTCGACTGGATGATCGTTCATGGTCTGTTGCAATAGTTAACGCAGTTGAGACCGCAGATCTTAAGATAGTAAATGAAGAGGGATGTTGGATTACTACAGAAATTAGTAGAGGTATTGGAGAACCAAACTTTACGTATACTTCTCCAAATTTTGAAATTTCTGGTACCATCTTAGCTCGTGAAGAAATTACATTTGAGAACACATCAACCGATCCATATGTTACCTCAGAATGGATATTTGGAGACAATTCAACTCCTTTAATTGTTCAAACTTCTACAGTAAGTATTACTCCAGTTCGACATGCATATGGAATTTCGGGAACTTATTTTGCAACCCTGCGAATTTATAATTCAATTGGTTGTTCAGAGGAAGAAACGGTACCAATTTCAGTTGGAAAAGGATACAATATTATGGCTCCAAATGTATTTACACCAAACAATGATGGTACCAATGATACTTTTAGAGCATTGTTTAGTGGGTTCAGCAATATGATCTTTACCATTTATGATTATCGTGGAAATGTTGTTTATAATGAATACGTTGAAGAGGATGATATAAATAATATTAAAGGACTTGAACTAAAGGGTTGGGATGGTTCCAATGCTCCTTATTCTCCTTACTATATTTATACAGCATCAGGTATATTATTGGATGGAGAAACACAAATTGAAAAGAGTGGAACCTTTATTATTATTAAATAAATGAATAAAACAATATTAACATATCGTCTTTTGATTGTTGCACTTCTCTTCGGGACACCACTTCAAGCTCAAGAGGAATATATTGTAAATCATTCCAAATTCATGCAAAAATCCAATCCTAGTTATTTTGGGTTCAATAGTTTAAATAAAGTGGGAGTGTTATATAATTCAATGAAATTAAATGAGTATGACAGGATGGATAACAAGTATTTCTTTGGTTCATTGACTTTTCAAGATCAAGGTTTTAGTTTAGGTGTAGACATCAACTCCTTTAAAATTCAAACTACGGGGTTAACATCTAATTTAGCTAACTTAACCTATATTTATAAATTACAGTTTGACAATGATACTTATTTTTTACCTGCTGTAACTATAGGTTTTGGAAATTCAACGGTAAATCCTGAAAACCTAATTTTTGAAGATCAATTAAATACTTCAACAGGTTTTATAAATACTGAATCCATTGATAAATTAGCACCACAAATTAGTAATGTAAATTATTTTGATTTAGGAGCTTCATTTATTTTACACACCGACAAATATTTAGCAGGTTTAACTTTCAAACATTTAAATAAGCCTAACACATCTTATAACAAGGAAATTCCTTTTGAAAAGCCAGTTCAAATTTCCCTCCAAGGAGCTTATGAATTTGATTTGAATCCCTATGAAAGAAGGTTTTTGCCTCGTTACTCATATTTATACGCTTATGGATCTTTTACCAAATTTGGAGATGCTTTGTTAATTTATCTTTCCCAAGATTTTCAATTAGGTGAATTTTCAATAGGATTGAGTCAACAGGCTGCATCTCTGAATTCCTTTGCACTAAATAATGTTGGAGTTTCTATTGGTTTGGCCATCGAGAATTTTGATTTTGGCCTATTGTATAATTTTCCTTTCAAATCCCCAGGTGTTGTTTATTCTCCAAGTATTTTTGAATTATTTATCACTTTCGACTTTTCTATTTACAGAAGAAACAGAAGAGGTCAATACAATCGCTTGCAGATCGATAATTACTACTAGTTGAGCTTATAAAAAGGCATTAATAATTTTGTGCGGTTATTACAACTTATTAATTTGTGTTAAATAAGAAGTAAAAACAACAATTTGTTTGTACTTTTACATAACCAAATTTTAGCAAACCTACAGTTATGGGTTCCCCAAGCTTCGTTCATTTCTTTTGTATGCCTTAAGTTCACTATCCCTATTAGGATATTTTTCATTACATGCTCAAGCAACTTCATCTCCAACAATACATACTAATCTTGGTGTTGGTTCTGTAATCGATATTTGCAAAAATGACCAGCTTAATTTAATTGGTTCAGGTGATGCAGGATTGACCTCATCAACTTTTGAATTTTTCAGAACACGAAACGGTTCAACAACAATTGTCCGAGCAAACGACGCTAGCAATAATTTTACAACCAGTGATCTTCAGAACGGGGATCATTTTTACGCCCGTGTCAATCGAATTTTACCCCTTCCAGCAGTTTCAGCTAACTCTTCCAGTATTACCATAAATATTACTCCTACCCCTGAAATTCAGTCTTTAACTTCGGATCAAACAGGAAATACCATAAATAATGGAGGTTTAACCTTTGTTTATAAAATTCAATTAACTAACGAAATATTTTTTCTTCCTGCAGTAAAGTTGGGCTATTCTAGTTCTTCAATTTCCATTGACAACGTTATTTTCGAAGATCAAATCAACACCCTTAGTGGTTTTATAAACACTGAGTCAATTGATCCATTAGCCCAACAAATTGGTACCGTCAACTACATTGACCTCGGAACATCCTTTATCATTCACAATGAAGTATTTATTGCGGGTTTGAGCATTGGACATTTAAATCAACCCAATACCAACTTCAATAAAGAATCAGAGGAGAAGCTTCCCATTTCTTTATCTTTACAAGCAGGTTATGAATTTGATATAAATCCATATCAAAGAAGATTCCTCCCTGAATTTTCGTATTTATACTTCTACGGTTCGTTTACCAAACTTGATCAAGCCCTTCAAATTAGTTTATCACAAGAACTTCAATTAGGAAATTTTCAGTTGGAATTAGTCAACAAGCTTCAAAACTAAAGAGCTTTAACTTAACTAGTTTTGGGATTTCAGTGGGTACATCTCTAGAAAATTTTGATTTTGGATTGCAGTACAATGTACCGATCATAGAGATCAATCAAGTATATGCTCCAAGTATATTGGAGTTATTGGTTACTTTTATTTTTAGTATTTACAGAAGAAATAATCGAGGGATATACAAGCGACTAGCTACAGATAATTATTAGTTTCTGAATATTTTGTTCGGAAAAACTACTGGACTTTCGATCCCGTTGGTACCTACAGTTGCAATGCCAAAAAAGAAATTATCTATCACAATTCCTTCCAAAGTAGTATCGGACACATTACCTACGAACCGATAATGATCCCAAGTTGGGGAGGTAGTATCTCTCCAATAAATTTTGTATCCTTTTATGTTTTCTCCGGTTATTTTTTTCCACTTAAACTTAACAGATGCTTCAACAATTCCTCCTATTGAAAATTCGGAAACCGAGGGTGGAGCCCAGCCGATAGCTGCTAAATTAATAGCATTAACAGCAGTTAGCTTTTTTGCATATTCAAAATTAACGGCTTCCAAAACATCTCCATAATTAATTCCATTTTCAGTTCGAATATCCTGGTGCTGTTGGGTATAATTTTCATGGGCTTCCATAATTCGTATTCCAGCAAACCCCATATCATTAAAAGGTCTGTGGTGACCACCTCTTCCAAAACGATCGAGACGGTAAATCATTTTAGGATTCATTTCGGGCATATAGGACTGTACAGTTTTGTGAACATAGCGTGCAAGTTGTCTTGATATACCATCGACTTCACCACCATAGAAACGTCTGTTTTTTCGTTCTTTTTCTGTTTCTGTGTTGGGAACCGGTTCCGAGAAAATTCGAAAAGTCCTATTGTCAATTACTCCGTCTACTCCCTTGATGTTTCCAATCATGTCATTGTTGAGAATTCCAATAATTTCCCAGCCTTTTTCTTTAGCATAAGAAGCAAGTCCTTTTCCACCAAAAAGCCCTTGTTCCTCTCCAGATAAACCAGCATAAATAATACTATTTTCAAAAGTATATTTAGACAAAACCCTTGCTGCTTCAATGGTTCCGGCCATTCCGCTTGCATTGTCATTTGCACCTGGCGAGTCATCTGTGTAATTGTTCGGGTCAGAAATCCTAGAATCAATATCCCCACTCATGATGATAAAGCGGTTGGGATAGCGACTGCCTTTTTGTATCGCAATAACGTTGTTGATCCACACATCTTTTACGATTCTTTTTCCATCGGTTTTAACATAATTTTTTTGATAACTTACTTCAATACAACCCTTACAATTTGAAGCTATTTTTTGAAAACTATCAAAAATCCATCTTCGAGCAGCTCCTATTCCTCTGCTTTCCGACAATGTATCGCTTAATGTGTGTCGCGTTCCAAAATTGGCCAATGTAGTGATGTCCTTTTCAATTCGGCTCGACGAGACACCATCAATAATACGGTAAAAATCTACTTCAGTTTGTGACTGAATGGAATTACTGAAACAAAACAGAATTAGCGTAAATACAACATTTAGAAAAATGATTTTTTTCATTTGAATTATTTAAGAGCTGTTAATGAATCTATTCAAATATAAAAAAACCTACAATCGGAATTGTAGGTTCTTTCAAAAACAAAACAAAATATAATCTAAAATTAAAAAGGATATTTATTTTCTTCGATAACCTTAGCAGCGATACTTCTCCTCAAGTCAACGATATTAGGGTAATTTTGGTATTTTGTGTATTGCTTTAAACCAGCAAGCATGCCTTTTAATTCTAGACCTTCAGCAAAAGAAATGATAGCTTCCTTTCCTTTAGCATTGATTTTTTCGATTGCATCAAATAAATACAATTGAGTCATTTCAATTTGATGCTTTTGAGAATCGATACCAAATCGATCACAGTTCTTTTCTGTTCTAAGAATGGTAGATTCAGCAATATAAATCTCTATCAGGATATCAGAAAGGGCAAGAATGATTTGTTGTTCAGTATCGAATTTTGGTCCAAATTTTTGGACTGCAGAACCTGTAATCATTAGCAATACCTTTTTTAGATTTTTGACCAAATGTTTTCTTCGGCCAAAAGTTCATTGGAAATTTCAACTTTTTGAATTCCTTGCATTAACTCTTGTCCAACAGCAGTAGCTGGCCCCATCAAGTCAATTTCGCCTTTGAATCCTTTTTTCAAAAGCATCCCAATCGAAAGTAATCGGTTGATTTCATTGGTACCTTCATAAATTCGTCCAATGCGGGCATCACGCCAGGCCATTTCCATAGGAGCATCAGCTGAAAAGCCCATACCTCCAAATATTTGAATCCCTTCATCGGTACAGCTTTGGGCTTTTTCTGAAACAGAAACCTTTAAAATGGAGCACTCTATTGCAAATTCTTCAACTCCTTTGAGTTCAGCATCCTGATGTGAGAGACCGCTATCTAGGAGCTGGTTAATTTTCTCTTCAATATTGTATGCAGCTCTGTAGCTTGCCGATTCGCTTGCATAAGTATTTGTTGCCATATTGGCAAGTTTCAACTGTATTGCACCAAATTGTGCAATAGGAGTTTTAAACTGAACACGTTCAGTAGCGTATTGAACTGCCAAAGTTGTAGTATTTCTCTGTGCCTCGAGACAAGCTGCAGCAAGTTTAATACGGCCAACATTGAGAGCATTCATTCCAATTTTAAAACCTTCTCCTCTTCCTGCAAGCATATTTTCAACAGGAACAACAGTTTCGTTAAAGAAAACTTGACGAGTAGAAGAAGCTTTGATACCAAGCTTTTTTTCTTCATCTCCTAATGTAATACCATTTTCTAAATCTTTGGGAACGATAAAACCTGTAATGTTTCTATCATCTTCAATACGGGCAAAAACAATAAAGATGTCTGCAAAACCTGCATTAGAAATCCACATTTTTTGACCTGTTATTTTGTAGTGTGTTCCGTCCTCAGATAAAACAGCTTTTGTTTTTCCAGAATTAGCGTCTGACCCAGCACCTGGCTCAGTCAGGCAATAAGCTCCAAACCATTCTCCGGTAGCTAGTTTAGAAACATATTTTTGTTTTTGCTCCTCGTTTCCGTAAAGCGTTATGGGCATAGTACCAATCCCTGTGTGTGCCCCAAAAGCAGTAGAAAAAGATCCATTGGCTCCTGAAATATAATCACAAACGAGCATTGTAGATGTGAAGGGCATTCCCAAACCGTTGTATTCTTCGGGAACAGCTACTCCCAGGAAACCAAGACTTCCAGCTTTGGTCATCATGTCTCGAGTTAAATCATAATCTTTTTGCTCGAAACGTTCTCTATTAGGAATAATATCACGATTTACAAATTCTTGAACAGACTCTTTCATCATGAGTTGTTCTTCACTAAAATCTTCCGGAGTAAAAATGTTTTTTGCAAGTGTTTCTTTGACAACAAAGCCACCTCCTTGGGTTTTAATTTTTGTTTCTTCCATTTGGATTGATGTTATTTAATATTTACTAATTCGTCTTTTTCTACTTTAGCTTTTATGAAATCGATTACTTCAAAAAAATGTCTCATTTTGATTTCATCGACATGATTCAAAATTGAATTGTTAAAATCAAGAACTGTTTTTTTGGAAAGATCTCTTTTTTCTTTACCCTGCTCAGTTAGATATATCAAAACGCCACGACCATCATTTGGATTAGGCTTTCTAGCAATGTATCCTCGTTCTTCCATGGTGTTTAAGATTCTTGAAAGACTGGTTGGTTCCATTCCCATTTTTGGACCTAAGGCTGTTGATGGTGTGCCCTCTGCATCAATAGAAAGGAGTGTAAAACCCATAGTCATCGTTGAGTCGTACTCCATAGCTTTTTCGTTGTACATGTTTGTAATTAGTTGCCAAGTAGTCCTTAATGCATATTCTATTGTAACCTGCTTCACTCAAAAAATTTTATCTGATTCAAAGATAGAAAAAAATATTATGCACGCATAATTATGCGTGCATAATTATGCGCGCATAGTATGTGTTTAAAAATAAACCCCTCATTATGAGGGGTTTATTTTATTGGTAAATTTTATCGAATAAAGATTTGTACCTCTCTTTGACTGCCTTTCTTTTAACTTTCATGGTAGGAGTGAGGTGCCCAAGTTCGATGCTCCACAACTCAGGAGTGAGTTCAAATTTTTTGACTTGTTCCCATTTTCCAAATGTTGGATTGTATTCGTCGATATCTTTCTGAATCGCATCCCTTACCTCTTGACACGAACAAATTGCTTTGTGTGAAGAATCTATGTTTAGGTTTTGATCCTCAATCCATGTAGCTATGTATTCAAAGGCTGGTTGAATAAGTGCTGCAGGCATTTTTTGCCCTTCACCTATGACCATAATTTGCTCGATAAAAAGAGACTGTTTCATTTTGTTTTCAATCAACTGTGGGGCAATATATTTCCCACCAGAAGTTTTGAATAACTGTTTTTTTCGATCGGTTATTTTTAGAAAGCCATCAGCATCGATCTCTCCAATATCACCCGTATGGAAATATCCATTTTGAATAACTTCAGCGGTTTTCTCTTCATCTTTATAATACCCTTGCATAACGTTGGGTCCTTTACATAAGATTTCACCATCTTCAGCTATTTTGATTTCAACACCATCAATAGGTTTTCCAACACAACCAAATTTTAGACCTCTATTATTAATGTCACTAACGGTAAGAACAGGTGCTGTTTCGGTTAAGCCATAACCTTCTGAAATTGTAATTCCAGCCGCACTAAAAACCCGAGCTAAACGCGGTTGAAGTGCAGCACTTCCTGAACTAATAGTATGTAAGTTTCCGCCTAAGGCTGCTTTCCATTTTGAGAAAATAAGTTTTCGAGCAATTTTTAATTTCAATTCATAAAGAAATCCGTTGGCTCCGTAGGGTTCATATTGAAGTCCTAGGTCAACAGCCCAATAAAACAGTTTTTTCTTAATTCCATCTAATTCAGCTCCTCTTGCATAAATTTTATCGTAAACTTTTTCTAATAATCTGGGTACAGCAGTCATAAAGTAGGGCTTAACTTCTTGAAGATTCTCTGAGATTTTTTCAATAGATTCTGCAAAATAAATACCAATACCTTTGTAATAGTAGATGTAAAGAATTACTCGCTCATAGATGTGGCAAACAGGTAAAAAGCTTAAAGCATGTGTTTTGCCGATATCAAGAGGTAATCTTTTGGAACTAGAAAGCACATTGGAAACAATGTTGTGGTGATTGAGCATAACTCCTTTTGGAACTCCTGTTGTTCCGGAGGTGTAAATGATCGTAGCTAAATCTTCTGGATTAACAGCTGCTTTAGCAGCTTCAACCAATTCCTGTGTTTTTGAATCTTCTTCTTCACTCAAAAGAGAAGTCCAAGAAGAACAATTTGGAATAGAATCAAAAGAATACACCTCTTTTAATTTTGGGATATTTTTTCTTACTGTGTTTAGTTTCTCAAGAATTTCAACATCTGAAATAAAGCAATATTGGCTTTCTGAGTGATTGAGTACATATTCGTATTCGGGACCAGTAATGGTTGGATAAATAGGTACGGTAACAGCACCAAGTTGTAAGATACCCAGATCCATGATGCACCATTCGGTTCTATTGTTGGTGGATATCAAAGCAATCTTGTCTCCTTTTTTAACTCCAAGTTTGATTAAAGAACGGCTTACTTGTTGTACTTTTTGATAAAAGTCTTCTGTTGAAAGGCTTTGCCATTCCCCATTGTATTTTGTGGTTACAGACTTTTCTAGTGGTATTTTATTTCTTTGAATTTCAATAAATTCAAAAAGCTTTGTTGGTTTCATTTTAATAATTTACTCACTAAATGTACCCAAATATTTTTGAATAAGAAAAGTATGAGTAAATCTAATTTCAGATCTCTAAAATTTATTCTAGGAAGCTAGCCATTTGTATGCATTTTCAAAAGCCATAATCCATGGAGAAACTTCATCTTTTCTGCCTTCGGCATAATGTCCCCAATTCCATGGAAAAGTTGAACGCTCAAGGTGAGGCATCATGACCAAATGCCTTCCATCTTCGTTACATAGCATAGCAGAATTGTAGTCCGAACCGTTTGGATTTGCTGGATAATCTGCATAGGTGTATTTCCCTGGGATTTGGTAATTTGATTCTGCTTCTGGTAAAAAGAATCTACCTTCTGCATGAGCAGACCAAACCCCGAGTGTACTTCCTTCTAGGCCTTTAAGCAAAATAGAACTACTTTCATTGATCGTTACAGTCGAAAAGATGCATTCAAACTTACCTGATTTGTTGTGAAGCATTTTAGGTTTATCCAAATGATTTGGATTGATTAGCCCCAGTTCAACAAAAAGCTGACACCCATTACATACCCCTAGGGAAAGTGTGTCCGGTCTAGCGAAAAAGTTGTCCAGCGACTTTTTTGCTTTTTCATTGTATTTAAAAGCACCTGCCCATCCTTTTGCGGACCCCAATACGTCAGAATTTGAAAAGCCTCCAACTGCAACAATAAAATTGAGGTCTTCTAAGTTTTCTCTTCCTTCGATAAGGTCAGTCATATGAACATCTCGAACATCAAAACCTGCAAGTTGCATTGCATAGGCCATTTCTCTTTCAGAATTACTTCCTTTTTCACGGATTACGGCAGCTTTAATTTTTATTTTGGGAATAGCGTTTAATTTTCCACTAAAATCTTTTGGAAATTTAAATTGAAGTGGTAGTTGATCAATGTTTTTTGAACGATCAGCCGAACATGATTTTTCAGTTTGTTCCGCATCTAAAAGTGCAGAAGTTTTATTCCATGTTTTCCTTAGCTGCTCTACTGAAAATACTACATCAACATCATGGTTTTTTAGGGTAATTTTTGAATTAGAGCTAACGGTTCCAATTTTATTACAAACAATTCCCTCAGAGTCAAAGAGTGAAGTTATATTTTCGTTGGACTGAAGTAAAACTCCAATTTTTTCAGAAAACAAAACACGTACATTATCCTTTTCTCCAAGATTGCTTAGATCCAGATCAAGTCCTATGTTAAGGCTGGGGAAACACAATTCCAGAAGAGAGGTAATCAATCCTCCAGATCCGATATCATGACCAGAACTGATGACTTCGTTTTGAATTAATTCTTGAATTCTATTGAATACTTTTACAAAGTATGAAGCATCTTTTACTGTTGGAGCCTGATTTCCTATTGCATTTTGTGTTTGCGCAAACGATGAACCTCCAAGATGGAATTCATCTTGAGACATATCGATGTAATAAAGATCTCCTCCTGATGCTTTCAAAACCGGAGTAATGATATTGGTAACATCCTTACACTGTGCTGCTGCAGATATGATAACCGTTCCAGGAGCTTTTACCTCTTGATCCTTGTATTTTTGTTTCATGGAAAGTGAATCTTTCCCCGTAGGAATATTGATTCCCATGGCAATTGCAAATTCAGAACAAGCCTCAACAGCTTGATACAGTCTGGCATCTTCTCCAGGATTGTTGCAAGGCCACATCCAGTTTGCAGAAAGAGAAACCGATTTTAATCCATCTGCTAAAGGTGCCCAAACCAGATTTGAAAGAGATTCTGCAATTGCATTGACACTCCCTTTTTTGGGGTCAATAAGACCCGTCAAGGGGGAGTGACCTATTGAAGTTGCAATCCCATTTGTTCCTGTGTAATCCAATGACATGACACCACAATTACTTAGGGGTAACTGAAGTTCGCCAACACATTGTTGTTGAGCAACACGTCCTGTAACACACCGATCTACTTTATTGGTTAGCCAATCTTTACAGGCTACTGCTTCTATCTGTAAAACCTGATCTACATATCGGTTTAGGTCAGATTGGGTGTACTTTATATCTTCATAAAATACATCAGCTGACTGATCGTTCATCAAAGTTTTTGGAGAGCTACCAAAAAGGGCACTTAAATTCAGATCAATTGGAGTTTCATTTGTTTTTTTAGAATGGAAAGAAAAATGTTTGTCATCGGTTACAACACCAACATCATAAAAAGGAGCCCGTTCTCGAGAGGCTATTTTTTTGAGAATATGAGCGTCTTTTTCTGACAAGATCAAACCCATACGTTCCTGAGATTCATTTCCAATAATTTCTTTTGCAGAAAGGGTAGGGTCTCCTAGTGGAAGTTTATCTATTTCAATCGCACCTCCTGTTTCTTCTACCAGTTCAGATAAGCAATTTAGATGACCACCGGCACCATGATCGTGAATTGAGATAATGGGATTGTGAGCACTTTCAACCAAAGCTCGAATGGCATTGGCTACTCTTTTTTGCATTTCGGGATTTGAACGCTGGATAGCATTGAGTTCTATGGAGTTTCCAAAGGCACCAGTATTTGCCGAAGAAACTGCTGCACCACCCATTCCAATTCTGTAGTTATCACCTCCAAGGATGATGATTCGATCTCCTTTTGAGGGGTTTCTTTTTGAGCCTGATCTTTTTTTCCAAACCCAATTCCACCAGCCTGCATAATAACCTTATCGTATCCAAGCTTATAATCTCCCTCCTGATGTTCAAAAGTTAAAACAGAGCCAGCGATTAGCGGTTGACCAAATTTATTTCCAAAATCTGAAGCTCCATTGGAGGCTTTGATTAAGATTTCGAGAGGAGTTTGATATAACCATTCGCGTTTTGGAAAACCATTCTCCCAACTATTCTCTTTGGATACTCGAGAATATGGAGTCATGTAAACTGCGGTACCCGCGAGAGGTAAAGATCCTTTTCCACCGGCAAGACGATCTCGAATTTCACCACCCGAACCTGTTGCAGCTCCATTAAAAGGCTCTACAGTGGTCGGGAAATTATGTGTTTCTGCTTTTAGAGAAAGTACACTTTCGATTGATTTTTTTTCATAAGAACTAGGCTCATCTCCTTTTTGGGAGCAAACTGTTCAATAACTGGACCTTCAATAAACGCTACATTATCTTTGTAGGCAGAAACAATCGTGTTTGGGTTTTGTTTGGATGTTTCTTTGATCATTTGAAAAAGACTTTGATCTTTTTCTTTTTGGTCGATTACAAAAGTCCCATTAAAAATTTTATGTCTACAGTGTTCCGAATTCACTTGAGAAAATCCAAAAACTTCAGAATCGGTTAGTTGACGTTTCAATTGTTTTGATAGTGCTTCCAAATAATCAACTTCTTCCTCACTCAAAGCCAAGCCTTCTGAGTCATTAAATTCAGCAATATTATCAATAAGATTTACCTTTTCTGGAGTTATTTCGGTTTTAAATATGTGATCATCTAAAGTCTTAAAATTTTGAACCAACATGTAGTCAATCGCATTTGTTTTGGCCTCGGGAGTGTATTTTTCGATTCTAGAAATCCCCTTTATCCCCATGTTTTGTGTGATCTCAACTGCATTGGTGCTCCAAGGGGTAATCATAGTGGCTCGAGGCCCAAAAAAACTTCCTGTGAGGTTTTTGGGGTCAATGCTAGGAAGGTCACCAAACAACCATTGCAATTTTTGTTTTTCTTCAGTGGAAAGGCTTTTTTCTGTTTCAACTGCAAAAATATTTTCTTGCGGTAAGCCAAAAAAGTGGATCATAGATATTGTGTATTTCTAAGCTGTAAATTTACGATATTTTTACACAAGAGTCCCTCAGAAATCAATTGCTTTTTTGTTCAGTTTTCCCAATCTTATTCACAAAAAACTCGAACTAAACGTGCGGCATAAAAACCATCGAATTGAGTTTTATGAGCATAGAATATTTCTTCTTTTTCTAGGCGAAAATTTGCTCCCTCTTTTTGTTTTAAAAACCATTTGATTTGTCTTTGGTTTTCACTAGAAAGTGTAGAACAGGTAGCATAGATTAGTTTTCCGCCTTCTTTCACCCATTTTGATTGCTCTAAAATTATTTTTCGCTGGAGGTTTATGACCTCCAAAATACGGTCATGAGTTAGTTTCCATTTCAATTCGGGATTTCGTTTTAAAGTTCCTAAACCACTACAGGGAGCATCAATTAAAACCCGATCGGCCCATTTAGTTAAAGAATCTTTGAACTGTCTATCACCCACACAACTGTTTGTTATGCATTTAACTTTATTTCTTCGGGCTCGCTTGGACAATTCTTTAATTTTATTTTTTTCGATGTCAAGCGCAATTATGTTTCCTTTATTTCGCATTAAGGCAGCTAAATGCAGGGTTTTCCCTCCGGCTCCTGCACATCCATCAATTACATTCATCCCCGGTTTTACCTCTGTAAAAGGTGCTATTTTTTGTGAATTTGCATCTTGAATTTCGAAAAATCCTTTTAGATACAAAGGATTCTTTCGAAGATTTTTTCGAACGTTCAATAGTAAAGCATCTTCATACCCCTTTATAAATTGAGTTTCAATTTTATGCTTATCCAATAATTCTTGTTGCAGTTTTTTGGGTGAAATCAAGATTCTGTTTACTCTCAGGATCAGTTTTGCTTCTAAGTTTAGGGCTTCAAGTTCGTCGTCCCATTTTTCATTAAGTTCTTCTTTACCTCTCTCGTAAAGCCAATTTGGAATGGATTTTGAAATTTTAGAGGGGACATTCTCTTTTTGGTTGGATCTTATTAAGTTGATATCTAGGGAAGCAAATTCATTCCAGTCTGGAAGTTCTATTGTATTGATAACCAACCAGGTTCCCAAAAGATTCCACAGTTGTGGCACATCGGTCAAATTTTTATCAGTCCCCGATAAAAAGCAATAGTAATTTTTCCATCTAATAATTTCATAAGTTGCTTGATGAACGCTGTTCCTGTCTCGAGCTCCCCATTTGGAATTAGCAGAACTTAGCTTTTCTAAAACTCGGGTAGCTCTTCCGTTTTTGTAAAAAATGTCTGATAGCGCATCAATGATGCCTTGGGCAGTATTCCGATGTATTTTTTTCATGAGAATACGAATTTACGCCAGACAACCGAGCTACATTCATTTTAGGGGATGTTTTTTTTGTTTCTTGATTGATGAACCATTTTCCGATGAAATTTTTCTTCGGCAATATGAATTTTTAAAATCTGCTTTGCAGTTAATTTAGTTTTTAAAGTTTCATTAAATTTTTGATAAAGAATCTCTTTTTGGGTTTTAAAATAGCTGATGGAGTCTAATGTCTCAGAAGCCTCAGCTTCACTAAGTTCATCAATTTTTTTGTAAGTATTGTGGCGAATTTTTTTCATCTTTTTATAATAACTTTTTCGCATTTCTGTTTCATATTGATCATATGCGCGCCACACAAAAGCTTCTTCTTCTGTGGTTAAATCTACTTGCTCAAGAATAGAATTAATTTTTAACGATTTTAATCGTTCGTAGCTCATTTGCTTTTTTTTATCCTGTCCCCACATAGATGAGCTTAGGACAAGGCATAGTAAACAGAGTATTAAATATTTAATCTTCATAGTTTTCGTAAATTAGATAGAAATTTTGATCATAAGCTTGTTGTAATTCAAAAATTATTTCTTGTTCCAGATTTTCAAAGGCAATTGTTTCAAATTCAAAACTTTCAGAAAGATTCATATCAAATAATTCAAAAGTTGTTAGCGGACTTTGTTGTTCTTCGAAGTAGCGATTTAGAGCGGCTTCAGTGTTCAATTCTCCAGTTGATTGGTTTAGTGAAAATAAGATAAGCAAACAGGCGGCAATTGTTGCTGCGTATGGAATCAATTGAATTACATTTACTTTGGATTTTTTGGATGAAATTTTAAGCAAATGCTTTTCAGAATTTTTAAAATAATCATCAGGGACCTCAAAATTAGATTTAACCTCTGAGATCAATTTCAAATTTCCCTGTAATTCCTCTGTATCCCGAAAGTAATTTTTGGGGATTTTGAATCCGTGTGGTAATTTATTATCCTTGAAGTTCATTTTTTATTTTTTTTACAGCGTGGTGATAGGATGCTTTTAGCCCACCAACACTAGTTTCAAGTATTTCTGATATTTCTTCATATTTTAGTTCTTCGTAATATTTGAGGTTAAAAACCAATCGTTGCTGTTGGGGGAGTTTGGCAATAGCTTTTTGAAGTTTTAGGGGCCATTTCATCTCCATCGAAATAAACATCGGCATGGAGTTGATCAATCATATGATCGTTGTATTCATTGATCGAGTACCCCATTTTTTTGGACCTCTCTTTTATGAAGCTCAAAGATTCATTTGTTGCAATTCGGTACATCCAACTATAAAGCTTGCTTTCTCCTCTAAATTTTTTAATATTTTTAAAAATCTTCACATAGGTGTTTTGGAGGACATCATCTGCATCTTCATGATTAAAAACAATTTTACGAATATGCCAATACAAAGGTTGTTGAAATTCTTTTACCAATACCCTGAATCCTTCTTCTTGTGTCTTAGGATTTCTTAGTGCATCTACCAAAAGAGAATGATCTTCCAAACTTTTTATTTAATTTTTAGACTCTAAAAGTATGAAATAGTTTAAACCGCTTAACTTTTTGATGGATGGATGACAATTGATTCCCTTTTAAAGATTTTTTTTCCACTCGATAAAGCTTTCAAATAAGGGTCTCCAGAAGAAAATAAGAAGAATTACAATAACACACAACAAATATGTAATTGAAATAATGATATCCTTATTATCTTTCATTTGATTAAAATTGTGTGATCTATTTTTGGAATTAGATGGATTGCATTTCAACTAATTTTTTGTAGGTACTTTCGTTGTCAATCAATTCTTTATGAGTTCCAATTTCAATAATTTTACCGTCTTGCATCACTACAATTTTATCAGCTTTTTGAATGGTTGAAAGACGATGGGCTATGACCAAAGAAGTTCGATTACTCATCAAATTTTCCAAAGCCTCTTGAACTAATTTTTCAGACTCTGTATCCAAAGCAGAAGTGGCCTCATCAAGAACCATGATCGGAGGATTTTTGAGAACTGCTCGGGCTATGGAAAGTCGTTGCTTTTGACCGCCGGACAATTTATTTCCTTGATCTCCAATATTGGTTTCATATCCTTGAGGAAGGTTCGAAATAAAGGAGTGTGCATTGGCTATTTTTGCAGCCTCTATAACTTCTTGGTCAGTTGCTTCTGGATTTCCTACCCGTAAATTGTTTTGAACGGTATCATTGAACAAAATAGAGTCTTGAGTTACAATTCCAATCAGTTTTCTCAACGAATGTGTTTTGATTTTCTTCAAGTTATTTCCATCAATAGAAACGGATCCTTGTTGCACGTCATAAAAACGATTCAACAAATTGGCAACGGTTGTTTTTCCACTCCCAGATTGTCCAACAAGAGCAATGGTTTCTCCTTTTTTTAGGGTCAGAGAAAATTGGTCTAAAACAAGTTTAGCATCATATTTAAAATCAATATTATTAAAATGAATTTCTTTTTTGAAGTCTATGATGTCTTTTGCGTCTGGGTGATCTATCAGTTCGTTGGGGGCATTCAAAATTTCCAAAACCCGTTCTGCGGCAGCATTTCCTTTTTTTATTGCGTAAGAAGCTTTGCTGATTGCTTTTGCTGGCGTAAGAATGTTGTATGCCAAAGTCATAAAAGCTAAAAAAACAGTTCCACTCAGAGTTTCTTCAATCAGCACCATCGATCCTCCAAACCACAACAATCCTCCAATAACCCCAATTCCCATAAATTCACTTAGAGGAGATGCAAGGTTTTGTCGGTTCAGAAGTTTATTGGAGTAACCAAAAAATTGGGCAGTTGAACGAAAGAATTTTGTGGTAAATAATTTCTCTGCATTAAATGCTTTGATGATGTTCAATCCCCCAAGAGACTCTTCTACAATTGATAGAAACTCACCCTGTTCTTGCTGAACGTTTTGAGAATGTCTTTTAAGGGTTTTACCTATTGACGATATGATAATTCCAGAAATCGGTATAAAAGTAAGTACAAAGATGGATAATTTAACATTCAAGCTGAACATCACTGCTAGAGTAAAAATTATGGTAAAAGGTTCTCTTACAATCAACTCCATAATGGATAGGAAGGAATGTTGAATTTCTAGTACATCTGAAGTAATTCGGGCAAGAGTGTCTCCTTTTTTCTTTTCTGTGAAATAGGATACCGGTTGAGATAATATTTTGACATATAAAGAATTCCGAAGGTCTTTCAGAACACCATTTCGCAAAAAGGTAATGAAAAACATAGCCAGGTAATTGAATAAATTTTTCAGAAAAAATAAAACTAAGATCAGAGCAATTGCAAATATTAATGCAGCAAGTGGATCTTTTTCTAAAGTTTCTCCAATTTTAAAATTTATGGAGTCAGTTACATAAGATTTTAGATTGGTAATGCCCTTGTAAACAGGTTTTGCATCAACCTTAGGGGTTTTTCCAAATAATACATTAAGCATGGGAATTAGGGCTACAAATGAAAGTGCACTAAAAAGAGCGTAGAGAGCATTGAAGATGATATTTAAAAACGCATATCGTTTGTAGGGAATAGCGAAGAGCAATATTTTTTTAAAGGACTTCATTTAGATGCTCAGGCTTTGAATTAATTTTTTGCATTGGATTTCCATCATTTTTTTTGAATCGGAATAATTTTCTTTCTTTTGAAATGTAGTATTTACGCTAAAGTAAAATTTTATTTTGGGTTCTGTGCCACTTGGACGAATAGCAATTTGAGAATTATCTTTCAAAATAAAACGAATGAGGTTAGATTTTTGAAAATTCAAGGGTTCTTTAGACCCATCGGCCAGAATACTAAATTGTTTTTCAAAGTCATCAATTTTTTTTATTCCAATACCTGCGATTGATTTGGGTGGATTGAATCTAAAATCGTGCATTATTTTTTGAATTTCCTCAAATCCAGATTTCCCTTTTTTGGTTAAGGAGACAAGTTCTTCGTGATAAAGCCCAAGGAGTTGATAAGTTTCGATGAGGTACTCATAAAATGATCCACCCTTATTTTTTTGAACCGCAGCAATTTCAGCTGCGAGCAGAGCAGAGGTAATGGCGTCTTTGTCACGGACCTGATCTCCAACCATGTATCCAAAACTTTCTTCACCACCCCCAATAAAAGTTTGGTCGGGAAAGTCTTCAATCATTTTGGCAATCCATTTAAAACCCGTGAGTCCCAACTTACATTCAACTCCAAAATGATCCGCTATTTTCTGTATTATTGGCGAAGAAACTACTGTTGATCCAATGAAATGCTTGGAAGATAAAGTCTCTGGATGATTTTCTAATAAGAAGCGGGTCAAAGCAATCATGGTTTGATTACCGTTTAGCTTTTCAAAATGACCATCTAAACCTCGAACGGCAATACCAAACCGATCCGCATCAGGGTCAGTCCCGATAAGGATGTCAGCATTTAGTTCTTTTGCTTTTTTTAAACCGAGTTCAAATGATTTTGGATCTTCGGGATTGGGTGATTGCACTGTTGGGAAATTTCCGTCTGGGGTTTCCTGTTCTTTTACACTATGAAATTGAGAAAAACCAGCAGCCTTGAATACATTGGGCATTAAGGTTATTGCTGTTCCGTGAAGTGAAGTAAAAACTATGGAAAAATTATCTTTCCCTTTTTGAGGACTTTTGCATATTTCAATTGCTTTTTTGCAAAACGCTTCATCAATTTCTTTGTCGATCAGATGAATCTTTGATTCATCAGCATCAAAAGCAAACTTCGTCATAAGCTGTTTGTTCTATTAGTTGTATGATATTCAGATCGTGAGGGGGTACTATTTGCCCTCCATCTTTCCAATAAACTTTGTATCCATTGTATTCTGGAGGATTGTGAGAGAGGCAGTCAAAACAATACCACAATGAGCTTTAAGATGTCGTACTGCAAAGGACAATTCCGGGGTGGGTCTAAGGTCTGAAAAAAGAAATACTTCAATATCATTAGCTGAGAAAATATTAGCAACTGTTTTTGCAAGGGTCTTACTATTGTGACGGCAATCGTATGCAATTACAACTTTTATCTTTTCTGAGGGAAATTCTTTTTTCAGGTATTTGGAGAGGCCTTGGGTGCTTTTGCCCAAGGTGTATTTGTTTATACGATTTGTACCCACACCCATAATTCCTCGCATGCCTCCTGTTCCAAATTCTAAATTTTTGTAAAAGGCATCTTCGAGCTCCAAAGGGTTTTTTCAAAAGTTCAACAACTTTTTTTGAGTTTCAATATCAAAAGGTGGTTGTAGCCATGAAGCTGCTATGTCTTTTATACCCTTCAATTTTTTTTCAATTTTTTCTTAATGGTGTAGCGTTGAGTGTTTTTTTGTTGCCCGATCCATAGTTCGCCCAAAAAGCCAGCTACAAAAAATTGAGTTCCCAAAACCATAGTAGTAAGAGCGATGTAAAATTCGGGAAGTTGAGCAATTAAACGACCACCTGGGTTTAGGAACAACTTGTCAATTCCCAAATATACAGACACGCCAAAACCAATCAAAAACATGAGGGAACCCCAAAAACCAAAAAAATGCATGGGACGTTTTCCAAATTTATTTAAAAAACCAAGGGTAAGTAGATCCAGAAATCCGTTAACAAAACGAGTCCAACCAAATTTAGTAACCCCGTATTTACGAGCTTGATGCTGAACAATTTGCTCACCTATTTTGGTAAATCCAGCATGAGCGGCCAAAACGGAATGTATCGATGCATTTCGCCAAAAACTTCAATAGTTTTAATGACTTCACTTTTGTATGCTTTTATCCCGCAGTTAAAGTCGTGTAAATAAATCCCAGAGCTTCGTCTTGCCGCCCAGTTGAATAACTTCGATGGAATATTTTTTAAAAACAAAGAGTCGTATCGTTTCTTTTTCCACCCCGAAATTAAATCCATATTTTCATTTAGAATTCGGTGGTACAAATTTGGAATTTCACTGGGTGCATCTTGTAGATCTGCATCTAAAGTTACGACAACCGCTCCTTTTGCTTCTTCAAAGCCAGCGTGAAGCGCTTGTGATTTCCCAAAATTTTTCGAAAAACGAATCCCATGAGTGTTGCTGTGGGATTGATGTAATTTTTCGATTACTTCCCAGGAGTTATCAGTACTTCCGTCGTCGATAAACAGGATTTCAAAGCTCAAAGAAGTTTGATTCAATTCGTCGAGAATCCACTGATGTAATTCAGATAACGATTCTGCTTCGTTAAGAAGCGGTATGATTATGGATAAATTCATAGCTAGTATTGCTTTGCAAAGCTACAAAATTATCAGCTTATTCTGGTCGATTACGCTTGAGGATAAGCCCAGTGATTAGTGAGAATATTAATCCAAAAAAGAGACTAAAGATCAAAATAAAACTGCTGGTAATGACTGGTCCAGTAAATTTTTCTTGCATCGATTTTACCTGATCTATCATTTCTTCACTTGCTTCTGGATTTTGATCCATGAATTGATTCATTCCCATTTCAAGTGCTTTGTTCATCATTTCAGGATCAAGAACATTAGATAAAACAAGGAAATACATAACGCCTATGATACCACTAATTGCTGATGTTCCTAAACCAATTTTTATTCCTTGACCCAAAGACATGAATCCTTCATTATCTTTTCGATAAGCGAATTGGGCAATTCCAATAACACTGATGCTAATTACAGAATTAACTATGTTAACACTGGTTTCTTGTTGATAGTGCATGTCTAAGAAAAAGAGCATTAATCCAAATACTACCGAGACGCCTCCCAACAAACTTCCGTAAGTTAAGATGTATTTTTTGATTTCAAGGTTTTGATTTTCCATAGGGATTTAATATTTTTTTGTTGATTATTGTTGGTTAAATTTAGAAAAAACAATTACATTTGCACACGTTTTAAAAATAAATTTATGAAAGCAGGCATCCACCCAGAAAATTACAGACTCGTAGCTTTTAAAGATATGTCCAATGATGATGTCTTTTTAACCAAGTCAACGGTCAACACCAAAGAGACTCTTGAAGTAGATGGTGTTGAGTATCCCTCTAGTAAAACTTGAGATCTCAAGAACATCTCATCCGTTTTATACTGGGAAAACCAAATTGGTGGATACAGCTGGTAGAATTGATAAGTTTAAAAACAAATACTCCAAGTTCAAGAAATAAAAAATTATTCATACTATTGAAAGCTGTCTGTTGTTACAGACAGCTTTTTTTTTGTTTTTTTTTAAGGTAATCAAGTCTTTAAAAAGTATTAAATTTGCATCAAATTCTTCAATACCCAAGCCGACTAACAACAGTTTATGACAATACAAATAAATCCCATTCTTTTTGATGGTCCCGAACGCAAAGACTTACTTCCTTTTACTTATGTGAGGCCCGTAGCAGAACTCAGGATTGGAATTGATACCTTGAAAGAAAAATGGGAAGCATTTTTCAATCAAAATTGTTCCTATGCTACCCAAGATTATTTGTCTTCAAAATACCCCCTACATACTACTGAACTCAATTATTTCATCAATGCAAGTTATGTTCCAACACAAGCTTTAATAGATCAAATTGAAAAACTAGAGCCCAAACAGGTGTTGGTTTTTGATAACAACCCTATTGTTTTTTGTACAGAAAAAGACCAGTTGCCCAAGGATACGACTGATTTTTTTATCGTTGAGGTAAAATCAAAACCAATTCATATCAAAACAAGTTCTGATTTATTTTCAAAGAATGCTGTTGTTCTTGAACAGGACTTTAAACGATTTACTCATGTTAAAAAAAATAAAGTTTTGGAAGATGGTAATAATCGCTTTATTCATCCTGAACGAATTTTCATTGAGCCGGGAGCACAGCTTACTTGTGCCACCCTCAATGCAACTGATGGTCCTATCTATGTTGGAAAAAACACCCAAATTATGGAAGGCTCAATGCTTCGAGGTCCAATTGCTTTGTGTGATGAGGTTATCGTAAAAATGGGAACAAAGATTTATGGAGGAACAACTATTGGCCCTGGTTCCAAGGTAGGAGGGGAGCTGAATAATGTTTTGTTTCTAGGGAATTCAAATAAAGGACACGACGGGTTTCTGGGAAATGCGGTAATTGGTCAGTGGTGTAACATTGGTTCAGCTACAGATGCTTCTAACCTAAAAAACAACTACAGCAAGGTTCGGATATGGAATTACACTTCTAAGAATTTTGCGAAAAGTGAATTACAGTTTTGTGGGCTTCTAATGGGAGATTACAGTCGTTGTGGGATTCACTCCATGTTCAATACAGCAACTGTCATTGGTGTCAATGCTAATGTTTTTGGGACAGGATTCCCAAGAACCTTTATTCCAAGTTTTAGTTATGGCGGAGCACAAGGCTTCAAGACCTATGCTTTTTCAAAGGCAATGGAAGCAAATCGTATGATGATGGATCGAAAAGGCAAGCAGCTTTCTGAATTGGATTTGGAAATCCTTAAGGATGTTTTTGAACAATCATCTGTCTGGAGAAGAGATTCAAGTGCTTAGTTTTTTTGAACGTGTTTGAGGTTTAACAAATTTATGGCATTCATTTGTAATCCGCTTATGTTTTTTCTTGTAAACCGAATGGCTTGATCGTAGTACAAAGGAATTATGGGATATGAAGACATTAGCAACCTATCCATTTTTTTATATGAAACAATTCGTTTTTCGGGGTCAGAAATTTTCATAGTTTCTTGGTAGAGTTTGTCAAATTTAGCCTGAGAAAAGTGTGTGTAATTGGGACCTTTAGGACTGAAATTCTTTGAATAAAACAAAGATAAATAGTTCTCGGCATCTGGGTAATCTGCAATCCAACTAGCTCGGAATGCTTCCAGATTTCCCGAACTTTGGCTTGCCTTAGTGTAGCCGTAGGCATGAGTTCTATGGTAACATCAATACCAATATTTTGATAAGCTCTCTGAAGATATTCGCAAATATCAAGATAATTAACATCTGTAGCCAATCGAATTTTTGGGTTTTCGCCTTGTTCTTTTGTGTATTCTTGAACCAATTCTTGAGCCAAAGCTGGATTGTATTCATTGAAGATTTGATTTCCATGCCCAGGAAGTCCTTTGGGTATGAATCCTTGAAAAGCAGGAATCCTATGGTGTTTCTGAGAAAAAGAATCATTTTTTCTCGATCAAAACCAATATTCATTGCTTTTCTTATTTTACGGGATTTTAAAGCTTTATTGTTGGCATCCAAATAAAAACCAATGTATTCTGTATTCAGATAAGGGCCTTTTTCCATTTTTATATCTTGATGATGTTTTTCTTGAAGTTCTCCTAAAGGAGTAAGTAAATCATCTTTGTAGGAGGTGTCTAATGAATTTAAAAAATCAAACTTTCCTTGGATAAACATCATGAATTCACTTTGAATGTCAGGTAAAAACTGATAGCAATCGCCTCTAAATAAGGGAGTTGTTCTCCACTTTCATTTTGTTCAAAATAGAGATCGTTTTTGCGTAGTACTAATTTTACATCTTCTTCCCATTTTTTGAATTGAAAAGGGCCAGTTCCAATGGGATTGGATCGAAAATCATCTTTAAAAAAGTAACTCCTTCTTTGGGAACAACAGCGCAGTACCTCATGGTTAGCAATCCCAAAAATGCAGGGAAAGGCTGTTTCAATTCGATTTGTAAAACATGCGTATTTGGGGCGTAATAATTTTTAACATTTTGAAGCACCCAACCCCGGGTGATCCTGTCTTTTCATCTTTTAGGCGATTAAAACTGTACACAAAATCTTCTGCCGTAACTGTTCTGGTTCCTTTTGGACCAAAAACATTTGATTTATGAAAATAAACATCGTCACGAAGCTCAAAGGTGTAAACTGTTCCTTCTTCATTTATATGCCACGATTTTGCAATTTCAGGACGTATTTGTAGCGAATCATCCAATTGTACCAAGCCATTGAATATTTGTTGAATGGGCCATATGTTTTGGGGATTCCGTGCAAAAGCGGGGTCCAGAGAAGTAATGTTTCTATATTCATTGTACCTAAAAACAGTGTTGTCATGGATTTTAATTTCTGATTGACAGCCAACAACCAGAAATCCTATAATCAGAATTAATTTTGAAAATGATAGCTTGCTAAAATTGGTGTTGAACTTGAAAATCAAAGTAGTATATTTGTCCCAAAATTAAACTTTTTAGAAACTCTTGGAATCATTAATTACCAATAAGGCTGTTGAAGTCCAAAAACAACTGTTGCTTTCCATACCCTTGGATGTAAACTTAATTTTTCCGAGACGGCATCAATAGCCAGAGATTTCTCGGAAGAACATTACACAAGAGTGCCTTTTGAATCTGCAGCAGATGTTTATGTGATCAATACCTGTTCAGTAACCGAAAATGCGGACAAACGGTTTAAATCCCTAGTGGCAAAAGTATTGCGTCAAAACCCCGAGGCTTTTGTAGCTGCTATTGGTTGTTATGCTCAATTGCAACCCGATGCTTTGGCCGAGGTTACTGGCGTAGACTTGGTATTGGGAGCTTCAGAGAAATTTAAGCTAACAAAATACCTAAATGACCTTACTAAAAAAGAAACTGGTGTTGTTCATTCTTGTGAAATTGATAGTGTAACCCAATACACAAGTAGTTTTTCGACAAGTGATCGTACGCGAGCTTTTTTGAAAGTTCAAGACGGTTGTGATTACAAATGTACCTATTGCACCATCCCTTTGGCAAGGGGTATCTCTAGAAGCGATGCCTTAGAAAATGTTTTGGCCAATGCAAAAAAAATAGCTACTCAAGGTATCAAAGAAATTGTTTTGACAGGGGTTAATATTGGAGATTTTGGAAAAGGAGAATTTGGCACAAAAAAGCATCAACACACTTTTTTAGACTTGGTCAAAGCCTTAGATGAAGTTAAAGGAATTAATCGGATTCGAATTTCTTCTATCGAACCCAATTTACTCAAAGATGAAACCATCTCTTTTGTGGGGCAAAGCAATTCTTTTGTTCCACACTTCCATGTACCTCTTCAAAGTGGGAGTGATCAGATTTTGAAACGGATGCGACGACGATATTTAACTCAGTTGTACAAAGATCGCGTAAGGGCCATCAAGGAGGTTATGCCCAACGCCTGCATTGGGGTAGATATAATTGTTGGCTTTCCTGGAGAAACTGATGAAGAATTTTGAAAACCTACAGGTTTTTAGCAGATTTAGACATTTCGTATTTGCATGTTTTTTCATATTCTGAACGCCCCAATACTGAGGCTTCAGAGATGACTGGAGTAGTGCCACAACATATCCGATCGAAGCGAAGTAAAATGCTACGTGGGTTATCGGTTAAAAAAAGACACCACTTTTATAAATCCCAGTTAGGATCACAGCGAGTTGTTCTTTTTGAAGGAGAAAACAAAAAGGATATATCACCGGTTTTACCGACAATTACATCAAAGTTCGCATGCCTTGGGATCCCAGCTTAATCAATACGCTTCACAAAGTTAGCTTGGAATACATTGATGAAGAGGGGTTTGTTCGTGTCAGTTTATAATTTTATGCCTACGGGTAGAAGTTCTTTGTAACGCTTGTTTTTTCTTAAGAAAACAGCAATTTCTGGACTGGTTGGAACTACTCTCAATTTTTTTTCAGCAACAGAGTCAAGAACTGTTTTGATAAATTCATCCTTGAAGGATGCCGTATCAATTTCATCGGGTACGATCAACTTGGTCAGGAAAATTTTTCGTTCTTGTTCTGCATATTCAATGCGCGCCATAGATCCGTTTGATACAACTTCAAATTGACGTAAAAATTCATTATTTTCGAGGATTAGTTGACTCATAGTGATGGATTAAGTTTTGTTCAAAATATTAACAAACATTGCTTTTGATATTCAACAAGTCTCAAAAAGATGCTGATTGAACAATCATCTTAAGAAATGGTGTACAAAGATACGAATTATTTGTCAAATAAGATATGATACAACCACAATTGGAGAAAAAAACAAAAAAAGAGAGGCCTATATTTGATGCCAGGGATGGCAGCCAGTCCACGAATATTTGAGTTTATTGATTTAACGGATTCTTTTGATGTAGTGCATTTGTCGTGGATTACACCAAAATTTGAAGAACCTATCGAAGATTATGCTTTGCGAATGTGCGAACGTGTCCATCATCAAGACCCCATTTTGTTGGGTGTTTCTTTTGGTGGGATTATGGTTCAAGAAATGGCAAAACATATTCATTGCCATAAAGTTGTAATTGTTTCGAGTGTTAAGTCCAATAGAGAATTGTCTTTATCAATGAAGATGTCACAAAAAACAAATGCACACAAAATGTTACCTACCCAATGGATCAAAAACCTAGAAAGCTTAGCCCTTTTTGTTTTTGGAAGTTCTGTTAAGCGCAAAATAGGGTTGTATCAAAAATACTTATCTGAACGAGATCCAAATTACCTGAATTGGGCGATTCATACTTTGGTAAATTGGAAACAAAAAACCTTTGATCCTGATTTGATTCATATTCATGGAGACAAAGACACTGTTTTCCCTTTTAAGAATATCATAAAAACTCCTTATCTTCATGTACTGACTGATGGGACTCATGCAATGATATTGACTCAAAACCAATGGTTCAATTCGAAGTTACCCAAAATAATTTCCTAAATTTATTCTAAATGAAAAATAAAAATAAAATTACAATAGGCTTTATTTTACTGGTAGGAGCATTAGTTCTTATTAGCAATAATACTGGAGTAGGTACTGCTTTTATGACCTATGGTCTCGGTGAGCCTTCTAAAGTTTATGCACTTCATATTGCCAAAGAATACACTTTTGCTGGAGAAACAGTAGTTATTGACGATGCTGATCTGCGTCAACGCATGGACAAGGAACTTTTGGTAAATACCTATTGGCAGTCCAATATGATGTTGATGATCAAGAGGAGTAACCAATATTTCCCATTGATTGAGCGCATTTTGAAAGAAGAAGGGGTCCCCGATGACTTCAAATATTTAGCTGTAATAGAAAGTGGCTTAGAGAATGTAATCTCTCCCGCTGGAGCTAAGGGTTTTTGGCAAATACTGAGATCCACTGGCAAAGAAATGGGACTTGAAGTAAACTCAAATGTTGATGAGCGGTATCACCTTGAACTGTCAACTCGAGTTGCATGCGCTTATTTGAAAAAGGCAAAAAATAAATTAGGTTCATGGACATTGGCTGCTGCCTCATATAATAGAGGTATTTCGGGCATAAAAAAATTGCTCGAAAAACAACAGGTTGACGATTATTATGATTTATTACTCAACACAGAAACCAAAAGATATGTTTTTAGAATCTTGGCAATGAAAGAAATCCTTTCCAACCCAAATCAATACGGATTTGTTTACGATACTGTGGATCTATATGGGGAGTTGAAATCTAAAAAAATACCAGTAGATACTGCTATAACGAATATTGCAGTTTTTGCAAAAACAATGGGAATCAACTACAAACAACTGAAAATTTATAACCCTTGGTTGTTGGAAAACCATCTGAACAACAAATCTCGAAAGCAATACTACATAGCCTTGCCAGATTCAGCTGAAATCGAACCTTAGATTCTTTTCATCTGCTGCTTCATTTCTTTGATTTGCCCCGTCAACATTCCTTGACTGTCTAGTTTTTTGGCTTTGTTTATCAAAAGTGTGGCCTCTCTTTTTCTTCGTTTTTGCATGTATATCCCGGCAAGACTCAAATTGGCCATAGCCAAATCGGTGTCCATTGACATTCCCAACTCAATTGCTTTCTTAAAATATTTTTCTGCCTTGGTCAGATTCGTTTGTGAAAGAATTATTCCATGTAGGTAGTTAAAATAGCCTTGTTGCTTGACCACCAAATTTTGCTCTGGGTTCGATATTCGATTCAACCATTTGAGCGTACCCTCAAAATTTTGTTTCCTCAATTGAAAGAAAGCTAAAAGAATAAACTCGTTTTTGTAATATAACAGAATAAACATTCCGCAAATAAGCAAAAGGAAAATTCCGTTTCCAATTGCTCCCTCATAGAATTGATAAACACTAAATGCGAGAGTGAAGAAAGCCAAAATGAGTTTTATTATCTTAGGAAACATGATTTGATATTTTCGCAAAGTTAATAAAAACTAAGCACTAATGCTGTAAGAAATTAAAGAAGAAGAGTTGGTTTTTTTGCTGTTTTTTGTTTTCATAAAACCCTAAGTGATTTTGAACACACTGTTACGCTTGCAGGGTAATGTTCCAGATTCTGTGTTTTTGAAATAAAATGTAAATTAGATCAGTAAAATAAAGGCTTCCCCAAGTCGAACCCAATAAAAAAGAAATGAACCTACACAACTTTCCAACAAAAAATCGTTTCGCAAAACCCCCTGAAATGGTAAAAATCTGGAGTTGATGTTTCAGATTCTGTGCTGCATACTTCGACAGGCTCAGTATCCCAATTCGTAATTCATAATTCTACAATCGAAATTGATTTTCCAGTCAAAGGATAAAAAAAACAGGAGCCTTACGGGGCAAAAATGTTTGGTCTAAATTCTTTTGAATAATATTTTATTGTTTTTAAAAAACGCTTGTCTAAAATAAAACTTATCGTATATTTGCACACGCTTTGAAAAGCAAGACACAAGTCTTTATTCAAACTTAGATTTTATGAAAAGAACATTTCAGCCCTCGAAGAGAAAGAGAAGAAACAAACACGGATTTCGTGAGCGTATGGCTTCTGTAAACGGACGTAAAGTTTTAGCAAGCCGCAGAGCAAAGGGACGTAAAAAAATATCCGTATCTTGCGAGCCAAGACATAAAAAATAATGAATCAAAACATTAAAATTTGAAGGTGTTACTTTTTTTAAGTAACACCTTTTTTTATTAATAAAATTTAACTTTTACCGCCAATGCCTAAGCAACAACAACTTAAGACAGTATTGATCATCGGATCAGGGCCAATCATTATCGGTCAAGCTTGTGAATTTGATTACGCTGGAACACAAGCCTTACGATCGTTAAGAGAGGATGGTATCACTACTGTATTGATCAACTCCAACCCAGCAACGATTATGACTGATCCTACAATGGCTGATCATGTTTATCTTAAACCGTTGACCACAAAATCAATTATCGAGGTTTTGAAAAAACACGATATCGATGCTGTACTTCCAACAATGGGAGGACAAACCGCATTGAATTTGTGTATTGAAGCTGGTGAAAAAGGTATTTGGAAAGATTTCGATGTTGAGCTCATTGGAGTAGATATCGATGCGATTAACATCACCGAAGATCGTGAGCAGTTTAAACAACTCCTGAGACAAATAGACATTCCTGTTGCTGAGGCAGAAACGGCAACTTCTTTTTGAAAGGAAAAGAAATTGCCCAAAAATTTGGTTTCCCCCTAGTAATTCGTCCATCGTTTACCCTTGGAGGAACAGGAGCATCATTTGTTCACAACGCTGAAGAATTTGATGAACTTCTGACTCGAGGTCTCGAAGCCTCTCCAATACATGAAGTATTGATTGATAAGGCTTTGTTGGGTTGGAAAGAGTATGAGCTGGAATTGTTGCGAGACAAAAACGATAATGTTGTAATCATTTGTACCATTGAAAATATGGATCCAATGGGGATTCATACTGGAGACTCAATTACTGTTGCTCCCGCGATGACCTTGTCTGATACAACCTATCAACGAATGCGCGATATGGCCATCAAAATGATGCGTAGCATCGGAGATTTTGCTGGAGGTTGTAACGTTCAGTTTGCGGTAAGTCCTGACGAAAATGAGGATATTGTTGCCATCGAAATCAACCCTCGTGTATCCCGATCTTCAGCATTGGCATCAAAAGCAACGGGATATCCTATTGCAAAAGTAGCTTCTAAGTTGGCGATAGGGTACACTTTAGATGAATTAGAAAATCAGATAACCAAATCCACTTCAGCACTTTTCGAACCAGCGGTTGATTATGTAATTGTAAAAATACCTCGTTGGAACTTCGATAAATTTGAAGGTTCTGATCGTGTACTGGGGCTTCAAATGAAATCTGTAGGAGAGGTAATGGGAATTGGACGATCGTTCCAAGAGGCATTGCACAAGGCTACACAGTCTTTGGAAATCAAAAGAAACGGTTTGGGTGCCGATGGAAAAGGGTACAACGATTACGACCAAATTATTTCGAAGCTTACTCATGCCAGTTGGGATCGTGTTTTTGTGATTTATGATGCCATTCAAATGGGAATACCCTTGAGCAGAATTCATGAAATCACCAAAATAGATTTATGGTTTCTTCGCCAATATGAAGAGCTCTTTACTTTAGAAAAAGAAATTTCTACTTACTCAATTGATACCATCGAAAAAGCCTTGCTACTAGAGGCCAAGCAAAAAGGATTTGCGGATCGTCAAATTGCTCATATGTTAGACTGCATGGAGAGCGAAGTATACAAATGTCGTTCGAAAATGGGAATTCAGAGAGTTTATAAATTGGTAGATACTTGTGCTGCAGAATTTGCTGCTCAAACTCCTTATTACTACTCTACTTTTGAAGAAAAAATGCAGATCAACAATGAAGAGCCTTTCAGCGATAACGAAAGTGTGGTTTCTGATCGAAAGAAAATAGTAGTTTTGGGTTCTGGACCTAACCGAATTGGTCAAGGAATCGAGTTTGATTATTGCTGCGTTCACGGGGTTTTAGCGGCTTCGGAATGCGGTTATGAGACGATTATGATCAACTGTAACCCAGAAACGGTATCTACCGATTTTGATGTTGCGGATAAACTGTATTTCGAACCCGTATTTTGGGAACATATTTATGACATCATTCAACACGAAAAACCTGAGGTGTAATTGTTCAGCTTGGAGGTCAAACTGCCTTAAAGTTAGCTGAGAAGCTTGAACGTTATGGCATAAAAATTATTGGAACAAGCTTCCAAGCCCTTGATTTGGCAGAAGATCGCGGTAGTTTTTCTACACTTTTGAAACAAAATAATATCCCTTATCCTGATTTTGGAGTTGCCGAAAATGCTGATGAGGCTTTGGCTTTGGCTGACGAATTGGATTTCCCAATTTTGGTTCGTCCTTCATATGTATTGGGAGGGCAAGGAATGAAAATTGTAATCAATAAAGAAGAGTTGGAAGCCCACGTTGTAGACTTGCTCCGTAAGATCCCAAACAACAAACTGCTTTTGGATCACTATCTAGACGGTGCTATTGAAGCAGAAGCTGATGCAATTTGTGATGGAGAAGATGTTTACATTATCGGAATAATGGAGCACATTGAACCTTGTGGAATACATTCTGGGGATTCTAACGCAACGCTTCCCGTATTCAATTTAGGTGAATATGTTTTACAGCAAATAAAAGATCATACGGTCAAGATTGCAAGAGAATTAAAAACAGTTGGACTCATCAACATTCAATTTGCAGTCAAGAACGATAAAGTTTTTATCATCGAGGCAAATCCGAGAGCTTCAAGAACAGTTCCTTTTATTGCAAAAGCATACAAAGAACCTTATGTAAATTATGCTACTAAGGTGATGTTAGGTGAGAAAAAAATAAAAGATTTCGACTTCAATCCGCAGTTAGAGGGTTATGCAATAAAACAGCCTGTATTTTCATTCAACAAATTTCCAAATGTAAATAAACAGCTTGGACCCGAGATGAAAAGTACTGGAGAAAGCATTCTATTTATTGATAGCTTAAAAGATGATGAGTTTTATGATCTTTACGCAAGACGTAAAATGTATCTAACCAAATAAGTTGTTTTAGACACAAATATTAAACTGTTTTTGTTTGGAGTCAAAAAGAACCGTTTCTTTGGGAAACATGTTTTGAAATACTCCTTTTTCGATTAACTCATCTGGGCTTCCATATTCCCATTGATTATTCAGTAAAAGAATGATTTGATCGCATATTTGGATTGATGTATTGAGATCGTGGCTAGAAAAAACTACTGTTTTCCCCTCTTTTTGTACAATTTGTTTAATTTCTCGAAATAATAGAGACTTGTTGTAAAGGTCGAGATGGGAACTGGGTTCATCTAAAAAAACAATTGGAGTTTGTTGTGCGAGTGCTCGTGCCAATAATATTTTTTTGAACTTCTCCATCACTCATATTTTTGAGCATTTGATTAGCCAATTGTTCTATGTTCAATTGCTTTAGGATTTGTGAAACAATTTTGCGATCTTCTGAGGTTTGTTTTCCTCTCCAATTTGTATGTGGCTGTCTTCCCAATTGAATGAGTTCTCTTCCAATCAGATCTCCATTGAATTTTCTTTCTGTCAAAACAATACTCATGTATTTGGCTCGCTGCTGTGGAGTCATTTCGTGAACTGTTTTTCCTTCTACTTGGACATTTCCAGATAGGGGTTTTTGGAATCCAGAAAGGGTTTTGATCAGCGTGCTTTTTCCAATTCCATTACTTCCTAGGATTCCTACTAAGCTTCCTTTTTTTATTTCGAGTTGTAGCTTTGATGATATTTCTTTTGAAACCCCATTTTTAGCATATCCTGTTGTAAGTTTATTGAGTGTAATCATACCTTAATTTTTTTGTCTTAAAATGAGTAATATGATTAATGGGGCTCCAATTAAAGAGGTAATCCCATTGATTGGAAGAACATAGGCACTTCCGGGATTTGAGCAATGGAATCACAAATCAACAGTAAAAGTGCTCCCCCAAGAAATACAGCAGGTAAAATAATTTTATGATCTCGGGTTGAGGGAATCAGTAAACGAATTAAATGAGGTGCTGCTAAACCAATAAATCCAATAGGTCCTACAAAAGCTGTAGTTGACCCAGCCAAGATACTGCTAGATAAGATCAACAAATAGCGGTTTTTTTTAAGTGAAACACCAAGAGATTGCGCATAGTTTTCTCCTAAAAGTAGGCTGTTTAGATTCTTGATAGAATACACGGCAATACTTAGTCCAATTAAGAGAATAAAACCTAGAATTTTTAGTTCTGAGGCGTTTATGTTACCCAAGCTTCCGAAGGACCAGAACACGTATTTTTGAAGGGCTTCTTTACTTCCAAAAAACATTAAAATGTTAACAATTGCGGCAGTTAAACTTCCAAACATAAGCCCTAAAATTAAAAGAGAAGTACTGTTGTTGAGTCGTACTGCAGCAACTAAAATTAAACAAAAAACCAAAAAGCTTCCCAAAGTTGCTGCGATCATTATCGCCCATCTCAATCCAACTTCACTAAATATAAACCAGCCTCCAAGCCAGCTGCTTCCCATAAGAAGCACTGCAACTCCAAGACTTGCACCAGAGCTAATTCCAAGAACATAAGGTCCAGCTAAAGGGTTTTTAAAGTAGGTTTGCATTACCAAACCACAAACCCCGAGGCTTCCACCTGTGAGCATGGCTGTGATGGCTTTTGGAATTCGATAATCCAAAAAAATGTATTCAAATGTAGGTTTTGTGGTTGGGTATCCCAATGTAATTTTGAGCTTCCCACAGTGGAATATTTACAGATCCCAAACTCAAATTGAATATTAAGCACAAGAAAAGCATTCCGATTAGGAAAGTAAAAAAACCTTTGTACCTGCTTAGTTCAGTCATCTAATGGTAAAAAATATGTTGGTGTGTAATCCGGTTTTAAGTTTGGGTAAAGATGATGAATAATGTCTTTTAAAACAAGATCGGGATGACAGGCACCGGATTCAAAAAAAATAATTCCTCCTCTACTACCCTTTGATCGTGCATAAGTAAAAATTTTTCTTTTTTTGAGTGGCTTCGAATTTTGAGTAAAGTGTATGCTCTGCTTTAAGGATGGAGTAGGAGGTGTGTTGCCCCGGAGCAAACCAATAGTTTGCATCTTTTCCTTTTTCTAAGACCGACTCGATACTCAAAGCAAGACTCCCTGTTTGGACGTTATCCTTCCAAAGGTAATTTGTGTTAGCGTCTTCAAAGAGTTTTGCCAAATAGCTTTTCCCAGCGGGAAGATACCAAGCATCTTGGTATATAGCTCCAGCAATTACGCTAGGTTTGCTTTTTATTTCCAAAACGCTTTTTTTCGCTTCTAGATATTTTTTTTCAGTATTCTTAAAAACCTCAAAAGCTTCTTTTTCTTTATCCAATAATACCCCAAAGACTTTAATCCATTCAGCTCGACCAAGGGGGTTTGTTCATTCCATTCACCTATAAAAGCAGTAGGTATTCCCATACGGTTGAATCGTTTGAGTGAACTGTCTATTTGGTCTACTCCAAAACTCAGGAGTATGTCTGGATCAACTTCAAGGATGCGTTCCACATTTAATTGTTGACTCATTCCTACATCAATTACTTACCAGCATCGATTTGTTTTCTGATTTTTACTGATGATATGAAGTCTGTTTGAGGAAAGCCAACTAGGTTTTCTGTTGCGTTTAATTCCTCGAGAAAAGCGAGGTGAGTTGTCGAAGTAGCAACAATGCGTTTCACAGGAGTACGAATGATTCCGTCATAATTTAGGTTTGATGGTATTTTTACTTCCTCAGGAATTAGGAGGTATCGAAATATTTTTGACGAACCTGGAACGGTATTTTTGAGTGAAAGTATTTTGTAGTCTTTTTTATTTTCGATCGAAAAACCTTTGGCATACTCTGCTGAATTCGTTGGAGTATTTTGGATTGTCTTTTGAGAACAACCGACAAACAATAAACTAAGGATTAAAAGGGTGTTAATTCTTTTCACAGCATCAAAATTACATCTAATTTTTAGTTTCAAGATTATGGATTGGTTTAAATTTTTTATCAAAAAAATACACTAGATTTGTGGCGTAAAATGGTTCTCGAATTTGTTTCGAGATTAAAAGGGAATTTGGTTAAAATCCAAAACTGTTCCCGCAACTGTAAACTTTAGCCTCTCTAAGAGGTTTTATTAATGCTTCGCCACTGTTCAAAGAATGGGAAGGTCATTAAGCAAAGTAAGTCAGGATACCTGCCTTTTTACAATGTTTTAAAATCTTCGGGATAAAGATTTTAATCATTTATTTTTTGTTTATCCTTTTAATCTATTTACTATGCAAC
This sequence comes from Candidatus Arcticimaribacter sp., assembly GCA_038142965.1. Taxonomy (GTDB): domain Bacteria; phylum Bacteroidota; class Bacteroidia; order Flavobacteriales; family Flavobacteriaceae; genus Arcticimaribacter. Next base: position 657,718 of record JAYQLC010000007.1, on the reverse strand, counting down.
CTAAACTTAGTTTATGTGGCCTTGCACTGCTACAGATGTTCTTCAGTTTTTCACAAGAAGAATCGACAACCGTTTCAGAAACTTTTTTAGAAGAGGTCGTAGTGGTCGACTCCCGCTTCAAAATTAAACGTTCTCAGTCCGGAAAAACAGTTATTAAAATTTCTGAAAAGGAAGTGAAAAATTTTAGAGGACGAAGCCTAGCTGAGTTACTTCAAACTTATGGAGGAATTAATGTTACAGGAAATCGTTCTGCAGCTGGACAGAATCTGGGACTTTCTATTCGAGGGGGTAGAAATAATCAGGTTTTGATTTTGATTGACGGGGTTCGCGTTTCGGATCCTTCAAGGATTGAGAATGACTTTGATCTCAATTTTTTAAACCTAGCTGACATCGTTTCTATTGAAATAGTTAAAGGTGCAGCAAGCACACTTTATGGGAGTTCTGCATCTACTGGTGTGGTCAACATTACCACAAAAAAATCGAATAAGGAACTGAAAATTGATTTGGGGACTGTTTTCGGCAACCAAAATGCCCCAAAAACTTCTTTTGACAAAATTAGTTATTTAAGCAATTTCGCAACTTTTTCGGGAGCAAAAAAATAAGTTTCAATACAAATTAAATTTAGCTAATCAACTAATCAATGGTTTGAGTTCGGTTAAAGTTGGAACTGAGGTGGATGAATTTATTCGATCTAATTATGGACTTCAATTGGGAAGAAATGGAAAAAGTTTTGATTGGAATGTTACCTACAGCAAAGATCACATTGTATCGGACTACGATAACGCATTCCCAGTTGAGGACGCCGATTTTGTTTTTACAACAGATCTAGAACGATTTTCTTGGAGTTCGACCTATTCCCATCAATACGGAAGTCTTCAGGCAGTCGTTGGGCTTCAAAATACCGATCGAAAATATGAGAGTAGTTATCCAAGCTCTTCTGAAGCTAAAAATTTATCAGTTGATGTTTTTAATAAATTCATTTTCGAAGATCGTGTTTACTTAATTTTGGGATATGCGCATCAACGTTCTTCTTTTGAAGGGGTTCCTTCGAATTCACAAAATGATGTGTATTTTAATTTGGTTTACTTATCTCCAGAGGGAATCAATTTTAATATAGGATCGCGTCTAAACAATCATCAGGTTTATGGAAGTCATCTAACTTACAGCATCAATCCCAGTTATTCATTTCTCCTTTCCAATGAAGACCGACTCAAAATAATTTCATCCTTTAGTTCTGCATTTATCCCTCCTAGTTTGTATCAACTCTACGATTCGTTTTCGGGGAACAATGATTTGGAACCCGAGGTAAACACAACTTTGGAGCTTGGTTTTGAGTGGAACAATTACGATAATGCACGAGCATCGCTTTTGGCTTTTAAAAGAACAGAGGATCCTACTCTGATTTACGATTATGCTACATACAAATATGGTAATTCAAACGAACGTATTTCATATGCTGGTTTGGAGTTTGATTACAATAACAAACTTTTTGATGCTGTTGATATTCGTTTGAATTATACATACAACGAGACAACCCAAGGGGATTTAATTTACTTACCCAAACAAGTTTTTGGAACGGTTTTGGATTATGATTTAAATCAGAATACACATTTGAATACGAGTATTCAACATATAGGACCAAGATCAAGCTTGGGAGGTTCAAAATTAGATGCCTACACTCTGGTAGATTTAAAGATCGATTACATCTTTAAGAATCAAAAATTATCTACATTTTTTATTTTAGCAAATGTTCTTGATACAGAGTTTGTTGAAATTGAAAATTACAGTACGCAAGGACGTAGCTTTAGATTGGGATTAAACTTTAGTTTTTAGATAATCCATAAATCTTGTTTTGAGGAAACTCAACGATCATGTTGCTATTTGATTCAAGTTCTGGATCAGCTACTGATTCTAAAATTTTTCCTTTTGGAACACTGTATTTTCTAGAGGCATTGATCTGACTTAATGCTAAAGAAAGAAGGGGTTCATCGGATGAGCCCAATGTGCCCAAATTTGTACTTCTTTCTTTGAGAACAACATCGGGAATAAGACCATTTCCATAGTCAGAAAAATCAGCACTGTTTGCCGATTTTAGTACAATGGGCTGCATGGCATAAGTGTGATTTGGATTTTTGACTCGATTATTTAAATCGACGTAATCGTAAAGCGTAATTGAAGCTACATTTTTACCATAAGTGGTATCACCAATCTGTACAACATTGATGTGTGGTGCAAGTCCATTTATCAAAAGCTCTGATGCAGATGCACTGCGACCACTTGTTATTACATAGATGTTACTCAAATTTAGAGAAGGCAGACTAACTCCGTCAGTTGTCGTAGACACAAAGTAATTATTCAATTCATAATCATCATTATCATTTGAATTGTTGTTTATTTCTTCGAAATAAGCCAAAAGCTTGGAGTTCCAGACTTGTTTTGAGAAAATCTGATCAGTAAATTGTCCTGTAATCATACTTGCAAGATAGACACAGGTCAGTACAGATCCACCACCATTATATCTTAAGTCCAAGACCAGTTCGGTTACGTTTTCTGCCGCAAATTCCGAGAAGGTATCGATTAATTCTTGATTAAATCCACTTAAAAACTTATTATACATGAGATAAGCCACTTTTCGACCACCCTCATCCAAAATAATATTTTTGTGAATAGGGTTTTCTTGAAAGTTTTCAACCTTATCCAAAGTAACAGATTCCCCTAAATCATCAAATGAATCTGAAGCAGTGTTGTATTCTGCCAAACTTACGGTGTAACTCATTGAATCCCCGTAGAGCAAGTTAACGTAGTTAGTAGTATCAAGATCTTCACCATTTACAGCGGTTATTAAATCTCCACGTTCAATTCCTTTTTGGGCAGCGTCAGACTCAGGAAGAACATAGGTAACAACAGCTACTAGTTCGTCACATCCGCTACACTGTCGCGTAACATAGAATTTCATTCCATTGGAAGATGAAATTCCAGCAAGTTGATTTTCAAGGTTGACATAGTTGTCATCAATCCAGCTGAAACGGTCTTCGGGATGTTTTAAGCTGTCAAAAAAATCAGAAGGATTAGCAATTTCTTCCAGATAGCTTTTGTATTTGAGAGCATCATTTTTTTGGAATCAGCAAGGTTTTCAACCTCCTCTTGCCAAAAGTAATATTGGTTTAGTTCGGTCCAAATAAAATCATGAACTTCTACATCAGGATTTGATCCCAAATCCAATTCATTATCATCTCGATCATTTGAAGTGCAACTAGTTAATAGGGTAAGAATACTAATAAAGTAAAATTTGGTGTAATTTTTCATGCTTTGATTAAAGTTTTTTTAAATGTATTAAAATTTGTGGAACTCATCGAAATAAGTAGCAACACTTTAAAATATATTCTTATACTTGTAAAAACAAAAATCATTCCAAATGAAAAGAATAAATTTTTTTCTGACATTTTTACTGTGTTCAACTTTTCTTTCTGCACAAGATATTTTTGACATGTATCAAAAGATCCTGCTGCATCATACGTTAGTGTAAGTCCCAAAATGTTTGAAATGCTAGGAAAGTTGAGTATCAACACTGATGACCCCAAATTGAATGGTTTTATTGAGATGGTTCAAAGCTTCAAGCATTTCAAGGTATTGAGTACCAAAAGCTTTTCAATTGCAGAAAAAATGGAGTCTTGGTTGGTGAATCAATTGGACAATACTGATTTAGAAACCTTATTGAGTCTATCCGAACGAGATGTTGAAGCACAATTTTGTGTGGTTTATGGAGAGGAAGAGTCTAAAGTAGATCAATTGATTATGTATGTTAGGGGTGCTCAGAAATTTGCAGATCAAGAAGGACTAGATGTTTCCAATCTGGATTTTATTCTTTTGTCTATTGAAGGTGATATTGACTTAAATCAAGTTGCTACCCTCGCCGAAATTGTGGATATTCCTGGGGGAAATTTCCTAAAAAAAATGAATTAGATTCCCGTGTAATTGAAGGGGAAATCTTTTTTAATTCAGCCTTAATTTTTGTATCAATTTCAAGTTCATTGATAAAGGTGTGGAGAGACTCTTGGTTTATTTCTTGATTTGTTCGAGTTAGTCCTTTAAGTGCTTCGTATGGATTTGGGTATCCTTCACGTCTCAAGATGGTTTGGATTGCTTCTGCAACTACTGCCCAGTTTGAGCTTAAGTCTTCTTCAATTTTCTGGGGATTCAACAGAAGTTTGTTCAATCCTTTTGGGTTGATTGAAAAGCAATCATAGTATGACCAAAAGGGACACCAATATTTCTTAAAACAGTACTATCTGTAAGGTCTCTTTGAAGCCTAGATACGGGTAGTTTACTCGCAAAATACTCGAATAGTGCATTGGCAATACCTAAATTTCCTTCTGAATTTTCAAAGTCAATAGGGTTTACTTTGTGGGGCATTGCAGACGAACCAACTTCTCCTTCAAGAATTTTTTGTTTGAAATAATCCATGGAGATGTAAGTCCAAAAATCTCGATCTAGATCTATGATAATGGTGTTGATTCTTTTGAGCCCGTCACATAAAGCTGCAAAATAATCGTAGTGTTCTATCTGAGTTGTTGGGTAGGAGTGATGCAGTCCCAAGCTGTCTTCAACAAAATGCGTCCCAAAATTTTTCCAATTTGTTTCTGGGTATGCAATATGGTGTGCATTGAAGTTCCCAGTTGCTCCACCAAATTTAGCTGCGTGGGGTATAGCGAGTAAACTTTTTGTTTGATGTTCCAAACGATTAATAAATACATCAATTTCTTTTCCCAGTCGGGTTGGAGAGGCTGGTTGTCCATGTGTTCTGGCCAAAAAGGAAACTTCTTTGTATTCTTCAGCTAGTAACTTTAACACATCAACTAAGCTCTTCAGTTCAGGTAAATAGACTTTATCGAGGGCTTCTTTGATGGATAGTGGAATGGCAGTGTTGTTGATATCCTGAGAAGTTAAGCCAAAGTGAATAAACTCTTTGTATTCTTGTAAATGAAGTTTATCAAATTCTTTTTTTATGAAATACTCAACGGCTTTGACGTCGTGGTTAGTTGTTTTTTCAATTTCCTTAATTTCAAGGGCATCGTCTTCTGAAAAATGCTGATAAATGGAACGTAATTCTTCGAACAGAGATGGATTGAATGATTTTAATTGAGGCAATGGAAGTTCACAGAGCGCAATGAAGTATTCTATTTCAACCCGAACTCGGTATTTGATAAGCGCTTCTTCTGAAAAGAAGGGGGAAAGGTTTTTGGTCTTTCCTCTGTAGCGACCATCTACTGGAGAAATTGCATTTAGTTTGTTGAGTTTCATAAGTTGAAATTATTAAACAAAGATACGGTTCTTCGTTTAAATAGAAATCAAAAAGGTATGATTTGTCTTAGGGTTGATTTAAATGCAGCAGAGCTGTTTGGAAGTTCTTTTTGGATGTATGCTTTCAATTCTGGTGCGATCCACTCTCGATGATTTTTGAAATAAACCAGTGTTTTAATTACAAATACTTTTGGGGCTACTTTTTTGCTTCCAGTAAAGTATCGAAACAGTTCTCAATGATTAGGTCTTTTGTTTTTGAACTCATACGCTCTCTATTTTGGACTATTTTACAGTGATGGTATAATAGTTTTGCAAATGGACGTCTTTTGCTTTCGTGGGTTTGATGTTTAAATGCCTTAATAAACTTTTCAAAATAGGAAACAAAATCGATGTGCTTTTCTTTTAGAACTAATCTTTCCAGTACCCATGAAGCAACAATGTTTTCTCTGTTTTGTTCTTTTGAAAATGCAAGTTCAAGAAGGTCTTCGAATAATTTTGGATGCTTTTTTACAAGTTGAACCCCCTTTTCTCGATCTTCAATTGAGGCATAATAGGTGAGCAAACCTTCCTTAAGATTTGGGGTTTTCATTTCATCAGAGTTGTAGGACTTTAAATTCTTCGTAACATCCGCTTATGGCTTCCAAAATCTGTAGATCGTTTGCTTCTTTGATAAAAGCTTTGGAGTAATTGCAGTTTCGTAAGATCTCTTCGAGATTGACTCGGTTGATTCCGAGAAGTTGAATCAATACTTCTCGATCAAATTTTGAGGCTAATAAGTTTTTGATTTCATTATCTGCCCTCATTTTTTTTAAGTTTTCTCATCTGAGCTGGATTTTTACCAAAGAGATTGTACAAAAAATCAGCTGGATTGAAAAGTGCTCCAACAGCTTTAGCGATTGAAGATCTATTTCTGTTACCAGCTTCATAACCTCCAGAGGGGAGTCCCTGAATGTTGTATCTGCCGGCAGGATTTAGTGGTACATTTTTGACATCAATATCCAAATAGCCTGTAAGTTGATAAGGTCGTAAAACTACCTCTTCTAGTGCAAAGGCCAAGACAGTTAACTTGAATTTTGGGTTTTCAAATTTTAACATATCTTCGGTAACAGCAACTTTGAAAGGTTTGAACCCCAAATATGAAAAATAAAGTGTGTCTTTAGCCTTGGCTTCAATTTCGAAAACACCTTGATCATCAGAAGTGGTTCCTACAATTGTATTGAGGTTGAGTACATGAACCCCGTTCATAGCATCTTCTGTGATTTCGTTTTCTACAATTCCTTTGAGAATTAAACGCTCATTTTCTTGTGCAAAAACAACACTCGAGTAAAGTGTAAATAAGGTAAAAATTAATCTGTGACATTTAGTACTCATAAAACAAAAATAGCAAGAAAAAGGTTTTGCTTTCTGTAAATACTTTAATTTATTAAAAATTAACAAAGTATCTAAGCTCTTGACCTACGACCAAACCCTCCTGGTTTCTTGCCTTTAGTACTGTGGGTTGATTTAGTGCTAGGTTTTGATCTTCTGGAAGAAGATCCATTGCGATCTTTGTTTTTGTAATTCTGATTGTTCTCAGAATTTCTACGCTTGCTTTTTTCATAACCTCTTCCCGAATCTCTAGACCCCTTGAATTTCTTTTTAGACCCACCAGAATCCCTGTCTTTGCTGTAGCTCCTTCTTTTACCTCCACCATTGCCTCTGCCACCTCTACCTCTTGGTCCTTTTTCTGAAACTTCAACATTGATGTAACGTCCATCAAGTTGAAAATCAGTAAATTTTTCAAGAACTTTTTCCTAAAACTGTTGTGGGTATTGAAAAAAAAAACTTTCCATCACATCAACATGAAATACGTCTTCTTTTCCGATTTCTAAGGTTTCTTTAAGGAAGTCTTTGAGCTTTGCCCAATTGTAATTATCGCGTTCTCCTACATTTATAAAGTAGCGGGTTGTATCTTTTTTATTGTGTTTTACACCTTCTGAGGAATTTTCTTCAAATTTACTGTTGAGGTCTTTAGCTTTTTTGTAATAATTATGAAAGCGAGCAAACTCAACAGATACTAGTCTTTGAATAAGTTCTTCTTTGGTTAACTCGTTTAGTTCAGCTTCCACTTTTTGGGAGGTAATTAAAAATTTCCTCGTTTACTTCTGTATTTTTTATTTTTTGAGCTAAGGAGTAAAGTTGAGTTTCACAAATCTCTATTCCCGTGGGAATTTTTTTCAATTCAATTTTTGCTTGAATAATTTTCTCAATTGATCGGATTTTTCGTGATTCACTTTGTGTAACAATTATCATGGAAACCCCTTGATTTCCTGCCCGACCAGTTCGGCCACTTCTGTGTGTGTAGGTTTCTATCTCATCAGGTAATTGATAGTTAATCACATGAGTAACATTATCAACGTCAATTCCACGGGCAGCCACATCTGTGGCAACCAACATTTGGATTTGTTTGTTACGGAATGATTTCATTACCATATCTCTTTGATTCTGGCTTAAGTCACCGTGAAGTGCACCTGCACTGTATCCGTCTTCAATAAGTTTTTCGGCTACATTTTGAGTGTCTCGTTTGGTTCTACAAAAAATTACAGAGAAAATATCGGGGTGCGCATCTGCAAGACGCCTTAGTGCTGGATAGCGATCTCTTCCGGTTACTTTGTAATATTCGTGACTTACATTTTTTGTTCCTGCATTTCTTGAGCCCACAGTAATTTCTTCGGGATCATACATGAATTTTTTTGCTATTACAGAAACTTCTTTTGGCATGGTTGCCGAAAAAAGCCAAGTACTCTTATCGTCAGGTGTGTGTGAAAGAATTTCAGTTATGTCCTCGAAAAATCCCATGTTAAGCATTTCATCAGCCTCGTCTAAAACACAGTATTCAATTTTTGATACATTAACGAGTTTTCTGCGGATCATATCTTGCATACGACCTGGAGTAGCAACTAATATTTGTGCTCCTTTTTTTACTGCTTTAGCTTGATCGGTAATACTTGCACCCCCATAAATGGCGACTACATTTAAACCTTTCATGTGCTTAGAATAGTTTTTGAGCTCTTGGGTTATTTGTAAACAGAGTTCTCGTGTAGGGGATAGAATCAGCCCTTGGGTAGTTCTACTTTTAATATCAATTTTTGAAGCATTGGAAAACCAAATGCTGCGGTTTTTCCTGTCCCTGTTTGCGCCAAAGAAACAATATCGGTTTCTTTTTCAAGGAGGATGGGAATTGCTTTTTCTTGAACTTCGGATGGGTGTTCAAATCCCATGTCTTCTACAGCCTGTAACAAGGCTTCGTTTAGACCAAGGTCGTGAAATGTTGTCATTGCCGCAAAGGTACTGTTAATTATCGAGTAAATGTTTCTTTATTTACTGTTTAATTTTTACCCTTTGAGACTGTATTTAAGTCGTTTAAAAAAACAGTGAATGCTTTTGCTCGATGACTGATTTTATTTTTAACCTCTTTACCCAACTCGGCAAAGGTTTTTGAGTGACCTTTGGGTACGAAAATGGGATCATAACCAAATCCACCTTTGCCCCTTTTTTCATGAATGATGGTGCCTCTAATTTTACCTTCACAAAGAAATTCTTTTCCATGAATATTGGCTGCGATTACTGTTCTGAATTGTGCTTTTTTTCTTTTTTATCAAAAAGATTTTCCCAAACTTTTTGAATGTTTTTTCATTGTTTTTTTCAGATCCAGCATATCGAGCCGAATACACACCAGGAGCCCCGTCAAGAGCATCGACTTCTAATCCTGAATCGTCTGCAAAGCAGTCGTATCCGTATTTATTTTTGATGTAGTCTACTTTTATTTTAGCATTTTCTTCTAAAGTAGTTCCTGTTTCTTCAATGTCTTCCATACAATTTATGTCTTTTAGACTTAGGAGCTCAATTTCAGGGGGAACCAATTCTTGAATTTCTTTTATTTTATTTGGATTGTGCGTTGCGAAGACAAGTTTTTGTTTCATTTTTTAGCGATGATGATAGGGTTCGTTTCTCAGAATAGTATTGGCTCGATACAACTGTTCAATAAAGATCAAGCGAATCATTTGATGAGAAAATGTCATTTTGGATAAAGAAATTTTGACAGTGTATTTTTGATGTAAGGTTTTAGCAAAACCAAAAGGACCTCCTATGATAAAAACCAAACGTTTACAACCCAAATTCATTTTTTTATTTAAAAATTCAGAAAAGTTTACCGACGAAAATTGTTTTCCATTTTCATCTAATAAAACCACAACATCGGAGGTTTTCAGTTGTTTTTCGATTAGGTGAGCCTCTTTTGTTTTTTGTTGTTCTTGAGAAAGATTTTTAGTGTCTTTCAGGTCTGGAAGGAACAGGAAGTTAAATTTGACGTAGTGTTTTAATCGATTTTCATAGTTAGAAATTAGTTTTCGCAATTCAATATCATCTGTTTTTCCGATGCAAATTAACTGTATTTCCATGAAGTAAAATTACAAAATCTCCTTTTGAGTTTATGTTCTTAACTTTCAAAATAGATTACTTTTTTAAAAAATAGACAGAAGCTGTATTAAAGTTGATTGTGTATTAGTATTTTTGATGTATTGACATGAAAGAAAAATTAAAAAAGATTCCAATAATAAGAGAAGTTGTGAAGGCTTTGGAACACATAAAGCTTCCGGGTACAAGTGGTTTTTCTTTTTACAGTCTCATTGAGATGTATTTGCTGGGAATTATTCGAGGAGCATTTTCAGCTCGTGCCGGGAGTATTTCCTTTAGTTTTTTTATGGCATTATTTCCATTTTTGCTTTTTGTCTTAAACTTAATCCCTTTTGTTCCGTTCGTTAATTTTGATGGTGTTTTGCTAGAATTCATAGAAACTTTACTTCCTAAAGAAACTCACATTTTTTCTCATCAATATTTGAAGATATACAAAGCAAACCCAGAGGGGGGTTGCTTTCATCTGTATTTATTTTATCCATTTTTCTTACTGCTAATGGAGTAAATGCAATTTTTGCGAGTTTTGAGGAGTCGTATCATGTGGATCTTACCCGCAATTTTTTTAAGCAGTATTTAATTTCGGTTGGTGTTGGGATTTTATTGGCTTTTCTTTTGTTGGTTGCAGTTGCAGTTTTTATTTTATTTGAGCTTTACTTTTTAAAGAATTTACAAAGTCTAATTCCAAATACCATAAATTGGATTCGAGTTGGTCAAATTTTCTTCTTTGTCATTATGGCCTATTTCTCTATCGCTGTCTTGTATTTTTTGAACTGTTGAGGGTAGAAAAACACGATTCTTCTCACCTGGAGCGTTAATGACTACTTTTTTGTTGATTACAAGCACCTATCTTTTTGGTATTTATGTTGATCGTTTCTCGAATTACAATCAATTGTACGGGTCTATTGGGGCTTTGCTTTTATTCATGTTGTATATTTGGATTAATTCAACTTTATTGCTCCTGGGCTTTGAACTCAATGCTACCTTGAACAAGTTGAAAAAACAACCACAAGCTAACTCCTCTGACACCTAAGATTCAACTCATGCAATTTTTTATTGATGTATTGATTCCTTTGCCTTTACCAAAGCCTTTTACTTATTGGGTAAGTGAAGATGAATTTGAATTTCTAAATCCGGGATTTCGAGTTGGGGTTCCTTTTGGTAAAAATAAGATTTACTCGGGTATAATATTGGATAAGCATCAAGTTGCTCCCCAGACCTACGAGCCCAAAACCATTGAAGTTATTTTAGATGACCACGCGATAGTAACACGAAAACAATTAAGGTTATGGGAATGGATTTCTTCCTATTATTTGTGTTCAATGGGTTCAATATTAAAAGCAGCGCTCCCGTCTGCTTTTCTTTTAACAAGTGAAACTTTGGTTCGAAAGGATACCGGAGTTGAAATTGCATCAGACTCACTCTCAGATGAGGAATTTTTGGTGTATGAGGCTCTTGAAAGCAATAATATTCTGTCAGTTAATGAAATTCGTAAGATTGTTGAACGTAAAAATATTTTTCCGTTGATCCAATCTCTGATTGAGAAAGAAGTAGTTCATTCGTATCAGGAACTAAAAGAAAAATTCAAACCTAAACGTGTTCGCTTTGTTCAAATAGCCGAAAATTATCGATCAGATTCTGCTTCTTCACTTTTATTTGAAAGCTTGAAAAGAGCACCAAAGCAAAGTGCATTGGTCTTGGGAATATTCAGTATGACCACAAATTTGGAGGAATGGACTCAGGTAAGTTCATTGTTAAAAATCACAGGCTCATCAAGTTCAGCATTAAAAGCTCTTTTGGAAAAGCAAATTTTGATGGAGTCTTTTTTGAGGTGGATAGGATTCCCTATGCGCCTTCTAAACATAAAAAAGACAAGGAGTTGACCTCTAAACAGATAGAGGTTTATGAAACTATAAATTCTGAATTTGGTAAACATAACGTTGTTCTTTTGGAGGGTGTTACTTCCTCTGGGAAAACTCAGGTTTATTTTGAGATGATGGAAAAAATGCTGGATGAGGGTAAACAAGTGTTGTATTTGTTACCCGAAATATCGCTGACCTCTCAAATGATCCATCGTTTACAAGAACGGTTTGGTTCAAGAGTTGTGGTTTATCATTCAAAGTTTTCTATTCACGAGCGTGTTGAGGTTTGGAAAAATATTTTGAATAAAGAGGAGAAGGCTCAAATTATTCTTGGGGCTCGATCATCTGTTTTTCTACCCTTTAAAGATTTGGGTCTAGTTATCGTTGATGAGGAACACGAAAGTTCTTTCAAACAATTTGATCCTTCACCAAGATATCACGCACGTGATTCTGCTGTAGTTTTAGGGAAATTACATGGAGCAAAAGTTTTGCTGGGATCAGCAACACCAGCAATTGAGACCCGTTACAACGTATCTCGAAAGAAATATGGTTATGCACAACTCAAAGAACGTTTTGGAGGTATTTTGATGCCTAAGATCGATTGTATTGATTTGAAAGAAGCCCATCGAAAAAAACAAATGAAAGGATTTTTTCAGAAGAGTTAATTCGAGCGATTCAAGAGGTTTTGGACAATAATAAGCAAGTTATTTTATTTCAAAACAGAAGGGGTTATGCTCCCGTTATGGAATGTTTTACTTGTGGTCATATTCCGCAGTGTACAAATTGTGATGTTACCCTGACTTTCCATCAATACAATCAACAATTGCGCTGTCATTATTGTGGGTATAACATTGCTAAACCTTCATCTTGCAGTGCTTGTGGTAGCAACAGTTTGAATGTGAAGGGTATGGGTACTCAACAAATTGAAGAACAGGTAAGTGAGTTATTTCCAGAAATTCAAGTAGCTCGAATGGATTGGGACAGCACAAGAGGAAAGCGTTCTTTTGATAAAATTATTGAATCCTTTACCCAAGGGGAGGTACAAATTTTGGTTGGTACTCAAATGTTAACCAAGGGATTAGATTTCAAGAATGTAGCTTTGGTTGGTGTTTTAAATGCAGATCCACTTCTTAATTTCCCCGAATTTCGAGCTCACGAACGAAGTTTTCAGATGCTCTCTCAGGTAGCTGGGAGATCGGGGCGCTCAAAAGATCAAGGCAGGGTTTTGATTCAAACCTTTACTCCAGATCATCCAGTTTTGACTCAGGTCGTTCATAACGATTATGAGGCTTTTTTTAATACTCAACTCAAAGAGAGAAAGGAGTATTTGTATCCACCATTTTACAGACTGATTCGAATTACTTTAAAAGCAAAAGATTATCATCAAGTTGATCAGGCTTCTCAGTGGTTGGTTAATGCTTTGAATTTAAGCTTACAGGGATCTGTTTTGGGTCCTGTTGACCCACCAATTGCACGTGTTCGGAATTTATTTCACAAGCAACTATTGATTAAACTTTTGGACAATTCAAGTCGGAGTAAAATAAAAGATTTTGTAGCTTCTTCTTTAAAAAAGCTTTGCGGCTATTGGAGCTTATCGGAGTATTCGAGTGTCCGTAGACGTTGATCCATATTAGTGATTTACCCATAAATTTTGAAAAATCTTTTTCTTTGATCTACTCAAAGGGATGGATGATTTGTCTAAGAAAATCATGGTTTGTGAAAAGCTTTCAACCTTATCTATGTTGATGATATATGATTTATGACACCTGAAAAAATATTTTTCTGGAATGCGTTCTTGTATTTTTTTCATTGAGGATAATACAATGTAATTTTTTTTTGGGGTAACAATTTTGACATAATCCCCCATGGCTTCTATCCATTGTATTGAGGAAAGTATTATTTTTTCAGTTTTGAGGTTGTGTTTTACCTCAATGCTCTGTTTGGATTTTTGATTTGTGTTTATTGTGGGTAAATTTTCTTTTTCAATTCTATCTAATGTGACATTGAAACGACTGATATTTATGGGTTTAGGGATAAAATCTAATATTCCCATTTCAAATCCTTTGACCGCGTGTTTTAATTTTTTTGAAGTAAAAATTACTTTTTTTTGAAGTTTCTGGCGTTCAATGCAATTGAAGATTTTTTCATTATCCAGAGAAGGATCCACAATGATAATGTCCGCACTCTCGTATTGCAAGAAATTTTTTAATTCATTAAAATTAGAAAACTCTCCTGCAAGATTCAATTTGTCAATTTCATTTAAACGCTGTCTTGTCCGAATGCGTTCGGTTTCATGGGGATCCAAAATGACATAGTTTAGTTTCATGTAACTTAATAAGGTCGAAGTTAAATCAAATTAATGATACTATCTTGATTAAGGTTAAAAAAGAGTGATAAATGTTTGGTATCCCTAGGTATTTGCTTATTTTTGCACACTTAAAATTACATAAATATGAATCATTACGAAACTGTTTTCATTCTAAATCCCGTTTTATCTGATGAACAGATAAAGGAAACAGCTAAGAAATTTGAGGACCTTTTGAAAGCAAAAGGGGCCAAATTTGTTAACAAAGAAGACTGGGGGCTCAAGAAGTTGGCTTACCCAATTCAAAACAAAAAAAGTGGCTTTTACCATCTTTTTGAATTCACTGCTCCAGGAGATGCAATCGCGCCTTTGGAAGTTGAATTTAGAAGAGATGAGCGTATCATGCGATACCTCACGGTAAGTCTCGACAAGCATGCGATCGCTTGGGCAGAGAAAAGAGTAAAAAAATCTAAAGCAAAAGCCTAGTAATTATGTCAAAAATAGAAGAACAATCTAAAGGAAGAAAAGAAGGAGAGATCCGTTATTTGACTCCGTTAAATATCGAAACAAACAATAAGAAAAAATATTGTCGTTTTAAAAGATCCGGAATAAAATACGTAGATTACAAGGACGGCGATTTTTTACTCAAATTCGTAAATGAGCAAGGTAAATTACTTCCTCGTCGTTTGACAGGAACATCTTTGAAATACCAAAGAAAAGTTTCCGTAGCCGTTAAACGCGCACGTCATTTAGCTTTAATGCCTTATGTAGGTGATTTATTAAAATAAAAACTTAGATCAATGGAACTGATACTCAAAGAAGATGTACAAAACCTTGGATTTAAGGATGACATCGTAAAAGTAAAAAATGGATATGGCCGTAACTTCTTAATCCCAAATGGGAAGGCAGTTATCGCTTCTTCTTCTGCTCGAAAAGTACTTGCAGAGAATTTAAAACAACGCGCATTCAAGGAACAAAAGTTAGTTGATGATGCAAACAAACTTGGTAAAAAGCTTCAAGCACTTGAAATTAAAATCAAGTCCAAAGTAGGGAGTGGTGATAAATTATTTGGTTCAATTGGGAGTCAAAACTTGTCTACTGCTTTTGAACAAAATGGCCATGATATTGATAAGAAGTTCATAACACTTCCTGGTAAAACCATTAAGCGCCTAGGAGCTTATGAAGCAACGATTCGATTACATCGAACAGTTGTTGTAAAAGTTGCTTTTGAAATTATTTCAGAATAATTAAAAGTTTCAAAAAACACAAATCAGCCCCACTTTTTAAAGGTGGGGTTTTTTTTATGGAATACAAACGATTATCTAAAGAACAATTTGAAGTTTTGCATCAAGAATTTGCTACTTTTTTGGCAGCTTATTCGATTGATAAAAAGAATGGGATCAACTTAAAGTTCAGCATTTAGACCAGGCTGACTCGCTTTTAAATGAGTTCAGTGATTTGGTTTGGAATGATGTTCTAGAAAAAAACCTCTTTGTTGAACACCTTAATCCTAAACATTTATTTTTGTTTGAGTGTTTAGAAAAACAAATGAATTTGATTTTAGTCAAAACAGAGGATAGCTCAATTGATTTAACATCTGAGGGGGAATCAATTGGTTGGAGGCCAATATGTATTCTGATTCGGTATCGATATTTCGATCCCAAAAGAAATACAAGAACAGAAAACAGGATATTTTTGACCTAATTGAAAAAGGAGGCCATTTGTCTGAGGGTGTATTCTATAAAAGTATTTCCTCTTTTCTTTCAAAGACTCGTTAAAAGTAGGATATTTGTTTAAAGAATAAATTGATACAACAGTATGAAACCATCCATACCCAAGGGAACAAGAGATTTTTCGCCCAAAGAAGTTGCCCAAAGGAGCTATTTAAAAAACATTCTTTCTTCTTCTTTTGAAAAATACGGTTTTGAGCCGATCGAAACTCCTTCTTTTGAAAAAACATCAACACTTCTGGGTAAATATGGAGAGGAGGGAGATCGTTTAATTTTTAAAATTTTAAATTCAGGTGAAAAACTAAAAAAAGCTGATTTGGATGCATTGGCTAATCAAAAACTTGCTACTTTTTCAAATTCCCTTTCTGAGAAGGCGTTACGTTATGATTTAACGGTTCCTTTTGCGCGCTATGTGGTACAACACCAAAACGACATTAGTTTCCCCTTTAAACGTTATCAGATTCAACCTGTTTGGAGAGCAGATCGTCCACAACACGGACGTTTTCAAGAATTTTTTCAGTGTGATGCTGATATTGTAGGTAGTAAATCGCTTTGGCAGGAAGTTGAGCTTTGTGGTTTGTATGACGATGTTTTTTATCGTTTACAATTGAATGGAGTTCTTTTGAAAATTAATAATCGAAAGATTTTATCTGGAATAGCTGAGGTTTTGGGAGCATCTGAACGGATTATTGATTTTACGGTTGCTCTTGATAAATTGGATAAAATTGGTCAAGAAGGTGTTATCAATGAACTTTTGTCAAAAGGTTTTTCGGAGGATTCTGTAAATAAAGTATTGCCTCTAATGGGCTTGACAGGTGATTTTAATTCAAAACTTGATCTTTTGTCTGATTTTCTAGAAGGTTCAGAACAGGGGATTGAAGGAGTTGAAGAACTTCGTTTTGTTGTTGATATGGTTACTCAGTTGGGTTTAAAATCCATTGAATTGGATATTGATGTTACCTTAGCACGGGGGTTAAATTACTACACGGGTTGTATTTTTGAAGTAGTGGCGCCTGAAGGAATTAAGATGGGGTCTATTGGTGGAGGAGGACGTTACGATGACTTAACAGCTGGCTTTGGCTTGAAAGACACCAGTGGCGTTGGTATTTCTTTTGGTTTTGATCGAATCTATTTGGTTCTTAAAGAACTCAATTTATTTCCTAAATCTGCACAAAAAAGTACACAGGTTCTTTTTGCAAATTTCGGTACAGACTATGCAGTTACTTGCCTAAAAATGATTCAAGAGTTACGCTCCCATAACATTAGATGCGAATTTTATCCTGATGCTTCAAAAATGAAAAAGCAGTTTTCTTATGCTAATGCGAAAGAAATACCTTTTATAATTTTGGTGGGTTCTGAAGAATTTGAAAACAAAAGTTTTATCCTTAAAGATATGGAATCGGGCAATCAAACATCACATTCATTAGCTGAGTTTGAAGAAATAATTTTAAAGGCTATTTCTCAGTAGCTAGTCGGTTCGGAAGGTGTAAATTCCAGAATTACTTTTGTTTCCGTTACTGTCAACGGCTATTATTTTCCAACTGTAAGCAGTTTCACTTTGAACTTCAATACTGGTTTCTGTAGTTGTTGAAATCGCATCAATTTGTTTTATGAATGTAGAAGCGTCGGTTTCATCCAAGTACAACTCATAATAATCTAAGTCTCCATCCACATCTGATCCAGCCCAGCTGAGAATAATTTCTCCGTCCAATGGAGTAACTGTAGTTCCCGATCTTGGGGCTAGTAATTCTGTAGGAAAAGGGGCATAGTTTATTATTCCTGAGCTTGCTAAATAAAACTTCCACGAATCACTACTTGCATCATTACTTCCTTCTTCGCCTTTGGCAGTAATACTCCAAGAATAGGGGTGTTTTTTAAAAGTGTTACCGAAAGTGAAGTTCCACTTGTTTCAAAACTTTGATTCTGATTATCGGATAAATTTGTTAATGAAAGTCTATATCTCACGGCATTTTGAGAACTGTTCCATCTAAATTCAAGACTGCTTTGTGAGTCATTCAGGGATACTCCTTCTAGGCATGCTTCATTATTTAATGGAAAACTCAGTGTTGGGATTGTTGGATCTAGAGGGGCTGGTGAACTAGAACAACTCCATAAGACTAGGGTAAATCCGATAAATGCAATAAACGATTGTATGTTTTTCATTTTCATTACTCTTTAATCACAATTTGAGATTCGTTAACGGTAGCGTTTATGACTTTCACAACATAATTACCACTTGTCAAAATTGAAGTGTTCATGTAGATGGTGCGATTGTTTTCTGTTAGAGAATATTCTTCTGAAAGAACTTTCTTTCCATCACTAGTGAAAAGTTCTACGTTTGCATTTAATTCTCTCCCACCAATGTAAATTGCCAGCATTTCGTTGAATGGATTCGGTGCACAAACTATTGTTTCTGAATTGAAGTACGATTGTTCAAAAATCCCTTGGCAGCTGAGACCTGTACTGATAGATACATTGTTCACTCCTTTTTCTAAATAAAGTGTGTACTCACTTTCTGTAGTTTGTTTTGTAATTCCATTGTGTGTTATAGAATAGCTTTTGCCTCCGCTTAGTTGGTAAGTTACACTTTCTTTACTTTTACTTGCAATGCTGTAAACTGAAAGCTCCTCAGGATCATTTATTGTTACATCAAAACAACGTTCAAATTCATTTGGATTTATTCCATCAACAGTTACACAAATAGAATAGTTTCCTTGTGAAAGATTGTTTATGTTCCAAGATCCACTTGTCATAGTTTCATTAGTTGTAATTGCTCCAGTAACATTAATGTTATAAGTAAGTGAGGTGTCTTCAACTGTTAAATTAATGCTGTTGGTGTCTTTACATTTTTCAGTTTTTGAGAGTGAAAAATTTGTTGGTGGCAAATAAAATATGATACAACCACTGTTATCTACCAGAGATCCGTAGGGTGTTTCGGCACATTTATCGAAGGGATTCCAAACTCCATCATGATCGGCATCATCTGTGACATCACCAACTCCATCACCGTCAGAATCGCTTTGGTCTGGGTTGCTTTTTAGCGGGCTGTTATCAAATATGTCTGCGATTCCATCACCGTCCGTATCATCCAGTGGCGATGCTGCAACCGTTTGTAACTGAATAGCAGTTGCATTTCCTTCAGGAACAACAAGTTGTGTTTGAGTTAACACAACAGGAACGTTGGTATCTCCATCTTCAGTATTTATGTTGATTACTTCAACTTCATAAATATTGTCTTTATTGTGATCTTTTGGGTCTTCAAAATCTGGAGGAGAAATAAATTCTAAGAAATCTTCAGATTCACCACTTTTTCCTTTGTTCATGTCACCACTGGTTCCTATCTTGAATAAGGCAGCATCCTTTCCACCACTGATTTTCTTTTTGATCTTCCATTTACCAACTCCTTTATTTACATTTGGATAGTAATATCTTTTATGATCTACTTTGGAACCACTTGTTTCAGTCTCAACATCAAAAACACTTAAAGAATAAGGTGTAAACGCATAGGTATTTGGGATATCTAATACCTTCAGTTTAAATACTGCAGATTTAGAAATTCCTCTACTGTTGGTTGCCTCAATCTTAACTTTCAATTTGTTTTTTCCTCATAATCTGTTGGTTTTACTAGATACAGTGTATTGCCTTTTACTTCAAAGAAGCTGGAGTCTTCACCGCCTATAACAGAAAATCTTAGGCTGTTATCACCATCGCTGAGAGGAGGATTATTATCAAAACCAATAATTTTACCCAAGGCTATTTCATTAAACTCTTGGGGAGTGTTATCAAATGAAGTAACCATACTAAATTCTTCAACTTCAAACTCATTCCCATAGATAGTTGGTGGTTTGTAGGGGCAACCTCTTGGATCTACAGGAGTTCCTTCTTCTGTGTTTGGGCAAAAATCATCTTCATTCAAAACTCCATCGTTATCACTGTCCTGATCTAGTTGTTCTTCGGAACACCCATCTTCATTTACTTCTGAGTTAAATGGAGTTTCTGGACAACGATCAAGTTCATTAGGCACCCCATCTTCGTCATCGTCTAACTGACTTTCATTACATCCAAATTCATCGACTTCTAAACCGAGTTTGGTATCCAGACATTTATCATTTATGTCCAGTACACCATCGAGATCAGTATCCAAATCAATCTGTGATTTTGTACATCCATTTTCATCTACTTCTTCTCCATAAGGCGTATTATCGCACAGATCTTCTTCATTTTCTACACCATCTAGATCCAAATCATTTTCTAACTGACCAAAGGAGCAACCAAATTCATTTACTATTTCTCCGATAGGTGTATTTGGGCAAAGATCTTTATCATCTGTAACCTTATCCTTGTCGCTATCGACTTGACTAATGGAACACCCAAATTCGTTTACTTCTTCTCCTTTATTTGTTTCGGGACAAGAATCTTCGGTGTCAGGGATACCATCAAAATCTTTGTCCACCTTAGCAATTATGACGAGTTCTTGAATTGTACATCCAGTTTGATCAACGATCGCTCCAGGTAGAGTATTCTTACAGAGGTCTAGTTTATTGGGTACTCCGTCATTATCATCATCTTTTAAATCTTCAATTTCACTCAATTCTTTTTCGGAACATCCGTTTCTGGATCTACAATTGCCCCAAGTGGAGATTCCGGACACTGGTCAAATTCGTCTTTAACACCATCTAAGTCAGAGTCGTCATCTGTTTCTTTTTGTAAAATAGAACATCCAAATTCATCAACACTTTCTGGTCCACCCTCTGTTCCAGGGCAAAGATCGTCCTCATTTCTTACACCGTCTAAGTCTTCATCGTTTTGCTTTTTATCGCAACCAAATTCATCAACTTCAGTTCCTGGTCTTGAGTCTTTACACTCGTCGACCGTATCTAGAACTCCGTCAAGGTCTTCATCAAGTTGAATTTTAGCACAACCATTTTCATCAACATCTAATCCTTCTCCAGTTTCGGGGCAAAGATCTTCACTGTTGATTACTCCATCTTGATCTAAATCGTTTTGTAATTCTGAACAACCAAATTCATCAACTTCAGTTCCAATGGGGTTCCTGGACATTGATCAATTCCATTATTAATACCATCTTCATCATCGTCCCTTTGACTGATTGAGCAACCTTTGGAATCTACAATTTCCTCTGAGGGGGTATTAGGACATTCATCCAAATCATCCGATATTCCATCGTTATCAGAGTCTGCAATCAGTTGAATTATATTGTTCAGACTGAAGGTACTGGTAGAGTTGTTACTTGCATCTGATATACTTTCTGTTAGATCAATTCTAATGGTTTGACTTTCATCTGTTGTACCAATAAATTTGAAGAATAAGATGTAATTCGTATTATCGTTTTGTACTATTCTTTCAGGTGTATTATTTTGTATTGTAGCAGAACCTGTACTCAAAGTAAGACTAAAACTTGAATTCAATAACGATTCATTGTTCGCTCTGAAAGCAGGTTCATTTAGGGTTAAACTCAGTGAATTTGAATCTAGTACACGTGCTTTTGATATAAATGGTGCATAAATATCATTCAAGTTAACAGTTGAAGTAACTTGATTTGTTACCATAGGATTTCCTGCAGAATCAAATATTGAAGCAGGTTTAATGTTTATTTTTAAAGCATCTGATGTTCTTGCAGATCCAATAATCTTAACATTTAGTTTTATCTCTTCCAGACTTGAAGTTTGAATTAAATTCAAAGAGGCTGAATTGTCTATACTCAGTTCGTCTCCCTGAGCTTCTAAATTAAAATCGTTTTCAACAATTGTTCCACTTGCTACTCCATTTGAATAATCAGTATATACGGGTTCGCTAAATGTTACGTAAACGACATCATTATTATTTTCTATTCTGATTTCCGTGATTACTGGGGCATCATTGTCAATAGTTAGCGTTATGGTTCCTGGTTGAGTTGATGTATTTCCTGCATTGTCAGTAGCTGTTACATTTGCAGATATTGAAGTTCCATTGACGTTAGCCGGAACTGTCCATTCATAAACCCAAACAGTATTTGAATTTGTTTGAGTCATTTCGACTGGTTGAAATTCACCAATTGAAATCACGGGGGCTTTACTGACAGCTTCGTTTATTTGAGCAGTAAAGACAACATTACTGTTTGAACGAATAGCATTGTTGGTAGCATTAGAAGTCAACTGAACTATTGGTGGAGTGGTATCACATGATCCCCATTGAGGGTAGTTATTCGGACTTAAATTAGATGAATTTGCAAATCCGTTTGGAAGGCTTGAAATATTAATTGTACACCAATTAGATAGATTTTGATTAAAGTTTGATGCCCCATTGAACATATCATCCATGTTTGTTACATTACTTGTATTCCAAGTACTGATGTCTTTATTAAAGTTTTGAGCACTCATGAACATTTGTCCCATAGTATTAACAGATGAAACATCCCAACCACTGATATCTTGATTAAATACTCTTGCAACTTTAAACATGTCAAACATGTCAGTTACTGAGGATACATTCCAATTACCAATATCTTGATTAAATGCAAAGTTTTCATAAAATAAGGCCCTCATATTGGTTACATTTGACGTATTCCAATTTGATATATTTCCATTAAATGCATAGGCTCCAATGAACATGGAACGGATATTAGTAACATTAGAGAGATCCCAATCGTTGAGGTTTTGGTTGAATACAATAGCCATTCTAAACATATGATCCATGGCAGTAACACTCGAAGTATTCCAAGAATTTAAAGGTTGATTAAATGCACTTGCTTCATTGAACATGTATTGCATATTGGTCACATTACTTGTATCCCATGCATCAATATTTTGATTAAATGCATAAGCTGTACCAAACATATGACTCATGTCCGTAACATTGGAGGTGTTCCAGCCCCCAATCGCTTGGTTAAAAGAAGTAGCACCACTAAACATGTATTTCATGGTAGTCACACTTGAGGTATCCCAAGAACCTATGTCCTGATTGAATCCTGAATTTCCACCAAACATTTCATACATACTGTTCACATTGCCTGTGTTCCATTTATTGAGTGTTGAAGAAACATTAGCATTTTTGAACATGGCTCGCATATTGGTAACATTCGAGGTATCCCAAGAAGAGATATCTTTATTTGTTGTTTTATTCTCAAAGAGGCGATTCATATCTGTAACTAATGAGGTACACAAACAATCTATATCAGCATCTCCATTATTGATTTTTGATCTAAGTGTAGTTTCATTAACTGCAGTGAAGGTTTTACCATTGACCAAACCTGTATCTCCGTTAGTTGCTGTTGGACAAACTATGGTTACTCCATTAGATGCCAAACTGAAAACAGAATCTATTTGTAACGTTAAACTAGCATTACCGGAATATGGTTTACTTGTTGAATCTGTCGCAGCGACACTAACCGCAAAAGAGCCTGTAGTCACTGAAGAGGGAACTAGCCAGTAATACGTCCATATCGTTGAAGTAGATCCTTGAGTCATCGCAGTATCACTTACCACTCCAGCTATAGAAATAAGTGGGGAAGCAGCCATACTCTCTGAGAAAGTAGCTGTAAGGGTTACTACTCCAGAAGTAATTATATTGTCTGAATCATTGCTTGTGATTGCTGCAGTAGCCGCTGAATTACATGTTCCCCAATTTGGAAAATTATTTGATTGTAATGCTGATCCAGTTGCAAAGTCTGTCGGCTGAGAACTAAAATTCACGGTACACCAGCCTGATAAGTCTTGATTAAAACTTGCAGCACCATTGAACATGTAATTCATGTTGGTTACATTTGAAACATCCCAACTGCTAATATCTTTGTCAAATACATCTGCATTTCTGAATAAATTTTCCATTTTAACAACTGATGAAACATCCCAAGATCCAATGTCTTGATTAAAGCTATCTGCTTCATAGAACATTTGATTCATGTTCACAACATTTCGGGTATCCCAACCACTGATATCCCCATTGAAATCGGTTGCATCTCTGAATAAGAACTCCATATTGGTTACGGATGAAACGTCCCAAGATCCAATTTCTTGATTGAATGCAGAGGCACTATTGAACATATAGCGCATGATGGTTACAGATGATACGTCCCATGATCCAATGTCTTGATTAAATCTATTAGCACCAGAGAACATTTGATTCATATTGGTAACACTTGAAACATCCCAAGATCCAATGTCTTGATTAAATACATCTACACTGACAAACATTTGTTCCATATTAGTAACACTCGAAACATCCCATGCACCAATATCTTGATTGAATTCTCGAGCATCATAAAACATGAGTTTCATATTAGTCACTGAGGAAACATCCCAACCACTGATATCTTGATTAAATTTATAGGCCCTATCAAATATTCGCATCATGTTGGTTACATTTGAAACATCCCAAGTTCCAATATCTTGATTGAAATTAGTAACCCCAAAACAAATCTTGCATATTGGTTACATTCGAGGTATCCCATGAAGATATATCTTGATTAAATGAATAGCTTCCAGAACCCCCGAATAGAGAATACATTGATGTTACTAAAGTCGTTACAACACGATCCCAGTCGTTATCATTCTTAGATTTTGCTGCAATCGAAGTATTGTTATGTGCGGTGTATAAAACGTTTCCTATATATCCGGTGTCTCCAGCGTTACAATCTCTACATTTAACCGTAATACCGTTAGTATCCAAATAGAACATGGGTTCTACCTGAAGCGTTAAACTAGCGTTTCCAGAATACGGTTTGTTTGTAGAATCTGTTGCAGCAACACTTACTGCAAAAGAACCTGTTGTAACAGAGGACGGTACTTGCCAGAAGTATGTCCAATCAGCGGCTGAACTTCCCTGTGTCATGGCAGTATCAGTTACCACCCCAGATATCGAAATCAGTGGTGAAGCAACCATATTTTCAGAGAAAGTAGCTGTTAGAGTTACTACTCCAGATGTGATTAAATTATCCGAATCACTACTGGTAATTGTTGCGGTTGTAGAAACAATGTTAATGGATTCATTGTAAAGTTGTGCAATTTCTGTTGAACTTAAAGCACGATTCCATATTCCTACATCATCTATTTTACCGTTGAAAGCCTCTATAGGATTCCCTTGACTTGTTATGATTGCTCCGAGAATCGTCCTACTATGTGAGGTGTCCGAGGTGTGGTTAATGGGTTGAGATAGCGTAGTGCTTTCTGAAAGGCTCCCATTTTCGTACATTTTCATAGTATGGCTTGTTTGATCATAAACCCCTACAAAATGATTCCATCCGGCAGACAAAACAGAGCTACTTGCAGGTGTCCAGCTGTTATTCGGTTTGGTAAAAAACTTAACTTTATTTGTTGTGGTATGGTTAAATTGGAATTGTTCGTTATTGGGGTGACTTAAAATTTGTCTTCCCTGACTGGTGGGGGTCTGAGTAGGGTTTAGCCAGAATGAAAAGCTAAAACCAGAGGTAGTTAGATTAAAATCAGAGTTTGCACCAATATCGATATAATCATTATTCCCATCAAAAATATATGCCGAATTTTGATTACCATTTTTATCTGAAGTTAAAGTAGCTCCATTAACGATTCCATTGTTTCCATTTCCACTTTCATCTTTGGCATTTCCATCAAAAGGATACCAAGCAATTATTCCATCTCTTGGAATATAATCTGCAATAGAGTTAAGGGTAAACGTTAAACTATCCGTTCCAGAGTAAGCATTTCCAGATTTATCTTCCGCTTCGATAGTAACAGATACCTGGCCTGAATCAATAGTTGGTGATACTTGCCATACATATTGCCATTTAGTGAAAGCATCATTATTCTTCCATTTCCAGCCCCCAGAGGGTTCAGAGTATTCGCTGCTATTAGTGTCTTGATAAAGACCTATAAAAAATGGTTCCTGAGAACTTACAGTAGAATTATTTCGGAATAATGTTGTTAAATAATTGTATTCATCCTGAGTTTCAATAGTTATTAATTTGGCATTTAGTCTATTTAACACCAAATCCATTTGACTTGTATAATTGTACTTATTGGAAGAAATAAAGTAGTTTGATCCATTAAAACTTCCAACTTTTATCATGCCAACCAATTCATGAACCTGTTCAGTTGTTTCGATGAAAAGTTGTAATCGATCCTGACCCTCTCCGTAATCAGTGAAAACTAATTGATTGTAATTGGGATGAGAACTTGAATTCACGATGCCCATGTAAGCTAAATTTTCTCCACCACCAGAATTATTGGGCTCTTGAGTGTTTCCATTGGTATTCAATAACCAATGATCAGAGAAATTAAAGTCAACGCAAGGAATCATATCGTAAGATTCTATATTTGATCCTTTTCTAATTTTAATTATTGTTTTGGTTACTGATTCTGAAAAACTAGCTGTAATAGTAACATTTCCTGAGTTAGCTAGTTGGTTCGCACCTTGAGTTGAAGTTGAGGTTAATGAAAGTGTGGGCTTAGAGAGGTCACTTGTTACAGCCAAGTTTAGGGTTATACTATCTGTTCCTGAATATGAATTATTTGAAAGGTCTGTTCCTGAGACAGTTGCTGAAATTGAAAGATCAGAAGTACTAGAAATTGTACCAGTGTATGTCCAGTTTTCTGATCCATTTGAAAAAGGACGTACAAATGTTTTAAAAACATAGTCCCAATCAGAATCATTACTCCCACGACCACCAGAATAAGAATTCTGAGAACTAAGGTCTAAAAACCCAACATTCTGACTTCCGTCAGTCAAAGTTAATCTTAATGTATATTTTGAACCTGAAGCAACAGAAATATTAGCATTTGAAATATCGAAATATACATATTCTCCGCTGATGTAATTTCCGTTTGAATCATTGTAAGATGGAGTGTACAAGTTTAGGCTAGAGGCAAGTAGTGTTCCGGAAACACCTTCTCCTTGATAAATCTTAAAGGAAATAGGCTGAGGAGCTCCATTAATTACTGGACACGCCATTTTCCAAGCAATCTTAGTTAGTTGCCCCGTTTTACTGGCTGTGAAAGATTGCCATTGATCTGTTCCACCCGCTCCCGCATTAGAGTTTGAATTATTTGCATCTAAAGCTTCTACTCCAAAAGAGGAGGGTGACATCAGAAGGGCGGTCTGTGAGTTTGTGCTAAGTTGAATGGAAGGGGTAGCACTCATTGATTCGTTGAAATTTGCTGTAATAATTACAGTATCTCCAGAGACAATTTTATTGTCTGCGTAATTACTGCTTAATGATATTAATTGGGTGCAGCATTGTCATTTGTTAGATTGTAACTCAAATATATATCATCATCCACAGTGCTTCCTGAGCTGTCATAAATAGAAGTTGATCCTGATGGAGCTAACCTAAATTCTTCATTACCAGTTAAATTTCCTGTTACAGATGCTGAAAAAGAAAAAGCTTTCGAGTCAGATGAAACTTGGAAATTTAACGGATTACTACTGGTTGTTGAAACAGCATTTTCAGGATCATAAATTGATATCAAAACATCAGATGCTTGAAGTTGAGAACTTGAAGTACTATCGGAGTATAAAGGATCTAAAAAAGTAAGTGTTCCAGATAAAGACTGCTCATTAAATTCAAAATCAACCAAGCCAATTTCATTATTCCCTTTTAAAGCGGGGAAACCATTATTTAGATTCCCCGAAATGATCCAAGTATCTGTAAATCCCATCCCTCATCAGTGAATGTTGATTTTGTTTTTAATTGCTGGGTGGTTTTAGGAAAATCTATACTTCCACCAGCACTTGTTAAGTTTGTTATATCAGAATTCAAAAGTTATCAGCACCTTCATAGGTAGAGGTTTGACCTCCTACCACAGGTCCAACTAAAGATGAGTTACTTAGTATTGTTATAACTGATGAGGTGAAATTGTGAACCCTGCCAGTATCATTGTTGTTATAGCCAGAATTCCCTGTAATTCCCCCAATGTAAGAATCCTCTGCAGTGATTGTTCCAACAGAATAGGAATCAGAGATTTCAGAACCGCTATTAACCCCAACTATTCCTCCAACAAAACGAAACCCAAAAACATAGCCATCAAAAAAACTTGTTCTTACAACACTACCCGCTTTCATTTTACCCACGATTCCTCCAATATTCCGAGGATCACCACCACCAGAAAAGTTTTGACTAGAAGGATAACCTGTAGCAGTTCCAGTATAAGAAGAGGCATGGATATGTGAATTAGACCCAAGTCTTCCAACCAGACCTCCTGTTGTAGTATTTCCTTTTAAAAATCCTTCGTATACATGGTTCCCAATAAATTGACCAGAATTATTAATTAGTTCTCCAACAATGGAACCAACTCTTATGTCTCCTGTAATGTTGGGTTGAAAAAGATTAACGTTTTTTACAGTACCATAATTTACAAAACCGAATAATGCAATTTCATTCCCCTGTGGTCTCGATATGTGTAAATTGTCAATGTAATAATTTTGACCATCATACGAACCTGTAAAATTTGTGGTTACATTTCCAATTGGAGAAAATCCTTTTCCATAATCAAGATTTATGGAAGTCGAAGCATCAATGTCGGCAGTTTGAATGTAATGATACGCCCACCTACTGCTGTCTTGTGAAATCCACCAAAGGTCAGAGAAGGAATCAATTTGAAAAGGATTGGATGAACTTCCATTTCCGACTGATGGAGCTGCAGACCCTGATAAGTTTACAACATTCACGCTTATGTTGCTAACACCATCAGATTGATAATTATTGGTGTCTTTGAAATACCAAGGAGCGACCTGAATAGTTAATGATCCAGGTCCAATTTCTGTGGGGTCAAGTACTAGATATGAAGTATATGTTCCGTTATAAATATTTCCACTGGTTAATGTCCATCTAGACCCATTATATTGTGTACCATTAAAATAAGTGTAAGGTCCACCTGTGGGAGTCATTACACCGCTTGTATCAGAGGCATTAACGGTAATGGTTAGAGTTGTTGACCCAGAGGTAATATCAACATTCGAAGGAGAGGCGTTAAATGCAGATAAGACAGGCTTATAAAAGTCATTTGGACTATTATTGGTGACGTTTGCACTTATGTTGTTAACACCATCAGATTGATAATTATTGGTGTCTTTGAAATACCATGGAGCTACCTGAATAGTTAATGATCCGGGTCCAATTTCTGTGGGGTCAAGTACTAGATATGAAGTATATGTTCCGTTGTAAATATTTCCACTAGTTAATGTCCATCTGGATCCATTATATTGTGTACCATTAAAATAAGTGTAAGGTCCACCTGTGGGAGTCATTACACCGCTTGTATCAGAGGCATTAACGGTAATGGTTAGAGTTGTTGACCCAGAGGTAATATCAACATTCGAAGGAGAGGCGTTAAATGAGGACAAAACTGGTTTGTCAAAATCATAGGAATTGTTGTTTGTAACATTCACGCTTATGTTACTAACACCATCAGATTGATAATTATTGGTGTCTTTGAAATACCATGGAGCTACCTGAATAGTTAATGATCCGGGTCCAATTTCTGTGGGGTCAAGTACTAGATATGAAGTATATGTTCCGTTATAAATATTTCCACTGGTTAATGTCCATCTAGATCCATTATATTGTGTACCATTAAAATAAGTGTAAGGTCCACCTGTGGGAGTCATTACACCGCTTGTATCAGAGGCATTAACGGTAATGGTTAGAGTTGTTGACCCAGAGGTAATATCAACATTTGAAGGTGAGACGTTAAATGCAGATAAGACAGGCTTCTCAAAATCGTTTTGTGAATATCCATTCTCAATACCCATAAACATGGATATTACAAACAGTAAAAAAGACTTAAAAATAGATGATCTGGACATAGGTAATTAAAAAATATAAATATAATAAATAATTTAACACAAATCATGCCAAAATATATAGCATAACTTGTTGACTGTTCTGTGTTTGTTCTCATTTTAATTAATAAATTTAGGTCATCAAATTAAGCGAAGGCCATGAAGAAAATTTTATTATTATTGTTAAGTGTAGTTTTTTGTCAATCCTTTTTGGTCAAGAAATAAGTGCAGAGGGTCCTTTTGATCAACTTATCATCAGAGGAGTAACCCTGATCAATGGAAATGGTGCACCACCCATGGGTCCAGTCGATGTTGTCATTGAAAAAAACAGAATCACTCAGATTGTTGTAGTTGGTTATCCTGGGGTAAAAATCAATGAAGAAAGTAGACCTCAATTGCAAGATGGAGGAAGAGAAATTGATGCTCATAATATGTATTTACTGCCGGGTTTTATTGATATGCACGCACATATTGGGGGAGTTTCACAGGGGGCGGATTGGGATTATGTTTTTAAATTATGGTTGGCACACGGGGTCACTACAATTCGAGAACCCAGTGGTCGAAGTCGTGAATGGGCTTTGGATCTTAAGAAGAAAAGCCAAAATAACGAGATAATAGCCCCTCGAATCATTCAGTACACTGGTTTTGGTTCGGGATCCAAGATTCCAATAAGCACAGAAGAAGAGGCAAGAGAATGGGTCCGAGAAAATGCCAAAGCCGGCTCAGATGGGATCAAGTTTTTTGGAGCAGCTCAAAAATTATGGAAGCAGCTTTGGATGAAAATAATAAACTTGGTTTAGGTTCTGCCTGCCATCATGCACAGTTGAGTGTGGCAAGATGGAATGTTTTGCATTCTGCTCGTGCTGGACTTACCACCATGGAGCATTGGTACGGATTACCTGAAGCCCTTTTCGAAGATAGAACCGTACAGAATTATCCTTTAGATTACAATTATCAAAATGAGCAACACCGTTTTGAGCAGGCTGGGAAATTATGGGAACAGGCTGCAGCTCCTTATTCCAACCATTGGAATCTTGTAATGGAAGAGTTGTTGGCACTTGATTTTACTTTGGATCCAACCTTTAATATCTATGAAGCTAGTCGAGATCTTCATAGAGCCCGAAGAGCTGAATGGCACGAGGATTACACCTTACCTAGTTTATGGCGTTTTTATCAACCCAGTAAAATATCTCATGGATCTTACTGGCATTTTTGGGGGACTGAGCAAGAAATCAATTGGAAAAGAATTTTGATTTATGGATGACCTTTGTGAATGAATACAAAAATCGAGGAGGTAGAGTTACTACAGGTTCAGATTCTGGTTTTATTTTCCAGCTCTATGGTTTTGCTTATGTAAGGGAGTTGGAGTTGTTGCGTGAAGCCGGTTTTCATCCTCTTGAAGTAATTCGATCCGCAACACTCAATGGGGCAGAGGCACTCAAGATGGATGATCAAATAGGTTCTATTGAAGTTGGGAAATTAGCCGATATGGTTTTGGTTGATTCGAATCCCTTGAAAACCTAAAAGTACTTTACGGTACAGGAGCTATTAAACTCACAGAAGACAATGAGGTTGTAAGGGTAGGAGGTGTGAAGTACACCATTAGCGATGGTGTTATTTACAATTCTAAAGTACTTTTAAAGGAAGTAAAAGCCATGGTAGATGATGCAAAGAAAAAGAAAATTTTACGATCAAACAGCCCGGAGTGGATTAGTACAATGACGTAACATTAGTTAGAGTAAACTCTTTGAGAATAAAAAAACCAGCTGAATGCTGGTTTTTTTGGAGTTTATTAATACTTATGATATCGAGCATAACGGTCCAAGTGGAAGTTGTAATCTCCAAACAAGCGCTGTAATACTCGAGCACGTTTAAAGTAAAACCCAATATTGACATCATCGGTAACTCCAATTCCACCATGCATTTGCATGGCTTCATTGGTTACTAATTTGATGGTTTTCCCTAATTTTGCTTTGGCTAAACTTGCAAGCTCATCCAAATTATCGCCCTCATTATCCAAGGCTTGTAGTGCAGTAATGACTATACTTTTGCAAAGCTCTATTTCAGAAAACATAATTGCGGCTCTGTGCTGGAGAGCTTGATAGGATCCAATTCGTTTTCCAAATTGTTCTCGTTCTTTAAGGTATTCAACAGTCAAACCAAAGGCCTCTTTTACTATTCCCAGCATTTCGGAAACTAGACAAATCGATGCAGTGTTCAGGATTTGGTTCAACAAGACAGTTCCATTTCCAATATCACTGATACGATCATTTGCTGTTACTTCAACATTGTCAAAAGTCACGGAAGCATAGGTTCCGGCATCCAGAAGAATTTCTGAAGTTAGGGAAACTCCCATGGCAGATGAGTTGACCATAAATAAAGCAGGCTCTCCGTCATCGGTTCGGGCCACAACAACAAATGCATCTGCACCAGCTCCATCAATTATCATGGTTTTTTTCCCAGAAATAAGGAAACCATCAGATGATTTTTTGGCTGAAGTTCCAATTGCATTCGGATCAAAATAGTTGTGCTCATCTTGTGCAAAAGCAATTCTCTTTTGTACCATCCATGAGCATAGGAAGCCAAGTTTCTTTTAATTTTTGATTTGAAGAGTTACTTAGCGCGGTTGCTCCAAGGACAATGGATGAAAACAAAGGAGCTTTGGTTAATGTTTTTCCCATTTCCTCTAAGATCTGTCCCAAACCAACGAAACCAAAATTCAACCCATCAAATTCCTCGGATATGGTTAGAGAGGTCCAACCCATATCAACAATTTGCTTCCATAGGTTTTCATCAAATGGTTTGTAATTATGATCTCTTAAATCTCTGAATTGCTCAACGGGAGCATTCATAGCTAAAAATTCTGTCGCAGAATCTTTTAGTAATTTTTGTTCTTCTGTTATTATTAGTGCCATAAAATAGAATTAAGAGGGTAAGTTTAAAATACGTTTTGAAATAATACCAAGTTGAACTTCAGAGGTTCCACCTTCAATGGTATTTCCTTTTGATCGGCAAAATATTCTTACCTCGGAAGCAGCTTTTTTATTATCACTTTCCCAAATAAGACCATCTTTCCCTCGAATTGCAGTAAGCAATTCCATTCGTGCAACATTTTGTTCGGTTCCGTAGTACTTGAAGAACGAAGATAAGGCACCAGCATTTACACCTGTTTTAGCCTCATCTGTGATGCGTTGTATTGTCATTTCAAATATTGCGTCATTCATTTCTAAATCTGCAATTTCAGATCGTAAAACACCATCTGTGAGGATACCGTCTTTTGTAGGAAGGTTCTCCAATGCAATTTGATGAACAGCTTTTCGAACATCCGTTTCACCTACGCCACCAATCATTTGGCGTTCATGTGTAAGGAGGTATTTTGCAATGGTCCAACCATCATTCAAGGTGCCAATTAGATTTTCTTTGGGTACTCTTACATTGTCAAAAAACGTTTCACAAAAAGGGGATTTCCCACTAATTAATTTGATCGGTCGGGTGCTGACTCCCTCAGAGGCCATATCAATCAGTAGAAAGCTAATCCCTGAGTGTTTTGGTGCATCAAAATCTGTTCTAACCAGACAAAAAATCCAATCAGCCTTGTCGGCATAAGAGGTCCAAACCTTTGAACCACTAACCAAGTAGTGATCGCCTTTATCTTCTGCTTTGGTTTGTAAACCCGCTAAATCACTTCCAGCATTCGGTTCACTGTAACCCTGACACCACCATGTTTTTCAGCGGTAATATCGGGTAAGAAACGCATTTTTTGTTCCTCAGTTGCGAATTTGTGAAGTGCAGGCCCCAACATAGAAATCCCAAAACTGAAAATGGGTTTTCTGCATCCAATCCGCAGCATCTCCTGGGTTAAAATATTATTTTCTTCAGGGCTTAATCCTCCACCACCATATAGCGTATCCCAATAAGGAACAATCCATTTTTTTCAAGCATTTTTTCAAACCAGATTTTTTGATCTTCACTGGAAAAAGATGCATTACGCCCTCCCCAATAATAATCTGTGCCTTCTTTTATTGGTAAGCGCATACTTTTTGGACAGTTTTCCTCAAGCCATTGTCGGGTTTCAAGTCTAAATTCTTTTAGCTCTTCTTTAGTTGTTGTTTTCATACTGTTTTTTGGTTAAAATAAATGATCTATTCTTTTCTTTTGAATGGCTTGTTGCGAAAGCATGCCGTAAAGTTCCACTATTTTGTCTAGGTTTTGAATCTTGGATCTTGAGTATGTCCCATGCTGAATCTGTAAAATATTTGCTGAACAATTACGGCAATTTTGAACACGCCGAAAACAAAATAAAATTCAATATTGTCAACACTTTTACCACTCTTTTGTTCGTACATACTTACAAGATCACCTCTACTGGGGTTTCCAGGTTTTGCAGTAAGACTCAGTTGATTTTGAGCAATAAAATCAGGATCAGTTTCGTGAACCCAATAACCTAGGCTTGTCCCCAGATCCATAAGAGGATCTCCCAATGTGGTCATTTCCCAATCCAAAACTGCTTTTACATTCAGTTTCTCATCTGGTGTTAATACGAGATTATCATATTTAAAATCGTTGTGAATCAAACTAGCACCCGAGCTTGTTGGGATGTTTTCGGAAAGCCAAAGAGCTGTTTTTTCCATAGATTCCACTGCAGATGTTTTTGACTTTTGATATCTTTTGATCCAACCCTCAACTTGTCGATTTACATAACCTTCAGGATTTCCTAAATTTTCAAGACCAATAGCTTTGTAATCGAGTTGATGCAGCTCAACAAGAGTATCCACAAAATTTTCTGACAGTGATTTAAACTGAGTTTTTGAGGGTAATTCTTCTTCAGGGGTTCCAGCTCTCAAAATAGTTCCCTCTACTCGTTCCATTAAATAAAACGGGGCACCCAAAACTGCTGCTTCTTTTTCAAATAAGATGGGTTTTGGGGCCTTGTTATAAGAGCCTTCAAGAGCACTCAGAATGGTGAACTCTCTTGACATGTCATGTCCAGATTTAATGTTGGCGCCAAAAGGTGGACGTCTCAATACATAGTCTTTATTTGCGAAATTGATCAAGTAAGTCAAGTTCGAAAAACCCGAAGGAAATTGTTTTACACTTAATTTTCCACTGGGTTTACTCAATGCTTTGCCTAAAAATTTTGATAGGGCTTCTTCATTTAGACTTTCACCTTTTCTAACTTCCTTAGCTTTATCTAGAGCTACATTCATCAATTATTATTTAAATTATTCTTTGAATTTATTTTTCTTTTTTTATTTACCAATGAAATTGGGTTTTCTTTTTCTCTACAAAGGCAGCAACTCCCTCAACCAAATCATAACTTTCAAATGCTGCGACTTGTTTTTCAGCTTCATATGCGATTGTATCATTTAAATTATTATCCATAGAGTAAACAAGATCATCTTTGGTTATTCCAACAGCAATCGGTGCTTTTGCAGATAATCGTTTAGCCCATTCAATTGCGGTATCAACCAGTTGATCTTCTTCAACTATTTTGTTGGTTAGACCCAGGTTAAGACATTCTGTAGCCTCTACCATCTTGCCTTCAGCAGCAATTTCAAAAGCTTTGGAATAACCTACTTGTCTAGTCAATAACCAACTTGCACCCCCATCAGGACCCAAACCGATGTTTACAAACGCATAAAGGATTCCACTTTTGGGTGTCATTACCCTCAAGTCACAAGCAAGGGCAATTGAAGCACCTACGCCTGCAGCTGTTCCATTAATTGCACCAATTATAGGTTTTTTAAGGGTTTGAAAATTCCGTAACAAGGCTTGGTAAACGGTTGTAATGTACTCTCTCGAATCCTCGGGTGTGGCAATTCCAAAAGTATCCATATCCGCTCCAGAACAAAATCCTTTTCCTGCTCCAGTCAACACTACTGCTTTGATTTGATTATCGTTTCGAATCTCACCGATGATGGAGTTTAGTCTCGAAACAAGTTCATCGGTAACTGCATTGTATCGATCGGGACGATTCAATGTCACTACTGCAATGCCATCTCTTTTTTCTAGTAAAACAGTATCAGATGGTTTTTGTTTTTCGGTTACCGTTACTGTATTTTCTTGTGTTTTGTTACTAGGCCCAGAATAGGCAATTGCTATGAACTCAGCTATACATGCAGGTTTTTCTTCTCCTTTTAATTCAAAAACAATTCCCATTTTATATTTTGCTCCACCCGGAATTTCATCAGTTTCAATTAGAGAAACTCGACCTCGGAAATAAGCACCCGATTTGGTGGCATTGGGAAAGCGAACTTTATCCAAACCGTAGTTAACTCCCATAGCTACATTTTCTATGGAAAAGGTATCATAACTAATTTTTGAAGCCATTGACAATACCAAGAATCCATGTGCTACTGTTTTTTTATAAGGAGATAAGGATGCACTTCGTTCGGGATCAATATGAATCCATTGAAAGTCTTCTGTAGCATCTGCAAAGGTATTGATCCGTTGCTGAGTCATCGGCATCCATTCGGTTAAACCAAGTTCTTTTCCAACATAGTCTTTTAATTCACTTACGTCTTTTAAACGGGTGGCATATGCTTTATCGGTTTTTTGATCCATTATTTTTGTTTAGGTTAACATATGTCCACCATCGGAATTCAAAATCGCTCCTGTTGTAAAAGAGGAAGCATCTGAAGCCAGATAAACTGCTAGTCCAGCCATTTCTATAGGATCTGCAGCTCTTCTCAGTGGCAAATGGTTTTCTACTTGTTTCATTAATTGCTCATTGCTCCAAAGTGCTTGGCTGAATTTTGTTTTAATTAAACCTGGGCATATGGCATTTGTTCGGATTCCATATTTTCCCCATTCACTGGCTTGAGATTTTGTAAGCATAATCAATGCGGCTTTGCTTACCCCATAAAGACCAAGTCCCATATTGGGTTTTAGACCCTCTACCGAAGCAATATTGATGATACTTCCTTTTTCTTTTCTTTCATGTAGGGGAAACAAAGTTTTGCAAATGAAAAACATGCCTTAACATTGACATCCATAATTTTATCAAAAACAGGATCATCAACCCCTTCAAGAGGAGCGTAAACAGGATTTGTTGCTGCATTGTTGATGAGAATATCCACTCCACCATAGCGATCAACTGTTTTACTAATCAATGCTTTGCGTTGTTCCTCATCTCCAACGTGACAGGCAATTCCAACTGCTTCAAGGCCTTTAGCTTTAAATTCATCAGCGACAGCATCTACAGCTTCTTGGGATCGACTACTTACCACTACCTGAGCTCCGTATTCTGCAAGTGCTTCTGCAATAGCTTTTCCAATTCCTTTACTAGAGCCGGTTACTATGGCTACTTTTCCTTCTAAATCAAATAATTTTTTTACACTCATAATTACATTGGCATTGCTCCACCATTGGCGTGGAGGGTTATTCCGTTAATAAATCCAGCTTGCTTTGAGGCGAGGTAGAGATAGGCATATCCCATATCCTCTGGGGTTCCTATTCTTGCGACAGGAATCATCGCTATTCCTGCTTTTACAACCTCATCGGGCATTGAGGCAGTCATTTCGGACTCAACAAACCCGGAGCAACAGCATTTGCAGTGATTCCATAGCGTCCAACCTCTCTGCAAAGCGCTCGAGTAAATCCAGCTACACCTGCTTTGGTTGCACAATAATTGGTTTGTCCAAAAGCTCCTGCAAAACCGTTGATTGATGATGCTGAAATGATTCGACCATAGCGTGCCTCGCGCATGTGAGGCAGAACAGCTTGGGTTGTAGTGTATAGCGAGCTTAAATTTACATTGATTACAGTATCCCATTCTTCTTGTGTCATTTTCAAGAAAGATTTGTCGCGTAATACCCCTGCATTGTTTATGAGGATATCAATTTTGCCGTGTTGCTCTATGATTTCTGCAACTGCTGCATCAACTATTTTACGATCGGTTACATCCACTTTTTGGAAGAAAATTTTCCCGCCATTAGCCTTTATTCTTGAAGCAGTTTCTTCACCAGAATCTCTGACATCCCATAAAGCTACTGTAGCACCTGCTTCACAGAATACCTTACAAACACCTTCACCAATTCCTTGTGCTCCACCTGTTATGATGGCTACTTGTCCTTCTAAATTAATCATTTATTCTTGTTTTAATGTGTAAATTCCAATACCAGTTTCTTTTAGACTCCCAAGATAAAGTTTATTATCAACTTGCAAAACACTGGTTATGTAATGGAAGCCTCCTTTGGGGTCTTGTAAATTGTATTTTAAATTTCCTGAGGGATCAAAACCCAATACCATAGCGTAGGGTTTAGGAATTGCCCCTTCTGTTACAAAATTTGGTAATCGCAAAAGAACAGACCTTAAAAAGGGCTTAGTTGTAAGCGACTCGACAGTTACTGCTCTTTGACTTGGTATGGCAACCCAGAAAGTTCCATCATAAAAAGTTATGTTGTCTGGATACCCAGGTAGTTTACTGTTGAAAATTTCAACACTTCCTTTTTTTGGCCCCTCAAGCCAATATTTTTTTATTTCAATCCCAAAAGTTTCGCTAAAAAGAAAGTAATCTTCTTGTTCACTTAAGGCTATACCATTTGGGAAAAATAGATTTTTTAAAATGATTTTGGTTTCTTGTGTTTTTAAATCATATGTAATTATTCTTCCTGAAGGTCGCTGTTCCCAGAATTCATTTTCAATTTCGATAGGGTGTCTTTGGGTGGCGTCTGAAAAGTAAATTACCCCTTCTTTGTTTATTGCGAGATCGTCTGCAAACTGAATAGGAGTACCTTCGATTTCATTCAATAGTGTTTTGAAATTTCGAAGGCTATCCATTGCAATGAGCCCCATTTTTTGATCTGCAATAATAAGCCAACCGTTGGGAGCAAATTTCATTCCTAGAGGTCGCCCTCCTGTATTTCCAAGGACTTTTTGATTGTTCCCATTTGTATCGAATTGGATGATGTCTCCATTTTCAAGTCCGCTGTAAAAATTATTAAGACTGTCTCGAACAATTGCTTCTGGACCCAAACCCGCATCCGTTTTTATGATTTTGGTTTGAGCTAATAATTCATTTACTTTAAACACCCCATCCATTCCAGGATGTTGAGGAGTTTCTCGGGCAACGGGTTCTAATGGGATTGGATAAAACCCTAAGTAAAGTATTCCCAGTACAAGCAAAAGCAGGGTAGATTTAAAAAGTGTTTTCATAAGAACATCTTTAATTTATTTGGTGAACGACATAATCTTGTTGTACAATTCCATTCGATCTCCCGCAAGGTGTTCAAGACCATCTACAGGGATGGTAACTCCACTGATGTAATTTGCTAAAGGACTTGATAAAAACATTACAGCATTGGAAACATCTTCAGCCGAACCAAAGCGTTTCATTAGATTTTTTTGTTCGCTATCTTTTAAAAATTCTTGCATCTGGCTGGGGTAGTTTTCCAGTCCCGAAGTTGCAATAATTCCAGGTGCAACTGCATTGACTCGGATATGATATCTTGCCCATTCTTGTCCTAAGCTTTTGGTCAAGTTTTCTACACCTGCTCGTGCTGCACCTGTATGCGCCATACCAGGAAACCTCTCGAGACATTGGCTGTAATGTTAACGATGTTTCCACTTTTCTGAGGAATAAAAAATTTATTTGAGATCAATTGACTCATGTAAAAAGTACCGTTCAAGTTGTTGTTGATTACCGCAGCCCATCCTTTATGTGCAATTATATTAGCAGGAGCGGGGAATTGCCCCCCAGCGTTGTTTATCAATATGTCCAAACCTCCTACATTTTCTTGAATCATTTTAATCAATTCATCAATGGCTTCAGGTTCTCGGATATCACAAGATTTTGCGTGACAAGCACCCAATTTGCTCAATTCTTTAGCAGCTGACTGAAGTGCATCCTCTTTTCTTGAAGCAATAATAACCTCTGCACCATGGCTTAAAAAAGATTTTGCAATTTCATAGCCAATACCACTTCTACCACCTGTAACAAGTACTTTCTTGCTTTTGAATAAATCTGGTTTGAACATTGTGTTAGTTAGGACTTTTGTCTTTGTTGATTTTTTTGAAAGATTAAGTTGATCTGTAATATTATTTATCCAGCCTCCATACCTCCGTCTATTACTAGTGAATGACCATTTACAAAAGATGCTTTGTCAGAGAGCAACCATACAATAGCATTTGCTGCTTCTTCTGGTTTTCCGAGTCTTTTTAGAGGAGTGCGATTGTTTTTAACAAAGTCCAATACCTTGTCTGGAATGGGTTCAATAATTTCTGTTTCTAAAAACGATGGACAAATTCCATTGACTCTGATGTTGTGGCGACCATATTCTAGGGCTGCAGTTTTGGTTAAACCCAAAACTCCATGTTTTGCAGCTGTGTAATGACCTCCGTAGCTTACTCCTTTGATACCTGCTATGGAAGATACATTAACAATGCTTCCTCCACCTTGTGGTAATAATATTTTAATTTGTGCCTGTAAACAATAGAAAACACTGTCTAAGTCTACAGCAAGCACTTTTCTCCAGTCTTCTGTGGTCATTAGGTGTAGCGGGGTTAGCGTACCACCAATACCGGCATTATTCACAAAATAATCGATTCGTTTATGGTCTTTTAGGGCTCTTTTATGGACTGAATCTACTTGTTGTTGATCGGATACATCGAGGACAAAGCTGCTAGCTTTTCCTCCATTTTCTTCAATAAATTCTTTTGTCTGATTGAGACCTTCTGGATCGATGTCGGTTAAAATAACATAGCAACCAGAGGACGAAAGAGCAACTGCTGTTGCTCTTCCGATTCCTTTGGCAGCTCCAGTAATGAATGCTGTTTTGTTGTTCATACCAGATCAATCTGTAATAAGGGGATATTACAGATCAAATGTGATTTTCCCAATGATACGTCTTCCAATTACAGGCATCCCTGGGAATGCACTGTATTTAAAGTCTAAAATATTTGATCCAGTGATGTCAATACGCATACCATTTTCAAAACGGTACCCTATATTGGCATCCCATAGGTTTTTTTCGTCGGTCATACCTGCCCAAACACCTTGGTTGGATTCAAAGGATTCATCGTATTGATAAGCTATACTTCCAAATACTCCACCTTTGCTGTATCTCATTCCAGCTCTCATTTTCTTTTGTGGAGAGTTTAAGAAGGACGGAAAGGGTAGATCATCGTCATCACTTTCTCCTGGTTTCCATACATTCTGGCTTACATAAGATCCATTTGCCCATAATGTGATTGCATCCGTTGCAAAATATTCAAATGCCACATCAATTCCGTAGTGGCTTCGTGTAGCATCAGCAAATTTTCTGTATCCAGATGGAATATGTGTTAATCCATCACCTTGAGGTACTCGTTGAGATTCAATCGTACCAAACAAAGGGAATAATGCGCCCGCAACGTCTTCAAACCCTTCAGCACCTAGTTGGAAAGTTCCTCCAGCTAATTGGCCTAGACCTGCAGCAGCAGCAGCAATTGTTGGTGCAAGAGCTGGAAGTCCAGTAGCCCCCTCGAGAGCTCCAGATGCAAGCAGAGCAAAATCTAAACCATTTGTAGTTGCAATATTTTGATAAGCAGTGGTCAATTCAGCTGTAACAATAGGAGCTACTGCAGCTCCTAATTCAGTACCAACAGTCGTTGCAAATGCTGATGCATCATAACCACCAATACCAAATGTTGGACCAAGACCAGTAAAGGAATTAAATCCTTTTCTTTCATAGGTATAAAAATCAACCATTACTTTTAATTTTTTAGCAATGATACCGTTATATCCTATTTCAAAAGAATTCAAAGTTCCCAATTGAGCTCTTGGTGCATCTACACCACCTGCTGCGAATTTTTCATCTGGATTGAAAAGATTATATCCTTGAGATAATCCAGCCAATGTACCGGAAGGGCTATATCCAGCGAGTTGTCCTGTTAAGATTGATAAAAAATCAACTCCTGTTCCGGCTTGTAGACCTCTTAAGGAAGCAAAGCGAGGATCCAAATTGTACGCTTGTGTCATCCCAGGAATTGTTAGTGGATTTGCTAGTAATACAGGATATAACATTGCGTTTGGAATAGACGTAGATCCCTGAGGCAGAGTTTGTCCTCCTAGAAGTGGAAATTCAATAGGAGCATTTGCATCAAAGTTTTGTGCTTCATTTTCTCCTGCTAACCAAACATCATACACACCTGGTACAATTGTGTTTACAGGGAAATCAATGAATGCCTGTAATGCAGTTGGCGGAAGAGTAGCCGAATTGAATGAGGCTCTGATGGTGTTGTTTTCATCTAATTTGTAAACCAAAGCAATACGTGGTGAGAAACCATTTTCATCCAGTAAATTGAAGGTGTCGTAACGAGCTGCGTATGTTAATTCTAGTTGATCGGTCAATACAGAAGTTCCCTGAATATATCCACCCAAAATTCTATAATCATCATTATCATCATTACGCCCGAAAAGAGTGTATTCTGTATCTGAAGTAACATCTCTAAGATCTGCACCAACAGTAAAATTGGAGTTTAAAAATCCAGGAACATCAAAATTGTACTGTAATTGAGCTTCTATCGTACCACGTTTAGCAACTTGGCGGAAACCTGAGTCGTATAAGAAAGTAGGATTTTCTGCACTTCCACCAGGGTTATAATTGTAAAATACTTGTCCAAATAATCCGCCAGTCTGAACACGTGCTTGTGCCCAATAATCTTTACCATCTTGATATCCTGTACCTTGGGAGTTGAAAAATATTGCTCCTCCTTGAGCCATTCCACCTGAAAGGAAAGCACTGGTATCATCGTTTGGTCTTAATTCCAAGTGTGCGTTTACCCCGAAGTTTTCGTATTTGGTTGCCAACGGATTTCCGTCATTATTGTCGTCTAGGTCTTGAAAACTCAATAAAATTTCTCCTCTTTGTGTAGGATCAACCATTTTGTTCCTAACTACGGGCTGAGCTATATCACGACTAAAACCACTTATGATAGAAGCACTTTTAACAGGATCCATTTCAAAGTCATCACCTGCAGACCATTTTGCATTAATTTTAAAACCAATTTTTTTATTTTCAGAAGAATACGCGTGTCTCAATGCCGCTCCTCGTGTATTGAGTGTTCCACTCATTAATTCAATAGTTGTACCTGGGTGATCTATTGCACTTTTGGACATAAAATGAACTACACCAGAGGCTACACCAGGTCCATATAAAGCCGAGGCTGCTCCTCGAACTACTTCAATCTTTTCAATGTCAATATTGGATAAACCGGATTGTTGTGAAAAAAATGTACCTGCGGCAGGTGTTGACAAGAATCGGTAATCTAACATGGGTAAAGTACTTGTTCCAAAAACACCAGATCCAGCTCTCATTTCTATATTGAGAGTATTTGCTGATTGTTGCTGAAGCTGAACACCCGGAATGTATTGTAAGTGGCGAACAGGGTCAACTGCAACTGCAGAGTTTTCGATATCTTTTGCTGAAATAAGACTTACAGATGATGGTGCATCTTGAACCTTTTGTGGTCTTCTTGAAGCTGTTACAATAATCTCATCTAAATTTTGTCCAGCATCTAAAAGAACTGTGATCTGTTGATCATTCTCAGTAACTTCTATAGATTTTGTCTCAAATCCAACTGAACTGATTTCAATAGTGAAAGGAGGTTGCATACTGGTTTTCAACTCAAAATTTCCGTCAAAGTCTGAAACAGTACCCTCAGAAGTACCCTGAATAATTACATTTACTCCAGGAATTACCTCATTGGTCTCACTGTCGGAAACAACTCCGCTAAATGAGGTTTGACCTTGAAGAAAATTCACAAACAAAAGCATAGCAATCGCAAGTGTTTGTGTAAATAATTTTGTTTTCATAGTTTTTAATTTTAATTATTATTGGTTTTTACGACCATAAATAAAGATTAGTATTATGGTTTAGGATCTGAGGGGTGTATTTTTGTGGTAAATTATACTCAATTTTACTTCTGTT
This sequence comes from Candidatus Arcticimaribacter sp., assembly GCA_038142965.1. Lineage (GTDB taxonomy): Bacteria > Bacteroidota > Bacteroidia > Flavobacteriales > Flavobacteriaceae > Arcticimaribacter. Next base: position 614,406 of record JAYQLC010000007.1, on the reverse strand, counting down.
TTTTATTTTATGATTTAATCGATGAATACCTTCGTTTAAGTCAAAGCAAAAAGAATCTATCTGAATCCATAAGTATTTGAATAACAGTATTTTTCTGAAGAAATTTAATGACTTTTCTTCACCATATTTTTGTTTGAATGAAACACTACCAAATCGTTTTTTCATACACAAGCTAAGAGCCATCAATTGCGAATTACAATGGCACACAGATGACATTATTGAAGTTAAAGATAAAGTAACTTTTGGAAATTCAAGCATAAAACGGTAATCAATAACGCCTCTTGATGTTACTTTTTTGATATATCCTTGGTTTGATTTCAAATATTTGAGCTCTTTCAACGTACACCATACATTGTATTCATGAGCATAAGCTGAATTTTTCATCCAGTTGCTGATCCATTCTAAAAATCCAATTCTTTTATAGTCATTTGGGAATGCTCGAGTATTTTCTGAAATGAACCCATCAATATTATGATCTAGCCAAAAAAGAGGTTTATTAACACTAATCCATTCAAGGGATTCTAATTTTGTTTTGCACATCAGACTCACGATCATTAATTCAAATCTGTTAGATTTAAACAATATTAGGAATAGAGTGGTTATTAAAATTAAGCAAATGGTGAGCATTCAGAAAGTTTAGGATTCCCATAAAATGGTTTCATCAGCCTTATGCCATTTCTCAAAATTGCTTTGATATTTTTGGTCAATTTTATTTCTTTTTATTTTAAGCGTGGGAGTGATTAGTTCATTTTCAACAGACCACTCATCTTTTACAACAATCAAGGTAGATATTTTTTTGTAATTATCCAGCTTTGCGTTGATATCTTCTAATTTTTTTCGAGTTTTTGAGTTAATTTTTCAGGACTAATAGTTTTACCAACCTCAGAAAGTACAGCCAAACAAATAGGTTGGGGGATCCCCATTCCAGTAACACATATTTGTTCAAATTCTATGATGTCTGCAAAATAATTTTCAATGGTTAAGGGTTCAATGTATTTTCCTTTGGTTGTTTTAAAATTATCTTTTACTCTTCCCGTTATGAACAAATACCCTTCTTCGTCAATGTGTCCTTGATCTCCTGTATGCAGCCAACCGTTTTTTAACACTTCAGCAGTTATTTCGGGAGCTTTGAAATAGCCTTTCATCATGAATTCTCCTCGCATCAATATCTCATTGTTTTCTGGGTCAATCGAAATTTCAACACCGTCTTGAGCACGACCAACAGAGCCAGGTTTGCGAGTTTCTCTTGCATCCAATTGAGTACAAATAGCCAAATTTTCAGTCATTCCGTAACCATTGGTAATATGGATGTCTATTTCTCGAAACCACACTCTTTGGCTTTCCATCATAGGAGCTGCTCCAGAAACAATTGCTCTTGCTTTGCTGAGACCCAAACTTTTTTTGAATTTCTTTTTTAAAAAACCTGAGATTAGAGGGATATTTAAAAGCTTTTCTAGTTTTTCTGTGGGATTTTCCCAAGAATTCCCATTTGAAATTTAGTCCATATTCTGGGAACTGCAAAAAATACAGTAGGCTGGGTATCGCTAAGATTTTTTGCAAAAGTATCTAAAGATTCCACAAAAGACATAGATCCACCATATCGGAAACACGTATGTTCCACCACAATTCTCTCTGCGATATGATTTAGAGGTAAGTAGCTAAAAAAGTTGTTGTCCCCACTTTGGTCTATTTTAAGTACATTGGATTTCTCGATCAATATTTTTGTAGCATCGTATGCTCTGTAATCAATAACAACCCCTTTTGGTGTTCCTGTTGTTCCCGAAGTAAAAATAATTGTCCAGACATCATCTAGTTTTGGAACATTTGTTTTTTCTATTGGTTCAAAACTATTGATAAAATCATTCCATTGGTGTGCCTTACTTATTTTTGAATGATCTTTGTATTGGGGAAATGCTATAACAGGCATGTCATCTGGCACCCCTTTTTTCATTTCCTTCCAGTTTTCTAATTTTCCAGCAAAAAGGGCATCAACCTCACCAAATTCAAGCAGATTTTTTATTTCATTCGATTTGAGTGTAGGAAAAAAAGGGACACTTACATATCCAGCCATCATTATTGCAATATCAGCGATTACCCATTCTCTACAGTTTTTTGATACTAAGCCGATGTGGGCTTTATCTCTTAGTCCTAGCGATTTTAATCCAGCGGCTAATTTCCGAGCTAAATGTCCAACTTCACCCCAAGTGTAAATTTCCCATTTATTTCCAAAAGGCTGCTTAAGAAAAGGTCTGTTGTATAGCTTTTTTTCACACTCATAAAATTTAAGCTCTAAAGTATCTGTATTATTCATTCTTAATAGTAGTTTTTTTTTTTTGTACAATTGCATTTATTTTTTGCTGTGGCGATCAAAAGATAGTATTTTTTTATCATATGGGATTAGAGCTGTTTGAATCTCTTAATTTTTTCACTAGGAAAAGGATCACTTGTTGAAGAGATTTTTCTGGTGATGATTAAGCCTCTCCAAACTTTGTTTAATTTTTTGTTCTTCTGTATATCTTGTTGATAATAAATGTCATAAATATATTTTTTACCCAAATTGAAACGTAAAATGTGTCTTGTGTAAGTAATGGGTTATTTGAGGCGTATACTGCTCAAACGAGTTTTGTTGGATTGGTGTAAATGAATTTTTTTTGACACCAGTCCGACAAAAATTTGGCGATTGCCATCTGAAGTAGTAACTTCGGATGCGCTAGATAGGCGAACCAAAAATAGATAATAGAAACTGTCTCAAATTCTCCCAATGGAGTATAACTGAGAATGGTAATTTAACAAGAATTTTTGGACGACTAAAAAGAGTAAAAATATTCAGCAGCAATGCTAGAAAATTTAATTGAATAACAGTATGCAAAATAGGGATTGCAGGATTTATATAAAACCTCAATCCGATTGTAATTAATATTAAATACTAAAAAATGAGAGAAGCTTTAATTGTATCAACTGCAAGAACCCCCATAGGCAAAGCATACCGTGGCGCATATAACAACACCAATGCACCAACTTTGGGAGCTATGGCAATAGAGGCTGCAGTAGAGCGCTCTGGAGCTTCAAAAGATCAGATAGATGATGTCATAATGGGAGCTGCCTTACAACAAGGAACTACAGGAGGTAATATTGGGAGGTTGGCTGCCCTAGCAGCAGGACTTCCTTCAACGGTAAGTGGTATGTCTATCGATCGACAGTGCTCTTCTGGAATGATGGCTATTGCTACTGCAGCAAAACAAATCATAACCGACGGAATGGAAATTGTTGTAGGTGGAGGAATCGAATCGATTAGTTTGGTTCAAAACGACAAAATGAATGTGAGTCGAATGGTTGATAAAGCTTTGGTTGCAAAACAACCTCATATTTACATGCCCATGTTACAAACTGCTGAAGTGGTGGCAAATCGCTACAAAATAAGCAGAGAAAAACAAGACGTCTATGCTTTACAAAGTCAACAGCGAACAGCTGCAGCTCAAGAGGCAGGTAAATTTGATGATGAAATAATAGAGACCACAACTTCTATGGGAGTTATGGATAAAGAAACGAAAGAGATCAGCTTTCATGATATTACTCTAAATAAAGACCAAGGGAATCGACCCGATACGGTAATTGAGGGACTTTCAGGTTTAAATCCTGTGGTAGAAAACGGATTCATTACTGCAGGAAATGCAAGTCAATTATCCGATGGAGCTTCTGCTTGTGTTTTGATGGAAGCCGCAACAGCTGCAAAACACTCGGTTAGTCCTCTTGGAATTTACAGAGGTATGGCAGTAGCAGGTTGTGAACCTGACGAGATGGGTATTGGACCGATTTATGCCATTCCAAAATTATTGAAGCAGCACGGTCTTAAGATGTCTGACATCGGACTTTGGGAATTGAATGAAGCTTTTGCAGTTCAAGTATTGTATTGTCAGGAGTATTTGGGAATTCCCAATGAGATCCTCAATGTTAATGGAGGTGCAATATCCATTGGACATCCCTACGGAATGTCTGGCTCTAGAATGGTAGCTCATGCACTTATCGAGGGGAAACGAAGAAATGTTAAGTATGTAGTTTCTACCATGTGTGTCGGGGGTGGAATGGGAGCAGCAGGTTTGTTTGAAGTAATCTAAACATTCATTTATAGAAAAGACTTTAAAAACACCACGATTTAAAGTTTTTGAAGATCAACAATTGATTTATTAGAATCAAACTCCGAATTGATTTAAATGATGATCGAGGTGTTTGTAAAACATAATATTCCATTCTTTTGAGGTTAATTTTCCGAAAGAAAGCGATTCTTTATTTTCAAAAAAATCTGCACCAAGGTTTTGGGTTTTGATAATGTATCGAATCAATTTTCTTTTTTCTTTCTCAAATTCCCTTTTGTCTCGAATTAAAAATTGAGGAGCAGTTCTTCCATTTTTTGGATAAGGTTTTTTTCCAACCACAGCATTTTTCACAAAGGTTTTAAGTATAAATTTTTTTTAGAAGGCTTGGTTGTGGATGTTTGTTGGTAAATATCATTTCATAAGTAACAGAACAGTGAGCTAGCATTTGCTCAACTGTCATCTTACCCCACTTGGGTTTTGATTTGGGATTTAGTAAATTAATTCGTCCAATCGTTTTATCAGAAACTCTTTTGTCAAAAATGTTTTTTACAATAAAAGATTTGCTGGTCATATTACTTAAATTAGTTGAAATATTTATTCGATTATTGCAACTACTCGAGCAGGTGCAGCAGAGGCACCAACAATTTTTAATGGGAAAACGGCTACTTTAAATCCTTTTGTCGGGAGTTCATCTAAATTTACGAGCTGTTCAATATGACAATACTCTTTTCGTTGTCCAACTAAGTGTGCTTCCCAAAACAATTCAGAGTCGTTGGTTTCTTTTGCTTTTTGATGAGGTGTTTTAAAGGCAAATCCCAGCCCCAAGAATCAATCCCCATTACTTTAATTCCTTGGTTAATAAGCCATTCAGTTGCCGCTGCGCTCATTCCTGTTCCCCTGTCAGGAAATTCTTTGGTTCCATTGTAAACATCTCTGCCCGTTTTGATTAAAACGATCATATCTTTTTTTAGAGATAATTTTTCTTTTTTTAGAAACCCTTGGATGTCTTGAATTGTTATCGGATCAAAATCTTCTTTGTGTTTCATGTCGATTACAAGACCGTCACCGTAGCACCATTCCAAGGGGATTTCATCAATGGTTTTGGCTCGTTTTCCATTCACAGTTGGAGAATAGTGCCAAGGTGCATCAATATGTGTTGTAGCGTGAACCCCCATTTGTTTTATGGTATCGTCAGCCCAACCCTTAAAACCTTTTGGAAATAATTTTTTTGGTAAACCCAAAAAACGCAGTAATAAGCCCGCTTTCTTGTGAGATTTATGCTTAATTCTCACCTTCATAAACCAAGGGTCAGATCTATTGTACTGAATGGGTTTTGATAAATCTATGATTTTCACTTCAATTCTTTAATAATGTCAAAGCTATCTTTAAATTAAAAGTTTTGAACATGTTTTTAAATTGAAAAACGCTCCTTTCAAATTTTTACTTGATACTTAAAAAATCTCGTTTTTCATTTTTAAAGACTTTGTTGAATTCGATTACATCTTGATCAATTATTTTTTTGTAAGCTTCCATCGTTTGATCGACCGTTGTAGTCAACTCTTTGCGAACTGCTTCGTCTTGAGCCGTGGGAGGGAAGTCATCCATGGTAATCAGTCGGTTGAGGTGTCCCAGTTTGTTGGTCAATCGAATCGGGAAATTCAAAGGATCTTGATTGGATCGATTTTGAGTTTGATAAAGTGTTTCTTCAATTTGTGTCAGACTTTTTTGAATTTTTTCGGCTTGTTTTACCAGAGTAGTAGCTGTTGAATCGGTTTTATTCTGTTCAACAAATTCTTTTAGTTTTCCATTGATTGATCTTATGTTTTTGATGGCTTTGTGAGCCCGATCTACTGTTTGGTTTACTTTATTTACAAAGTCAAATTGTTTTTGCATATCAGCTACTGAGGATTCTGAAACTGGATTGGGTATGATTTTAAAGGGTTTTTCTTGTTCTTTTCCATTGACAATTAGACTCACTTTATACTCACCTGGTACAGCTTTAGCACCAGAAAAGGAAGCACTCCAAAAAATCATTCCTTTTAGTTTTTCAGCACCTTCATAACGTGTGTTCCACACAAATTGATTTCCTCCTTTTTCGACATCCAATTTGTTTTTATCGTCCTTGGTAGAATAGGATTTTATTAGAGTTCCGTCTTGTTCTTTGAATTGAAGTTCTACAACATCTTTCTCGGCGTCATAGTTTTTGAGATAGTAATGAACAATAACCCCGTTGGGAAGATTGGTTCCAGCAGTTAGTGATGTTTTCCCCCACGACCTCTAGTACGGTAACTGTCTTTTGGTTCAAATAAAACTGTTTTGGCTGCAGTAGAAATTGATTTTAATTGATGGAGTACTGTCAAGTCATCAATCATCCAAATACTTCTTCCTTGAGTAGCAACAATAAGGCTATTGTCTTTTACAGCTAAATCGGTAATTGGGACAATGGGCAAGTTTTTTTGGAAAGACCTCCAAGAGGCACCATCGTCATAGGAGACATACATTCCGTTTTCGGTTCCGGCATAGAGTAATCCTTTTTGACCAGGATCCGTGCGAACGACTCGAGTAAAGTCCTCTTTGGCAATTCCATTGGTTATGGTTTTCCAAGTAGCTCCATAATCTGTAGTTTTAAACAAATAAGGTGTGTAGTCTCCAAGTTTGTATCGAGTACCAGCTACATAACAGGTTCCGGCATCAAAAGGAGAGGGTTCTATACTGTTGATCATTGTCCATTCGGGGAGTTGTTTGGGTGTTATGTTGTTCCATGTTTTTCCTCCGTTTTGGGTAATGTGGATCAGTCCGTCATCACTTCCAACCCAGAGTAAACCTTCCTGAAGTGGAGATTCATTTGCAGCAAAAATGGTACAGTAATACTCAACACTAGTGTTATCTTGAGTAATAGGACCTCCAGAGGATTTTAATTTTGTAGGGTCATTTCGAGTGAGGTCTGGGCTAATAATCTTCCACTCTTGACCTTCATTTTCTGTTAGGTGCACTTGGTTAGAAAAAGTGTAGAGTCGTTTGGGGTTGTGTTTACTGAAAATAATAGGAAAATTCCATTGGAAACGGTATTTCATTCCTTCAGCACCGTGACCCATAGGGTTGTCTGGCCAAACATTGATTCCACGCACCGATTTTTTTTCATGATTTACTCGTGTAAGAAAACCATCATAGCTACCACCATAAACAATTTCATTATTTGTGGGGTCAATGGCTATATGAGCCGATTCTCCACCTGCGGTAGGTTCCCAGTCGCTTTCTCCGATAAAACTCCCCGAACTGCGGTGTCTAATTCGTATTGTGGAATTATCTTGTTGTGCTACATAGATTCTGTATGGAAAAGCATTGTCAGTTGTAACTCTGTAAAATTGAGCAGTTGGTTGGTTGAAGTAAGTACTCCAAGTCGAACCACCATCGTATGAAACTTGAGCCCCACCGTCATCTGCAATAATCATGCGTTGATTGTTTTCAGGAGCAATCCAAAGATCATGATGATCTCCATGGGGTGCGTTGTGGCTTTCAAAGGTAACTCCACCATCGGTAGATTTGTGGTAAGAAACGTTCATGACATAGACTTTATCCTCATCTTGAGTGTCAGCATATATTTTTGAATAATACCAAGCTCTTTGCCTCAACGATCTACTATCATTGGTGTGTTTCCATGTTGTTCCACCATCATCGGAACGATAAACTCCTCCTTTATCTTTATTTTCAACGATCGACCAAACCCGATTGGAATTCAAAGGAGAAACCGTTATCCCTATGATCCCAAGTGTTCCTTCTGCAAACCCTTTGTTTTTACTAATCTCCTTCCAGCTCATACCACTGTCGGTACTTTTCCAAAGTGCAGATCCTTTTCCTCCGCTACTCAAGCTGTAGGGGGTACGTTGAACACGCCAAGTTGATGCATACAAATGTCTGGGGTTAGATGGGTCCATAACCAATTCTACAGCTCCTGCTTGAGGGTCTGAGAATAAAACTTTTTTCCAGCTTTTCCCACCATTAATACTTTTGTAAACACCACGATCTTTATTGGGCTTGTACAGGTCTCCCATCACTGCTGCATAAACAATATCTGGATTTTTTGGGTGTACAACAATTCGTGGGATATGACGTGAATTGGGCAGTCCAGAATAAGTCCAAGTAGAACCAGCATCTACACTTTTCCATACTCCTTTCCCGGAAGAAACATTTCCGCGAACTGTAACTTCTCCACCTCCAACATAAAGAACATTTGGATCACTAGGAGCTACCGCAACAGAACCAATACTCCCGCCAAAATAACCGTCAGAAATATTTTTGTAAGTAATTCCACCATCAGTAGTTTTCCAAACTCCACCTCCTGTAGCACCAAAATAAAATAGTTTGGGTTGATTAGCAACACCTACCACTGCTGCCGAACGACCTCCTCTAAATGGACCTATGGAACGGTATTGAACCGATTCGTGTAGTTCAGAAGAATAGGAGGTAGTGGTTTGTTTTTTGGATTTTCTCGATTGGGCATTTGTGATTTGAATTGAGAAAAAAGTACACCAATCAAAAACAAGATTACAAAAGGCGGTTTTATGTATTTCATGATAGTTTTTTTGAAATTGATTTTGAAGATACAAAAACTCGATTAAATAAAAATTGTATCTTGAAACATCTTAATTAAGTTATTATGAAACAGCTCAGTCAATTACTTTATATGAGTGCTTTTATTATTGGAATTCAAGGTATACAAGCACAAAACAAGGCAAAAATTAAAAAGGAAATCATAACATCAGTCGAAACTCAAAAAATAGCGATGATTGAAGTTAGTGATGGAATTTGGGAAGCGGCTGAGACCTCGCTTGAAGAGTTTAAATCTTCGGAATATTTAATAAACTACGCTGAAAAAAACGGCTTTAAAGTAGAAAAAGGAGTTGCAGGAATTGCCACTGCTTTTACGGCAACTTATGGGCAGGGTAAGCCTGTAATTGGCATTTTAGGAGAATATGATGCCAATGCTGGAATTTCACAAAAAAGACAACCAACACGTGAGGCTCGAGTTGAAGGAGGGGCTGGTCATGGATGCGGACATAATTTATTTGGAACAGCAAGTCTGGGAGCTGCAATAGCCATTAAAGAACAAATAGAAAAAGGAGCTCTTCAAGGAACGGTTGTTTTTTATGGTACACCAGCGGAGGAAACCATTTTCGCAAAGGTATGGATGGCTCGTGAGGGCCTTTTTGATCAGCTTGATGTTTGTATGGATTGGCACCCCGGAGACGAAATAGAAGCCATTACCCAGAGCAGTAAAGCTTTAGTTGATTTCAGAGTTAAGTTTTATGGGAGTTCCTCTCACGCATCATCAGATCCGTGGAATGGTCGAAGTGCTGTTGATGCTATGGAATTGTATACTACGGGATTGAATTACTACAGAGAACACATCAAACCTACTGCTCGAATTCATTATGATATTGAAAAAGCAGGTGATGTAGTAAATGTTGTTCCTGACTATGCTCAAATTTGGACTCGTTTGCGGGAAAACGATCGTCCAAATGTAGACGTGCTTTATGAACGAGCCAAAGAAATCGCAAAAGGAGCAGCGCTTATGGCGGGAGTAAAACATGATATTCAATTGATTTCTGGAATTTATGAAATTCAAGTGAACCGAACCGGAGCAAAAGTAATGCAGCAAAATATTGAGAGCCTCGGAGAAATTTCGTATACCAAGGATGAGGTTGAGTATGCAAATACAATTTTAAAAGAGACCGGTAAACCTATGAGGGGGTTGGATGGAAAAATTTATCCTTTACGTCCCTCTTTGCCTGCTCAGGAGGGTCAACAGATGTGGGTGATGTAAGTCAACTGGTACCCACTATTCGAATGAGCGCTACGGTTGCATCAAAAGGAGGGCCATGGCATTCTTGGGCAGTAGTTGCTTGTACTGGAATGTCGATAGGTCACAAGGGAATGGTTTATGCATCCAAAGCTCTGGGAATGACTATGGTCGATTTGTTTATGGATCCAAAATTGATTGATCAGGTTAAAAAAGATTTTAAGGAAAACAGAACAAATCCTGTTTACGATCCAAGAATTCCGGTGGGTCCACCAAAACTAAATTAATTTCAAATGAATAAAATCGTATACCTTTTATTCTTGTTGTTGGTTTCTAATGTAGGAATTGGACAAGAAATACTCTCGCTCAAAGATCGAGCAAAAGTTATTGATGACATCCAAAAGGATCGACTGGATAACCTGCTTCCAAAGTTGATGGAAGACACTGATATTGATTTATGGGTTTTGATTACTAGAGAATACAATGAAGATCCAATTATTAAAACGATGTTGCCGCCAACATGGCTCAATGCCAGAAGACAAACCATCTTGGTTTTTTCAAAAAATAAAACCAATGGTGGTGTAAGTTCTGCTGCAATAACTCGTTATCCCTTTGGGAAGTTAATCCCCTCGATTTGGAACAAGGAAGAACAACCGAATCAGTGGCAGGCACTTGCGGATTATATTGTTTCGAAAAATCCCAAAAACATTGGGATTAATGTTTCAAAAGATTTTGCTTTGGCTGATGGCTTGGTAAAAACCGATTATGATGCTTTGATGAAAGTACTGCCTGATTCCTTCAAAGATCGAGTAGTCTCCTCAGAAAAACTTGCAGTGGCGTGGATTGAAACTCGAACAGCAAAAGAAATGCAGATTTTTGAAGAATTAGTAGAAATTACGCATCAAATAATTGAAGAAGCTTTTTCTACAAAAGTAATTACCCCAGGAAAAACAACAACCGAAGATGTTGTGTGGTGGATGCGTGAAAAAGTATTGAGTTTGGGACTGGATACTTGGTTTCATCCGACTGTTGATGTTCAAAGAGCAAGTTCTAGTGATCTCTATGCTTTTGACAGTAAGTCTAAGTTTGACATTATTCAACCCGGAGATTTGGTTCATTGCGATTTTGGAATTAGTTATTTAACACTCAATACAGATTGTCAAGAATTGGCCTATGTCTTGAAGCCTGGAGAACAAAATGCGCCTGCTTTTTTGATTGATGCGTTGGCAAAAGGGAATAGGGTACAGGATATTTTTACTGATAATTTTAAAGCGGGGGTATCAGGAAATGAGATTCTAAAAAAGTCATTAGAAGAAGGGTTTAGCGAAGGTTTACGACCACAAATATACACCCATCCTTTAGGGACTTATGGACATTCTGCTGGCACAACATTGGGAATGTGGGACTCACAACAAGGAGTGCCGGGGAATGGGGATTATCCGCTTCATATCAACACTACTTATGCTATAGAGCTAAATACCACTGTTTTTATTGAAGAATGGGACAAGGACATTCGGATTATGTTGGAGGAAGCCGGTTTTTTTGGCACAGATGGTTTTCGATACATCAACAAAAGACAAGAGGAGTTGATACTGGTAGGGGAATAGAAAGAAATTTGGACTTTACTCTAAATCCAGCCCTTAAGTTCAGAATTATTATCTATTTTTGCAGCGCAGGGCCTCACACCCTGGCATTATAAAAAGGGTAGTTGGGCTATGGTTGGCTTTTTCTATCCTTTTTTTTAATTGGATTGACTTAGATGGTAAAAAACAAATTACACGAACGTATTGCAGGCCTTTTTGAAATTCAGAGGCAAGGAAAACAATTGAATTTGGATCAAGAATTTTTGATCGCTGCTGTCCTTGAAAATCAAGATGAAAAATTTGCTGAAATCAGTGAAAAGGCATACGCTTTGGGAGAAGGGTTTACTTTCAAAATGTTGAGTTATACATGGGACTACATGCGAAATTCATTTGGCAAAGGTTATGAAACAGCTTTTTCAATTCAAGTTGAAGACATGATTATTGACCGTTTTGATGGGGACTATGAGTATGCTTATGCAGCTGTGGAGGAAATAGAAGATCAGATGGATATTCAAATCAAAAACAGGTCTGGAGTTTTGTACGATGCTTACAAGAAAGAATTGGTTAAAATTTTAACCTATTACTTCAATCAGCCTGAGGAGTAATACAAACAATTTATGGGTGATCAAAATTTAATTACAAGCAAAGCGTTCAAGCGTATTTTGAAGCGAGATGAGTTTACGGTCAACGAAATCTCTATTGCTGTTTTTGAACGAGATGAATACGGCTCAATTTTGAGAGGTATCGATTTGAAAACTAAAGAGCTGACTCATGCTTTTTTGGAGTTGCCAGCCTCTGAAGATGACGTATTTCAATTTTTAAGAGCCCACTACCGTAGCCAAAAAAATAAGGTTTCCAATAAATTACATAAAAAACCTTCTAAACCAAAACAAAAATCTCAAGAACGAAAGGCCATAGAGGCTCAGCGTTTGAAAGAAGAAAGACACAAAAATAAATACCACAGTAAAAAGCTCAGAAGAAAAAACTGAGATCAATCAAATAAGTTCCTCTATGCGAATCATTTGACTGTTGAACTGAATGCTGTCTCCCACTTTTTTTCCTATGAGTGAACTCCCAATTGGGCTTTGTGCAGAAATACAATAATACGTTTTGGAATTTAGGATACAACTCTCTACCGGTATGGAGATATAATAATTGGCTTTGTTAGTTAAAACAACAGACCCCAGTCTAACCGATTGAGATTTTTCAACTTTTTGAATGCTGCTCAGAATTTGCTGATGTATTTCTATGCTTTTTATCTGTTCACCAAGTTTTTCTCGTTCGAGCTGCACCATAGCCCTTTCCGTTTCGTGCTTATCTCCCGCACTGCTTTTGTGATTGTTAAATAAGGTTTGATTGAGGTCTCTTTTTCTAGCTTCGAGTAGTGCTAATTTTTTTGTCAACTCGTTTTTGCAATGATTGAAAAGATCCTGAGGAAGCATGAAGACTGTAAAACTTGATTTAAGTCATTTTGCCTTGCCCATTAAAAATCCACATAACGTTTATTTCAGGAAAGACTTTGTTGATTTTGTATGCCAATTCAAGGGAAATGTTGTTTCTACCATTGAGTATGGCATTGATTTGATTTGAATTGGAGAATCCTATTTTTTGACTGAGTTCGCTTTTAGAAATTTTTAAGAGTTCTAAAATTTTATCAATGCGTTCTTTATTTTGAGAACTTTTTATCGAATCGATTTCTTTTTTGAAACCGTGAAAAAAATTAATAATACTGATGTTGTGTAATTTGAGAACTCGATCTAAACTTTTAAGGGTGCAATTTGTCCCCTTTTCCATTTTAAAGTATTGAATTCTACTGAGTTGAGTTTTGTCTGCAAAAACCTCATAGCTTGAAAAACCAGCTTCTATTCTAAGTCTTTTAAGCTCTTTACCAATTTTAACTTGAAGTTCTTCTAGATGACTCTCCATTTGTTAATATTATACTTAATTGATCTAAATCAGAAACCAAAAATAGTATTATATGTTGTTTTGTACAAAAAATATGTATAAAAAAAATATATTTTTTATAAAACACATACTCATTTAAATATGTAAATATTATCTTTGACGAGTTAAAATAAAATTATTCATAACTATTATTTTTTGGTTTATGTCAAAATTATTTAATTTTTATTTCCATGATGAATTATCCAAAGATATTTAAGATGACAGGTCTGGTGATTTAAAAAAATCTTGAATGATTTTGTTTTGATGGTCGATGTTTTTGTAAAAGTTAATGGACTGATTAATGTTGGTAACCCTGATAAAAATTCTTTTTGGGCTGCCGAAAACATCTTCAATATGTTTCGAACCATTCTTCAATTTGTTGGAATAGAACGGGAAGACCACATGACTATTCTCGAGGATATTGCTTTCTCAATTACTACAAAGGATTATGGGCTATCCGTCGAGGAACGTGTCGATAAAATTCATGATGCATGGCATATAAAGGTTTTACTTTTGAGAGAAGAACTTCAGGGTTAATGGTTCTGATATTTCTAGTATGCTTTTTTTAAATTGAATTTTCTCTTGTTTTTTGCACAAATATCTTTCTTTATTCGTCCTCAATTATTTATTATCCAATCTGAACTATAATTTTTGTTTTCTTAAAAAAAAAGGTTTTGAAATGGTGAAATATAAAAAATAAAGCCCCCGTTCAATTATTCTATTTCTCTTTACATAAAATATTCTATTTTTATGTGAAATGTTTTTTTATCCTGAGGATAATTTAATTAACTATATTCATGTCGTACAAGATTATTACAGCAAGCGATTTTATTTATGAGTTAAAACAAAATATTCATCAAGGAAAATATTCTATTCAGTTGTTTGTTAACGAATACGATTTTATTTCCATTGCAGATGAACTTTCTGCTGTTCTAGAAAACAAGGTGTCTTTAGATTTAGTGATTTCTTCATTAACAGAAAAAAATCACTACGGCTGGTTAATTTATTTAATAGAATTATTCAATTGGGTGGCTCAGTGTATTGGAAAATCGACCATAATCTTTACAAAAAAGAAGTTCATTTTATGATTATTGATAAGACCTTTATCATTAATAAATCCGATTATTATTTTGGAGAATCCGATGAAGAGAAGGTTAAGTATTTCAATAATTTATTTGATGGATTTAGAGAGGACTCTAGCGAAATCAATCTATTGACAGGTGGGATATCCATTCGATTGGAGGCTGATAAAACGTTCATAGAAAAAAGTCGATACGTAAAAATAACTTGGGATGTGAAAAACGCACATCAAATTTCAATGGTCGGGGTCAACAACAACTTAGATCCAAGGGGAGAATTGGAGTTGCTAATCAAAGAGGATACTATTGTAAAACTAGAAGCTCAGAATCGAGAGCACAAAGCGTCAAAGCAAATAGTCATAAAAGTTATAAAAGATTCAGGTATTGAAATGACTGTTGAGGCTTTGGATCCTATTATAGAAGAATTTGTAACGCTAAAAGGGGTGGGTCAGAACAAAGAGCAACACTATGCTTTTTTTGAGCAGAAAATAAAGCTCAGCTGGACTATTTCCAATATGGGGAATTTTAGTGAATCTACTTTGGGTGATTTGCCATTAACCGGAGAATACGTTTTTAAGTTATCGAACGACATTTCATTTGATTTTATCTTTGATTCTATTTTTGGAACTCTTAAAAAAGAATAAAATTGACTCCAGTTGTGACTGAAGAGGAAGAGGATGAAGAAGAAATGAATAATCAAAAAAGCAAACTGGGAAGATTTGCTGATTTTTTTTCTATTTTTAATAAATATATTAAGTAAGCTATTTTTAATTTATTTGTTAGAGAAGAGATTATTTTTCAATGAAAAATAGAAAAATGAATTTTATCGAGCGCTTTTTTTAAGCTGCTCTGGGGCAAGCTTGTCAATCATAAATGATTGCCCTGAATTTGAAAAAACAAAGTACGCGAGTATTGGTGCTACTATTTTTTTTACCTCCCTTTTGGCTTTTATTTCTTCATTTTACGCGTTGACTCAAATCTTTGATTCTTATTTTCTGATTTTTCCCTTGGCTCTGTTTTGGGGGTTGATTATTCTCAATCTTGATCGTTATATTGTTCAAAGTTTACGAGCTGGTGATTCAAAATATCAGAACTTGATTATTTCTTTTCCTAGAATGGTTTTGGCTGTTTTGGTAGCCATAATCATTTCAAAGCCACTTGAAGTAAAACTTTTTGAAGATGAAATTAATGCATATCTAATTCAGCAAAGGATTGAAAGCACCTTTGCTGTAGAGGAAAAAATATGATAAAGAGAAAATAGCTTTGAATGAACAAAAAGAGTTTTATCAAAATAAATTCGAGGAGAAGCTTGAGCTAAGAAACCGTTACTATGAAGATTATTTGTGTGAATGTAACGGTACCTGCGGAACAAAAACTAAGGGTAGGGGTATTGAGTGCGAAGAACGAAAAGTAAAATACGAATCGTATTCTATTGAAACTGAAAATGAAAAGCTCAAGACAGAGGCCCTAGTTGACGCAATTGTTTTGAAGGAAAAAGAAATCGCTCAAAAAATTATTGAGGAACGTGAAATTGTAAAGGCAAATATGAATAATGGTTTTTTTGATAAAATTGGTGCATTGGGTAAAGTTGGAGATATTTCATCGGTTTTTATCATGATGATTTTTATTTTAATTGAAACTGCACCGCTTCTTACAAAGTTGTTGTCTAAGAAAGGGCCCTATGATAATTTGGTAATGCAGGCAGAATTTGAATTTGAAACTAATTTTTTAAAGGTAAAAGATTTTAATTTGAACCAAAGAAAGAAAAACGAACAGCTCAATAAAATATCTTCAAGTTTAGAAATAAAGTCCAAAGAAACTCAAATCAAGAAAGAAATGAGAGAAAAGACTTTGCAACGATACGAGCAAATTATTAAGGAAAATAATCCTGCATCTAGAAATTAACTAACCAATATGGCTGTCAAAAAACTTAAATATTTTCTTTTCTTTTCAATTTTGTACTCCTGCGGAACGCAAGTAGAATTATTGGATGCCATAAAGGATGAAGTTGACAGTGTTAATATTGTTCCATCAGCAGTTAATGCTATATCAGACGAGTTGTATAACGATCCAAAGAATTCGAAATTCATCATTGAATATGGAAATGTAGACACGGTTTCAGATCCACAAATTTTGGATAGTTTATTTGAGGTCTTGAAGAATGAAAAAAGGTTTTGTTGGAGCTTGCTGACAAACAGTTGTATTTAGATTTACTCTCAAAATACAATTCTGATACTACTTACCTTGCGAATATTTATATGAAAACTCCAACAGATGGAGTTCCTTACAGCTATGCTTATGATGTCAAGAAAAACGATTTGATTTTTTTTTCAGTTGAAAATATAGGTAGTCAAAAAGTGGAAGAGGTTTCTATTGTAGAGGGAAGTACCTACCGTTTCGTGAAACAAGAGTTCCCAAGGAAAAGTATAGAAAAAGGAGTAATAAAGATTCTCGATGATAATTCACTGACCCTAAACATAGACAATGACAATTTTTTTAAGAACAAAGGTTTTTTCAACTCTAAGTTGAAGATTCAATTGAAAAAAATATCTCCCTTAAAAATAAATTACGAAGTGGTTACGGATAGTATTCTTGAAACTGCCAGTGTGATTGAAACAGTTTATGATACTATTTACAAAGCCAATTTTAAGGATTCTCTGAAACTTCCTCCTTCTTTGGACATAACCCAAAGAAATGAGATCGTCATCCCTGTTGATATTGAACAATCAGAAAATCAATTGGTGGGTTGGGGTTATTGGATTGGATTGAATAAATTCAATTCAATTCTTTGGAATACAGATGAGGACAATGATTTGGTAAAAATTGCAAGACAGGAACTCTTTGGAATAGACGAAGCTTTGTTACTTCAAGATTCAGAAAATGATAATATTTTATTGAGGATCAATGACCTTAGTTTAGACACTCGAACCCTGAATTATAGTTACAATTATGCTTTTTACAAGGCCGATACTCAAATTGATAAATCTGCAAGAAGGGCTGAGTTGATTTTGAAGAATATGTCTAACATTTATGAATACAAAATACAAGTAGGGATGATTTCGGTTTTTCTCAAAAAGAGGCAGGTTGAGGTCGACAAAGACATTTTTGTTACCAAGGAATTTATCAAACTAACATTGAATGACGATGAATAAAATTTACAAGTTTGCATATGTCTTTATTCTACTGGTTTCTTTTTCAGGAATCGAGTCGTGTACTTACCTTAAAAAAGCGGATTCTGGAATACGAAAAGTATTTGGTACTGCAAACAAATTTAAGCGGCAACAAAAGCTTTACACAAAAAGACTAGGGTTAGATGACAAAAGTGGAAATTCTCATGATGGTGAAAGCGAGGAAGGGCAGATGGTGAGAAACCCACTTCAACAAAAAAACATGATTAATGAGTATGGATACATATTTGAAGGAATAAACGGATTTGACCCAGGAGTTGTTGTAAATTATAGTAATAACGATAGTATTTCAAATGTATATGAGCTTCAAAACGAAAATTTTAGGACGATACTCCCCGAGAGAGAAGTTTTTGGTTGGCATCCTTATTGGATGGGTTCAAGTTGGAAAAACTATCCCTTCGAACTATTATCTACGTTAGCTTATTTTTCATACAACGTGAACCCCAAAACGGGACTGAGCCAAAATCCCAAACACATCGAGGATTTCAAAACATCTGAATTGATTGAATTAGCTCAGGCCAAAAACACTCGAGTTTTATTAACGGTTTCGCTACACGGTAACAAAAACAATAGCTTTTTTTATCAAACGAACTTTTATGGAATAATCTTTACCAAGATGTATCCAAATTGATTTTGGAGAGAAATGCCGATGGGATTGACATCAACTTTGAAAACATACCCAAAAGCTTGAAATCTGAATTTACCAGATTCATGTCTGGTTTCAGAGAGTCATTGTCATCAGCATTTAAAAATGAAAACAGAGAAGAACCTTACATTTCAATTACTCTGCCTGCTCATTCAGGACGACAAAATTTTGATATTGCTAAATTGAACGAGCATGTAGATTTGTTTGTGATAATGGGATATGATTACAACAGTGATTCTAGTCTTGATGCAGTTTCACCTTTGCAATCGGAAGGAGTATTTAGTTTGAGTAATACACTTGATTATTACAAAGACATTGATATGGATTTAAACAAAACCATATTGGCACTTCCTTATTATGGGATTCTTTGGAATATTGACGTTAAGAATGATGGTGAGATGGATGTATCAATTGATAGGAAACTAACCTACAGTGAAATTAAAAAAGTTTTTTTAGAGAATCCAGACATCAAGGCTGAAGTAGAATTGGATCCAATTTCAATGAGTAAGGTTTATCGTGTGGCTTTTGATGATTTTTCACTTAAAGAAATTCATTTTGATGATGTATTTACCTTGTCAAAAAAATATGATTTTGCAATGAGTAATAAACTCAAAGGAGTCGGGTTATGGGCCTTGGGATACGATAATGGGAACAGTGAACTTTGGAGTCTTGTTGAGCGGTATTTTTCAACAGATAAAATTAGTTTTAATGACCCAATTTCGGAGGTTAATGGATTTCCGATTCGCTTTGCAAAAAAATTAGTACAAAACAAAGATGTTTTTATCGCCATGATAATTTACTTCGTGATGGCAGTGGTATTCGCTTTTGTTTTTTTACTATCAGATTGGAGAATCAGAGATTCTATTGTAAAAAGTCAAGTCAACCAGATAATTGTAATTTTTATTGGATTCATCTTATTGATTCCTTTGGTAGTTTTTATCAAGGAACTTTTCAATGACATGGGCTATTACATAAATTCAAGTTGGGAAATATTCATTGCTTTTCTGATCGGTTTGTTGGTGTTCTTCATTGCCACTAAGCTCAAATTTGATCGGATCATAGAAAAACCTTAAAAGAGAAATAAATGAAAGCAATTTTACTTAGAGAATTATTTTGGTTAGTGTTGAGTTCGGTATTATCACTTGTTTTAGCATTTTTATTTTTGGAAGTACTTGATTTGACTTCTTCAGAGAGAGGCTAAAACCTATCGAAAAAGTTTTTTCCGTTCAGATGTATGTTTTTGGATGTATCTTTTCTTTCATCGCTATTTATATAATTCGTGTAATTGTTTCAGCAGTTAAAATGTTTTTATACTAATTTTTATGATTCATAATATTATTTCTGCCTTGGGCGCACGAACAAATCAATATGTAAAGAATAAACTTTCCATAGATGATGATATTGTAATTGTTAGAAACCTTGTAGATATCAAAGGGAATTTAAGCCAAGGAATTGAAAATAAAATTGTGTTGTTTCTTCTTAGCATTGAAGAAGAGAAACTTGCCAAGAATTCTACACTATCATATTCGATGAATAACCCCTCCATAAATTTGAATATCAATATTATGTTTGCGACCAATTTTACGGATGTAAATTATGTTGAGTCTCTTCGGCATATTTCACTGATTATCGATTTCTTTCAACGGAATCCGATTTTTACAATCTCCGACACTCCTGGTCTTCCATTGAGTATTCCGAAACTTCATGTCGAGTTGTATAATTTGAACATGCCTGACACAATGCGTTTGTGGGGAGCAATTGGCACAAAATACGTGCCTTCATGCGCGTATAGAATCAAACAAGTTATGTTTGATAGTGATACGATAATAGAGGATACTCCACCAGTATTAGGAAAATAATATCAATCAACAGTATTCATTTACAAAAAAAAACTTTAGCTCACTACTGATGTACAATCAAATTAATTACAGCTCGAACTTTAAAAAAATCGCTGAGGTAAAAATCATGCATGATTTTTTTAAGAATAATATGTGTAGTTCTTTTGAAATACGACCTAGTTTGGAGACACAGATGCTCTTTAAAAATTACGGGATCCTATTTAGGATTACAAAAAATGGTTTTGTTTTAATTTCAAGTGGTGAGGCCAGGTATTCGAGTAATTCTTTTAGCGGTCCCTTTGAAGCAAAGTTTGTTATGAATAATAATGATCCTGTTTTTCAGAATTACACAAACATATCTTTAGAAAAAGGAAATCGATTTTTGTTTGAAAATAAATGGGGAAATGGATTATTGCATGAATCTGAATTTGTTGATGAGAAAACAATTGATGGATTTAGCGAAGATCTTTTTTCGGGAATTATTTCCCTGACTCTTAATGGGGCGAATGAATTTTTTGGAGAAGGATCAGAAAAAACAAGCTCTGAACCCGAGCTTTATTCAATTAAATT
Organism: Candidatus Arcticimaribacter sp.; assembly: GCA_038142965.1. Classification (GTDB taxonomy): domain Bacteria; phylum Bacteroidota; class Bacteroidia; order Flavobacteriales; family Flavobacteriaceae; genus Arcticimaribacter. Next base: position 593,664 of record JAYQLC010000007.1, on the reverse strand, counting down.
TATGTCTAGAGAGATTTTGGTGCGATACAATTTCTATAGCACTCAAGAGAATTTTGATTTTTCAAACTATTACATAACCGACGAAGAAAATACTTTGAAATTGGATAAGGGAGAAGAAAGAACATTGTTTAGTGGGAAAAATGTTTTTTTGCATTGAGCAAGCTGAAAGCATAAAATGCTCCCAATTTTATGAGGATTTTTATTATCTAAAAAAGGAAGATAGTTTTTTAAACACATTTTCAATTCAATTACCAAGTCCGGATCCAAAAAATATTGCATTAAGCAAGGAATCTGATATTTTTTTCGCGGAAGTATTTGTTTCTCTAAATTAATTTTATAAATTTAGTAAATAATAAAAACACAATTTATGGCATCTAATTTAGCAACACCAGGAGTTTACGTTGAAGAGAAAAGTTCTTTCGGAACTTCAGTTGTTCCTGTTCCAACAGCTGTTCCAGCTTTTGTAGGTTACACCAGCAAGGCTCTTCGAGGAACCAAGTCATTATTAAATATACCTACTAAAATTTCAAACTTTGGAGAATTTGTTGAATTGTTTGGTGGAGCACCAGCAACAGTATTTAACATTTCAACTTCAACAAGCAGCGCACCTCCAGCCAAGGCAGGTGAAGGAGACGGTAAAGCTCCAAAAGCAGCTAAACCACCCGCAGCTTCAAGCGACTATGTTTTGGAGATGGATATGTCAACAAGGTATTTGATGTACGATGCCTTGAGATTGTATTTTGTGAATGGTGGTTCTGATTGCTACATAGTTTCTGTTGGAAGTTATGATGACAAGATTTCTGCGAAAGACTTAAATGATGTTGTTGTTGGCGGTGGAATTGCTTCACTAGAAAAATCTAACGAACCAACCATTTTAGTTGTTCCTGAAGCAACTTTATTACCTGAGGCAGATTGTTATGCTCTTCAGGCTGCTATGCTCATGCACTGTGGTTATAAAATGAAAAATCGTTTTGCAGTATTAGATGTTTTTAACGGAAATAAAGAAAGAACTTTTGACAATAATGATGTTGTTGATAAATTTAGAGAAGGAGTGGGGGCAAACTTCCTGGCATGGGGAGCAGCATATTACCCATCGCTAAATACTACCATAGTGAGTTCATCTGAGATCGACTACACTCGAATTAGCAATGCCAAAGGTCTTGTTGATGTATTGAATGCTGAAGTAGATGAAAATCTTGCAGCTGACGAGATTTCTGCAGCTCGAGCTCAAGGAATTAAAAAAGAAATTGCTAAAATAACGACTACAACAGATGCAGACCTAATTAAGTCTTTACATGCAACCCTGAGTGTAATAAGTCCTAAATTAAATTCAATTTTGGCTGATATTGCTGAAGAGTTGAATACCCTACCTCAAGTCCTGCAATGGCCGGATTGTATTGTATGGTTGATAACTCAGTTAATGTAGCTAAGTCACCTGCGAATTTGAGTTTGGGCTCTGTGATTTCACCTTCAGTTAATATCAACAACGAAAACCAAGAAGAACTGAACTTGCCATTAAATGGTAAAGCTGTCAATGCGATTAGAAGCTTTGCTGGCAAAGGAACTTTGGTTTGGGGAGCTAGAACACTTGAAGGAAATTCTAAAGACTATAGATACATCAGTGTAAGAAGAACAATGACCTTCTTGGAGCAAAGTATTCGATTTGCTGCAGAATCTTATGTATTCTCACCTAACAACGCTACTACTTGGTCAAGCTTAAGAGCCACTGTATACAACTTTTTAAATAACCAATGGGCTTCAGGAATTTTGGTTGGATCAACACCACAAGATGCCTTTAGTATTGAAATTGGATTAGGCACTACGATGACTTCCACAGATATATTGGATGGAATTCTCAAAATGACAATCAAAGTCGCTATCGTAAGACCTGCTGAGTTTATTGTTATAACATTTGAACAACAACAGCAAAAATCATAAATTAAAGTAATTTAAAATAATAGAATATGGCAACACCACAACAGGGTTCAGGAGCAGAGCAAGACCAATTTTGGCCTTTACCAAAGTTTTATTTTTCTGTCGATATAGGAGAGTATACAGATTTACCTTTTCAAGAAATTAGCGGTTTAGATATTGAAACAGAGGCTATCGAATACAGACACGGTAACAGCCCAGCAATGTCGGCAATCAAGATGCCGGGAATGTTCAAGTTTTCTGATGTTACCCTCAAGAAAGGAGTATTTTCAACCGATAATGACTTCTACGATTGGATATCTTCTATCTCTTTAAATACATTTGAAAGGGTTACAGTTGTAATTAAGCTACTTGACGAAAGTGGTACTCCATCAATCACATGGACACTTTTGAATGCTTTCCCACTAAAGGTAACTCCGACTGATATGAACTCTCAATCTTCAGAAGCTGGAATAGAAACTATTGTTTTTGCTCATGAAGGATTAACTGCTACTGCGGACTAAGAATTGTTCTTAAGTAATATTTTAATTGCTCAATGATGTGCTCTACAGATGCATCGTTGAGCTTTTTCTTTTTAAGGAATAAACATATCTTATCTTGTACTCTGTTCGCTTTATCTAGGTAGGAATCGTTGGTAATAGTCAATATCGATTTTTCTGAAAACTTTAGTAAATAGTAGAAGTCATCGAAGGAGATGAAATCTAGATTTAAGATTTGCTCAAAAACTTCGGAGAACAAGTTCTTTATTTTTGTCGTAAGGTCGTCATATTCAGAACTTCCCTTGACAATAAGAATCAATTTATTTCCTTCTCGATTCATCACAATCCTTTTTAGGAGGTTTATGATGTTGTCCAAAAAAAACAACTCTTCAGAAACGTCTATATAAACAAAAATATATTCAAGAAAGTCCAATTGTTTTTGATCGTTACTTTCTAAAGTCCAGTTGATTAACTTTTCTGTATTGATCAGTTTTGTTTTATTGACATTTAATTCTGGCTTTATGATTATATCATTATTGTCTTTTAAAATTTTGGCTAAAATATTTTCAGCTAATACAATTTCAAAATCGATGGCACTCAGGTTGGCGTATTTTCTTAGCTGTTTTTTATCTATCCCGATTCTTCTTTTCTTTGAAATGAATTGTGAATACAAAACTGAGCGAAAACTGGTATCTAAGTTTATGATTAAATCATAAGGATCGGATCTTTTATTCCAAATTTCCTTTAAGCCAAAATTCCTTTTGATTATATTGAAATTTGATTTCTTAAAAAAAATATTTTCCGAAACTAATGATTCATTTATGATGAGGTCAAACTTTAAATTTTGATCCTTGTAAAAGGAAATGAGGTTTTTTTGAATCAAATTAATCAGTATTAATTTTTCATATCCTTTAGATAATGAGCTGATTAAAAGAATGTTCATTTTAGAATAGAACTTGATTATACGATTTACATATTATTGTATTTTTCAGCATATAATTTTTTGATTTCATCAAATGTGCTTTCTAAATCCAAATCCCAATAGACCAGATTTCCAGATCGATCTGCTGTTACAAAATATTGAACTCCACCATATGTGAATGATTCAATAGCATTACCAAAATTATTATCTCCAAAATTTACGCTAACTGGAGTTTTTATTTTTACTTGATCGGAATTACTACCTTTTTTAGAATAAGGAATGACGGTTAAATCACCGTTTTCAGTAATTACATGGATGTTTTTTTGATCGTATAAAAGGTCATTAATTTTACTGTAGTTTGCACGGATTGAATTCAAATATTTTAGTGATTTGCCTTTTTGATAATCATATATGTATATAGAACCTTCTTGAGTTCCAATAAAAACTGTGCCGCTGTAAAATTCAATTTCAACTGCAGTTTCGTTTTTTATATTAAGTAAATCGTCATTAAATTTCAACACCTTATTTGTGTCTAAGTTGAATAAAATAGCATTTCCGAGATTAGTAACCATGAATAGTGTGTTGTTTGAATCAGAAAAAGACATGCTAATTATTACCTCATCATTTTCTAGATTATCAAAAGACATTCTTTCCATGTATTTTCTTTCACCATTATTAATTTCATTGATGTCGATAATAATTAATTCTTTTTCGAGACTGGCGATCAACTTTTTATTTTGGTTACTAAATTTCAGGGAGTTGATACCTCTAGTAAGGTTTCTGAAAAGAGATTTCATTTTTCTTGCCCCATCTTTGATGACCCTACCAGGTCTCCATCCCTTGGAGTTAAAAATTCTAGATTTCTCCTTTGTATCCAGTCGAACAAACCATATTGAACTATTCTCTAGACCAACTGCAACCACATTTTCGTTGATAAATTCTATTGCATTGATATTGGATTTGAATTGAACAATTTCATTGAGTTCTTCAATCCTATTTACAGAACTAAGGTTAGTGTAGAGTTTTTTGACTCACCACCGGAGGCAATTTTACCTCCCAATGATATGTTCAAAGCCCTCAGAGGTTGTTTATTGCTTTGTATCAATTCATATTTTTCAATTTCAGCATACTGATTTTTCCCATTTAGTTTTGCCAATAAGAGTATGGAAATTTGCCTTAGATCATCGCCGTCATAATCTCTATTCAGCTTATTACCCAAATATTTTATTCTTTCATAATAATCTATTGATGAACTCGAAAGTTCTCCTAATAATACTTTGTCGTATTCATTAACACTGGTGTTTTTGAGCGTGTACAGAATGGAGGATAATGATTCTTTCAATTCAATAAATTCTTGAGAATCTCCAGCATTTTCAGACTGCTCTTCTGCTATTGACAATATTTTTTCTGCCCTTAGACTGTCTTGAAATATTCTAATTCGTTTTGATTCTAACTTATTTTCCTGTTCATCAATTAACATTTTCAGAGAAACCATTTTCTTTTGTGAAAGTAGTTGTTTCTCGATCATACTCAGGCGAAGTCTTTGTTCTTCCTCTCTTTTAATATTGTCTAAGCTGTCTTTAGTTCTCAACTTAACAATATCTCTATTGAGAATTTCAGCTTTTTCTTTTTCTTTTTCAGCTAAAGCCCTTTTCTCTTCCATCTCAATTGCTATAATAGCCATCTTTTCGGCCTCTTTATGTCGCTCGTAACCGATGACTAGGACCGATATGAAGATAATTATTATGACTCCCCATTGGAATTTTTTAGCTCTTTTTTTGCATTGAGAATATCTTTGTTGATTCCCTCTGCTTTTTTTAATTCACGATCGCGTACCCTTTGACTTTCTTTAATGTAATTGGCAGTTTTATGAAAATCAAAACTGTATTTTTTAGACCAGTTGTTATTAATTAATTTGTTGTCGAGCCATAAACTTGCGGAATCAAGAGATTTGGCTGTAAGTAAACTTTCCTTGGGATATTTTTTTGATTTTTCATAATTTTCTTTAAAAATCATGTAGAATTTTTCTTCCTCTTTTTGCCATTTCTTGAATCGATCCCAGGAATAAACAGTTTGATACTTTAGTGTTATGATATCATTTTTACTGTAATTATTTTGTCGATTTGTATTCCCTCCTTGAAAAATACTTTTAAAGATGTCCAGAGAATCCCCAAAATTAGATCTGATTTTTTTTATCAGAGGATTGATATGATTTTGTGATGAAGAGTATTCATAAATATAATTAATAGTTTGATATGAAACACTATTTCCATTTGTCTTGGCTAAAATCAAGCTTCTCATCAGTAATTCTAAACACTGTTTTTCTTGATCAGATAAATCTGAGTAAAAGGATTCAATTTCATCTTGAAAAAGAGTTGAAAAGTCACCAAATTCTTTTATGAAAGAAGCGTCAACTAATACGATATCTTCCGGTATTTCAGCTGCATGAGTCGCGTATAATTCCTTTAAAAAAAGTTAATGTTTGGTAATAATGTCACATTTTCTTTAAGCGAATCTCCCATGGACTCGATTAAATCATCGGACAATTGAACATTGCGTTTATGAAATGTTTTTTCTATAATTTCACGAATACCTATTGTACCCAATTTTGGTATGGTGTAGTGAGAACTGTTCAGTATTTCAGTAAACCGTTCGTAATAGTTGAGTTTACTTGTGTAATTTGCTTGAATTGCTAGAACAAAATAGATTGCTGTTTCCTTGTATTTACTCGTTCTGTAAATTAAATCGAACAAGATATTATCATGAAGGGATTCAACATAATCAAAATGCTCGGGGTATTTAAAAAGATCCTCAAGTTGATCAATAACAATTAGAAGGTTTTTCTTTTCATTTATTTCCGAATTCCCATAGATATCAATCAATGCAAGATCTTTAGAATCCTCTATTATAGATGCATAATTTTTTTTATCGGTTGTTTTTGCTTTTTCATTGAGGTATAACGCTCCTGAATGAGACAAGGCATGTGCAAAATTTTCTATGGGAGAAACCCCTGGTCTAAAATTGCAAATAACCCAATCTTTTCCAGCTTGTCCACTAAATCTATTTTTAATTACAGGCAGAACTCCAGCGTTAATCACTGAGGTCTTTCCAGAACCACTTTCACCAGAAATCACTACCAATTTATGCCGTTGTAAAATATTCAATACATCTTCAACTTCTTTTTCACGAGCATAAAAAACAGAGGATTCAGATTCTAAATAAGGTCTTGGCCCAGGAAATGGAAGAGAAATATTGTTATTTTTTGACATACATAAATATATGATTTATTACTCTAAAATCAAATTATTAATTGTCAAGCTTTAATTTCTATTTATGGTGTTCAGTAGACCCTTTTGCATTGCGTTTAATTAACTTTTTTCTTTGATTTTAGGTAAAAATGAATGATATTGTATACTGTTATTTTTATAATTTATTATTTACTAAATTTATTTTAATGGATAAGGATAATTCTTTTTCAAACGTTACCAATTCGAGTTATCCTGTGCTTGGGTATCGTTTCAAAATTACATTCAACGGAATTGGAAACAATGAAAGCTATCCTTTTCAGTCAGTTTCCATGATATCGCTATCAATAAAAGTGTTTTAATTTCAAATGGAGGGATAACACAAGAGAATATAAATTACCAACAATCAATAAATACAAAGATGTAAAATTGGTTAGGGGTTTAATGACAAATAATGTCAGTTTGTTAAGATGGTTTGAAAATTTGGGTATTGATTATGATGGTCGTTTGAAGACAGTAATTGTTGTTATCGAATTGATGAACACTGATGAAAATAATGAGTTGAAAACTATTGAGAAATGGTCTCTTTACGATTGTTTTCCCACCTCCTTTACTCTGGGAGAATTCAATTCTCAAAAGAGTGAAATTGTGCTAGAAACCATAACTCTGGCTTACAGTAAATATGAGAGAGAATCTGTAGTGGGCTAATAAACCATCAAAAAGAATGATAGAAATTCAACAGTTAATTATAAAAGCTAAGGTTAATAGTGGAGATTTTGAAGATCAAAATCTTGTTGAAACTATTAAAACAATTGTTGAGTCTCACCTCAAGACTACCGGAGTTGTTATGGAGACTGAGAAGAAAGAAATCATAGAAGAGTGTTTGAAAGAAGTTTTAGATAAAATTGAATTTAAATCTAGAATATGAGTGAAATTTCTAAATTAAAAATTGTTGCTTATAAAGACACCAGTTCCTCACAAAAAATTGGAGAGTTTGTTTTGCAGTTGAATCCTGTTGACATATCTGTCGTAAGAACTGTAGATGCTCCAAAAGATTCATCAAGTTCTGACGGTAGCCCTTCTTCTTCACAAACAGAAACATTTCGCCCCGCTAAGTTCACTTTCAAATTTACCATAGATGATACGGGAGCAATAAGTTTGAAATTACCCGATTCGTCTGGGGTTGCAAATTCAATTAGTATGCTTGAAAGCCTTACGGTAATTCCAAACAATGAAACACACCAAAACCCTTATGTTTATTTGTACTGGGGAAAAACATTTCAAGACTCCTACTTTGGTCAAGTGACAGCATTAAAATATGACTACAACTATTTTGACATCTCGGGGAATCCACTTCGTGCTCAAGTTACACTGACCATTACGGAGGTAAACGCCGTTATGGATCGAAGTTTTCAAAGTCCTGATATCACTAAAATGCCAGTGGTCAAAGACAAGGATAATATCATTAAACTTAGTGAAGATAGTTATGATGATAAAAAATACTACATCAGAATTGCAGAAATAAATAACCTAGCCTCTCTGAGAGATTTAAAGAAAGGATCATCAATTTTTTTACCCCCTATTGAGAAATAGCTATGGCAATTACAACAGATAAAAAACCACTCGATAGTCTCTACAAGGCAGTCTCTTATCAAATAAAGATTGATAAGAAACCCCTAGATTCTTCTTATGAAGTAAATAAAGTAATAGCCTTCAAAGAAATCAATAAACTAGGTAGGGCGCGCATTCATATTTTGGGTGGTGATTACACTACAAATTCTTTTGTTGAAAGTGAAAGTGAGGTTTTTGATCCAGGAAATGAAGTGGAAATCAAGTTGGGTTATGATCAAAAGTATACACTCGTTTTTCAGGGGATAATTCTCAAACATTCTATTTCTGTCAAAGAAGGATATCTCAGAAAAAAAACAAGAAGTCAGCTTATCATTGAATGTGTAGATAAAGCAGTTGTCCTAAAAAATAGTTTTACTAATACAATCTACAGAGAAAAAACAGATAACCAAATCATGTCGAATTTGATCAATCAGGTCGATGGGCTAACCTCTAGCATTGAAACAACAGATTATGAACATTCTGTTTTACCAAAATACAATATTAGTGATTGGGACTTCATACTTGAAAGAGCAAAGTACAACGGTTTACTGGTTTTGAATTCAAACAATAAAATTTCAATCAAAAACCCATCCGTATCATCAATTACCCCCGAAGTAACCTTGTTAAATGGAGCAGGTACAATTAGTTTTGAAGCCCATTTAAACTCAACTAATCAGTTTAATTCTATTAAACTTCAAAGCCGAGATTCATTCAATGATGAAGTATTTAATAAGGTAGGTTCACCACCAGATGAAATCGTTACCAACGAAACCGACAATGCGAAAACAATAAGTAAAAACACAAGCCCCTCTGAGGTTGAAATTAACTTGCCACAAGATGTGGACTCAAATGAACTGAAAGTTCTAGCAGATTCATTGATTAAGCTTTCAAGACTACAAAGAGTATCTGGTAGAGTGAAATTTAAAGGAGTTTTAGATATTGATTTAGATTCGGTTGTGGCCCTTAGCGGATTTGGAAAAAGGTTCGATGGAAACGTATATGTATCGGGTCTTTATCATGAAATTGAAGAAGGAAAGATTTTCACTGAAATTGAGTTTGGTTTAGAGGAAAATTTCTTTAATCCAAAGGAGATTTTTGATGTAAATCAGATCACAAAAGATATTTCGGGTTTACATATTGGAGAGGTAACACAAATAAATAATGATCCTAAAAACCAAAACAGGATAAAAGTGGTAATTCCTGTTTTAAATGATCAAGGGATGGGATTTGGGCAAGTTTAACACACGCTTACACTGGAGATGAAAGTGGAGCATATGTGATTCCTGAGGTTGGTTCACAAGTAGTGGTATCCTTTATTGCAGAAAACCTAAGACATCCAGTAGTATTGGGTTGCTTATACACAAGTGCAAAAAAACCCTACACCAGTGCAGAAGAAGAAAATAACCTAAAAGCTTTTGTTACTCGTTCGAAAATGAAAATCGAATTTAATGAAGAAGAGAAGGAGATATCGATCAGTACACCAGAGGGGAACAATATTGTTTTAAATGAAAATAAGCAAGAAATTTTGATTGAAGATCAAAACGATAATCAAATTAAAACATCCTCTTCAGGAATAGAATTGAAAAGTTCAAAAGATATTAAAATCTCCTCAGGAGGAAGTTTACAACTCTCTGCTCAAGGGAAAGTTGATATTTCATCAACAGCAGACCTGAGTGTAAAAGGACTCAATATTAATCAAGAAGCAGATGTTGGTTTTTCTGCTAAAGCAACAGCAAATTTAGAATTGAATTCCTCTGGTGTAGCTGTTCTAAAAGGTTCAATCATTCAAATAAATTAATTATGCCACCAGCAGCAAGACAAACAGATTTACATACATGCCCCATGGTAACACCGGGTGTTCCGCCTATTCCTCATGTTGGTGGACCGATATCACAAGGAATTCCAACAGTTTTGATTGGTGGATTACCTGCCGCAACTTTAGGATCCATGTGCGTGTGTGTAGGTCCACCTGACAGTATTGTAAAAGGTTCTTCTACTGTAATGATTGGAGGGATGCCAGCTGCTAGAATGGGAGACACAACTGCTCATGGCGGCTCAATTGTTTCGGGATTACCAACAGTAATTATTGGGGGTTAAAAAATAGAATTATGCAAGAAAAATCTTTTTAGGAATTGGATGGAGTTTTCCTCCCACATTCAATAAAGAGCGTTCTGATGTTGAAATGACAACAAAAGAAGAGGACATCAAACAGAGTCTTCATATTTATTTTCACACCAAATTGGGTGAGCGAATTATGCGTCAAGATTTTGGTTGTATTATTCATGAACATTTGTTTGATCGTTTGGACACCTCCATTTTGGATATTCTAACCTTTGAATTGAAACAAAATATTGGAAATATCGAGCCTAGAATTATTGTTGATGAGATAGAAATAAATCCTGTCGATGTTAATGATGGGAGAATTGAAATAAATATTGACTACACTGTCATTACAACAAATGTAAGAGATAACATAGTGTTTCCTTATTACCTGAATGAAGGAACAAATATTAAAAGAGATTAAAATTGAAAAACAAGTATAAAGAAATCTTAGATCCAAACAATATTCTTATTGACGATAGGTCTATTTCTGATTCAATTTTGTTGGTTAAAAAGTTATCTGAAACCTACACCTATTACAACAAGATGAACAAGCCAGAAGGATATTTTTCATCTATGTTGGATACTGATCAAAGTTTTTTGATTGCAGAAATTTCAAAATTTCCAATTGCAGAGCAGAATAAAAAAAGATTAAATTTCATTTCAAAATTTGATCATTCCTCTACATTAGAAATCAAACTTGAAGTTTTCCAAGCTTTTTTGGAGCATACCAACCAAATGCTAATTAATATAAACAATTGGTATACCTCCTCTAAAAAAAATAATTTTTCATCTAAAAACAATAAAATTGAAGTTGAGTTAGAACGTGCTATTGAAAGTAAAGTTTCTGAAATTTTCAATGATTACGTTAACTACTTGAAATTTTTCAAAGAAAAAGAACTAATAAAAGATTTTAATTCTTTAAAAGTAGAAGAATTTAATTCGGTAATATGGGAGTCAAAACCAACTTATCAATTCGAGGAAATTTTTACCTATCAAACTCAAGAGGAATTAATAAATAACTCCCTCAAAAAAGTTATTTTGATTTCATCTCAAATCTTCGAAATTTTATACGATCTCTCCTTTAAATCCGAAAGAATTTTGAAAAGTTCCTTGTACGAAGGAAAAAATCATAAGGCTCATATTGGCCTGTTGTTTTCTTTTTTTTTTAGAATTGATAAATTATGTAAAAGAGGATATCAATAAATTTGCTAAGAAGCATTTGGATTTTTATTACAAAACTATTTTAAAACAAACGCCATCACTAACTCAGCCTTTAGAAACATTTGTTACCATAGATATTGATGAAAACAGTAACGAGATTATTTTAAGTAATAAACACTTACTAATTGCCGGACAGTATGATGATGGCTCAGTTGTAAAATTAGAATTGGAAGATGACATTAAGCTCAATAACATTAAGATTTCTGATTTACTCACGATATTTGTAAGCAGAAACCAAGTATTCGATTTCAACTCAAAATACCAATTAATATCGTCGATTTATTACAATTCAATAGCCAATACAATTTCCGAAGTAAATGCGTTTAATGCAAGCGAAACATCATTTTCTACTCTAGGGAGGGATCAAAATTTCTTAACCTCTTCAGAAATGAATATGAGTGAAGCTGAAATCGGCTTTTTAATGTCCTCACCGGTTCTGAAGCTGGGTTCCAGTGATAGAAGTATAAAAATAGATTTAAACTTTTCTGTTGCATCAATTAATTACTTATCGGATCTTATTATTGATATTTCTAATAAAACAGAATTAAATGAAGAAGAAGTATTCTTCAGAGTATTTTCACAAGCATTTGAAATTCAATATACTGCTCAGGAAGATTGGCATACCATAGGGGATTATGAAGTAATTTCGCCTGACGATTGGACTTCTGGGGTTATTTCAATTTTGCTAAACCTTGATAAAACAGACCCTGCATTTACAAATTTTGACTCTACAATTCATTTGTTAGAATTGAATACAGAATATCCTGTTTTAAAAATCAATATTGATCAAACCAAATTCTACAATCCATATTCTTTTCTAAATCAACTAGAACTCATAAAAATCAATATCGATGTTGAGGTAAAAAATCTAAAACAACTAAAAGTTTATCGTGAAGGTCAATTAGTAGACAACAATTCAGAATTTGATTTATTAGGACCTCTTGCCAAATATGGATCCAAATTATACCTTGGATGCGAAGAACTTTTTAATAAAAAAATATCCGAATTTAGTCTTTCTTGGGATTACACCAATATTCCTCCAAAGTGTAAAAGCATTGATGATTTTTATAGAGGCTATGGACAAGAATTTACTAACAATAGTTTTAAGCTCAAACTTTCAGCACTTTCAGATTTTAATTTCAGAAAACACGAAAGTAAGGACTTTGTTTTTGATCTATTTGAAACGGGAGAAGACAATAAGCTCTCAGGTTCCAGGCAGGTAAACTTTAAAGATTTAAAAGACCTTAAGATCAACCCTAATTTCAAAATAAATGATTCTTACCTCACTGACTTTTCCAACGACATAGAAACTGGGTTACTAAAAATGGAACTTATCGCTCCTATTGATGGTTTTGGATTTGACTTGTATCCAAAGCTATATTCAAATCAGATGGCTAACGAATTTTCCAGCAAGAAGGATGACAAAAAAAGTAAATTTGAGTTGAATGAGCCCTTTTCTCCTAAGGTTGATAATTTAAAAATTAGTTACAAAGCAAGTAGCTCATTTATTTTTAATGATAACGAAATTTTCGAAAACGATCCACTAGAGGGTAACCTGTTTTATCAAACCTCACCTTTTGGTGTTGAACAAACCTTTTCGGCAAACAAGATTAAAAGCAAAAATTTATTTTATAATTTTTTTAATGAAGGAGAGCTTATCATTGGATTAAGTTCTGAAAAACCTTTTACGGGTGTTAATTTTCTTTTTGAAATTAATAAAAGTGAAAACACCAACTATGAATTTAGTCGAAAAATAGAATGGTATTACTCTTCATTTGAAGGGTGGAAGAAGATGGAAAAAGATTATATCCTTTTTGATCAGACATTTAATCTTATGAAAACAGGAATAATCTCCTTTAGATTCCCCGATGACTTTTCAAAAAGCACCAATCTTCTAGATAACAGCAAGTTCTATTTAAAAGCTTGTTCGCTGGACAAAGCAGATCAATTCAGTCTTATCAAGTCAATTAAAACCAACGCCAGTTTAGCAAAAGAGTTTGTTTCGAGCAATTCAAAAAATAGAATAGAGAATCTAAAAGCAAATTCAGTTGAAGGATTTGAAAAGAAACCTACTGGAGTTCTCTCTGTAAATCAACCGTTTGATTCTTCTACATTCAAAATAAAAGAGGATAGCAATGATTTTTACATGCGTGTTAGTGAGCTTTTACGTCATAAAAACAGGCCTGTCACAAAGTGGGATATTGAAAAATTTATTTTAAATTGCTTTGATTGGCTTTCACATGTTTCTTGTTTCAATACTCATAATTCATATCAAAGCTCTGTCCTAAAAATTCTCTGTTTAAAGAAAATTGAACCATTTCAAAACATAGAAGAAGTAAAACTTAGCAAGGCCGAAATGGATGAAATAAAAGAAACATTATTGAGTTTTATTTCTCCCTTCTTGATAATTGAGATGGTAAATCCAGTATTTGAAGACATATGGATTAAGTCTAAACTTCGGTTTAGAGATATTTCTACGGGTAAAGGAATAGAAAGACTTAACCACGATTTGCTCAACTTTATATGTGATTGGAGAATAAGCTCAAAAAATGATATTCCATCACTTAGGAGCAAGATCAAAAAATATGATATCATAAAATTCATTAAAGAAAGACCCTACATTTCTTTTGTAACAGGAATTTCAGTAATTCATTTTAAAGTATTAGAGGATGGATCCATTTATGCTTTTGATTCTGCAACCTCCGAAAACACGGATGAATTCATAGAGTGTGGTTCAAAATGGTCAATCTTAGTTCCTAGAAATAGCCATAAAATAGAAATACTTTCTAAGGACGAATACCATCCACCAGAAGTCACAAACTTTAATGAACTAGCAATTGATAAGTCATTCTTGATTGTTAAAAAAGAAGAACAAAAAAGAATTGATAACAATTACATTGATAAAGTGTCCAAAGAAGAAAATAACAATATACAATTTCAACTAAAAATATAAGTCATGGGAATTAAAAATCGAGAGACTTTAAAAAATTATTTTAAAAAGGGAGGATTTGCCACTGAAAAGCAATTTATTGACTTAATTGAGTCATCGATGAATGTCGTTGATGATGGAATTACCATAAAGCCCAAAACAGGTTTGAAAATAAATCCTTTGGGTGAATCTTCTAAACTAATTTCATTTTTTAAAAGAATTCTCAAAAAGAAGCTGAGTTTTCTTTGGATATTGATAATGTAAGCGAGGGTCTATCTTTTCATGGAGAGAACGACACATCGCTAATGAAGATAAAAAAAGATGGTAAAATAGGTATTAATACAGTTGAACCCGAATATGAACTTGAAGTAGAGGGTACTCTAGGAATAAAAAGTAGGGTAGGAATTTACAACAAAGGGAGTGTCCCAGCCGACGGTAAATGGCATTCAATTCTTACAAAACTTGACGGGATATCGGCCTTTGAAATTACTGCAGTAGCAAAAGGTAAAGTAAAAACAGGACATTACTGTGTTTCTCATGCAATTGCCTTGTCAGCCTTTGGAGGTAGGGGATCTAAATCGAAGATTAAAAATACAACAGCCCACTATGGAGGGTATTTTGATAAAATAGTTTACAAATGGACAGGAGATTTGCATAATTACGGTTTGATGATAAAGACCAGACGGGATTATGGAGAAGATCCAAAAACAAACCAACCTTTTAAAATTCAATTTAACATAACCAGTCTTCTAGAAATTTAATAAAGTGTCAGAACCAAAATTCATAAAAACTGAGAATTATTCAACCAAGAGCCAAAGGTATGACGAACTCATGCGTGAGGGAATTGATTGGATTCAAAAATTTTCTGGAAACCAATGGACAGATTACAATTATCATGATCCGGGATTACCTTTTTGGAACAAATTTGCTTTGCAATTACAGATTTGGGATATAAATCAAACTTCCCAATTGAAGACATTTTATTTATTGGTACAGATAAGTTTGATTTAGAAAATAAAAATTTATTCATTCCACCCCACAAAATATTTCCAAGTAGTCCCTTGACTTGCAGTGATTACAGAAAGATAATTATTGATAGGATAGATAATGTTCAGAATGCTTGGGTGTTTTCTGAAAACGATAACATGAGAAATATTTCAGGGCTTTTCAATGTGCGTGTTCAATTGATTGATAAATTGGATTATGATACTATTGCTGAGACTTTAAAACAAGTCGATGACCTATTGATGCAAAACAGATCTCTCGGATCAGACTTTAATAAAGCAGTTTCCCTTAAGAGGGATGAAATAAAATTTGAATGCGAAATTACATTAGACTCTTTCGCTTTGGGTGAACAAGTATTAGCCAATATTTACAAACAAGTTGAAGAAAGTATAAGTAATAAACCTCAATTCCATGATTACAAAGAAATGGAGGAGGCAATGGATACAACAACGGTAGATTTATTCACGGGCCCATATACTAAAAAAGGATACTTAAAAGATTTTGAGTTTAATGAAAAAACAAGTGAAATCTACATTTCAGAAATTAAAGAAACAATCCATAATATTGATGGAGTTCTAGCTGTAGACAATCTTGTTTTTTATAAAAATGGGATTAAAGTATTTGACGACTACATTCCTTTTGATCAAGATTCATATCCAAGTCTAAAAAAATTGGATCAAGATTTTTTTGATCAAAAAAACAAAGGAATTACTTTTTACAGAAACGATTCTTTTTATAAAATTGATAAAATAATTTTTCAACAAATCTATGATTCTTTGATTGTTGAAAGCAAAAAAGTATATGATCAAAAGCTAAATAGTGATTTGAATCATATCAAAGGAAGATTCAGTCAAGAGCAATTTGAGAGGTATTACTCCATAATGCGCGAACTACCATCTCTTTACGGTTTACGTGAAAACGAGTTACCATCAAAAGCATCAAACTTAAGAAAGGCCCAATTAAGTCAACTTCGTTCCTATTTGCTTCTTTTTGATCAGTTAATGGCCAATCATTTGAGTCAACTTTCAAATGTAAGAGAGCTTTTTCTGTTGATCATAAATCAGACAAAACTCTTTTTGCACAAGTACCTATTGATGTGCCTAATTTGGAGGAAATTATTGGAAAAGATTTTGAAGCGTATCGAAATAAGATGCAAGACACTCTTGAATCTGGTATTGAATTTTCTGAGAGAAAAAACAAAATCCTCGACCACCTTTTGTCAAGGTTTGGAGAAACCTTTGATACTTTTCTTTTAGAAAAAACTCACAACCTTCAGCATGAGAATATTTCAGAAAAAGAGGTAAAACAATTTGGACTTTCAGTAAAAATAAATTTTGCCAAGAACATTTTGGATCTGGGATACAAAAGGTGTCTGAGTTTTGATTACACCAAAGAAAAAGATAATGACGCTAATATCTCGGGTCTAGAAAAAAGATTAAAACTCAAATTGGGTATTAGTAAAAATATCTCAGACTCTGTAATAAAACCTTTTTCATCGCAATCAAAACTGGGTAAGTTTAAAGACGTTTGGAGAAAAAAAACATTGAAAATTGATGATGGGCCATCTTTGGAAGTATTTTCACTTCCAATAAAAGCCTATGAGGATAATAACGTGCATTTTCACTTGAGTAATTTAGAATCATTTAAATCCCTTTTTATCAATGGAAACAAGCAAAAGAGTTTTACTGTCGTAAAAGTAAACAATAAGTATTTTGTACTTTATAAAGGTGTCGATGGTCAAAAGCCTGCAGTAATTTATCAAGCAGCTACTTTACAAGAGTGTGAAGATAAAGTTTTGAAAATAATTGAAAAAATCAAAGACTACAGCATCAATACTGAAGGGTTTTATATGATTGAAAACATTCTGTTAAGACCCCAAGCAAGTGATGAACATACGCTTCTAATTTATGATGAAAACAACAACGAAAGTTTTGAAAGTTATTTTAAATCAGATCTGGATTATCTGAGAGACCTGAAAAAAGATTTCTCCATAATAGCATTGGACAAAAAGAATTACAATGTTATCAAAAAAGTAGATGGTAAGAAATATGAAATAGTCATATATGATTTGTTGAACAAACCCTTATTTAAGAGTTGTAATTCATACGCCAATGAGGCCGAAGCTAAGGCTGAAATCCCTATGATGATTCAGTTTTTTAGATCAATAATTGATAAAAATCAAATTGAAGATTACAGCCAAATAAAAGTACTTAATGATTTATCCAATAAATTTCCAGATGATTTCAGTTACTCAAATCACATTAATTTTGTTTTTCCAAATTGGCCGCTACGTTTTCAAAATAAGGAATTTAGAAACCTCATTAATCAAATTTTAGAGGAAAATATACCTGCTCATTTGACCTATGACACTTTCTATTTAGATATCGACCAAATAAATAATTTTGAACAAACCTACCGAAAGTGGTTGAATCTAAAAAAGTCAAATAGTCACGATAAATTAGACTTGGAGTCACTGCAAATAATACAGTTGCTTATGAACTATAAAAAAAATGAAAAATAATGATGTCTTAATTCAAAAGATTGTTTTCGATTTAGATATAGATTCCCCAGATAATTATCAACTATATTTTGAAATCATTAGTGCTTTTGTGAAGAACAATTTTTCTAAAATTTTAGAAGAAATAGGTGCAGAATATTCTCAATCAAATAATAATTACTTTTTGGACAAAGTAGAGATTGATTTAGATGAAATTGACATCGAAAACCTTTCTTTTATCGAGCCACTTTTAAAAGAAAAAATCCAACAACAAATTATTAAGCTTTCCAAGTCCAAAGAATCGATTAGTAAATTTCAATCGAATAAGTTCAATTTAGAACAATTGATCCAATTCATTTCTGATTACGGTTTTTTACCTTGGAGTTTCAATACCAAAGAAAAGGTAAATAATTTTTTTAGGGCCTCAATCAAGAACTATCCCAACAAGAAATCTCTTTTCAAGATTTTATTAAAAGATGAGAAATCATTTCTCAGAATATCCAACACTCTTACTTCAAAAAACAACGATTTTTTTTTCAAAGCACTCCTTAAAACAGAATACAAATTTTATCAGCAAATTATAGAGTTTAATAAAAGTATTTTAAATGAAAATAAAAGTCTGTCAATTCAACACAAACAAGATCAAGTCATTTTTTATATTCTTAATTTATTCAATAAGCATTCTTTAGAAAAAGACGTAATCATTGAAAAAAGTATTGATTTTTTTAAAACGAAATATTCTATACCTTCTGATGATTTAGGTAAAATTAAAGATTATCAAACACTAAACTTTAAAAAGAAAAAAATACACCCTAAGGAAATCAAATTTAAAAGCTTAATAAGAATCTTTGTTGAGATTGAAAAAAAACAACTCCTCAAAAAAATATTTACTCAAGAGGATCAGTACAAAAAGTTGCTTGATCGCGGATTCTATTCTGCATCGAAAGTAGTTTTTGCAAAAGCATTGGATCAAATTATTAAGGTTTATGAAACCACCCATAAACACACACCCAAAGAAATTGTATTGAATCTGATTAGTTTTTTGGTTAAAAAGCCTCGACTTCTCAAAACTGAGTTATTAACCGTTTCCCTATTAGGGGAAGAATTAATTCAAAATAAATCATACAAAGGAATACTTAACGAAAGGGTTATTGCTGATCTGGTCAAGTTACTCGAAAACAAAAAGGATTCCATTAGTAAAGCAATTTTAGATAAAATAGCATTACTACTTCCTCGACATAAAAAAATAGAACATTTAAACTTCATTAGAATAACTTTTTTCAAATACTTTCAAAAGAATTTGCATAAACCCAATATGTCTGATTTATTTAGTGAAATATTGAATTCATTAATAAAAAAAGACCCTAATGCACTTCCTTTTAATTCTTCATTTCTTAAATCCAAATCAGTAACACGCTTACAAACTTATCTCGATCAACATCCAGAATTTAAAGGAGTTTCTAAGAAAAAATCGAAAGTAAATACAATCACTCAAGCAGACGATCAGTATTTTGATTTCATACTAAATCTCAATAATGAAGTCGTCAACGATCAACAACTTGATCAACAAAACGAAAGTAAGGAATATATCAGTCTCAATGAAATTTTGAAAAGTCCGACTACTTTGTTTGATTTTCTTAAAACCTATGCCTCACAAAATGAGTTAATCAACCTTTTTTCTGAAATTACACTCAGAGTAGAGATTAACACTAAATTCAGTAAACTTCTAAAAAAGAAATTTGAACAATGGATCAATCTGGAAAAAGATCTGATAAGCATTCAAAATAAAATTCATTTTTCAGAATTAAGTACGACCAAATTTAGGAGTGTTTTGAGATACTTTTTAATAAAATCATTATCGGAATTAAGTTCATCCGATCAGCTGATTGAAGGCGAATTCACCTTTAATTTTTTAACGTTTTTAGAAACAGAATCCAATATTGAGTACAGCAGAATAAAAACCTTTTTAGAATTTGAATACCCACAAGATATTTCAGAGGATTCAAGGTAATGATTGATGTAAATCAATATTCTCAAACCCCAGAAAAAGCCCGTTCATGGTTTTATTTTAGAGATCTTTATTATTTTTATTTAAAAACAAACAAAATTCCTGAGTGGTCGAATATTGAAAAGATTGACACTGTTGAAATCATTAACTTTATTAATCTTTTAATTAAGAGAAATGAAAAAGTGGTTTTGAATAAAATTTTCAATGATGACGATGTAATTATAAATCTATCGAGTTGGTTAGACAATGAGCCAAAAGAATTTTTCTATCAACTAATCCAAACACTTGAGAATAATGAACAACCACTAAAGTTGAGTTTACTTTTACAAAAGATCATAGATCAACTACCCAAAAAATCAGTTGCTTTTCCTGCTTTTGTTCAACAAGTTTTTAGTCGCAAACTTTGGAATAAACAAAGTGCGGTTTTTTTATGAGCAGCTTATGGATATTTTAACTAAAGTTAATCCTAATTTTATATCGAATTTAAAAACTAAATTTATTGATACTGTCGACCAAGTTTTCAAGGAAAGTAAACTTAGAAAGGAATTCAAAAGCCCCAGAAAAAAAATAAACAAAACAGAATTAAATGAACTTTTAAAATACCTTATTGATAATAATAGTTTACCCAGTAAATACGAATACAATCGAATTGAAATAATTACCCAATTAATCGAATATTTATCGAAAAATCCTGAGGTTTCGATTAATTACATCAAAGAGATAATCGTTGATTTTAATTATGAGAGTAAATTAATTGATGTTTTTACCATAAGACTTTTGCAGCAAACGCTTTATGTTTATTTGACCCTGACTAAAGAAGTTATCCAATACTTGGATTTATTTTTTGAAAAAATAAAAAATCAGAAAACAGCTTTTGAACTGACGAAGCGGTTGTTTATAGCTTTTGTAATAAAAAAGAATAACGATAAATTTTTATTGTCCGAATTATTTCAAATAACGGGGTTAGCTTGACTGAAGGATTCAAAACAGGCGATTTTAAATTCGATAAAATCTTTCAAAAAGACACTCAAATAATCCCACAAGAATTATCAAAAAAGTACCCTGAATTGACTCTTCAAAGCGATTTGTTAGCAAAAGAGGTGCTCTATGAGCATAGTGTTTTGAATCAAAAAAACATTTTTAATGCTCTCAAATATTATGTTGAGTTTGGATCAAGCAGTTATGAAAACTTAAGTTACAACAAGGCGATGTACCTCCAAATTTTTGGAATGCAAAGCCGACTATCAATCAAAAAACACCTTCATAGCTGGGCAAAGCAAGGCCAAAAATTAGATAGATTCATGGAATTATTTTCCAATGACAAAGAAAAAGAAACCTTATTAGAGTTGATCCATTTCAAATTAAAAGACCTTGTAATAGAATTATTTATACTTCTTCAAGAACTAAACTTGATTACTCCAAATCAAGACATAAAAAAACATCTTACCCAAAAACAAGTCAAGGAAATATTGGTTTTTTGGAGTAAAAGAAACATTAAAATTGATGACCCCTATCAACTTATTTCAGATCTAATAAAGAACTTTCTTGATGACAATCGGATTGATTCGGATCAATTTCTAATTCAACTTCCAAAAGTCAATTGGGCAACAAAAAAAAATCTTTCAGAAAAAGAGTTGATTCAAGTCTTTAAAAAACCCCTACCCAAAATCAAAAAGAACGTGGAGATAGCCACAAAAGATAAATTCGAAGATCAAATCAAAGAGGGATTTCTATTTCAAATGCTGGTTTGGTCATTGCATGGCCTTTTCTTACAACTCTTTTTACCAAGTTAGGATTGACAGAAAACAATGAGTTTAAAGACGATTTGTCTATTCAAAAAGGAATTATTGCAACCCAATATTTAGTTGAGGGTATCAATGAGTTTGATGAATCAAAGTTGGTTTTAAATAAGATATTATGTGGGGTTGATGTCGATTTTTATGTTGACAATTCAATTGATTTAATCGATGTAGAAACTGCAGTATGTGACATGGCGCTAAAAGCAATAATACAACAATGGGACAAAATTAAAAGTGTAGAAACATTAAGAGAATATTTCCTAAAAAGAGAAGGAGTTTTAAAATTAACCGAAAGTGGTTATCAACTATACATAAAAGCACAAACAACAGATGCATTACTCAGGTTTTTACCTTGGAATTTATCAATCATAAAATCGAGTATTATGCAAACAAAATTGACTATTGACTGGAAATATATCTAGCAAATGAATAAAAAAAGTAAAGAGATCACGAAAAATGCAGCAACCTATTCACAAGAATTGAAATGGTTAAATGAAGTAATAAACATCCGTTTAGAAAAACATTTTTCAAACGAATCATTTGATATTGAGTCCATTCCACCTCCAATATTCAAGAGTGAAGACAGTATGTATGCATCATTGCTTACAAAACACAAATTGAATAAATTTGAAAGGCTAATCATAATATCATCCATGGCTCATGTTTTTTCACCAAATACATTTGACAAATTTCTCATAAAAAATAAAGGATTAGACAAAAGATTTACAGAGTTTGGAGGTAAAATTGATGACAAAAATTCAAGATTTATTCCTACTCTTGAAACGATAACCTTCTTGTTTTACGGAAATCAAATTGAAGAAAGGTTCAAGGTTCAAGCCATTTTTGATGACGATCATGTGTTCAATAAAAATGGTTTCATCAACTACAGTATAAAAGATGAAAACGATTCAAAACTCTCAAGAACAATATCTTTATCAGATGAATTAACTCAACTGATTACCCTTGGTGAGAATTTCAAACCAGATTACAGTAACGACTTCCCAGCAAAACTCATCCAAACAGAAATGGAGTGGGAAGAGCTTGTAGTCAGCCCTGTAATTCATGATGAAATTGAAAATATCAATGCCTGGTTGTCACACAAAGATGAAATAACAAACAATAAAATTCTATCAAAAAAACTAAACAAAGGCTACAAATGTCTTTTTTATGGACCTCCAGGAACAGGTAAAACAATAAGTACACTTTTGATTGGAAAACAAAACAACAAAGATGTTTACAGAGTTGATTTATCTCAAGTAGTCTCCAAGTACGTGGGTGAAACAGAGAAAAATTTATCAAAGATTTTTAATATGGCAGAAAACAAAGACTGGATATTATTTTTTGATGAAGCCGAATCTTTGTTTTCTAAAAGAACCGCTGTAAGCGACTCCAAAGATAAGTTTGCAAACCAGCAAACCGCCTATCTCTTGCAAAGAGTTGAGGAGTACAAAGGGTTAATTATTTTGGCAACAAACCTAAAACCCAATATCGACAGTGCTTTTTCAAGGAGAATACAAACCATTGTAAATTTTACAATTCCAGACCAGAGAGAAAGAAAAATATTGTGGACAAATTTCTTATCCGGAATTTCTAATATTGAAAAAGAAACTATTGAAAAACTCGCAAAAGAATACAAGATAAGTGGTGGAAACATCAAAAATATTATTCAATTTGCTTGGCTCTTGTCAAAACGTAATAATTGCCCTCTTACCGAAAAAGAAATTATCCAAGGAATTAGGAGAGAACTAATTAAAGACGGAAAGTCCCTTGATTCTATCATGTAATTCATTATATTTAATGTCGTAGCTTATTTACTATATTTATATTTTGAAAGAAGATCAATCTAACGAAAATTGTTTACCCAAAAATCCTGACATATCTACAGAGATATCAGGAAATACAGTATCGATCAGTGGAGAGGTAGCAGGCGGTTCATTGTCTGGTCTTGTCGCTGGAATCGAAGGTCAAAATAATTCTTTCAAGATCAATGCAACTGTTACCAGTAAAGACGAAGGTTTTCTGATTTCTGGAGTAGGTAATTACACAAATGGTCCCTTAGAAGGTGAATTAACAGGATCCATTCAAACAGATGGAAGTTTTATTCCAGATCCAAGTACGCTAAATGTTGGAGGCTCAGTTAAGGTTTCACAAGAAATATCTGGAATTTTAATTGAGTTGTCGGGAGCTATGGAAAACGGCTCTCTAAAGAGTTTATCAGGAACGATAGAAGGCCCCAATGGCACATTTATCATCAACGCCTCAGTAGTTGACAATGGCGACACTTACACCATTACAGGAGGTGGTGCTTTTGCAGCCGGTCCTGTTCAAGGAAACCTAACTGCCCAGATTCTATCAGACAAATCCTTTACCATAGACCCCTCGAGTCTCAACATCAGTGGAGATGCCACGGTAAACACGGAGTTGATGGGCATCAAAGTCAACATGACCGGAACCGTAGAGAACGGTTCATTGGCAAGTTTAACAGGAGTCATCATTGGTCCAAACGACTTTTTCACAATCAACGCTTCGGTAGTAGACAACGGAAGTGGTTACACAATATCTGGAAGTGGCGTATTCACAGCAGGTCCAGTAGAGGGTAATGTTCAAGCTGAAATCCAAGCAGACACAGGCTTCAATATCGATCCCTCAACGCTGAGCATAGGCGGAGGAGTATCGATCAGTAAAGAAATCTTAGGAAATCAAATCGATTTATCGGGTTCGGTAGTCAACGGTTCGCTCTCCAGCATAGTAGGAACCATTGCGGGTCCTAATCAATCGTATTTACTCAATGCCTCGGTAGTTGACAATGGCGACACCTACACCATCACAGGAGGAGGCGCTTTTGCAGCTGGCCCCATTCAAGGAAACATAAATGCTCAGATCGACACAGACTCCGCCTTCAACATTGATCCCTCCTCATTAGTTATAGGAGGAAGTGCCACGGTAAACACGGAGATTGCAGGAATCCTAATCAATCTAAGTGGAGCAGTAGAAGAAGGCTCTCTAAAGAGTTTATCAGGAACGATAGAAGGCCCCAATGGCACATTTATCATCAACGCCTCAGTAGTTGACAATGGCGACACTTACACCATTACAGGAGGTGGTGCTTTTGCAGCCGGTCCTGTTCAAGGAAACCTAACTGCCCAGATTCTATCAGACAAATCCTTTACCATAGACCCCTCGAGTCTCAACATCAGTGGAGATGCCACGGTAAACACGGAGTTGATGGGCATCAAAGTCAACATGACCGGAACCGTAGAGAACGGTTCATTGGCAAGTTTAACAGGAGTCATCATTGGTCCAAACGACTTTTTCACAATCAACGCTTCGGTAGTAGACAACGGAAGTGGTTACACAATATCTGGAAGTGGCGTATTCACAGCAGGTCCAGTAGAGGGTAATGTTCAAGCTGAAATCCAAGCAGACACAGGCTTCAATATCGATCCCTCAACGCTGAGCATAGGCGGAGGAGTATCGATCAGTAAAGAAATCTTAGGAAATCAAATCGATTTATCGGGTTCGGTAGTCAACGGTTCGCTCTCCAGCATAGTAGGAACCATTGCGGGTCCTAATCAATCGTATTTACTCAATGCCTCGGTAGTTGACAATGGCGACACCTACACCATCACAGGAGGAGGCGCTTTTGCAGCTGGCCCCATTCAAGGAAACATAAATGCTCAGATCGACACAGACTCCGCCTTCAACATTGATCCCTCCTCATTAGTTATAGGAGGAAGTGCCACGGTAAACACGGAGATTGCAGGAATCCTAATCAATCTAAGTGGAGCAGTAGAAGAAGGCTCTCTAAAGAGTTTATCAGGAACGATAGAAGGCCCCAATGGCACATTTATCATCAACGCCTCAGTAGTTGACAATGGCGACACTTACACCATTACAGGAGGTGGTGCTTTTGCAGCCGGTCCTGTTCAAGGAAACCTAACTGCCCAGATTCTATCAGACAAATCCTTTACCATAGACCCCTCGAGTCTCAACATCAGTGGAGATGCCACGGTAAACACGGAGTTGATGGGCATCAAAGTCAACATGACCGGAACCGTAGAGAACGGTTCATTGGCAAGTTTAACAGGAGTCATCATTGGTCCAAACGACTTTTTCACAATCAACGCTTCGGTAGTAGACAACGGAAGTGGTTACACAATATCTGGAAGTGGCGTATTCACAGCAGGTCCAGTAGAGGGTAATGTTCAAGCTGAAATCCAAGCAGACACAGGCTTCAATATCGATCCCTCAACGCTGAGCATAGGCGGAGGAGTATCGATCAGTAAAGAAATCTTAGGAAATCAAATCGATTTATCGGGTTCGGTAGTCAACGGTTCGCTCTCCAGCATAGTAGGAACCATTGCGGGTCCTAATCAATCGTATTTACTCAATGCCTCGGTAGTTGACAATGGCGACACCTACACCATCACAGGAGGAGGCGCTTTTGCAGCTGGCCCCATTCAAGGAAACATAAATGCTCAGATCGACACAGACTCCGCCTTCAACATTGATCCCTCCTCATTAGTTATAGGAGGAAGTGCCACGGTAAACACGGAGATTGCAGGAATCCTAATCAATCTAAGTGGAGCAGTAGAAGAAGGCTCTCTAAAGAGTTTATCAGGAACGATAGAAGGCCCCAATGGCACATTTATCATCAACGCCTCAGTAGTTGACAATGGCGACACTTACACCATTACAGGAGGTGGTGCTTTTGCAGCCGGTCCTGTTCAAGGAAACCTAACTGCCCAGATTCTATCAGACAAATCCTTTACCATAGACCCCTCGAGTCTCAACATCAGTGGAGATGCCACGGTAAACACGGAGTTGATGGGCATCAAAGTCAACATGACCGGAACCGTAGAGAACGGTTCATTGGCAAGTTTAACAGGAGTCATCATTGGTCCAAACGACTTTTTCACAATCAACGCTTCGGTAGTAGACAACGGAAGTGGTTACACAATATCTGGAAGTGGCGTATTCACAGCAGGTCCAGTAGAGGGTAATGTTCAAGCTGAAATCCAAGCAGACACAGGCTTCAATATCGATCCCTCAACGCTGAGCATAGGCGGAGGAGTATCGATCAGTAAAGAAATCTTAGGAAATCAAATCGATTTATCGGGTTCGGTAGTCAACGGTTCGCTCTCCAGCATAGTAGGAACCATTGCGGGTCCTAATCAATCGTATTTACTCAATGCCTCGGTAGTTGACAATGGCGACACCTACACCATCACAGGAGGAGGCGCTTTTGCAGCTGGCCCCATTCAAGGAAACATAAATGCTCAGATCGACACAGACTCCGCCTTCAACATTGATCCCTCCTCATTAGTTATAGGAGGAAGTGCCACGGTAAACACGGAGATTGCAGGAATCCTAATCAATCTAAGTGGAGCAGTAGAAGAAGGCTCTCTAAAGAGTTTATCAGGAACGATAGAAGGCCCCAATGGCACATTTATCATCAACGCCTCAGTAGTTGACAATGGCGACACTTACACCATTACAGGAGGTGGTGCTTTTGCAGCCGGTCCTGTTCAAGGAAACCTAACTGCCCAGATTCTATCAGACAAATCCTTTACCATAGACCCCTCGAGTCTCAACATCAGTGGAGATGCCACGGTAAACACGGAGTTGATGGGCATCAAAGTCAACATGACCGGAACCGTAGAGAACGGTTCATTGGCAAGTTTAACAGGAGTCATCATTGGTCCAAACGACTTTTTCACAATCAACGCTTCGGTAGTAGACAACGGAAGTGGTTACACAATATCTGGAGGTGGCGTATTCACAGCAGGCCCAGTAGAGGGTAATGTACAAGGAGAAATTTTAACAGACCAAAGTTTTAACCCTGATCTGGGGTCACTGAATATCTCAGGGGATGCACAAGTAAATACTGAGATAGCTGGGAACATAATTGACATGGCAGGTACCATGGAAAAAGGTTCTCTTCAAAGTTTAGAAGGAACCATTACAGGACCCAATGGTATGTATTCACTAACTGCTTCGGTAACAGATAACGGAGACACCTATTCGGTAAAAGGATCAGGCGAATTTACCGCAGGACCAATTCAGGGAACCGTAGAGGGTGAAATACAAACCGACAAAAATTTTACACCAGAATTCAATTCGGTACAGATCGGAGGAGAGGCAAATGTAGATACAGATTTAGCTGGTAATAAGATCCTCATGAGTGGAACTATGGAAAATGGTTCTTTACAAAGTTTGGTAGGATCCATTGAAGGTCCAAACGGTTTGTATCTTTTGGCAGTTTCTGTTGTTGACAATGGAAACGGATACACCATCACTGGTGGAGGTGCTTTTGCAATGGGGCCGGTGCATGGAGAGGTTACAGGAGAAATCCAAACGGATCCTAATTTTAATCCCGATTTTAGTACGTTAAATATTGGTGGTGAAGCTACTGTTGATACAGAAATTGCAGGTCATCATATATCGATGACTGGCGTTATGGTAAACGGATCCCTAGCAAGTTTGGTTGGTACAGTGGAGGGACCTAATGATCTGTATGTTATCAATGCTTCGGTAATCGACAATGGAGACGGATACACCATATCGGGTGAGGGATCTTTTTCAAATGGACCAATAGAGGGTTCTGTAAATGGTACGATCAATACGGATCCCAATTTTGCACCTGATTTTTCTAGTTTAAGCATGGGAGGTGAGGCAACAATCGAAACCGAGGTTGCTGGGAATAAAGTAGATGTTTCGGCTTCTGTGAACAATGGGTATTTAGAAAACATATCGGGAACCGTTGAGGGGCCAGGAGGGCTTTACACCATAACTGCAAAAGGGGTAAGAGAGGGTGACAGCGGATACGATATAGAGGCAGGCGGAGCTTTTACATTCTTTGAGGAGCATTTTGCATTTGAGCCCCTGCAATCTTGATGCCTGCTGGGGTTCCAGGGGTATTTATCGAGGTCAGTAGTGAAATTGGTTTTGGAGCAAAAGCTTCTGCTGATATGGTTACAGGCTTTAAAACAGACCCACATTTCATCCCTGATTTTTCAACCCTCGAAATTCGGTCAGCTACTTTAATTGGGCATGGTGATGTTTCGGTAAGTGTTTTTGGAGGAATTAGCGTTGGACTTCCTTTTGCAAAAGTATCTGCCGGGATTAAAGCAAAATTGCAAGGGGTTATTGATGCTATGTTAACACTGACAGCAGATTCAAAAGGAATAAAAGTTAGTGGATCTCTTTATGCTGCTCTAATCGGTGCTTTGTACGCTGCAGTTAAATTGAAATTTCTATTCTTTAAAAAAGAGTTTGATTTTTTAATTGTAGAGGGTAAAGTAGCATCTCTTGAAAAAGAATTTGGCCCTACAGACTTTACTTTGCCAAACATATTAGAAGGATTTATGTTTGGAGCCAAGGATATTTCGATTCCTGGAAAAGACATGAAAGCAAAACCTCCAGAGTTGGATGAAACATCGGAAGACTCTGACAAACAAATTGAGGATGCCAAATCAGAGGATAAAGATGCAAAATCAGAAGCAGATGAATCAAAAAAAGACACGGATCCTGATGCTCCTGAAGATTGTTGTGATGAATGCGATGATGAATCCAAAGATGGAGAAAAAGAAGAGGAAAAAGAAAAATCTTCTAACGGTCCAGCGGGTATCCATGGGGGAATTTCTCAAGGAAAGTTCAAGGATGCTCCCAGTTCATCAGTAGCTCCTGTTCAGGCCAAGAGCGAAGGAGGACAATTGCCTTCTGGATTAAAATCGGGAGTTGAACAACTTTCGGGACAAAACATGTCTGATGTTAATGTCCACAGAAACTCAGATAAACCTGCTCAACTTAATGCTCACGCTTATGCTCAAGGTTCTGATATTCATTTGGGACCGGGTCAAGAAAACATCTTCCTCATGAAGCATGGCACGTAGCACAACAGAAACAAGGTAGAGTAGCACCAACCAAGCAACTCAAGAGTAAAATACTAATCAATGATGACGAAGGCTTAGAAAAAGAAGCTGACGTAATGGGACAAAAGGCACTAGAAATTGGTAATGAAACCGAGAGTAGGGGCAATCAAGAAGCTGCTTCTCAATTAAAATCTGACAATGGCTCAGGTGTTAACAGTATTCAGAAAGTTGCAGACCAAAGTAAAGATGTATCACAATTAAAAGAGTTTGACACCCTTGCAAATAAGAGAGATCGAGATGGATTACATCAATTACAAAAGAAAGCAAATACTTCGAGTGAAAGCAGGGGTCTTCTACAAGCATTTGGTTTGAATGCTGAGAAAGCAGAGTACAGTCAATCACAAGATGGATCTCATAATACCATGGAAAACCAAGATGAAATAAGTTTGGAAACAAATGAAATTTAAAAAATGTATAGGCTATCAACAGGCATAAAATACTCAGGAGCTACAGAAAAAACGGGATCATATTTGATTTTTCAGTCGAAAGAATCTAATGTTGAAACCCTGAATTCTGATTGCTGGATTTATGCAGGAGAAAGACCAGCAGGAACCCGTATTTACGAAAGTAAGTTTCACGGTCAACTGCAGATATTTAAGAAACCCTTAGCGGATAATCTCGCACAAATTTTGTTTAATAGACTTGATTTAACCCCAGTAAAAAAAGTACATCCAGCACTCGAAGACGGGTTTAAGAATGAAGCAAAACGGTTGTTTTCGGCTATTGATGCGAAGATTAACGATAAGTACCATGATTTTATCGATTTTTTAAATCAAGAATTTGAATTAGAAAAAAATGCCAAAAGCGAGACGGACCTTAAATCATATTCAGATGACCTCGGACCTTTTATGATGGGGCAAATTGGCGATAGACCGTTTGTTGTTCCAGAATTACCAGACTTTTACCAAGCTCCCGCAAGTTGGAGATGGATAACATGGTATATAAACAACTATTTTTCAGGGCCATACCCCATAAACAATGAAAATACACAAAGATTTCACTGGAATAAGTTAAAGCTGGATTCTACTTTCAAAACAAAATATCACGAAGGGATTGCATATTTTTTAATCGCACAGTTTGTAATCATTTATGAGGCATTTAGTAATAACAAGAGCTGCGACTCACTCAATCTTTATATTGATTTAATCAAAGATGAAGGATTACGTCCTTGGCAAAAACTATTTTAAAATTTTCACACATGGCTAAATTCAAAGAAAAACAAAAAAAAGAAAAGGAAATACCTCAAGAGCTAGACGAAATGAATAGTGAAAGTCAAACCCTTGAATTGGAAGAGGAAAAAGAAAATGAAATATCGCTATTACAAAAAAAGGCTGATGATTCAGAAAGTGTAAAAGACATAGAAAAAACGGAGAAAGAGGCCAATAAAGAAGAAGAAAAGGAGGAGAAAGAAGATAAAAAAGAAGAAGAAGAAAAGAAAACTAAAGAGGAAAAACCAGAGGAAGCCCAAAAGAAAGAAGCAGATTCAGCAAAAAAGCAGAAGAAAAAGGAAAAGTAGACCAATCGAAGAATCACCATACAACAGCTTATCATGAGAGAGAAAATACATTTTTATTTAAACGATAAAGAAAACAAGTACGCTAGAATAATAGATGTGATAATCTACACGGTTATTTTTATTACAGTTATCGATCATGCTCTTCAAACCATGGAATCCATGGAAAAGTACCACGTTATTCTAGAAGAATGGGAAATAGTTCCAATTGTGTTGTTTTCAATTGAATATCTTTTGCGAGTGTATTCAGCTCCTAATCGGATTAAATTTATTTTTAGCTTTTGGGGATTGATAGACAGTATTGCCCTGATTCCATATTATTTGGGACTTCCTGCAGATCTCAGAGAATTGAGAGTGTTGAGATTTATTTCTTTATTCAAGTACGATCCAGCAATTGTAAATATTGGAACTGTATTCAATAACATTAAAAAGGAATTGATGATTTTTAGTATTCTTACAATCTTTCTTCTTTATGTTGCTGCAGTAGGTATTTATCATTTTGAGAATCCAGCTCAACCCGAAAATTTTTCAGACATATTTCATTCAATGTGGTGGGCTGTAGCTACCCTAACAACGGTTGGGTATGGAGATATTTATCCCATTACAGTGGGTGGAAAAATATTCTCTAGTTTTATCATATTCATAAGTTTGGGTGTGGTAGCAGTTCCCGCTGGACTTATTGCTAGTGCCTTTTCTGACATCTTTAAAAATAAAGACTGATTCTTATTCGATTGAATTGGCATAGTATAATCTCAAGGAAGTGTTTACTATAAAGTGAGTTTATCATACAAAAGTGATCATCTCTTTTTCTAGGTGAGCTAGTTCATTAAATCCGAACAGATTCATTTTATTTTTAGAATAAAAAAAGGAAGTAAATGCCGTATTTCGGTGAGAAAAATTGAGTGCAACCACCCGTTTTTCATCTTTAATTTTTAGGGATTCCGCAGTGATTGATGCAATTGTTCCTCCCGATGTAAAGGCAGCAATATTTTCTCCTGACCCTGTATCATTCAAAATCGTATTTAATCCTTTTTTCACTTCTTGGCGGAATTTTTTCCACGGCAAAACTCCTGTCACATCCATTTTACCCTCGACCCACTCATCTAAGAAGTATTGAAAAATAAGAAGACCGTTTGCTTTTTTCCGCTCAGGATTAGTATTAATTTGCTCCACCAATTCTTTTACATATGGAACTGTTTTAATTAAAGTTGGTAACATTAATTCCATTGCTTTGTGACCGTTGTGTTCTAGTAACCCATTTTCCAAAATAGGTTCGGGCATAAACAAATTATTTTCATCATAAACTTTTTTTCACAATTTCAAAAGTATGTTGTTGACGTTTCAGGGGACCTACATATACCCTGTCAAAACGTTGTTTTTTTGAAACTAAATATTTTCCCAATTCAAGAGATTGTAATATTCCCTTAGCTGAAAGTTCGTCGTAATTGTCTGCACCAAAAGATGCTTGTGCGTGACGAAAAAAATAAATTTTACTCATTTTAACAATTGGTTTGTGAAAAGTTGATGATCTCTTTTAGGCAGTTAATCCACCATCAACAGGTAGCGCCAATCCCGTTACAAAACTTGCTTGATCCGAACACAGCCACATCATAGCGCCTACTTGTTCTTCTACTTTAGCAAATCGTTTCATAGGAACATTAGCCTTTAATTTATCTGGAATTCCCTGAGCCATTTTATCTAATGCGTCTGGGTCGAACATTGGAGAAACTGTAAATACAGGGCAAATGGCATTGATTCGAATATTATTTCTTCCGTACTCCATTGCAGCCGTTTTGGTAGCGCCAATTACAGCATGCTTACTAGCAGTATAGGCAATGCTGTTGGGTAAACCTTTGAGTCCAGCAATAGAAGCAGTATTGACAATTACGCCTCCACCTTGCTCAAGCATCATGGGGATCTGTGCTTTCATTCCGTAAAATACGCTTGAAGCATTGATGCTCATCACCTTATCCCAATCATCCTCAGGATAGTCTTTTGTTCGAGCAATCACCCCATTAATTCCTGCATTATTGATTGCAATGTCGAGTCGCCCAAACTGATCATGGATTTGTTGCATCAGTTTTTTTACTTCCTCATATTTTGAAACATCGGTTTTAATAAAAGTAGCTTGACCCTTTTTTGAAACGATCAGTTCAACGGTTTCTTTTCCTCCTTGGTCGTTTCTATCGGAAACGACAATTATTGCTCCCTCCTTGGCAAATGCCAATGCTGCTGCTCTACCAATACCAGAGGCTGCACCTGTAATGAGCGTTATTTTATTTTTGAATCGCATGACTTCTAATTTAGTTCGCCATTGCTTGTTTTACCAAGTTTCTACCCAACTGATACATATGTACTTCATCTGGACCATCGGCAATACGTATGATTCTTCCATATGCCCAAAAACCTGAAAGAGGACTGTCTTGGCAAACTCCCATTCCACCATGGGCTTGAATGGCTCTGTCTACTACATCACAAGTCATTTGTGGAACCACAATTTTGATCATTGCGATTAAGTTTTGTGCCCCTTTAGCACCAAATTTATCAATTTTATCGGCGCAAGACAAGGTAAGTAAACGCGCCTGTTCTATTTCGCATGCCGACTTGGAAATGTCTTGACGGATACTACTAAAGTCTTTAATTTTTCGTCCAAAAGCCTCACGTTCAGCAACTCTTTTGCACATCAAATCTAAAGCAGCTTGTGCGGCACCAATCAAGCGCATACAGTGATGAATACGTCCAGGTCCCAAGCGACCTTGAGCAATTTCAAAACCTCTGCCTTCCCCCAAAAGAAGATTGGATGCAGGAACCCGAACGTTGGTTAATTTAATTTCTGCATGGCCTTCTGGAGAGTCCCAAGAACCAAAAACCGATAAAGGGCGAACAACCTCAACTCCAGGGGTGTCTTTTGGCACAATGATCATACTTTGTTGGGCATGTCTTTGGACGGTAGGATCTGTTTTACCCATTACAATAAAAACTTTACAATGGGGATTCATAGCACCCGAGGACCACCATTTTCGACCATTGATCACATATTCATCTCCATCTCTTGTGATTGAAGTTTCAATATTGGTTGCATCAGAAGATGCAACATCTGGTTCGGTCATTAGAAAGGCTGAACGAATATCCCCATTCATCAAGGGCTCTAGCCATTGTTTTTTTTGTTCTGGTGTACCATATTTGGCAAAAACCTCCATATTTCCAGTATCAGGAGCAGAACAATTGAAAACTTCATCTGAACCTCGTGAACGTCCCATAATTTCTGCTAAGGGTGCGTATTCTAAGTTGGTTAAACCCCCGCTCAGATCGCCATAACTTTTGGGTAAAAACATATTCCACAAGCCTTCTTTTTTTGCAGCCTCTTTCCATGCTTCTAGCTTAGGAAAATTTTGCCATCTGTTTTCGGGATGAGTAGCGAAAGCAGCACGTTCGGCATCATACGGATAAATGTGTTCTTCCATAAATTGCTTTAATTTTTCTTGAAGCATAATGGATTTTTCGGTGTATTCGAAATTCATATTTTAAGTTTTGAATTATTGTTTAAGTTATTGATTATTGTGTTTTGAGTAAGATTAACAAAATTGAAGATTTATGAATCGTTAAACTTGTTTTAAATCTTTTTCGTAATTGTTTGCGG
The DNA here is from genome assembly GCA_038142965.1 of Candidatus Arcticimaribacter sp. GTDB lineage: Bacteria > Bacteroidota > Bacteroidia > Flavobacteriales > Flavobacteriaceae > Arcticimaribacter. The sequence continues at coordinate 558,826 of JAYQLC010000007.1, read as the reverse complement.
ATTTCCAATAAAAAAATATGGCTAAAAATAAAGAAAGTAAATTCAAAGTTAGGGCATAGCGTAAACTAAAATTCCCCAAACTTGGTTCTAAAAAATCACTGAGCATTCCAGCAGATAAGGGTCCAAGTGCTAATCCAATTCCGTTCATGAATAAAAGAATTAGAGCCGTTGCAAACGCTCTCATTTTAACATTTGCCAAGGTTTGCCCCACTGCATACACGGGTCCTGTGAAAGCAGAATTGAATATTGCATACGGAAAAATAGCAGCTAAAGCTATTTTTGAGCTGCCTGTAAATAGGACAGTCAAGGCAGGAAAGAGAGAAAACACAGCTAAGTATGGGTACATAAAGATACCACTTTTTGTTTTTTGGCTCCCTTGATATCTGCTAATCGGCCACCAATAAGAGCTCCAATCAGACCACCGATTCCTATTGAAAGTCCGAGGTTTATGCTTACGGTTATCAAATCTACTCCATGAGCTCTTTGAATAAATGAAGGCAAAAAATTGTTGAGACTGTAAGAAGAAAAAGTAGTAAACCCAGCACCTAAACATAAATAGAGAAATGATTTTTTTGAAAATAATTCCCCAATTACTTCCTTAAAAGTAGGGTCTTTTTTGTCTTCAACACGTCCATCAATTTGACCTCTAATCGGTTCTTTTACAATAAAATACATAAGAATAGCCAGGAGAATACCGGGGAAGCCAAGTGCATAAAAGGCCATTCTCCATCCATATTCAGATGCAATTGATCCAGCAACAATAAATCCTAATAAAATTCCAATGGGTACTCCCATGCTGTAGATCGAAAAAGCAGTACCTCGTTCTTCTTTAGGAAAATAATCTGAAATAATGGAATGCGATGGTGGCATTCCACCTGCCTCTCCTGCACTTACTCCAATTCGGGTCAACAACATTTGAAAAAGTTTTGAGCACGACCCGATAGAACAGTCATTAGCGACCAGAAGCCCAAACTGAAAGCCAGAATGTTTTTTCTGTTGTATTTATCAGCAAGCTTTGCTATGGGGATACCCAGTGTTGTGTAAAGTAGTGCAAATCCCAAACCAGTCAGCAACCCCAGTTGGGTGTCGCTTAATTGTAAGTCTTCTTTAATACCCTCTTGTAGAATAATAAGAATTTGTCGGTCTGCAAAATTAAATACGTAAACAATAGTTAGAACAATTAAGACAAACCACTTGTAGTTTTGTTTTTTATTCATCATTTTATGATTCTAAGAACAGTAAGATACGGTACTTAAGCGACTCAAACAAAGATGAGCGCAATAATCCACTTTTATCGACAAGATTAGCCCTTTGGGTTTAAAGTTTCGCAATCCAAGATGAACTGAATTAGATTTGAGAGGGTATTCTCATTTCCAAAATGTAAGATTATTATTCTCTGAAATCCTCAAAATTGGCATCCCTCTTTTGCATGGCAGCCATTACTGCTTCGATTTGATTTTTAGATCGAATTATTTCAGATTGCTCTATGGACTCCATCATCAATCCATCTGCTGCATTCAAATAGGGTGCTTCGTTTACAATTTTCTTTGCTTTGATGATAGCTGCTGGATTTTTGGAAGCAATTTCGGAAGCTAATTTCATAGCATCTTCATAGGGATTCTCAGAAATGTGGGTAGCAAATCCATATTGCACAGCATCTTGTCCAGAAAATATTCTGTGTGTGAACATAAGTTCACGAATAATATCCTCTCTTACATTATGTCTCCAAAGTTGAGAACCCGCCATGTCGGGGATCAACCCCCATTTTAATTCCATGATACTCAGTTTAGTATCTGGTGTTATGAATTTGATGTCTGCTCCCGACATGATGTTAAGCCCTCCTCCAATGGCAACTCCATGAACTGCTGCAATTACGGGTACGGGCAACTCCCTCCAAATCCAAGCGACCTGTTGGAAAATATTGCTAATCCCATGAGTTCGGTTGGCAAGGGGTACATCGAAAATTTCTCCTTTATTTTCGGGATCAAAATTCACGGTATCCATTCCAGCACAAAAACATTTACCAACTCCTGATAGGACAACACACCTCACGGTTTGATCATGTTTTATACTTTCTCCAGCTTCTACAATTGCCTTGAACATGTCCTGATCTAAGGCGTTCATTTTCTCCGGACGATTCAGTTTAATATCAGCAATATGGTTGGTGATGTTTAGGGTTACTCTCATGATTTAAATGAAATGATTTGTATGTGTTGAAAGTTGATTTAAGTCTAAAGATCGACTATTTTACAGAGTTATCGATATGATTCGATCCAAATTTTGATTTTAATTTTTCCCAAATTACGCCACAAGGCTCGATAATGTTTGCTAAAAACACATGTAAACGAACTGATTTCGGGGAGAGTCATAAACCCTTATAATGATGTAATAAGGTTTATGTAACTTTGTGTTATGGCGAAAAAAAGCAACAACCCTACCCGAAAGGATCTCAAGGAACTTCAGGAACGTCAAAAATACCTTACAGATAAATCCAGAGCAAAAGCGGTAGAAAAGAGACATCTTCAAGGAAAAAGAACAGCTCGTGAAAATATTGAAGACCTTTGTGATTCTGATACTTTTCAAGAAATAGGTTCTTTGATTGTAGCCGGTCAAAAGGGGCGGAAACCCCTTGAAGAACTTCGAAAAAACACCCCAGCTGATGGCTTGATTAGTGGAATTGGCAAAATCAATTCCAATCGATTTAGTCAAAACACAAACTGTTATGTTTTGAGCTATGACTACACCGTTTTGGCTGGAACACAAGGGGCATTCAATCATAAAAAAACAGATCGTTTAATGGCTTTAGCCGAAAAGGCAAATTGCCCCATTGTATTTTTTGTTGAAGGAGGAGGTGGGCGTCCTGGTGATGTAGACTTTAGTCTGGTCAGCACAGGGGGTTTAGACTTATCTACTTGGTCTTCATTTGCTCGTTTAAGTGGAAAAATCCCAAGAATTGCTATTGTTGGTGGTTATTGTTTTGCGGGTAATGCAGCCATTGCAGGTTGCGCTGATGTAATTATTGCAACAACAGATGCTTCTATGGGAATGGGAGGCCCAGCAATGATCGAAGGAGGCGGTTTGGGAAGCCATCACCCCAAGGATATTGGCCCATCAAAAAAATTAGCAAAGTGTGGAGTTGTCGATGTTGTTGTAAGTGACGAAAAGGAAGCTGTTCTGATAGCAAAAAAATATTTGAGTTATTTTCAAGGAACAGAAAAGAAGTGGAGTGTTGAACCCCAAGAACTCCTCCATTCGATTCTTCCAACAGATAGGCGTTATGCTTATGACGTTAATAAAATCATTGATGTGCTTGCAGACAAAGATTCGGTACTTGAACTCCGTAGTGATTTTGCTAAAAATATGGTTACTTCGTTAATTCGAATAGAAGGGAGGCCTTTGGGTTTGATAGCTAACAGTACCCGCCATTTGGGGGAGCTATCGATTCTGATGCTGCAGACAAAGCGGCTCGGTTTTTACAGTTGTGTAATGCTTTTCAAATCCCTGTAGTATCGCTTTGTGACACTCCAGGTTTTATGGTTGGACCCGAACACGAAGAATTGGGACTTATTCGTCATTCTTCTCGATTGTTTATTACAGCCGCAGCATTGGAAGTACCCTTGATTACGATCGTTTTGCGAAAGGCTTATGGTTTAGGTGCTATGGCAATGGCAGGAGGGAGTTTTCATGAATCTTTTCTTACCCTTTCGTGGCAAAGCGGTGAGTTTGGAGCTATGGGACTAGAAGGAGCAGTAAAACTTGGTTTTAAAAAAAGAATTGGAACAGGCAAAAAACACAAAAGAGCGCGATGCATTGTACAATCAGTTAGTTGCTCAAGAATATGAAAAAGGAAAAGCCATCAATGCGGCCGAAACTCTCGAATTCGATGAGGTTATTGACCCAGTTGAGACCCGGGCAAGAATTGTAACCGCTCTTCAATGTTATCAAAGCAAAAATCAATTTTCCAGTAACTCACGATTTATTGATAGCTGGTAATCTTTTAAATTTAAATTTATGAAAGCAATTGTATGTGAAAAATACGGACCTCCATCGGACCTCGTTTTAAAAGAGCTTCCGGACCTTAAACCCAAAGAAAAACAGGTCGTGGTTCAAGTAAAAGCATGTAGTTTGAATTTCCCAGATACTTTAATTATTCAAGGGAAATATCAATACAAACCCGAACTTCCATTTACTCCCGGAAGTGATATTGCCGGGAAAGTTAAATGGGTTGGAGAAGGAGTTAAGCATTTGAAGGTTGGTGATGAGGTTTTTGGTTTTGTTTCCAAGGGTGGTTTTGCGGAAGAGGCCTTGGCACCTGCCAGAAACATATTTCCCAAACCCCCCAAAATGGACTATGCCACTGGAGCCTCTTTTTTGATGGCTTACGGAACATCTTATTATGCGTTAAAAAATAGAGCAAAACTAAAGGCGGGAGAGACTTTGGTTGTTCTGGGTGCATCAGGAGGAGTTGGACTGGCTGCGGTTGAATTGGGAAAACATATGGGAGCACGAGTTATTGCCTGTGCTTCGACTGACGAAAAAGTTGATTTTTGTAAATCCTACGGTGCAGATGAAGGCATCAATTACACAAAAGAGGATTTAAAAATACGCATCAAAGAATTGACCGATGGAAAAGGAGCAGATGTAATTTATGATCCCATAGGTGATAAATTTTCGGAACCTGCACTTCGTTCCATTGCATGGGAAGGTCGTTTTTTGGTTGTTGGATTTGCCGCAGGAGAAATACCCAAAATTCCTCTTAACTTAGCGTTGCTAAAAGGATGTCAAATTGTGGGTGTTTTCTGGGGATCATGGGCCATGGAATTTCCGAATGATAATATGCAAAATACCATGGAGCTTATCAATATGCATGCTGAGGGTAAATTAAAACCACACATCCATGCAAAATATGAGTTGAAGCAAGCACATAAAGCAATGGAGGAGATGATGAATCGAAAGGTTCGCGGCAAGATCGTAATCGAATGTAGTTAAGCTCGATTTCAAAAAGTAATTCTAACTAAATCTAAATTCTAATAATATTAGCATAAATTTGGTTAACATCAACGAATGATAACAAACAATTTAGAATGAAGAAAGTAGTAACTTTTGGAGAAATAATGTTGCGTCTTGCACCACCGGGTTTTTTAAGGTTTTCACAAGCCAACAGCTTTGATGTGGTTTATGGAGGTGGTGAGTCAAACGTGGCTGTATCTCTTGCCAATTATGGAATTCCAGTTGAGTTTGTTACTCGCTTACCCAAAAACGATATTGGTCAATGTGCCCTTATGGAAATGCGAAAGCGGGGTGTTGGGACTAAACATATTTTAGAGGGTGGAGATCGTTTAGGAATTTATTTTTTGGAAACAGGCGCAGTAAGCAGAGGTAGTAAAGTGGTTTACGATCGAGCGAATTCCGCAATGGCTGAAATCCAACCCGGTATGGTGGATTGGAAAAAAGTTTTTAAAGACGCCCAGTGGTTCCATTGGACTGGAATAACTCCAGCCATTTCTCAAAGTGCTGCTGATGCTTGCCTAGAAGCAGTGGGTGTAGCCAGTTCTATGGGCATAACCATTTCAACAGATCTGAATTACAGATCGAAGTTGTGGAACTACGGTGGTGATCGCGAAATAATTATGACTGAATTGACTTCTTTTTGTGATATTATTCTGGGGAATGAAGAGGATGCGGAAATGCATTTTGGAATTAAACCGAAGGGGTTGGATATTACCACCCAAGGAGAGCAGGTAAAAGCAGAAGCTTTTTTATCGGTATGTCAGCAAATGAAGGAAAAATTTCCAAGAGCCAAAAAAATAATTACTACTTTAAGAGGATCAATTTCTGCTTCACACAATACCTGGGCTGGTGTACTTTATGATGGAAATAACCTTTACAAAAGCAAGGAATATCAAATTACCGATATTGTAGATCGAGTAGGTGGAGGAGATTCTTTTATGGGTGCGCTTATTTACGGGTTAATTCATTACCCAGAAGACAGTCAAAAAGCATTGGACTATGCAGTTGCCGCATCATGTTTAAAACATACGATTAAAGGGGATGCCAATTTGGTAACCATCGAAGAAATCGAAAAACTAATGAGCGGAGATGCCTCTGGGCGCGTCACAAGATAAAAAAACTATGTCACAATACACAAGACTTCAAGTTGTTCAACAAATGCAAGAATCGGGAATGGTTCCCTTGTTTCATCATCCCGACATAAATGTTGCAAAAGCGGTATTAAAAGCCTGTTATTCAGGAGGAGCTCGTTTGATGGAATTTACCAACCGAGGAGATTTTGCAATTGAAACCTTCAAGGAATTAGTTAAGTTCTCCATTGCTGAACTTCCAGGAATGATTTTGGGTGTTGGTTCTGTAACCGATGCAGCAGCAGCCTCACAATACATTTTGTTTGGAGCCAACTTTGTAGTCACACCTGTTTTTAGAAAGGATATTGCAGTTGTTTGTAATCGACGAAAAGTTCTATGGTCAGCCGGTTGTGGATCATTAACAGAAATTGCAACTGCTGAAGAAATGGGATGTGAAATAGTAAAATTATTTCCAGGGAGTGTTTATGGACCAGATTTTGTTAAGGCAATAAAGGGTCCACAACCTTGGACATCGATTATGCCAACAGGAGGGGTTTCAACAGAAGAATCGAATTTAAGAGGATGGTTCAATGCAGGGGTAAGCTGTGTAGGGGTGGGGTCTCAATTAATAACTAAAGAGATTTTGGAAAACAACTCTTTTGAAAAATTAGAGCAAAACGTCAAAGATACCTTAGCACTCATCAAAGAAATTCGATTGCAATTGTCCTGAACTTTTATTTTGACCCTATTTTTTTTATAAAATAAAAACACTCAAAAACCTTTGAGAATGTCAAAGTTAAGTGAATTTGAATTTATCATACTGCCAAAAAAAATCTTTACACCAGCTAAATGCAGGTTATTATAACAAGAATTAATTACTGCATTTATACTTCAATCAAGACATTACCAACAGTATTAACATAGAAAAGACACTGCATAGCTTATATTTGCTAGTTACGCACATCATCATGTAAATCTTATGGCATATTCTTACCCAAACTCCATATTAAAAGTGTTTTTTAATTTTAAAAAAACAGTTTTATTACTTACTATATTATTATTTTCAAGTTTTGTTCGAGGTCAATTCAGTCTCGCCTCAAATAACAAGACTATTCTCTGCCCTAATGTAGCTAATGGGAGTACTGGAACTGTTAATGGCAAAGTATATACAAAAGTTAATCGTAGTGATTTACAAACAAAAATTGCAGCTAACCAGGATGTAAGCTGTGTTTGTACAACAGGAATTACCAACATGAGTGGGTTATTTCAAAATAACTCTAGTTTCAATCAAGACATAAGCAGTTGGGATACCTCGAGTGTTAGCAACATGCAAGGACTCTTTCAAAATGCCGGGTCTTTCAATCAAGATATTGGGTATTGGGACGTTTCTAGTATGAACGATCAAAATGGGGTAAACCAATTATTCGATAACGCGGGTAGTTTGAATCAAGACCTATCCTACTGGTGTTTTCCCTCAGGAGGGAGTGCTTCGAATATCTATCAAAACAGACAAAATATTTGGGGAAATAATAACCCAATAAAAAATAACTCTTCATTACGTCCCCGTTTTGCTGTTGCCAATAATTGTATTTCTGCAAAGGTAGCTGCCCCTGCTTTTGTGGCCACTCCTACATTTTCGAATTGGTTAAATTTTAATGGATCGGATGCAATTGGTATAACAACAACATCAAATGTTACTATTGGTAATACTGATCAGATAACTGTTGAAGCTTGGTTTAAAGTAAACCAATTGCCAGATGGCCAACAATGGGATTTTATTGCATCAAGACAAGACGATTGGCAAATTGGTTTATATGTTCAAAACGGTAATTTATATGTTAGAGGGAGGATAAGACAAGACTTTAGTGGTCAATGGCCTGGAGTAACCTCTGATCCGATATCAACAGATACTTGGTATCATGTTGCACTTACTGCAGATTCATCGAGCTCTAGTAGTCAATTGAAACTTTACATCAATGGCCAATTACAAGGTACTGATAATTTTACTAGATCTGGAAATGGTTTAACCGATAACGATAGAGCGATCAGTATCGGTGGTTTTGACAACTATTCTACACCAGAACGTTTTTTGAATGGTCAAATAAGTGATGTTCGAATTTGGAATACAGCTAGAACACAATCAGAGATTAGCGCCAATCTAAATCAAACGGTTTCTACCGATTCTTCTTTATTGCTGTATTATAAGTTTGATGAAGGTTCGGGTTCTACTTACAGTGATTCTAGTGGTAATTCAATCAGTGGATCTTTAAGTGGAGGATATCAATGGATGCCTCTTCAAAGCCTCACCACAACAATTACCAGCAGTGATTCCGACAATGTAATCACTTCAGGAGTCGTCACCCTAACGGCTACATTCTCAGAAAATATGGTTGCTACTCCGCTAGTCTCCATCGCAGGGTTAGTGACCAATACGGCCATGACCCAAGGTGCCGATGCTACAGAGTGGACCTACTACTGGCAAGTTCCTTCTTCGGTAACGACAGGAACATATGCGGTAAAAGTAGCGGCTACAGATACTAAATCAAGAGCTTACGGAGGAAGCGAATCATTAGATGTAAGCATAGACCCAATGTTCTATTTAGATACTAATGGGGTCACAATAAAATGTAAGGGCTGTAGCGCAGGAGATACAGGTTATGTGGGAGGAGTTTTATATACCGCTGCAGATAACTCTAATATTCAGTCACTTGTAAATTCTGGAAATTACAACTTAGCAACTACTCTTGTCACTGATATGAGTGAACTCTTCAAAAACAAGTCCACTTTTAACACCAACATTGGGTTTTGGGATACCTCGAATGTAACCAATATGTATCATGTGTTTTATAATGCACGAATTTTTAATCAAGACTTAAGTAGTTGGGATGTCTCATCTGTTACTAGAATGGAAGAAATGTTCTTCGTGGCTAGAGTATTTAATCAAGACATTGGGAATTGGGATGTTTCATCTGTGACTAATATGGCAAGAATGTTTTCTCTAGCTGTTAATTTCAATCAAGACATTGGGAATTGGGACGTGTCATCTGTAACAAATATGTACTACATGTTCAACGAAGCAACTGCATTTAGTCAGGATATAAGTTCATGGGATGTTTCATCTGTGACTAATATGAGTGGTATGTTTAGCAATTCAGCGTTTAGTCAAGACATTGGGAATTGGGATGTTTCTTCTGTAGCTTCAATGACAGCTATGTTTTATTTAGCTGATAATTTTAATCAAGATATAGGAGGATGGGATGTTTCATCTGTGACTAATATGAGTGGTATGTTTGGCGAATCAGCGTTTAATCAAGACATTGGGAATTGGGATGTTTCATCTGTGACTGCTATGGAAGGTATGTTTTATAAAGCTGATAATTTCAATCAAGATCTTTCGGGTTGGTGTGTAAATGGTGTAAGTTCTTTACCTAATGACTTTAATACAGGGGGGATATTAAATTCTGGGTTTTATCCAAATTGGGGAGTTTGTCCCTCTACGGCTACATTAACCCTTGCAAGTAGTGATTCCGACAATCTCATCACATCAGGAGTAGTCACCCTACGGCTACATTCTCGGAAAATATGGCAGCTACTCCGCTTATTTCAATAGCGGGACTAGTGACCAATACGGCAATGACCCAAGGGTCTTCTGCAGCTGAGTGGACCTACTACTGGCAAGTACCTTCATCGGTAACTACAGGAACTTATGCAGTAACAGTAGCTGCAACAGATACTAATTCAAGAGCTTACGGAGGAAGTGAATCACTAGATGTGAGCATAGACCCAATGTTCTATCTAGACTCAAATGGTGTAACAGTTAAATGTTCTGGGTTGTAGTGCTGGAGATACAGGATATATAGGAAACGTTTTATATACCGCCCATGACAATACTTCTATTGCCAACAAATCCGCAAGTGATACCGATTGGGATAGAGTTGTAACTACTTTAGTTACGGATATGGAGGAATTATTTAAAGACGAAAGTTCATTCAATCAAAACATTGATTCATGGGATGTTTCGAAAGTTACTAATATGAGATCTATGTTTCATGGGGCCTCAATTTTTAACCAAAATATTGGATCATGGGACAACTCTAATATTACCCGAATGGATAATATGTTCAGGGGAGCCGATGCATTTAATCAAGATATTGGGTCTTGGGATACCTCTAGTGTTACAGAAATGGATTCCATGTTTAGAGGTGCGGAAGCATTTAATCAGAACATTGGATCTTGGGATACCAGCAATGTTACCGATATGAACTTTATGTTCAATTATGCTAGATCTTTTAATGGAGATATTAGCTCATGGGATACCTCTAGTGTTACTAATATGAGTTACATGTTTACTGATGCTTATAGGTTTAATAAAGACATTGGTTCATGGGATGTTTCGAATGTTACCACTATGAATCACATGTTCAAGGGTGCTTACGTTTTTAATCAAGATATAACAGGTTGGTGTGTCTCTCTTATAAGTTCCGAGCCTTCAAACTTTGCCGATTCATCGGTTTTCCAATCAATTAATTTTCCAAATTGGGGAACATGCCCATCACAGGCAACGTTAACCCTTACAAGTAGTGATTCCGACAATGTAATCACTTCGGGAGTAGTCACCCTAACAGCTACATTCTCAGAAAACATGGCGGCTACTCCGCTTGTGTCCATCGCAGGGTTAGTAACCAATACGGCCATGACCCAAGGGTCTTCTGCAGCTGAGTGGACCTACTACTGGCAAGTCCCTTCTTCCATCACAACTGGAACCTTTGCAGTTGCAGTAGTAGCTACAGATACTAATTCAAGACCTTACGGAGGAAGCGAATCATTAGACGTAAGCATAGACCCAATGTTCTATTTAGATGCTAATGGGGTCACAATAAAATGTAAGGGCTGTAGCGCGGGAGATACAGGTTATGTGGGAGGAGTTTTATATACCGCTGCAGATAACTCTAATATTCAGTCACTTGTAAATTCTGGAAATTACAACTTAGCAACTACTCTTGTCACTGATATGATTGAACTCTTTAGACTAAATAGAACATTCAACACAGATATTGGGTTTTGGGATACTTCGAATGTAACCAATATGAACGGAATGTTTTCAGGCGCTCAAGCCTTCAATAACGGTGGACAAACATTAAATAACTGGGATACCTCGAGCGTTACAAACATGCAAAATATGTTCTCCTCTACAAATATATTCAATCAGGATATTAGCGCATGGGATGTTTCTTCAGTAACAACCATGTACTATATGTTTTCTGGTGCTTATAGATTTAATCAAGATATAAGTGCGTGGGATGTCTCTTCGGTTACTAATATGAGTATGATGTTCTATTTTGCAGAAGATTTTGTTCAGGACCTTACTGGATGGTGTGTTTCAAATATATCTACATTTCCTAGGGATTTTGACTACAGGGCTTTGTTAGGGATGTCCTATTCAAATCTAAGACCTATTTGGGGAACATGTGCACCGCCAACCTCAAATGCAACCCTTACACTTCTATCAAGTGATTCAGACAATGTCGTTACTTCGGGAGTAGTCACCCTAACCGCTACATTCTCAGAAAACATGGCTTCTACCCCGCTTATTTCCATCGCAGGGTTAGTGACTAATACCGCCATGACCCAAGGGTCTTCTGCAGCTGAGTGGACCTATTACTGGCAGGTCCCTTCTTCAGTCACCACAGGAACTTATGCAGTTACGGTTGCTGCTACCGATACAACTTCACTTGCTTATGATGGAAGCGCAAGCCTGAATTTAAGCATAGACCCAATGTTCTATCTAGACGCTAATGGTGTAACAGTTAAATGTTCTGGGCTGTAGCGCAGGTGATACAGGATATGTGGGAGGAGTTTTATATACCGCCCATGATAATTCTTCTCTTGCAGCAAAATCTATAAGTGATACAGATTGGAATCGTGTAGTGACCACACTTGTGACTGATATGTCGAATTTATTTGAAAACCAAAATTCATTCAATCAAAATATCAGTAGCTGGGATACTTCAAGCGTTACAAACATGGAAAAAATGTTTAGTTATGCAAGTACTTTTAATCAAGACATTGGTTCATGGGATACCAGCAATGTTACCGATATGGGCTGGATGTTTCATGGTGCTTCAGTTTTTGATCAGGATATTGGTTCATGGAACACCTCAAGTGTAACCCAAATGGATTTAATGTTCCAGTCAACTGTATTTAATCAAAACATTGGAAGTTGGGATACTTCGAGTGTTATTGATATGCGATCCATGTTTGATGGATCAAGTGCTTTTAATCAAGACATTGGAAATTGGGACGTATCATCTGTAGCCAACATGCGCTACATGTTCAATCGTGCCTCTGCTTTCAATCAGGATATTGGGTCTTGGGACGTATCATCAGTGACCAACATGGAGTATTTATTTAAAGAAGCAACCAATTTCAATGGGGATATTGGTGCATGGGATACCCGAAATGTTGTGAACATGAATCAAATGTTCAATGGAGCTACAAGTTTTAATCGAGACATATCAGGTTGGTGTACCTTGAATTTTAGTTCTCAGCCATCAGCTTTTGCCAATGGATCTGCATTACAATCAAATAATTTCCCAAATTGGGGTACATGTAATTCAGCGGCCACTGCAACATTAACCAGCAGTGATTCAGATAATATAATTAATTCATCATATGTAGAATTTACCGCTACATTTTCTGAAAATATGTTGGCCACTCCGACAATATCAATTGCAGGGGTTGTGACCAATACTGCGATGTCACTCAACACCTCAGCAACCATCTGGACATATGATTGGAATATTCCCCAAAACACGCCTAATGGGAGCTATATTGTCTCCGTAGCAGCAACCGATACCAACAATAAGTTATATGATGGAAGCAGCAGTTTGACTATTCAATACAACTTTTCCCTGCCAGACTATTTACCAACCAATGGGTTAGTGGGCTGGTATCCTTTCAATGACAATGCCAATGATGAGAGTGGAAATGGTAATCATGGAATTGTAAATGGCCCAGTCTTATCCACTGATGCTAATGCAACTCAAAATTCTGGTTCATATGATTTTGATGGACAAGATGATTTTATAAGTATTGGAAATTCATCTTCCCTAAACCCCTCCGGAGCACTAAGCTTTTCATCCTGGTTCAACTTAGACGACCTTAATAATAACAACAACGTAATTATTGGCAGGAATACTGATAATTCAGGAGCGGACGGATATGGTTATAATTTTGGGGTCTTGAATGACTCCAATGGAGTGAGTTCTAAATTGAGGTTTGGACTTGGTCAACAATCCAATGGATCTATTACTGACGTAGACCATATTACATCCATATCAGCCAATAACTGGAACCACTATGCCGTGACATACGATGAGACAAATGTTAGAGTTTATCTAAATGGAGTAAAAGTTCATTCCGCACCGCTCACAAGATCTGGAGGAAACCATCAAAATAACTTTGAAACCTTTATTGGTAAGTATAGACCTCAAAGTTCAGGTAGTCAACAATCCAATCAACTTTTTAGAGGAAAACTCGATAATATCGGGGTTTGGAACAGGGCTTTGACAGATGCCGAAATTGCACAATTATATACATTAGAGATAGATACTACTCCTCCTACTGTTTCATTAGAGAAAAACTTCACATCGAACTCAGTTGAAAATGGAGACACTGTTGTGGTTACTGCTACTTTTTCAGAGCCAATGACAAGTTCACCAACAATAAACATCAGCAACGAATCCATTGCTATACCAATGAATGTAGGCTCTAGCGCGGCGGTATGGTCTTACAGCTGGACAGTTTCAGTAACTACTTCTACGACTCTTTCTTTAACAGTCTCTGGAAATGATTTGGCAGGAAATGCATATGCTGGTAATGAATCCCTATCTTTTGATGTACTTACTCCTTTTTACCTGGATTCTAATGGAATAACAGTAAAGTGTACAGGTTGTAGCGCTGGAGATACAGGATACATAGGCGGTGTTTTGTACACTGCACACGATAACACCTCCTTAGCCGCAAAATCTAAAAGTGATACCGATTGGGATCGGGTAGTAACTACACCGGTTACCAATATGTATCAGTTATTTAAGGATGAAACTACATTCAATCAGAATATTGGATCATGGGACACCTCTAATGTTACCCGAATGGATAATATGTTCTGGGGAGCCGATGCATTTAATCAAGATATTGGGTCTTGGGATACCTCTAGTGTTACAGAAATGGATTCCATGTTCAGATCTGCATTAGCATTTAATCAGGATCTTTCACAATGGGATGTTTCTTCGGTCACCCAAATGGAAAATATGTTTAGGACTGCTCGAGTATTCAATCAAAACATTGATAATTGGGACACCTCATCGGTTGTTAACATGACAAGCATGTTTCACGATGCGGAATTATTCAATCGAGACATCGGTAATTGGGATGTTTCTTCTGTGACCAATATGTCATCTATGTTTGATAGTGCTGATGCATTTAATCAAGATATTGGACAATGGAATACCTCGAATGTTACCAACATGGTTAGCATGTTTAGATTCAATGATATTTTTAATCAAGACATTGGATCATGGGACACTTCTAGTGTAACTAACATGAGTTACATGTTTAATTCAGCATTGAGCTTTAACCAAGACATTGGATCTTGGGACACCTCAAATGTTGCATCAGCTGGGATGATTAAAATGTTTAGAACTGCTAGTGCATTTAATCAAAACATTTCAAATTGGTGTGTTTCAAATATTTCTGGAACTCCAGACAACTTTAGTACTCAATCTGCACTGAGTAGTGCCAATCAACCAATATGGGGAAGCTGTAGGACTACCTTTGCAACAATCACATTCAATGACGAAAACAAAGTCTTCGGTGATAGTGATTTTGTACTTTCTCCAACATCCAACGGTTCGGGTACCTTCACTTTTTCCATTGCCGATACTTCGGTAGCAACTGTAGCTGGATCAACAGTTACAATTGTGGGCGCTGGAACAACAGTTATCACTGCAATTCAAGCAGGAGACACGGCTTACCTTTCAACAACAGCAACCATGACCTTGACGGTAGATAAGGCGAATCCTACCATTAGTTTTGCTGATCTAACCAAGAATTCGGATGATTCTGACTTTAACCTTTCTGCAACATCCAATAGTACAGGTATCTTTACCTATTCGATAGCAAACGCCTCAGTCGCAGTAGTAAGCGGAACTACTGTTTCTATTATTGGAGGAGGATCAACACTTGTGGAAGCAACACAAGCATCCGATTCAAATTACAATTCAGGCTCTGCAACCATGACCCTTACGGTAAGCAAGATTGCACCCACATTAACATTTTCAGATGTAACAAAATCTTACGGTGATCCAGACTTTGAACCTGTACCGAGCTCAAACAGTTCAGGTACATTCACCTATGCCGTGGCAGACAGTTCAGTAGCCACAGTAAACGGGTCTTCGATCTCTATTGTTGGACTTGGTACAACAGTTGTTTCGGCAACTCAGGCAAGCGATTCAAAATATTTATCCGCAGAAACATCCATGACCCTTACTGTGGTTAAAGGAAATCCTACCATCACATTTAATGACATAAACAAAAGAATTGGAGATGCGGATTTCAATTTATCAGCAACATCCAATAGTACGGGAGCGTTTTCATACCTGTTAGTAAATTCTTCTGTAGCAACCTTAAGTGGAACTACAGTATCAATATTGGCAACAGGAACAACCCGAGTAACAGTAAACCAAGCCGCTGACACCAACTTCAATGCAGGTACAGCCTCTATGACATTGACTATCCTTGATGTCAATCCAGATACTGATGGAGATGGTACAAATGACGAATTTGATGAATTCCCTACAGACCCAGATGAATGGCTAGACACTGACCAAGACGGATTGGGTAATAATGCTGATACAGACGACGATAACGATGGTATTTCGGATACCCTTGAAGCACAGAACGGTACTGATCCTTTGAACCCAGACTCGGACAACGACGGTTTAAGTGATGGAGATGAACAAAACTTAGGAACAGACCCACTCAATCCAGATTCTGATGGAGATGGCCTGGCAGATGGTATAGACTTATTCCCACTTGATCCAAACGAAAGTAGCGATGTTGATGAAGACGGAATAGGCGATAATACCGATACCGACAACGACAACGATGGCTTGGAAGATTTTTATGAAAATAGTCTGGGAACAGACCCCCTCAACCCAGATAGTGATGGAGATGGAAGTTCCGATGGGCAAGAAGTTACAAATGGAACAGACCCTCTAAATCCCGATACCGATGGAGACGGAATTGTCGATGGTGATGATGGGGCACCCCTGAATCCAAACCAAGAAATTGATACCGATGGAGATGGAATTGTTGACACTTATGATACCGATGATGATGGAGACAACCTCTCTGATGAAGAAGAAATAGCTCGAGGAACAGACCCACTCAACCCTGATACAGACGGAGATGGATTAAACGACAAAGAAGAGGAACAACGCAACACCAATCCCCTTTTACCCGATACCGATGGAGATGGAGTAAACGATAAAGACGATGCTTTACCAACCGACCAATTTGAACAGTTTGATTCCGATAACGACGGTTTAGGAGACAATATGGACACCGATGACGATAATGACGGTGTAAGTGATTTGGATGAGTTTACCAATGGAACAAATCCACTAGATGATGATTCTGATGATGATGGTCTGAATGATGAGGAAGAAATCAAGCTGGGGACAAACCCAACACTTCCAGACACAGATGGAGATGGATCTTCAGACTCAGAAGAAATTGCAATGGGTACAGATCCATTAAACATCGATACCGATGGTGATGGAACGAAAGATTCTGAGGATAATTTTCCATTAGATCCAAGCGAAACAGAAGATGCCGATGGTGACGGTTTAGGAAACAATTTAGACACAGACGATGACAATGACGGGATCTCAGATAATGAAGAGATAAGCCTAGGGACAGACCCAAAAAATCCAGATACCGATGAAGATGGATCACCCGATGGAGAAGAAATAGAAGTAGGAACCAATCCATTAGATTCTGATTCCGATGATGATGGAATCAATGATGGTAACGACGATTTCCCCTTAGATCAAACCCTTTCTGATGACAACGACAAAGACGGTATCTCGGACGATGTAGATGAAGATGATGACAACGATGGTTTAACAGACGCAGAAGAGCTATTACTAGGGTCAAATCCACTAGAAAGCGACTCGGACAACGACGGATTGTTAGACAAAATCGAAAGGGATTTGGGTACAAATCCTAACGATCCTGATTCTGATAACGACGGTCTTAGCGATTTGGAAGAAACAAACCTTGGGACAGACCCATTGAACAATGATACCGATAACGACGGAATTTTTGATGGAGTCGAAATTTTGCAGGAAACAAATCCTAATGATTCCGATACCGATGGAGACGGGGTAACAGATGCATTAGATCGTTTCCCATCAGATCCATCAGAACAAACCGACTCTGATAATGACTCTATTGGAGATAATCAAGATGTAGACGACGACAATGATGGCCTCACAGACGCAGAGGAACAAATTCTGGGCACAGATCCAAAAGCAATTGATTCTGATCAAGACGGTCTTACAGACAGTAAAGAAAAAGAAAAAGGAACGGATCCTCTGAATCCAGATACCGATGGAGATAATATTCCTGATGGTGAAGATGACTTTCCTCTGGATGAAAATTTAAGTATTGATAGCGACCAAGACGGACTTGAAAATAGTGTCGATACCGACGATGACAATGATGGAATTACCGATGTTGAGGAACAGAATAGTGGAACAGATCCTCTCAATCCAGATACCGATGGTGATGGTCTATCCGATGGAGAGGAGCTAAATCTTGGAACAGATCCATTGTTAACAGATACCGATAGCGATGGAACCCCCGATGGCTTTGATCAATTTCCACTGGATGCAGATCGAGCAAATGATAGTGATGGAGATGGGCTTTCAAATGAAGAGGAATTGATTTTTAACACAGATCCTCTCAACCCAGATACTGATGGAGATGGCCTAAACGATAAAGAAGAAAAAGAAGCAGGTACAGACCCACTGTTAAGCGATTCTGATGGTGACGGAATAAAAGATGGAGATGATGCATTCCCTCTAGATCCTATTGAAAATAAAGACAGTGACAACGATGGATTGGGTGATCGAATTGACCCAGATGACGATAACGATGGTTTGTCAGATGAACAAGAAGCGATTCAGGGAACAGATCCGCTCAACCCAGACACTGATGGGGATGGAATGGGAGATCAAGAAGAGGTTAACAATAACACAGACCCAATCAATCCCGATTCAGACAATGATGGTCTAAACGATGGCGAAGAACAAGAACTTGGTACAGATCCGTTAAAAATAGACACCGATGGTGATGGAGTTCCAGACGGACAAGACGATCTTCCTTTAGATTCAATTGCTAGCCTTGATACAGATCAAGACGGGATTCCTGATGAAGTGGATAACGATGATGACAACGATGGAATTTTAGACACAAAAGAAGAGGAGATAGGTACTGATCAAAAAATATTGATACGGATAGTGACGGAAGCTCAGATTCTGAAGAACTATTAAATAATACCGATCCACTCAATCCCGATACCGATGGTGATGGGTTGAACGATCATGAAGAAAATGAAGCAGGAACAAATCCACTTTTAAAAGATACTGATGGAGATGGAATACAAGATAAAAATGATGCATTCCCTCTAGATTCTGATGAGCAAACGGATACCGACGGTGACGGAATAGGAGACAACAAAGACAATGATGATGATAATGATGGTTTGTCAGATGGGCAAGAAGCCATCTACCTGAGTGATCCACTAAATTCAGACTCCGATGAAGATGGATTGAGTGATGGAGAAGAAATAGTAAAGGGCTATGATCCAAATAATGAAGACACCGATGGAGATGGTGTAGTAGACGGTTTAGATGCATTTCCCAATGATCCCTCAGAAAGTAAGGACACCGATTTTGACGGAATAGGAAACAATACCGATATAGATGATGATAATGACGGCGTTTTAGATCAATTTGATGTTTTCTCTGAAAATGCAGCAGAGAGCAGAGATATCGATAACGATGGAATAGGAAATAACGAGGACATAGATGATGATAATGATGGAGTTATTGACTGGCGAGAACATCAGTTTATTACCATTTATGATCATTACACAATCAGTGTAGATAATCCTCAATCAAAAATAAAGGTACCGGTAACACCTACAAGTAACAAAGGTGTTGGGAAATGGAAAATTCGCAAAAAAATATCTGGAGGTGCCGACGGAGATAAATTTACCATTCGTTCGGGAGAACCGGGTGATCAAGCTCAAAAAAGAATGCAAAAAACAAGTTTGGGTGAAGGTTACCTATCATTCATTACTCCTCCAAAACCTGGCGTAATTGATGATGCAAATCTTGACGGCATCTACGAAGTTTTGGTAGGCTATGTCAACACAACTTATGGAGATAAGCGAGTACCTGTTCCAAATCAAGTAAGCACAATAAGCATTTCGTCTGGACAATCCGACGTAATTGAACTATTAACGGACAAAGTACCGCTAACAGAAGTGGATAGTCGCCTAATAACATCGGATACCGACGCAGATGGTTTAATCAATTCGGTTGATCCCGATGACGATGGAGATCATATTTACAGCCGTTACGAAACTCGTGGGGAAAACAAATCTTGGCAAGCATCCGATGATTTTGATGGAGATCTATTAAGCAACTACCTCGATCCAGACGATGAAAACGATGGAATATTTACTGAATTTGAAAATCCTGACCCCAACCAAGATTTTAATCCAAACGACGCTCAAGACACAGATAACGATGGAACCCCAGATTATTTTGATAATGACGATGATGGAGATGGTATTCTTACCATAAGCGAACAATCAGATCCAAATTTGGACGGAAATCCAACGGATGCTGTTGATAGCGATCAAGATGGGATTCCAGATTACCTAGATGCAGATGATGATAATGACGGAGTTCCTACTATTCAAGAATTTGCTCAGGGAGTACCTTTGGATTCAGATAACGACGGTATACCCGATTATTTAGACACTGACGATGACAATGATGGGTTGCTTACCCAAGATGAATTAATTCAGGGAGCAACTGCATATCTTGATTCCGATGGAGATGGAACACCAAATTATTTAGACACTGATGACGATAATGATGGAATCGATACAATTGATGAAGATGCCAATACAAATGGAACCCCAGCAGATGATGATGCCGATCAAGATGGTATAATTGATGCCTTTGAGTCTTTTGCAGCAGATTGTGATAATGATGGTGTGAATGACCAAAACGACGCACAAAACTGTAATCCAAATAACGATACTGATGGCGATGGATTCTCCAATTTAGATGAGGTTAATGTAGGGACTGATCCTAATGATTCCGGTGATAAGCCAACAAACTTCAAAGAATTGGGTCTTGAAATTGCCAATTTCTTATCCCCTAATGGAGATGGAATAAATGATACTTGGTACGAACCATCTGTGGAACGCTATCCCAACAATAAGGTATTCATTTATGCTCGATCAGGAAAATTGATCTATGAACGAAACAATTATCGTAACGATTGGAATGGTACTTCAGATGGACGAGAATTACCCGAGGGAGCCTATTATTATCTCATTGATTTTGAGCAAAATGGAACAATAGACTATGAAGGGTGGTTGTACTTAACACGTTAAACGAATGAAAAAATATTTAATCTACATACTGCTTATCTCTTCTTGGGTTTCGGCTCAACAAGATGCTTATTTCTCTCTATTGGAATACCAAATGACTTTGGTAAACCCAGCTTATGCAGGAGCTGAAGGCAATCAAATTTTTTCTATTCATTCCAGAAATCAATGGTCAAATCTGGAGGATAACCCAAAAACACTATCAATGTTACTCTGTTGCCAGAAGAAAGAATGTTGGTTTAGGTATATCTGTAATATCAGATCAGGTTTTTGTGGAAAAGCAAACATTTGTTGCTGTTGACTTTTCATACAAGTTAAAACTAAATGAAGATGCTTCAATGTTTTTAGGCCTAAAAGGAGGAATAAATTCATTTCGACTGGATACTTCTAGATTGATTTCTTATTCACCAGCAACAGATCCTGCAAAAAAAATGACAAGCCGCATGCTTCCCAACTTAGGTGTTGGGTTTTTGTATCAACATAGGACCCATTGGATTTCAGCTGCTATTCCTAGATTATTTAATTCAAATGAGGATGAAGAAGTTGTCCTTAACCCACGAGAGAAAATACATTTTTATTTAGGAGGAGGGGTAAAGCTACCCATAAGCTCAGATGTAGTACTCGAACCCTCAGTTAGTCTAAGAAGTACAGAAGGTGTTGGATCTATTGTAGAGGGCGTTGTATGGGGTAATTATCAAAGTAAATTTCGATTTGGAGTTGGATTAAGAACTGAATCGGTTCTATCTCTAAAAGCAAACCTATTATTAAGTGATATTTTCTCACTCAGTTATGCTTATGATTCATATGGAGAAAGTAATTTATCATCAATTCAATTAAATGCTCATGAAATTGGATTACAAATACGACTTTCTTCAAAAAGTTCTTCATCAGATTCATCGATGCAGGAATCACAAAAAACCATTGAAGACTAAGCCTCTTAAATTTTTTCATGAAAAAGATATTTTACTATTTCCACTTTATTATCCTCCTGTTTACCTTTTGGCAAGGGAGCGCGCAAGAACATCAAAACAACGCCTGGAAGGCATTGTTTACTGACTACAACCTTACCAACAGCACTACATTACGCCTAGAAACTCATCTGCGTACGCGTCGGTTTTTTGCAGAAAACGATCAGTATTTACTTCGCCCATCAATAAGTTTTAAATTGGGAAATAATACAGCCTTTACTACAGGTTACACTTTGATTTCTAGCAACACCCCAGAATATCGCACCATAGAAAATAATCTTTGGCAACAGTTTAGTTTTTCACTACCCATCAATCGAACAAATTATTTTGGGTGGATTCGTTTAGAACAGCGTTGGCAATCAAAAAACAATATGAGTAATTATGGCGCAAGAATTCGTTTTCGCGGCGGATTTCAATTTCCTTTAACTAAAGACGAAAAAACTTTCTCACCCAAATTTGTGGTTTTCAACGAAGTCTTTATGTTGATTAAAGATAATTTCCCTTATGAGTTCAACCAAAATTGGACTTTTATCGGATTTCAACAAAATATCTCAAAAAACATGCGTCTCTTAACGGGTTTTCAACGAAACACCATTGCTAAAGGAAACTCTTTTTTACACAAAAACATTTGGTCCTCATTACTGTTCTACAAACTTTAAGTAAAAGTCAAATTCACGGCAATATTGTTGCCATGAATATTGTTTAAAATCCATGTTGAGTAGATGAAAATCCAAGTTTAATTAGACCCTCTTTAATTTCTGGAGCGTTCATAAATAAATTCCAAAAAAGTTGTGTTTTGTGATTTTCAATCATTGGGCCAATTGTTCCTTGGTCAATAGCCAGATATCTTTTTGTTTTCCACTGATAATGAATAGAAAATGCATCATAAGGACCAAAAGTTCCTATATTCTTGATTTGAATCTTCATATAAAAATTTTAAAAATCTCAAAGACTTTTCTGGTGTGTAAGGAATTGAAGACAATGCAGCTGTTGGAGAAATAACCCCTAAATCGTTATTGGGTTGATGAGCAGAATATCCAGTAGTTCCATCAGTTTTTCTTGAATAACTAGCAGTTAATCCCCAACAATTATCACTGTATCCTAAAAATCCATTGGGGTTTGAAATACAATGTTGATAAATGATTTCAGTATGATTTTTTACAACTTTCCAATAATTGGCATAAATATCACTTAGTCCTCTTGGATCAAGTGTTAAAAATGAATAGTGAGCCCAAAAAGTGGACCAACATTTTGATTTGATCCCTTGTGATCAAAAATTGTAGCTATACCATATTGTGTGGCTGAGCTTAAAATATTTCCATTATTAGCCCATCCTTCGTGAAAGACTTGTTCATTTATTGGATAAGTTGGGGATGCTGCTCCTAAAATATAGGGCAATAAGACTTTCATTATATCCTTCAATTTTGAAATTTATTTGCCATTCAAATTCAGGAGACCAATGCCAATATAGAGTATTTTCTTCATTTGTATACCAATTCCATTCTAACTTTTCCACAAATTGTCTGCTTTTTTTGATAAGTAGTTTTTCTTCATCAGTTCCATCTTTAAAATATTCTCTAACACATATTAATGCTTGACATAAAAATGCAGTTTCAACAATATCACCACCATTATCCATCGAACTGAAAGGAATTACATCTCCGTATTTCCATTCATCCAATGTGGCCATGCACCATGAAACCTATCCGCATTTTCTAAAAAATTTATAGCTGTCCGTAAATGATTTAGACCTTCAGATCTACTTATGAACTTATTTTCAATTCCCATTAATATATTAAGAAAACCAAAACCTGACCCGCCAATTGTTAACAGACGTTTCATCAAATGATAAATCATTTTCATGAATTCTTTCCCGAGCTAATTTGAATTTGGATGAGCATAGTCAAAAAATATTTAAAAACATCTTTTTGAGCCCTCTTCATCAAATTTAGATCAGAATTAGTGGTTGATTTAGAATTGTCAACTAAATCTTTTTTACAACTCAAAAAGGTTAATATGAGAAGGGTTATGAAAAGTAATTTTTTCATGATTCAATTTTTTGATAAAAGCCAAACAAAGACAAAAACATTCCCAAAAATAAAGCTTTATTTTTGGGAAAACTAAACTGGAGTCATAGGTTATCGGACTTTTTGAAGACATCTTGTTATATCTGGGGTAATTGTTTATTCATAGGTTCGATATAATTAAAATTCCCTACTTTTAGGAATATATAGAATCCAGTACATAAACTTGGTAAGATTCCAATTGGCAACACCTAAATCGGAAGTGAACACAATCCGGATTGAGTTGTATCCTCTTGAAGTGAAATCTCGTTTCAAATTTGACACAGGCAGATCAATCAAACCCGAACACTGGTAGAAAAAGATTAGAAGAACCAAATCAATGAAAGGAGTACAGGGAGATTGTAATCTAAATCTTAATCTGATCTTCAATGAATATGAGTTCGCATGATCATTTTTCTTAAATTAGAAGGTACAATTAATGACTGAAACCCTACTAAACAATTGGTTTTACTAAATATTTTTAAATGAAACATTTATTTACTTCTCTCTTATTTTTAATTATTTTTTCAATACAGTTATTAAGTTGTGATTCTCAAACAACAAAATCTCCAAATGTAATTTTGATTTTAACAGATGATCAGGGATGGGGAGATTTGAGTATTTCTGGCAATAAGGATATATCAACTCCAAATATAGATCAGTTGGCCCTAAATGGAGTTCGCTTCGATCGGTTTTATGTGAGTCCAGTTTGTTCACCAACTCGTGCTGAAATTCTAACGGGAAGACATCATGTAAGAACTGGGGTATATGATGTTTCTAAAGGAGGAGAAAGAATTGATTTAGACGAAGAAATCATTGCCGAAGTTTTTAAAAATAATGGGTATAAAACAGCAGCATATGGGAAATGGCACAACGGTATGCAAGCGCCCTATCATCCAAATACAAGAGGTTTTGACGATTTTTATGGTTTTTGCTCTGGACATTGGGGAAGTTATTTTAATCCTGTTTTAGAGCACAATGGTGAACTTGTAAAAGGAGAAGGTTTCATTATTGATGATTTCACTAATCTAGGATTGAAATTCATTGAAGAAAATAAAAAGAATCCTTTTTTCCTTTATTTACCCTTGAATACTCCTCACAGTCCCATGCAGGTTCCCGATAAATTTTGGAAAAATTTAAAAATAAAAATCTAACTCAAACAGGAGATAGAAGAGCTCAGAGGAATTCAAAAGATTCTGGAATTGACACTAAAAATAGCCTAAATCATACTAGAGCTGCACTTGCTATGTGCGAAAACATTGACTGGAACATTGGAAGAATTAATAAAAAATTGGAAGAATTGGGAATATTAGATAATACGATATTAATATTTCTTTCAGACAACGGTCCAAATGGAAATAGGTGGAATGATGGAATGAAAGGCAGAAAAGGATCAACAGATGAAGGAGGAATAAGATCACCCTTTATTATTAAGTGGGAAGGAAATATACCCAAAGGCAAAATTGTAGAAGAAATAAGCGCTGGATTCGATTTACTTCCAACCTTAAAAGATTTAGTTGGCATAAAAGATATCCCAAAAAATAAATTAGACGGAATAAGCCTTAAACGTTTGATTTATGAGGATAAATTAACATGGGAGGACAGAACAATTTTTAGTTTTTGGAGGGGACGGTTAAGTCTTAGAAATCAAAAATTTAGACTTGGTTCTGATGATCACCTTTTTGACATGGAAAATGATCCGGGTCAATATGAAGATGTATCCGATACTTATCCTGAGATTTTTAAATCCTTGAAAAAAGAAAAGGTTAATTGGGAGGAAACGGTTTTATCAGAACTTCCAGAAAAAGATGAAAGACCATTTATAATTGGTCATCCAAAAATGGAAAGCACCCAAATACCAGCCAGAGATGCAACCATAAATGGTAAAATTAAGAGATCAAACTATTATCCTAATTGCAGTTATATGACTAATTGGATTGATATAAATGATTCAATTACTTGGGATGTAGAAGTCGCAGAAGATGGAGATTTCGATGTAGTTATTTACTATACATGCGCAAAAGATGCTATTGGGTCTCAATTCGAATTGACTTTCGGTGAGTCAAAACTCATTGGAGAAATTAAAAATTTTCATGACCCAGATGAATATGGGAAAAATCAAGACCGCTCTCCTAGGATTGAATCTTACGTAAAAGATTTTTTACCTATGAGTGTTGGAAAAATTAAGCTAAAAAAAGGCCCCGGAACACTAAAATTAAAGGGTATAAAGAAAACGGGAAAAAGAACTACTGGACTTTAGACTTTTAATGCTAAAAAGAACATAAAATAAACTTTTTTAATCCTAAATAAGGTTATTTGTAAAGTTAAAGAATTGAATACCAGCAATTTTTGATAATTCAACATAAAGCATATGAAAAACTCGATTAAAGTGTTACTTTTTTTATTGATTTTAAATTCGTGTATCTCAAAAGGTGAAAAGAAAGCTATTTCGGTTGAGAATAAAATCAACGCTATTAAACTTTCAAAAGAGAATTATAAAAACCAATTATATGGATTCTGGTTGGGTCAGTGTATTGCTAATTGGACTGGACTTATTACAGAAATGGATAAAATTGAAATCTTGGGGAAATAAAAACAGGAGATTTTTATACAAGAGAGAATTGGGGAAAACCCGATCAGCCCAGTATTTGGGAAGAAGAAAATACAAGTTCTTTGTCACCTACAATTGATTTTGTGTTTAGAGATACAAACGAAATTTGGGGATCAGATGATGACACCGATATAGAATATATTTATCAATATCTTCTCTACACACTCAACACCACTTTTTTAACACCAAATCAAATCAGGGAAGGATGGCTAAAACATATAAAACCAGCTGAGGAAAATTATTTGTGGGTTTCCAATCAAAAAGCATATGATCTTATGAGAGATGGGATGTTTCCACCACAAACAGGAGATCCTAATTTTAATGAGTTTTATGAAATGAT
The DNA here is from genome assembly GCA_038142965.1 of Candidatus Arcticimaribacter sp. Lineage (GTDB taxonomy): Bacteria > Bacteroidota > Bacteroidia > Flavobacteriales > Flavobacteriaceae > Arcticimaribacter. Next base: position 532,006 of record JAYQLC010000007.1, on the reverse strand, counting down.
CGATGCACAATTAACCACTGAAATTTTTGGTCTGTTTGCTCCAACTCGACCAGATGTTGCAGTTAAAATTGCTCATCTTCCTATTCAAACCACTGCAAGGCAAGAAGCTGAAGAAATTTCCAAGTTTTATGTAATAATGCACTCCTTGGCCTCTCTAAATACAAAAAAACAATGAGCGAAAGAATACATTGGATGTCTAAAAAAGCAAGAACCTTCCTTGATGATAATTTATATCCTGCAAAAATGTTTGATTATACTCTCAACTTATACCAATCAGGAATACCTTGGGAGCAAACCAGAGATTCAATCTATTTTAAATATCAGGTAAAACAGGAAGATGGATATAATATTACCTCCAAAAACTTATATTGTAATGGTTGTTTTGCAGCTGGGATAAACTTTGCTGCGAGTCTCGTAAGCTTATTTTATGGAGAAGGTAACTTAAAAAACACAATAAAGATTGGTGCGCTAACAGGATGGGATTCAGACAATCCAACATCAACATGGGGAGGTTTAATTGGATTTATGATTGGAAAAGATGAAATTGAAAAAATATTTAATAGGAAATTCTCAAATCGATATCATATCCACAGAACAAGGCAAAACTTTCCAAATAATGGAATTGATACTTTTGATAATATGGCCGAAAAGGGTCTGGTAATTGTAGATAAAGTAATTAAAGAAGAATTAGACGGAACTTATGATAGCGACAAAAAGATGTGGATAATACCTCAGGAAAAGAATAAATGAATAACAACTTGGAAAATAAACATAATAAGTATTTTAAAATAATATGACAAAATGAAATTTTTAAAACTTGCAGTTGTATATATAAGTTTATTCCTAGGTTTCGAAAGTAGCTATGCTCAAACTAAAATAGTGTCTTACAACATTCGATATGACAGTACAAACGATGGAGAGAATCGTTGGGATTTGAGAAAAGATGAGCTCGTTAAGTTATTAGAATATTATCATCCACATTTTATCGGCATACAAGAGGCAATGCCGAACCAATTCAAATTTATTGCTCAACATATTGACAATTACAAATATGTGGGTCATGGAAGAGATGGTTTTGATTCGAATAGTGAGGCTACCCCAATTTTTTATGATGCCAATAAATTTAAATTATTGGTAAAAGACCTTTTTTGGTTGTCTTCAACACCAAAAAAAGTCTCAAAAGGTTGGGATGCTGCCTTGAATAGAATTGTTGTTTATGCAAAATTCAAGGCTATAAAAACAAATGAAATTATTCACATAATAAACACTCACTTTGACCATGTAGGAGAAAATGCGCGATTGAATTCCGCAAAGTTGATACTAAATTTTATTAGAGAAAAAAATTGGGCAACAAGAAAGTTGTGTTGATGGGGGACTTTAATAGCCTACCTTCAGAACCGCCTATTAAGATACTTGAACAGGAATTTCAAAATACTTATAAAGAAAATAATATAGTGGTTTATGGACCTAAAGCTACATTCAATGGGTTCAATACTTCAGATTTATCTACAAAACAAATTGACTATATTTTCACAAGGAATTTAGAAATAAAAAGTTATCGTTGCATAGACGATAGAAGAACCAATAATCTTCACCTGTCTGATCATTTTCCAATATTAGTTGAAATCCATTAAAACAGAATTGAAGTATTTCTCATAACATCTATGAGCAATAGGATTCTTGGCATGATCAAAATGTTATCGATATCTTATGGTATTGAGTGGGAAAGTAAAGTTAGGGGTCCTTACGACTCCACTTAGTAATTCTCTTGAGGAAAACGACTGTATTTTACAGATAGATTAGGGCTTTTATTTGTGAAATTTATTAGTAATAACAGTCAAATGTTTTGCCATAGTTTTGCCCCGAAATAAATGTTTTGCTAACGGTCTCGTATAAGCGTAGTGCGGGTTTTCAGAGGAATTCAATGTCCGCCCGTACAAAAACAGAATCTATTAAAGAACTCATTGAATTGAGTCTAATAACCTGTAAATAGTGAGTTTGAGTGTTATTTGAGGTGTTGGAAAAACACCGAGAACAGTGCCCTAATTTGGGCTTTTGTTCTCAGTGTTCTTGTCCTAAAAGTGGAGTCGGAGGGAATCGAACCCTCGTCCAAACAAGCGACAAAATAGCTTTCTACAGATTTAGTTTTCAATTAATTTTCGAAAACACACTGACTGAAAACTGCCCATGTATTCCTTAGTTCTTTTATTGAAAAATTTGACCAGAACCTTCAAATTTCGATGTTGACCTTTCTGGTGCCTCTGGTTTGAACGCCGTCAACAAGGGCTTTCAAGAGACATCCGGCTTCCTAACCTGGTTAGGACTTGGCATTGACTTACTGTAATTCAGTCGTTTATGCAGCTAGAGCGTAGTTATCTTCGCCTATTAAAGGTTGAATCTAAGTTTTACGAGCTTTGATTCATTGCTCGACATGCTTACTGTTCGATTGATCTCGCTGTCAAAACCAGTCGACCCCATTATTTCAAAGAAATTTCTAGTTAAAACCAGAGAGCAAAAGTAAAATTTTTATTTAAAATTGATTGATTATTTTTCGAATCTCTGTCAAACGTTCCAACATTCCTTCCAATGAATCCAAAGAAAGCATATTAGCACCATCACTCTTTGCTTTTGATGGGTTTGGATGGGTTTCGATAAACAAACCGTCCATGTGGTTTACAATACCTGCTCGTGCAATTGTTTCAATCAACTCTGGTCTACCACCAGTAACACCCGATGCTTGATTGGGCTGTTGTAGAGAATGGGTTACATCTAAAATTGTAGGTGCAATTGATCGCATAGCAGGAGTCCCTCTAAAATCTACAATAAGATCCGTGTATCCAAACTGAGTGCCTCTATCGGTTATCCAGGCCGAATCATTTCCGCTGTCTTTTACTTTTTGTACAGCAAATTGCATGCTTTCTGGACTCATAAACTGTCCTTTTTTTAGGTTGACAACTTTCCCTGTTTTTGCAGCAGCAACAACTAGGTCGGTTTGTCGAACCAAAAAAGCAGGAATTTGCAAAACATCAACATAAGATGCAGCTTTTGAGGCATCTGCAGCTTCATGAATATCTGTAACAGTTGGGATATTAAATTTTTGACCAATTTTTTGGAGAATTTCAAGGGCAGTATCGTCACCAATTCCAGTGAAACTGTCAATTCGACTTCTGTTCGCTTTTTTAAAACTTCCTTTAAAAACAAATGGAATGTTCAATTTATCCGTAATTGTGAGAACTTTTTCGGCAATTTCAAAAGCCATTTCCTCGCCCTCAATGGCGCAAGGTCCTGCTAATAAGAAGAATTGATCACTGCTGGGATGATTAATATTAGGGAGTTTTGAAAAGTCCATAAAAAGTTTTTTCCAAAAGTATAATTTTTAGTCGACATCCCCTTGCATTCAAAACATTAAACTTTTAGCTAAAAGCTGAATTTATAGGGTTATATTTGCGCGATTAAAAAAATATGATCTATGTCCAAAATTAAAAATATTGCAATTATTGCCCATGTTGACCATGGTAAAACAACCCTGGTAGACAAGATTATGCATCATTGTGAGCTTTTCAGAACCAACCAAAAGACAGGTGATTTAATTCTGGACAATAATGATTTGGAGCGAGAACGAGGTATAACGATTCTCTCAAAAAACATTTCGGTAACCTACAAAGACACAAAAATAAACATCATTGACACTCCAGGTCACGCCGATTTTGGTGGAGAAGTTGAACGTGTTCTCAATATGGCAGATGGGGTTTTGCTCCTAGTTGATGCCTTTGAAGGTCCAATGCCGCAAACACGATTTGTACTTCAGAAAGCAATTGATTTGAAATTAAAGCCCATTGTTGTTGTCAACAAGGTGGATAAAGAAAATTGCACCCCCGAAGAGGTACACGAATCCGTTTTTGATTTGATGTTCGAATTGGGTGCAGAAGAATGGCAGTTAGATTTCCCAACAGTTTACGGTTCTGCAAAGAACAATTGGATGAGTGATGATTGGAAGAAACAGACAGACAACGTTGAACCTCTTTTGGATATGGTACTAGAACATGTTCCAAGTCCTAAAGTAGAGGAAGGAACCCCTCAAATGTTGATTACTTCTTTGGACTTTTCCTCTTACACAGGAAGAATAGCAATTGGTCGTTTACAAAGAGGAACCCTAAAATCCAATATGCAGGTTAGTCTTGTCAATAGAGAAGGAGGGATATCCAAAGCCAAAATCAAGGAATTGAATTTATTTGATGGTTTAGGAAGAAAAATTGTAGACGAGGTTAAAGCTGGAGATATTTGCGCAATTATCGGTTTAGAAGATTTTGAGATTGGTGATACTGTTGCTGATGCTCAAGAACCAGAAGCACTCCCAACCATTGCTATTGATGAACCAACAATGAGTATGCTTTTTACAATCAACGATTCACCTTTCTTTGGAAAGGATGGAAAATTTGTAACCTCAAGGCACATCAAGGATCGTTTAGAAAAAGAATTGGAACGAAATTTGGCCATGCGTTTAGAGGAAACCAATTCTGCAGACAAATTCATCGTTTTCGGTCGTGGCGTTCTTCATTTATCTGTTTTGATCGAAACGATGAGGAGAGAAGGATACGAACTTCAAATCGGTCAACCGCAAGTAATAATTAAAGAGATTGATGGTGTAAAACATGAACCAATTGAAGAGTTAACCATTGATTTACCCGAACATGTATCGGGTAAAGCAATCGAAATGGTAACCCTTAGAAAAGGAGAGATGTTGAGTATGCAACCCAAAGGAGAAAGAATGATTTGTGAGTTTTTGATGCCTTCAAGAGGAATTATTGGCTTGCGTAACCAACTGCTTACTGCCACTGCCGGAGAAGCAATAATGAACCATAGGTTTAAAGAATTTCAACCCTATCGTGGAGAAATTCCGGGGCGAAACAGCGGTTCACTTATTTCCATGGAAAAAGGAAATGCAATTCCGTATTCACTTGATAAACTTCAGGAACGCGGAAAATTTTTTGTAGCGCCGAACGAAGACATTTACACAGGTCAAGTAATAGGTGAAAACTCCAGAGCCGATGATATGGTAGTCAACGTTACCAAAACCAAAAAACTATCCAATGTACGTTCTTCAGGAAATGACGATAAAGTCCGTTTAGCACCCCCAATAAAATTTTCATTGGAAGAAGCTTTAGAATACATTCAAGCGGACGAATATGTTGAGGTTACTCCAAAACACTTGCGTTTACGAAAAGTTTATCTCGACGAAAATGAGCGTAAACGAATGTCAGGAAAATAGAAAAATCTTTATAAAATGATCTAAGTAAACTCGATGATCTCCATTGGATTTTATTTTTGAACCACTTCATAAATTTTTCCCTCATCACAACGAAAAATTTTCCCAGGAAATTTAACGATCATGTTGTAATCATGTGTGGCCATTATGATGGTCATTCCTTTTTGGTGTAAACCTCTGAAAACTTCCATGATTTCAAGACTCGTTTGAGGATCAAGGTTTCCGGTGGGTTCATCCGCAACAATGAGTTCGGGAGAGTTTAGTAAAGCCCTGGCTATAGCAACTCTCTGTTGTTCTCCACCAGATAATTCAAAAACATATTTGTGGGAAATCCCTTCAACACTAAGCGAAGCAAGAACTTCTTCAATTCGATTTTTTATTTTTATTTTGTCTTTCCAGCCAGTAGCCTTGAGAACAAAACTTAGATTTTCAAAAATAGATCGATCATTGAGCAGTTTGAAATCTTGAAAAACAACCCCAAGTTTTCTTCTTAAAAAAAGGAATTTGTTTTTGTTTGATTTTACCTAGGTCAAAATCTGAAACTCGAGCTGTTCCATTGGACAGCGGAAGATCTGCATAAAGAGTTTTGATTAAGCTGCTTTTTCCAGTACCAGTTTTTCCAATTAAAAAACAAACTCACCAGATTCAACCTCAATGTTCACATCACTCAGTATGGTTTGTTTGTTTTGATTGATGGTAACATTTTTAAACTGAACTAAAGGAAGATTCATAGGAGTTTGTGATTGGTCAATTTTTTTGAGCAGTAAAATTATTTTTATTAACTCTTGTAAAAATAGGAACAAAAAGTTTTAACAGAAATTTTTTTCATAATTTATACGTTTAAAAAGGTTCTAACGTTTTAAAAAAAAGAATTTAAAGTTAATTTTGTTCCACAATGAAACAAACCCAAGAAAATAAAATCACAATTTTAGTTTTAGTTTTTTTGGTAACCTCATTTTCACCCCTCTGGTCTCAACTGGGTTTAAGCAAAGTACCATCCGCAGAATCCTCTTACTATTATGCTTCTGATAATTTTGCTCAAGCGAATCAATATTTTAATCTCATAGATTTTTATCCCAGTTTAAGACCCAAAACTACAGCAGCTGATTTTTATAAAATTTCAACAGATTTAAGATTGAATCGACCGGGTTCCGAAAAAAAATTATCCGCTTTTATGATTGATAACCCCACAAGTTATCTAACAGAAACAGCTTATTACGATTTGGCTTCTTATTATTTTTTAAATGGTAAATACACTTATGCGCTCAAATGGTTCAGCAAAATCAAAGACACTGATGTTGCCTCTACCAAAAGAAATGAATATTATTTCAACAAAGCATACACCCTATTTACAATCAAAAGATTTAAGGAAGCAGAGCAATTGTTTCAAAAAATTGAAAATGTACCCAAGTATCAATACGACGTAAGTTATTATCTAGGTTACATTGCATATCAGCTTGATGATTATGATGCGGCTATTGAAAACTTCAATAAAGTTACTACTCAAAAGGAGATACCACGGTGGGTTATTTCCAAGCTGACATGAATTTTAATCTTGGTCGTTTTGAAAAAGCAATTGCTTTGGCTAGAAAAAGTTTGGTTAACGCAAACGAAAATCAAACTTCTGAGCTTTCAAAGATTATTGGTGAAAGCTATTTTAATCTAAATGATTATCGGTCTGCATTGCCGTATTTGGAGGCTTATAAAGGGAAAAAGGGGAGATGGTCCAACACTGATTTTTATCAATTAGGCTACACGTATTATAGATTGGGCGAGTATGAAAAAGCCATCATGCAATTCAATAAAATTATTTCTGGTAATGATGCGGTAACTCAAAACGCATATTATCATTTAGCAGATTGCTATCTCAAAACCGATAAAAAAACGGAGGCACTTAATGCTTTTAAAAGTGCTTCCTCATTTGAATTTGATTTGGTAATAACAGAAGATGCTTTTTTGAACTATGCAAGGCTGAGTTATGAAATTGGAAATGCCTACCAAAACACCTCTTTGGTATTGTCATCATTTTTAGATCAATATCCCAAAAATGAGGCAGCAGCCGAAATCGAGAAATTATTGATAGATTCTTATGTGAATTCTAGAAATTATGAGGGTGCATTAAAAATTTTAGAGAAAAAAACAGGCAGTCAATACAACGGAGCATTGCAGAAATTGAATTATATGAAAGCAATAGCCTTGTTTCAAAACGGTGCTTTTGAAGAGTCGATCACTTTTTTTGACCGATCCTTAAAAAAGAAAATAGATCCTATTATCGAGGCAAACTGCTTATACTGGTCTGCATTGGCAAAGTATGAGAACAATAATTTTGAGGAAGTCATTACGGATTTAAAGTATTTTAAGAGACATCCTTTTGCTCAAAAAGTTTCTGGTTTTGAAACATTGGATTATCACATAGCATATGCATATTTCAAATTAAAAAATTACGAAGCTGCACGCAATTCCTTTGAACAGTATTTGCAAAAATCAACTCCGAATACTTCATACAAACGAGATTCGTTTTTGCGTATGGGAGATAGTGATTTTGTCCTGGGTAAATATTGGCCAGCTATGGAATCGTATGAAAAATCCATTCAGCTGGACACCCAAAAAGGAATGTATGCACTTTATCAAAAAGCATTGAGTTATGGCTTTGTAGATCGAAACCTGAAAAAAATAGAGGCTTTAAATCGATTAATTGAGGATTATCCAAAAACATCTTTGTTGGATGATACGTATTTCGAATTGGCTTCTGCTTACACCAGAGAAAAAAACACGGAACAGGCTATCATAACCTATGACTTTTTGATTGATAACTTCCCTAAAAGTCCTTATCGTTCTCGTGCTTTTTTGAATAAAGGTTTGATTTTATACAACTCAGAATCTCTTGAAGAATCCATGGTAGTTTTACAAAAATTGATTCTTGAGTACCCAACCGAAGAAGTGGCACAACAGGCATTAAAAACCGCCAAAGAGATTTCAATAGATCTTGCAACTGTTGATGTTTTTGCTTCTTGGGTAAAACAACTCAAGGGAGTGACGATCGAAGAAAACGAATTGGAGCGAGCATCTTTTAGATCTGCGGAACGATTGTTTAATGAAAATAAGAAAAAAGCAGCTCTAAAAGCATTTTCCTCCTACCTAAAAGAATATCCAAACGGAGCCAATCAGTTACAGGCTCAGTTTTTGTGCGCTGAACTTAATTTTCAGGAAGGTAAATGGGATCCAGCGGTAGAGCATTACAAGCGTGTTTTAGATCAGCCAACAAATGAGTATTCAGAACAATCCTTGGTCCGAATAACCCAGGCACTGGTTAACAATGAGCTTGCGTCTTCGGCGCTTCCCTATTGGAAAACATTAGAGGATATTGCTCAATTTGATGAAAACAAACGCTATGCTTTATTTAATTTAATGCAGCTATATTATCAACAAGAACAGTTTTTGGAAGCAATAGCTTACGCTCAAAAAGTACTTCTATTGAAGTCTTTAGTTCCAAAAATTAAGTGGGATGCTTATCGTGTTTTAGCTCGTTCTGCTGTAGTTCTAAAGGACACCAAAAAAGCAGGGGAGGCATATGCTGTTCTCGAAAATGCTCCCGACCCCGTTTTGGCTGTTGAGGCATTGTATTTCAATGCAAAACAAAAGCATTTGATTTATGACTACGAAGGCTCGAATCAGTTGATCGAAAAAATAGCTAAAGATTTTGGTAATTTTCCAGAGTGGAACGCCAAAAGCTTGTTGTTAATGTCTCAGAATTTTTATCAGTTAGATGATGCATTTCAAGCTTCTTTTATTTTGGAGTCAATTTTAACCAACTTTACTCAATTTCCCGAAATCATAAAGCAAGCTCAGTCAGATTTGGAAAACATCAAGGCAATAGAAGCTCAAAACAATTCATCCGTTAATGTGAAAGAAGAAAATGAAAAAACTAACAAATACCTTAAGGCCTGCCTTTGGGTTGGTTTGCTTTCTAGTTTCACGGTTTTTTATGGACAAGAGGAAGAAAATGATCTGAGTATTCAGGAAGTGACTGTAATCAAGTCATACACTCCCAGTTTATCTGAAGTTTTTAAAATTAGAGAACAACCATCAGTTATTGATTCAATTGGAAAAGAAAAGAGTGTCGTGCGTTATTCTATCTTTTCTGTTCCAGTAGCCTCTACTTTTATCCCATCAAAAGGTTCTGCAAGGGTGCTGCAAAAAAAGAAAAAGTACCCCAAATACAATGCAACAGTAAGTTCTGGATTTGGAAATTTCAATAATCTTTTGTTCGATCATTCTGCTCAAATTGATTTGGATCGCCGTCAAAAAGTAAGCTGGCTAATGCGTTTTAATGGTTTATTCAAAGATTTACCAGACCAAGAGCTCACATCTCAGCAAAATGCAACACAAGTCCATTTAGGGTATCAGCATGATTCGAATACGATTGCATCAAGTTCACAATTGTCTTTTAGGAGTCATGCGTTTAACCTTTATGGAACTCAAGACCCCATTGGAGATGATCTTGTTTTACGTTTTTTAGATCCCAAGCAGCAAATTAATTATTTGTCTTTTAAATCACAATGGCAATGGTACAATATCATTTTAAAGAAAGCGGATATTACTGCTCATTTGACCACCGATAGCTTCAATACCAATGAACTGCAGTTAGAACTCAATACAAAACTTCAATTACCAATAGGATCTTTTTTTGTGAATGCAGTTCCATCGGTACGATATATTAACAACGAGTTTGCTTCAGATTATTTGTCGAATACTCCTTCTTCTTTTGCATCAGGTATTTCTCAAATGGAGCTTTCTTTGAGCTCGGGTAAAAATCGTTTTAAATTTAAAATTGGAGCCAAAGCTGTTTATGGATTTGGAGACGATTTTGAGAATCAGAATATCTTTGTTCTTCCCATGCTCGATTTATCTTTCAAGCCCAAAAAAGGAAATTTCACACCTTTTCTGAAAGTGTCTGGTGAATTGAGTCAAAACAGTTTCAGAACCTTCTCAGATCAAAACCCCTATACTGCGCCTGCAATAGTTTTGGAAAAAACGCATGTCCCTTATGCTTTTCAATTAGGAACTCGAACAAAGCTTGTAGCAGGCTGGGAATTTACAATGAATGCTTATTATCAAAAATCAGAAAATACTCCGCTTTTTAGAAGTTTTGGTTTGGATAATAGAAATTCTGATTACACAGCTTTTCGCTATGGAAATACTTTTGAGGTAATTTATAAAGAAATAGAAACCCTCGGCTTTGATGCATCCGTAATGGCAGCTTTCAAAAACGGTGGTTCTTTATCCTTTCAGGCACATTGGAGAGATTACTCTTTAGCAGACGAAACAGAACCATTGAACTTACCCGGACTTCAATTCAAATTTAATACAAACATCAAAATTTGGCAAAAAATATTCTTGCAAACAAATGTGATTTTTTGGGAGCTCGAAAACATTCATTTCAAGAAATTTTCAATAATCAATCACTATCCGCAGCTCACAAGATTGTTGAACTCCCATCTTTTGTCGACGCAGAGGTCAGATTAACTTATCAGTTGAATGATCGATGGGATATTTATTTTAAATCAGAAAACATCTTCAATGAAAAACAATTTCAATGGGCAAATTATCAAGTTTATGGAGCCAGATTCATTACAGGTATACGATATAATTTTGATTTAAATTTTTAACAAACAATTTTCCTAAAATAAATTTCATATATTTAAGTATTCTATCTTTTTGATTTTTAATGCAATACGAATACTTAAAGGTCTTCCAACAAGTATGTTGTGCGAAAATCCCTCATTTGGATTTAAATTAAAAATAGAAATGAAATCTTTGTATGAATAACTTTGATAGTAACGAAGTTCAAATTAGTGTTGGTAAGCAAATTAAATATATACGAAAGAAAAATAATTTAACTCAAGCTAATTTGGCTCATCTTTCAGGTATGGAAGAAATGCACTACAACTAATTGAAGCAGGGAGAACTAATCCAACAATTAAAACCTTATTCAAAATCTCCAAGGCTTTAAAAATTGAATTTAAGGATTTGTTTGAAAATTTCTAAACTTACCTTTTAGACAACCTCCAACTTTTGTTTAAATTTGCTCCTAAACTTTACAAATGAAAAAAAGCTTCAATACTACTATTCAGTTTTGTACTATTCCTTTCTTGTCAGTCCCCAGAGGCAGATTTAATTATTCATAATGCAAAGATTTACACCGTAAATCAAAATTTTGATGTGGCAACTGCTGTTGCAGTAAAAGATGGAGTTTTTATTGCAGTAGGAGGAGAAGAACTACTGAGCCAGTATACCTCAAAAAACACAGTTGATCTCAAGGGCTTCTCAGTCTATCCCGGTTTTATTGATGCTCACTGCCATTTTTATAATTTTGGTTTGTTACAGCAACAGTTAGATCTTACAGGTACTGTTAGTTTTGATGAAGTTATTGAAAGAATAAATGATTATTCCAAATCAAACCCTGGTGTTCCTATTCTGGGACAAGGTTGGGATCAAAACGATTGGGAGGTAAAGACTTATCCAACAAAAGATAAATTGGATGAGCTTTTTTCTGATCAAATCATAGCCTTAAAACGCGTCGATGGGCACGCTCTCCTTGTAAATCAATTTACATTGGATTTGGCTGGAATTGATCTTTCTACGGAAGTTGACGGAGGTGTTTTTGTACGAAAAAATGGTTCTTTAACTGGGGTTTTGATCGATAATGCAATGGATCAAGTTTATAACGCACTTCCAAAGCCTTCAATTGAACAACAAACTCAAGCTTTGCTGGCAGCTCAAAAAATTTGCTTTGAAAACGGTTTAACAACCGTCGATGATGCGGGGCTTGACAAAGAACAATTACAATTGATAGACAGTTTACAGAAAAAAGGAATTCTTGACATTCGAGTTTATGGAATGATAAGTAATACTCCTGAAAATCTGGACTATTACCTAGAAAAAGGTCCAATACAAACCCCTTATTTAAACGTTCGTTCTGTAAAAGTTTATGCTGATGGCGCATTGGGAAGTAGAGGAGCTGCGCTAAAAAATGATTACTCTGACGATAAAGGTAACAGAGGATCATTTGTAACTCCTGTTGATGAAATTGAAAAGTTAGCTTTTATTTTAGCTAAAAAAGGACTCCAAATGAATACACACGCCATTGGGGATGCAGCAAATCACCAGGTGCTAGAGGCTTATAAAAAGGCATTAACTATCGATCCAGATCCCCGTTGGAGAATTGAACACGCACAAGTAGTTTCTCGAAAGGACAGAGAGGCATTTGGAAATAAAATTATTCCATCGATTCAACCTACCCATGCAACAAGTGATATGTTTTGGGCTGACGAAAGATTGGGAAAAGATCGAATTCAAACCGCATATGCATACAAAAGTCTGTTGGACTGGTCAGGAAAAATCGTATTGGGAACAGATTTTCCTGTAGAGCACGTTAGCCCATTAAAAACATTTTATGCAGCTGTTGCCAGAACTACAGAAAATAAACTTCCAGAAGGTGGTTTCCAGATGGACGAGGCATTAACTCGAATGGAGGCACTCAAAGGAATGACTATTTGGGCAGCTTACGCCAATTTTGAAGAAAAAATAAAGGGAAGCATTGAAATTGGTAAAGTGGCAGACATGGTCATTTTACAAAAAGACATCATGGACATCAGAATTGATGCAGTTCCAAAGGTAAACGTAATTGCTACTATTTTAAATGGAGACATAGTTTACCAAAAACTCAATAATTAAGCAACTAAATATTCTTAGTATTATTACCTTAAAAACAATACTAGGATTTATTTTTTATGTCTATAAATAATTTTTTATTTAAATTTTAAACTAAATAAGGTCTTTATATTTACATTAGTTATTCTTATCTTATATTTGCTTAAAATTTATAATTATGTGTGGTATTGTTTGTGCCTTTGAACTGAAACAACCTTCCGAAGATTTACGAGCTCAGGTTTTGAATATGTCTAAAAACATACGTCATCGGGGTCCCGATTGGAGCGGAATATTTTCTAATGACAAAACTGTAATGGCACACGAACGCTTGGCTATTGTAGATCCAACCTCAGGAAATCAGCCACTATTTAGTGCCGATGGGCGCTATGTTCTTGCTGCAAATGGAGAAATCTACAATCACAAAGAACTACGAGCTGAATTGGATGGGAAATATGAATTTCAAACGGCATCAGACTGTGAAATTATTTTAGCACTCTACCAAGAAAAAGGACCAAATTTCATAGATGAAATGAATGGTATTTTTGGATTCGCATTGTACGATACCCAGAAAGACGAGTATTTTGTTTCACGCGATCATATGGGAATTATTCCTCTGTACATGGGGTGGGATCAAAATGGAACTTTTTATGTTGCCTCAGAATTAAAAGCACTTGAAGGTATATGTACTAAAATTGAGTTATTTCCCCCTGGGCATTACTTGACTAGTAGTTTAGACGGTCCAATTCGATGGTATTCAAGAGATTGGATGGAATATAATTCAGTTAAAGAAAATGATACTAAAATAGAAGACCTTCACGATTCTTTAGCAGCAGCAGTTCGTCGTCAGCTTATGAGTGACGTGCCCTATGGGGTTTTACTCTCTGGAGGCTTGGACTCTTCGGTCACTTCGGCTTTGGCCAAATTGTATGCCGCCAAAAGGATTGAAGCGGATGATGATCAAGCTGCTTGGTGGCCTCAATTGCACTCCTTTGCTGTAGGATTAGAAGGTTCTCCTGATCTGGAAGCTGCGGCCAAAGTAGCCAAACACATCGATACGGTTCATCATGAAGTGAGGTTTACCATACAAGAAGGATTGGATGCAATTCGAGATGTTGTTTATCATTTAGAAACCTACGATATTACTACTATTCGTGCTTCAACCCCAATGTATTTGATGGCTCGTGCGATAAAAGCCCTCGGAATCAAAATGGTCCTTTCTGGTGAGGAGCTGATGAATTGTTTGGAGGATATTTGTATTTTCACAAAGCACCCACTGCCAAAGATTTTCATGAGGAAACCGTTCGAAAATTAGATAAACTGCATCAATACGATTGTTTGCGAGCAAACAAATCATTGGCTTCGTGGGGAATCGAGGGTAGAGTGCCTTTTTTAGATAAAGAGTTTATGGATGTTGCAATGCGTATCAATCCGAAGGATAAGATGATTACTTCTGATCGCATGGAAAAGTGGGTAATTCGCAAAGCATTTGAGAAGTATCTTCCAGAAAGTGTGGCGTGGAGACAAAAAGAGCAATTTTCAGATGGAGTAGGTTACGATTGGATCGACACTTTGAAAGAGGTTGTTGAAAAGAATATAACGGATGAGCAAATGCAAAACGCACATTTTAAGTTTCCAGTACAGACTCCTCAAAATAAAGAAGAATTTTATTATCGATCTATTTTTGAAGAACATTTTCCCAGCGAAACAGCGGCTTTAAGCGTTCCATCTGTACCTTCGGTAGCTTGTAGCACTCCAATTGCTTTAGAATGGGATGAGGCTTTTAAAAACATGAATGATCCAAGTGGCAGAGCAGTTGCCAAAGTTCATGATGACGCTTATTAATTTTTCAAAAATAACAAGCGTTTAAAATGCTGTTTTACACCCATTAATTTTCGTTGAATTTAAGATAGTTTTTTAGGATAAAATGTTAATAACTTCAAGCCCTAAGCAAGGTTTTTCATTTTAAATACTAACCCTGTTTTCGTATATTTGAAAGTACAGAAATCTGTATGATTTTAAACAAAACTAAACAATGAGCGAAGAAGCTAAAAAACAACAATATTCAGCAGATAGCATTCAAGCCCTAGAGGGGATGGAGCATGTTAGAATGCGTCCTTCAATGTACATCGGAGATGTGGGCGTTCGAGGATTACATCACCTGGTTTATGAAGTAGTTGATAACTCCATTGATGAAGCCCTAGCAGGACATTGTGATAAAATATCAGTTATCATAAACGAAGACAATTCAATTACCACTGAAGATAACGGTAGAGGAATTCCTGTAGGAATCCATAAAAAAGAGGGAGTTTCTGCCCTGGAGGTTGTTATGACCAAAATCGGAGCTGGAGGGAAATTTGATAAAGATTCGTACAAAGTTTCGGGAGGACTGCATGGGGTTGGTGTTTCATGTGTTAATGCACTTTCAGAAGAACTTACTGCAACTGTTTTTCACGATGGAAAAACCTTTGAACAAGTATATAAAAGAGGAAAACCAGTTTCACCAGTTCAAGAAGTAGGAGCCTCTGATAAAAGGGGTACCATAGTAAGATTCAAACCTGATCCAGAAATATTTCAACAGGTCTTAGAATACAGTTATGAAACTTTAGCAAACAGAATGCGAGAGTTATCTTACTTAAACAAAGGGATTACCATCACTCTTGAAGATCGTAGAAATAAGGATGATAAAGGAGCTTTTATTAATGATGTATTCCATTCCAAGGAGGGACTCAAAGAATTTATTCGTTTTTTAGACACCTCAAGAGAGTCCATCATTGAGGATGTAATTTCAATTGAAGGAGAGAAAAACAATATCCCAGTTGAGGTTGCAATGATTTACAACACCTCATATTCGGAAAACCTCCACTCTTATGTAAATAATATCAACACGCACGAAGGTGGAACCCATCTTGCTGGCTTCAGAAGAGGTTTGACATCCACTCTAAAGAAGTATGCAGACGGTTCAGGCTTGTTGGATAAATTAAAATTTGAAATTAGCGGTGATGATTTCCGAGAAGGATTAACAGCAATAGTTTCATTAAAGGTTGCTGAACCTCAGTTTGAAGGACAAACCAAAACAAAACTAGGGAACCGAGAGGTTACTTCAGCAGTATCTCAGGCAGTTTCAGAAATGTTAGAAAACTACCTTGAAGAACATCCAAACGATGCAAAAACTATTGTTCAAAAAGTTATTTTAGCGGCTCAAGCGCGCCATGCAGCACGTAAAGCTAGGGAAATGGTTCAACGCAAAACAGTAATGACTGGAGGTGGTCTTCCAGGGAAATTATCTGATTGTTCTGAGCAAGATCCAGCACAATGCGAAGTGTTTTTAGTTGAGGGAGACTCTGCTGGTGGTACAGCAAAGCAAGGAAGAGACCGAAACTTTCAAGCAATATTACCCTTGAGAGGAAAAATTCTAAACGTTGAAAAAGCCATGCAACACAAGGTTTTTGAAAACGAAGAAATTCGAAATATTTATACAGCCCTTGGGGTAACTATTGGAACAGAAGACGACAGTAAAGCACTTAATTTAAGTAAATTAAGATACCATAAAGTAGTTATCATGTGTGATGCAGATGTTGATGGAAGTCACATTTCAACTTTAATTCTAACTTTCTTCTTCCGCTACATGAGAGAACTAGTTGACTCTGGCTATGTTTACATTGCAACACCTCCTTATTTTTAGTTAAAAAGGGAGCTAAAAAGGCATACGCATGGTCAGATCAAGAAAGAGAGTCATTGATGGAATCTTATGGTCAAGGATCTTCTGTTCAACGATACAAAGGTCTGGGAGAAATGAATGCTGAACAGCTATGGGCCACTACCATGAATCCAGAATTTAGAACCTTACGACAGGTAACCATAGACAGTGGAAGTGAAGCCGATCGTGTATTTTCGATGTTAATGGGTGATGAGGTTCCGCCGAGAAGAGAATTCATTGAAAAAAATGCCATTTACGCAAACATTGATGCTTAACTTCTGTGGCATTGCAAAATTTTACAAACGTTTAAATTAAAAAATAAATTATGAAAGTAACTTTAGTAGGAGCTGGGAATGTAGGTGCATCATGCGCAGAATACATTGCTGTCAAAAGAATAGCAAGCGAGGTAGTCCTTTTGGATATCAAAGAAGGATTCGCAGAAGGTAAGGCACTTGACCTAACCCAAACAGCAACTACATTAGGATTCAATACCAGAATCACAGGGGTAACCAATAATTATTCAGAAACTTCAAATAGCGACGTAGTTGTCATTACCTCTGGTATCCCTAGAAAACCAGGTATGACTCGCGAAGAGTTGATTGGCATAAATGCAGGAATTGTAAAATCTGTTGCTGAAAGCATCTTAGAACATTCCCCTGAAGCAATTATTGTAGTAGTTTCTAACCCAATGGATACTATGACCTATTTAGCGCTCAAAGAAACTGGGCTTCCTAAAAACCGCATCATTGGAATGGGAGGGGCACTTGATAGCTCAAGGTTCAAAACTTATTTGTCAAAAGCTTTGGATAAACCTGCAAATGACATCAAGGTATGGTTATTGGGGGTCATGGTGACACAACAATGATTCCTTTAACACGATTAGCGAGTTACAACGGTACTCCAGTTAGTCAACATTTATCCTCAGAAGAACTAGATGATGTAGCAGCAGCAACAATGGTAGGAGGTGCTACACTAACCAAGCTTTTGGGAACATCTGCATGGTATGCGCCAGGTGCTTCTGTAGCTTACCTTGTAGATAGCATAATTAACGATCAAAAAGAATGATACCCTGTTCTGTTTACCTTGAAGGTGAATACGGTGAAAGTGATATTTGTATTGGTGTTCCCTGTATTATCGGGAAAGATGGGGTTGAAGAAATTTTGGATGTTAATTTGGATGAAAAAGAGCAAGAAAAGTTTAAAAAAGTGCCGCAGCCGTGCGTTCAATGAACGAAGCTTTATCAAGTAATTTGTAAAAAAACATCATAAAAATTATCAAAAACCGCCACTTGGGCGGTTTTTTTGTAAACAAAACAACACCATAAAGTTGTTAAATCTAGGCTTATATTTTATATTTGCTCGCCTTTAACACGCTTAAAAATCAAACTAATGCAGAATAACGGATTAATAAAAGTTTTTGGAATCCTTTTTGGAATCGTAAGTATCTATCAACTTTCATTTACTTTCATTTCAAGTAGCCAAGAAGATAAGGCTGAATCCTATGCTATCAGTAGGGTAGCCGAAGATCAGCCAGACTATGTTGCTCTAAGAGAACAGATTGAATCAAACTATTTGGATTCAATTGGGAATTTACCTCTTTATCTATTTACATCTTATAACGATGCTAAAGGAAAAGAATTAAATAAAGGACTTGACTTAAAAGGGGGAATTAATGTAATTCTTCAAATCTCGGTTAAAGATATTTTAAAAGGATTAACAGATTATTCAAAAAATGCAACCTTTAATAAGGCATTAGATGATGCTGATCTTCTACAAAAAAACACTGATGAACCTTATGTAGAGTCTTTCTTCACTGCTTTTGATGCAATAAAAGGAGATATTACATTGGCAAACCCTGAAATTTTTGCAAACAGAACGTTAAGCGATGTTATCAATTTTGAAATGTCTGATGAACAAGTTCGTCCAATTGTTCGTCGTAAAATTGATGAATCCATTGTTTCCGCTTTTGAAGTATTGAGAAAGCGTATCGATAAATTTGGAGTTACTCAGCCAAACATTCAGCGTCTTGGTACTTCGGGAAGAATTTTAGTAGAACTTCCAGGAGCTCGCGATGTTGAACGTGTAAAGAATTTATTACAAAGTACAGCACAATTGGAATTTTGGGAAACTTACAAAAATGACCAACTTGTAAACTTTCTGTACGAAGCAAACAATCTTTTGATCGAAAAAGGAGTACAAAAAAGTGAAGAAAAAACAGAGGCTTCAGCAATTGATGACCTTTTAGCTGATGTTGAAGCTAAAGATTCTGCCTCAGTTGCAAAAGGAAATCCAATATTGGATCTTGTTAAAGGATACGGTTATCAGGGAGGGCCTGTTTTGGCTCAATTTGCCAAAAAGGACATGAAAACCATTACAGATTACCTTGATCTACCTGAGGTTCGAAGACTGTTACCTCAGCAATTCCGATACATAAGATTTGCTTGGGGAAAAGAGCAAGAAGAATCTGAGTTGGTAGATCTTTACATCCTAAAATCCAATCGCGAAAATACTCCACCAATGAGTGGAGGGGTTATTGTTGATGCATTGCAATCCTATGATCAAGTTGGACAACCATCTGTTTCCATGCAAATGGATTCTAAGGGTGCCCGTGTATGGGAAAATTTGACAGGTAAAGCTTTTAGAGAAGCCAGTAACATTGCTATTGTATTAGACGACGTTGTGTATTCTGCTCCAGGTGTAAGCAAAGGAGCAATAACGGGTGGTCGTTCTGAGATATCTGGTAACTTTACACTCAATGAAGCGATTGATTTAGCTAACGTTCTTAGAGCAGGTAAATTACCTGCTTCTGCAGACATTATTCAGTCAGAAATTGTTGGACCATCTTTAGGTAAGGAAGCTATTCAAAGTGGAATTTATTCTTTTATTATTGCCCTTTTTATCGTATTACTTTGGATGCTATTCTATTATGGATCATCGGGTATTTATGCCGATGTAGCTTTGGTATTGAATATTTTGCTGATTTTTGGAATTTTAGCAGGTTTAGGCGCTGTTTTGACTCTCCCGGGTATTGCTGGAATTGTACTAACCATAGGTATCTCAGTAGATGCAAACGTGCTTATCTTTGAACGCATACGGAGGAACTCAAAAAAGGTAAAGGGCAACTCAAAGCAGTTGCAGATGGTTTTGATAATGCACTTTCATCAATTTTAGACGCAAACATAACAACAGGTCTAACAGCCCTAATCTTGTTTGTGTTCGGAACAGGGCCAATCAAAGGATTTGCAACAACCTTATTGATTGGTATCGCAACTTCTTTGTTTACCGCTATTTTTATTACCAGATTATTAATTGATGGCCGTTCCATTAAAGGTAAAATTGTATCTTTTGCTACATCTGCTACCCAAGGACTTTTTCAAAACATGAGTATAACATTTTTGGAAAAAAGAAAAATAGCTTATATGATTTCGGGAGTTTTATTAATATTCAGCATCGCTTCACTTTCTTTCAAAGGGATTAAATCAAGGCGTCGATTTTGTAGGAGGTAGATCTTACACCGTTCGTTTTGATAAGATTGTAAATCCAACGGAAATAGAAGGCGTGCTTGCAGATGCTTTTGGAAGTGTTGAAGCAAAAACATTTGGAGACGATAATCAATTAAAAATAACAACCAAATACAAGGTTGATGAGGAAGGAACTGCAATTGATAATGAAATTTATGAAAAGCTTTATTCAGGTTTACAAGCTTACCTTCCAGAAGGAATCACTTACGATGAGTTTGTAAATGGATCTGACTCAAAAACTATAGGAATCATGTCTTCGATTAAGGTCGGACCAACCATTGCAGATGATATCAAGCAAAATTCTTATCTAGCTGTTTTTGGTTCTTTGATAGTAGTGTTTTTATACATTTTATTGCGTTTCCGTAAATGGCAATTTTCTTTGGGTGCTGTTGCAGCGGTATTCCACGATGTACTTATTGTTTTAGGTATATTTTCATTAACATATTCAATTATGCCTTTTAACATGGAAATAAATCAAGCATTTATTGCTGCGATTCTTACCGTAATAGGATATTCTTTGAACGATACCGTAGTAGTTTTTGACCGCATTAGAGAATTTACAAACGATCATCCCAAATGGCAATTGAACAACACGGTTAATTCTGCTTTGAATAGTACATTAAGTAGAACCTTAAATACCTCATTAACAACCTTATTGGTTTTATTGGCAATCTTTATTTTCGGCGGTGAATCTATTCGAGGATTTATGTTTGCCTTAATAGTGGGGGTTATTGTAGGTACCTACAGTTCTGTATTTATCGCTACACCAGTAATGTTTGATACGCAAGTTAAAAAACAAGTATAGGGTCTAAATCAACTCTCTGTTTCATTAAATCAAAATCACGGTGAAAGCCGTGATTTTTTTTTATTAAACTTCTTTTAGGTTTGTAGTGCTAAGAATTTTCAATTGAAGAGCCTTTGAGGTTCGAGATATTTGAGCCAAATTTATGATTTATTGGAGTTAGCCATTCTTTTTTTTAACGATCGAATGTGTTCAAGATGATGCATACTGTGCCAAGCGTAAAGTTTCATGACAATGTACAAAGGGTAATTTTTTGAACGTTCTGGATGATGGTATTCATTTTCAAATTGACTTTTAGATAGTGACTCAAAAAAAGCTACCCATCTTTTGTGAACACCTTTGAGTATTAAAATACTGGGAGAAATATCAGAGGAAGAAGCATCTTCTAACTTTGCCCACTCCGCTTCAGTATAATCCTTGATTTTTGGAGTCGATTCTAACAATGCATGCTTCGATCTAAGGTAAGCATGTGAGTGACTATCTGCTAGATGATGTACAACTTGAGCTATTGTCCATCCTCCTTCTCGATAAGGTGTTTGTAATTCATTTTCTTTTAATCCTTCTACCTCTCGCTCAATAAGAGCAGGAAAGTTTTTTAAAACGTCTAAAATCTCTTTTTTTCTTTGGATGAGGGTTGAGTGGTTGTCCATTCAAATTTTCCAATTGGATATTGAAGCGAAAAATTATCATGGGTACTCATCTACGCAATTTTAGTTTTTTTGAACATAAAAAAGAGACCAAAAAGAATCATAGGAATACTCAACCATTGTCCCGTAGAAAGGATGGGAGATAAGTTTCAAAACCACCTTGACTTTCTTTGACAAACTCAACAACAAAACGAATACTGAAAAGCGACACAAAAAACAGTCCAAATAAATAACCCTCTGACTGATTTTTTTTGTTGTTGTATAAATAGCGCAGTAAGAAATAAAGTCCTATATAACCTATAGCTTCATAAAGTTGAGCGGGATGTCTTGGTGCAATTTCTCTTCTGTTAAGGAATACAACTCCAAAATTATTTCCAGTGTAATTCCCAACAATCTCTGAATTAAAAAAATTTCCAATTCGTACAAATGCAGCGCCAATACTTACTGGGATTACCAATCGATCTAAAATCCATAAAAGAGGTTTGTAAGTATATTTTTTTTGATACAAATACAGACCAATTAAAATTCCGATAGAAGCTCCATGGCTTGCCAGACCTCTAAAACCAGTAAATTCATATCCTTCAACTAATCCAAACAATAGACTCGTATTTTCACGCTCTCGAATTGGAAGTAGGATTTCGATCAAATGATTTTGATAATATCCCCAACTGTAAAAAAAACTTCACCGAGTCGAGCACCCAAAAGAGTTGCAATGACCACATAAAAAAGTAAAGGTTCGATATATTCGACAGATACTTTTTCTTTTTTATACATTT
Organism: Candidatus Arcticimaribacter sp.; assembly: GCA_038142965.1. Taxonomy (GTDB): domain Bacteria; phylum Bacteroidota; class Bacteroidia; order Flavobacteriales; family Flavobacteriaceae; genus Arcticimaribacter. Next base: position 509,585 of record JAYQLC010000007.1, on the reverse strand, counting down.
TACTCATTATGTAATACCCTAAAGAGAAGGCAATTACAAACATAAGGCTGTAATAATGAATTCCAAAACTGCCGATTTTGAAAAGTGTATCGGAGGGCGCCCATTGGATTTTAGAAAAAAGCATATAGAAAAATTATTGGTTTGTTAAAAGTACTTGATTTTCGTTAAAAATCCCAAACTTATGGAACGGGATCATAGCCTCCCTTGGACCAAGGGTGGCAACTCAAAATTCTTTTGATTGTTAAGTAAAGTCCTTTGATGGGTCCGTGTTTTTCAAAAGCTTCAAGTCCATAAGCTGAACAGGTCGGACTGTATCTACAGCTTGCTGGAGTTAAAGGAGAAATTACCGATTGATAAAATTTGATAAGAAGGATGAAAGGAAAAATTAAAATTTTTTTCATGAAAGAAGTCTAAATTAGACACTAAAGGTAGTTCCATCTTTTTCATCCTTAAGCTGAATACCTAGAGTTGAGAGTTCGTCTCTAATTCGGTCAGAAGTAACAAAATCTTTGTTGTCACGAGCAATTTTTCGAAAATCAATAAGCATCTTTACTGTCCCCTCGAGGGCAGTACTTATATCTGACTGATTAGATTTTCCAAACGATATTCCCATGATATCTTCCACAAAATTTTTCATCTTTTGAGCAAGTTTAATTTGGTCAGATTTCGAAATTGAGGCGGAACCGTTGTTTACCAAATTAATGAAACGAATAGCCTCAAAAATTTGCGCAATCAACATAGGACTATTAAAATCATCGTTCATTGCTTTGTACGATTGCTCCTCCCATTGAGCTAAATCAAATCCCTTTGTCTCAGTAGAAGGGGTTAGTTGTTTCAGTAACAACATACCTTCTTTGAGTTTATTAAAACCTTTTTCTGAGGCTAAAAGTGCATCTTCACTTAGATCAACAATACTTCTATAATGTGCTTGCAAAAGAAAAAAACGAACTACTTCTGGGCTAAATGGTTTTGTGAAAATTGAATTCTTACCCGAAAACATTTCTTCAGGCAAAATATTATTTCCTGTTGATTTAGCCATTTTTTGGCCATTCAAAGTCAGCATATTGGCATGAAGCCAATAATTGACAGGCGCTTGTTCTGAAATACATTCGGCTTGTGCAATTTCACATTCGTGGTGTGGAAACTTCAAATCCATTCCTCCTCCATGAATATCAAATTGATTTCCAAGATATTTTGTGCTCATTGCAGTGCATTCCAAATGCCAACCTGGAAAACCATCACTCCATGGTGAGGGCCATCTCATTATGTGTTTGGGTTCTGCTTTTTTCCATAGAGCAAAATCTTGAGGATTTTTTTATCGCCTTGACCATCGAGCGAACGTGTATTATGAATGAGGTCTTCAATTTTTCTGCCGCTTAATTTTCCATAATCATGAGTTTCGTTGTACTTGAGAACATCGAAATAAACAGAACCGTTGATTTCGTATGCAAATCCTTTTTTGAGAATTGATTTTATAATTTCAATTTGTTCAATAATATGACCTGTAGCTGTAGGTTCAATGCTAGGAGGAGGTTGTTGAATTTAGCTAAAGTTTCGTGAAAATCTACGGTATAGCGTTGAACTACTTCCATAGGCTCAATAGACTCAAGTCGAGCTTTTTGGCAATTCGATCCTCTCCTTCATCCGCATCATTTTCTAAATGTCCAGCGTCTGTTATGTTGCGGACATATCGAACTTTAAATCCCAAATGTTTAAGATAACGAAAGATTAAGTCGAAAGAAATAAAGGTCCTGCAGTTTCCTAAATGTACGTTACTGTATACTGTAGGACCACATACATACATGCCTACGTAGTCTTTTGTAATTGGAGTAAAAATTTCCTTTTTACCACTCAAGGAATTGTAGACAGTAAGTTGTTGCATTAGAATTCTGTATCGAGTTGAATGTAATCCAAAAATTCGCGTTTAGTTTCTTTGCTTTTAAAAGCACCACCAAACTCAGAGGTTACAGTGCTACTGCTAATATCTTTAATTCCTCTGGAATTTACACATAAATGTTTTGCATCAATTACACAAGCTACATCCTCTGTGCCTAGTACATTTTTTAGTTCTTCAACGATTTGAAGGGTTAAGCGTTCTTGTACTTGGGGGCGTTGTGCATAGTATTGAACAATTCGGTTCATTTTTGATAAACCGACAACAGTGCCATTGGAAATGTATGCAACATGAGCTTTTCCGATTATGGGAAGTAAATGATGTTCGCAAGTTGAATACAAAGTAATATTCTTTTCAACCAGAATTTCACCGTATTTATAATTATTCTTGAAAGTAGATGCTTTGGGTTTTTTTGGGGATGTAATCCACCGAAAATTTCATCAACATACATTTTAGCCACTCTGTTTGGAGTACCTTTTAAGCTGTCGTCAGTCAAATCCATTCCCAAAATATGAAGGATGTCGGCGACTTTTTCTTCAATCAATTGAATTTTTTCAGGATTAGTTAGCTCAAAGGCATCCGGACGAATAGGGTTATCGGAACTGCTACCTACATGATCATCACCGTAATGATCTATAGCATCTTCTAAGGATTTTTTTAATTTCATAGTATTTTTAAACTCCAACAAAGATACGCATTTATGCTAAATATTTTGATTCAAATATCCCTTTGGATGTTTGTACATTTTATAATCTTAGCACATAGGTTAATCTGACGTTCAAATGATCCCTTTTGAGGTTTATGGTATCGGTAAGTCCACTGGTAAATAATTGTTGTTGATCGCTAAAATTACTACTTGTAATACTAAGGTCAAGTGAGCTTCCTCCAAAATTAATTCCACCACCAATACTCATGATTGAACCACTATTATCCACTTTTTTTATGAAAGAGTTTTGGTTTATATATCCAGCTCTTAGGCTGTAATTTCCAAAACGATATTCTCCACCAATTTTTAGAATACCTTCGGTAGATAAGTTATTTTCTATGATATCATTTTGATCTCGGAAGTAGGAGTCGTTGGGTTCATTAAAATTTGCTGAATCGTAATTTACTCGAGTGTAATCAATACTAATTAACCCTTTTTTACCAAAAATATAAGCGAGACTTGCTGTGTATTTTGAAGGCGTTTTGAAGCGATACTCTGGGTATGTGTTTATAATTAGAGGTTCAACAGTGATCTCTGAGCCATCATTACTTGCTACAAATTGTTCGGTTTCTTCAAGAATAGAGAACCATGTTGGACTTTCATAACTTAACCCCAAGCGCAACTGTTGAGATAATTTGGCGATACCCCCTATTTGAAACGAAAATCCTTTTCCAAGTGTAAGAAGCCTGTTGTTAAAACGAAAAGAATTCAAAGCCGAAGTATCGGAGTAATTACTTTCATAGAAGTCAGTTTCTTCAATGAACTCAAGATTGTAAGAATTTAGGTTCAGACCGAAGTAATATTTTTTTTGATATTCTCCACTAAAATTAAACGCATATTTGTTAATTCCTCCACTTCTTCTAGTAACATATTCATGGAAATATCCATTTGATGCTGGATTTACAGTGCTGTAATAATCCGTATTCAAAGGCTCATCAAGATTTGCTTCAATTATGTAAGATTGGTAACCTAAAAAACCCTGTTGTGTGTCAAAGCCAAAATTTTCTCCTAAATAAGAGTAAAGCTGACTAATGGTTTCACGTTGTGATGTTTGAAAATTTTCTAACGCAACCCCTTGAGCAAAACCAAGAAAGTAGTTGTCAATTCCATTGCGATTATATCCTTCTGCTTCAAAAACAGAATTAAAGTTTGCCGTTTGCTGATAATCGAAAGAAAAACCGATTTTTGACCATGGTCCCGCATCTGAATTTTTTAAAACGAAAACAAATCCAAATTGATCAAAATTCAAATCACTACTAGAAATTTCATATTCACTTCCAAAATAATCAGAATTAATTTTATTCCTCACCGAATTCATTGTAACTCCAATTTGAGAGTGTTCAAAAACTGAGCTGGAGGCAGGGTTCACCTGAAGAGCACTTAAGTCTCCTCCCAATGCCCCAAAAGCACCGCCCATTGCTGTAAATCGAGCGGTTCCTGTAAGGTTAGGCGTACTGTAACGAACCACATCTTCAAGGCTTTGAGCATTTATAGAAACGGTAAAAAAGGACAATAATATGGCTTTATGGAATTGATTCATGGGAGATGTTTTTTGATGTAAATAAATATTTAATTTCTTCTTGAACTAGAAGATCTTGAGCTGGAAGACCTTGAACCTGATGAGCGAGAACTGTAACTTGACCTGGATGAAGAAGATGCTCTTCCACTGCTACTACTTCTAGGACTACTGTAGTTGTTAGAATTATACTACTTCTATTTTCGTTGTACATATTTGATTTTGAATATGTTTTTGGGGTGTAATAATTTCGTTGAGAAGAATTCCTTATATTTTTTGGGTTTTTGACAGCTTGTTTTATTGACTTTCCATCACTTTTTGTAATGTATCGACGGCTGTAGTTTCTTAAGTTTTCCGCACTATCTCCTCTAATATTTGCTGTATTGCTAGTTAGAGATGGAACACTAATTCTCGATTGATTCATTGATCTAAGAGTTCCTCCTTTTCTCGAAGAAGTTGCAGAGTTTCTTGAGGGTACTGAGGAAGGTCTGGAAGCACTTGCTCCTCTCCTCGAATTTGAATATGATCTTCTTTTGGGTTGGTATCGGTTGGCATAGCGATTAAATCGATTGTTGAAAAACCTGTTGTAGCGATAATATCCTCCGTAGTAGTAAGGGTTGTAAAACCCAAAACCATAGGAAGGATAAAAAGGATCAAAATACCCCCATCGAAAAGGATCGTAAAAGCGATTATATCTTCCATAAAAACCAGCGCCATAAAAACCTCCACCATAAAAACCGTAACGGAAACCACCATTAAATAAATAAGGATCGTATCCTAAAAATCCAAAACTGTAATCAATTGGTGATCCTACAATGTAAACATTAGTTTTTTGAGGTGAACTTCCCCATTGCCCTTGGCTAGAATTAGATCCGTTGTTAGAGGAATTTGCACTGCTGTAATTTTCCGAATCCGTGAAATAATAATCTTCGCTAGTGTCGTCCCAGATGTATTCTTTTGACTTTTCATCGAAATATTGAGTGTAGCCAGAAGATTTTGTAGTTTCACTTTTTGGTACTACAACTTTTTGTTGTTCATTTCCATAAATGCCATCTTCAGCATAGTAAGATGTGGGTTGAAAACTTCCACATGAAAATAAAATGATAGAAAAAAATAAGCCTATGTTTATTCTGACGATAGCAGTAAGTGGAAAATTTTTCATAACATTCTATTTTAGTAGTTATAACAAAAGTAAAATAATTAGTTTTGCCATAACAAATGATTCAAAAATACTTTATTCAAAATCTGTGCCAAAATAATGTCAAAGAAACTTACTAAGAGATCAGAAGATTACTCCAAATGGTATAACGAGTTGGTAACCAAGGCCGATCTCGCCGAAAATTCAGCTGTACGAGGTTGTATGGTAATTAAACCATACGGTTATGCTGTTTGGGAAAAAATGCAAGCAGAATTGGATAAGAAATTTAAGGAAACAGGACATCAAAATGCTTACTTCCCTCTTTTTGTTCCAAAAAATTTATTTGAAGCTGAGGAAAAAAATGCTGAAGGTTTTGCCAAAGAATGTGCTGTTGTAACACATTATCGTTTGAAGAACAATCCTGATGAAAAGGGAAAGTTGATGGTAGATCCGGAAGCAAAACTAGAAGAAGAGTTAGTAGTTCGTCCTACTAGTGAAGCTATTATTTGGAGTACCTACAAAAATTGGATTCAATCATATAGAGATTTACCTATACTCATTAATCAGTGGGCTAATGTTGTTCGTTGGGAAATGCGTACGCGTTTGTTTTTGAGAACTGCTGAGTTTTTATGGCAGGAAGGGCATACTGCACATGCAACCCGCCAAGAAGCTTTGGATGAGACTATTTTGATCAATGATATTTATGCAAATTTCGTGGAAAATTTTATGGCAATTCCCGTTATCAAAGGAGTTAAATCAGAAAGTGAACGATTTGCAGGAGCAGAGCAAACCCATTGTATTGAGGCACTTATGCAAGATGGTAAAGCATTGCAAGCGGGAACTTCACATTTTTGGGACAAAACTTTGCCAAGGCATTTGATGTGAAATTTGCAACAAAAGAAGGAAAACTAGAACATGTATGGGCAAGCTCTTGGGGAGTATCAACACGTTTAATGGGAGCACTAATTATGACCCATTCAGACGATAATGGTTTGGTTTTACCTCCAAATTTGGCTCCAATTCAAGTGGTTATTGTTCCTATTTACAAGGGAGAAGAGCAACTGTCGGCAATCTCTGAGGTAGCTTTAGAAATCAAAAACCAATTACTTGATTTAGGTGTAAGTGTTAAATTTGATAACAGAGATAATGTGAAGCCAGGTTTCAAGTTCAATGATTACGAACTCAAGGGAGTTCCTTTGAGAATAGCTATTGGACCAAAAGATTTAGAAAAAAATCAAGTAGAGTTGGCACGAAGGGATACACTTTCAAAATCCTTTATTTCAAAAGACTCTATTGTAGAAATCATTCCAAGTTTGTTGAAAGAAATCCAAGAAACTTTGTATGCAAAAGCCGCAAGTTTCAGAGACGAACATATCAGTGAAGTCGATGATTTTGAATCGTTTAAAGAAATATTGAACTCAAAAGGAGGTTTTATCTCTGCTCATTGGGATGGTACAGCAACAACCGAGGAAGCTATAAAAAAGGCTACAAAGGCAACAATTCGGTGTATACCTCACACTTTTGAACCCGAAGATGGTGTGTGTGTGTTTTCAGGAAACCCATCTAAGCAAAGAGTGTTGTTTGCTAAGGCCTACTAGTCAGTACTCTAAACTGTGTTCTTTTTTTGTCAAAAAAATTAAATAAATCAATAAAATTTAAACGAAAAGGGTTGCACGGTTTATTATTTCGTTTTAGATTTGCAACCATAAAAAAATGGCCCGTTCGTCTATCGGTTAGGACGTTAGGTTTTCATCCTAGAAAGAGGGGTTCGACTCCCCTACGGGCTACAGATAAAAAAATAATATTCAGATGGCAAACCATAAATCTGCATTAAAGAGAATTAGATCCAACGAAAAGAAGCGCTTACGCAATCGTTTTCAACACAAAACAGCCCGTAATGCTGTGAAAAAGTTGAAAGAACTTACAGATCGTAAAGAAGCTGATGTTTTACTAAAAACAGTTATTTCTATGTTAGATAAGCTTTCTAAGAAAAACATTATCCATTCCAGTAAAGCAGCTAATTTAAAGTCAAAATTGACGAAACATGTATCTGCTCTTTAACCAAGTTATTATTTTACAATATAAAAAAAGCGCTATTATTCATTAGCGCTTTTTTTTTATGGCTCATTTTTATTGAATTATTCATTCATTGAGATCAAAAACTCCTCGTTGTTTATTGTTCTTTTGAAGCGATCATTGATAAATTCCATTGCCTCTACTGGATTCATGTCAGCAAGGTATTTGCGCATGATCCACATGCGTTGTACTGTATTTTCGTCCAAAAGGATATCATCTCTTCTCGTACTTGAAGAAATTAAATCAATTGCTGGAAAAATACGTCTGTTCGAGATTTTACGATCCAACTGAAGTTCCATATTACCTGTACCCTTGAATTCCTCAAAAATAACTTCATCCATTTTTGATCCCGTTTCTGTAAGAGCAGTGGCTATGATGGATAATGATCCTCCTTTTTCAATATTTCGAGCCGCTCCGAAGAAACGTTTTGGTTTATGAAGAGCATTGGCATCCACACCACCACTGAGGATTTTCCCAGATGCAGGTTGAACTGTATTGTATGCGCGCGCTAAACGAGTAATAGAATCTAAAAGAATTACAACATCATGGCCACATTCAACCAATCGTTTTGCTTTTTCTAAAACAATATTAGCAACTTTGACGTGTCGATCTGCTGGTTCATCAAAAGTAGAAGCAACCACTTCTCCTTTTACATTTCGTTGCATATCTGTAACCTCTTCAGGGCGTTCATCAATCAATAATATTATTTGATAAACTTCAGGGTGATTTGCGGCTATTGCATTAGCAATATCCTTTAGCAACATTGTTTTTCCAGTTTTTGGTTGAGAAACAATCATTCCACGTTGTCCTTTTCCTATGGGAGAGAAAAGATCGATGATTCGAGTAGAAATGGTACTTTGTTTTTCAGCAAGGATAAACTTTTCTTGAGGGAAAAGAGGTGTTAAATGTTCAAAAGAAACACGATCACGAACCACTTTGGGATCAAGACCATTAATTTTATTGATTTTAATTAACGGAAAATATTTTTCTCCCTCTTTTGGTGGACGAACAGTTCCCAATACGGTATCACCTGTTTTTAGGCCAAACAAACGGATCTGCGATTGGGACACATAAACATCATCGGGAGACGATAAATAATGGTAGTCTGAGGATCTTAAAAATCCATACCCTTCAGACATAATGTCCAACACACCTTCAGAATCAATTATTCCATCAAATTCATAATCAGGTTCTCTGTATCTGTTGCGTTTGTCTTTGTTGTGATTGGGTTCTCCGTTTTTGTTTTTGTAATTGGGATTGTTGTTTTTTCTTTGTTTTTGATTTGGGTTAGTGTTTTGTTTTTGTTTTTGATTTGGATTTGTATTCTGATGACGATCGTTTCGAAAATCAATTTCACCTTTTTCAGCTGAAGGTATTTGCTTTATATTCTCTTCTAGGTCGGTATTTTTTTTGTCAACTTCTGGAGCTGTATTTTTTACCCTGGGTTTTACTTCAGTTGCATTTTTTTCTGTAGCGCTTTCTGAAGAGGGAGTACTATTTTTTATGGATTCTGGATTCGCAGAAACGTGATCAATGATTTGATAAATCAAATCCATTTTTTTGAGTCCAGTGATTCGTTTAACACCAATAGATTTAGCAATATCCTGTAAATCAGGTAACTTTTTACTTTTTAATTCTGAAATTTCGTACATTTTTTTTGAAAAAATTCACTTATCGAAATAGATAACTTGATAAGATGATGTGTTAGGTATGTATATTATGAGGAGCAATCTTATTTAAGTTTCGAGATTGCTTCAACAATATTACGAAAAAAATATAACCTCCAACAAAAAATTTCTAATTTTGAAAAAAAAATAATGCTGCAAAGAATACAATCGTTATTTCTAATAGGCTATGTAATTGCCATTTTGGTGTGTTGTTTGATTTTTCCAATTGATTTTGACCTAGATTCTAGAGAAATCAAAGGGGTTATTACTAACCTTCCTTATTTGTTCATTTTACTTGGACTTGTTAGCATATTTCTTTTTTCGAAGCGGAAGATTCAAATAATATTGAATATTCTTTTGTTGTTTTTTTCTGTTGGATACGAGATTTTGGTTTTAAATGAAATTTATGATCAAATTGAAACTCAACAACAATATATTGGTTTTCGCCTTTTTTTGGCTCTTGTTAGCTGGTTGATGTTAATATTCGCAAATAAATACATCAAAAAAGATGAAGCTTTGATAAGATCTTTGGATCGTTTGCGCTAGTCTTTCAATATACCTCGTTGTCCCAATTCAATGGCTTCTAAATTATGTATTTGATTCCCTTCGATTTCGAAGCGAAGCATTGTTCTTATCTTGTGGAATCCTTGTATTCCTGCAGCTCCCGGATTCATATGTAAAATTTTGTACTTTTTATCTTGCATTACTTTCAGAATATGTGAGTGTCCACAAATAAATAGTTTTGAGGATGATTTAATCAAAAGCTCTTTTATTTTGGGGTTATAACGACCAGGATATCCGCCAATATGAGTCATGAGAACAGAAACTTTCTCACAATAAAATTCTTGAAATTCAGGGAAGCTAACTCGAGCATCTTTTCCGTCAATATTTCCGTAGACCGCTCTCAGGGGCTTTAGCTTTTGAATTTGATCAGTAACCTCTAGATTACCAATATCTCCTGCATGCCATACTTCATCGGCTTGCTCAACGTAACTCAATATTCGTTTATCAACGTAACCGTGGGTATCCGATAAAAGTAAAATTTTTTTCAAGAATCAGAAATGATTTTATTTACTATAACAAAGCTTTTTCGAATCAAAAATTTAATTGAATATGCAATTTACTTCAAATAATTGCTTCAGTTCAATTCTTCTAAAAGAAAACTAGTTTCTGTCATTAATGAATTAATTCTCTATTAGATTTTGATTTGGCTAAATTAAATTGCACGTAAAAATTTCAAGTAAATATGTGAATAGCAATTGTGAATAAACTTTCGCATTTCTTGTTTTTCTGATACCTTTGTAACAAAGAATTTAAGTGCGTTACTTCATCAATCTGTCTTATCTAGGAACTCCTTTTCATGGCTGGCAATACCAGCCCAATGCAATTAGTGTTCAGGAAGTTTTAGAGGAGGCACTTACAAGGGTACTTCGTTCTCCTATTAAGGTTACAGGAGCAGGGAGAACAGATACGGGTGTTCATGCTCGGTTAATGGTAGCCCATTTTGAAGCAGAAATTCCTCCTAAGACTTTTGAAAACCTTGTTTATCTTTTGAATCAATACCTCAAATCTGAAATTGTTATCCTGTCGATATTTCCAGTTATAGGTACTGCACATGCACGCTTTGATGCTACCTTGAGAACTTATGAATATCATATTGTTTCAAAAAAGATCCGTTCACCAACGGTCTTGCTTATTTTTTTAGAGAGCCGCTAGACATTCCGCTGATGAATAAAGCTTCTCAGCTGCTGATGAACTTTAAAGATTTTCAAGCTTTTTCTAAAACTAATACGGATGTCAAAACTTTTTTGTGTGATATAAGCAGTGCAAGCTGGAGCACAAAAAGAGATGGCTATGTTTTTACCATAACTGCCAACCGTTTTTTACGCAATATGGTTCGCGCCATTGTTGGAACACTTCTTGATGTAGGTGTTCATAAGATCACTATTGAAGAATTAAAAAATATCATAAATAGCAAAGAAAGAAGTAAAGCAGGATTTTCTGTTCCAGCACATGGTTTGTATCTTACAGACATTCAATATCCTAAAAATATCATGATAGATAATGGCTAAAGCATCTGGTAAAATTTTCGATTTGAATCTTTTAAGTCGACTTATGGCTTATTCTAAGCCCTACCGATTGACCTATTATTTTGTTTTAATTGCTGCAATACTTTTATCTCTTTTTTCTACCCTTACTCCATATTTACTTAAAATAGTTGTAGACGATTACATTACTCCCAAAGATTACGACGGTCTTTTGTTTTTTTCATTCTTAATGTTGTTGACATTAATTTTGGAGGTCGTTTTTCAGTTTGTATTTATATACTACGCAAATTGGCTGGGACAAATGATCGTTAAAGACTTGCGAGTGGAATTATTTCAAAAACTAATTCGCTTTAAAATGGCGTATTTTGACACATCAGCAGTAGGAAGACTGGTTACTCGATCTGTAAGTGATATCGAAACAATTGCAAGTATTTTTAGCCAAGGCTTGTTTATGATTGTAGCTGATTTGTTGAAAATGTCTGTCGTGGTTATTATCATGGTTTCGGTAAATTGGAAATTATCACTTATTGTTTTCTCTGTTCTCCCCGTCATTGTTTACGCTACTCGTGTATTTCAGAAATCAATGAAAAAGGCTTTTGAAGAAGTGCGCAAACAGGTTGCTGAATTGAATACTTTTGTTCAAGAAAGGATCAGTGGAATGAAGATCGTTCAGCTTTTTAATAGAGAAGCTATTGAACAAAGAACCTTTATGCAGATCAATGAAAAGCACAAAAAAGCTTGGTTGCATACCGTATGGTTCAATTCAATCTTTTTTTTCCAGTAGCAGAAATTTCTACTTCAGTAACCATTGGTTTATTGGTTTGGTATGGAGGATTGAATGTTGTTGCTGGAGAGGGTGTTTCATTGGGAATCATTTTTCTGTTCATTCAGCTTTCTCAGATGCTGTTTCGCCCACTCAGGCAGATTGCGGATAAGTTCAATACGCTTCAAATGGGAATGGTTGCTGCCAGTCGAGTATTTACAATTTTAAAAACAGAAAGTCAGATTGAGGACAAGGGAACCTTTTCACCCGAGAAAATAGAGGGTAAAATTGATATTGATGACCTTCATTTTTTTTATGTTGAAGATGAAGAGGTGCTCAAGGGAATTAGTTTGCAAGTAAGTCCAGGAGAAACTATTGCAATAGTTGGGGCTACGGGAGCAGGAAAGTCAACCATAATAAATTTGCTGTCCCGATTTTATGAATTTAGCTCAGGAGATATCAAAATAGATGGGGTAACAATTCGAGATTATCAATTAAAAGATTTAAGAAAACATGTAGCTGTTGTATTTCAAGATGTTTTTCTTTTTTGCGGATACTATTTTGAATAACATAACCCTCTATGACCCCCAAATATCTCTTAAAAAAGTGGAAGATGCTGCAAAAGAAATAGGGGTGCATGAGTTTATTAGTTCCTTGCCTGGAGGTTATCATTACAATGTCAAAGAACGAGGGGCAATGTTGTCTGCTGGACAGAGACAATTGATTGCATTTCTTAGGGCATTTCTTTCAAATCCAACCATTTTAGTTTTGGATGAAGCAACTTCATCGATTGATTCTTATTCTGAGGAATTAATTCAGAATGCAACAGAAACTATTACAAAGGATAAAACTTCAATCATCATAGCTCATCGATTGGCAACCATACAAAAGGCAGATCGAATTGTAGTGATGGATCAGGGAAAAATTGTAGAGGTTGGAACTCAACAAGAACTCTTGGACAAAAAAGAAGGATATTATCAGAAATTACACCAGGTTCAATTTTATGACTTACAATCTTAGTTAGCCAGATCTTCAATCAAGATTCTCTTTAGTTTGTCTCCGAAGAAAAATTAATAAATTCTCCATTTTTTATGTAGGTAATTTGCCCTCTTTGCTCAGAAATTACAATAACTAAAGCATCGGTTTTTTCTGATATTCCTGCACCAGCCCTGTGTCTGAGCCCATATCTTTTTGGAATGGTAGAAGATTCTGATACAGGAAGTACCACCCGAGTTGCAGTAATGGTGTTGTCTTTGATGATAACTGCACCGTCGTGAAGGGGACTGTTTTTAAAAAAAATGGTTTCTAAAATTTGAGGGGAAAGACCAATGTTTGTTTTATCTCCTGTATTTGTTAAAAAGTCAAGAGAATTGGAACGTTCTATTACAATAATTGCCCCTGTTTTTTCACTAGCCATTTTTTTACATGAGCTTGTTAGCAAAGATATATCTAAGGGTACAACTTCGTTTTCTTGACCTAAAAAATTAAAATAACGGATCAAGCTTTTTCTACTCGTGTAATTTGTAGATCCCAGAAGCAAAAGAAATTTTCTGATTTCTTGCTGGAATACTACAATAAGGGCAAAGAAACCCACGCTGATAAATTTCCCGAGAATATTACTCAAAACATCCATATTAAGTGCATCCGTAAGAACCCAAATAAGGTAAACGATAACAATGCCTAAAAAAATATTTATGGCAACAGTGCCTTTAACAAGTTTGTACAAATAGTAGAGTAATGCTGCTACCAATATGATATCGGTTACATCAATAAAGCTTATTTTCAAGAAGTCTAAATCTACCACAGGGTTGAGGTTTTTGTAAAATTAGAAAAACTATTGAAGTGCTTCTAATAAATAAACACATTCTTTTGCTTCTTTGACATCATGTACTCTTAGTATTTGAGTTTTTTTTGATAGCGCTACTGTATTGAGAATGCTTGTTCCATTGAGAGCCAAAGAGGCATCAATACCAAGATTTTTGTAAATCATAGATTTTCTAGAAACACCTACAAGGATTGGAGTATTAAGAGTGTGAAAAGTTTCCAATTTTTGAGGATTTCATAATTATGTGGAATGGTTTTTCCAAAACCGAATCCAGGATCAATTATTACATCATTGATTCCGGCAGAATGTGCTGCTTTTATTTTTTCAGAAAAAAAATAAATTAATTCTCCCATAATATTTTCGTAGGTTGGGTTTAGTTGCATTGAACTTGGTGTTCCTTGCATGTGCATGGCAATGAAGGGGACTTTATATTTACCTACCGTTTCTAGCATCTTGGGATCAAGATTTCCAGCAGAAATATCGTTAATCAGGGCGGCACCCCGATCCAAGGCTTTTGCGGCAACATTGGATCTGAAGGTGTCAATTGAGAAGAATGTTTCTGGAAACTCTTTTAAAATTTTTTCAAGGTTAGGAAGTAATCGATTGAGTTCTTCTTCTTCTGAAATTTCCTTTGCTCCAGGTCTTGAGCTATAGGTCCCAACATCCACAAAGTCTGCTCCCTCTAGAATCATTTTCTCACATTGTTTGAGGGCTGCATCCTCATTATTGTATCTTCCTCCATCAAAAAAAGAGTCGGGAGTAAGGTTTAGAATTCCCATTATTTTAGGTTTTGACAGATCAACAAGAGTACCCTTACAATTAATGTTCATCACCTGTGTAGTATTCATGAATAACTTTTTTTGGAATATTTGAAAGACTAAATAAATTAAACGAAATTTACGCATATTTGCGATACTTATGAAATCAACTCAAGCACATTATCAACAGATTACAAAGAGCTGTAAAGACCTATTTATCAATAAGATGATTGATTATGGAGCCGCTTGGAGAATTCTTAGATTGCCTTCCCTTACAGATCAAATTTTTATTAAAGCTCAGCGAATCAGAAGTATACAAGATAAAGAAGAGCAAAAGATCGAGGAGGGACAGGTAAGTGAATTTATGGGTATCATTAACTACTCGTTAATGGCTTTGATCCAATTAGAGCTTGGAATAGCTGAACAACCTGATTTGAATCCCAAAGAAGTACTTGCACTTTATGAAAAGCATTTAGCTGAAACTTACCAACTTATGTTGGATAAAAATCACGATTATGGTGAAGCATGGAGAGATATGCGAGTTAGTTCTTTAACCGATTTGATTTTACAAAAACTTTTAAGAGTAAAACAAATTGAAGACAACCGAGGGAAAACAATTGTAAGTGAAGGGATTGATGCAAATTATCAAGACATTATCAATTATGCTGTTTTTGCTTTGATTCATTTGGATTCATAAAATATGCTAAGTTTTATTTTCAAAAAAATTATTGGTGGAATCCTAACTCTTTTTGGTGTAGCCACTGTAGTTTTTTTCTTATTCAATGTATTGCCAGGGGATCCAGCTCAGATGGTTTTAGATCAAAATGCTACTGAAGTACAGCTAATGAAAGTTAAAAAAAGTACGGGTTTGATTTACCCATTGCAACCCAATATTTGTTTTATCTGAATGATCTTTCACCGATTTCTTTTCATTCCAAAGATCCCGAAAACATTAGCTTTTACAAAAAGAATAAATATGGAGGGTATCCCATTTTCTCTTTCTCAAATACGGAGGTTATACTTAAAGTTCCTTATCTAAGAACTTCTTACCAACGACAAGGAAAAAATGTAGGGGCAATTATTTCAGAAACCCTTCCCAATACAATAGTTTTGGCTGTTGCCTCCATAGGAATTGCAATTCTTTTTGGCCTTTTCTTTGGAATTATTTCTGGAATTTTCAAAGGGACATGGATTGATACCACAATACAAATGATAAGTACTTTAGGGATGAGTGTTCCTTCCTTTTTTAGTGCAATACTTTTTTCATGGTTTTTTGGGTATTTACTTTATGAATTTACCAACTTGAATATGACTGGAAGTCTTTTTGAATTGGATGATTATGGCAACCAAGTGGATTTAAAAATCAAAAATTTGATTCTTCCAGCTTTTGTATTGGGGATACGACCTATTGCAGTAATCGTTCAACTGGTTCGAAGTGGTCTGATAGAGGTATTGTCTCAAGATTACATCCGTACTGCAAAAGCAAAGGGATTGTCCCAAAAAGCAATAATTTATAGGCATGCTCTTAAAAATTCACTCAATCCAGTGATTACTGCTGTATCAGGTTTTTTTGCATCAATGCTCGCTGGGGCAGTCTTTGTAGAATATATTTTTGGATGGCGTGGCATTGGAAAAGAAATTGTTACCGCATTGAATACTTTGGACATTCCTGTTGTGATGGGATCTGTACTTATCATAGCAACTTTATTCATTTTAATCAATATCTTTGTCGACCTGCTTTATGTGGTTATAGATCCACAGGCAAAACCATTTAAATTAATTAAAAAAAAAAATATGCGTACTAAAATTGTAGCCGGAAACTGGAAAATGAACAATGATCAAAATGAAACAACAGCTTTGATAAAAGCCTTGAAATCTCAAGACAGTTTTGGTAATACACGGGTCATAATTGCTCCTTCATATGTTCATTTAGCTCAGGCTGTAGCCCTCACAAATGATTGTGAAATAGAAGTTTCAGCACAAAATATGCATGAGGCTAAATCAGGAGCTTTCACAGGAGAAATTTCTCCATCAATGTTATCAAGTATTGACATTCGAACCGTTATTTTGGGTCACTCTGAAAGAAGAGCCTATTTTGGTGAGAATGATACCACGCTTTCAAAAAAAGTAGCCAATGCTTTGGATCATGATATGGAAGTTATCTTTTGTTTTGGCGAAGAACTCGAAGATCGTAAATCCGCCAATCATTTTGAAGTTGTAAAAGCTCAAATAAGCAATGTTTTGTTTCAATTAAAAGCTGCAGATTGGTCTAAAATTATTTTGGCTTACGAACCTGTTTGGGCTATAGGTACTGGTGAAACTGCATCGCCAGAACAAGTACAGGAAATGCACGCATTCATCAGAAACTTAATTCAGGATCAGTATGACACTGCATTGGCAGATGAGGTTTCTATTCTTTATGGAGGGAGTGTAAAACCAGGGAATGCTCAAGAGATTTTTTCAAAACAAGATGTAGATGGAGGTCTTATTGGTGGAGCAGCTTTAAATGCTGCTGACTTTACAACAATAATAAAATCCATTTAAATGTCAACACCCTACGTTCAACTTTTATTCACGCTCAAACCTGTTCAGCCAACCAGTGAAATTCTTATGGCCGAACTAGCTCAGGTTGGTTTTGAGAGTTTTGTAGAATTGGATAATGGACTAGAAGCATACATTCCAAAAACGTCTTGGAAGAACGGTTTGTTGGATGACATATCCTTTATCAAAAAATCAGAATGTGACATTCAATATACTCAACAAACAATTGCTCCCAAAAATTGGAATGAAGTTTGGGAGTCCGATTTCAAACCCATTATAATTGATGATCGCTGTGCAGTTCGGGCAACATTTCACGATCCCATAGCTACAGCATATGAGTTGATTATCACCCCAAAAATGAGTTTTGGAACGGGACACCATCAAACTACTCACATGATGCTTCAGCATCTTTTGGATATGGATCTTGAGGGTGCTTCAGTTTTGGATATGGGATGTGGAACAGGTGTCTTAGCTGTGTTAGCTGAGAAGAAAGGTGGAGCTCCAATCGACGCTATTGACATTGAGCCATGGTGCTACGAAAACACCAAAGAAAATGCCTTGTTGAACAACTGTAAATCAATTCGTGCCCATCAAGGAGATTCTAGTTTGTTGGTTGACAAAAAGTATGATTTTATTATTGCAAACATCAATAAAAATGTCCTTATAAAAGATATATCGATTTATTCATTATGTTTGAATACTGGAGGAATACTTCTGTTGAGTGGTTTTTATACCTCTGATCTTGAGGATATTCAAAATTCCTGTGAGGGAGTTCAATTGGAGTATGTTTCGCATCTTGAAAAACAAAATTGGGTTGCCGCAAAATTTAGTAAAATTTAATATGGATTTAAATCCGGGAAGAACAAGAGATTGGTGAGGTTGAAGTACTTGCATCAAAAGAGCATCAGATTATTTTGCACAATGACGATGTAAATACTTTTGATCATGTTATCAATTGTTTGATTCGATTTTGTGAACATACTCTTGAGCAGGCAGAGCAATGCGCTTACATAGTTCATTACAAGGGGAAGTGTGTGGTAAAAACAGGTTCCTTCGAGGACTTAGAACCTCGATGTACTTCCTTATTAAAAGCTGGGTTGTCTGCTGAGTTGGTTTAAGGGTGTATGGCAATAACACAACTCATTTGAATCGATCAATATGCTAAAGGTGAAATCCATTGTCTTTCTAAACTAACGGATTTTATGTATTTTACACAAAAATTAAATTTAAATCCAAATATGAAATTAAGACTGTTTATTGTCTTAATCCTATTTTATCTAACGCACCTGATAAGTGCATAAAAAACAATAAAATGAGCAATAGTATCCATCAATTTACCACCAATGACCTTTCTGGGAAAGAATTTGATTTAGGATCTTTAAAAGGTAAAAAAGCAATGATTGTCAATACTGCTTCAAAATGCGGTTTGACCCCTCAATACAAGCAGTTACAAGCGATTTATGAAACTTACGGATCTAATGGATTTGTTATCGTTGGTTTTCCTGCGAATAACTTTATGGCTCAAGAGCCCGGATCTGATGCTGAAATTGCAGATTTTTGTGAAGCGAATTATGGAGTGAGTTTCCCAATGATGTCAAAAATTGATGTAGTAGGAGAGGAGATGCACCCCATTTATAAGTTCTTAACTCAAAAAGAAAAGAACGGGCTAATGGATTCTAAAGTAACATGGAATTTTCAAAAGTATTTATTAAATGAAGAAGGGATTTTTAGAAAAAGTTATCGATCCCCGAACTTCTCCAGATGACCCCGAGGTTATCGACTGGATTACAAGTAAATAATTTTTAATGAAAAAAAGTAAAGTCCAAACGATTTGTATTCATGCAGGACAGTTGGTAGACAGACAATATAAGGGTGCAATTTCTCCGCTTTACATGGCAACAGCTTATGCCTATGACGGGGTAGATACCAACCGTTATCCACGTTATTTTAATACGCCCAATCAAGTGGGTTTAGCAAAAAAAATAGCAGCTTTAGAAGGAGCAGAAAAGGGGTTGATTTTTGGGTCCGGAATGGCAGCAGTTTCCACCGCTTTATTATCTCACCTCAAGGCTGGAGATCACGTAATCCTCCAAGAAGACTTGTACGGAGGTACAACAAATTTGGTAGTCGAAGAATTTGAAAAGTTTGGTATAGAATATTCGTTTACTAAAGGGTTAAAAAAAATGATTTTGAAGTTTTAATTCAAAACAATACCAAGGTAATTTATCTGGAAACCCCCAGTAATCCATTAATGAAAATAGTTGACTTAAAAGCAATTGCTTTATTAGCACGTTCGAAGGATATGATTACCATGATCGACAATACCTTTGCATCTCCTATCAATCAGAATCCAATATCTTTTGGCATTGATGTTGTTATCCATAGCGCAACAAAGTATTTGGGAGGTCATAGCGATATTTTAGCTGGTGCGGTGGTTGGTTCAGAAAAGCAAATAGAACTTGTTTTTCAAATGGCAAAAAATTTAGGTGGTAGCCTCAGTGATTACACTGTTTGGCTTTTAGAGCGAAGCATCAAAACTTTATCTTTGCGTGTCGAGGCACAAAATCATAATGCCCTAGAATTGGCAAAGTTTTTAAATGAAAAATCTGCTATAGATGCAGTTTATTATCCCGGTCTAGAAAGTCATCCCGACTACGATTTAGCCAAAAATCAAATGAAAGGTTTTAGTGGAATGTTTTCTTTTGAATTGAACACATCCTATGATTTAGATGTTTTTCAACAAAATTTAAGACTCATAAAACCCGCCATGAGTTTAGCAGGTGTGGAGAGTACCTTGACAATTCCTTGTAAAACCTCACATGGTCTTCTAACTCCCGAGGACAGAATAGCCCAAGGTATAAAAGATAATTTAATACGTTTTTCTTCAGGAATAGAGCATGTCGATGACTTAAAAGATGACATTAATCAAGCTTTAAAAAAATCAAAAAAATGAAGGTAGATATTTTAGCTTTTGGAGCACATCCTGATGATGTTGAACTGGGTTGTGCAGGTAGTATTTTATCGGCAATTGCAGAGGAAAAAGCGTAGGTATTGTAGATTTAACAAGAGGAGAGTTGGGAACCCGAGGGGATGCAAAAACCCGAGAGAGGGAAGCTGAAAGTGCAGCCACGTTTCTCGGAGCTTCTTTTCGTAAAAACTTAGGGTTTAGAGACGGTTTTTTTGTCAATGATGAAGCCCATCAGCTTGAGGTCATCAAGCTGATAAGAATGCATAAACCTACTGTGGTGTTATGTAATGCAATGGATGACCGCCATATCGATCATCCCAAAGGAAGCAAACTTGTTAGCGATGCTTGTTTTTTGTCGGGATTAATCAAAATTGACACCCAACAAGAAGCTTGGAGACCAAAACAAGTTTATCATTACATTCAGTGGAAAGACATAGAACCAGACTTTGTGGTTGACATATCTCCATTTATCGATCAAAAAATGGAGGTAATAAGTGCTTACAAAAGCCAATTTTTTAATAAAAAAAGTATTGCCCCACAAACTCCCATCAGCAGTCAAAACTTTCTAGATAGTGTGCGCTATCGTGCACAGAATTTGGGTAGATTAGCCGGTGTAGATGCAGCAGAGGGTTTTACTACCGAAAGAGTAGCTGGAATTCAGTCCTTTAATGATTTGTTTTAAATTCTTTTTTTAGACTTTGGAGAGCTTAAAAAAGTATTAAATTTGCCGCACAAACGGTGGTTGTAGCTCAGTTGGTTAGAGCGCCTGATTGTGGTTCAGGAGGTCGTCGGTTCGAGACCGATCTTCCACCCCTTATAAAGAGACAGTTGACACTGTCTCTTTTTTTTGCTATTGAATAGGGATAACATTTGTCTATAATTCTTGATAGTTCACCTCTGAACTTATAACCTCATTTGGTTTAACTATCGATACTTTATTTTTGGAAGTAGCTGAACTTGGTTAAGAGGATATGAATACCTTAGAAAGCCTTCTTTTCACCACAAATTTCTTGTCCATAAAGTTGAGTTACTAGTAGAATATCGCTTAAATATTCTTTTTGCTCAATTATTTGACCAGTTTCATTAAGAGTATATTTAATGGCGTAATCGTTTTCATATTTTCCTCCCACTCCTTCCATTCTTCCTTCTGCAAAAACCATTGCTGTTCTTCCGTCCGCTATTATACTTTTATATTCAACTCCAACACCATTTTTAAGAAGTGTTCTAAAATAACCTCCAAACTCTAAAAACTCATCCCAATTATAAGTTTTTGAAATATCTAGCTGACCAGTGAGAGTAAAAGTAAAGTCATCCGCAAGAAGTGATTTCATTAATTCAATTTCACCCCCCATTTGGGCGTTGAATGCCTTTAAAACTGTTTCCCTAGTTTGTTCCGTAAGAATTTCCTGTTGTGATTTAACAGGTTTATTGTCACAAGAAATAAAGGCAACAACTAAAAATAAAATAAGAACTTTTTTCATTTTAATAAATTTAATATTAATAGTTACTAATTTAAAAAACTATAATATAATTTCAAGCTAATTTTTTCTCTTTGAGTTTTGGGAAGCTTATTGCGAATTACGTTCAAAAAAGCTTCAACATATCTGTTGGAATTCATTTTTATAATACAGCGAGATTTCCCTCGAGCTCCCTGTAATTTGGAATTTTTACAGTTTAAATTATCATTATCAGTTCCTAACCATCTACAAAACGAATATCCATCATATGGGATTGCCGACAATGTTAATTGAGCTCCTTCATCATATGTTC
Organism: Candidatus Arcticimaribacter sp.; assembly: GCA_038142965.1. Lineage (GTDB taxonomy): Bacteria > Bacteroidota > Bacteroidia > Flavobacteriales > Flavobacteriaceae > Arcticimaribacter. Next base: position 487,915 of record JAYQLC010000007.1, on the reverse strand, counting down.
CATTAGCATCTGGCGATACAAACCCTCCTTCTGAAGTAGAAACAGTCAAGGTATATTGAGTAATAGCAGGTTCTTCTGATACAGTGACATCATTTGAACAAGCAATAAGCAGAAAAAAGATGGATATAGAAGCTTTTCTCAATTTAATTATCAATTTGCACTTATGTAAAATAACTTTAATTTAACAAACAATCAAATACTGCAATTCATATCTTCACCACAACACTGTGGAGACTTAATTTTACCCTCACAAATTGGGCATTTTGATATTTGAACACTTATACCATCATTTAATACCAAAGTATCGTCGATTAATGGTGTATTACAAATGGCGCAAGAGGTATTTACTGCCATCCCACATTTATCACATTTGTAAGTCATATATCATTCTTTATTTAAATTATGTCCTTAGCAAGATTCAGATCTACCCTAGATCTTAGTATGTTCATCCTATTTTTCATGTATTCTAATTGTTGATTGTTACCATATTCTTTAATTAGGTAAACAAACCTTTTAAAAAGTCCATTAATAATCATAGGGTCACCATAAAATGGATCTAATTGATTCAGGAAGCTACTTATAAAATTTTTCCAACCTAAGCTTGATATTTTTTTGTCAGTCAAAATCTTTACTAAACTATCATCAAATATTTTTGTGTTTCTCGACAGTGTAAAATGACTTTCTTTCAACAAATGTTCGCTTAAGTATTCCATAACCAACTTAACTATCATAGAATTGAGGTTTTCCTTGGTAGAAAAAAAAATAAACTCCTGAATTTGTGTTAAACACAAACAACTTTTCGTTAATAATATCACCAATTAAATTTGATAGATATTCAGATTGATTTCTACTTAAAATTAGACCACTTCCTAGATTGTTAGGAAGAAGCGCACATGCACATACCATCGAAGGAGGATTAAACTAAATCAAATCTATCTGCATTCATAATTTTATTCCAAGCCTCAATAAAGTCTTTGATGAATTTTTCATTGTTATCATCTTGGGCGTAAACTTCAGCTATAGCACGTAATTCAGAATTTGATCCAAAGACTAGATCTGTTCTTGAAGCAGTTCTTACTTCACTTCCCGTTTTTCTATCATAAGCAACGTATCTGTTATGGCCTTTGGCCTCCCATTTCACATCCATAGACAAAAGTATTTTAAACCAATTATTGTCAAGTTCACCATCAGTCCATACACCATCACCAGAGTGAGATATTCCCATTGCTCTTAAACCTCCAACCAAAACGGTTAGCTCAGTAGGTGTCAAACCTAACAGCTGAGCTTTGTCAAGAAGTATTTCCTCAGGAGAAACAGCGAATTCTTTTTCACAGTAATTCCTAAATCCGCAGGCTTTTGGTTTTAATAGATCGAATGAGTCAACATCAGTCATTTCCTGCAAAGCATCACCTCTTCCTGTTGATGTAGCTACTTTGTGACCGCAAGCCATTTCTATACCAATAGAACCTCCAAGAACTATAACGTCCGCTACACTTACATCGTGTTCTTCAGCAATTGTTTTATAAATGTTTAAAACTCCTTGAAGTTCTTTGGGATGATTAACTGCCCAGTCTTTTTGAGGAGACAAACGAATTCGTGATCCATTGGCACCTCCACGTTTGTCTGAGGTACGATAAGGCTTGCACTAGCCCAAGCACACTCTATTAAACTAGTAATATTTAAACCGGTATTCTTAATTGATTCTCGAACAGCATTCTCTTTTTCGACAGACATTTCTTTACCCATTGGGATAGGATCCTGCCAAATATATTCCTCATTTTTAAAATCTCCAGTCAAGTAGTTAGTCTTCGGTCCCATATCTCTGTGCAGTAGCTTAAACCATGCTTTTGCAAATGCCTCTTCGAACTCCTCGGGGTTATTGTAAAAGCGTTCGCAAATTTTACGATATTGTGGATCAACTTTTAAAGACATATCTGCAGTTGTCATCATTGGTAGTACTTTTTTTATCACTCCCATCAACTTCAGGAACCATATCTTCATCTGCACAATCAATTGGATGCCACTGCCATGCTCCTGCAGGACTTTTTTACACTCCCATTCGTATTTCAATAAAAGATCTAGATAACCCATATCCCATTGAGTTGGGTTGCTGGTCCATGGGCCCTCAATACCACTTGTGATTGTGTCAACTCCCTTCCCTGAACCATAACTACTAATCCATCCAAAACCCATGGATTCAAGGGTAGATCCTTCAGGTTCAACCCCCACTAAATCAGCATTTCCAGCACCATGTGCTTTACCAAAAGTGTGACCCCCGGCAGTTAATGCAACAGTTTCCTCGTCATTCATTGCCATTCGTTTAAATGTTTCTCTGACATCTTGAGCAGAAAGTGCAGGGTCAGGATTCCCGTTGGGTCCTTCAGGATTTACATAAATTAACCCCATTTGAACAGCTGCTAATGGGTTTTCAAGTGACTGCCTTGTATCTCCGTATCGGTTATCACCCAGCCATTCATCTTCGGCACCCCAATAAATATCCTTTTCGGGATGCCAAATATCCTCTCTTCCTAACACGGTCCCATGATTTGGCCCTCCCATGTCTTCAATAGCTACATTTCCAGCTAACACCAAAAGGTCTGCCCATGAAAGTTTATTGCCATATTTTTCTTTGATTGGCCAAAGCAATCTTCTAGCTTTATCTAAATTTCCATTATCTGGCCATGAATTTAATGGAGCAAATCTTTGAGCACCAGTTGAAGCACCACCTCGTCCATCTCCATTTCTGTATGTACCAGCAGCATGCCATGTCATTCTTATAAAAAAGGGACCATAGTGTCCATAATCTGCTGGCCACCACTCTTGACTGTCCTTAAGAACATCTTTGAGATCGTTTTTAACTGAATCTAAGTCTAGTTTTTTAACCTCCTCTTTATAGTTTATTTCAGGTATTGGATTACTTTTGGAATCGTGTTGTCTTAGGATATCTAAATTAAGATGCTTTGGCCACCAGTCTTTGTTTTGTGTACCAAGGTTAGGTTGTGTAACAGCTCCGTGAAATGGACACTTACTTTCTTTCATAACTTAATCGGTTTTAATGTAGTGAATTTTGAAAATAAATTCGAATTTGATAATTAATATTAATCACTTATAATTATACAACAATAAATTCACTTTATAATTGAGACATTCTTAAAAATTTAATTGAGTAATTTCAATTTTTATCAAACAGCACAACCCTCCTTATAATTGAAATAGAGAAAAGTTACTCTGACATAATTTTTAAAAAACTTGAACATCTCTTTTGAGATCAATTATACGAATTTGTACTCCAGTTTGATACATTGGTATTTTTTAGCAATAAATCAACCATAGGCTTTTAATGTAGTTTTGCGTATTTTGTTTTTAAATTTGATTGATGAAAAATTTAGTTATTTTTTTGACCTTTGTTCCCTTTATCTCCCTAGCACAAATTAAATTTTTGCCAAAATCAAAGGGAGAACTTGTAAAGCATACCTATTATTTCTTATCCTATTTGGAAGAACATGAACAAGCAGAATGGGTACATTACAAGCTCAATATTGAAATGTTAAAAGGAAAAACACCAAGAAAAAATAGTTTTAAATCAGATGAATTAGTTTCAACAAAATCTGCATCACTTGATGACTACAAAAACTCAGGCTATGATAGAGGTCATCTAGCACCTGCCGGTGATATGAAGTTGTCAAAAAAATCAATGAGTGAGTCCTTCTACATGTCAAATATGTCTCCTCAAAAAACATCATTTAATAGAGGTGTTTGGAACACTCTTGAAAATCAAGTTAGATTAAGGGCTAAAAAATCAGAATTGTACATTTCCACTGGTGGGGTTTTAAATACAAAAACACTAGAAAGAATAGGGAGCAACAAAGTATCTGTTCCTAATCAGTTTTATAAAATTATTTATGATGCTAAGAATCAAATGATGTTTGCTTATTTAATGCCAAATAAAAAACTTGATTCCCCTGAAAAATATGTAGTAACTGTTGATTTAATTGAAGCATTGACAGGGATTGATTTTTACCATGAATTAGATGATGAATTAGAAAACAGGCTCGAGTCGACAAAAAACAATTTATCTTCTAAACTTAATTAGAAGGTCACCTTAAATAAAAAAGTAAAGAAGCGAAGGGATATTTTTTTTAGGGCTAGTTTTTTTGTTATTTGTCTGTTCCAAAGAAAATGTTAGTTCAAATGGATGAATTTAATTTAGAGGCGGCGAATCATTACAAAGCTTATCGACCTCCGATTCACTCGAATATTTTAAATCAATGTTTGGGATCCAAAAGTTTTGATCTTGCTCTTGATGTGGGTTGTGGAGTGGGTAATTCAAGTATTGCACTGACAGCATTTAGCAACAAGGTAATCGGTATTGACAGTAGTGAGTATATGCTCCAAAACACAATCAGTAACGATCAAGTAAGCTATTTTTCCGAATCCTTACGTTTGGATTTTAACTACGATTTATTGTCTTTTTTTGGTTCTTTATCTTATTTAGATCAAGCATCAATCGAGCAATACACAAATCATATAAAACCAGGCGGCACCATCATTTGTTGTGATTTTAAGGTACTTTACCAACCCGTTTTGAGTTATTTCAAATTAAAACAAAATAACACAACTTATAATCATAAAAAGAACCTGTGTGATTATCAGATCGAAAGAGTTGAATTGGTTGAAGAAGTTAGTTTTAATACAAGTTTTATTTCTAACAGCAATCAACTCGCTCATTTGATTTTATCGGAGTTTGGTATTACAGATCAAATCAAACATATTTTGGATTCAAAAGAACCCCATAACTCATTAGTAGAGATTTTGCTGGAGATTTCCCCATCCGATGAATTTGTGTTAACTACCGAATGCTACTATAGTCGATACCAAAAAAGTTAATCAACGATTCTGAGAATAATAATTATTTTTTTGATTTATAGCAGGAATTTAGAACGAAATTCCAAACCCAAAATTTCCAATTAAAACACCGCCTGAACTGACTCCAGGAATGGGTGGGAATTCTTCTGTTTCTGTTCCTGTATCTGTTTGTGTTATACCGTTTGTATCTTCGTAAGTAAAAGTCCCCTTAACCTCCACAGTATCGGGAATAGATCCAATACCATAACCCAATTCTAGACGGAAATAGACTTTTCCTCCAGTTTTTATTCCCAGTTTAAGGTTTGTGGTATTGACTTTGTATGAAATTTTTCCTTCTCCACTACCTTGGTTTCCATCTTCCTCAAAAGTTACGTCTTTAAAAATAATATTTGTATTAAGGGCTCCAAAACCAATTCCAAAATATACTCCCTTGCCTTGATCACCAAAATAAAAATTAGACCCAAATTCAGAGTATTTGAGATCAATGTCGGTTTCATCTGTATTTACTGGAAAGGAACTGTAATCAAAAAAGGGAGCTATTCTATTCTCCAAGATGGGAGTAATACCTTCTAAAGATATTCCTGCAATATTGGGAATACCGAGTTTGATTCCCAATGAAAGCCTTTTTACTTTGTAGACTTCAAGAGAATCAATATTTTGAATTTGCTCGTTTGGTAGGTCAAAAACTTCAGTTTCCAATTCTTGACTGTAGATCCGGGTTGCAAAAAGGCATAAGGTTAATAGTACAAGATGTTTCATGAAAGATTGTTTTGAGTTTAAAAGCTATTTTTTATTCATTTTGATACGGTTTTTTCTATTAGCCAATTCCCATGCAGTTGCAAAAATTAATTGGGCTCTGGTTTTCATCAAATCAAATTCAATTTTTTCAACCGTATCTGTGGGTTTATGATAATCCGCATGGGTACCGTTGAAATAAAAAATTACAGGAATATTGTTTTTACCAAAATTGTAATGATCGCTTCTAAAATAGAATCGATTTGGATCGTCATGCGCATTGAAGGTATAGTCCAGTTCAATGTTTACGGTAGCTTTGTTGACTTCCTCAGACAATTCGTGCAATTCAGTACTAAGGCGATCGGAACCAATTAGATAAATGTAGTCGGGATTACTGCTTTTTCTTTTGGATCGGTTCTCCCAACCATATCAATGTTGAGGTTAGCAATTGTATTAGCTAAGGGATAAAGGGGTTGTCAGTGTAGTATTTGGATCCCAACAAACCTTTCTCCTCCCCAGTAACATGCAAGAAAACGATTGATCGCTTAGGACTTTTTCCATCTTTAACAGCTTTTTGAAATGCCTCAGCAATTTCGAGCATGGATACGGTACCCGATCCATCATCATCTGCACCGTTGTTGATTTGACCATCATGAATTCCGATATGATCTAAATGTGAAGAAATTACAATGTATTCATCGGGTTTTCTGAACCTTCAATGATGGCGACTACATTTTCAGTGGCAACTTTCTTTTTGTTGATGGTCAAAATCATTTTTTGAAAATAGTCTTCAGTTCCTTTGGCAGCTTTGATATCTCTATTTTTATAAAATTCTCTCAAGAAATCTACAGCTCTTTTTTGACCAATAGCTCCCGTTTCTCTTCCCTGAAAATAATCAGAAGCATATACGTACAACAATTGTCTTAAATCTTCAGATTCAATGGTCGAAAGATAGGCTTCAGAATCAGTTGATTGCGCATGGAATAGGTTAGTAGCTAGTAGGGATACACAGAATAAAAGTTTTTTTATGGTTTTCATTTGGTAATTGGTTTTAAAATTAAATTTGCTATACCATCCCACAAGGTAATTCTGTGAGCGAGCGCAGTTTTTGAGGCTTCTAAAGCCTCGGTCCACTTATCCTGATCCTCTCCACATAAATCCTGAATCATTTTCAATGCCATGGGACCATGTTCTCCAGAATCCACCTCAATGTGACGCTCAAGATAATAAATCAAATGACTAAGATTAGCATTCGATTCTTTATTTATGTTTTTTACTACTTCAATGAACATGTCTGGAATCAAATCTTCTCTTCCAAAAGTAAAAACAGCAGCTATCACATGGGTTTTGTTACTTCCTATTATATCGAATGTGAATTTTAAAAATTCTTTAATAAAATATGGAAGTTCAGTGCCTTCAATTTGATTGATAATGGATTTTGATGCATCTATATTTGTTATGAACTGATTAATCTCAGCGGTAGAGGCACCAACTTGATCCATGGCTTGAAGATACATTTCAAAATGGCTCATTGGCAAGCCGTCTTTGTTTACATCAGTTTCTTCACCCCAGACAATTTCATTTATCAGTCTTCCAGCAGAGGGATATTTTGAGGGTACCCAGGGAAGCTTAGTTGATGTAAGATCCAACTGGAGTTTTTTCACTAAAGACATAAAATCCCACACAGCAAAAACATGGTGTTCCATAAACACTTGAAGATCCTCTTTCTGTTCCATCATTTTGTACAATGGATGATAGATGAGTTGTTTTTTTAGTGAATCAATTTCATTTTCAATTTGATCAATCATAATCTCTTTTAATAATTTTGTAAAGATACTCGTTATCCTTTTATTTGAGAAATTATTATTCCGAAGAAGATAAAAAATATGGAAGTTCTGCTGTCTTTTTTATTGGCATCTATTTTACTAACCTTAGCACCTGGTCCAGATATTCTTTTGGTTCTTAGTGAAAGTCTAATTCGAGGCTCTAAGTCGGGTCTTTTGCTTGCTTCTGGATTGGTTTGCGGTTTGGTGTTTCACACTTTGATTATTGTTCTGGGATGGAGTCAGTTTTTGGGAGCCTACCCACAGATAATTCAAGGAGCCAAAATTGCTGGATCAATTTATTTCATCTATTTGTCAATTCAAATTTTTAGAAATTTAGATCAAAACTTTTTTTCCAACAGAACTCACTTCTCAAGATTCCCACAAAAACTTTAAAAAGGGGATGATAATGAATTTATTGAACCCTAAAGTGAGTTTGTTTTTTTGGCTATTTTTCCCTGGATTTCTTTTTAGTGAAGAATTATCTCTAGGAGTTCAGTATACAATTCTAGGGGTATTTTTATGTTTCAGGCAATGATTGTGTTTTATTTAGTTTCTGTAACTGCTTCAAAAATTTCACCCTTTATTTTATCCCGTTCAAATTTTATGTATTGGGCTAATTTTGGCCAAGGGATGCTCTTGATTTGTATTGCGATTTATTTCCTTATTTAGATAAATCCAATATCTTTAATCCATGAAAACTCCTGTTCTTATAGAATGTCCTCGTGATGCCATGCAAGGCATGAAAAAATGGATCCCCACTCAAAAAAAAATAGGATACATACAATCGTTGCTTGAAGTAGGTTTTGATGTTTTGGATGTAGGAAGTTTTGTTTCCCCGAAAGCTATTCCACAAATGAGGGATACATCAGAGGTTCTTCAAAACATTGATCTTTCTCAATCCAATTCTGAATTATTGGTTATTGTAGCCAATCTTAGAGGTTGTAAAGAGGCGGTCTTACACAAGAATGTTACCTACATCGGATTCCCTTTCTCGGTCTCAGAGAATTTTCAAATGAGAAATACGCATAAAACTCAAAAAGAATCATTATTACTTTTAAATCAACTTATAGTACTTTGTGAGAGTCATGGGAAAAAGCTAGTTGTGTATTTGTCTATGGGTTTTGGAAATCCATATGGAGACCCTTGGTCAGTATCCATTGTCGTGAATTGGCTAGACCTACTCATTAACAAAGGAGTTCAATTTATTTCTCTTTCCGATACTGTGGGAAAAGCAAAAATTGAAGACATATCTTCACTATTTGAAGCCTCAATTGCTCAATACCCAGAGATAGAAATAGGAGCTCATTTTCACACGCAACCACAAAACTCATTCAAAAAAATCAAAGCAGCTTATGATTCAGGGTGCAATCGTTTTGATGGGGCAATCAAAGGATTTGGAGGATGCCCCATGGCAGCAGATGATTTAACAGGAAACCTACCAACCGAAAAACTTATTTCATTTTTTAACCAGCAAAAAACACCCCTTAAGATTGATCCCATAAAGTTTGAATATTCTTATAATCAATCACTTAATGTTTTTATTTGATTCAAGCTACATAAAGCTTCAGCTTGTAGCTAAGGTCGCATATCTGTACTTTATTTTTTGATTAGAATCTTGGTTTTTAAAATGAGGTTTATTTAATTAAAAAATGCTTTTCAGGATTGGCAATTAAAATTTACCGTGTTTAAGGCGGTTAAAAGGGCATAATTCCTTAATTTTGCTTGCAACTAATTTCTAAGCAGTTGCCATGACTTCAAACGATTCAAAATTTATAGAACAGGGTTTAACATATGACGATGTTCTTTTAGCACCGGCTTATTCGGATGTTTTACCCCGTGATGTAAAGATCAATTCTTATTTTTCAAGAAACATTCCCTTAAACATTCCTATCGTTTCTGCAGCCATGGATACGGTTACAGAAAGCAAAATGGCCATAGCCATGGCTCGCGAAGGAGGGATTGGGGTTCTTCATAAGAATATGTCCATTGAAGAACAGGCAAATAAAGTTAGAATGGTTAAGCGTTCAGAATCAGGAATGATTTTAGATCCAGTTGTTTTACCCTTAACAGCTCTTGTTTCTGATGCAAAAAAAAGCATGACCCAATACAAGATTGGTGGGATTCCAATTGTTGATAAAAATGGAAAATTAAGTGGTATTGTGACCAACCGAGATTTGCGTTTTGAGAAAAACGATACCCGTCCTATTACCGAGGTTATGACATCAAAGAACTTGATAACCGTAAATGAAGGAACCTCTCTAGCAGATGCAGAAGAAATCCTACAAAAACATAAAATCGAAAAACTTCCAGTAGTAGATGAGAATCAAAACTTGGTTGGTTTAATAACCTTTCGTGATATTACAAAACATACGACCAAGCCAATTGCAAATAAAGATGCTTATGGAAGGTTAAGAGTAGCTGCTGCTGTTGGTGTAACCGCTGATGCTGTTCAACGAACAGACGCTCTTGTGAAGTCGGGAGTTGATGCAATAGTTATTGACACTGCTCATGGTCATACCAAGGGTGTTGCATCGGTTTTAAAAGAAGTAAAAGCAAATTATCCTGAGCTTGATGTTGTCGTTGGTAATATTGCTACGGGTGAAGCTGCTAAATATCTCGTTGATTTAGGAGCAGATGCCGTAAAGGTAGGAATTGGTCCAGGTTCTATTTGTACTACACGTATAATTGCTGGTGTAGGATACCCACAACTATCTGCAGTACTTCAAGTAAGCAAAGCCATTAAAGGAAGTGGAATACCGATCATTGCTGATGGAGGAATTCGATACACAGGTGATATCCCCAAAGCCATTGCTGCTGGAGCTGATTGTGTTATGCTAGGAAGTCTTCTAGCTGGAACAAAAGAGTCACCAGGAGAAACTATTATTTTTGAAGGCAGAAAATTCAAATCATACCGAGGTATGGGCTCAATAGAAGCAATGAACAAAGGAAGTAAAGATCGCTACTTTCAAGACGTTGAAGATGATATTAAGAAACTTGTTCCTGAAGGTATTGTTGGACGGGTTCCTTATAAGGGAGAACTTGTCGAAAGTATTCATCAATTTTTAGGGGTTTAAAAGCTGGAATGGGATATTGTGGAGCAGGTGATGTAGAAACTCTAAAAGAGAACGGAAAATTTGTACAGCTAACCGCTTCTGGAATTAGGGAAAGTCACCCCCATAACATACAAATCACAAAGGAGGCCCCTAATTACAGTCCTTGATAGAGCTGTAAAACCAAATAATTCTGACAGAGTTATTTAGTCACAAACTTATAAGTTTTAATTGTTCCCTTGGTTTCTATTTGTACGATGTACAAGCTTCTGGGTTTTAGTTGAATTGGTTTCTTGAAATTCTCAAGTGATTCATTGTAAAATCTCCCTTCAGGGTTTCCAATAATACTGTAAATGTAAACATTTCCAATCCCAGTTAACCCTTCAATATTGATTTCACCATTGTTGTAAATTAGTTGAACAATTTCTTGATTTGAATACAAGGAAATATTACTTTCGGCAGATGGAGTCGAGATACTGTTCGCTTTAAAAGAAGCGAGGAATAAAAAAAACATTAAAAAAGAATTTTTTATTTTCATTCCATTCAATAACAGTTGCAAGTTATTAATATTGTTGTTAATAAAAAAATATTTATGAACAAATAAAACATTGTAAATCAAATATTTGATAAAGTTATTAAGAATTTTATTCATAACAGTTACTGTTTTACACAATAAACACATATTTTTTCGTTAGACACTCCAGCAATGCATATGAAACAAACCGGCATAATATTAATTTCATGAGAAACAATCACATTTTACACTTTTTGCTGTTGATTTCATTTTTCAGTTGTGATCAAATATACAATGTTAGTCAGGATCCTGTTGTTGCACGAGCTGGTAATACTTATCTGTACGCTTCAGAATTAACAAAAAACTTGTCAAATTTTTCATCTGATACAGATAGTGTTATTCAAGCAGAAAATTACATCAACAATTGGGCAAGAAAACAATTGTTAATTGATCAAGCTATTATCAATTTGAATTCTGAAGATCAAGAGCGACTTGAAGAACTTGTGCAATCCTATCGTTCTGATTTATGGAGTAGGACCTATAAAGAATTTGTTGTAAAATCAAATATTGACACCATAATAAGTAAGGAAGAGGTGAACTCTTATTACCAAAAAAATCAGAATAATTTCAAGTTGAATGAGGTTATGGTAAACTTTCGTTTTATAGCGCTACCATCGAAAAACATCGACTTGCTAGAAATTAAGGATAAACTCATTCGTTTTCAAGAGGAAGACAAACGGTTTTTAGATTCTCTTTCTTTTCAATTTAACTCCTACCAATTAAAGGATACTTTTTGGATTAAAAAAAGAGGAATGATAAAAACACTTCCTTTTCTGAAAGAAACAAACTTTGAAGAGTACTTAAAAAAATCACAATTTTTTCTTGTAGAGGATACATTCGAGGTATATTTGCTTTTCATAAATGATTTTATTTTAAGAAATGAGATAGCTCCTTTGGTATCTATTGAAAATACAATTCGTAAAATAGTTTTTAATAAAAGAAAGTTAGATTTCATAAAACAATTTGATAAAGAAATATTACAAGATGCAATACAGACAAAGAAATTTGAATTATACCGTTAGCCAAATATTATTCTATTTTACAGTTTTTGCTTTTGGTCTACAATCTTTTGCACAAGGGCCATCAGAATCTTCTTCTGGTTCTAAGCGTATAAAAATTGATGGTGTTTCTGCTGTTGTAGGAGACTATGTTATCTTGGATTCAGATATTGACAAAACTATAGCCGATATGCAATCGCAAGGGATTCCCACCAAAGGTATCGAGCGTTGTCAATTACTGGGTAAATTAATGGAGGACAAATTGTATGCACATCATGCGGTTCAGGACAGTTTAGAAATCAGCGACTCAGAAGTATACAGTTATGTTGATCAAAGTATAGAATATTTTACAGAGCAGCTGGGTAGTATCGAAAAAGTGTTGGAGTTTTACAACAAACCCGATGAATTTTCATTCAGAGAGCAATTGTTTGAAATTAATAAGCTTCAAAAACTTGCTTCTTTAATGCAATCCGATATTGTTTCAAAAATTGAAATTACACCCGAAGAAGTTCGAGCTTTTTTTGATCAGATTCCTGCTGATGAACTCCCTGTTTTTGGGACAGAGATAGAATTGGCACAAATCGTCATAGAACCCGAGGTTAAAGAAGAAGAAACTCAGCGGATTGTAGAAAAATTAAAAGATTTTAAAAATGATGTTGAAGAAAAAGGGTTGAGTTTTGCTTCCAAAGCTATTCTTTATTCTCAAGACCCTGGATCTCGTTCTTCTGGCGGAAAATACACATTGCACAGAAAACGTCCAAGAATGGTAAAGGAGTTCAGAGATGCTGCCTTTAGTCTAGAAGAAGGCGAAATATCAAGACCTTTTAAAACAGATTTTGGATGGCATATTTTGACAGTAGATAAAATTAGAGGACAGCAAGTAGATATCCGTCACATTTTATTGACTCCCAAAGTTGATCCTCAACAATTGCAAGAATCCAAAAAAACATTAGATTCCATACGAAAACGCATTATTGATGAAGAATTTACTTTTAAAAATGCTGCATTCAATTTTTCTGACGATAAAAAAACCAGGAATAGTGGTGGTGTACTTATCAACCCCGTTACTGGTGATACGCGTTTTGAGCTCACAAAAATGGACCCTGTTTTATACAATCAGGTCAATAAACTAAAGGATGGGGAAATTTCACTACCCTTATTAGAGGAAGATCGATCGGGTTCAAAAAAGTACAAAATCATCAAAATATCTAATCGATATGAAGAGCATGTTGCTGATTATTCACTAGATTATATTCGAATAAAAGAACTTGCACTAAAAGACAAGCAGTTAAAAGCCATTGCCAAATGGACAAAAGAAAAAATTGAGGATACCTATGTGAGCATTAGCAAGGATTACAAATACTGTGAATTCTCAAACAATTGGCTAAAAAAATAATTTTTTCACTTAAAGTATTTTAGAGGAACCCAAAGCATACCAAAACATTCTCCACCGTCTTTATGGATATTTTTGTGGTGTATTTTATGTGCCCTACGAAGACCTTTAGCGTATCTAGAATTTGTAGATCTAAAAATTTTAAATCGTTGATGAATAAAAATATCATGAACAATAAAATAGGTCATCCCATAGGTAAATATCCCAAGTGCCATAGGTAAACCCGCCCAGAAACCATATTCACCCCAAAGGATTACCAGAGCCATACTTACTACAGCATAAAAGATAAAAAACAAATCATTGCGTTCGAACCATGAGCTGTGGTCTTTTTTATGATGGTCTTTATGAAGGCTCCACAAAAAGCCATGCATGATGTATTTATGTGAAAACCACGCCATAAATTCCATAACCAAGAAGGTGGTAAGGTAAATTAAGATCCAAAAAAAGTATTCATTTTTATAGAAAATTAAAACGGTAATTTAAATAGGATTGAGCCAATACACTAACTTTCTGATAATTGGGGACACGAACACGAGATTCCTTTATGTGATTTGATGGAATTTGTTTTAGTTTCTTGAGTAACTTATAATAATACTTGTATGCAGTGTAAACACCGAACCTAGCTTCTTTAGGCAAATTCAGTATCCCATCATAGCTGGCTTTGAAATCTTCTTCAATTTCACGGATTATCTTTAATTTTGATTGCTCATCAAATTCATTTAAATCAATTTCAGGAAAATATGAACGTTCCAATCCTTCTTGATCTGCTTTTAAATCTCTCAAGAAATTAACTTTCTGAAAAGCAGAACCCAATGCCATTGCCGAATCTTTGAGAGATTCATATTTTTCTTGGTCTCCTTGGACGAAAACCTTTAAACACATCAACCCTACAACATCTGCCGAACCGTAGATATATTCCTTGTAATCCTCTTGTTTGAGGTAGTTTTTTTATGTAAATCCCAACGCATGCTTTTGAGAAAAGCTTTCACATGCTCTAGGTCGAGTTTATGAAGGTGATATGTTGCTTGAAATGAATTTAGGATTGGATTTAAACTTATTTTATGCTCAAGGGCGTGATAGAGATCACTTTCAAAACGATCCAACAATACTTCTTTATCATAGGAATGAAAACTGTCTACAATTTCGTCTGCAAAACGAACAAACCCATAAATGTTGTAAATATCTTTTCGAATGGAAACATCCAACATTTTTGTAGCCAAAGAAAAAGAGGTGCTGTATGAAACAGTTATGAGTTTACTACATTCATTAGAAACTTGATCAAACAAAGCTTTCATTTCTTTCATTGAATTATGTAAAAAATAGTTAGGGTTCAAAGGCACTTGAGTGTTTTGAACATAATCAAATTTATATAAAATTAAGCAAAAACTTTGGTAGAAAGGTAACGAACTTTGAATTCATCTAGTCCTTCAAACACAGTTATGTTTGGAGGAAGTTTGTTTTGGTTTATACTCTTGGTTCTTGGACCAAACATTGATAGGTGGGAGTCGCTTGGGTTTAAAATTTCTTTTTCAAAATTTAGTATAAAATCATCCATATTAGTTTGATTGGGCTCAACAGTGCAAAAAGTAATAAAATGAAGGTTTGAATTTGTAGATAAAATTGTTCTTAAACTTTCACTTGGAACTGATTGTCCCAAGAAAATTGTTTTGTAGCCTTTGGATAATATTAACTGATTTAAAAATAAAATACTCAGTTCATGAATTTCATTTTCGGGTAAAAATAAAACAAAACAGGTATCGTTTGGGTGATGTGTATGGTTTAACTGAACAATTTCTGTTTGGATGTGGATTTTTTGTTTAATCAGGTTTGTTATGAAATGCTCGTGCGATGGACTTATTGCATTGGTTTGCCACAATATACCCAATTCGTGCATCAGTACAGTGAAAACATTCATGTAGATAAATTCAAAATCTTTTTTTGAATTAACTCTTTAAAAGTAAGATCAAACAAACCAGTATCGAAATTTACCATTGATAACTTTAAAGCATTGATCGAAATCTGTTCTGAGTTAAATTTTAGAGCGACATTACGAACCAATTCGGGAATATCTGTTTCATCGTATCCAGCAATTTTACAAATTTTGAAACCGTGATTATACAAAAGTGTGATATTCAATAGTTTCCTTAGACTATCTAGGGAATATCTTCGGATATTGGTTTCAGTTCTTTCAGGAGAAAGCAAATTGTATCTTTTCTCCCAAATACGAATTGTATGGGCTTTTATGCCAGAAATGTTTTCAAGATTTTTAATGCTAAAACTACTCTTTACCCTGTCCATTGGTTTAAAGTTAAGTGATAAACTTTAAACAAAATTACAAAATAATATTTAATAAGATGAAAATGAGGTGAAAAAGATGAAGTGCGCACGAGAAGACTCGAACTTCCACGGGAAAACTCCCACTAGCCCCTCAAGCTAGCGCGTCTACCAATTCCGCCACGTGCGCTAGAGAAGTGACCTGGCTGGGGCTCGAACCCAGGACCCTCTCCTTAAAAGGGAGATGCTCTACCAACTGAGCTACCAGGTCTCTTTGTGACTTGGCTGGGGCTCGAACCCAGGACCCTCTCCTTAAAAGGGAGATGCTCTACCAACTGAGCTACCAGATCGTTTCGGTATTTTAAGGCTGCAAATATACGTTCAAATATTAATAATTCATATTCTAAATGGCTAAATTTGTTTCTCAATTCTAAAATGATGTTTTGAAGAAAACAATTGTTCTTTTGGGGTATATGGGGAGTGGGAAGTCTAGCGTAGGAAAAGCACTTTCGCAATGTGTTGATATTCCATACATTGACCTTGATTCCTATATTGAAATCCAAGAAAAATCATCCGTTAAAAAAATATTTAGTTCAAGAGGGGAGTTGTATTTTAGAAAAAAAGAACGACAGTATTTAGAGGAACTTTTATCTCGAAAAGAACCTATCATTTTATCTCTAGGAGGGGGGACACCCTGTTATTATGATACAATGAAATTTATTTTAAACTCCAAAGCGGTCAGCTTTTATTTAAAAGCAAGCATAAAAACATTGGTGTCACGCTTAGGGAAAGAAAAAAACAAAGACCGCTGATAAGTCATCTAGAAAATGAAGCAGATTTACAAGAATTTATTGGCAAACATTTGTTTGAACGCCTACCTTTTTACTCAGAAGCTTCTCACATAATCGATGTTGACGAACTAACTCCAGAAGTAATATCTTTAAAAATAGAGGAGTTAACTCAGATAAACTCCGTTTGATTTCGAATCCAAGCTCACTTGGATGTGTTCGTTTATTGAAGTTGAAAGAGAGATTCCTTTGTAATCGGCTTTGATTGGATAATTTTTGTGATTTCTGTTGACTAAAACAGCAGTTTTTAATTGTTTCAACGGGACTTCAAGTAAGTGTTTTGTTGCATAAATTAGTGTGCTTCCTGTGTTCAGTACATCATCAACCAAAACTACAGATTGATTTTTGAGAATATTTAAGTCATTTGAAGTTTTTATCGGTAAATGAGGATTTTTTTATTGATTTCCAACTGGATAAAATGAATTTCAAGATCAGAAATTTGTTTTAAAAATGAAATGATATTTTGAGCAAATAGAACTCCACTTTTAGATATTCCAACAACGTAGATAATTTTGTTGTCAAAATTTGATTCATAAATCTGGTAAGCAATTCTACGAGTGCTATGACTTATTGTCTCACCATCTATTATTAAAGTAGCATCTTTTTTCATTTCATATGATATTTTTTATATACAAATTGATTTGTACAGTCACAAAGTTATGAAGTTTTGCATACCCAAAATATTTTTTTGCTTTTGCTTTTTTACTCCATTCAAAAAAAGTAGCTGAACTAATCATCTAGTCTTCATATTCTTCATAACCTTCTGTATAATCATCTAATTCTCTCCTGTCTTTTTTTGTAGGTCTTCCTTCTCCTTTTTCTCGGTAGTAATCCTGGGCTAAACTTTGAAGTTCATTCTGTTTAAATTCTTCTTTGGGAGTTGTATTTAATCGATAAATATCCACCAACTTCGCACCGACTCGACTTTTGGGAATATCCAACACGTTAAGGCTGTGATTTATTTGTTCTTTTCTAATAATTATCTTATCCATTGGAAAAATCTCACGGGAAGGTTTTGCAACTTGATTGTTAACACTTACGTGACCTTTTTTACAGGCTTTAGTAGCTAAGCTTCTTGATTTAAAATATCGTACTGCCCATAAATATTGATCGATTCTCATTCTCTAAAACTACGTTAAATTTGGTAAATAAATAAAGTAAAATTGTATCTTGCGCAGCAAAATTACCCTTATGTTTAGTTTTTCAAAACCTTATCTTATTTTAATTTTACTGACCTTTTTTTCAGTTCATGTGATTCTGATGATAATGGTATTACCGTTGAATTAAATGACTATGCTGAACAATATGCTAAAGACGATGCTTTACTGGTAGATTATTTGTCTACTCATTTTTATAATTATGAAGATTTCCCTCGTTCTGAAAATGAAATAGTGTCAATCGAAATTGATACTATTTCTGGTGACAATACAAACAAAATCCCTTTATTAGACCAAGTGCAAAAAATATCTGTACCGGTAACGGATGCAAATAATACAATCATTAACCATACCTTGTACTACGTTATTGCTCAACAGGGGTCAAGATTAGAAAATAAACCATCTATTGTTGATTCTACATTTGTTGCATACAAAGGAGAATTACTTTCAGGGTACAAATTTGACGAAAGAGTGAATCCAGTTTGGTTTGATAATGTTGCTGTAATCAGCGGTTTCAGAAACGGTTTACAACATTTTGCACCAGGGACTTACTCAACAAGTCAAGATGGAATAGTAAGTTTTCAAGACTTTGGACAAGGAATCATATTTATGCCCTCAGGCTTGGGGTACTATTCTGCTGGACAGGGTACAATACCTCAATATTCACCTTTGGTTTTTTTCTGTTTCTGTTTACACAACAAATGAGTCTGACCACGATAATGACGGTATTTTATCCAAAAACGAAGATCCTGACGGAGATGGAAATCCATTGAATGATGATACAGATTCAGACGGTATTTTGAACCTCAACGATTTTGATGATGATGGTGACGGAATACTCACATTCAATGAGTTTGATAAAGACAAAGACGGTATTGCTGACGATACAGATAGTGACGGTATTCCAGATTACTTGGATTCGGATAGTTAATACATATTAATCACTTTTTAATCTTTTTGTGGGATGGAATTTGAACAAAGTATTCAAGTTTTTGTTACCGGAGGGACCTTTGATAAAACATACGATCACATTAAGGGTACTTTAAATTTCCAAAAAACTCATTTACCTCAAATGTTAGTCCGAAGTAAATGTAGGCTGGACGTAGATGTAAAAACACTTATGCTTTTGGATAGTTTAGAAATGACTGCAACTCATTTTGAAACCATAATTAAAGCCTGTGAAACCTGCAAAAAGAATAAGATTGTAATTACCCACGGTACTGATTGTATGGTGGATACAGCAAAAAAAATAGCAGAAGAGGCAATCGGAATACAAAACAAAACCATAATCCTCACAGGTGCAATGATTCCTTACACCTTTGGAAGTTCTTCCGACGGTTTTTTTAATTTGGGCTCAGCAATGGCCTATGTAAGAGTACTTGATCCGGGAGTTTACATTGCAATGAATGGGATGCTTTTTAATTGGGATGAGGTTAAAAAAAATAAAACCAAAGGAGTGTTTGAACAAATTAAGCCTACAAACCCTGAGCATAAAAATTAGTTTTCATCTGAAGACTTTGACTTTACCTTTAATTTGTAGGAAGCGCTCAGAATCACCTGATTGGGACGAGCATTGATCCGACCAGCAGCATTTACCCCATCTATACCAATTATCTTGAGATCATTATCTGTAAAACCACGTTCATATCGAATGCCTAGTCCAAATCTGCCTATAGAAAGGCGAGTACCAATTTGAGCGCTGACAGTAAAATTGTCTTTTATTTCACTCAGGGTAATTCCTTTAACTTTTTCATCTAATATGTACTGAAAACTGGGGCCGACAAAAATACTTAAAGGACCAAATATTTTATATCCCACAAGAATAGGAACTTCTATTTTACTCAACCCAATGTTCAGGTTTTCAACACTAGTGTTAATTTTAGTAAATTGAATTTCAGGTCTAATGTAAAAAAGCACTAGGTTTAAATTCCCATAAAACCCTACATGATAACCAGTTTCGGTTCCCTTTGAATCTATTGTAGTTGTAATGTTTTGATCTTTCAAGTCACCCAACGAATCGTAGTTTAGCCCGGCTTTAACACCAAATTCAAACTGTGCTTTAAGAGAAAAAGCAGTAACAAAAAAGATTATTAAGGTTAGGTTTTTACTTGATTTGGAGGACATTTTTTATTTGCGTTTAATTACTTTTTTTACGGCAGTCACAATTGCATCCTTGTTCAATCCATATTTATCCATCAATTGAGCTGGAGTTCCAGATTCACCGAAAGTATCTTTAGTAGCTACAAATTCTTGTGGTGTTGGGTTGTTTTGAGCCAGAACACCGGAAACACTTTCTCCCAGTCCCCCAAGGTAATTGTGTTCTTCTGCAGTTACAATACATTTGGTTTTCGCAACTGATTTTAGAATAATATCCTTATCGATAGGTTTTATGGTATGGATGTTTATGACTTCTGCAACGATACCTTGTTCATGAAGTATTTTTGCTGCTTCAAGTGATTCCCACACCAAATGACCAGTTGCGACAATAGTAACGTCTTTTCCTTCTTGTAAAAGGATTCCTTTTCCAACCTCAAATTTTTGGTCTACAGCAGTAAAGTTTGCAACAGAAGGCCTACCGAATCTTAGATAAACAGGACCCTCGTAATCAGCAATAGCGATTGTTGCAGCTTTTGTTTGGTTGTAATCACAGGTATTAATCACGGTCATTCCAGGAAGCATTTTCATCAAACCTATATCCTCTAAAATTTGATGAGTTGCTCCATCCTCACCCAATGTTATCCCTGCGTGAGAAGCACATATTTTTACATTTTTATCTGAATAGGCAACCGACTGGCGAATTTGATCGTAAACTCTTCCTGTTGAAAAATTTGCAAAAGTCCCAGTAAAGGGAATTTTTCCACCAATAGTTAAACCTGCCGCAATTCCAATCATGTTTGCTTCCGCAATTCCAACTTGAAAAAAGCGTTCTGGATTCTCTTTTATGAATTGATTCATTTTAAGGGATCCAATCAAATCAGCACAAAGTGCAACTACATTAGGGTTTGTTCTTCCAAGTTCTGTGAGCCCATCGCCAAATCCTGAGCGGGTATCTTTAGAACCTTGATTGATATATTCTTTCATAATGATTTCTTTGGTATTTTAGCAATGCAGAAGTATTAATAATCTCCTAATGTTTCTGGATTTTGGGCTAAAGCACTTTCTAGCTGTTCGTCGTTTGGTGCTTTGCCGTGCCAAGCATGGGTGTTCATCATAAAGTCAACTCCATTACCCATTTCGGTTTTCAATAAAATGCAAATTGGTTTGCCCTTCCCGGTCATTGATTTAGCTTTTTTAAGTGTATCAATAATTTCTTTAAGATCATTTCCATTTTCTACGGTCAGGACTTCCCATCCAAAAGCAAGGAATTTAGTTGATAGATCTCCCATAGGCATCACTTCATCTGTAGGACCGTCAATTTGTTTTTCGTTCAAATCTACAGTTGCAATAAGGTTGTCTACTTTTTTACCTGCAGCATACATAATTGCTTCCCAATTTTGACCTTCCTGAAGCTCACCATCACCAAGTAAAGCGAAAACTAAATGTCGGTCATTATTCAGTTTTTTTGTTTGTGCAGCACCTATTGCAACTGATAATCCTTGACCTAAAGATCCAGAAGCCATTCGAATACCAGGCAAACCCTCGTGAGTTGTTGGATGTCCTTGCAATCTTGAGTTGATGAGTCGAAAAGTATTGAGCTCTTCAACTGGAAAATATCCTCGATGAGCTAAAACACTATAAAAGACAGGCGAAATATGGCCGTTGGAAAGAAAAAAAACATCTTCGTTTTTACCATCCATGTCGAATCCTTCTTTCAGCTCCATTATTTCATAGTAAAGACTGACTAAAAATTCTGTACAGCCAAGAGAACCTCCAGGATGTCCTGAATTTACCTGGTGTACCATTCTAAGAATATCCCTTCTTACCTGAGAAACGGTTTGTTCTAATGTTGTATGTGTTTGCATGAAAGTGAATAATATGTAATACAAAAATACAGCTTTGTTATGCTTAGACAAACTTATAAGGAATACTTATTAACGTCTTCTTTAACATTTTTACAAAAGCCATAAACAGTAGGTTCAAGTTCGTTATATTTGGCAATATTTTTTATTTATGATTTTTGAACGTATCGCAAGTGATTCTCAAAGTAAAGCACGAGCTGGATCAATTACAACCGATCATGGTGTTATTGAGACCCCTATTTTTATGCCTGTTGGAACTGCGGCTACGGTAAAAGGTGTTCATCAAAGAGAATTGGAACAGGAGGTAAACCCTGATATTATTCTTGGAAACACTTATCATTTGTATTTGCGTCCCAAAACAGAGATTATTGAACAAGCTGGAGGACTTCATAAGTTTATGAATTGGAAACGCCCAATTTTGACAGATTCTGGGGGATATCAAGTCTATTCTCTCTCAGCAAATAGAAAAATCAAAGAAGAAGGGGTCAAGTTTAAATCTCATATAGATGGATCACTACATTTTTTTACTCCAGAGAACGTAATAGACATTCAACGTAAAATAGGAGCAGATATTATAATGGCTTTTGATGAATGTACACCTTATCCTTGCGATTATCGTTATGCAAAGACTTCAATGCACTTGACTCATAGATGGCTTGAGCGGTGTTTGATTCAAAACGAAAAAAGCCCTTTTTTATACGATTATTCGCAAACCTTTTTTCCAATTGTTCAAGGGAGTGTTTACAAAGATTTGAGAAAACAATCTGCAGAATATATTGCCAGTAAAGGAGCAGAAGGGAATGCTATTGGAGGTCTTTCTGTTGGAGAACCTGCCGAGGAAATGTATGCAATGACCGAGGTAGTTTGTGATATTTTACCAGAGGATAAGCCCCGTTATTTAATGGGAGTTGGAACACCGACTAATTTATTGGAAAATGTTGCCCTAGGAGTAGATATGTTCGATTGTGTAATGCCTACTCGTAATGCTAGAAATGGAATGTTGTTTACATCAAATGGAACCATTAACATCAAGAATAAAAAATGGGAAAATGATTTCTCTTCAATTGATGAATCAGGATACACTTTTGTTGACACTGAATATTCAAAGGCTTATCTTAGACATTTGTTTAAGGTAAATGAAATGTTAGGAAAGCAAATCGCAACAATCCATAATTTAGGCTTTTATTTATGGTTAATGCGTGAAGCAAGAAAAAGAATAATAGCCGGAGATTTTCATGAGTGGAAAGAACATATGGTTAAAAAAATGGATAAACGTTTATAGTTTTGTTAAAAAAAAATTGATCTCTACATCATAAAAAGATATCTAGCAACATTCTTCGTAATGATGCTTTTGTTCATTCCAATTGGAATCATGGTTGATGTAGCTGAAAAAATCGATAAATTCAAAGAAAAAGAAGTTCCCTTAAACGCTATTGTCGATTATTATTTCGATTTCATGTGGTATTTTGGGAATCTGCTCTACCCAATATTTTTATTTTTAGCCATTATATGGTTTACTTCTAAGTTGGCAAATAACTCTGAAATTATTGCAGTTTTGAGTTCTGGAATTTCCTTCAATCGATATTTGAGACCCTTTATTGTGGCAGCTGCCTGTGTCTCTATTTTGGCTTTTTTAGCAGGTATGTTTATTGTTCCCAAAGCGAGTAAAGGATTCAAAGAATTTACTTATAAATACATTAGTCGTTCAAGAAATGACAGGGTGAATTCAAACCTCTATAAACAAATCAATGATAACGAATTTATTTATGTAAGCGGTTACAATCAAATTCGAAAAAGAGCAACAGATTTTACTCTTGAACATTTTGAGGGAGAAGAATTGAAATTTAAAATATTTGCTCAAACTATTCGATGGGTGGAAAGTGATTCTGTTTTCCGCTTAATCAATTATCGTAAACGTATTTTTCAAGAAAATAGAGAATTATATGAGCAAAACAATCTCAAGGACACTCTATTCGATTTTGAAATTCAAGACCTTGCTCCGTTAAATTACAAGGCTGAAACACTTTCCTTACAGAAACTCAATGAATTTATTGCTGAGGAAGAGCGTAGTGGATCACCATTGATCGATGTTCATTTATTGGTTCGACATAAACGATACAGTATTCCTCTCTCTGTATTTATTTTGACAATCATTGCAGTAGCGGTTTCTTCCTTCAAAAGGAGAGGAGGTATGGGAGTCAATCTAGCCTTTGGTATTGTTGCTGGTTTTACTTTTATTTTTTTCGATAAAATCTTTGGAGTTTTGGTGGATAAGACCGATTTATCTCCTGCCATTGGAGCTTGGTTACCACTAGGAATTTTTGGAATTATTGCAATTGTATTATTGTCTTATGCTAAACGCTAGATTTAAAAGTCTTTTACACCTTCATTTCTTGGTTTTTATTTGGGGATTTACATCCATTTTAGGTGCCTTAATGAACAAAAATTCTTTTGAAATTGTTTGGTTTCGAGTGGTAATTGCCTCAAGTTTAATTGCTACATACTTTCTTTTTTTCAAACGTAAGTTATTTAAAGTTCCCAATAAAGCTCTGGTCTATTTTGCTTTGGGCGGATTACTCATATCAGTGCATTGGATTTTATTTTTTCACGCAATAAAAATATCATCCGTATCCATTACTCTTTCAGTACTATCTTCAGCCTCTTTAATGACCTCATTTTTTAGAGCCTCTTTTCTATAAAAGAAAAATTAGAATGTATGAAGTGTTTTTCGGGTTTTTTGTTATGATTGGATTGAGTATGATTTTTAAAGCAGAACAAGATTCATCAATCGGTATTTATGTAGCTTTATTGTCTACATTGCTATCTGTTTTGTTTACCCTACTCAACGGAAAATTAATTGAACATTACCAATCAAGTTCAATTTCATTTTATCAGTTGTTATTTGGAAGTTTGTTTTTGAGTTTGTGGTTAATTTTTATTTTAGAAATACCATCAGACTTTTTTGTTCTTGAAGGATATGATCCCTTGTGGATATTTCTTTTAGCATCTATTTGCACTGCTTATGCATTTATTGCCTCGGTAGAGATCATGAAGCAACTTTCTCCCTTCACCATTATGATTTCATTGAACATGGAACCGATTTACGCAATTTTATTCTCCATCTATATTTTTGGTGAAAAAGAAATTATGAGTGTAAACTTTTATATAGGAGTGTTTATTATTCTGGCTTCTGTAATTGGTAATGGAATTTATAAAGCACGTAAATTAAAAAAGACTAAATAAATAATTAAAAATTTATATTTTTACCCTCAATAAAATACTATGGAATATTTAGATTTTGAACTTCCGATTAAAGACATTATTGAACAACTTGATAAATGTAAAATTATTGGAAATGAAAGTGAGATTGACGTAACAGATACTTGTGATCAGTTAGAAAATAAATTACTAATCACAAAAAAAGAAATATACGGTAATCTTACCGCATGGCAGCGAGTGCAATTATCTCGTCATCCATCTAGGCCGTATACCTTAGACTATATTAAAGCAATTTGTGGGGATACTTTTTTAGAATTGCATGGAGATAGGAATGTAAAAGATGATAAAGCAATGATTGGTGGTCTTGGAAAAATAAATGACCAAACAATTATGTTTATTGGAACGCAAAAAGGATACAATACAAAAACAAGACAATATAGAAATTTTGGAATGGCAAATCCAGAAGGATATCGAAAAGCACTCCGCTTGATGAAATCAGCCGAAAAATTTGGAATTCCAATTGTAACCTTGATAGATACTCCTGGAGCATACCCAGGACTTGAAGCCGAAGAGCGGGGTCAAGGGGAAGCTATTGCTCGTAACATTTATGAAATGCTTTCTATTAGAGTTCCAATTATCACTGTAATAATAGGAGAAGGTGCATCCGGAGGAGCTCTTGGGATTGGGGTTGGAGATCGAGTATTTATGCTAGAAAACACTTGGTATTCTGTAATTTCTCCAGAATCTTGTTCTTCCATCTTATGGAGGAGTTGGGAATATAAAGAACAGGCAGCTGATTCTCTTAAGTTGACGGCATCCGATATGAAGAAGGCAAAGTTGATCGATAAAATTATAAAAGAACCCCTTGGAGGAGCCCATTATGATCGCGAACAAGTATTTGATTCTGTTCAGAATGAGGTTTTAAAAACATTTAAGATTTTAGATAAGCTAGAACCTCTTGAATTGATAAAAACACGCAGGGCAAAGTTCAATGATATGGGCGTTTTTAAAGATTAAATTTAGCTTATCAACAAAAAAAAATAGTTATAAACGGTCTTTTGTTTAAACTTGGGGTATATCTCAAGCTTGGTTTACAACAAAGAATTCTAGTATTATAATTAAATTCGATTAATGGAAAAAAGAAAGCCTGTCATTGCACCTGCTGTTACCGCTGGAAACCTTGTTAATCTTGAAATGGGGAAAATACCTCCACAAGCTATTGATTTAGAGGAAGCTGTGATAGGAGCAATGCTTATTGACAAAAAAGGAGTTGATGAGGTGATTGACATTCTCCAGCCCGAGGCATTTTATAAAGAAGCCAATCAACATGTCTTTTCTGCAATTCATGAGCTTTTCGAAACTTCCGAGCCAATTGATTTATTGACGGTTTCTGCTCGTTTACGAAAAATGGGCTTACTCGAAAAAGTTGGTGGGGATTTTTATTTGGTTCAACTTTCTAAAAAGGTTTCAACCTCTGCACACATTGAATTTCATGCACGAATTATTCTACAAAAATACATTCAAAGAAGTTTGATTAAAATTTCAAACGAAATCATTGATAATGCTTACAAAGAATCTATTGATGTTTTTGATTTATTAGATGAGGCTGAATCAAAACTATATGATGTAACACAAGGGAACATCAAGAAATCCTCAGAATCCGCCCAAAATCTTGTAATACAAGCTAAGAAACGAATCGAAGACATTGCTAAACGCGATGGTCTTAGTGGAGTTGCTACCGGTTTCGAAAAATTAGATGCTTTGACTTCGGGTTGGCAACCATCTGATTTAATTATCATTGCTGCTCGACCGGGTATGGGAAAAACTGCTTTAACATTATCCATGGCTCGAAACATTGCAGTAACAAAAAATATTCCGGTAGCTTTTTTCTCCCTTGAAATGTCATCAGTACAGTTGATTACTCGACTGATTTCCTCAGAAACGGGTCTTTCCTCTGAAAAACTGAGAACTGGGAAACTTGCCAGTCATGAATGGGAACAGTTGAATGTAAAAGTTGGTGATTTAGAGCGAGCTCCATTGTTTATTGATGATACACCATCCCTATCCATTTTTGATTTACGCGCAAAAGCAAGACGTTTATCATCTCAGCATGGAATTAAATTAATCATAGTAGATTATCTGCAGCTGATGACTGCAGGAACATCAAATAAAACAGGAAATAGAGAACAAGAAATCTCTACAATTTCGAGAAACCTTAAGGCGCTTGCAAAAGAATTAGATATTCCAGTTATTGCACTTTCACAGCTTTCAAGGGCTGTAGAAACTCGAGGAGGAACCAAGAGACCTTTGCTTTCAGATCTTCGTGAATCGGGAGCAATTGAACAAGATGCTGATATTGTGTCGTTTATTTATCGACCTGAATATTACGGAATAGATGAATGGGATGATGAAGAACGAACCTCTTCAGAGGGACAAGCTGAGTTTATAGTTGCAAAACATCGTAATGGAGGTTTGGATAATATACGTCTCAAATTTATTGGTCACCTTGGTAAATTCGATAATCTAGAGAATTTTGAATCTCCATTTGAGTTTCAGTCCAAAATGAATGAAGCTTCAATAAATCCAACTTCCCTTCCAAATCCCAATGATGCTTTTGGAGAGGAAGATGATGATATGCCTTTTTAATTAGTTCAAGGCCCATTCTAGCGTTTCAACATTCGATTTTCTAAAATCAAACAAAAAAATCAGCTAAAAGCTGATTTTTTTGAGTACTAAAGAATGAATATTTATTTGATTTTATCAACTACAGCTTTGAACGCATCAGGATGGTTCATAGCCAAATCGGCCAAAACCTTTCGGTTCAATTCGATTTCATTCGCTTTTACTTTACCCATAAACTGGCTGTAAGATAGCCCATGAAGACGGGCTGCAGCGTTGATACGGGTAATCCAAAGGGATCTGAAGTTTCGTTTATTGGTTTTTCTATCACGGTAAGCATAAAGCATTGCTTTATCTACTGCGTTTTTGGCTACCGTCCATACATTTTTACGGCGACCGAAATATCCTTTTGCTTGTTTAAGGACTTTTTTCTACGTGCTCTTTTGGCAACTGCGTTTACTGATCTTGGCATAATTTTTCTTTTTTGTTAAAGGCGGTAGGCTGATCTACACTTTTTTTGGAGCCCATAACAGGGTTTACATTTGTTTGAACCTAAGCTAAACGTTTATTCCAAACGTAATTGTTGCTTGATACTTTTTACATCGTTTTCATGAACCAAACCGGAATGAGTCAATTTAAGCTTTCGCTTTTTTGACTTCTTCGTTAAGATATGGCTCTTAAACGCATGCTTTCTTTTGATTTTACCAGTCCCAGTAAGCTTGAAACGCTTTTTGGCACTGGATTTAGTTTTCATTTTAGGCATTCTTATCGTATTAAATTAGTACTCTTTCTTATTTTTTTCTTGGGACTGATAAACATGGTCATACGTTTTCCTTCTAACTTTGGAAGTTGTTCTACTTTCCCGAGTTCTTCTAAATCTTGAGCTAGGCGAAGGAGTAAAATTTGTCCTTGTTCTTTAAATACAATCGATCTTCCTTTGAAGAATACAAAAGCCTTCAGCTTTGCTCCATCTTTGAGGAATTTTTCGGCATGTTTCTTTTTAAAATCATAATCGTGTTCATCGGTTTGTGGACCAAAACGAATTTCTTTGATAATAACTTTTGTAGCTTTTGATTTAAGTGCCTTGTCTCTTTTCTTTTGCTCGTACAAGAACTTTTTGTATTCAAGGATTTTACAAACAGGAGGGTTAGCATTCGGTGATATTTCAACCAAATCCAATTCAAGATCACGAGCCAATTGAAGTGCTTTACTTAAACTGTAAACACCTACTTCAACATTATCTCCGACGAGTCGAAGTTCTTGTGCTGTAATTTTTTGATTGATCCTATGAGGATCAACTTTGATTACTCGTCCTGGGCGATTGCTCCTTTTTCTCCTTATTGCTATGACTTTATTTTTTAGTTAAACTTCAAAATTAGAAATAGTTTTAGCTATTTCGACACTTATGTTATCGATGAAGGAAGCAATGCTAATGCTACCTTGATCTCCTTTTTTCCGATCTCGAACAGACACAGTTCCTTCAGCGGCTTCTTTTTCTCCTACAATGAGCATGTAGGGGAATTTGTTCAATTGAGCTTCTCGGATTTTTTACCAATAGTCTCATTTCTATTGTCTACGCGGGCGCGAATTTCGTGATTTTCCAGTTCATTTGAAACTTTTTCAGCGTATTTTTCATATTTCTCACTCACAGATAAGATAATTACCTGCTCTGGAGTCAACCAAAGTGGGAAATTACCCCTGTATGTTCCAATAAAATAGCTACAAAACGTTCCAAACTTCCAAATGGAGCTCTGTGAATCATCACAGGTCTATGTAATTCATTATCACTACCCTTGTAAGTCAATTCGAAACGTTCTGGAAGGTTGTAGTCCACCTGAATAGTTCCCAGCTGCCATTTTCTTCCCAAAGCATCCTTTACCATGAAATCCAATTTTGGACCATAGAAAGCGGCTTCCCCATATTCGATCACATAATTGAGCTCTTTTTCATTAGCCGCATTTATGATCGCATTCTCTGCTAGGTCCCAATTTTTTCTGACCCAATATATTTTTCAGGTTTTTTGGATCACGAAGCGAAACTTGTGCGGTAAATTCTTCAAAGCCTAAAGAACTAAAAACATAAAGTACTAAGTCGATAACCCTTTTAAATTCTTCATCCAATTGACTAGGCATACAAAATATGTGGGCGTCATCTTGAGTGAATCCACGTACTCTGGTTAGCCCATGAAGCTCTCCACTTTGTTCGTACCGATAAACCGTTCCGAATTCTGCATATCGCTTGGGAAGGTCTTTGTAACTCCATTGTCGAGCATTGAAAATTTCACAGTGATGGGGACAATTCATGGGTTTTAATAAAAAACTTTCTCCCTCTGCTGGAGTTTCGATGGGTTGAAAGCTATCTGATCCATATTTTTCAAAGTGACCGGAAGTCATGTAAAGTTCTTTATTACCAATATGGGGAGAAATCACTTGTTCATAGCCCGCTTTCTTTTGCGCAGCCTTCAAAAAGTTTTCTAAACGCTCCCTAAGTGCTGCTCCTTTTGGGAGCCACAAAGGCAATCCTTGACCAACTTTTTGAGAAAAAGTGAAAAGGTCGAGTTCTTTCCCTAGTTTTCTATGATCTCTTTTTCTTGCTTCTTCAAGAAGCTCCAAATAAGCAGTAAGTTCTTTTTGTTTAGGAAAAGATATTCCGTAAATGCGGGTAAGTTGTGGTTTAGTTTCATCACCTCTCCAGTATGCACCAGCAACGCTTAATAATTTTACAGCTTTGATGAATCCAGTGTTGGGTATGTGACCACCACGACACAAGTCAGTAAAGTCTGCATGATCACAAAAAGTAATGTTCCCATCCTCTAAGTTTTCAATCAACTCAACTTTATAAGTATTATTTTCTTTTTGATAAAAAGATAAAGCATCTGCTTTGGAGCAGGATCGCATTTTGAATTCAAACTTTTGGCGACTAAAAGTTAAGAACTGTTCTTCAAGTTTTTGTAAATCTTTTTCTGAGAATGAGGTATCACCAAAATCTACATCATAATAAAATCCATTTTCAATGGATGGACCGATGGTAAGTTTTGCTTGAGGGAATAATGCCAAAATGGATTGTGCCAAAACATGGGCAGATGAGTGCCAAAAAGCTGCTTTCCCTTCATCATCATTCCAAGTAAAGAGTTGTAAATTTCCACTTTTTGAAAGAAGTGTACTTGCTTCAACAATGGTTTCATTAAAACGTGCCGAAAGTACATTCCGAGCTAATCCTTCGCTAATGTCTTTTGCTACATCTAAAACTGTTAATTCGTTTTCAAATTCACGAACAGAACCATCCGGAAGCGTAATTGCAATCATATGTTTATTTATAAGCTGCAAAGATAATGAGTTGGAGTTCTCAAAACAAAAACCAATATAATTAATCCTGTTTTTTTTTCTTTTCATCAAAAAGCCCACCAACGAGAGTAGAGACTCCAATGAAACCCAAACCTATTGCAAGGAATAAAAGGATCAAACCAATAACAAGAACGGGCCAATACATTGGATGGCCATGGTTTTTAAAGGCTTGCATGATGATTACTGGTGCTATAAAACAAATTCCAATTCCCAAAAAAACTTTTTTAAACCCTTTGACTACCTCTTTTTTGTTCATTTGGAGTTAAATTGATCTATTGATTTACGGACACTTTCATGCTCATTCAGTAGGGCAGAAGCAACTTCCGAGGAAACAGACAGTTTCTCTTGTATGATTTTGATTGCTCGTTTTTTTAACTTGGCATTGGTCATTTGCATGTCTATCATTTTGTTTCCTCGAACATGCCCTAAGCGAACCATGGTAGCGGTAGAGATCATGTTTAAAATCATTTTTGTGCTGTTCCAGCTTTCATACGAGAGGACCCCGTAATAAATTCTGGTCCAACGATTACTTCAACAGGAAAATCCGATACTGCAGCTAGAGGACTATTTTCATTGCAGCAAATACAAGCAGTTGGGATATTATTATTTTGAGCTTCCCGTAGAGCTTCAACAACATAAGGTGTAGTTCCAGAGGCTGCTATTCCAACAATGATATCTCGGGTTGAAATTTTATAATCTTGCAAATCAATCCAACCTTGATTGGTATTGTCTTCTGCATTCTCAACGGCTTTATAAACTGCTGTTTTACCACCAGCAATGATTCCAATAACTTGCTCAGGTTTGCTGCCAAAAGTTGGGGGACACTCTGAGGCATCCAAAATCCCAAGACGTCCACTGGTTCCTGCACCAATATAAAACAAACGTCCACCTTTTTGAAGCTGGTCTACTGTTTTGATTATTATTTGCTCTATCTGGGGTAAAACAGTATGTACGGCTTTTGAAACCTTTTGATCTTCTTGATGAATACCCTCCAATAATTCTTTAATGGATTTATCCTCCAGTTTATCGTGTAAAGAATCTTGTTCTGTTATTTTTATGAAATTCATTACTTAAAAGTAGCGCATATTTTTAAATCAAAGCAAAAAAAAACTCCACATTGTGGAGTTTTTTACAAATTAAGAAAGTTTCTTGTCAAGATTTTCTTTGAGAGCACCGAGAAAGCCTTGGGTAGTTAAATAATCAGTTTCTCTGAGTGCAATTCCATGAATAAGAATTGCTAAATCTTTGGTCATTTTTCCACTTTCTACAGTTTCTATGCATACCTCTTCCAAAGTTGTACAGAAATCGATCAATTCTTGATTGTTGTCTAGTTTTCCACGGTGGGCTAGGCCTCGTGTCCATGCAAAAATAGATGCGATTGGATTTGTTGAAGTTTCTTTACCTTCTTGGTGTTGTCTGTAATGACGGGTTACTGTACCATGAGCAGCCTCTGCTTCCATTGTTATCCCGTCAGGAGTCACAAGGGTAGAAGTCATCAGTCCTAAAGATCCGAAACCTTGAGCTACTGTATCCGATTGAACGTCACCATCGTAGTTTTTACATGCCCAAACAAATCCTCCATTCCATTTCATTGCTGCAGCAACCATGTCATCAATTAAGCGATGTTCGTAAGTAAGCCTTGCAGCCTCAAATCGCTCTTTAAATTCATTGTCAAATACTTCTTGAAAAATATCTTTAAATCGCCCGTCATAGGCTTTCATAATAGTGTTTTTGGTAGAAAGATACAATGGCCATCCTTTGTCTAAGGCACGATTCATACATGAACGAGCAAATCCATAGATTGAGCTATCGATGTTATACATACTCATGGCTACTCCATTTTCTTCAAAATTGTATACTTCCCAAGTTTTGGCTTCACTTCCGTCCTCTGGGGTAAAAGTCATGGTTAGCTTACCTTTCCCCTGAATGACAGTATCTGTAGCTTTGTATTGGTCACCAAAAGCATGACGTCCAATACATATTGGTTTTGTCCAACCTTGAACGTATCGAGGTACATTACTCATAATAATAGGTTCTCTAAAAACGGTACCTCCAACAATGTTTCGAATTGTTCCGTTGGGAGAACGATACATTCTTTTTAAATCAAATTCAGTAACTCGATCTTCATCGGGAGTAATGGTAGCACATTTTACACCTACATTATATTTTTTAACAGCCTCTGCAGCATCAACGGTTATTTGATCATCGGTTTCATCTCGTTTTTCAATTCCTAGATCGTAATAGAGTAATTCAACATCGATATAAGGTAAGATCAATTGTTCTTTGATGAATTTCCAGATGATACGAGTCATTTCATCACCATCCATTTCTACTACAGGGTTTGCAACTTTTATTTTTGACATAGGATATTTTTAAGGTTTTATCTTGAGCTAGAGTTCTTAAGATAAATATGTTTAAATTTAATTCATAAAAAAGGTCGCAGTAGCGACCTTTAAATTTTTACTTGTATTGACGCTCTTTGATACGTGCTTTTTTACCACGCAATTCTTTGAAGTAATAGATTCGAGCTCTTCGAACGCTTCCACGTTTGTTGATTTCTATTTTTTTGAAGTGCTGGAAGGTTAATAGGGAAGATACGTTCAACACCTATTTCTCCTGACATTTTTCTGATGGTAAAAGTCTTGGATAAACCTGTTCCTTTAATTTGAATAACCACACCTCTGTAAAACTGTGTTCTTACTTTTTCTCCTTCTCGAATTTCGTAATACACTGTGATGGTGTCTCCAGCTGCAAATTCAGGGAATTCTTTTTTTCGATGAATTGATCCTGAACAAAATTGATTAATGTTTCCATTATGTTTACTTAAAAATTTTTGACAAGCAACATACACGATTTTCGTCAGAGGTTACCTTGCGAGTGCAAAATTACCAAATATTTTGTTTTTATTCTTCTTTTTTTAAATAAAAGTTCCAAAAACATTTTTTTAAAAATCAATAACTTCTAAGCCACTCTTTTTTATAATGTGGCAACCATCTGAGGTGAATGTATAAGGTGATTTTCTGATTTGATCTCCGCGAATTGCAACAAAATCTATGCGTTTCTCAATTCCTTCTTTTACCGAGAAACTATCGTCTACTATGGGGTATGAATTATTAATTCTGGTAAAACATCAAAGCGTAATGTGTCTCCATTTGAAATTTGTATGCTGTAAAAATCATCTAGTTCAGGTCCAGAAATTTCAACTGTAATAATTCGGGATTCCATAGTACAAGCTATTTCCAAGTATTCTTTTTATTACAACTTATCATAAGAAAAAATAATAGAGCACAAAAATTTCTCATGATAAATGGTTTTTTGAAAGAACTTATCTTTAAACAGATTAATCGTTCAAAAGATCAGGTCTTAAATCTTTTGTTCTTTTGAAAGCTTGCTCCTCTCTCCACTGTTCAACTTTTGGTGTATTTCCGGAGGTAAGAATACTAGGAACTTCCCAACCCTTGTAATTGGCTGGGCGAGTATAAATGGGAGGAGCCAGAAGGTTATCCTGGTAACTGTCACTCAGGGCAGAAGATTCGTCCCCTAAAACTCCAGGGATCAGCCTAATAATACTATCACAAAAAACAGCCGCAGCAAGTTCTCCTCCCGACAAGACAAAATCTCCAATAGAGATCTCTCTTGTAATGAAATGGTCTCTTACTCGTTGATCTACCCCTTTGTAATGACCACAAAGGATAATTATGTTTTTTTTTTTAGAGAACATTCATTTGAAATCTTCTGATTCAATTGCTCCCCATCTGGTGTCATGTAAATGATGTCATCGTATTCACGCTCTTCTTTAAGTTTTGAAATACACTTATCAATAGGTTCAATCATCATTACCATGCCCGCACCACCACCAAAAGGTGCATCATCAACCTGTTTGTATTTTGTTGTTGTGTAGTCTCTTAAATCATGAAAAAAACATTTACTTTTCCACCCTCAATAGCGCGCTTTACAATTGAAACTTCAAAAGGACTTTTAAGAAGTTCAGGAAAAAGGGTAAGAATATCGATGCGCATGATTGTGTTTTTAGAAAACAAAGATGCGATTTTTAATTTTTTTGAATAATTTATTTCTATCGCGTTATGAAATAGGTTTATCTACGAAACGAAATGCGTTCTTTCTCACCATTTGGATTTAGATATTCAAGATTACGAATATTATTAAAATTATATTTTCTTAGATCATCAATAGAGTAAAGAGGATTATCGTTAACCTCAAGAAGTACAGATTCTGGGTTTAATTCTGTCATATAATCTCCTGAATCTAAAACACGTAAACCATATTTCAAATTCATTTTCTCTTTTTCTTCTTTACTGATGTTCTGTAAAGTCATTCGGAGAAAATTTGTTTGATTGATCACATTCAAAGTAATCACGGTATTGTTAACCTTTCCATTTCTGTAGTATTCTACTGTAACTTTATCTCCAGGATGTTTGCTTTCAAGGTAACCGGTTAGATCCGAAAAACTTTTGATTTTAATATCATCAACTACAGTGATAACATCCTCTTCTTTTAAACCAGCTTTTTCTGCACCCATACCTTTTTGAATGTCAATGATGAATACTCCTTCCAAAACATCCAGGCCTTCTGAATTTACTAAGTCTGGAGTAACCGGTGTCCCAAAAATACCAATCAATCCTTTTTGGACACTTCCATATTCTACAAGATCTTCAAAAACTTTTCGAGCAATATTGCTAGGAACAGCAAAGGAGTAGCCTTGAAATCCACCACTCATTGAGGTGATAGCTGTATTGATTCCAATGAGTTCACCCTTTGTATTAACTAGAGCTCCGCCACTGTTTCCCATATTTACTGCGGCATCGGTTTGAATAAAGGATTGATTTTTTTGATCTCCCTTATCTAAATCTCTGGATTTTGCACTAATAATTCCTGCAGTTACTGTTGAATTTAAATTAAATGGATTTCCAATTGCTAAAACCCATTCTCCAATTTTCGCTTGATCAGAATCTCCAAAATAAAGATAAGGTAGCGGTTTGTCGGTTTCTATTTTTAAAACAGCGATATCTGTGGTTGGGTCAGTTGCAATTAGAGTAGCTTGGAAACGTTTGTTATCATTTGTTGTTATTTCAAGAGTTGTGGCATTTTCTATTACATGATTGTTTGTCATGATGTAGCCATCTGGTGATACAATTACACCAGAACCAGTACCTACACGTGGACGATTATCAACTCCCAAAAAATAATTTAAGTAATCGTTTCCATAATCACCTTTTGAAGTGTTTTTGACATGAACTACTGCTTCAATGCTGTTATTAGCTGCAACTACAAAATCTGTTGGAACGATTGAAGCGTTACCTACATTTGATGAAAAAGTCACAGGGATTATAGGAGTCGATTCAAATTCAACTGGCTTTGTGTCATAAAAAGAAATGAATAACACAATCGTAAAGCCTGAACTAATTAAAGAAACTAAAATGAGTTTTAAGATTGTTTTCATAATATTTTATTTTGGTTCAAAATTATAAAAGTGTTTCTAAGCTCTAAAGTGGTTTAACGTGTTTTTAACATCAATTTTTACAAAAAATATTGTGTAGATTTGTGCATTATATGGAACAGTTTTTTTTTAAATATCAAGGAACAGGAAATGATTTTATTTTGATAGACGATCGTTCTAACACCTTTCCTAAGGAGAATATCTCATTGATTAAAAGACTTTGCAATCGAAGATTTGGAATTGGATCAGATGGTTTGATTTTATTGCAAAATAGTTCCAGCAGCGATTTTAAGATGGTTTATTTTAATGCAGACGGGAATTTAGGTTCTTTGTGTGGTAATGGAGCTCGATGCACTGTAGCTTTTGCCAAACACCTCGAATGTATTTCAGATAAAACAACATTTGAGGCTTCTGATGGACTTCATTATGCTCGAATTGAATCCGGGATTATCTCCCTGAAAATGCATGATATATATGACATTGAAAACTTTAAAACTCATAGTTTTTTGGATACGGGCTCTCCTCACCATGTTCAAATAGTAAACGATTTGAAACGATACAATGTTTATGAAAATGGAAAACGAATTCGTGAGGGAAAACCTTATTATGAAGCTGGATCTAATGTTAATTTTGTAGAACAAATTTCAGAAAACAAATTTGCAATAAGAACTTATGAACGTGGGGTTGAAAACGAAACACTTTCATGTGGTACTGGTGCAACTGCAGTTGCTGTAGCGATGCATTTTAATAAAAAAACTACTGCTAACCAAGTTGTTATTGAGGTTGAAGGTGGAACCTTGGAAATTGAGTTTGAACCCACAGTAAGGGGTTACCAAAATATTTTTCTTACGGGTCCTGCTGAGCAAGTGTATTCAGGAACTTTAAAATTTTAATATTGAATCCAACTCTAAGTCTCCGATTTTTAGTGCCTAGTGATATTGATTTTTTGATTAGGATAGAAAATGATGAGAGTTTGTGGAAATATTCGAACACCAAAGAACCTTATTCTAGAGCTGTTTTACAAACTCATATAGAAAATTCAAAAGAGGATTTTTTTACGGCTAAACAGCAACGTTTTGTTTTGGTTGATACCGAAACCAATATCTATGGTTTGATTGATTTGTTCGATTATGATCATCAGAATGCAACTGCAAGCATTGGTGTTGTAATTGCAACTGAATGGAGAAGAAAAGGCTACGGTAAAAAAGGATTAAAATTACTTCAAAAATATGCGGTTAATCAATTAAATTTGTGTAAACTTTATGCCTGTGTTGGCATTGATAATGAACCAAGCAGAGCTTTGTTTAAAGCAGCTGGTTTGAAGAAAAAATTAATAAAAAGAAAAAGCTTCAAGAAATTGAACACACTCATACGATCTTCCTACAAAAAAAAATAAATGTATAAAAAAAGAATAATCACTTTTATTGTGATCGTTGGAATGGGTATTGGTTTATACTTTACTTATTCTTTTTACCGAATTTTTTTAAACCTAACACTGCTTTTACCAATGAGGAATCCTTTGTGTTCATCGAAAATGAATTTCGTTTTCAAGATGTTGTAAAAGAATTGGAAGATTTACTTATTTCAGTGGATGACTTCAAGACTGCTGCAGAAAAAAGGTTACAATTTCAGAATCAAAGGAGGTAAATTTATTTTGAAAAAAGGGTTGAATAACCATGAAATAGTAAATGTTTTAAGAGGTAAAAGCACAGCTGTTAGAGTCATATTTAACAACCAAGAGCGCTTAGAAAATTTGGCTGGAAGAGTTGCTCAACAAATAGCTCCAGACAGTTTATCATTATTGAACGCTTTCCGAGACCCGGAATTCCTCAAGTTAAATGATTTTGATGAAAAGTCTGCGCTTTCAATGTATCTTCCTAATTCTTACGATTTATTTTGGAACACTAGTCCTGAAGGTTTTAGAGATAGAATGTTGATAGAGTACAAACGTTTTTGGAATTTGGAACGAATAGAAAAGGCAAAAGCACTAAACCTTAGCCCAATAGAAGTAATTTCTTTGGCAGCTATTGTTCAAAAAGAGACAGTAAAGGTCGATGAACGAAAAAAAATTGCTGGTGTTTACCTCAATCGTCTAAAAAAAAAGAATGCATTTGGATGCAGACCCTACTGTAGTTTATTCCTTAAAGGAAAAATATCAAAATTTTGATACTATAATAAGAAGAGTTTTAAGAAAAGATTTAAAAATAGTTTCTCCTTACAACACATACAAAAATAAAGGTGTTCCACCGGGTCCAATTACTATGCCCGATTTTTCATCCATAAATGCTGTCTTGGATTCCGAAAAACATAATTATTTATATTTTGTTGCCAATCCAAAAGAGCCAGGTTATCACACCTTTGCCAAAACACACAGAGCGCATATTCGGAACAGTAGAGTTTACCACAGATGGATCAATAGTCAAAAACTATACAGATAAAGGATCTTTGCTAATAATAAAAATTGCTGGTCGTTTATGTAGGGATATTTTTAATTTTTTCCACTCTCTTACCGAATATGTTTTTATGTATTGTGTTGGGAGCGAGAGGTCACAGGCAATGCAAATTTCAGTATTTAGATCTAGAGTTTTGATTAAATCAGAAAACAATTGATCGTTTCTGTAGGGGTTTCTATGAAAAGTTGTGATTGATTATAGTCAAAAGATTTTTTTCTAAGCTTTTTATCTCTTTTTTTCTTTTTAATTGATCAATTGGTAAATATCCATTGAAAGCAAAGTTTTGACCATTTAGCCCTGAGCTCATTAGCGCTAATAGAATAGAGGAGGGACCTACTAAAGGCCGGACTATAACGTTTTTGCGATGGGCCATTTTTACAATTTCTGCCCCTGGGTCTGCAATTCCTGGACATCCTGCATCAGAAATCACACCCATAGAAAAACCTTGTTTTATGGGGTCGAGGTAGGTTAAGATTTCCTCGGGTGGGGTAAATTTGTTTAAGGGGTAAAGATGAAGACTTCCTTGATCTTTTTTTGGACAAATTCTTTTAATAAAACGCCTAGCCTCCTTTTCATTTTCAACAATAAAGTGATCGATGTCCTCGATTACCTTCCTTACCGTAAGAGGAAGTACCTCCATAGGAGCGTTCTCACCTAGTGGAGAGGGTATTAAGTGCAAAACTCCTTGGTTAGCAGGTTTATCTATTGTTTCCATGAATCTAAAATATCTTTTGAGGCTTTTTCGATTTTGTCAAAAACAATTTCAAAACCCTGATCACCTCCGTAATAAGGGTCTTCAACCTCTTCGTTTGTCAACAATAATTTTACCTTATTTCTCTCTGCTTCTGTTTGTGATAATTTTAAAACATTTCTTAAGTTTTGTCGATCCATTACAAAAATATGGTCAAATGAATCAAAATCTGATCTGGTAAATTGTCTAGCTCGTTGATTGCTGATATCGATGCCGTGTTTCATAGCGATTTTGATACTTCTTGGGTCAGGTGAGCTTCCAATATGGTAACTTGCTGTACCAGCAGAATCAACAGTAATAGAAAATTCTTTTGAGAGTTTTTCAAAAATCCCGTGAGCCAAAGGAGACCTGCAAATATTCCCAAGGCAAACCATAAGAACATTTCCTTTCTCCATCAATAAAAACTTATAAGGTTAGTTTTTGATTGAGGTCTTCTACGTACTTCCTAAATTGTTTGTCAGTAAAAGTAAGGTTGTCTACTGTTTTACAAGCGTGTAAAACAGTTGCGTGATCTCTTTTACCAATTTGACTTCCTATGCTTGCTAAAGATGCTTTGGTGTATTTTTTGGCAAAATACATTGCCAATTGTCTGGCTTGAACGATGTGACGTTTTCTTGTTTTTGATTGAAGGGTTTCAACATCCATTTGAAAGTATTCTGAAACTACTTTCTGGATGTAATCAATAGAAACTTCACGTTTGGTATGTTTTACAAACTTTTCGACAATCTCTTTTGCCAAATCAATTGTAATTTCCACTTTATTAAACGACGATTGTGCAATTAGGAAATGATAGCACCTTCAAGTTCTCTGATATTTGATTTTATATTTTTTGCAACATACTCGATAATGGGTTCTTCAATTACTACACCGTCACGGTAGAGTTTGTTCTTTAGTATGGATATACGAGTTTCAAAATCAGGCGGTTGTAGTTCAGCAGAGAGCCCCCATTTGAACCTCGAAAGTAAGCGTTGTTCAATATCTTGCATATCAACAGGTGCTTTGTCTGAGGTAAGGATTACCTGTTTACCGTTTTGATGTAAGTGATTGAAAATGTGGAAAAATACATCCTGTGTTCCTGTTTTACCTGAAAGAAACTGCACATCGTCTATAATCAATACGTCGATAATTTGATAAAAATGAATAAAATCATTTCGATTATTCTTTTTTACCGATTCAATATATTGCTGGGTGAATTTTTCAGCTGAAATGTAAAGTACTGTTTTGTCTGCGTATTTTTCTTTTATCTGAACACCTATCGCATGAGCTAAATGTGTTTTACCCAAGCCCACATTTCCAAATATTAAGAGCGGATTGAACGAGGTTCCTCCTGGTTTATTTGCCACTGCAAATCCAGCAGATCGGGCTAAGCGATTTGAATCTCCTTCAAGAAAATTATTAAAGTTGTAGTTTGGATTTAATTGAGATTCGATTTGTAAATTTCGGATACCAGGAATGACGAAGGGATTTTTCAGCTCTGTACTCAATGTGCTCAATGGTGCTTCTACGTTTTTGAGCCAGTACATGAGATTGTTGAGAACTTGGAATACTTTCTGTGAAAGGCTGTTTGCTGCCAGTGGTATTTTCCATTTTGATTACATATACCAAACGGGCATCTTCTCCAAGCTCTTGAGTCAAGGCTATTTTGAGTAGTTTAACGTAATGCTCTTCAAGCCACTCATAAAAAAACTTACTTGGAACTTGAATACTCAATGCTTTTTCGCTGAGTTTTAATGGAACTATAGGCTCAAACCAAGTTTTGTAGGCTTGAGGTTGAATGTTGTCTTTTATAAAGGACAAACAGTTATTCCAAGAAGAAAGTGCAGTCTTTTGCATTAATAGTAGTACTCAAAAAAGTGGTTTAATGTTGTAATTTCTAAATAGACAACTACATTACAAATATTAATCCTTTTTTTTTTAAAAAAAAAGTGGTTTTGCTATTGATTTTTAACTTTTTTTTTCGGAGTTTATGGAATGAAAATAGACTGCGTTAAAATTTGACTTGTGAATAAATATATTTCAAAACCAATACTTGTACGATACGGGGAAACCGATCAGATGGGGATCGTTCATCACAGTAACTACTTACGCTATTTCGAAGTAGCTAGACTTGAGTGGCTTAGCTTTCTTGGTGTGTCTTACAACGCGATGGAGCAAGAGGGTATCGTAATGCCTGTTATTGAAGTAAACCTGTCTTACAAAACACCAGCACTTTTTGAAGACAAACTTATCGTAGAGGTTCGATTGAATGAAGCTCCCAAAGTAAAAATGAAATTTTCTTATTCAATAAGAAATCAAAAAGATCAAATTGTGTGCTTGGGAGAAACAACTTTGGCATTTTTGAATTCAAAAACAAGAAAACCTGTGCGTTGTCCAGAAAAGTTTAAAATTCTTTTTTTGGGTAAGGAGTAGAAATTTGTAATACATCTTTTTCAACATGAATTTTGTTTTCAATAACATTATTCAAAAGAGGGCTTCTAACTCCATCATTTATTTTTTTTGGGAAATAAAAGTTCGAGCTTCATCCCAAAGATTTTGGTCAATAAACTTTTGAATGGTTTTAGTTCCCCCTTCAACAATTAATGATTGAATGTTTTTCTCAAACAACACAGACATTACCTTTGGCAAAATATTTTTGACATCAGATACTACAATCTCTTTATTTGTAATCCTTTTTTTGGATGAAAATACCAAAGTAGGGTTTTCATCATTGAGTAAAATTGAATTTTCAGGGATTCTGTTGTTTAGGTCAATTACAATCCTGAGTGGCGAGCTCCCTTTTACTTTTCTATTGGTTAATTTGGGATTGTCATCAATTACAGTCTGAACTCCCACAAGAATACTTTGTTCTTGAGATCTCCACAAATGAGAATGTAATTTTGAAGTTTCACTGGAAAGCCAAAAGGGTTCTTTAAGTAATCGGTTTTTTTGAGAGGAGCTATAAAGCCATCTGAACTTTGTGCCCATTTAAGAATTATATAGGGTCTTTTTTTGAGATGATAGGTAAAAAATCGTTTATTCAACTCCTTTGCTTCTTTTTTTCAAGTACTCCCAAGACCACCTCACAGCCGTTGGCTTTTAATCTTTCAATTCCTTTACCATTGACCTGTTCAAAAGGATCAGAACAACCGATAACAACTTTTGGGATCTTTGATGAAATAATCAAATCACTACATGGAGGAGTTGCTCCATAGTGATTACATGGCTCCAGATTTACATATAAAGTACATTGACTAAGAATAGATTTGTCTTTGAGATTTCGGATTGCATGAACCTCTGCATGGGCTTCCCCTTTTTTTGTGCCAACCTTCGCTTACTATTTTCTCTTTATGAACAAGAACACACCCAACGAGAGGATTGGGATAGGTTTGCCCTAGACCTAATAAAGCAAGATCCAAACAACGTTGCATAAATTTTATGTGAATCGGATCTTTTTATTCATGTTAAGAAATGAAATAGTATTATTTTTATAAAGTGTAAAAATACTAAAGTATTAAATGAAGGATACAATAATAAGACAAGTTTTAGAAAAAGACAATTCATCATTGGCTAGGGTAATTCGACAAGTTCTTCTCGAAATTGGAGTTCCCAAAGTAGGAACAGCTTATGCGGATCCTGAACTTGATTTTATGTATCAAGCTTATTTGAAAGAAAAGTCTGCCTATTTTGTGTTAGAAGAAAATGGACGCGTAACCGGAGGGGCAGGAATATCGCCATTACAAGGAGGAAAGAGCAGCGTATGTGAATTACAGAAGATGTATTTTTTACCCACATCCAGAGGAAAGGCTCTCGGTGAAAAAATGATAGATCATTGTTTGAATTATGCTAAAGAACAAGATTTTGAAACTTGTTATATTGAAACACTACCCTACATGAAAGCCGCTCAAAAACTTTATTTGAAAAAAGGATTTGAATACATTGATCATCCTATGGGTTCAACAGGTCATACTTCTTGTAACGTTTGGTTAATTAAAAAGCTGTAATGACTTTAATTGAATACAGATCCTATTTCCGCCTAAAATTAGAATTTATTTACAAGGTTGAAGAGTCAGATGATTTATTGAAAAGAATTATTAAAGCATATTTTAATTGGGAGCCTATTAAGATAGGATTGGAGCCCAATTATGTTCTTTCACAAAAGGAAGAAGAGCGTTTGAATTTGGCCCTGAATGAATTAAAAAAA
Organism: Candidatus Arcticimaribacter sp.; assembly: GCA_038142965.1. Lineage (GTDB taxonomy): Bacteria > Bacteroidota > Bacteroidia > Flavobacteriales > Flavobacteriaceae > Arcticimaribacter. The sequence goes on along the minus strand of JAYQLC010000007.1, from coordinate 444,211 downwards.
GAAACCTCTTCAGTACATTCTGGGAAATTGTTCATTCATGGGTCTGGAGTTTCAAGTCAATAGTAATGTATTGATACCACGACCTGAAACTGAAGAGTTGGTTCAGTGGATTGTCAATGATGAAGAAATAATTCAACCAAAAAGGGTTTTGGATATAGGTACAGGAAGTGGGTGTGTAGCTGTGACATTGAAGCATTTTTTACCACACTTACAAATTTCAGCACTTGATATTTCTGGTGAAGCACTTAAAGTTGCTGAAAATAATGCCCAGATTAATGCCACTAAGGTTAAATTTCATCAAGCAGATATTTTAAAAAAAATAGATTGGAGAACTCCTTTGGATATAATTGTTTCTAATCCACCTTATGTTCTTCCGTCTGAAAAAAAACAAATGAAAACAAATGTTCTAAATTACGAACCTTTATTGGCTTTGTTTGTGACTGAGGAAGATCCCTTATTTTTTTATAAAAAAATCATAGAATTTGCTAAACAAAACTTAAAACAGGGAGGGGTAATCTATTTTGAAATTAACCCTATTTTTGTAAATGAACTAAGTGCTTTTTTAAGAGAAAATGCTTTCAATTCAGTTGAGGTGCGTAATGATTTTCTAGAACGTCCTAGAATGATCAGAGCAAAAAAAAGTTAAGAAACAAGATGATGAGTATTCAAGAAAGAATAGAATCCTTACGAGCAAAATTACATCTTTACAATTTTGAATATTATGTAAACGACACCAGTTTGATAAGTGATTTTGAATTTGATCAACTGATGAGAGAGCTCCAAGAATTGGAAAGCAATTATCCTGAGTTTTATGATTCAAACTCACCTTCACAAAGAGTTGGTGGCCAAGTCACTAAAAACTTCAAAACCGTTGAACACAAAGAAAGAATGTACTCTTTGGGTAATACTTACTCGGAAGAAGAAATTCAAGATTGGATCAATCGGATTGAAAAAAACTTAGAGAATAGAACCCCATCCTTTACTTGTGAATTAAAATACGATGGAGCATCAATTAGTTTGACCTATGAAAAAGGGGTTTTGGTTCGTGCACTAACCCGTGGTGATGGGACAAAGGGAGACGATGTCACCCAAAATGTAAAAACAATTCCCAACGTTCCCTTGAAGTTAAGAGGTAGTTATCCTGATTTTTTTGAGGTTCGAGGAGAAATTGTAATGCCTCTTGCTGGTTTTTCTGAGTTGAATAAAAAGCGTGTTGCAGCTGGAGAGGAGCCTTACATGAACCCAAGGAATACCGCTTCGGGTTCTTTGAAGCTCCAAGATAGTTCTGAAACTGCACAACGTCCCCTAACGTGTTTAATCTATGCTTTAGTCGGAAAAAATTTAGGTTTCAAAGAGCATTACCAATCTTTAGTTGAAGCAAGATCTTGGGGTTTTACGATTCCAGAAACTCTAATTCAAGCATCTTCAAAGCAACAAATTTTGGAATACATCAATTCATGGGAAAAAAAGAGAGGTGATCTTTCATATGAAATAGATGGAATTGTAATCAAAGTAAATGATTTAAAAGATCAAGAACTATTAGGCTTTACTTCAAAATCCCCCGTTGGGCGATTTCGTACAAATATCAAGCAGAAAAAGTTGTCACCAGATTAGAAACGGTAACCTACCAGGTAGGAAGAACCGGAGCAATAACTCCTGTTGCTAATTTGACACCTGTTTTGCTTTCAGGAACTATCGTAAAAAGAGCTTCACTGCATAATGCAGATCAAATCAAGAAACTTGATCTAAGAATTGGAGACCAAGTTTATGTTGAAAAAGGAGGAGAAATTATTCCTAAAATTGTTGATGTTGATTCCCAAAACAGAGCATCTATCGAAAATCGAATCTCATACATTAAAGCCTGTCCAGATTGTGGTACTACACTTGTTCGAATTGAAGGTGAGGCTCAACATTATTGTCCAAATGTAAATGGATGTTCAACTCAAATCATCGGTAAAATACAACATTACATTGGTAGAAATGCTATGGACATTGATGGACTGGGAAGTGAAACAGTTTCATTGTTATTTCATGCGGGACTAATCAAGAACATTGCCGATTTGTACATGCTAAGGGAAGAACAATTAATGCCATTGGAGCGCATGGCTCAGAAGTCAGTTGATAATTTGCTTATGGGAGTTAAAAACTCAAAAAAACAACCCTTTGCTAAAGTTTTATTTGGTTTGGGTATACGATTTGTTGGCGCAACGGTAGCAAAGCGACTTGTAAACCATTTCGGAACAATCGAAAACCTGATGAAAGCTAATCAGGAGGAATTAATTGGGGTTGATGATATTGGTGATCGTATCGCCCAAAGTTTAGTTCAGTTTTTTGAAAACCCAAAAAATATAGAGCTTATTGAAAGGTTAAAAAGTTATGGAGTAAACATGGAGGAGGAGACCAAAGTATTATTATCCGAAACTTTGGTTGGTAAAAATATTGTGGTAAGCGGTGTTTTTGAAACTCTTTCAAGAAATGATCTTAAAGCATTAATTGAAGAAAACGGAGGGAAAGTTTCAAGCTCAATTTCCTCTAAAACTTCTTTTTGTTGTAGCTGGAGACGGAATGGGACCGAGTAAAAAAGTAAAGGCTGAAAAACTGGGAATTCAGATTATGTCAGAAACTTCCTTTTTTAACTCTGTTAGAATCATAACAATTTAGTCTCTTTTTAAACAAAAATACTTTTTTATTATGAGGGTTCTTGGGTTTTGGTATTTTTGTAATTCAAAATATAATTGGGTTTGATTCAAAATTTTTGGCGTAAACGTGTTTTTGAAAAAGAGTTAAATAGGAGGCTATCCTCACGTAAACTCAAAGAATCATTCAAGGTTCAAAAAATTGCCATTCTTATTGATGCCAGTATTGGAATTGAAAGTGAATTTTTTTTGAGACTTTCAAAGGATTTTAATATTCCAGAGTTTCAACTTAGTTTGTTTTTATTTGGAAATAATTCTCAATTAGAAAAGCAATACAATCAAATCCTCGACATAAAAGAAGTAAATTATTGGAGTAACTTTAAAGGAGAACTAATGGATTTTTGCAAAGGGGATTACGATTTGATTATCAATTATACAATACAACCAACCTCCTTTTTTCACTTGTAAGCATCCGAACAGATCATAAGTTAAGTGTTGGTTTTAGGGGAGCAGATCCCAGAGTCAATGATGTAGTTTTTGATATTGACCCAACTGATAAAATTACCTTTAAAAAGGAATTGATTAAGTATATGACGATTTTAAATAAAATTTAGGTGGAATTTTTAAAAGGTTCGGGAGTTGCCATGATAACCCCTTTAAAGAGGACGGTGAAGTTGATTTAGTAGCCGTAATTGATGTTTTTGAGTACATCATCAAAGGTGGAATAGATTATGTAGTTCTGATGGGAACAACTGCAGAAACGGCAACCCTCAGTGATCAAGAACGTACTCAAGTTGTGGAGACAATAATAGAAACCAATAACAACAGAGTTCCATTGGTTTTGGGAATTGGAGGGAACAATACTGCTGCTGTTGTTTCCTCTATAAAAAATACAGACTTAACAGAATTTCAGGCTGTTTTATCCGTTTGTCCATACTACACACGCCCCAGTCAAGAGGGGATTTATCAGCATTTTAAGCACATAGCAGAAGCCTCACCCAAACCGATAATTTTGTACAATGTCCCTCCTCGGACAGGGGTTTCAATCAGTAATGACACTACAATTCGTTTGGCAAATAATTTTTCAAACATCATTGGTATTAAAGATGCTACTGGAAATTTAGCGTCTGTAATTTCTCTTGTAAAGACAGTTCCAAAAGATTTTCATGTGATTTCTGGAGATGATGCACTTGCCTTACCCGTAGTTTTATCAGGAGGTTCTGGAGTAATTTCAGTTATTGGGGCGCTCTTCCGAATCAAGTTTCTCAAATGATTCGTTTGGCATTGGAAGGAGAAGTTGATGCCTCTAAAGTTTACCAAAATCAAATACTGAATTTGATCGAGTTGATTTTTGAAGAGGGAAATCCTTCTGGGGTTAAAAAACTATCAGAATATCTGGGACTTTGTTCTAGTACCGTAAGACTTCCCTTGATTGAAGCTTCTCCAAAATTGAGTCATTCAATTTTGGAGGCCCATAAAGCATTGGTCCAGTCTTGTAGTTAAAGTTTTGATAAAAATATGGGCTCTTTTTTTTAAGGGATTACATTTGATCATTACTTGCTGACATTGATTATATTTTAGTATTTTTGCATCATGTTTTTAAAATCCATCAAATCGACCTTAGTTTTTGTGTTGTTGATTTCATTTACAAGTTGTAGTGAATACCAAAAATTATTGAACAATACCGACCTGAATGTCAAGTACAAAGCTGCTGAAAAATACTACAATTCAGGAGATTATCGAAAAGCAAATCGTCTTTTCGAACAAATAACTCCATCATTTAGAGGTAAACCCCAAGCTCAGAGAGTCGTTTTTTTTTACGCAAACACTTATTTCCAATTAAAAGACTACAATCTTGCTGCATATCAATTTGAAAGTTTTATAAAGTCTTACCCCAAAAGTGACCGAATCCAGGAAGCAACTTTTTTAGCTGCCAAGTCATATTACATGCTCTCACCAAAGTACAGTTTGGATCAGCAAGACACCAATAAAGCAATAGATAAACTTCAGATATTTCTTGATAATTATCCCACAAGTGAGTTCAGTGAAGAGGCAAATACCTTGATAGCTGAGTTACAAGTGAAATTAGAGAAAAAGTTTTTTGAAATTTCAAAACAATACTACACAATTCGAGATTACAAAGCAGCAATGAACTCCTTTGATAATTTACTTAACGATTATCCCGGAACTCAATTCAAAGAAGATGCATTGTACCACAAATTCCTTTCCAATTACGAATTAGCAATAAACAGTATTTTTTCTAAAAAAGAAAGAACGCCTTGAAGGTGCGAAAGAAATTGGGAATACTCTCTTACGATATTTTCCAGAGACCTTATTCTTGGAAGAATTAGACGATAAATTTAAAAAAATAGAAAAAGAGTTGAATCAAGTTGATCAATCTACAACCACCACTAAATAAGTTAAGATGACAAAATACAGAAAATCACATGCGCCAATTTCTACTACAACTTATGACAAAAATGAAGTTGAAGCAGAAACAAAAAATATCTATGAGGCATTATCGATAATAGCAAAACGTTCGACGCAAATCAATTTAGACATTAAAAAAGAATTGCACGAAAAGCTTGAGGAATTTGCTACTCACAATGATAGCCTAGAAGAGATTTTTGAAAACAAGGAACAAATAGAAGTTTCAAAGTTTTATGAAAGCCTACCCAAGCCACATGCATTAGCAGTGGAAGAGTGGCTTCAAAACCGTGTTTACCACCGCAATACAGAAGAATAAAGCTTATGTCTTTGTTCAGAGGGAAGAAGATTCTCTTGGGAATCTCAGGAGGAATAGCTGCCTACAAATCTCCTGAGCTCGTTCGAGCTTTTATCAAACAAGGAGCAGAAGTTAGGGTTGTAATGACTCCAGCTTCAAAGGACTTTGTTACCCCTCTAACTTTAGCAACTGTTTCTCAAAACCCTGTACATTCCACTTTTATAGCTGAAGACCAAGATAACCCTATTTGGAACAATCATGTAGAAATAGCTTTATGGGCAGATTATTTATTAATAGCGCCTGCTACATCCAATACAATTTCTTCAATGGCTCATGCCCGTTGCAATAATATTGTGTTGGCAACTTACTTATCTTCTCAATGTCCTGTATTTGTTGCCCCTGCTATGGATTTGGACATGTTTTCGCATCCGGCAAATCAAAAAAACCTTGCTATTCTTTCTAAAAATAATGTAATTGTTCTGCCCACAGAGGAAGGTTTTTTGGCAAGTGGTCTTGAAGGAAAAGGGCGCATGCCAGAGCCAAAAGATATTCTTGCTCACATGGAGAACCACATAAGTAAAACTCTTCCTTTATTTGGAAAAAAAGTAGTTCTTACTGCTGGACCAACTTATGAACCGATTGACCCCGTTCGATTTATAGGAAATAATTCTTCGGGTAAAATGGGGTTTGAACTTGCCAAAAGAGCTGCTGAGCTAGGGGCTAGCGTTATTCTCATATCAGGCCCTTCGGCTGTCAAGATAACAAATACAAGTGTAAAGCTAATTTCTGTAGTCACTGCTGATCAGATGTTTGAAAGCGCTAAATTACATTTTGATGATGCAGATGTTTTTATTGCATCTGCAGCCGTTGCTGACTTTAAGCCAGAAGCAAATGCCCATCAAAAAATAAAAAAGGAAACAGGTTTTAATCAAATAAACTTGGTTCCTACACCCGATATTTTAGCTCATCTAGGATCTATTAAAAAGAATCAGTTTTTACTTGGTTTTGCCTTAGAAACTGAAAATGAATTAGAAAATGCGTCAGAAAAACTGAAGAATAAAAATCTAGATGCGATCGTTTTGAATTCTTTGAATGATGAGCATGCTGGTTTTGGAGGTGATCAGAATAAAATTACTTACATTCAACCCAATAAAGCACCTCTTTCATTTGAATTGAAATCAAAAAACGAGGTTGCAATTGATATTTTTGATCAAATCCTTGAAGCTCATGAAAAACTATCTTAATCTTACCTTCTTTTTTTAATTGGTTTCATTGGTGTTGCTCAGGAAATTAATTTTCAGCTTACAGTCAATTCCGACTTGGTAAATCAAACCAACCAACAAATATTTAGGACCTTAGAACAAAGTATCAACGAGTTCATGAACAGTAGAGCATGGACAAATCAAGAGCGATTAAATGAAGAAAAGCTAGATTGCAGTATGGTATTAAATCTTACAGGTTACAATGACACTCAATTTGAGGGAACTCTTCAAGTACAGATACAACGCCCGGTTTTTAACACCAATTTTAAAACCCCAATTTTAAATTATTTGGACAAAGACATTAGCTTCACTTATCAAGAATATCAACCCCTTTTTTACAATACATCAACTTACGAATCAAACTTAATTTCTTTGTTAAGTTTTTATGCTTTTATCAGTTTAGGTATCGAAGCAGATACTTTTGAAGAAAGAGGGGGAGTGTTTTTTATGGTGTGGCTCAACAAATACTTAATTTGACAAATCAAAACCAAAAAAAAGGATGGAATCAAGCCGATGGAAATCGTAATCGATATTGGTTAATAGACAATCTCTCATCAAATACCTTCAGAGAATACAGAACAGCTATGTATGGGTATCATCGTTTGGGGCTTGACATAATGATAGAGGACCCTCTTATGGCAAAGCAAAATATTATGAGTTCAATTGAAAGTCTCAATCGTTTGTTCTCAAGACGACCCAATGCTTTTTTAAATCAAATATTTTTTGATTCAAAGTCAGATGAAATCGTAGATATTTTTTCAGACGGGCCTGAGGTTGATTTTCAAAAAACCTTGAATTTACTTAATAAAATTGCTCCTTTTTTTGGTCCAAAGTGGAAACGCATCAAATACTAAGCAATTTACTTGAAATTAGGGAGGATGTAATTTATATTTGAACTTCACAAACCGCAATTGAAGTGCTCACTGGACTGGTAATAAAAAATTTCGCATTAATAGATCATCTTGAGGTAAATTTCTCTGAAGGAATGACTAGTATTACTGGAGAAACTGGAGCTGGAAAGTCAATCTTGTTGGGAGGACTTGGATTAGTTTTAGGTAAAAGAGCGGATTTATCCACGCTTAAAAACCCCGATGAGAAGTGCTTTGTAGAAGCAACCTTTTCTATCAAAGAATATCAACTTGAACATTTGTTTGAAGAATTGGATTTGGACTATGATTCGATTACGTTTATCCGAAGAGAGATATTGCCATCAGGCAAGTCAAGAGCATTCATCAATGACAGTCCGGTAAACTTAGATGTTTTACAGCGCTTGGGACAAGAATTAATTGATATACACTCTCAACATCAAACCCTATCACTCACACAGTCGGACTATCAATTAGAAGTTTTAGATGCTTTGGCTGGAAACCAAGAGCTTTTAAAAACCTACCAAAACAGGTTGAATTCATACAAAAACTTACAGAAAAAGTTAGTTGAGCTAAATGCTTTACAAGATTCTCAGAAACAAGATTTAGACTACACAAGTTTTCTTTTGGAAGAGCTTAACGATGCTGGTCTTAAAGTAGGCATGTTAGCTCCACTAGAGGAAGAAGAGCAAGAATTAGTTCATGCAGAGGAAATAATTATCAATCTAGTTAAGGCTAATCAAATAATTGAAGAAGAACAGATGGGGGTTGAGGTTCAGATGAATGAAATTCGGTCAGCCTTGCTTAAAGTATCTTCTTTGTCAGAAAAACATTTGCCTTTATTTAATCGTTTCGAAAGTTTAAAAATTGAATTCACCGATTTGAGCCAAGATATTCGGTTTCAAGCGGAGCAAATAGAAGCTAACCCTGAACGCTTAGAGCTTGTACAAAGTTCTTTGAAGAAAATTTATGATCTTCAATCAAAACATCAATGTCAATCCATAGAAGAACTTATTTCAATTAAAGAGAATTTGAGTAAAAAAATTGATTCAACAGCCACACTCGAACAAGACTTAATTGTATTGAACAAAGAGATCAGTCAGCTGGAACAAGAACTACAAGAATTAACTCAGAGCCTGTCAAATAACAGAAAAAACACCCTACCTTCTTTTATTGAAGAACTTGAATCTCTTTTGGAAAACTTGGGAATGCCTAATGCACGTTTCAAGATTAATCTTTTTCCAAGTGATCGCTTTTTGTCTCATGGGAAAGACGAGCTTATCCTTGAGTTTTCAGCAAATCAAGGATCCAATTTTGGTACTTTAAAGAAAATAGCCTCTGGAGGTGAATTATCCCGAATTATGCTTTCAATCAAGGCTATATTGTCTCGTTTTAAAACACTACCTACGATAATATTTGATGAAATTGACACTGGTGTCTCTGGAGAGATTTCTTACAAAATTGCTGAGGTAATGTATCAAATGAGCCAGTACATGCAAGTAATTACTATTTCTCATTTACCTCAAGTTGCTGCCAAGGGATCACATCACTTCAAGGTATTTAAGGAGACTAAAAATGAAAGCACTTTTACCCAACTAAAAAAATTAAATCCTAGCGAACGCATTCAAGAGGTAGCTCAAATGCTAGGAGGCGAAGAAATTTCTGAAACTGCAATTCAACACGCCAAAGAATTATTGAATTAACCTATCTTTACTTTTTTATTAATCAAAACAATTAAATATGTCTCATCAACTTCTAGCTGGGAAAAAAGGAATTATTTTTGGAGCACTAGACAACCAATCAATCGCATGGAAAACTGCCGAAAGTGTTCACGAACAAGGAGGGCAAATCGTGTTGACCAACGCACCTGTTGCACTTCGAATGGGAACAATCAATGACTTAGCAGCGAAAATAGATGCGCCAGTAATACCTGCAGATGCAACTTCAATCAAAGACCTTGAAGATTTGATCGATCAAGCTGTGGCTCATTTAGGAGGACCTTTGGATTTTGTATTGCATTCTATTGGAATGTCTGTAAATGTCAGAAAAGGGAAGCACTACACAGATCTTAACCACGATTGGATGACCAAAGGATGGGATGTTTCTGCGGTTTCTTTTCACAAATTATTACAAACACTTTATAAAAAAGATGCTATGAAACCAGGAGGGAGTATTGTTGCTCTATCTTATATTGCAGCTCAAAGAACGTTTCCCAACTACAACGATATGGCAGACAATAAGGCTTATCTTGAATCTATTGCTAGAAGCTTTGGATACTTTATGGGGAAAGACAAACAAGTGCGTGTGAATACGATTTCTCAGTCGCCTACCTTAACTACAGCAGGGCAGGGGGTCGAAGGTTTAGATGGATTTCTAAACTATGCAGAAAAGATGTCTCCTCTAGGCAATGCATCAGCAAAAGAATGTGCTGATTATACGGTAATGATGTTTTCTGATTATACTCGAAAAGTTACCTTACAAAACTTATATCATGATGGTGGATTTTCAAACACCGGGGTAAGTCAAGATATTATTGATATGCTTCAAAAAGAATAATTTAAAATTATGGAACAGCGATTTCCTTTTCTCCATGCACTTCAAGATTTTTCTTTAGAAAAGGTAAGTCGCGTTCTTTTTTAATTTTTTGGTGCTCTCATTCTTATTTTGGCTAATTACTAAGTTTTCTAATCAATACACAGAGGTACTACCATTGGAAGTAAGTTTTAATGAATATCCAGCTGGTGTAGTACCTACATCAGATACTTCCTCTGAAATTCAATTAACCTTGACAGCTTCAGGGTTTCAATTATTTTTTTATAAAATTTTGGGGACAAAATTAGTTTTAGACTCAAGAAAAGGCGCTTTTGACGATGGACTTGCTACCCTTTCATTGGAGTTGAGTCAACAAGAAATTCAAGATCAGCTTTTTGGGTCATTGGTCATCAATTCTATTTTTCCCAACACGGTAAGTTTTGAATATACCCAACTAAATAAAAAACGTTTAGCTGTTGCTTTAAAGAAGAATCTAGATTTGTCGGCAGGTTTTGGAATTTCTGAACCCCTTCAATTAATTCCAGACAGCATAGATGTTATTGGGGCTTCTAATATTTTGGATACCTTAAAAAAAGTTTATCTCAACACAGAACAAAAATCAAAAATTAAAAAATCTTTCACAGATCAATTCAAACTTATAAATCCACTGTCAAATCAGTTGGAGTTTTCAGAATCTACGGTAACTATCAGAGCTATCATTGATCGATTCTCTGAAACTTCCCTTAAAGTTCCTATTCGTTTATTAAATGTTCCTGATTCCATAGCTTTAAAATTGTTTCCTGCAGACGTTGAAGTTATTTTTTCTGCTAGTCTATCAAAAATTAAGACCATTGACGCCAATGATTTTGTTATTTCTTCTGATTTTAATAATTTAAAAGAGGAGGATTTAAAGATGAATTTGCAATTGATTCAAGCTCCAGATTTACTTCAAAACATTCGATGGAACCCAAAAGAAGTAGAATATTTAATTCGTAAATAGTTATGCCCAGAATTATTGGATTAACAGGAGGTATTGGTAGTGGTAAATCGCGGATAGCGAAACATTTTGCTGAATTGGGAGTACCTTGTTACATTGCAGATGATCGAGCTAAACAATTGATGAATTCTAGTGAAAGTCTTCGAAATGCAATTCTCAAAAATTTTGGACCGCAAAGCTATGTAGATGGTAAGCTCAATCGAGAATTTATTTCTGACCTTGTTTTTAAGGAAAAGGATCGCTTAGCTTTGCTTAATGCACTTGTCCACCCTGAAGTAGCTAAAGATTTTTCGGAATGGGTTATCGATCAGGATTTCTCATATATAATAAAGGAAGCTGCTATTTTGTTTGAAAGCGGTGGAGCAGATCAATGTGATGAAGTGATTTTGGTTACTGCTCCCATGGAAATCCGGATAGGGCGTGTTTTGGCAAGAGATAACACATCGGTTGAGGCGATAAAAAACCGCATTTCAAAACAATGGCCAGATGAAAAGAAAATTCCTTTATCAGATTACCAAATTGAAAATATAAAATGGGAAGATACTTTAGCTCAAATTGATTTGTTGCATAAAAAGTTAGCTCAAAACCCTTAACTGCTTTGTTTCAGCTATTTTTCATTAAATTAATTTAAATTTGTAAGGTGTAAAATAATTTTTTCAAATGAAAAAAAAACAATTTTTATCTCTAGTAATATTCATGCTTTTTTCCCTTTCAGGGATTATTTTTATTCAAGGCTATTGGATTTACACTTCAATGAAAAATATTGAAGAAGAGTTTTCTCTTACGGTAAGACAAGCGCTTAGTTCTGTTGCAGAAGAAGTTCAAGTGCGCGAGCTTCGTTATTACTTTGATCAGTTTGAAACCGTAATTGATTCTGCTGGTTCCCCCGAAACCTCAGAGTTTAGAGATGTATTTTTGTTTTATGATAATGATGCACCATCAAATTTATCGGCTCTTCACGCATTTGGAATTTTAGAAGAGGAGTATAACGTCCCCGTAAGCAGTTTAGAAAATGTTTCAAAATCAAATAAAAAATTAAAGGACTTTAAAGGGGTAAGGACTACCACAATCTTAAAAGAAACCTTTGATCGAGAAAACCGGGTTTCTTTATCGATTGAAAAATTAAAAGACATTGAACGGATAAACGCATTTGAACAAGCGACCTACAAAGCTTTTTTTTTCAGATTTAGCAAATACATTCCCTATTCACAAACGATTAAATTCTTATGAATTAGAAGTGATTTTGCAAAGGTCTTTTATTGAAAGGAACATCATTACTCCATTTGAGTTTGGAGTATTTAGCGATGGTTTAGCTACCAAAGTCAGTTCAAATAATTACATCGAAAATCAGAAAGGGCCTCAGTATTCAGTTCCATTATTTCTTGAAAATGAAGGCGTCAATACCTATGATTTGGTCGTTTCTTTCCCCAAAAAAAACAGTTATTTGACTTCTTCAATAATTGGAATAACGCTCCTTTCATTAGCTTTAACATTATTGATCATTATTGTTTGTGCTTATTCGATTTACGAAATTGTACAACAAAAAAGATTTCTGAAATTAAGTCGGATTTCATCAATAATATGTCCCACGAATTTAAAACTCCAATCGCAACAATCAACCTAGCAATTGATGCTTTGACGAATAAAAGCGTAAAAAATGATCCAGAAAAAAGTAGATCGTTATTTGACTATGTTGAGAGAGGAAAACAAAAGAATGCAAGATCAAGTTGAAAACGTTTTGATGATTTCTCAGTTGGATCGAGGTACAACTCCTCTTGAAGTTCAATCTCATGCAATAAACACTCTTGTTGAAGAAGCGATTAGTCATGTTGCATTGATTGTCAAAAGTAAAAATGGGACGTTAAAAAGCTTGTTGAAAGCTGAGCATCAAAATGTTGCTGTTGATAAAAATCATTTTATGAATGTATTTGTAAACCTCTTAGACAATGCAATAAAATACTCTTTAGAAGCTCCACTGGTTGAAGTTAAAACTTTTAATGAAGGAGAAAGCTGGATTTTTGAAATAAAAGACCATGGAATAGGAATGGATTCTGATACAATGAAATTGATTTTCAAGAAATTTTATCGTCAACAAGGAGGGAATATCCACAACATAAAAGGACATGGTTTAGGTCTTTCTTACGTAAAAAAAATAGTTGAATTACATAATGGCACGATTCATGTACAAAGTGAAAAAGATAAGGGTACAACCTTTCAAGTGCGCTTACCTCTTGTAAATGATGAAATCAGTGTTTAATTTGAATTAAACTTTTAATTATGAAATTAGAAAACAAAAAAATACTCTTGGTAGAAGATGACCCTAACTTTGGTAACATCCTAAAAGAGTACTTATCTATAAATGGATACGATGTTACTCTAGCTAAAAATGGAATTGAAGGTTTCGAGAAATTCAAAAAAGACTTGTTTGACCTTTGCCTACTCGATGTTATGATGCCTTATAAAGACGGTTTTACATTGGCAAAAGAGATCCGAGAAAAGAACGATTTAGTACCTCTAATTTTTTTGACAGCAAAAACCTTGAAAGAAGATGTTTTAAAAGGCTTTAAATTGGGAGCTGATGATTATGTTACAAAGCCATTTGATTCCGAAGTTTTACTAGCGAAAATCAAATCAATTCTGTCTAGAAGAGTATCACAGCCTTATATAGAATCCGAAGAAATTGATTTCAAAATTGGATCATTTGACTTCAATTCTAAGTTGAGAATGTTAACATTCAAAGACAATGAACCCATTAAATTATCCCCAAAAGAAAACCAACTCTTACGTTTGTTAGCCTTGCACGTGAATGATTTACTTTCTCGAGAAACCGCTTTGAATAGAATCTGGAATGATGACAATTATTTTACATCCAGAAGTATGGACGTGTACATTGCCAAATTGAGAAAATACCTCCGACAGGATCCTAATGTTGAAATTCTCAATATTCATGGAGAAGGTTTTCGTTTGGTAGTAAATGTGCTGGCAGAATAATTTAGTTATTCCTAGGATGAAAATCTTCAAGAATTTGTGATAAATGCTGGGTGTCTAAATGCATGTAAACCTCGGTTGTTGTAATGCTTTCGTGTCCCATGAGCGTTTGAATTGTCCTCAGGTCAGCTCCATTTTCCAAAAGATGTGTTGCGAAAGAATGCCGAAAGGTATGGGGACTTATTTTTTTATCAATGTTCGCTTTTTTGGCTAATTGTTTTACCAGAGTAAAAATCATTGCACGAGTAAGTTTTCTGCCATTTCGATTGAGAAAAAGAGTGTCACGATCTGCATTGTCAATTTTATTTAGTACTCGTACTTCGTTTTTGTAGTATTTGATGTATTTTTTGGCGTAAGCTCCGAGGGGTACCAAACGTTGTTTGTCTCCTTTTCCGGTAATGAGCATCATATTTTCTTTGAAATAGATATCCGATATTTTGAGTTCTACCAATTCACTAACGCGCAAACCACTTCCGTACAGAGTTTCTATGATGGCTCTATTTCGATGTCCCAAAGGATGCCCCAGATCAATGGTATTGAGTAACTGTTCGATTTCATCCAAAGACAATACTGTTGGTAGTTTGCGCCCCAATTTTGGACTTTCAATAAGATCAATTGGAGAGGTTTCTCGATATCCTCAAACACCAAAAAATTAAAAAAACTTTTTAAGCCCGAAATGCGACGCGCTTGAGACCTCGCCTCAACAATCTTCGCCTCTTCATATAAAAAGTGCTGTACATCTCCTTTAGAGCAATTCAGCGGGGTGCAAGAGTTTTTCTCTGAATAAAAAGTCATCAAAGCCTGAACATCTAAAACATAACTTGCGATTGAGTTCTTCGATAAACCGCGTTCAATTTTGAGGTAGTGCTCGTAATGCTTTAGCGATTCTTTCCAGTTCATAACTCAAAAATACGCTTTTTGTTCTTCTTTGTTTGTAGCCGAGCATTCTAAAAAACTTTGACTATTTTTGTTTAAAATTTCATAAATGAAAATTAGCATCATCAACGGTCCTAACCTTAACCTACTGGGTCAACGCGAGCCCGGTATTTATGGAGATCAAACTTTTGAGCAGTATTTTGCTGATCTTCAAACTAAGTTTCCCTAATCGAATTCGATTATTTTCAATCGAATATTGAAGGTGAACTAATCGATGAACTTCATCGGGTTGGATTTTCATGATGGGATCATTCTCAATGCCGCTGCATATACCCACACATCTGTAGGATTGGGCGATGCAATCAAAGCCATAGATGTCAGTGTTATTGAAGTACATATTTCAAACACATTTGCACGCGAAGATTTTAGACACAGCTCATTTATAACTCCAAATGCAAAAGGACTGATTCTCGGTTTTGGTATGGATTCTTATCGTTTGGCTGTTGAAAGTTTTTTGTAAGCCTTCTAATCCTCTGGTAATGAATCAAACACTTTTTTTTCTCTCCTCATACCATTTTTTCATACCGTCGGTGTCTTTCACCAAACTCCGCATTTGCTGCATTGCATTCAAATGCTCAGCATCTTTTTTTTGAAACATTTCTTTTCCGTGTTCTTTACTAAGTGCAGCAATTTCTTCAAAAGTATTTGCGCTAAATTTTTGGGCGCATGCGCCACCGAGCTCTCTGCAGGACATTGTTTTCATGGTGTTTGGGTTTGTTTTTTTGGTTTGTATTTAATTTCAGTGCCTCAATCTCATTTTTAATAAATCGGGTTTAAATCCAATTTTCTCATAAGCACTGATTGCACTCTCATTCTCTGCATAAACATCCAATTGAACTTCCGTTAATTTTTTTTCTTTAACCCACTTCAACAGTTTATTGATGATTAGTCCATTAATGCCTTTTCCGCGCTGCTCGGGAATTACATACATAAATCCAAGATAAGCATATTTTTCAGGTGTTTTGAACGGTTCAGAATCCCTGATCATGGCGTATCCAGATCCTACGTCTTTCCCATCTAGGCTAGCAACTAAAACCTGAACATCTGATCTTTCGATGTAGTCTTCGAGTTTGTAATACACAATAGGATCTTTTTTTAAGTTTTTTGCAAATGCTCGTTCATAACGAATTACTTCTTGTTCAAATTCTTTCAAGATTTCAAGATCATCTGCGACAGCTACTCTTATTTTTATGTTGGATTGTGACATTTTTTTTTATGCTATTATTGCTGACTTCAGGGTCATGATTTATCAACTTTCGAAACTCATTACACAAGCACTTAACTCTTTTGATATTGAACATAACATTGGTGCACGTAGTTTGAAATTAATGTATTTCTTTCCCCTGAAAGGCATGAAGATGGAATCCCTGTTTACCCCATCTTTACGTCCTTTTTTGTAAACCATAATGGTTCTATTGCTCCTGGGAAGCTTCGATAACACTACTAATTTAACAAATGCATCGACATCCTCCAATTTCTCTATATAGTATATTAAGACATCATAATTTTCTGAAGCCGTTTCAATTTCTAAATCTATTGTATCGGGGAAATTAAAGATTCCGATATGTTTAAATTTATCGAGTTTAAGCTTTTGAGTTTCCATATAAAGTTCGTTCTAGATAAATATCTACTTCGGTGTTTTTTAAATTTTTTATCCAGTTTTGTTTTTTATCAGAGAGTTCGAAATCATTATAGTTTTTATAATACCATTTTTGAAAAATAGTATCTTTCTCTAATTCTTCTATTTGAAAAGCACCACATATATGACTTTCACCTCTGCTGTTCTCATAACGCTGAACACCCTGAGAAATGATGTTTTACAAAAAATAAGACTAATAAATAATAATATTAATTGTTTCATAATTCTTATGTTTTAATTACACATAATTTTTTTGAGCCAACAAATCCTTTGTTGCCAATAGTTAGTTGTGCTATAGCAAGTGCAGTATATTGAAAAAAGTTGGGCTTATGCCGTAGGTTTTTCATGATTGCAGTACAGATTAGGGGCTGTAACTACCTCAAATATAGTAAAAAAAGAATAAAGCCCGCTAAAAGCGAGCCTTATTTATGCTAGTTATTTCAATGGGAATTTATAAATGGATTACCTCGTCATAAGCATCGGCTACAGCCTCCATCATCGCCTCACTCATGGTAGGGTGTGGGTGAACGGCCTTGAGGACTTCGTGGCCAGTAGTTTCGAGTTTACGTCCCAAAACAGCCTCGGCAATCATGTCGGTAACACCGGCACCAATCATGTGACATCCCAACCACTCTCCGTATTTGGCATCGAAGATTACTTTCACAAAACCTTCTGAAGTACCACCGGCCTGTGCTTTTCCAGAAGCGGAAAACGGGAATTTCCCAACCTTTATATCGTATCCTTGCTCCTTTGCTTGAGCCTCGGTCAATCCTACAGAAGCAATTTCAGGAGAGCAATACGTACATCCGGGGATGTTCCCATAATCTAGAGCTTCCACACTGTGTCCTGCAATTTTTTCAACACAAAGTATTCCCTCAGCAGAAGCAACATGTGCAAGAGCTTGACCTGATGTAACGTCTCCAATAGCGTAGTAGCCTGGAAGGTTGGTTTGGTAGAAGTCATTAATTAAAATTTTATCTCGATCCACAGCAATCCCAACCTCTTGTAGACCGATGTTTTCAATGTTGGTTTTGATTCCAACAGCAGATAAAACGATATCAGCCTTAAGGTTTCTTCACCTTAGCAGTTTTTACAGTTGCAGTAACTCCTTTTCCTTTGGTATCCACTTGGGTTACTTCGGCTTGAGTCATGATATTGATTCCGGCTTTTTTGAAGGAACGCTCCAATTGTTTGGATACTTCTTCGTCCTCAACAGGAACGATACGGTCTTGAAATTCAACAACGGTAACCTCGGTGCCCATAGCATTGTAGAAGTAAGCAAATTCAATTCCAATAGCCCCAGAACCGACTACAATAAGCTTTTTGGGCTGTTTCGGCAAAGTCATGGCCTCTCGGTACCCAATAACCTTTTTCCCGTCTTGAGGAAGGCTAGGAAGCTCTCTAGAACGCGCTCCAGTTGCAATAATGATGTGATTTGCTTGGTAGGTGGTGGTTTTGTCGTCCAAAGTAACGCTGACTTGTTTTTTAGGGAGAATTTTCCCAAAACCATTTAAAACGTCAATTTTATTCTTTTTCATTAAAAACTGAACTCCTTTACTCATCCCTGCAGCTACGTCTCTACTACGATTGACTACTGCATCGAAATCTTTGTCGTAGTCGGAAACTTTGAGACCATAATCCGATGCGTGTTTGAGGTAGTCAAAAACTTGAGCAGATTTGAGAAGCGCTTTGGTTGGAATGCATCCCCAATTGAGGCAAACTCCTCCCAGACTTTCTTTTTCAATAACAGCAGTTTTCAATCCCAGTTGTGAGGCACGAATAGCAGTAACGTATCCTCCTGGACCACTTCCTAAAACAATTACATCATATGTTGTCATAAGTTCAATTTTTTGATGGTGCAAAAATACAAAAAAACAAGGGGAAGAAAAAACCCCTCAAACTTGCTTTTGGGTTCAAAACGGATGCTTGCGGAATTCACGCAATACCGTTTTCCGGAAACAGTGGGACCATCATCAAAAACATGACCTTGATGACCGCCACAGTTCGAGCAGATGATTTCAATGCGCACCATTCCCAAACTAGTATCTTTGCAATATTCGATAGCACCCTCAATGCATTGATCGTAACTGGGCCATCCGCAACCGCTGTTAAATTTAGATTCACTGCTGTAAAGGGGTTGATTGCAGCCCCTACAATTGTATGTTCCTGCTTCGTAATGAGCGTTGTATTGACCGCTGTTTGGATATTCTGTTCCCTGTTGTCGTAGAATTCGGTATTCTTCATCCGTAAGAAGTTTACGCCACTCTTCATCAGACCTGTAGAAAGGATAGTTTTTACTCATTGGTGTCGGGGATAAAAGAAAGTGCAGCAGAATTGATGCAGTGGCGCTTACCGGTGGTTTGTCGAGGACCATCATTGAACATATGCCCCAAGTGACCGCCACATTTATTACATTTAAGCTCGGTTCGGGCATAGCCCAGTTTATAATCTACATCATACTCGATGTTTTTATCTTCACCTCGGTCAAAAGAAGGCCATCCACTACCGGAGTCATATTTATGCTTGGATTGATACAAAGGAGTTGCGCATGCAGCACACTGATAAGTCCCTTTTTCATAAAATTTATCGTATTTACCTGAAAAAGCACGCTCTGTCCCAGCTTCTCTTAATACATAAAATGCCATCTTGGAAAGCTCAGCTTTCCATTCAGATTCTGTTTTTTCAAAAAGATAGTTGACTTTTTTTGCAGGCTCTTTTTTAGAGTTTTGACAACTCAATAGAAAAGGAAAGAGAAATAAAAAAAGTAATTGTTTTTTCATGTCATTTGGAGTTTTGATAAAGATACGAATCTTTTGAATGTGTTTTAAAAATCAATATTTTGGATCGTTTAGTGCGAAAAAAATACGGAAAATAAAACTTAAAGTTTTACTTTAAATAAATAAAACAAAACAGTTGTATTAAATAAAACTATTGATTTAATAAAGTACATTTAAAACACTGATTTAAAATAGATTAAAAATAAGTATAGATTTTATTTATAACAGAGTATTCAGAGCATAAAAACAGTATTTGATCTATATTTATTAAAAAGAAAAATTTATTCCTGTCTCAACTGAAGTTAATATCTTATATTGGACGCCCAAAATATATTTATGTTTAAACCAAAAGTAGCTCTGGCCAAGGGAAGTAAAAAATTAATCAACGCTTGGGCTTTTTACGACTGGGCAAATTCGGTTTACCCCTTAGTCATATCTTCAGCCATTTTTCCAATCTATTATGGAATGGTTTTTGCCGATAATAATCAGATTGATTTTTTTGGCTATTCTGTAAAAAACACTGCCATGATTAGTTTTGTAACAGCAACTGCTTTTGTTGTTGTTGCCCTAATATCTCCGATACTTTCTGGGATAGCTGATTACATTGGGAACAAGAAAAAATTTATGAAATTTTTTGTATTCATGGGTTCCCTGTCTTGTGTTGGTTTATTTTGGTTTGATTTGAGTACCATTTATTTGGGATTTCTTTTTTACTTTCTTGCTATGATTGGTTTGTGGTCCAGTCTAGTTTTTTACAATTCATATTTACCCGATATTGCCTTTGAAGATCAACAGGACCGGGCTTCAGCCAAGGGTTATTCCCTAGGGTATATTGGAAGTGTCCTTCTTTTGATATTCAATCTTTCCATGATAATGAAGCCTCAATGGTATGGTATTGAAGGTACAGAAAGTGAATCGGCAATGCTCGCTATGAAGTATTCCTTTGTTTCAGTAGGAGTTTGGTGGGCTTTTTTTCAGTCTTTTTTCATTTTATTATCTGCCAAGAGGAAACAAAGGTCAAAAGATTACTCAGGACATTCTTTGGAATGGTTACAAAGAGTTGAGGTTGGTTTGGCATCAATTAACCAAGAATCTCCGTTTAAAACGCTATTTAAGAGCCTTTTTTGTTTACAGTACATCACTTCAAACGGTTATGCTGGTTGCTGCTTATTTTGGGGAAGAAGAAATTAACTGGGGCTCCGATTCAGATAAAACAATTGGTTTGATTGTAAGCATTCTTTTGATTCAATTGGTGGCTATTGTAGGTGCAATAATTACTGCCCGATGTTCAGAAAAATTTGGGAATCTAAAAACCCTTTTTGTGATCAACTTGATTTGGGCAGCTATTTGTGTGTACGCCTTTTTTATTCATACTCCCGATCAATTTTACATGGTTGCTGGCTTTGTAGGTTTGGTGATGGGTGGATTGCAGTCATTATCTCGATCTACTTACTCCAAATTCATACCCGAAACTGACGATACCACTTCTTATTTTAGTTTTTATGGAGTAACCGAAAAAATTGCTATCGTTATCGGGATGCTTCTTTTTGGAGTTTTGGACCAGATTACTGGAAGCATGCGCAGCTCCATTTTATTTTTCTTTGTATTCTTTGTGTTGGGTGCGCTAATGCTTCTGAGGGTTCCCAAAAAAGAACACTAGTAATTTCTGATTTCTTTTATTGAACCTGAGCCAGTAACCTTACTCACTATCTCTGTTGAAGGTTTCGCTTCATAGCGAATACTTCCAGACCCAGAAACTTGTGCTTTCAGTCTATCGGAAACATTCACAATCATTCGTCCCGAACCACTTAGAGCAAGGTTACTATCATTTACTTTCATTGTTCTGGCCCGAATGGATCCTGAACCTGCTAGTTTTGCTTCAAATTCCTAACTAGACCCCTTAAGTTCAATTCGTCCAGATCCTGATAAATTAGCTGACATTTCTTGGCTATCAACATTCAGGTTTATTTTTCCTGAACCTGCCATTTTGGTATTGATTGATTTCGAGCGAATAGGTTCATCCGAATGAATACTTCCAGAACCAGATAATGCAATTAATTGGAGTGCTTGCATTGGAATTTCAATCGAAACGGCTTTGTGATTCGAGGGTTTCAAATAGTAATTTTTTTCATTCTGATTTTTAGCGTTCCATCCTCTACCTCACTGATGATGAACTCCATAAGATTTTCATCGGTATTGATACTGAGTTCTCCAGAGCGTTCCGTGGTTATTTTTACCTTGAAGTTTCCAGCAACTTTGAGTGCGTCAAAATCGGGAATTGCAAGTTCTTTGGAAATGATTTTTCCATTTCCAAGAGTTTTTTTTGAATTCCAATGCTGTGCAAAAAGAACAGAAACGCTAATGATTACTGCGATTGTTAGGGCTAATTTTTTCATCTTATTTTAGTTTTGGGTTAATTTAATACCTCCGTAATCGGATTTTAGTTTTAGAATTCCTTTTTCATTTGATGTTCCGTAAGAACCTTGATAATATCCTTCTTCATTTTCTTTAATTTTCCTCAAATAATTTAAGTCAAGATCAGTTTTAAATCCAGTATATTCGGTTTCTACTTCAAAATCAAAATTCCAGTTTGGATGAACACCAATGGTAATTGCACCATAATCTGAGTCAACATAAATCTGTTGCGTATTTGCTCCAATTTGAGTGATTCTCAGGGCTCCGTAATCCAAACTAATCTCTGCTTGATTTCTAATTTCATCAATTTTAATGCCTACATAATCCCCATTTCCATCAACATCAGTAACAGATCCGATGTTCAGTTTTCCATAATCACAATTAAAATCAATTTTCTCACCCTCATCTATTGTTACTTTACTGTAATCAGCATTCAAATCTAAAATCTCTGTTTGTCCGATGGTAAGTCCAGAATAGTCGATTTGGACGGTTCCGTTTTTTATGTATTCAATATTTGAGTTGCTGCAATAGGCAAGGTCAATGTCATTGTTGTCTGCCAACAATCGATCTACGTTTAATTTTCCATACTCACAGTTGATTGTGGCTCTTCCTTCAAGTTCATCCAGATATATACTTCCGTATTGATTTCGAAATACAGCCTCGTTGGTTTTGGGAATTTTCACGAAATAATTTATCTGAAAATTTTGATTGTTTTTTTTTTTTTAAAAAAGACCAATTTTTCCACCAAGATGAATTTCCGGGTTTTTCGAGGTAGGTTTTGACTGAAACAGCATATGCTGAATTCGAAAAGCCAATATGAATTTCTTCTAGTTGTTCCAACACTTGTTCTTTATCATTTCCTTCAACTTCAATTTTGATTTCAATGTTTACCAAATTTTGATCCCATGACTGTACATTTAGGTTTCCGTACTGATTATCAAGGGTTAGGGTGGCATCTGCATTAACCGAAAACTCTTTTTTAATTTCTTTACTTTCACTAAATCTTTGAGGTGTCGCCCATACCATCAGCGAAAAGATATAGATTCCAAAAAGTAGATTAATCGACAATGCCTTAAAGTACTTCTTTTTCATAATTCGTTTTTTTAAGGGTTTCTAATTTTTCTTCCAATTCATTCAATACCATGGATTGGTGTTGTAGGTTTTCAATCATGGCTTGGATTAATAAGGGGTGTACTGAGTTGGAGTTCAGTTCATCCATCAGTTTTACATACTCTTCTTCCAGTCGTTTCAATTGATTTTTGCTGTCGTCAATAATTTCGGAGTAAAGGAAGTTTTCTTCTCGATCAATTTGTGCTAGTTGTTTGTTGATGTTTTGGGTAAAATAAACTGCAGCTTTGTCGAGTTCAGAGTTTGATTTTTGGTTTAGACTAAAAAACTGAGAGCCTGCAACAAAAGAAACAATTGCCAACAGTGCAGCTGCACCCCAGTAAAAGATGATTTTGAATACAGGTTTTTCTACTCTTTTTCGATTCCGCTTAAGTTTTTGTAAAAAACGGTCTTCATGACCTTTTTCGGGCTTTTTCCTTTCCCAAAACTGAGCCAGCGATCTCATTAAATATTCCATTGAACTCTTCATAAATTCGATTTTGATTTTGGATAGGTTTTTTCTGACTTTTTGGGGGTTTTAGGTTTCATTTTTTCTTTCAATTGTTCTTTTGCTCTTGAAATTAGTGTTCTGCAATTACCATAGCTCAAATTTAAGATTTCCATCAACTCTTCGTAGTCGTAACCTTCGAGGTACATAAGACTGAGTGCATTTTTATATCTTGGTTTCAAACTTTTTAAGGCCACAAGAAGTTCATTATGAATCAGTTTTTTTGTTTCGTTGGTCTCATTTTCATAAGCATCAGGTTTATGTTCCCTCACCAGTTTTAACTTCTTTTTTTTTTATTGCGATGGTATTCGATCCCTTTGTTGATTACTATTTTTTTTAGCCAGCCACCAAAATTTTTTCACCTCTGTATTGGCTTAAGTGTTGAAAAGCAATCAAAAAACTATCTTGCATGACGTCTTCAGCATCCATTTTGTTGTGCACAATCTTCAATGCAGTAACAAACATCGCCTGATGATATCGATGATAAACCTCCATTTGAGCCTGCTCATCATTGTGAGCACACATCGCAATTAGTTGGTCAATACTTTTTTTGTTCAATTTGGACTGCATTTCATATAATAAGATGAAGGTTTAATTTTTTGTTACACTTTTAAAATTAAATTTAACTTTCTTTCAATTGGCATAACTCTTGAATTGGTATTATTAATTTTGATCTTTTGTAGGAACTGAAGTGTTAATTACCTTCTAGCATATGATTGAATGACACAATGACGTATAAAAAATATTATGGCCAAACCAATCTTTTCAAATTTAGACAATCTGTCACTTCAAGATATTGAATCAGAAGCAGATTTGATTCCTTTATTAACCCCAGAAGACGAAGAAGCGCTTGAAAGGAAGACCTTCCGAACGAAGTCCCTATTTTACCACTAAGGAACACCGTACTTTTTCCTGGTGTAGTTATCCCAATTACTGTTGGGAGAGACAAATCGATACAACTGATCAAGGATGCAAACAAAGGATCAAAAGTTATTGGTGTGGTTGCTCAAAAAGATCAAGCGGTTGAAAATCCTAGTTCAAAAGATATTTATTCCTTAGGTACTGTTGCACGTATTTTACGAGTTTTAAAAATGCCTGATGGTAATACCACAATAATCATTCAGGGTAAAAAACGCTTTGAAATTGAAAAAATAATTTCTGATTCACCCTATCTAAAGGCTTCAACCCGATCGGTTGATGATGAATTTGCTTCGGATGATTCAGAGTTTAAGGCTGTTGCAGAATCCATAAAAGATCTTGCACTTCAAATTATCCAGGAAAATCCCAATTTACCTTCGGAAGCTTCTTTTGCGATCAAAAATATTCAAAGCTATTCGTTTTTGATCAATTTTGTTTCATCAAACATGAACCTATCCGTCAATGAAAAGCAAAAATTCTTTCCCTAAAAAATATTAAAGAACGTGCATTGTTGTGTTTGAAATACATGAATGTGGAGTTCAAGAAATTGGAGTTGAAGAACGACATTCAATCTCGAGTTCGCCATGATTTAGATCAACAGCAGCGAGAGTATTACCTTCAACAACAAATGAAAACCATTCAAGAAGAGTTGGGGGTATTTCGTATGAAGAAGAAATTGAAGAAATGAGAACCCGAGCCAAAGCTAAGGTTTGGACCAAGGAGGTTGGCGCTCATTTCGAAAAAGAATTGATGAAAATGCAGCGAATGAATCCTCAAGTAGCTGAGTATTCTGTTCAACGCAATTATTTAGACCTTTTTTGGATCTTCCATGGGATCATTTTTCAACTGATAAATTTGATTTAAAAAGAGCTCAAAAAGTATTGGACCGGGATCATTTTGGCCTTGAAGAAGTTAAGAAACGTATCATTGAATATCTTGCTGTTCTCAAATTAAGAAACGATATGAAGTCTCCCATTCTTTGTTTGTATGGCCCTCCGGGAGTTGGAAAAACGTCTCTGGGGAAATCCATTGCTGAAGCTTTGGGAAGGTCTTATGTTCGTGTTTCTTTGGGAGGATTGAGAGACGAAGCAGAAATTCGTGGACATCGAAAAACATACATTGGTGCTTTACCCGGGCGTATCATTCAGAACCTAAAAAAGGCAGGAACTTCAAACCCTGTTTTTGTACTTGATGAAATCGATAAACTTGGAAATAGTGCTCAGGGAGATCCCTCCTCCGCAATGCTCGAAGTTTTAGATCCTGAACAGAACAAAGAGTTTTATGACAATTTTCTAGAATTGGGTTATGATCTTTCGAAAGTGATGTTTATTGCAACTGCAAATAATATAGGGAACATCCATCCAGCTCTAAGAGATCGGATGGAAATCATTAACGTAAGTGGTTATACCATCGAAGAAAAAGTTGTTATTGGAAAACAACATTTACTTCCAAAACAATTGATTGAACACGGTTTAGATAAAAAAGCCATCCAACTCGGCAAGTCAGTCTTGAACGTATAGTTGAACTTTACACACGTGAGTCGGGTGTTCGTGGTTTGGATAAACAAATTGCAAAAGTTACCCGCTATGCTGCCAAATCGATCGCTATGGACGAGGAGTATGCCGTAAAACCTGAAATAATAGATTTAACTGAGATATTGGGACCTCCCAAAGTAACTCGAGATTTGTACGAAAACAATGAAGTAGCAGGTGTTGTAATTGGATTAGCTTGGACTTCGGTTGGAGGGATATCCTATTTATAGAATCTGCACTTTCTCCAGGAAAAGGAGTTTTGAACATTACAGGAAACCTCGGTAAGATTATGAAAGAATCCTTTACAATTGCTATGGAATACATCAAAGCAAATGCAAAGCGGCTAGGACTCGATGACTTTAAGTTTGACAAATACAACATTCATATTCATGTTCCTGAGGGAGCTACACCAAAAGATGGACCAAGTGCTGGAATTACCATTCTAACCTCTTTGGTTTCTTTGTTAACCCAGAAACGGGTAAAAAGAATTTATCAATGACAGGTGAAATTACCCTAAGAGGAAAAGTACTTCCCGTTGGAGGAATTAAAGAAAAGATACTAGCTGCAAAGCGATCCAAAATAAAAGAAATTATATTGTGCGAAACTAACCGCAAGGATATTGAAGGAAATTAAGCCCAATTATTTGAAAGGATTGACTTTTCATTTTGTAAAAGAAATGGAAGAAGTTTTAGAATTGGCTTTAACAAATCAAAAAGCTAAAAATGCAAAAAGTTTGTAATCACTTATGTGTACAGTGAGTTTCATTCCTCTTACCAGCGATGGTTTTGTTTTTACTTCTAACCGAGATGAAGACCCTGCCAGGGCAGCAACTGCTTTACATAAGCTGGTTATTGGGGAGAAGTCGCTTTATTTTCCTCAAGATACAAAAGCAAAAGGGAGTTGGTTTGTTTTTTCAAACACCAATCAGTTTGTTTGTATTTTGAATGGAGCATTTAAACCCCATCTTTCTGAGGGGACATACAAAATGAGTCGTGGGAAGATGGCACTTGAGTTTTTTGAGTTCAAGGATTATCAAACCTTTGTTAATAATTTTGAGTTTGAGGGGATGGAGCCTTTTACCTTTATTATTTTTGATCGGGGTATTTTGGTAGAATTGCGTTGGGATGAATCAAAACTCCACACAAAAGAATTGTCAAACTCAGAAATTCATCTTTGGTCTTCCAGTACTTTATATCCAGTTTCTTGGCAAATTGATCGTCAAGAACGGCTAATAAAATGGTTTTCACAAGGAGTCCGATCGCAAGAAGAAGTAATGGATTTCCACAAAGAAGAGTTTCCTTTCAAACGCGATGCCTTGGTTGAAATATACGGAACTGAGGTTCCAGAGGAATTACCCGTTCAAACTTTAAGCGTTTCTTCTATTAAGGGAAATCAAGCGGTTTTCGATTTTCAATACAAACGAGTAAAAACTTCAGAAAATTTTCAAAAGTCAATTCAAATTCAAGGAGCTTAGCAAAATTCTCTTTCTTATCTTTAACCTATGAAAACTACAGTAATTGCAGTCGATGGATATGCATCAACCGGAAAAAGCACCTTGTCTAAACGTTTAGCAGATGCACTCGGATTCACATACATTGACACGGGATTTATGTACCGGGCACTAAGTTATTTTGCTTTGAAAAATGGTTTTTTAAATGAAGACTACATTCAAGAAGATGCATTAAAAGAAGCCCTTCATAATACAAGCTTTAGTTGGACTAAGGGTAAACCTTCAAAGGTAATGTTGTTCAATGGTCGCTCTTATGGAGATGAGTTGAGAACTTTGGAAGTTTCTTCATGGGTTAGTAAAATAGCTAGTTTGGGTTTTGTTCGTGATCATTTGGTTCATCAACAACGTATTTTATCTCAACTTGGAAGTGTGGTTATGGACGGACGTGATATTGGCACAGTTGTTTTTCCGGAAGCTGATTTTAAATTCTTTTTAGTTGCCGATGCTGAAGTCCGGGCGAAACGGCGTTTTGATGAATTGAAAGCCAAAGGAGAACAAGTGGTTTATCAGGATATTTTAAAAAATGTATTAGACCGAGATCATCAGGACAGCACTCGACTCATTTCTCCTTTAAAGAAAGCTGAGGATGCTATGGAAATTGACACCACAAATGTTTCTATTGAAACTGCTTTAGAGCAAATGTTTTCTATAATCAATTCAAAATCCTAAAGATTAGGATATTCTTCTTAAGGGATGTATTTTGTTTCATTGCATACCAATTAACCATCAATAGCTTCAAAATTTAATTTGTAATCCGCTAAAATCGATTTGCTTATCCTATCTGAGTATTTTTAAAGGTAGAAATCTATAAAAATTACACTTTTGGCTTTGTCTATCAATAGATTATCCCTACATTTGCGCACTCTTATGATTAAGTAGAACGAGAGACCATAAAAACAATTAAGAATAACTTCTGTTTGTTTTCATTTAAAGTTTTACAAAACAACAGAATACAAATTTTATCGGCAATGGCTGAAGAAAAAAACACACCCCAAGAGGCAAATGAGCAAGCTGCTCCACAAAAAGCCCAAGCTAAACCTACTGCAAATAACACAGAGGATTATTTAGCAAATTTTAACTGGCACAATTACGAAGAAGGAATCGATGTAATAGAAGATGCTCAATTGTTAGAATTTGAAACTTTAGTAAAAGAAAATTTTGTAGACACCGCTGACGAAGATGTGATCGAAGGAACAGTTGTTTTTATGACTGATCGTGAAGCAATCATAGATATCAATGCAAAATCTGAAGGAGTTATTTCTCTAAATGAATTCCGTTATAATCAAGACCTCAAGGTTGGAGACAAAGTAGAGGTTATTGTAGATGCGCGTGAAGACAGAACAGGTCAATTGATCCTTTCTCACAGAAAAGCTCGTGTGATCAAAGCATGGGATCGTGTAAATAATGCTCACGATACAGGTGAAATCGTTAATGGTTTTGTGAAATGTAGAACAAAAGGAGGAATGATCGTTGATGTTTTTGGAATCGAAGCATTCTTGCCTGGATCTCAAATCGACGTAAAACCTATCCGGGACTACGATCAGTATGTAAATAAAACAATGGAATTTAAGGTTGTTAAGATCAATCAAGAATTCAAAAATGTTGTTGTGTCCCACAAAGCATTGATTGAGGCTGATATTGAAGAGCAGAAAAAAGAAATCATTGGACAACTCGAAAAAGGTCAGGTTCTTGAGGGTACAGTTAAAAACATCACTTCATACGGAGTATTTATAGACCTTGGTGGTGTAGATGGATTAATTCATATCACAGATCTTTCTTGGAGTCGAATCAACCACCCAAACGAGATTTTGGAATTGGATCAAAAACTCAATGTCGTAATTTTAGACTTTGATGACAACAAATCAAGAATTCAATTAGGATTAAAACAATTGAGTGCTCATCCATGGGATCAATTGGGAGATACTATCAAAGAAGGTGAAAAAGTTAAAGGTAAAGTTGTTGTAATCGCAGATTACGGTGCATTTATTGAAATTGAAGATGGTGTTGAAGGTTTGATCCACGTTTCTGAAATGTCTTGGTCTACGCACTTGCGTTCGGCTCAAGATTTCGTGAAAGTTGGAGACGAAGTTGAAGCAGTGATTTTGACTTTAGATCGTGAAACTCGTAAAATGTCTCTTGGAATTAAGCAATTAACTCAAGATCCTTGGACGGATATTACAAATAAATATCCAATACAATCTAAGCACTCTGGTATTGTTAGAAACTTTACAAACTTTGGAGTATTCATCGAATTAGAAGAAGGAATCGACGGTCTCGTTTATATTTCTGATTTATCTTGGACCAAGAAAGTAAAGCACCCATCAGAAATTCTGACAGTTGGAGATACAATTGAGGTTGTTGTTCTAGAATTGGATGTTGAAGGGCGTAAACTAAGTTTAGGTCACAAACAAACAATGGATAACCCTTGGGACAAATACGAAACTGAATTTGCTGTAGACACTACACACAAAGCAGAACTATCTGAAATCGTTGACAAAGGAGCAACCATTAACTTCAACGAACATGTTACAGCTTTTGTTCCATCTCGTCACCTTGAAAAAGAAGATGGAAGTAAGCTTGGTCTTGGAGAAGAGACTAGTTTTAAAGTTATTGAGTTCAATAAAGAATTCAAGCGTGTTGTAGCATCTCATACTGCTCTATTCAAAGAAGAAGAACGCAATAACATACGTAAAGCAACTAAGAAAATGGCAGCAACTAACTCTGAAAAGACAACCCTTGGAGATTTAGATGCTTTGGCAGACCTAAAGCAAAAGATGGAAGGAAAATAATTTTTTCCTGACACATTTCAAAAACCCTCTTTTTAAAAGAGGGTTTTTTATTTCCATAAATCAAGATCACTAGATAAAAAAATAATATTTTTGTAAATAAAACCAAAGGCATGAGGCCCAAGCTTCTTCTTAATAAACATCAAATAGACATCCTCCTGCATCGTCTAGCTTGTCAATTGATAGAAAAACACCAAGACTTTTCAAATACAGTGTTGGTTGGTTTACAACCCAGAGGCTCATTTGTTCTGGATCGATTGATCGTTTTGCTAAAAAATAATTATGGAGTTAGCGAAGTTGCTTTTGGTAAGCTCGATACTACTTTTTTTCGAGATGATTTTAGAAGAAGTGATAAACCACATGCCGCAAATACAATGCAGATGAATGTTCTTGTTGAAGACAAGTGCATTGTTTTTATTGATGATGTACTTTATACTGGTCGTAGTATTCGTGCTGCCCTTACTGCTATTGAGTCTTTTGGTCGTCCCAAAGAAATAGAGTTATTGACTTTGATTGATCGCAGATTCAGTCGTCATCTTCCTATTCAACCAGATTATGTTGGAAGACAAATAGACTCTTTACAAAATGATAAAGTAGAGGTGAATTGGAAAGAATTATCAAACGAAGATGCTGTTTACTTGATTAAAGAAACCTTATGAGCCAATTAAGCGTTAAACATTTATTGGGAATCAAGCATTTAAATGAAGACGATCTCCATTTAATCTTTGAGACTGCAGACCATTTCAAAGAAGTAATCAATCGTAAAATAAAAAAGGTTCCTACCCTACGGGATGTAACAATTGCGAATCTTTTTTTTGAGAACAGTACACGAACAAAACTTTCTTTTGAATTGGCCGAAAAGCGTTTGAGTGCAGATGTAATTAATTTTTCGGCAGCTCAATCTTCTGTTAAAAAAGGAGAAACCCTTGTTGATACGGTTAATAATATATTGGCAATGAAAGTGGATATGATTGTCATGCGTCATCCCAACCCCGGAGCAGCCTCCTTTTTGTCTAAGAATGTGGATGCCTGTATCATTAATGCAGGTGATGGAACCCATGAGCATCCATCTCAAGCTTTACTAGACACCTTTTCTATTCGAGAAAAATTTGGAGAGGTAGCAGGTAAAAAAATTGTAATTGTAGGTGATATTCTTCATTCACGCGTAGCATTGTCCAATATTTTTGCACTAAAAAAATTAGGTGCCGAGGTTAAGTTATGTGGACCAAAAGTCTATTGCCAAAGTATATTGAGTCATTAGGAGTAACAATAGAAATGGATTTAAAAAAGGCACTCCAATGGTGCGATGCCGCCAATATGCTTAGAGTTCAGAATGAGCGAATGGATAAAAGTTATTTTCCTTCAATTAGAGAATACACTCAGCTCTACGGTTTGGGGCTTCCACTTCTTAAAAGTTTAAATAAAGAAATTGTTATTTTACATCCCGGTCCCATCAACAGAGGTGTGGAAATTAGTTCAGAGGTAGCCGATTCTGATCAAGCAATAATTTTAGACCAGGTAGAAAATGGTGTAGCTATTCGTATGGCAATAATCTATCTTTTAGCATCAAAAATAATGACACCCTCAGTATGATTATTAAAGATGAAAATAACATAATTGAATTTCAAATCGGCAGGGAAGTTATCTCCAAACCTGAAAGTTTTTGTCAATCATTTCAAAAGAAAATTAGAGAATCTGATGTTATTTTAGACTGTCTGAAGCTTTCTTATTTAGATGAATGTGGTGATGCATTAAGCTTAATTTTAAATACATTAAAAACTGATAATCAAAGTTTTGTTTTTGTGGCATCTCCAGAGCAATTCAATTCACTTCCAGAACTTTTGATTGTTGTTCCAACCATAAAAGAGGCCTATGATTTTATTGAATTTGATCGAATTCAACGTGATCTAGGATTTTAATCTTATGGAGTTAACCATTTTAGGATGCCATGCTGCAACGCCTCGCAAAAAAGCTCAGACCACTTCTCAGATCCTTGAGGTAAAAGGTCATTTAATCCTTATTGATTGTGGAGAGGGAACTCAAATGCAACTCCGAAAACTAGGAGTTAAGTTCGCTCGAATCCGACATATTTTTATTTCTCATCTCCACGGAGATCATTTTTATGGTTTGATCGGTTTGATAAGTACCTTTCGTTTATTGGGAAGAGAAGCAGAATTGCATATTTACGGCCCAAAGGGGATTAAAGAAATAATCACATTACAGCTTAAACTTGCCAAATCATGGACAGACTTCCCTTTGAGTTTCCATGAATTAGATACTCCTGATTCTGTTGTAGTTTTTGAAGATGATAAAATAAAGGTATCTACCGTACCTCTTGACCATCGAGTTTATACAAACGGCTATCTTTTTGAAGAAAAAACAGGCTTACGTAAGGTAAATATTGAAGCTGCAAAAATACTTTTGGTGTTGAGGTTTGTGATATGGAAAATCTTAAATTAGGGAAAGACTTTGTTGATTCAACTGGAAGATTGATTCCCAATGAAAGTTTAACATTTGATCCAGAACCTCCAAAATCATATGCTTTTTGTAGCGACACAGCTTACAAAGAAGACATCGTTAGTTTAATCAAAAATGTAACTTTTTTGTATCATGAATCTACTTTTTTGAAGAATCATTTGGATTTGGCTATTAAAACCAAACACAGCACTGCCGCTCAGGCTGCTAAAATAGCTGCTATGGCTAATGCAAAAGGTCTAATTCTGGGACACTATTCTAGCCGCTATGGTGATTTAAATTCTTTTTTTAGAGGAAGCAAAAGAGTTTTTTGAAAATGTACATTTAGCAGAAGACGGTAAATCTTTTAAAATTTAATTTTCTTTTCAGGTTATTGTAACTTGCACATATGAAAGAAGAAAAAGACATTGGTTCATTGCGAAAATCATATGAAAAAAACACTTTGGATGATGATGTCAAGTCATTAAACCCTTTCGACTTGTTTCAGGATTGGTTTACTGCTGCAGAAAAGCATTCTCAGATAGAGGAAGCCAATGCAATGACTCTTGCTACCCTCGAATTGGATGGCTTTCCCAGAGCACGTATTGTATTGTTAAAGAAATTCAGTAAAGCTGGATTTGTTTTCTATACAAACTACCAAAGCAATAAGGGTAAGGCGATTGATGCTCTTGATAAGGTTGGGCTAACTTTTTTTGGCCTGCTATGGAACGCCAAGTTTTAATCAAAGGGAAGGCACAAAAAGTAGCAGAAGAAACTTCAGACAATTATTTTTATTCTCGCCCCAAAGGAAGTCAAATTGGCGCCATTGTCTCCCCACAAAGCGAGCCTGTTGAAGATAGAAACTCCTTAGAAAACAGATTAAATAAGCTATTAATTCTTTATGATGATAAAGCTCCCAAGCGTCCCGAACACTGGGGGGCTATATTGTTGTTCCTAGTTCGATTGAATTTTGGCAAGGAAGACCAAATCGCCTTCATGACCGAATAGAGTTTACACTTCGAAAGGAAGGGGCATGGACTGCAAAACGATTAGCACCCTAAAGATGAAGAAATTAATTTTTTTAAGACATGCTAAATCTTCATGGGAGCAACCTGTTTTGGATAGAGATCGTTCTCTTTCATCAAGAGGAATAAAGGCAATTCATGAAGTTGCACACCATTGGAAAAACCTATTCAGTGAGGCAGAATGTATTTTTACTAGCCCAGCTAATCGAGCTTTACACACAGCTACAATACTAGCTCACACCATCGGTTATGACCTACACAACATTCGTATAACAGAAGAGCTTTACACTTTTAACCCCAAAGATTTACTTACTTTTATCAAAAAGATAGATGATGCATTATTAAACGTTATTATTGTTGGACACAATCCCGCCTTTTCTGAAGTATCTCAAAAATTATCAAGCGACAATGCACCAGCCCTGAGAACATCTTGTTGGACTCAACTCACTTTTCAAATAAACAAATGGTCCTCTATTGAAAACGGAACTTCAATTAGTGGCTCACGTAAATCTTTAAATGTTTAATGAGAGAACAGCAAACAAGTAAATATGTCAATCGAGAAATAAGCTGGTTAGATTTTAACGCCAGAGTATTACAAGAAGCCTCTGAAGAATCAGTTCCTTTAATTGAACGACTGAGGTTTTTAGGTATTTTTTCAAATAACTTGGACGAATTTTTTCAAGTTCGTTTTGCTACGGTTAAGCGAATCTCACAATCAGATTTAACTGGAAAAAAAGCTCTTGGTGGGATTGTTGCTACAGAATTACTTGAAGAAATTACTGGCATAGTTATCGAGCAACAACGTCAAAGTTTATCGATTCTTAAAGACATTGAAGAGAAACTTTCAGAGGAAAACATAATTTTTTTGAATGAGAAAGAAGTTAATCCTCATCAGGAGAAGTTTCTAAATGATTTTTTTAATCAGCATGTTGGACCAGCATTGGTTACCGTTATTTTGCATGATGAAATTCAGGATTTCAGCGACAATAAAGCTTTCTTGGTAATAACGCTGAATACCATTGAAAAAGGGAAAATAAGTTATTGTATGCACTTATTGAAATCCCCAAACAGCTGGATCGTTTTGTGGTATTACCCAAGGAGGGTGATTTACAATATGTGATGTTGTTAGACGATCTGATTCGTTACAATTTTCATACAATCTTTAATATGTTTGACTACACTTCAATCGAGGCACATATGGTAAAAATCACCAGAGACGCCGAACTGGATTTAGAGGAAGATGTTGGTAAAAGTTATGTTGAAAAAATAATGAATAGTGTCAAGGATCGGATGATAGGAGATCCAGTTCGGTTGGTGTATGATAAAGGGATACCCAAAAAGACCCTGAATTTCATTATGAAAAAACTAGGAATTGGAACTACAGACAGTCTAATTCCGGGTGGGAAATACCACCACAGGAGGGATTACATGAATTTCCCTAGCCTAGATCGAAAAGATTTGATGTATCCTGAAGTTTTGCCTCTGCCAATAAAGGATTTAAACCTCAATACCAACATCTTAAATTCGATAGCAGAAAAGGATTTTTACTTTATGCTCCTTACCATAATTATGCTTATGTAATTAAGTTTTTACGTGAAGTTGCATTGGATCCTAAAGTAAAAACTATTAAAATCACTTTATATCGCTTATCAAACTATTCTCAGGTTGTAAGCTCTCTTATTAATGCGGCTAAGAATGGTAAAAAAGTAACGGTTCAAATCGAATTACAAGCTCGATTTGATGAAAAAAATAACATAAATTTTGCGGAACGACTCGAGGCTGCTGGAGTTCAACTGATCTTTGGAGTTCCTGGTTTAAAAGTTCACACCAAAATATGTTTGATTGAACGTTTAGAAGATAAAAAATTAAAAAAATACGGTTTTATTAGTACGGGTAATTTTAATGAAAGTACAGCCAAGGTTTACACCGATTACACATTGTTCACATCACATCAAAAAATATTAAAAGATGTAGGTAAAGTTTTTGGTTTTTTTGAGGTTAATTACAAAATCAAAACCTACAAGCATTTGATTGTATCTCCTCATTACACAGCTTCTGCCCTAAATCGTTTGATTGATAATGAAATGGAAAATGCGCAGGCAGGTAAACCAGCCAAAATTAAGTTAAAACTCAACAGTATTACAAACTACAAAATCATTAATAAACTTTATGAAGCCAGTCAAGCAGGAGTTGAAATTCATATGATAGTTCGGGGAGTTTGTTGTTTGATACCAGGAATCAAAGGAGTAAGCGACAATATTGAAGTAATTAGTATCGTTGATAAATATTTGGAACATCCAAGAGTTTATATTTTTGAAAATGACGGCAATCCAAAAATGTATATTTCTTCAGCAGATTTGATGACGCGTAATATTGAAAATAGAGTAGAGGTGGCTTGTCCCATATATGATGCTGATCTTCAAAAGCAATTGCTCGACACCTTCATGATTAGCTGGAACGATAATGTAAAAGCCAGACTTATAAATGGGTCTACTCAGAATGAATTTAAGAAATCTAAAGGAATACCTTTCAGATCACAATGGAAAATGCATGAATATTTTAAAGCACAATTAGATAATGAAAGTTAAAAAATTAGCTGCAATTGATATTGGTTCAAATGCCATTCGCATTCTAATTTCAAATGTTTTCGAAGTTGAAGGGTCGCAGCCAATTTTTATGAAAAGTGAGATGGTTCGAGTTCCCATCCGTTTGGGAGAAGATTCGTTTACTGTTGGAGAAATCTCTTCTAAAAACATTAAACGAATCATAAAAGCAATGAAAGCTTTTAAGTTGATCATGAAAATTAATGGAGTAAAGAATTACATGGCATGTGCTACTTCGGCACTTAGAGAATCTAATAATTCTGAAGAAATTGTAAAAAAGTCAAGAAAAAAACAGGAATCAAGATAGAAGTTATTGATGGAAAAAGAGAGGCTCAAATAATTTCGAATACCACAATTTTGGACAGCATTGCCCAAAAGAAAAACTTCCTCTATGTTGATGTAGGTGGAGGAAGTACAGAGTTTAGTATCCTCCAAAATGGAAAAAGAATGGTTTCTAAATCTTTTAAAGTTGGAACCGTTCGTATGCTCAATGATATGGTCAACGACAGGGTTTGGCTTGAGATTGAAAAATGGATTGTAACAAACACCAAAAATATTGATAAAATTAATCTTCTAGGATCGGGTGGAAACATCAACAAACTGTTCAAGCTTTCGAATACTAAAGAAGGGAAACCTCTTCTGTATATTACAATCAATACTTTTTATCAAGAATTAAAAAAAATGAGTTACGATGAACGCATTTTAAAATACAACCTCAACTTAGACCGTGCTGATGTAATCTTGCCAGCTCTTGAAATTTATTTAAAAGCTTTAAAATGGTCTGGTGCTTCAAAAGTTTACGTTCCTAAAATTGGTCTTTCAGACGGTATGATCAAAGACATGTACAAAAAATATAATGCTTAATCGTTATAGGTCTAAATCAAACTCTTGTCGTAGCAAATCAATTACAGGATTAATTTCCTTCAAACGATTGTATTTCTCCTCTGGAGTGTAGATGAAGTTTTTTTCAGCTTTTTCATCTACAATGACTTTTACATTGAGGTCATAGTTTTTCAATTCAGCTCTCAAATAAGGAAGAAACTCTGTAAACTCACGTTCCAATTCAACTTTATTTAAATCTGTAGGTACGTTAAAAACAACTAGACTGTTATCTTTGAGGGAGGGAGTACTTATTTTGAGCAGTGAAGCTACATTTTGATCCCCTTTTTCATATTTCATCTGCTGGTATCGGTTCCATACATTGAAAAGCTCTTTTTCAGAAAACACTTGTGTTGGAAGATTACCAACTTTTTCAGTTGGTTTTTGTTTTTGCTTCCAGTCTTTTTTTCTTTTTACACTTGAAAGTGATAGACTTGATACTTGATTACTCTCAATGGGTTCAATTTTAATATTTGGTTTTTTGAATTCAACTTTTTGGGAACTACTTGTTTCTTCTTTTGCTTGTTTGCTCGAAACAGTAAATTTTTGTTTAACCTCTTCTGGTTTAGATACTTTTGTTTTAAGCTGATCTGAACTGGATTTATATTTTTGTGTCGGAATTAGCTTTCCTTTTTTTTTTCTCCATCAAAGTGGAGTGAAGCTAATTGCATAATACAAAGTTCGACATGCAGTCTTTTGTTGTTGCTGTTTTTGAAGTTCAATTCACATGCATGTGCTAGATCAATAGCGTCCAACAAGTAACTCAAAGTGAGTTCTTTTGCTTGCTCAGCATGTTCTTGCTGAAGGCTTTCGCTTATTTCTAGTAAGGGTATTGTTTTAGGCTCTTTACAAAGCATTAAATCTCTAAAATGTGAAGCAAGCCCCGATATGAATTGATGTCCTTCTATTCCTTTTTTAAGTATTTCATTGAAGAACATTAAACTATCGGGTATTTCATTACTGGTGAGAAGGTCAGTGAATTTGAGATAGGAAGCTTTATCGAGAATGTTAAGATTTTCAGCTACAGCCTCAGCAGTTAGGTTTTTATTACAATAACTACTCATTCTATCAAAAATAGATAATGCATCACGCATAGCACCGTCAGCTTTTTGAGCGATCAAGTGTAAAGCCTCGTCCTCACAGGTAACTCCTTGCTCTTTCGCCAATTTTGACAAGTAATTTTTAGCATCATTTGTTGTGATTCTTTTGAATTCAAAAATTTGACATCGAGATAGAATTGTTGGTATTATTTTGTGCTTCTCAGTTGTAGCTAAAATAAAAATCACATGCTTTGGGGTTCTTCAAGAGTTTTAAGAAAGGCATTGAAAGCTGCTGTGGATAACATATGCACCTCATCAATGATGTAAACCTTGTGTGTTCCAGTCTGCGGAGGAATGCGAACTTGGTCATTGAGGTTGCGAATATCATCTACAGAATTATTTGAGGCAGCATCGAGTTCGAAAATATTGAAAGCAAAATCTTGGTTGGGATCGATATTATTTTGGTCATTACTGTTAATTCGTTTGGCCAAAAAATCCGAGCACAGGTTGTTTTACCCACACCTCTAGGACCACAAAAAAGTAGGGCTTGAGGCAATTGATTATTGATGATGGCATTGTTTAAAGTTTCTGTAATAGCGGATTGCCCAACAACATCTTTGAACTGTTGTGGTCGGTATTTTAATGCAGATACTATAAAGGGTTCCATATTGTTTCAAATTTAAAAAACTGTGTTGATATTGAGCATACTACTTCAAAATAACCGCTAAATTA
This sequence comes from Candidatus Arcticimaribacter sp., assembly GCA_038142965.1. GTDB lineage: Bacteria > Bacteroidota > Bacteroidia > Flavobacteriales > Flavobacteriaceae > Arcticimaribacter. Next base: position 405,344 of record JAYQLC010000007.1, on the reverse strand, counting down.
TTAACATAATACGTACCTTTGTGGTAGCAGGTCTCTTATCGCTGCTCATCTTTGATGAGGAGAGGAAAGTCCGGACACCATAGAGCGGCATAGCGGGTAACACCCGTCTTTCGTTATACGAAAAGGACTAGTGCAACAGAAAGTATGTACAGGTAATGCTGTAGTGAAACCAGGTAAACTCTATGCGGTGCAACGCCAAGTAAATTTACTTTTGAGAGCGGCTCGTTCAATGTAAAAGGGTAGGCGGTTTGAGCTTTTGAGTAATTAAAAGCCTAGATAAATGATAAGACTCGACAGAATCCGGCTTATGGCCTGCTTTTTTACTCAAAAAAACTAAAGCTATTGGAGCCATAATTTCTTGAAGATTCAAAATTTGGGTGTTCTTCAAAATTGTATTCTTTGGAATGTTCCAAAATCAGTATACCTTCTTTTTTTAGCCATTTTCCATCAAAAATTAGATCAGCTATTTTTTTAAATTCTGAATAAGTTAAGTCATAAGGTGGGTCTGCAAAAATAATATCAAAGTTTTGATTTTGTTTTTCTAGAAACTTAAAGACATTTTGATTGATTACTTCAAAGTTTAATCCAAATTTGCTACTTGTTTCTTCTATAAAACGAGTACAATACTTATTTTGATCTACCGCTACGAGTTCTGTTACCCCACGAGAACCAAATTCATAACTGATGTTTCCAGTTCCCGAAAATAAGTCTAAAACCCTGATTTCATTGAAAGTAACCCAGTTTGTTAGTATGTTGAACAAGGCTTCTTTTGATCGGTCTGTTGTTGGACGTACCGGTAGTTTTTTTGGTGCCAATATTCTACGTCCTTTTAAAGAGCCTGATATGATTCGCATTAGGCTATTTTGTTTTCCAAGAAGGGAGCAGGATGTGAACTGTTTTTGTTCTCCGAGGGTGCATCAAGGAAAACAACATCGTTGTGATATTCTTGAACCCCTAGATAATATTCTTTGTAACATTCATATTCTCCCAAGAAGGCCAATTTGAAGCTTTCTGGCTTAAGATAAAATTGCTCAGTTATGTAGAAAAGGTAATACAAAAATTCATCTGCATGATTTTGTTCGAAAGTGTTGAACAACAACAGTTGTGTTCCTTGGAAAAGGAATAAATCAAAAAACCCTTTCCTTAAGTGAACAAAGAGCTGCTTTTTTGAGGTTCCCATTGAAAATTGAGACAGAGGGGCAAGTAAGAAAGAAGTAAGGTGTTGGGAATGATGGTCTGGAAATAATTCTTTGAAAACTTTTTCTACCTTTAAGCTTCCAACGAAAACCACTACTTGGTTGAATGATTCTAAAACATCAAAAAAAACTTCTTGATTTTTGCCGGGATTTATTCCATTTTCAATGTAAAAAGAGGCATTTTCTTTGTCAAATAATTCTGCAGGAACAATGGTCGAAAGTCCATTTAAATGAATCAAATGGACATTGGTGGTACCGAATTCTTGTTTATATATCCAGTCAGATATTTTTTTGGATCTATATTATCAAAGTCATCAACTGGATAAAAACAAGTTTTCTTTTGGGTACAAAAGAAAATCCATCCCTAAAAATAAGGATGGATAAATCTGTGGGTTGGTGTTTTTTATTTTGCAGGTGCATCAAATATTGAAGGCCAGTTTCCATTTTCACTAACATCTGTGAGAGAACCTAAGATGATATCTGGTCCATTTACACCGTCTACTGAAATCGTTTCATTTTCTTGTTTAAGCAAGTCTTCATTTTGATCATATAAAACAATGCTTTTAGCTACTTTGACTTCAAAAACAGGAACTTTGTATCCGTTTTTATCAATAACATCAGCTTTGATAGAGAAAGTAGCATCAGAACCTTCGACTGGAACCTTGCTCATTTGTGAATAGTCAGTTGAGTTTTTGAAAAGAGAATCTTTTACTGGGATAAAACCAAGAGTGTCAACTACAATAACTTCCCTAAGCATATCAATACGGTATGTTCGGTCGTACTCTAGATATGAAGAGTCACGTTTTTGTATCAAAGTGAATATTCCGTTGTCGATAAAACTTACGAGACTATCAAAATTATTTGCATAAAAACCCTTTACGTCCTTGTGAGCAATTTGCGCTTTTCTGATTTCTTTTAATCGAGAAATTACATCAGCGTAACGTTCATTTTTGACTTTATTAAAATTTATGGGTCCATTGATGGAATCATAAATTTTGTAGCTAAAAAATATTATTAAAACCCATAGTACAGCTTGTATTGCAATCTTCATTTTAAATTATTTTGTTAGAAAACAAATCTACAATTTTTTTTTATTCATGAAAGTATTTAGGAAATGAATTATCTTCCCTCAAATTAAAATTTTAGAATGACTTCTTCCGAGTTTAAAAAATTATTAAATAAAACTTTTCAATTTGAAGCCACAGCCTCACAAAATTATTGGTTGGATTCAATTGTAGATTTCATTTACAGCAAAGACAAAAATGTTTTGTATTTGTTAAAAGGTTATGCAGGAACAGGTAAATCTACACTTATTGGACATTTGGTAAAATATTTAATAAAAGCAAACTCTCGTGCCATATTGATGGCTCCAACAGGAAGAGCAGCAAAGGTAATTGCGAATTATTCAAACAAGAAAGCCTTTACTATTCACAAACAAATTTATTACACTAAAAATGAAAAGGGGTCTGGAGTTCAATTTGTTTTGAAACCCAACAACATAAAAACACCATTTTTATTGTTGATGAAGCATCTATGATTGGAGATGATCGTCAAAGTGCTAAATTGTTTGAAAATGGGTCTCTTTTGGATGATCTTATGCAATATGTAGATTCAGGCTCGAATTGTAAATTATTATTGGTTGGGGACCCGGCTCAGCTTCCTCCTGTTCATTTAGACATAAGTCCAGCACTTGATGGGGACTATCTAAAAAGACAATTCAATAAGATTGTGACCGAATGGGAACTTAAAGAAGTAGTAAGGCAAAAACAAGACTCAGGTATTTTGGGAAATGCAACCCAATTGAGAATTCAAATGAACCAAGAAAAACTTCGATTCCTTTTCTTTTGACTTATCAATAGCATCCGATATCCAACGTTTACAAGACGGAAATGAAATTCTAGAACTTTTAGATGATGCACTCAGTAATGGTGTACTCGAGGACACTGTTTTTATTGTTCGCTCCAATAAAAGAGCAAATCTTTACAACCAACAAATCAGGAGTAGAATCCTCTTTTTAGAATCCGAATTATCAGTTGGTGACCAATTGATGGTGGTTAAGAATAATTATTTTTGGCTGGAACCTGACTCGGTTCCTGGGTTTATAGCCAATGGAGATTTGATTAAAGTGCTCCGTATTTTGAGTCATCATGATATTTATGATTTTAAATTTGCTAAAGTTGAAGTTCAACTGGTTGATTATCCGGATGAAAAGCCATTTGAGACAGTTCTACTATTGGATACCCTCAGTTCCGAAAACCCATCTTTGACTTATGAGGAGGGAAACAAATTGTATCAAAAAGTTCAGGAAGATTATCAACATCTAAGCTCGAAATACAAACGTTTTATGGCGGTAAAAAACAATTCTTATTTCAATGCTCTTCAAGTGAAGTATTCTTATGCAATCACTTGTCATAAATCGCAAGGGGGGCAGTGGAAAAATGTTTTTATTGAACAACCTTATTTACCAGATGGCTCAGATTTTAGTTATTTTCGATGGTTGTACACGGCAATTACTCGGGCACAAACGAATTTATATTTGGTAGGTTTTAAGAATGATTTTTTCTTGAAATAAAACAAAACAAAAGCAAAAGTTAAGTTTACACTTAGTATTTTTGAAGATCATTTTAAAATTTATGAAAATCATCGCTGTCATTCCTGCTCGTTACCAAGCTAGCCGTTTTCCGGGGAAACTTATGCAACCTCTTGGAGATTCTACAGTAATTGGACAGACTTATAAAAATGTATTAGAAACTGCATTGTTTTCGGAAGTTATTGTAGCAACGGATAACGATGAAATCCAGAAAGAAATTGAAGCTTTAGGGGGATCTGTTTTTCGGAGTCAAAAAGAACATGATTGTGGAAGTGATCGAATCGCCGAGGCAGTTGAGCACAGTGATGCTGATATTGTGATTAATATTCAGGGAGATGAACCTTTTTTTGAATCATCAGAGCCTCAAAGCCCTGATAAAAGTTTTTGAAACAGATCTGAATAAAGAAATCCACTTGGCATCCCTCATGATCCCATTTAGTGATAAAAGGGAAGTAGAGAATCCCAATAATGTAAAAGTTATTGTTGATCAATTCAATTGTGCACTCTATTTTTCGAGAAGCCCAATTCCATTTTATCGCGACACAGAACTTCCCGAAAACTATTACAAACACATCGGCGTGTATGCATTTAGAAAAGAAGCTTTACTTCAATTTAGCTCTTCTGAAATGACTCCTTTAGAACAAGCAGAAAAATTGAATGCATCCGTTATTTGGAGCAAGGAAAAAATGAAAATGGTCTTAACCCATCAAATCTCTATTGGAATTGATACTCCAGAGGATTTGAAGAAAGCTCAACAGTTCTTAAAGAGTTAACTTATCCTATGTTTCATTTTTTTTCTAAATTGGTTTTGTTAAAGATTTTTAAGTGGAAAGTAGTTGGTAATTTTCCAAAACTTCCAAAATGCATAATTGCTGTTGCTCCACATACAAGCAATTATGATTTTATGGTTGGAATAATGATTCGAAGTATTTTGAAGGAAGAAATTAATTATGTAGGAAAGAAAGAACTTTTCAACCCTCTAACATCATGGTTTTTTGTTGGTTTGGGTGGAGCACCTTTGAATAGAAAAGGTAACCAAAATGTAGTAGAGGGGATTGTCAATATTTACAATAGTCGAGACACCTTCCGATTAGCAATAGCTCCAGAAGGAACTCGGAAACCAGTGAAGGAATGGAAAACAGGGTTTTATTATATAGCAAAAGGCGCTAACATCCCGATTCAATTGGTGGCATTTGATTATTCAAAAAGAGAAATAATATTTTATCCTTTATTTACCCCAACAGATGATGTAAAGCAAGATTTTATTAAAATGAAGAATTATTTTAAAGGGGTAAAAGGTAAAATACCTGAAAACGGAATATTTAATTTGTAAGGTCTAAATTGTGATACACATTCATCACATCATCATCTTCTTCTATTTTTTCAAATAGTTTTTCTACTTCTTTAGCTTGATCGGGAGTTAATTTGGTCAGGTTCTGTGGGATTCGTTCAAAACCTGAAGACAGAATTTCAAAAGATCTATTTTCCAGTTCCTTTTGAATGGATCCAAAATTTTCAAAAGATCCATAAAGTAAAACACCATCGTCATCAGCAAAAACTTCTTCTACTCCAAAGTCAATAAATTCTAGTTCTAATTCTTCAGGGTCAATGTTTTCGGGATTGATTCTGAAATTGCAGGTACGATCAAACATAAATTCAACAGATCCTGATGTACCGAGATTTCCATTTGCTTTGTTAAAATAACTTCTAACATTGGCAACAGTTCTATTGTTGTTGTCTGTAGCTGTTTCTACCAATACTGCAATTCCATAGGGGGCATATCCTTCGAAGAGAACTTCCTTGTAATTTTCGGTGTTTTTGTCTGAAGCCTTTTTTATTGCACGTTCAACGTTATCCTTGGGCATGTTGGCTGCTTTTGCATTTTGAATAACAGCTCTGAGCCTAGCATTGTTGTCAGGATCGGGACCACCTTCTTTCACAGCAATTACAATGTCCTTACCAATTCGAGTAAAGGTTTTAGCCATAGCTGACCAACGCTTCATTTTTCTCGCTTTTCTGAATTCAAATGCTCTTCCCATTTCAATCTTTTTTGATTTTGACAAATATAAAAAAGTATTGTACGATCTGTAACTAGTTTTAAAGTAAATATAAATCTTCTAGTATTGATTCATAAGAGACATTTAGGTGGGAGGGAAGTTTATTTTCTTTTGGAAGGACAGCCAAATACCTCATTTGATTGGAGGTAAATATTTGTTTAAAAATTGCTCCCTCTAGTTTCCTCCTTGATATAATTCGTTTAATGAAATCAAAATGAGTGATCAGATCGATGCTTCCTAGATGGAAAATGCCTGTCAATTTTTGATTAATAATGTAATGTATTTGTTGACTCAGTTTGCGATCACTAGTAACATTAACAATGGTGTTTGGGAATACTTCAAGAGGTTGTTTTGAAGCAACAAGTTTTTCGATTTCTTTGGTTCTTGGAGCATTATTTCCAAAAACCATTGGGAGGCGAGCAATAACATATTTGGAAGGTGGCAGTTTCAAAAGACTGTTTTCAATTCTAATTTTAAAACGCCCATAGGGACTCTCCGATAATGTTTTGTCAAATTCATAGGATGGATAGTGTTCAAAAGCATCAAATACATTAGATGACGAGAGAAACATCAAGCGACAATCGAAGTTCTGGATGTAATCCACTAATTGCTCATGACATTTTAATTGTTCTGTGAATGGTCCTCTTAAGCAGGATATAATGAGTTGTGGTTTTATCTTTTTTACAATCGACAATATGTTGTCGTACTGTAGATTGTAATAAAAGAAATTTTGATTTTTCGAGAACTTTTTTTCATTAAAATAGGTTCCGTAGGTGTCAAAATAAGGGTTCAATTCTCGATAAAGTGAGTTGCCAATAAAACCACTTCCGCCAAGAATTAAAATTTTTTTCAAAATGACAATCAGTTTAAGCCTTGTAAAAAGGTAGTGAAATTATTTTAGCACGAAGCATTTTATTTCTGACTTGCAGCTGTATTTCCGTTCCAACTTCGCTGAATTTTTTTGGCACATAACCCAAACCAATTCCTTTACCCAATGAGGGTGCTTGTGTTCCGGAGGTTACACGTCCAATTAAATTTCCATTGAGATCAAAAAGGCTGTGGTCGGTTCGTGGAATTCCCCTTTCTTGTAATTCAAATCCTATCAAATTATTAGAAGTTCCCTCGCTTTTTTGTTTACCCAAAACTTCTGCATTAATAAAATTAGTACTGGGGCGAGTTACCCATCCCAATCCTGCTTCAATAGGGGATTGATTTTCATTTATTTCATTACCGTAAAGGCAGTATCCCATCTCGAGTCTAAGCGTATCTCTTGCAGCGAGTCCAATAGGTTGAATTTCATAATTCTTACCAGCTTTTAAAATTGCATTCCAAACTTTTTCAACTTCAATATTTGGGATATAAATTTCTAAACCTCCAGAACCCGTGTATCCAGTAGTTGCAATTAAAACATTATTAACACCTGCAAAAATTCCTGTTTGATGTGCATAGAATGGGAGTTGATTGAGCTCAACTGTAGTTAAAGATTGCATTGCTTCAATAGCTTTGGGTCCTTGGACTGCTAATAAAGAATATTCATCAGATGCATTTGTAAGTTTAGCATTATGAATTTTGTTCTGTTCATTTATCCAATTCCAATCTTTTTTAATATTAGAGGCGTTTACTACCAATAAATATCGATCTTGGGTCAATTGGTAAACAATCAAATCATCAACTACTCCACCTTTTGTATTGGGAAAGTAATTGTATTGTGCTTTACCGGGGTAAGTTTTGAAATATCATTACTGCAAATGTATTGAAGTAGACTTATTGCATTAGGACCTTCAACAAAAAATTCTCCCATGTGCGATACATCAAAAACACCAACACTATTTCGAACAGCCAGGTGTTCTTTTGTAACCCCTTCATATTGGACTGGCATCAAAAAGCCTCCAAAAGAAACCATTTTTGCTCCTAGGGAAACATGAGTGTCATAAAGTTTGGTTTTCAACATTTTGATTGTTTTTTTTATTGGTATATTTGGACGTAAAGATAAGTTCTTTTAACGTATTTTCAATTCGAAAAAATTAAATTCAACATGCAAAAATCAATCTTATATTTTGTTGTTTTTTTCATTTTTATTGTTCCAGTAAGTGCACAAAAAGCAAAATTGACTCCTGATTTTCACAAGTCCAAGCGTGATGAATTACGTTCAAAAATGCCTGCGAATAGTGTAGCTGTTTTATTTGCAAATCCTGTGCGTAATCGTTCGAACGATGTTGATTATGTTTACCACCCAGATCCCAATTTTTATTATTTAACAGGATTCAAAGAGCCCCAAGCGGTTTTGGTAATATTTAAAAATCCTCAAAAAGATGATAAAGGGTTTTATTCTGATCAACTTTTTATCCAAGAGCGAAATGCCAGAGCGGAGCAATGGAATGGATATAGACTAGGATTAGAGGGCTCTAAGAGCTTGGGTATTGATCGTATTTCTTTACGGTATGAGTTTATAAACAATCCACCAGACTTTACCTCGTTTGATGAGGTTTTGATTATTGATTTTAAAAAATGATGTAAGAAACGATAAGAACGATCCCTATGATCTTTATGATCTTCAACGGACTTTTAAGGAGAACATTAACTATCCCAGAGATTTCAATCGTCTACGACATCAACTTTTGAAAAGAATCAGGACTGTTAAAGTAGAAAATACGGAAAAACTTAAAAACGATATTAGATGGTATTCAGAGCGAAATCAGTCCATAGCTGAAGACCCTGCAATTCAAAACTTTTTAAAATCTACAACTTTAGAAGTTCCAGAGGACCTGAGGATGCAAGTTGCTTTCATACTAAAAGATCAGTTTTTTGATGTAGAACTCCTTGAAAAGGTTTTGGGAGACATGCGCGAGGTTAAAACAGAAGAGGAAGTTTACTTGTTGAAAAAAGCTATTGAAATATCGGCGATTGGACAACAAGAAGTTATGAAAGCAATGCGACCCAATATGACTGAACGTGAAATTCAAGGAATTCACGAATTTGTATTCAAAAAATACGGAGCAGCTTATGAAGGATATCCTTCAATTGTAGGGGCTGGATCTAATGCCTGCGTGTTGCACTACATTGAAAATGATGAAACTGGTTTGGATTCAGATTTAATTCTGATGGATTTGGGAGCTGAATATGAGGGTTATACTGCTGATGTAACTCGAACAATTCCAAAGGATGGTACTTTTTCAGAACCTCAGAAGCTGTTGTATCAAATTGTTTATGAAGCCCAAAACGCTGGTATTGAAGCAGCTCTTATAGGGAATACTTCTTCACAAATAACCCAAATTACTCAAGCTGTGGTTGCAAAAGGCCTTAAGCGTTTAGGAATTATTGAGTCCGAAAACGAGTTTAGAACCTATTATCCTCATGGTGCGGCTCACCACATCGGACTGGATGTTCACGATCTATCGAATTATGGACCGTTCAAGGCGAATGCAATTATTACAGTCGAACCTGGTATCTACATTCCCAAAAACAGTGCTTGCGATCCAAAATGGTGGGGGATAGGGATTAGAATTGAAGATGATATTTTGATTACAGAAAATGGACCTGTAAATCTATCAGCCAATGCACCCAGATCATGGGAGGCTATTGAAACCCTTATGAAAGAATCGAGTCCTCTAGATCAATTTCTTTTACCCGAGTTGGACTAGATGTTAATTCAGTAAAAAAGTTTTGAGTTCTTCATAATCTTTTATGGAGATGCTCTTTTTGGTCTTTGATAAGGTTTCTTTGAGTCGCTCTGGGATTTCAACTTTAATATTTAAAGTTTCTTCAACCGTGTCTAAGAATTTCACCGGATGAGCTGTTTCTAAAAACACTCCGTATTTTTCAGGATGCTCTTTCAAATATTCTTTCAACCCCAAATAGCCCACTGCTCCGTGTGGATCGGCTACATATCCAGATGTTTTGTGGATCTCTTTTAACGCTTCCCGTGTTTCTGTATCTGTGAAACTGTAACCCGATAAGTTTTCTTTTAGAAAATTGAAATCATTATCGAAGATTTTTAAAATTCTAATGAAATTCGATGGATCTCCTACATCCATGGCATTTGATAGGGTAGGAAATGATTTTTTAGGAGAATATTTTCCTGTTTTTAGATAATCAGGGACTACATCATTAATGTTTGTGCTTGCAACAAAATGATCAATCGGTAAGCCAATTTCACGCGCCATAATACCAGCACAGATGTTTCCAAAATTTCCACTAGGAACAGAAACTACTAGAGGTTTATTTAACTTTTTTAGGGTTCTGTAAGCAATAAAATAATAGCACATTTGTGGCAACCAACGTGCCACATTGATAGAATTAGCAGAAGTTAATTGTCTTATATTGGTTATCTCCTGATCTAAAAAGGCTGTTTTTACCATTTCTTGACAATCATCAAATACACCATCAACTTCTAGGGCGGTTATGTTTTGACCTAAGGTGGTTAGTTGTTGTTCTTGAACTTTGCTGACTTTACCTTTTGGATACAAAATGACAACCTCAATTCCTTTTACTCCCAAAAAACCATTGGCAACAGCTCCGCCCGTGTCTCCGGAGGTAGCGACAAGTACAGTTACTTTTTGAGAATTATTTTTTTTATTGAAATACCCCAGACAGCGAGCCATAAATCGTGCTCCAACATCTTTAAATGCCAAAGTTGGTCCCTGAAATAACTCCAAAGTTCCAATTTGATCAGTTATGGGAACAACAGGAAAATCAAAATCTAAAGTTTCTTCAATGATATTTTTGAGTTCAGTTTCAGGGATGCTGCCCTCAACAAAGGGTGCAATTACCTCAAAAGCTATTTCTGGAATAGCCTTATGCTCTATGTTTTCAAAAAAGAATCGGGTAAACGGTGAATTTTTTCTGGAAAATACAACCCTCTGTCGGGTGCGATACCTTTGACAACTGCTTCTGGAAACTCCGTTGGAGTTGATTTTTTATTTAGGCTGTAGTAAATCATTTGCTTGATATGATGTGAATACCTTTGGAGTTTATTTTGGATAAATGAAGTTCATATTCAATATTGAATTTTTATAGACATTGTCCATTTCTTCTTTTACCCTGATTGCTGTTTCACTTCCTTGGGAAAGAGCAAAAACAGAGGGTCCAGATCCCGAAATTCCACACCCTAGCGCTCCTGAATCAATTGCAGCTTTTTTTAATTCTTGAAATCCAGGGATTAAAGCTGATCGATAGGGTTCAATGACGACGTCTACCAATGATCTTCCAATTAGATCAAAATCATTGGTGTATAATCCACTTACGAGCGCAGCCAAGTTTGCCCATTGTTCTGTAGCTTTTTCCAAATGAATTTTCTTTTTGAGAACCGAACGAGCATCTGATGTTCTCAACTCAATTTTTGGATGAATAACAGTTGCGTATAATTCTGATGGACTTGGTAAGCTTACTACATCGGGTGTTTTGGAACAGCGAACAAGTGTAAATCCTCCAAGTAATACAGGTGATACATTGTCTGCATGAGCAGATCCACTTGCTAATTCTTCCCCCTTCATGGCATATTTGATAAGCTCTTTTTGGCTAAAAGGTTTCCCTATGAGTTCATTAATCCCAAAAACAGCACCAGCCGAACTTGCGGCACTGCTTCCTATTCCACTTCCTGCCTTAATCCCTTTGTGTATTTCAATCTCAAAACCGTGATCACAAGGATAGTCTTCAAGAAGAGCTAAACCTGCAACACCAGCAACATTTTTGTGTGTTTCGAGAGGAAGTTTTTGACCTTCATTTTAATTATGTGAATTCCTTTTTTTGAAGTTTTACGAATAACCATTTCGTCACCAATAGGTTCTAGGCAAAATCCAAGTACATCAAAGCCACAAGAAACGTTAGCTACACTAGCTGGACAAAAAAGTTTAATTTCATTCATAAATTATCGTTTACCAATTCGGATGATATCTGCAAAAATCCCCGAAGCTGTAACTTCAGCTCCAGCACCTGCTCCTTTTACAATCAGTGGTTGCTCTAAATAGCGATTTGTGTAAAATAAAATGATGTTGTCGCTCCCTTGAAGATTGTAAAAGTCATGACCTTCTGGAATTTCTTGTAACCCAACTTTAGCAACGCCATTTTCTAGTTGGGCTACATATTTGAGACGTGAATTCTTTGATGCGGCCTGAGCTAATAATGATTCAAAATGTTGCTTATGTTTTGTTAGAGATTCAAAAAAGCTTTCATTGTCTGGAGTTTCTAGACATTCTTGTGGTAAAAAGGGTACATTTTCAATGTCATCAAGTTCAATTTCTAATCCACTTTCACGGGCTAATATCAATATTTTTCGTGCAACATCAATTCCACTTAAATCAATTTTGGGATCTGGTTCTGTGTATCCTTCCGTTTGAGCTTGAATCACAACATCTCTAAAATCAGTTCCTTCTTTAAAATTGTTGAAAACAAAATTTAAACTTCCAGATAAAACCGCCTGAATTTTCAATACTTGATCTCCAGAGGCAATTAGGTTATTTAGAGTATCGATTACAGGTAATCCTGCTCCTACATTAGTTTCAAACAAGAATGGACTTCCGTATTTACGTGAAGATTTTTTTAATTTTGTATAGTTTTCCAAAGTGTCTGCACAAGCAATTTTATTACAAGTAACCACACCAATATTATTGTTTAAGTAACGCTCATATTCATAGGCAATTGAAGCACTTGCTGTATTGTCAACAAAAATGCTGTTTCGCAAATTAAGATTTTTTGCGTGCTCAAAAAATTTGTTTACATCGGCTGGATGTCCTTTTTCAAGTTTATTTCTCCAATCTTTAAGATTCAAGCTCTCTTTTCCAAGTACCATGGTTCTGGAATTTGAGATTGCTATTACTTTTATGCGAAGAAGCAAGTTTTCTTCCAAATACTGCTGTTGTTTTTGAATTTGTTCCAAAAGTTTGCTGCCAACATTACCTACACCAATAATAAACAAGTTCAATTCTTTGATGTCATTTTCAAAAAAGGTTTCATGAAGCGTGTTTAGTGCTTTTTGAGTATCTTTTTTGTTAATCATTATGGAAATATTTCTTTCTGAAGCTCCTTGAGCTATTGCTCGGATATTGACATTATTTGCTCCGAGTGAACTAAACATTTTACCGCTAATTCCTTGATGACTTTTCATGTTATCCCCCACAATCGCTATATTTACAAGCTCATTTTCAATTTTTGTAGGTGCTACTTTGTTTAGGGAAATTTCAAAAGCAAATTCAGTATCAATTACTTTTTTGCTTCTTGTGCTTCGTTAGTTTGAACGGCAATACATATTGAATGTTCTGACGAAGCTTGAGTAATCATAATTACGTTAATTTGGGCTATTGATAATACTTCAAATAAACGTTTTGAAACCCCTGGGATTCCAACCATTCCACTTCCTCGAGGCTGATCAAACTGATTTGATCAATGTGGCTGATTCCTTTGACAACAGATCCGTTTTGTTTGCTGATTTCACTGTCAATTTTTGTTCCTTGATCCTGAGGAGCAAAGGTGTTTTTTATGAAAACAGGAATTTGTTTTTCTACCAGTGGTTGTAGTGTAGGAGGAAAGATTACTTTTGCTCCAAAATGCGATAATTCCATTGCTTCCAAATAGGAAAGCTTGGGAATAGGTTTTGCTTGGGTTACAAGTTTTGGATTAGCGGTAAACATTCCACTAACATCTGTCCATATTTCGAGGGAATTAGCCTCCAGTACATGAGCCAAAATAGCAGCAGAAAAATCAGATCCACCTCTACCCAGGGTAGTAGAATCTCCTTGATCATTTCGAGCCACAAAACCTGGAACTAAAGTAGTTTTTGTTGTATTATTTTTGAAAAATTCCTTTGTTTTGGTTACTGTATTTTTCCAATTGACTACTGATCTGTTATTTTGAATTTGAGTTTCAATCAATTCTCTTCCATCTTTTAAAACTAAATCAAAGCCTTTATGTTTAAATATTTCATAAATAATAGTACTAGACAAACGCTCTCCATAACCCGAAACTTTTGCAGTTGCTTTCGAGTAACCTCTTTCAACATCATTACCCCTCTAGGATTGTTTCAAGGCGATTCAACTCTGTTTTTAGAAAGCTTATGATTCCACTTTGTTTTGCAGAAGGAATACTGGAACGAATAGGCTCTAAGTGGCGTTCTTCAATTTCTTCTAATATTTGAGTAAAGTTGTCTTTTCCCTCCGCTGCTTTGTTTAAAGCAGATATTAGTAAATCAGTTATGCCACCTAATGCAGAGACAACAATTACGTTTTGTTCTTTTTCGGATGCTACAATATTAGAAACGAGGTCTAAGTTTTTTGAATTAGCTACAGATGTTCCGCCAAATTTAAGGACTTTCATAAAAGTATATTTTGTGAGAAGCTCAAAATCAGATGGAAGTCAAAGTTAAACACCTGATTTTTGCTAGATGAGAGATATTTTTTTGAAATGAATTCAATTACTACAGTTAATATATTACAAAACACCCCTAAGGGGTTGTCACTGTAGTTGAAATAGCAGATATAAAGAAAGTAATCAATAAACGTGAATTGTTACTTAAAGAAACAAAAAATAGTTTTCAATGAATTTCATTTGGCAAAAATAATTCAAAAGAGATTGAATTAAAACTAAATAGTAGATTTTTTTAAAAAAATGACTATTTAAGTATTTTAACAATAAATTGTTATAATCTAATGTGATTTAATCGTTTACTTGAAGTGATAATTGTTCCGACTTTCCATCCCAATCCAAAGAGATTTCGTCACCCTCACTAATCCGATTGTTCACTATTTCTTCAGCGATTAGATCTTCAATGTGTTTTTGAATGGCTCTTGAAAGTGGTCGTGCTCCGTATTTTTTATCGAATCCTTTCTCACCTATGAAATCTTTTCCTTTTTTAGTTAATTTCATTTGATACCCTAACTTGCTAATTCGCTTTTCTAGCTTTACTAACTCGATATCAATAATTTTCATAATATCCTTTTTTTCAAGGTTATTGAATATAACTATATCATCAACACGATTGAGAAATTCTGGTGCAAACGTTTTTTTCAATGCACTTTCAATGACACCCTTTTCAATGTCATCAGCCTGAGCTTTTTGAGAGGCAGTGGAAAATCCTACTCCTGTTCCAAAGTCTTTTAATTTTCGTGCACCAATGTTTGATGTCATTATGATTATTGTGTTCTGAAAATTAATTTTTCGACCAAGACTGTCTGTTAAAAAGCCATCGTCTAGAACCTGAAGCAACATATTAAATACATCTGGATGAGCTTTTTCAACTTCATCAAGAAGAACAATGGAGTAGGGTTTTCTTCTAACTCTTTCACTTAGTTGACCACCTTCTTCATATCCCACATAGCCAGGAGGTGCTCCTATTAATCTTGAAATCGCAAATTTCTCCATGTATTCACTCATGTCAATACGAATCAGATTTTCTTCAGATTCAAACATCTCACCAGCTAAAATCTTGGCTAATTGAGTTTTTCCTACTCCGGTTTGACCTAAAAAAATGAAGGATCCAATAGGTTTGTTAGCAGCTTTTAATCCTGCTCTATTTCGCTGAATGGCTTTGACTACTTTTTCGACAGCATCCTTTTGACCTATCAGTTTAGACCCTATTGTTTCGGTTAATTTTGCAAGTTTATTTTTTTCGGATTTAATTATTTTGTTTACAGGAATACCGGTCATCATAGAAACAACATCAGAAATATGTTTTTCATTCACCTCAACCCGATTGAGTTTTGATTCTTCATGCCATTTTTCCTGCGCTGTCAGTAAATTACGCTCAACTCTTTTTTCGTCATCTCTTAGTTTGGCAGCCTCTTCATATTTTTGTTTTTTTACAACCTCGTTTTTATGATCTTTAACGCGTTCTAGTTCCTCCTCCAAGTCAATAACTTCTTGAGGAACATTCATATTGTTGATGTGTACTCGTGATCCTGCCTCGTCGAGTGCGTCGATTGCTTTGTCAGGAAGAAAACGATCGGATACATAACGGCTTGTAAGTTCTACACAAGCATTTATTGCATCGTCACTGTAAGTAACGTTGTGATGACTTTCGTACTTGTCTTTAATGTTTTGAAGAATTTCTATGGTTTGTTTTTCTGTTGTTTGTTCTACAAGAACTTTTTGAAAACGACGTTCAAGTGCTCCGTCTTTTTCAATACTTTGACGATATTCATCTAGGGTAGTTGCGCCAATACATTGGATTTCACCACGTGCTAGAGCAGGTTTAAACATGTTTGAAGCATCTAAGCTTCCAGTGGCGCCTCCGGCACCAACTATAGTATGAATTTCGTCGATAAAAAGAATGATGTCATCATTTTTTCCAGTTCATTCATTACTGCTTTCATACGTTCTTCAAATTGCCCTCTGTATTTGGTACCGGCAACCAAACTTGCTAGATCAAGTGTAACGAGTCGTTTTCCATACAAAACTCGTGAAACCTTTTTTTGAACTATTCTTAAGGCGAGTCCTTCAGCAATTGCCGATTTACCTACACCAGGTTCTCCAATGAGAAGCGGATTATTCTTTTTACGTCTACTTAATATCTGAGAGACGCGTTCAATTTCTTTTTCACGACCAACAACTGGATCTAATTTGTCCTGACTGGCAAGTGATGTTATGTCTTTTCCAAAATTATCTAAAACTGGAGTTTTTGATTTCTTTCCTTTATTGGATTCTGAAGTTGGAGTGAAAGGATTCTTTTTCCATCATCTGCATCTTCTTCTTTTTCATCTGAAAAAGAAGCTGAAGTACTGAAATCAGAATAATCATTATCAGAGGTTAGAAGGAGCTTAAATTGTTCTTTGACAGAATCATAGTTGATATCTAACTTTTCTAGCAATTTGGTAGTAGGGTCATTTTCATTTCTGAGAATACACAAAAGTAAATGTGCGGTATTTATCAAATCACTTTGAAATAATTTTGCTTCTAAAAAAGTAGTTTTTAAAGCTCTTTCAGCCTGACGAGTTAGATGTAGATTTTTTTCGAATTTTCGAGACCATTGCTATCCAAAAGGGCAGGGTTAAGTATTTCTACTTTTTTTCTAAGGTTATCTAGGTCGACTTCAATTGCGTTTAGAATTGAAATAGCTTTTCCTTCTCCATCTCTCAAAATACCCAACATTAAATGTTCGGTACCTATATAATCATGACCCAAACGCAACGCTTCTTCCTTGCTGAAAGAAATAACATCTTTTACTCTTGGCGAAAAATTATCATCCATGTTTTATTAATTTTATTTTAGAACTTCAAAAATTGTTCCAACATCAGATATTACTCTAGCTAATAGACAAAATTTTTTTCAAAATACCAAAACGTCAGACAGTTAATTTTTTAATTTTTAATACTTTAAAAATGTTGATAAATTCAAGTAGAAAATGTTTAAATCGGCACAGAGTTTAAGGTATAAATACATATTTTAGCAGTTAGTAATAAAAATAACATGATATGGCAGAAGGGGAAAAACTTATACCCATTAACATAGAAGATGAAATGAAATCGGCTTACATTGATTACTCAATGTCTGTCATTGTGTCACGTGCACTTCCTGATGTTCGAGACGGATTGAAGCCTGTTCATCGACGTGTATTATTTGGAATGCATGAACTTGGTATCCGATCGAGTACTGCTTACAAAAAATCAGCAAGAATAGTTGGAGAAGTTTTAGGGAAGTATCATCCCCACGGAGACACCTCTGTTTACGACACCATGGTTCGTATGGCACAAGAATGGAGCTTACGTTATTTACTTGTAGATGGTCAAGGTAATTTTGGTTCCATAGATGGAGATAGTCCTGCAGCAATGCGATATACTGAAGCGCGTATGCGCAAAATGTCAGAGGATTTATTAGCTGATATTGACAAGGATACTGTAGATCATCAATTGAATTTTGACGATACATTAAAAGAACCTAAGGTACTCCCAACTCGTGTTCCAAATTTATTAATAAACGGAGCTTCTGGAATTGCTGTGGGTATGGCAACCAATATGCCACCTCATAACATATCAGAAGTCATCGATGGAACAATTCAATATATCAAAGACAACGATATATCAATAGATGAATTGATTCAAACTATAAAGGCTCCAGATTTTCCAACTGGAGGAACTATTTATGGTTATGACGGGGTTCGCGATGCTTTTCATACGGGTAGAGGAAGGGTAGTTCTTCGCGCAAAAGCCAATATTGAGGAAGTTAATGGTCGTGAGTGTATCATTGTTTCAGAAATTCCATATCAAGTCAACAAAGCAGAAATGATTCGTAAAACCGCTGAGTTGATAAACGATAAGAAAATTGAAGGTATTTCAAATATTAGAGACGAGTCAGATAGAAAAGGGATGCGTATTGTTTATATCTTGAAACGAGACGCTATACCTAATATAGTTTTAAATAAACTTTATAAATATACTTCGCTTCAATCTTCTTTTAGTGTAAATAATATTGCCTTAGTAAACGGAAGACCTCAACTTTTGAATTTAAAAGAAATGATTCATCATTTTGTTGAACATCGACATGAGGTGGTTGTTCGAAGAACTAAATTTGAATTGAAGAAAGCTGAGGATCGCGCTCATATTTTAGAGGGTCTTATTATAGCCTCAGATAATATTGATAAAGTTATTGCTTTAATTCGCTCTTCC
Organism: Candidatus Arcticimaribacter sp.; assembly: GCA_038142965.1. Taxonomy (GTDB): domain Bacteria; phylum Bacteroidota; class Bacteroidia; order Flavobacteriales; family Flavobacteriaceae; genus Arcticimaribacter. Next base: position 386,911 of record JAYQLC010000007.1, on the reverse strand, counting down.
AGTAATGCAGATGAGGCACGTGAAAAATTAATCGAAAATTTTAAGTTGACAGAGATTCAAGCAAAAGCAATTGTTGAGATGCGCTTACGTCAACTTACGGGTCTAGAGCAGGATAAACTTAGATCAGAGTTTGAGGATTTGATGAAAACCATAGAGGATCTTAAAGACATCCTGGAAAAGAAGGAACGAAGAATGCAAATTATTTCTGATGAGCTTCTCGTGATCAAGGATAAATATGGGGACGAACGTCGATCCGCTATTGAATTTGCAGGTGGTAACTTCAGTATCGAAGATATGATTCCTGACGAAAAAGTGGTCGTTACGATTTCCCATGCTGGATACATCAAACGCACTCCTTTATCGGAATACAAAACTCAAAACAGAGGAGGAGTTGGTCAAAAAGCTTCTACCACAAGAAATGAAGATTTCTTAGAACATTTATTTGTTGGAACTAATCACCAATACATGTTATTCTTTACCCAAAAAGGGAAGTGTTTCTGGATGAGGGTTTTTGAAATTCCAGAAGGCTCAAAAACCTCTAAAGGAAGAGCCATCCAAAATTTGATCAACATTGAACAGGATGATAAAGTAAAAGCCTTCATCAATACGCAAGACCTCAAAGATGAAGACTATTATGGCAACGAAGAAAGGCCAAGTTAAAAAGACCCTACTTGAACAATATTCCCGCCCGAGAGCTAATGGTATTAATGCTATCACTATCAAAGAGGATGATGAGTTACTTGAAGCTAAATTAACAACAGGTAATAGTCAAATACTTCTTGCTGTTAAGTCAGGAAAGGCAATCCGATTTGAGGAAAACAAAACTCGACCCATGGGTAGAAATGCTTCTGGAGTCCGAGGGATCACCTTAAACGGTCCAGCTGACGAGGTCATAGGAATGGTTTCTGTAAGTGATCCTGAGACTGAAATTCTTGTAGTTTCCGAGAATGGCTATGGAAAGCGCTCAAGTTTAGACGATTACAGAACCACCAATCGTGGAGGGAAAGGTGTAAAAACACTTTCAATCACTGATAAAACAGGTGATCTGGTTTCTATCAAAAACGTAAGTGATATGGACGATTTAATGATCATCAATAAATCAGGTATTGCAATCCGAATGGATGTTGCGAATTTACGTGTGATGGGTAGAGCAACTCAAGGAGTTAAATTAATTAACCTAAAGGGAACTGACACCATTGCTGCTGTAGCCAAAGTTATGAAAGATGAAGAAGAAATTTCTGACAATGTTGGGGAACTTCCAGCTCAAGAAAATAGTGGCACCAATATTGAATAACTTTACTTAAATAATAAATCATAAAAATGAAAAACTTATTAACACTACTTTTTGTTTTCACAACTATTTTTAGTTGGTCCCAAAAAAAAGAACTTAAACAAGCACAAAAATTATTTAAAGCTTCCAAAATTTCAGAAGCAAAAGCTTCTTTGGATGCAAACAAAGCACTCTTAGAAAATGCCGAGTTGAAATATGCTTCGGCATACAATCTATTGTTATCTCAGATTTCTTTAGCCGAAAAAGAATTCCAATCGTCTTTTGACTTCCTTCAATTAGCTGCAAAAAACCCTTCATTGAAAACTAAAGTAGATGAACAAACCAACTTGCTTGCTGCTGAATTAGTTCAAACCGCAATTGATCAATCTGAAAATAAAGAGTTTCTTTCTTCAGCCAGAAACTTATATTTAGCCTATCAGTGTGACAAAGTGGCTAATATCGATTATTTGTATTATGCAGCTTCAAATGCGGTAAATGCTCCTGATTATGAATTGGCACTTGAATTTTACATTCAATTAAAGGACTCAAATTATTCGGGTGTCCAAAAAAGTACTATGTAACTGAAGTAGAAAACAACACGGAAAGAGAGGTGTCAGAATCTGAATATAATATTTTCCAAAAATCTACTGAGTACAACAACTTCAGAACAGAAGATTCTGAATCTAGATTCCCCGAAATTGTTAAGAATATTGCATTGATCTACAATCAATTAGGACAAAAAGAAAATGCAATTAAAGCGGTGAAAGAAGCCCGCTCTGAAAACCCTGGTGACTTAGGTCTTATTATGACAGAAGCAAATTTATACATTGAGTTGGGTGAAAAAGAAAAATTCAAAGATCTCATGGGAGAAGCAATAGCTCAAGATCCAACAAATGCAAACCTTTATTTTAACCTTGGGGTTGTCAACAACGATTTGGGAGATAAAGAAAGTTCTAGAACCTACTACGAAAAAGCAATTGAGTTGGATCCTTCAATGGAGAGCGCTTATTTAAACCTTGTAGCTCTAATTTTAGAGGACGAATCATCTATAGTTGAGGAAATGAATTCTCTCGGGAATTCAAGAGCTGATAATGCAAGGTACGATGTTTTAAAAGCAAAACGTGAATCTGTTTATCTCGAATGTGTCCCTATTCTTAAAAAACTTATCTCCGTTAATTCTTCAAATATTGAAGCTATTCGTACCCTAAAAAATATTTATGGTACCATAGGCGATAATGAGGGTTTTATGGAAATGAAAAAGCTTTTGGAATAAACAATATCATTATATGTAAAAAAAGCCTTCAATCATGAAGGCTTTTTTTATGAAATAATTTTCTTGATCATCCTTAGTTTATGAGTGTGAACTTGGTTTTCTTTGTTGTAGATTCCAGTTTGGTCTATTGAATCAATTCGAACTTTACCATGAGCATGAATAATCCTATGGCCTTGCAATAATATTCCGACATGAATTATATTTCCTTCATTGTCATCAAAAAATGCAAGATCTCCTGGTTCACTTTCTTCAATAAAACTCAATGCAGTGCCTTGTTTTGCCTGCTGGGAAGCATCCCGTTTTAAAGCAATTCCATTAAGTTTGTAAACCATTTGAGTAAAGCCTGAGCAATCGATTCCTAAAGGTGTTTTACCTCCCCACAAATAGGGTGCGTGTAAATAAGTGAGGGCTGTCTTTATTAACTGTTCCTTATCCATTGAAGTAGTATATTCACCCTCGAATTTATGATTTAAAAAATCAACTGAACGAAGATCACTTCCAAAGGGAATTGGAAATAATTCAGAATTTGGGAGGCTAATACAGTCAATTAGGTTTGCAGCGTGTTTTAACTCAGTAGATATTTGTTTTTTGTATATTTCCTCTGGGATTTCAACACATTGATTATCTGTTATCCAGCCCTCGTAATCATCCCACTGATTTCTTATTTTGAACCATCCTTTTCTCTGATCAATAATTTTGAAACAATCGCCGTAAAGAATTTGAGAAACCAGCTCGCTCTTGTGATTAAAATCATTTCTTAAAGGAATAATCCCCAATGGACAAATGCCGTACTTCATTTAAGAGTATATTTTATAATGTATCAGTTTAAAACTCCAGCTAAAATAATCAATTTTAGTCCACCAGCAGAGTTGATAATTTAAAATAACATTGAAGGAATCATTTTCTTACCTTTGAAATTAACAGATTTTGATCATCAATTAATTTTAAAATAGAAATCATTATCTGAGAAAAAATTTTATGAAGAAAATACTGCAATGGTTTTTCAATTACCAATCGATGATTTACAAGGCATTTCTTTTTGTCTTTAGTTGTCTGTTTATTGTTTATTTATTTCCAACCAAAGGTCAATTTAAATATGAGTTTAGGAAAGGTCAGGCTTGGCAGAACGAAAACTTATACGCACCCTTTGATTTTGCGATACTAAAATCCGAAGAGGAATTGTTGTTGGAAAGAGAACAACTGAAAAAAGAGACACCAACCTATTTTAATAAAAATGAATCTGTTCTGATTAAAGCCGAGGAGGTTTATGCTCAAAACTTCTCAACTTATTTTACTTTTCCAGTAAACTCAAACCGTTACAAAACACATTTTGATTTTGGTTTAGATTTACTTCAAGAAGTATACAAAACTGGAGTTTTGCCTTTGAACTATGTTCATGAGGGAGGAGTACGAGTGGGTTTGATACAAGGGCGAGATGAGATTGAATTGGAATTTAGTGAGCTACTTAAACCCGAAGAACTTTCACAATACTTAGATAGTAAACTTTCTTCTAGCTCTTTTTTACGTTACAAAAACCAATATTATAAACTCTTATTTGAAAGCATAGAACCTAATCTGGTCTATGATGCTCGATTCAATGATCAGCTATTGGAAGAGGCTTATTCAAATCTTGCTATTTCAAGAGATATCATCATAATGGGGAGTTTATTGATTTCAAAAGGGGAATTGATCGATGAAACTAATTTTCAGGAATTGGTTTCATTAAAACAGCAATATGACTCCAGTCTTTACACTGATGCTAATCTATACTGGATTTTGTTTGGCTATATTCTGTTGGTGGGACTGACACTATTGATGCTGTTTCTCTTCATACACAAATACCGCCCTATGATTTTTGATAACAATACAAAGTTGACTTTTATTTTTTGCAATGTTGTATTGATTGTAGGTCTGACGATTAGTGTATTAAATTTCGACAATAGATTTTTATACATAGTACCAATTTGTATCCTGCCTCTACTTTTGAAAGCTTTTTTTGATGCTCGACTTGGTTTGTTTGTTCATGTTCTCACAGTATTATTGTTAGGTTTTATCGTACCCAACAGTTTTGAATATATATTTTTACAAATTATGGCGGGTATTGTAACGATATTATCGGTTTCTGAATTGTACAAAAGAGCCAACTTGTTCATTTCAGTTGGACAGATTATTTTAATTTATCTCGTAGGCTATTTTGCTTTCTTTATAATTCACGAGGGGGGTATTGATGGAATTTCATATAATATCATAGTGCTTTTTGTTCTTAATGGTGTGTTTACCCTGTTTGTTCAACCTCTAATATATTTGTTTGAAAAGTTATTTAATTTGGTTTCTGATGTTTCCTTACTCGAATTATCAGACACGAATTCTGATTTTTTTAAAGACTTCTCAGATAAAGCACCTGGTACTTTTCATCACTCTCTTCAAGTTGCTAACCTTGCAGAATCTGCCGCCAGTACAATAGGTGCAAATGCATTGTTAACCAGGGTTGGTGCACTTTACCATGATATTGGAAAAATTGGCAACCCTATTTTTTTTAGTGAAAATCAAAGAGGAAGTATTTCTCTTCACAATGATATTACTCCTAAAGAAAGTGCACGCATAATAATTAATCATGTCATTAAGGGAGTAGAGTTGGCCAAAAAGATTAATCTTCCAGATCGAGTGGTCGATTTTATTCGGACACATCACGGTACATCAAAAGTTTATTTTTTTTATAAGAAAGAACAAGAGCTCTATGGGGAAGCTGAAATTAAAGATTTTTCTTATTCCGGGCCGAAACCCTTTTCAAAAGAAACAGCCATTTTAATGATGGCTGACAGTGTCGAAGCAGCTTCAAAAAGTTTAAAAGAACCTACCATAGAATTACTTAAAGATTTTGTAAATAAAATTGTTAATCAACAAATGGATGAGAAACAATTTATGAATTCAAATATTACCTTATCTGACATCGAGATAGTTAAAAAAGTATTCATTGATAAGCTTATTAATGTTTACCATTTACGCGTTGAATATCCTGAATAATTTCGAGTTTTTTTTGAAGAAAGCATTGGTTAATAATTATTAAAAATTACATTTGCACTTCTATTATCTCAATTTTGGAGAGGTGCCAGAGTGGTAATGGAGCAGATTGCTAATCTGTCAACGTGTAAGCGTTGCCAGGGTTCGAATCCCTGTCTCTCCGCAATATAGCCCCGTAAGCTCATTGTTTTCGGGGTTTTATTTTTTTGATTGGTTGTCAGGTGGGTGGCTTGCTCTTTTTTAGCTAATTAATTTTTCTCAATTTTTGATAAAAATTTACTGGGAATCATCTTATTGGGATCAAATAAGTAGTACTGTATATCCTTATCACGAATATCAATTTTTCTATATGCTCGGCCAGCTTTTCTAGTTGTTCAGATGTTAGTTTCATCTTTGCTTTTTTTACCATTTTCAGTTAAAACTTTATCTATGTATCTGTCAAGGGCCTTCTCATCCTGTTATCCATCATTAGAGATATAATTTTCAATTTTAAGTTTCATTGAATCCTTTACTTGGTATTGTTCCATAATCTTTTTCATGAAGTATTTTGAGTTTTGATTTCAGTACGCGTTTCGTATAAGGGAAATTCCCTTTTAAAAAAACTGTTTCCATTTTTCAGTAGAATCTAACAAACTTTTCAACATAGTAAACAGCGTTTGAGTTCATCTGAACTTTCAGGAATATCGTATTCGAGTTCAATAGTTACAGGAAAATCATACCCATTTTCTTTGATCAGTTTAATGACTTCAGCTATGGGTGTATCACCTTCACCCCAGACTAAATTTCCTCCACCATTGCTTTTCTTTTGTCGATCCTTTAGGTGCATACTCACGATTTTGTGGTGTTTACTTTTGATGATTTCAAGAGGGTTTTCGTTTTCAGCAGCAATGTAGTGACCAAAGTCAAGATTCATGCGGTTTGCATCTGACTGACTCATGGCGGTATCCCAAAGAGTAGGAGTTTGTTGTTCGTGACCGTGATAGCCAATTAGCATTCCTTCTTCTTCAGCTATTTTAGCTAGTCTGGCAGTGTGTTCGTCATCTTCAGGGTGTTCCAGCGTTATGTGGCTAGCGCCAAGTGCTTTTGCAGCACGCATACCGTATCTTATATCGTCATCACTATTGGTTTTTCTAAATACGCTAGGTTTAAAAGCATAGATTGAAATCCCAGCTTGATCGTATAAACTTTTAAGTTCTTCAAACTTTTTGAAATCTACATTTTTGCGCCAGGCAGCAACCTCTGCATTATAAGTTTCTCTCATTGCAGCCACTTCAGCAGCTATGACTTTTTCATCTTCAGTAAGGGGTTCTTTTCGGTATTGTTTGATCAGAACAGCCATTTTAGAAGGATCATTGATTGGACTTTCAGGTGCACCAGCAAAAGGCTCAGCGTGATTTCCCATCAGCTCAACTTGTTTAATTCCAGTTTGCTTGATGTATTCCAATATTGCCAATGGACTTTGATCTTCCATGGTTCGAAATGAATAGGTCTGTATACCTATCGATAGCTCGTTTTTTTTCTTTGTCTCAGATTGGCAAGAAATGGTTGTTTGTGATATTATAGCAAAGGCTACAATTAGTTGAAGAGTTTTTCTAATCTTTAATGAGTTAGCACTACATTTTTCTGTTTATGGTTTTTCTGAAATGAAAGATTAAGGTTTAAATAATTCATAAAATATTTGGTGGTTTATATTGGGTATAAAGTATGAAAATAGTAATATATTCCATCTCAATCCCCATTGAAAAAGGATTTCCCAATGCAGATATGACAAGATGTCCCCAAAAGGTTCGAGTCCCTGTCTCTCCGCATGTTTGTCCCGTAAAGTATTTATTTTTCATTTATTTTTACGGGGATTTTTCTATTGATCTAGGTGTTATCGTTTGCTTAAAGTTGATGTTAAAACTTGTAAAACTTTTCTTTTTTGTATAAAACCTAGCTGAGCTATTGATGATTTTGTTAATTCTTAAAAAAGTAAATTTTGATTAAACAATCAACAAATCAGAATTGGAAGAGTTTTTATATATTGTAGTTATTAATATATTCAATAAAAAGTTTAAAGCTTGTTTCAATACTTATGAAAAAATACTTTCTTTTAACATTATCATTTTTATGTTTTTTTAATGTTTTTTCTCAGTTTACTGGAACAAATCAGGTTATCAATAATGGAAACATGCGGTTTGGTGATGGTATTGAAGTATCCATAACTGTTTCAGGAACTTTAAAGCAACCCTTTTATTTGAGTTCCAATAATGGATGGCGGCAATTAACATATACTGATGTCAGGGTGTCACCATCAAATAAATATCCTTTGGATTGTACGTTTGGTGTTGGTGGAGATGGAACTAATGAATGGAATATTAATGGTGTTGTTAAATCAAACCCTCTTTTTGCATCAGCTACTTTTGATTCAAGTAGTTTTAATATTTCTGGGGGTTTCGGATCAGGAAATATAAAGGTTAAAGGACAAGTCACAATCGGAACTTCACAATTAGAAGTAATTAACGATTACAGTATTGGAGCTGGAGATAATTTTATTAAGGTAACAACAACAGTTAAAAATATTGGTTTAGCAGCTGTTACAAACCTGAGATATTGGGTTGGTACCCGAGATGACTACGTTGGAGGTACAGACGAACCAATTAAAGAAAGGGGCAACCTGGTTAATGGATCTTTTCAAAAATTGACTTCAATTACTCAACGATCATCAGCACTAAGAATCTTAACTCTTGACGAAGGAATTTTATTTTTCACTAAATCTACGAGTGCTAATACCTCTGTTGCAGATTTTGATTTTGATTATAATGTTTCGGAGACCGTAACCCCATCTACAGTCCAAATTTCAACAGAAAATGACGGATCATACAGTTTGTATGTTCGTATGCAAGATATAGCAGTTGGTGAATCCGATTCTTTTATATGGTATTATGCAGCCGCCCCTTTGGACGAATTAGAGGATGTTGTTAAAGACGTTGCTGTATCAAGTTGTCCAACTTGTATTGTAGATACAGACGGTGATGGATTGTTAGACCCAAATGATAGTTGTCCATATGCAGCTGGTGTGTCTGATTTAAATGGATGTCCATGGTCTATTTATATAGGTAATAATTACAAAACTTCTACTGTTTCTAATAGTGTAGAAATCGCTAATGAAACATTTTTATGTTCATCAATTGACCCTAATTATTTCAATATTGCCTATCATTCTGGAACTTCGCCTGAACCCGCGGTTGGAGATATTATTATATACAACAATAATTATCCCTCTCCACATAGTTTATTGTATGATAATGAAGGGTTTGCGTATATGAAACTTCGAGATTACAACAAAATCGTTGAAGTTAAAAAATCAGATGGTGAAATTGTAGCTATTTATAATTGTAATTAGAATGGAACGATATTAAAATAAACTGAAATACGGAATCTAGATTAAACCGTTTTAACGAAAAAAATCATTAATAATTTCCAACTTTGTAACTATGTCAAATTCTTTTGTAAAAAATTTAGTTATTGTTTTACTTTTTGTTTCACAGGTTTCTCTGGGGCAAAATCAGAATCAGGCTCCTGTAGAGATAAGTAAATCTAAAAAGTTAAAAAAACAAAAGCCCCCTTAAAAACCTCAACAAAAGTTATCAAACCAATGACTGTTGACCTGAATGACTATTCTCATGTTGCTTTGGTTACAATAAAAAATTTAAACTCCTCAAGTAAAGGCTGGTATGGTATTTATCAAGAACGCCTTTCAGCTTCTCCATTAAAAATTTTAAACCCTTTTGATGTAGATGAAAAAAAAGCAATTTACGATCGTGAGTTTCTAAAAAATATTCATGATCCAAAGTATTTATATCTTGAATATTACAGATCTAATGGTTCTGAAAGTGATCCTCCTGAAACTAAATTGACCAAAATAATTGTTCGAGATTTCAAGAATAATATTCTTTACTCTGTAGAGCATACTAATGTTTCTATGGAAGAGACATTGTCTCCTTTGATAAATTTCTAATTGAATTTTTTATCAAAATTTTCAGATGTTTTAACTCATCTAAGTATTCCTATATTTAACTTAAAAACCTTTAAATAAATATGTTAGACGTTTTTTTCTTCTAATATTTACTGAAAAATTCCCAAATTAAAGAAGGTGTATGGAGGGTGTTGTTTCTTCCCATAGGAACACTATGATCTAAATTTTCAATCAAATAATACCAAACCTCATTATTACTATTTGAATTGAGGTATTTCGTAATTTTAGTTTGATCTTGTTCGATATATTCACGCACATCGTATGTATTCAATTCTGCCCAAAACAGCATGATGTCAGATATTTTTGGGGCTCCACCCCAGCCTCCATAAAGATTGGTTAATCCATTGGGAGGAACCACTCGATCGAGCCCTCCAGAAAGCTGTAAAACTGGTACAGCTAGTGCAAGAGATCGGTTACTCCACGTTTTTAAGCTCATGGTTCCCGATATACTTGCTGCTGCTCTGAATATTTCAGGTTTCTTCACTATTAATTCATAACTCATAAATCCACCGTTTGAATATCCACTTGTAAAGGTTTGGGCAGGGTTAAGTTGGTAAGTCTCTTGTAGGTAAAGTGCAAGTTCACTTAGAAAACCTACGTCATCAACATTGCTTAATGTAAGCCCAGCATTCCAATGTGTTCTTCTCGAACTATCTTTTAGTCCCTGTGGATAAACCAATGCAAATCCATGTTCATCAGCCAATCCGCTCATTTCAAACCAATCCATGAAATCATCAGCATTTGCATTGTAACCGTGTAAAACGAATATCAGAGGAGCATTCTTAGGCAAGTTTACTGGCTGATAATAGTGATACAATCTATTTTTTCCACCATGATAAAATTTATAACTTCCCGAGGGGTTAGCAGATGGTGTTTCCTTATATGTTTGCTGGGCTAAATTTTGTTTTGTAAAGATATTGGGGTCGTTATTTTTTGAGCAAAAAAATAAGATAAAGCAAAATGAGAGTAGAGCTATTTTTTTCAATTTTCAAAATAATGACTTCAAATCAGCTAAAAATAATATTTTTTTTATTAATTGTTTTTTTTGGAGCATATGATTTTGTGTATTTTTGAATATACAACTATAATATTATGAATAGAGTTTTACTAATTTTTTCATTTCTGTTTTTTTTAAGTTGTTCAACTGAAGAACCAGAAACTGAGCTTCAAGAAACATTTGGTAATTGGTCTCCAGAGTTTACTAATCAAACATCAACATTTACACAAACAAGAACAGGTTCTAAGGGAACCCAACAATCGAGAGCAGTAAGTGTTACTTCATCTTCTGCCACTTCATCATCAACCGAGGAGAGTATAAATCAAGATGTTAATAATGATGGTGATTTATATGAAGATATCGAAGTTGTAATAACTACATATTCAACTCCAAGTTCTTTGACTGACACTAACTCTAATGGTTCTCATCAAATTACAACCTACAATATTATTGAGGATAATGATATGGGAATAACTATCGGGAATAACTTTTACTCTGTATCAAATGGATTATTTTATAATTATGGAGAATTGGAAGAGTGTAGCTCTGTTTACAATTATGATTTATTTATTTATTCGGATGGAATTCAATATGGTAATGATTCATCTGATTTCGATGACGGTAATGTATTGTATGGAGAAGGTGATTATATCTATTTTGAACTTATGATGAACCAATCCACTTTAAAAACAGGAAACTATAATGATATGCTGACTACTTACAATCAAATTTATAATCAAAGCTTTGAGCTGTTGGATGATTTTGAAGATTGGTTTTGTCAAAATAATGATTGTGATGATGATGCAATAGACTTTGAGTATAAACCCTGCGATCAAATGGATTTGATGTCAACAAACAGCTCTTACAGCCTAGATGTTTCAACTGACAACGGAGATTACATCGAATCTGGAGATATAATTTTTTCATTTACCCAAGGGCAATTATCCATTTCAGTAGATTCTGATGATGTATATACTGTGAAGCTTTCAAATGGAAAAAACGAGAACAGTCTTCCCGTAAAATTATTTTATAGAGGATATATTGGTTTTGATAACGCTTATGCCAATTCTGGTAAATCTCAAAATTAATAGAGACAAGAAAAATTTAAAATGGATAGAATTATTTTTGTTAAAAAATGTTCTAGAGACTTGGTTTAGCTCCTATTCGTATCCCAAAATCGGGAAGCTCACTAGAATATGGGTTGTACTTAAAAGAGTCAGATAAAGGACTACGCCAAATAAAATCAACTCTAAAAAAAGCGAATATTTCCATAGCCTATATTTTCAAAGCCCAGCCCGTATTCATAATAAACATCATTGTCAGGGCTATTGTAATTGATATTGGATCGGTTAGCTGCAATATTTTCTGAATTTGTACTACCGTATGCAAATCGGAAGGTTGCTAGGGTTCTAAGTTTTAATTTTTTTACTAAAGGGATTTTATTTGAAACAAATCCGTTGAAATGGTGTTCAAAATGCCCCATTAAATAGGCATCTGCTACCATATCATAATAATTCAAAAGAGCAAAGGTTTTGGGCTTTAGGGAATACCCTTGATTTGATGGGATAGCACTGAGAATAGGTAGAGGAACGATACCATAAGTTTTACCTATTTCTAAATTGGTTTCTAGGTTTCCAAGAAAATTAAATAAATAAGTTTGCTTGTAGGACATTTGAATTTTATCGTAATCAAGCATTCCTCCCAAAATTCCTTTCACTCCAGCGGTATATTTAAGAACAAATTCCGGATGAAGGTTTTTACCATATTTTTGCTCAACACCATAGCCAAATACATTTCTCCTGGGGTGTAGTTTAAATATGCATTGAATCTAACGTTTCTATATTCGGTAAGCGTTTTTTCATTTTTTCTAAAAGCTATGGAAAAAAAATCAGAAGCAGCGGAAGCAATATCCTCCGATATTAAATTTAAACCTAAGTGGAAATTATTTGTAAGTCCAAAATCTAAATTAAATCCGAATCTTTCAATGTCAGTTAAATAATAGTTAGAACCTCGGGCAATTAAGGAGTTTCTTCCGCTGGAACTAAAATCAATCAGATCTTTTGTTTTGAGTAGTCTAATTCCCAATTGTTCAAAATCATTTGAATAAACCACTCCAAAAGTAATTCTGGGCTTATTATGAATGAGGTATTTGGCGTCTATTGCAAATTTTGTTTTTTTATCACCAAAACCATGAGCAACATAAGCACTTGAACGAAAACGATCATCCAAGTTTTTAAAAGTTCTAAAACCTAAACGAAGCCTATTGCCTTCCACATCATTGTTGTTAAAGGAATTCCACCATTTACCAAACTGAACCCCTGGTAAAATATCTGCATACCCCCCGTAATAAAATCGGTGTAACCAACAAGTGACTTTACTTTACGATTTTCTTTAATTTCAGATAAAATTTGTCGGGTACTTCTGGAGTAATTTTCACTATTTTCGAAGGGCTCCCAGAAGGACTCATCTTGGAGATATTCATTTTTTGATAGCTGGATGGATTGATCTTGATAAAATGAAGGATTTTTTGGTTTATTGAAAATATACTGATCAAAAAATTCACTTTTCTTAACCGTAACTCTTTTCCCTTTTTCTTTTTCTTGATTACTGAAAAATCACCCTCGTAATGATTACTTTTTGGAAGATAAACACTATCATTTTTTATGATATATGTTTTTTCTATGATTAAATCACTGACTAGATTTAAGTTAATGTTTGGATCAATACGCATGTTAATTTGTGTGAGCGCAAAGCTAGGGGCAGATACCGTAAAATTCCCTGTAAATGCAAGGTCACCCGCTCTTCTTGGAAAGAAATAGAGGGTGTATAGTTTTTCTTTTTTCAGCTCAACACTGTCCAAAAGCACATAATCATAAACTGCAAATCCACTTTTAGAAAGAGGACTTTCGAATACTTTGTCAGCAAAAAGAAGTCTATTTTTATAAACATCGATATCTTGAAAAACTCTTTGAATTCGATCAAAAAGAATCCTTTGGGGGTAAGACCAGTGGTGCGTTCTCCAAGGGTTTAGTTTTTGAAGTCTTTAGACTATCATTGCCGTAAACCCTAACTATTTTCTCTTTTAAATTAAGAGGAATGTAGACATTGTTGTTAGCGTTTTGTTTTAAGGCATGACGAATAGAATCATAGCTCTTTTGCAATAATTTTTTGAGAAATATACTGTCAATGTTTTTTAACCCTACTTCAGTTGAAGTGAATTTTTGATATTCATATGAAGAGAACATATTGAGTCCATTGATTTGTTTTTTTGACCATATTTTTTTTAGTATGGGATAGGCAGGATTTTCTTTTTTCCGAAGTCTTTTTTTGGGTTTTTGAACCACAACAACTTCTTCTAATTGTTCTCCCTCTTGAAGAATAATTAATAGATTCCGAACTCTTTTTTAGGTAAGTTAATTTTCTGGTTTCGATACCCCAATAAACTTATTGAAAGTTCTCGATAAACTTGATCTGAAAACAAAGTGAATTTCCCATCAAAATCAGTGATTGAGCCTATTTGACTTCCACTAAAATAAACATTTACAAAAGGAATTGGTTCTCCGTCTTTATCCTTTACAACACCTGAAACATTGGTTTGAGCAAATGTTAACCCAGAAATTAATAAGAGCAAGAGACTTGTCTTTTTCAAAAAAGTACTCTTGTTTTTGGTAATTATAGATCTCATTTATTAAAATAACTATTCATTTGATCTGGGACATAAAAATACGTATTAGTTACAAAACATGACAGACTTTTATTTGCTTTAATTGAGTTTTTTTTAAATGAGGTTGATCCTTGTTTATTCTGGAGTTTTAGTTTTTATTCAAATCAATCATACAATCTGAATTCTTTTGGTTTTTTATTATTTTATTGAAGCATTACCTCGGGGATTTATTGCCTAAATTTTGAGTAATCAATAAAACTATGCTGTATTTGAGTTATTTTTCAGAACACAATTAAATCGAAATCATCAATTCTGAATCACTCATTTTGAGATAAAAAAAAGTAAAAACATTTTTTTTTTTTGGAATTAGCATTCATTCCCTATGGGATTTATAAATTTTGAGATATATTTGCCCATTGTTTTGCGGAAGCAAAATTTGATGTATTTTCGGGGTGTAGCGTAGCCCGGTCATCGCGCCTGCTTTGGGAGCAGGAGGTCGCAGGTTCGAATCCTGCCACCCCGACAAAAACATCAATCACGGGCCAGTAGCTCAGCTGGATAGAGCATCTCCCTTCTAAGGAGACGGTCAGGGGTTCGAATCCCTTCTGGCTCACCATAAACCCTTGTTTTTCAATAAAAAAGACAAGGGTTTTTCTTTTTAATAAATTGGTTTTATTTAAAGTAGAATAAGCTTATTTCGCAGAACATATTTGGCATCAAAGTTTTGATAATGTTAAGTCATACCCCTCAATCGATTTCATTATTCTTTTTACTTATCAGATTTTGATAGCCTTTTAAATTTCGTATATTTAAATTTTAATTTAATTATTTTCAAATTGTTTAAATACACACTATTCACTTTCTTTAAACTGCCGTCAGTATTTTGGACAGGAATAAGAACAACTAAGGTTAATGAGAATTGTTGTGAAGTAAGTGTTAAGCATCGGTGGATCAATCAGAATCCATTTAGATCGATGTTTTGGGCTGTTCAAGGTATGGCAGCCGAATTTACAACAGGTCTTCTGATCATGAACGGAATTCGTGAATCCAAGGCTAATGTTTCTATGCTTGTTCTCAATAACAAAGCAAATTTTTCAAAAAAAGCTACAGGAAGGATTACGTTTTCTTGTACTCAAGGAAATGAAATTAAAAAGTTAATGAATGATTTATTAAAATCTGGAACCCCTAAAACCATTTGGATGGAATCTGTGGGAACTGACGAAACTGGAGATGTTGTCTCTCGTTTTAATTTTGAATGGACTTTAAATATTAAAAAATAAATATATGAAAGCATCTTTTATTGATGAATTATCTTTGCCGGCCGTAGCCGCTCCAATGTTTTTAATCTCTGGACCAA
The DNA here is from genome assembly GCA_038142965.1 of Candidatus Arcticimaribacter sp. Classification (GTDB taxonomy): domain Bacteria; phylum Bacteroidota; class Bacteroidia; order Flavobacteriales; family Flavobacteriaceae; genus Arcticimaribacter. The sequence goes on along the minus strand of JAYQLC010000007.1, from coordinate 371,311 downwards.
AACTGGTTATTGAATGTTGTAAAAATGGTATTGTTGGTACTTTTCCGGCATTGAACCAAAGAGATACTGCTGGCTTTGAGGCTTGGGTAATCGAAATTAAAGAAGCTTTGGCTCAATTTGAACAGGAAACAGGAAAAAAAGCTGCTCCTTTTGGAGTTAATTTAATTGTACACGGAACCAATTCAAGAGTTCAAGCTGATTTAGAAATTTGTATAAAACACAAAGTTCCATTAATCATAACCTCTTTGGGTGCTGTTTCACAGCTTGTTGATGCAGTTCATAGCTATGGTGGTCTTGTTTTTCACGATGTAATCAAAAAGAGACATGCAGAAAAAGCTGCTCAAGCAGGAGTAGATGGATTGATCCTTGTGTCGGCTGGTGCAGGAGGTCACGCTGGAATAACAAATCCGATGTCTTTGATAGCTGAAATAAAAACCTTCTTCAAAAAGACAATTTTACTTTCTGGATGTATCAGTACAGGTAATGATATTGCAAGTGCTTTACAAATGGGAGCTGACTTAGCCTACATGGGTACTCGATTCATAAATGTTGATGAAAGTATGGCAGAAGAGGAATACAAGCAAATGATCATTGATAGCAAAGCAAGTGATATTGTTTACACTGCGGCTGTATCTGGGGTTAATGCTAATTTTTTGCGACCGAGTTTAGAATCTATGGGAATAACGGAGGATATGTGGTCAAAATCAAAAAAAATAGACTTTGGAGAAGAACTTGATGCAGCAAAAGCTGAGGCCAAAGCATGGAAAACTATATGGTCAGCAGGGCAGGGGGTAACCACAATAGAAGATGTTGTATCAACGAAATCACTTATTGATCGTTTGAAAGCTGAGTTTATTAAAGCTTTGCAAAAACAGAAAGAAATACTTGAAAAATATCTTTAATTAGGTTCATTAATTAATCGATAAATTAAGACGGCAGTTCGTTGAATTAATAAATTCATGGTCTCTAAATTTACCGTTTCTTTTGGAGTGTGGGCCCCAGTACCCATAGTTCCCAAACCATCTAAGCAGTCTACATACTCTGCTACAAAGGAGACGTCAGCTGCACCCCTTTTTCCGGGGTCGTAGGCTAGGACAGGTTCTTGCCCCATGTCGATGCTCACTTGATTTAATTTTTCAAGTAGTTTTGTGTTCCCTTCTGTTGGACCCATTGCTGGGTAACTGTCTGTAAATTTGATGGTAGCAGAAGTTAGCGGTAAATTATTTTCAACTATAGCTTTCATTTTTTTCTCTCTCGCTCTATTTTTTTGATCCTCAGAAATAAAACGTAATCCACCTTTTACAATAGCAGTCTGGGCTACTACATTTGACTTACCAAATGTCTCCCCTTTGCTTTGTTGTGAATCAAATTCAACAAAAGTTCCACCTAGCAACACACCTGGATTAAAGGTTAAGTAAGTTTCCCCTTTTACATTATTGTAAAATTCATTTAAAATCCTACTCATTTCAAAAACAGCTCCAGCACCCGTCCTATCACTAAAAATACTCGATGAATGGGCTCTTTTTCCTTTTACTTCAAGTGTCCATCCCGAAGAACCTCTCCTTGCTACAGTGGCATAATTGAATCCAGTTGAATTTTCGAAACCCAGTGCAATGTCACTTTCTTTGGCTGCTTCTATCAAGTCTTTTCTCGAAATGCTCAACGGTTTTCCAGAACTTTCTTCATCTCCAGTGTAGGCAACAGTTATGCTAGCCTTATCTAGAAGTTTCAAATCGTGTAAAACTTTAAGAGCATAAAGCATAATAACATCACCTCCTTTCATGTCATTTGCTCCAGGCCCATAAACATTACCGTCAATTATTTCGAAATTTTGAAAAGGACTATCTGCTTCAAAAACGGTATCTAAATGACCAATTAATAAAAGTTTTTTCCCTTTGGAACCTTTTTTTGATGCAAATAAATGTCCCGCACGATTCATTTTTGGCGGCATGTCGATCCAGCGAGTATCAAACTCAATAGCTTGAAATTCTTTTTCTAGAAGCATCCCAACCTTTTTAACGCCCTCCAAGTTCAGTGTACCGCTGTTGATGTTGACTAGCTTTTCTAAAAAATCAATAGATTCTTGATTGTATTCTTGAACTTTTAGAATTATTTTTTTTCTGTACGATTCAGTTGCGCATTAGCAAAAAATGCCGCAAGTAAACAAGCTATAAGAAAATAAAACTTGATTTTATAAATCCTTTGTGAGATTTTGTACGATTTCATATTGTGCAAAAAATTCTTTAAAAATAACTTTGATTGCTGTGTACATTGGAATTGCAAATATTAAACCAGTAGTACCAAAAAGAAGCCCTGATGTCAAAATTACAATGAAAATTTCTAAAGGATGTGACTTCACACTGTTTGAAAAAATAAACGGTTGACTAAAAAAGTTATCGATTAATTGACCAATAACAAAACCGATCAATACATAGATCGATTTAGGAAGAATTACAGTGCTGAAGTCTGCTCCGATATTCGAAGTCATTGAAAGAACCAACATCAGAAATGCAGCGATTAACGGTCCTATGTATGGAATTAAATTTAGTAGAGCACACAAAAAGGCAATAATAAATGCATTTTCTATTCCAAAAATAAGTAATACCACACTGTAGATTATTAGAAGAATAGAGATTTGTATAAGAAGGCCTATAAAGTATCTTGATAATAGTTTTTTAATCTTTACTAATGACTTTTTCATACGTGCCTCATACTCTTTTTTTACAAAAGAAAAAGTGATTTGTTCAAGCAGTTTGCTGTCTTTGAGCAAGAAAAAACTGATGAATAGTACTGAGAATAAACCAATGGTAAAACTACTAAGCCATCCAATAAAAACATTTAGAAAGTCTGGAATGACTCCCAGATTAAGGCTGTCCATCCAATCTTGTTCTTTGACCCAATTTTTCCAGTATTCATCACTCACAGAAAAATATTCGGAAACTTGATGTACCAGTATTCTCATTTTCTGTTCAAGTTCATTTATGTTGAGTAAGGACAGATTTTCTCCTTGTTGTGTTATGATGGGAATGAAGAGTGCAGCTATTCCAAAAATTAAAAAGATGAAAATGGCCATTGTAGCAATGGCAGCTAGGGCGTTATTAAATTTTAAATAGGTTTCAAAAAAATCATGAATGGGGCGACCCATAAGAGATACCACAGCAGCAATAATAATATAAATCAAAAGCGATTGTAGAAGTTGAATCACATAGATACCCAAGCAGAATAGACCTAAAAATAAAACTGCTCTGAGGATTCCTTGGGAGATTATTTTTGCATTCATTTTTTAAAGATAAGTATAAATTAAATGATTTTTAAACCTTTCTATTGATTAAAGACAAGGTGTGACAGGCTACCAAGCCTGCGGTCTCTGTACGTAGTCTTTGACTCCCCAAGCTGACGGGTTTAAAATTGTTTTTAATTGCAAATGCAATCTCTTCTTTGCTGAAGTCTCCTTCAGGTCCAATGAGAATACAATTGTTCTTTTTTGAAGGTGCAAGGTTTGCCAAGTCAATTTTTTCACCATCATTACAATGAGCGATAAAACCCTCTGCTTGTTGTTTTACAAATTCATTAAAAGGAATGAGATCATCCAGTTGAGGTAAATGGAATTTTTGAGATTGCTTTAAAGCCGATTTGATGATTTTTATCAATCGGTCTTTTTTGATAATTTTTCTTTCTGAATGTTGACATAAAATTGGGGTAATGCGATGAAGACCAATTTCAGTAGCTTTTTCCAAAAACCATTCTAATCGGACGATGTTTTTTGTGGGTGCAATTGCAATGTGAGTTTGGTTAGATGTGTTTGGGTGTAATGTCGTTTCTTGTATTATCCCATTTGTTTTTCTTGAACTCACATTTTCAAGTTTTACTCGTACATCTAAACCTTTTCCATCGGTTACAGCAACCAAATCTCCCACTTGCTTCCTCAATACCTTGGCCAGATGCCTACTTTCTTCTGGGTCAAAAACTAAATTACTGTTATTCGTGTCAATATGATCGTGAAAAAATAAATCCATAATTAAAATTTTAAACGAGCAGAAGCTGATTCTCTTATAGTACCAAAATCTTTGTTTAAATATTTTATGTATCCAACGATTCCAATCATAGCTGCATTATCTGTAGTATAGGCTAGGGGGTAGATAAACATCCCATCCTTTTTCTTGAGCAGCTTTTTCGAGTTTTGATCGCAATCCAGAGTTTGCAGAGACCCCTCCACCTAGAACAATTTGAGTGAGATTATAAAGATTTACAGCTTTTTCAATCTTTTGAAAAATTATCTCAATTAAAGTGTATTGAATTGAGGCACATAAATCATTTATGTTTTCTTCAATAAAATGCTTGTCTTTTTGTGTGTTTTTGTGAATAAAATTGATGACAGCTGTTTTGAATCCACTAAAACTTAAATCTAAGTTCAACGTATTTGGAATTGGGAAATCAAAGGCTTTTGGGTTTCCTAATTTTGCTTTTTTGTCTATTGCTGGCCCTGCGGGGTATCCGAGTCCCAAAACCTTCCCACATTTATCAAAGGCCTCACCAATTGCATCGTCCAAAGTTGTGCCCAGTAATTCAAAATCTAAGTAGTTTTTAACCTTTACGATTTGAGTATGCCCTCCTGATACAGTTACTCCAATAAATGGAAAAGTAGGAACAGGAAATTCATCCTTGATAAAATGGACTAACAAATGGGCTTGCATATGATTGACATCAATTAATGGAACATCAAGACCCATTGCCAAAGATTTAGCAAATGAAGTACCAACTAGAAGGGATCCCAACAGCCCGGGACCTCGAGTGTAAGCAATAGCATTCAATTCTTTTTTTGTAATTCCAGCTTGATGAATTGCTTGGTCAACTACTGGAATGATATTTTGTTGGTGAGCTCTAGAAGCTAACTCAGGTACAACTCCTCCATATTTTTTGTGTACATCTTGTGTGGCAATGATGTTTGATAAAACCTCGTCATTTCGTAATATTGCAGCTGCAGTGTCATCACATGAAGATTCGATTGCTAAAATATAGCACGGTTTTTGTTTCATTAAATTGCTAACTTTCATTAAAAATCCAAAAATAAGTCTTTCCTATCAAAAAGTTTAAGAAAATAACAATCCTTTCAATATCATTTTTGGTAGCTCTAGGCCTGCTTTTTGCTTTTGTATTATCGCTTTCAACTGTACAAACTCAATTCGCTAAACGAATTACTGAAAATGTGAATAACCGTTTTGATACAGACATCTCAATTAAAAAGGCTTCAATCTCATTAAATGGTGATGTTTTAATTAGTGATATTCTAGTGCATGACCATCGTAAAGACACCCTACTTTTTGTTAGAGAATTAAAAACTTCTTTTGAATGGTTTGGATCGATTTTTAAAGAGAAACTACGATTTTGAATCCATTAATCTGGGGGTGCCAAATTATTTTTAACTCAATATGAAGGAGAGTCAAAATCTTCTCTCCAATATTTTATTTTAAAACTAAAAGACACAACTAATGTCAAAAGAAAACCGTTTACATTTAAATCTAAAATTCTACAATTAAAGGAGACAGAGGTAATTTCTGATGATTTGAATGTCCAAGATTCAAAGTTTATTTTCTCAGACATTGCTCTTGGATTGAAAGATTTTAATTTCAATTCAAACAGTCTTGATGTGGTCATTCAAAACCTTGAGGGATTTTCAAGTAAATACGGAGAAATAAATGATTTTCAAGCCAACATCCACTATTCTTCTGACAGTTTAGTTTCGAAAGGTTTCTCTTTGAAAATGGATAAAAATCATTTTTCAGGAAGCGGATTTATAGCATTTAATGGTGGTAATTTTACAAACTTAAAGCCATCATTTTTTCAATTAAAATTAGATAAAGTGCTCATAACTCCAAGTACCGTAGTAGGATTAAAACCCTATTTCAATGAATCATTTTTATTTGATGCATCACTCCAACTGGAAGGGGGATAAATGATTTTAGTTTAACAAGCTCAGTTAATCTTGGGGATCAATCTTTTTTAAAAGGATCAATCAGGGTGTTGGATGTATTTGAATCAGAAAAGTTCAGTGTTCAGTCGAATGATTTTACCATAAAAACATCAGACAAAGTATTGAGAAATTTGTTGAATAAATCCCACTACAAACAACTTTCAAAATACACAACTCAATCTGGTAGTTTATTTCTAGTTACTGATTTTTCTGGGAGTTTAAACAATTGGGAATTGGAGAGTGACTTAAAATCAAATCTAGGAGTAATAAATCCCAGACTAACCTTCAATAGACCCGATGGATCGGACCTTTGGGAGTACAGCGCTAATTTAGTCCTAAAAAACTTTGAAATTGGAAAATTACTTAAGCAGAAAATAGCTTTGAAAGCAAATGCATCTGCCGAATTAAAAGGATTTTTGGAGGACTCTAAAGTTTATTTAGTTGAAACAAAGGGTTTGGTAAATGAACTTCAAATTGGAAATAAAACACTTGAAAATTTGATTTTAAATTCTAAGCATCAGGATGAACTTGTTGAAATTGTGTTGAGTGCAAATGATGACAAAAATAGATTTAATTTAAACACATCAATAGATTCATCCAAAGATTTATTTTTATTGGAGGGTAATATTGAAACTATTAATCTTTCACATTTTGGAATTGCTGATGCAAACAGTAATGTGCTTTTGTCTTCCAAAGTGCATATTGAAAAAAAAAAATGAATAGCTCATATGAAGATATCTTTACTTTCCAATTGAATTCTCCAACAATAATGAGTGAGGGGAAATTGAATACGTTTAAAAATATCGAATTGAATGCCAAATCCAAAGGGATAAACAAATCAATTTCGATTTTAGATTCTGACGCGATCAACTTAATTCTTGATGGGGATTTTGAGTTTGGCAATGTTTCAAAACTATTGACAGGAATATTTGATAATTTTTTATTGAATAAATCATCGAATTCTTTTGATCATCCTCAATTTTTTAATTTTGATTTTCACATGAAATCAAAATTAACGGAAGCCCTTTTTCCTAAGCTTTCCATACCCGACGATTTTTTCTTGTCGGGATTGATCAGTTCCAATCAAAAAGAAACTGCAGTGGTATTTGATTTACCCATCTTATTATTTAATAAATACAAGTTTAAAAATTTACATTTTGAGATCGACTCCAACAACACTGTTTACACAAGCTTTTTATCAGCAGATGAAATACAGGTTGGTAAATCAGCAGCTTCTGACATTTTTATGATTTCATCACTTAAAAACCAGAAAAATAGAATTCGTTTAGAAGGGGTTTTGGGGACTGATGAATTGAATACCTTTGAAACAAATTTTAGTTATGATTACAACGATGATGAGACTTTCATTAATGTAGATTTGTTCAATATCAATTACAAAAATGTGCTTTGGAAGCTACAGTCAGATCATAAAAGAAACTTGGTTTACAACTCAAATAATCAGAATTATAAGATTAACCCTTTTCTAATCTCTAACGAGGATCAACATATTGAGCTTTCAGGAGAATACAAAAAAAGGATAACTTTAGCTTTCAGCTTGATATCCGTGATGTTGCTTTACAAAACATTTTGCCACCTGTCAAAAACTTTGAAATTGATGCAAATTTGACTTCAACCATAAGTTTCAATAAAACTTCAATTAATAATGATGCGTCCTTTACCATTAACTTTTAGATTTGTATGTGAACCAGGTTGAAATGGGAGATTTATCTTTTAATACCCAAGGTAATACTGCATTGAATTCTTACAAAAACAACTTAACTCTAGTCAAAAATGGCTCAAAAAACTTGATTTATCAGGAATTACATTAGTGCTTGATGACCGAACAAGTCTGGATTTAGATGTAAAGTTGAATTCATTTGACATGTCATTCATATCAGCATTGGGAAAAGGGAAGTTGACCGATATTAGGTCATCATTAACAGGGAATTTCAATCTTTGGGGCCCCTTGAACAATTTATCACACACAGGAAGTCTTTTATTGGATCGATTCAATATTTCAATTCCTTTTATCAACACTTCATACGGTCTTTCTGATTCAACAAAACTTACTTTGTACGATCAAGTTATTAAATTTGAAGAAACCACAATTTTCGATCAAACATTAGAGACTTCAGGTAAATTGAAGGGAACTTTTTCTCATCTCAATTTTAAAGAGTGGGACCTTAACTTTGATATAAGCTCTGATCGTTTATTGATGATGAATCGTGAAAATGAAAAAGGAGCTTTATTTTTTGGATCTGGATATTTAGATGGCAAAATTCAGCTTTATGGATCTACAAAAAATTTGAATATGAATGTTGAGGGAGCAACAGCAGAAGGCACCTCCATAAAAATTCCATGGGAAGAAAATAATGGACTGGCAGATGTTTCATTTATTGATTTTGTTTCTAAGTCCTCATTAAATGAATCAAATGATTTGGATGAAGATTCTCTTAAAGAAATTAAAATTGCACGTGGTTTTGAAATGGTTTTCAACCTTGACGTAAATAACAATGCAAAAGTGGAGATTGTTGTTGATCAATTGTCAGGAAGCACCCTCACTGGTAGAGGGTCTGGTAATATTTTAATGGAAACAAATACCGAAGGTAAGTTTAATATATGGGGAGATTTTATCGCCTACGATGGAGTGTACAATTTTAAAAATTTAGGACTGATAGACAAAAAGTTTAAAGTTAATCAGGGAGGAACAATTGTTTGGGAGGGTGATCCCTTCGAAGCTCAAATGGATATTGAAGCCGTTTATCAAGTTCCAGGAGGTGCAAATCCCGCTTTACTAGTCGACAACCCTAATTTCAATAAAAAAATTCCAACGGAAGTATTAATAAAGCTTCAAGGAAGTCTTCTAAAACCCGATAATCCCTTATTTGAAATCAATTTCCCAAACACCAGTGGAATCGTAGCATCTGAAATTAATTACCGTCTTGCAGACCAACAAAGAAGACAACTACAAGCTATTTCACTTTTGTCACAAGGGATTTTTGTGAGTGATGTTTCATTTTCAACTCAGGGGATAGCAAATAATTTGTACGAAAAAGCTTCAGATGTATTCAGTTCATTAATGGGAGAATCCGATGGTAAATTAAACTTCGGCTTAAATTACTTGAAAGGAGATGAACGACCTGATCTTGACATTCAGTCTCAAGACCGCATAGGTGTTACCTTTGTAACACAAATTAGTGATAAGGTCTTATTGAATGGAAAAATTGGTGTCCCTGTTGGAGGTGTAGAAGAAACCCTTATTGTTGGTGATGTTCAAATTGATTTTATTTTAAATGAAGAGGGAACCCTAAAAGCCAAAGTATTTAACCGAGAAAATGAATTTCGTTATATAAGCGATGATGTGGGCTACACACAAGGAGTAGGACTTTCCTATCAAGTTGATTTTAAAACTTTTGAAGACCTCATACAAAAAATAATAACCAAAAAAAGAATAAATTCTGAGCCCCAATCGGTCGAATTCATCAATCAAAGTTATTTGGAAATAAGCAACAAAAATAAAAACTAAATCGATTTTGTTGCGAAATATTAATGTAGAGCAAACAATTCTGAATATGTGACGGCTTTTGTTTAAATTTACATCCTTGAAAAATTCAATGAAAAATAAACCAAAAAAAATAGCTGTTTTAACTTCTGGTGGAGATGCACCTGGAATGAATGCCGCTTTACGTGCAGTTGTAAGAACAAGTGTTTTTTATGGGATCGAATGCTATGCGATTCAGCAAGGTTATCAAGGACTTATTGATAACGACTTTAAGTTGATGAATGCACGAAGCGTTAACAATATAATCAACAAAGGTGGTACAATTATAAAGTCTGCTCGTTGTTTAGAATTTAGAACCCCAGAGGGAAGAAAGCTTGCATACGAGAATTTAAAAAAATCTGAGATTGATGCTTTGGTTGTTATTGGTGGGGATGGTTCTTTTACTGGAGCTATGATTTTTCAAGAAGAACACGATTTTCCTGTAGTTGGTATCCCAGGAACCATAGACAATGATATTTTTGGCACTCGATACACATTAGGTTATGATACCGCAATTAATACAGTTGTTGAAGCAATTGATAAAATTAGAGATACCGCAAGTTCACATAACCGCCTTTTCTTTGTGGAGGTAATGGGGCGAGATGCCGGACATATTGCGTTAAATTCTGGAATAGGAGCTGGTGCAGAAGAAATTTTAATTCCAGAGGAAAACTTGGGACTCGAACGCTTATTAGAGTCCTTAAAGAAAAGTGAAAAATCAGGTAAATCATCAAGTATTGTGGTAATAGCTGAGGGTGACAAAACTGGTAAAAATGTATTCGAAATAGCTTCTTATGTCGAAAAAAACTTACCCTACTACGAGGTAAGAGTTTCTGTGTTAGGTCATATGCAAAGGGGGGGTACTCCAAGTTGTTTTGACCGCGTATTAGCTTCTCGTATGGGTGTTTGTGCAGTAGAAACTTTACTAGAAGGAAAATCAAAATTAATGGTAGGAGTAATTGATGATCAAATGGTTTTAACACCCTTAGAAAAAGCAATCAAGGGTAAATCTGAAATCAACTCAAACCTGATCAAAGTATCCGACATCTTATCCATATAAACAATAATCAATTTTAATAATAACAATAATAGATAAATTATGTCCTTAAAATTGGAATTAATGGATTCGGTCGAATTGGCCGATTAGTGTTTCGTTCAGCGATGAAACAATCTGACGTAACTGTAGTAGGAATAAATGATCTTCTTGAGGTCAAACATTTGGCTTACCTCTTGAAGTATGACTCTGTTCATGGAAACTACGACGGAACAATCGAAGTGGTTGACAATGACTTAGTTGTTGATGGACATCGTGTGCGAATTACTGCAGAGCGCAATCCTGAAGATATTGCTTGGGATGCTATCGGAACTGACGTTGTAGCGGAGTGCACAGGGATTTTTACAACTCTTGAAAAAGCTCAGACTCACATTACTGCTGGTGCCAAAAAAGTTGTCATTTCTGCGCCATCAGCTGATGCTCCAATGTACGTTATGGGAGTTAATCATAATGAGGCAACCGCTGATCAGAATATTGTATCAAATGCTTCTTGTACAACAAATTGTTTAGCACCAATTGCTAAAGTTTTACACGATAATTTCACAATCGAGGAAGCTTTAATGACTACTGTTCATGCCACAACTGCAACACAATTTACAGTTGACGGACCTTCAAAAAAAAGATTTTCGTGGAGGGAGAAGCGCTTTAGTTAACATCATGCCCGCTTCTACCGGTGCTGCAAAGGCGGTTACCAAGGTAATCCCTTCTTTAGAAGGTAAATTAACCGGAATGGCTTTTCGTGTCCCCACAGCTAACGTTTCTGTTGTGGATTTAACTGTTAAGGTTGGTAAAAGTACATCTTACGAAGAAGTAAAGAATGTTATGAAAGCAGCTTCTGAAAATGAATTGAAAGGTATTTTAGGATACACCGATGAGGCAGTAGTATCACAAGATTTTGTAGGTGACGCACGAACTTCAATTTTCGATGCTGAAGCGGGAATTGAATTAAATGATAAGTTTTTCAAAATTATTTCTTGGTATGACAACGAGTGTGGCTATTCTAATAAATTAATTGACCTAGCAAAGCACGTTAATAGCCTGTAGTATTATGTACTTAATTGTTGATAGTGGTTCCACCAAAACTGACTGGTTCGCAATAGATGAGAAAGGGTCTGTCCTTTTTTCAACTCAAACGCTAGGTTTGAATCCCCAAGTTCTCTCATCTGCGATTCTAACAGAAAGGATCATAAATAACTATGATTTATTTCAAAACAGAAAAGAGGTAACAAAACTCTTTTTCTATGGCGCTGGATGTGGAATTAAATCAACAACTGCTAGAATAAAGAAAGTTTTTGAAGAAATATTCATAAATTCTTCATTTAACATCAAAGAAGACACCTACGCTGCGGTTTATGCCTCTGCAGCCATAGGTGTTCCTTCTATTGTATGTATTTTGGGAACTGGATCCAACTGCAGTTATTTTGATGGCAAAGAGGTTCAACAACACATTACTTCTTTGGGCTACATTCTCATGGATGAAGCCAGTGGTAATTTTTACGGAAAACAATTGATTAGAGGCTATTATTTCAATGAAATGCCAAAGCACCTTGCTGAGTTGTTTGAAGAGGAATTTGACCTTTCAGCAAATACAATTAAAGAAAATTTATACCGTAAAGAAAATCCAAATACTTATTTGGCACGTTTTGCAAAATTTTTGATTATCCACAAAGAAGACCCTTATATGCAAAATATAATTCATGAAGGCTTGAGACGTTTTATCAAGCATCAATTATTTCAATTTGAAAACGCAAGGGAGGTACCAATTCACTTTGTAGGCTCGATTTCATATTTTCTTCAAGACGAAGTTAAACATATACTCAAAGAATTTGGATTGACTATAGGAACTGTTGTAAAACGGCCTATTGACCAGTTGGTTGAATACCATATAAATCTTTTGGAGAGAGAGCATTCATAAAAATTAAAGTGTAGCAATCATTGAAATTTCTACACGAACAAATTTCGGGAGGTTAGCAACTTCAACGGTTTCTCTTGCAGGTGCAGTTTCTTCTTTAAAATAATTCCCATAAATTTTGTTTACGGTGTTAAAATTATTCATATCACTAAGAAAAATAGATGTTTTAACTACATTTTCAAATGTCATATGAGCAGCTTCTAAAACAGCTTTTAAATTTTGCATTACCCGAGTAGTTTCATCTTCTAAACTTCCCTTTATGAGCTTCATAGAACCTGGTTCTAAAGGGATTTGACCTGATACATATAGCACATTGTTTGAAAGAACTGCTTGATTGTAGGGACCTATTGGAGCAGGTGCATTGGGTGTATTTATTATTTTTTTCATGATGGTAATTTATAATTTTCTGTCGGGTTCGTTTCTTTTGTCATATTTCAAATCACTGAGTAAACCAGATTTGATTCCAATGAAAAAACTCCATGAACTTCGGGAACCAAAGGGTACCCAACTGAAATTTAATCTCCAGCTTTCTAAATCACGGTCAAATCGAAATTGCGTGTAAGTAACCCCTTTTTGTTTGAAATCGTATCCAGATGAAAACCCAATTGCCCATTTTGGAGTAAGATCAATGTCACCTGAGAGCATTAGTGAGTTTGATCCAATCTCATTTTGACCAGAAGAATTTCTGTATGTTATTGAATGAGCTACTTTCAAGGTCCAAGGCATAAGTGTTCGATATAAACTGGTGGATTTTTCTTCTTTTTCTTCTTCTTCCTCCTTTTTTGAAACCTATTGTCAGAAAAATTGTTAGACACCCCAAATAAATCATCATTTCGGCCTCCACCCGAAAGTCGTTCATATTCACTTCTAGAAAGATTTTCTTTTTCTTTTTTTCCTCTTTTTCTTCTTTGCTTTTTTTCTTGAAATCGTCGTTTGATAATTCGAAATTCGTATTCATATTAGCACTAGTAAAACGAACCAGCCCCCGCCATTATCAATACTAAAAGTATTGATTCTTAGATTATTTTCATCAAGTGCATAAGGATCCATTGTTGCTGCCAAGTTGATGTTAATTTTATCCCTAAAAACCGTTGCACCTGTAGATACACGAATGGGTGAAAGTTTAAATTGCTCAGCGGTAAAATTGTAGCTCGTACTGAAATTTAAATTATTCAAAATTTTAATTTTTTTAGGTTCGGGGTTTAAAGTATCTTTTGATCTTATTTTCGCTTCAAAATTATTACTTAAACTGATCCCCATAGACCGAGATTTCCCTCTTGATGGTACTCCAAAAAGAGCTGTTTCAAAACGTGTATATTCAGCAGTATTTCCATTGGCATCTATTATGTATTCATCGTAGTATTTATCAAAACTTGGCTGAACACTATAGCTTATGGCAGGTCGAATGGTGTGCCTAATAGATTGTATTTTTTTGCCTTCTTTAAAGTTAAAAGTTCCATAAATGGTAGTCCCTAAACTTGCACTGTAGTTGTACTGCCTAAATGCATCAAACCCTTTTATTGTATCTTTAACAACTCCTTTTTCTTCATCGAAATTGTTGTATTTGACTGTTTCAGGAGTCCAAATTTCTTTATAGTTTGCAGATGTACTAATACTTAGGTGTTTTAGAACTTTAAAATTTGTACTCAAAGGGATGATGTGAGAAATTCCAGCTCTAGCATCATCAAACATTTCTTTCTTAAACAACCTTTCTTCTGTAGTTTGGATTCTACTTTCTCCTCGAGTAGAGTATTGAAAATTGATATTCTGGATAAATCCTTTTTGGCTCCAACCTTAGGAGCAAAGGGGAAAATACGTTCCATATTGGCCTGAAAAGTAGGAAGAGTTAGGTTTGCTGTTTTAGTATTGGTGTTTTGAGAAAGGGAAGTAGTCAAGGAAATATTCACTCTTGGATACTTAGGGAAAGTTTTGGAGTACGAAACAGATGAACTCAACGTATTATTCAAAAAATTCGCATCGTTCAATTGGTTTACGGATTGAGAAAAATAAGAACTACTCCTAAGTTCACAGATGCTGAAAAGTTTGAGGTCGGACTTGCTTTGGAATCTCTTCGATGAGTCCAACGGATGTTGTAAACCGTGTTGTTGTTGTAGTTGGGAAACCCTCGTTCTCCGTTGACGAGTTTTTCATATCTAAAGCTAAAGTTTCCACCAAATTTGTAATTCACCCGATATTGAGAATCAAATCGAAGCCCATAACTTCCATTGGTGTAATAATCACCAGCCAAATTGAGGTCAAAATATTCACTTATGTTGAGGTAATACCCTCCGTTTTGAATGTAGTAACCTCTTTGTTGACTTTCACCATAGGTAGGAAAAATTACCCCAGAAGCTTTATCGTTAGTCGTTGGAAAATAAGCAAATGGCACTCCAATAGGAGTGGGAACATTTGCAATGTAAATATTGCTCAGACCTGCTACAATTTTTCCACCAGGAACCATCTTTCCTTTCCGAATTCTGATGTAATAATCCGGATTTAATGGATCCGATGAAGTCGTTACTTTTGCGTCTTTGATGTAGTAAACTGAATCATTTTCTTTTTTGGTAAAATCAGAAAAAACATTCATTCCGCTTTGTTCTGTTTTGGAATTCCAAATCAATGCTTTTTTGGTATCAAAATTAAACCGAATCGAATCTGGATTAACTTCATTTTGTCCTTGAATAAATTTTGGTTTTTGAGTTAAAACACCCAAGGAATCTGCTATTCGACCTGCATATACTTCATTTATGGTATAATCCAAAACAATGATTCCTGCTTCAAGGGTCATATCTTCATAGGTGAGAACTGCTTTGTTATAAAGTCTTATTTTATTTTCTTTTTGATCAATTTTAACAGAGTCTTGAGCATTGTAATTGATTAAATCCAGTAGTAAAGGCTCTTTTTTAGGGATACTGTCTAAAGCCTTGTTTTTTTCTATTTCTTTTGGGTTTAAAGAATCAGAAATCACTTGTTTTTCTTGCGAAACATCAATTTGACCATAGGCAATGGGTAACTTTAAAAAAAGTATTAACAATATGACTGAATAAAAAGAATTTGTTTGCAAGTTGATATAAACTATTTTTGTAGAAATACAATGTTTCAAAATTACGCATATTTTTTATCCTTCAATTGTTTTTAAGTATTTATTAGTAATGAAATTATTTCAACGTTTTGCTTTACTGTTTGTGCTTTTTTGCAGCTATTTATACAGTCAGGATGCAACAGCAAGTGTTGATCCTGTCAAAAACAAAACCTTTGTAGTAGTTTTGGATGCAGGTCACGGAGGAAAAGATTCTGGCAATCGTGGGAATGGTTATTACGAAAAAAAAATAGCACTCAATATTGTTTTACAAATAGGCAAAATTCTTGAAAAAGATCCAACCATAAAAGTCATTTACACTCGAAAAAAAGACATTTTTGTTGATTTGATAAAACGAGCTCGAATTGCAAATCAAGCAGATGCAAATCTGTTTATTTCTGTTCATTGTGATGCACATACCTCTCAAGCATATGGAGCTGGAACTTTTGTATTGGGACTTCACGAGAATCAAAGAAATTTTGAAGTAGCAAAAAAGGAAAATTCTGTGATTTTTTATGAAGAAAATTACGAGGAGAATTATGACGGTTTTGATCCCAATAATCCAGAATCTGTTATCAGTTTAACTCTAATGCAAGAAACCTATCTGAATCAAAGTATAACTGCAGCAAATGAAATTCAGAAAAGCTTTGTTAACAATCTTAACCGCAAAGACAGAACAGTAAAACAAGCTGGTTTTATAGTTTTAAAATACACTTATATGCCCAGTGTTCTTGTAGAAACAGGTTTTCTTACCAATGCCAAAGAAGGAGCCTATCTGAACTCGAATAAGGGGCAAATCCAAATGTCCAAAGCAATAGCAAAGGCAATTATCGATTATCGAAATTCTTTGAATTTATCAATCAATAATTCAACCTCTATTGTAAACAAACAAAATACAGAAAAAGACAAAGAAACTATAGAATCTACAGTTGATTCGAAGGAAAACTCTAGCCAAGTAACATTTAAAATTCAAATTGCTGCAAGCTCAAATTTCTTAGAAACAAAATCAAATAACTTCAAAAATTTATCACCGATTTCTCGAGAAAAAGAGGGTAGTTTGTATCGGTATTTTTTTGGAGAAACGAATTCTTATGCAAAGGCAAAGAAGCTAAAAACCAAAGCAATTCGTAAAGGATATGAGTATGCTTTTATTGTTGCTTTTAGAGAAAATAAAAAAATTAAATTATCTACAGTAATCCCGAAGTGATTATTGTATTTTACTCGAAATAATTATTATTTTTGAAATAAATAAATTGAATTTGAAACTAACAAAAGAAATTAAAGCTGCACTATTTGTTCTCCTAGGTGTTTTTTCATTCCTGATTGGTTTTAATTTCTTAAACGGAACATCACTTTTTAAAAGTGAAAAAAATCTTTATGCTATTTACGATCAAGTGGAAGGACTACAATCGGGGACCACAGTAACCGTAAACGGCTTATCTGTTGGAAAGGTAAGTTCGATAGATTTTCTTCCCAACAGCAATAGAATACTGGTTAAGTTTACCGTTAGAAATGATCTTAATTTTTCGAAAAACAGTATCGCTGAGATTTATGAAGCAGGACTTATTGGCGGTAAATCAATAGCCATTATCCCTGTGTTAGATGGTGAAAGGATGCTAATTTCAGGAGATACACTTGTCAGTAGAACCAAACCTGGGTTAACCGACGTAGTTGGATCTGAGATTGCTCCATTACAAAAAAAACTGGAACAAATTCTGATTAATGCAGACACCCTGGTTAAATCATTAAACACAGTTTTGGATGATAAGGCACAACAAGGTTTAAACAAAGCTTTGAGTGACGTATCCGTTACCATATCCAACTTAAATTCTATTACAAACTCTTTGTCAAAAATTTTAGTTTCTCAAGAATCTAATATCAATCAAACAATCAATAATTTTTCTGAGGCTTCTGCAAACATAAACCAAATATCAGACTCCCTTTCAAAAACTGATCTAAATGCATTGGTCAGCGAAATTGAAAATACGGCAACAACTCTCAATTCAATTTTAAAGTCAATTGAATCTGGAGAGGGAACTTTCGGTAAATTGGTGAAGGACGAAGGTTTGTACAATAATCTCGAGGCAAGTACCAAGGAGGTTGAATTGTTAATTAAAGATTTAAAAGAACATCCAAAACGCTATGTTCACTTCTCACTCTTTTGCAAAAAAGAAACTCCATACAATTCCGATAAGAAAACTAACTCAATATGATCCTAGCGTTTTTACCCAATTTAGTTTTTTTAGTACTCCTGATAACAGCGGTTTTTATTTTCATACGGAATATTTTTAAAATTAAAAATAACATTGATTTAGGAAAAAATATTGATCGAACAGACAAACCTTCAGAGCGTTGGAAAAATATGGCACAGATTGCCTTGGGGCAATCAAAAATGGTTAAACGTCCTATTGCAGGAGTTCTTCACGTTGTTGTTTACATTGGTTTTCTGATCATAAACATTGAATTACTTGAAATAATAATAGATGGTATTTTTGGGACTCACAGAATTTTTGCTCCAATTTTGGGTGGAGCATACAATGTATTGATAGCAACTTTTGAAATTTTTGCTTTTCTAGTTCTTATTGCTGTAATCCTTTTTTGGTGTAGGAGAAATATCATTCGATTGAATCGTTTTTGGAAGAAAGAGATGAAAGGTTGGCCAAAATTAGATGCTGACTTGATTCTTTACTTTGAAATCATTTTAATGACTCTGTTTTTAACGATGAATGGTGCAGATTTGTATATTCAAAACAATTTCCCAAATGCAGAGCACTACCAACAAGCCGGATCATTTCCTATAAGCCAATACATAACTGTATTATTCGAAGGAGTTTCACTAGAAACAGCTGTTGTCATTGAACGAATTGCATGGTGGATGCACATTATTGGGATTTTTATTTTCTTAAATTACCTTTATTATTCCAAGCACTTACACATTTTACTAGCTTTTCCGAACACATATTTTGCCAACCTAAACGCCAAAGGAGCTTTTGCAAATAACCCAGCAGTAACAGCAGAGGTAAAACTAATGTTTGATCCAGATGCTGATCCCTACGCAACTTCAGATGATTCTGCAGAGGAACCCGATAAATTTGGAGCCTCTGATGTAATGGATTTAAATAAAATACAACTATTAAATGCATACACATGCACAGAGTGTGGAAGATGTACCTCTGAGTGCCCAGCAAATCAAACAGGCAAATTACTCTCTCCAAGAAAAATAATGATGGATACTAGGGATCGACTCACAGAGGTGGGTGAAAATATTCAAAAAAATAAGGGGGTTTTTGTGCCTGATGGAAAACAATTGTTAAATAACTACATTTCAACAGAGGAATTATGGGCTTGTACTTCCTGTAATGCCTGTGTTCAGGCTTGCCCAATAGACATTGATCCCTTATCGATTATTATGAGTATGCGACAGTATCTGGTAATGGAAGAATCAGCTGCACCAACAGACCTTAACAATATGATGGGGAACATAGAAAATAATGGTGCTCCATGGCCATTTAATCAACAAGATAGAATTAACTGGGTTCAAGACCTTTAACTATAAATTTAAATAAGATGCACAAAGAAGAAGCAGAAAGCTATTTGCACAAAAAAGTTGAAAACGGAGAAGTAATAAGTCCGGTTTTACCTGAGGGAATTAAAAATTATCTTATCGATATTGATGGAACAATCTGTGATGATATTCCCAATGAAGAACCAGAACGAATGGTAACTGCAGAATTGTATCCAGACGCTCTAGAAACCTGTAATCGATGGTATGATGAAGGTCATTTAATTTGTTTCTTTACTTCAAGAGTAGAGGCAAACAGAGAGGTTACTGAGGCATGGCTAAAGAAAAACGGCTTCAAATATCACAGTTTATTAATGGGCAAGCCAAGAGGAGGAAATTATCATTGGATAGATAATCATCTGGTAAAAGCAACTCAGTATAAAGGAAAATTCACTGAATTAGTAAATAAAGAGGTAACCATTCAGGTTTTTGATGATGGGATGAACGACAAATAAAACTTATGATTAAAGTACCAACAGTTGCTGAATTGACTGCCGAAGGCAAAATCCCTGAAATTTTATTTTGGGTGGGTTGTGCTGGAAGTTTCGATGAAAGAGCAAAAAAAATCACAAAAGCTTTTGTGAAAATTCTTTACAATACAGGGGTTTCCTATGGTGTGTTGGGAGCTGAAGAGAGTTGTACTGGTGATCCTGCAAAACGTTCTGGTAATGAGTTTCTATTTCAAATGCAGGCAATAGCAAATATTGAGGTACTCAATGGTTATGGGGTCAAAAAAATAGTAACGACCTGTCCACACTGTTTCAACACCCTTAAAAATGAATATCCCGAATTGGGAGGTTCTTATGAGGTTATTCACCACACTCAGCTTCTAAAAGACTTATTGAACCAAGGAAAATTAACCATCGAACGAGGATCTTACAAAGGTAAAAAAATCACCTTTCACGACCCTTGCTACTTGGGACGAGCAAACAATGTTTATGAAGCTCCTCGTGATCTAATTAAGAAATTAGATGCCGAATTAGTAGAGATGAAAAATTGTAAAGCAAAAGGTCTTTGCTGTGGTGCTGGGGGCGCTCAAATGTTTAAAGAACCCGAAAACGGTTCAAAAGACATCAATATTGAACGAACAGAGCAAGCACTTGAAACTAAACCAGATATTATTGCAGCGGGTTGCCCTTTTTGCAACACCATGCTTACCGATGGTATTAAAAATAAAGAAAAAGAGGGTGATATACCTGTTCTGGATGTTGCTGAACTTATTGCTACTGCAAAAGACTTATAATTTATGTTAATTTCTTTTTCTGACCTTCCTAATCATGCTCGGGTATGGATTTATCAAGCATCTCGTCCATTTTCCTCCAAAGAAAAAGAAAAGGTTTCTTATCAGGTTCAAGAATTTCTGAAACAATGGACTGCTCACGGAACTGATTTGGTTACTGCTTTTGAAATCCCCTACGACAGGTTTATCGTAATCGGTCTTGATGAACAGACTCATGGCGCTTCAGGTTGCTCTATTGATTCTTCTGTAAGGTTTATTCAAAGTCTCGAAAATCAATTTCAAATAGAGCTCTTGGATAAAATGAACGTTACCCATAAAAAAGGAAATGAACTTTTGTACACTCCACTAAAAGAGTTTCGTTCTCTTGCAAAAAAAAGAAAGATAACTTCTGAAACAATTGTTTTTAATAACTTAGTGGTTAACAAAGAAGAATATTTGAGTCATTGGGAAGGACCAGCCGGACAAAGCTGGCATTCTCGTTTCATTAAATAAACCCAACATCAAATGCGGTATCTGCTTTTTTTATTTTTTTGTAGCTACACGCTCTTTTCTCAAAATCCTGATCCACTTTTAGTTTCAGATGTTGAGGCCCAAATGAAATGGGTCGATAGTACATACACCTCTCTCAGTTTAGAAGAAAAAATAGGGCAACTATTCATGGTAATGGCTTTTTCAGAAAAGGGAGAGGAACATTTTGACGAGATCGCCGATAATATTGAAAAAGATAAGATAGGTGGAGTTGTTTTCTCTTTGGGGGGTCCGTTGGGTCAAACGAATTGGTTGAATCAATTTCAAGAAAAAGCAAAAACACCTTTACTCATAGGAATGGATGCCGAATGGGGTGTTTCCATGCGTTTGGATTCTGTGCAGGCGTTTCCATGGAACATGACCCTTGGAGCAATTCAAGATAATGATATTATCGAGCGTATTGGTTTCAGAATAGGAGAGCAAGCCAAACGCCTGGGGGTTCATATTAATTTTGCTCCAGCAGTTGATATCAACACCAATCCATCGAACCCAATTATTGGAAACCGATCTTTTGGTGAGGACAAAAACAATGTTGCTGAAAAAGGAATTGTATTTATGAAAGGAATGCATAGAGCAGGTGTTTTATCCTCAGCAAAACATTTCCCGGGTCATGGTGATACAGAAACAGATTCTCATTTGGGTTTACCTTCAATTAATTTTTCAAAAAATCGAATTGATCAAATAGAACTTTATCCATTTAAAAAAGTGATTCAAGAGGGGGTATCCTCAGTTATGGTTGCTCACCTAGATGTTAAAGCTTTAGACCCCGGTATCCCTTCATCATTGTCTCACAAAATAGTAAATGAATTACTTCAAGATTCTTTACAATTTAAAGGTTTGGTCATTACTGATGCACTAAACATGAAAGGTGCATCTAATATTAATCCCAAATATGGGATTGATGTAGCCGCTTTTTTGGCAGGAAATGATATTTTATTAATCCCGCATAACGTTAAAACAGCTATCAAACAAATGAAACGGGCTCTAAATGATCAAATATTTTCTGAAGAACGTTTGGCGCATTCGGTAAAGAAGATTTTAAAGGCAAAATACTTCGTGGGCCTAAATAAGCTGCGATCGACTTCAGCTAGAAATTTAATTGCTGATCTCAATACTGAAAAAGATGATTATTTAATTCAAAAGGCAATGGAATCCTCTATTACCGTTGTCCAAAATAAAAATAATATTCTTCCGCTTAAAATCAATGGCTCTTATGGTTACATCAAGCTTGGTGACGATGACGGAAAATATTTTCAATCCTACTTGTCACCAAAAATTAAACTTAATAAGGTAGATGCTTCCTTGTCGATAAATCAAATTCTCGAAAAATTAAATCCCTACCAAAAAGTAATCATTAGTTTCCATCGTTCAAATAAAACCCCCTGGAAAGCCTCAAGTTTTTCAAAAAAAGAAAAACGACTTATAGAAGCTCTTTCAAAGAATCATGAACTAATTTTGAATATTTTTGTTAAGCCCTATGCACTGAATAAGCTAGCAAATTTAAAGGAAATTGACGGAATTGTAGTAAGTTATCAGAACAGCATCATTGGTCAAAAAGCGTCAGCAAAAGTATTTTTAGGTGAACATAAAGCTACAGGCCGACTTCCCGTCTCAATTAACCCAAATTTTCCCAAAGGTTCTGGAATAACTCTCAAGGGATCAACCAAACTCAGAGATGGATCACCCCTAGAAGTAGGACTCGATCCGAAAGGATTTGAAAGAATTGACCAACTTGCAAAAATCGCAATGGATTCATTGATGACCCCAGGAATGCAAATTCTTGTTGCTCGCTATGGAAAGATTGTATTCAATAAAAGCTATGGATTTCATACTTATGAAAAAAGATACCCGTTACCAACACGGATATCTATGATCTAGCTTCTTTAACAAAAATACTGACCACATTACCCATTTTAATCCAAGAGGTAGATCAAAACAAACTTACTTTAGAAACCACTTTAGGTTCTTTAAAAGATAAATGGAAAAATTCCAATAAGGCAGACATAAAGATAAAGGATATGCTTTCACATTATGCGAGGTTAATCCCTTGGATCCCTTTCTATAAAGAAACCTTGAAAAAGGGTTCTTCAAAATTGAATAAAAAGTATTATAGAAAAAGAAAAAGTAATCGTTACCCAATTCCAGTAGCCGACAATTTTTATGGAAAAAAGAAAGTGTTAGAAGACATCAGTAATCAAATAATTTCAAGTGAATTGCGCGACACTTTAGAATATAAATATTCAGATTTACCTTATTTTTTCTTGAAGGATATTTTGGAGGAGCGCTACAATCAACCTTTATCTGATTTAGCACAAAACACCTTTTACAAACCCATGGGACTAGAAAGAACTACTTTAATCCAAAAATAAATAAACCCGACTTGAAGGTAATCCCCTCAGAAATAGACACGTATTTTAGAAATCAAGAATTGAAAGGAGAGGTTCATGATATGGGTGCCGCAATGTTAGGAGGAATAGGAGGACATGCAGGACTTTTTTCAAATGCAACCGAAGTTGCTGCTCTTATGCAAATGTTTTTACAAAAAGGACTTTATGGTGAAAATCAGTTTTTTTCACCTTCAACTTTTGATCAGTTCAATCAATGCCTTTATTGTGAAGAAGGCAATAGAAGAGGCATAGGTTTTGATAAACCTCAGATAGAGGGTAGAGGCTCTACCTGTGGTTGTGCGCCAAAAACCAGTTTTGGACATTCAGGATTTACAGGGACTTATGCATGGGCAGATCCGGAGAATGAATTGATTTATGTTTTTTTGTCAAACAGAACTTATCCTTCAATGGAAAATAATTTGTTATTAAAACATGATATTAGAACCCGTATTCAGCGTTATATTTATGACTCAATTTTAAATTAAAACAGTCTCATTTGAAAATAGCAATCGTTTGTTATCCAACATTTGGAGGAAGTGGAGTAGTGGCTACTGAACTCGGTTTGGCTTTAGCTTTAAAAGGGCATGAAATACATTTTATAACCTACAAACAACCGGTACGTTTAGAAGCTTTGAGTGATAATCTCAATTTTCATGAAGTAAATGTTCCTGATTATCCTCTTTTTCACTACCAACCATACGAATTGGCATTGTCTAGCAAACTTGTCGACATGGTGAAATTACATCAAATTGACCTACTCCATGTCCACTATGCCATTCCTCATGCGTACGCGGCATATATGGCAAAAAAAATGCTCGAAGATCAAGGTATAAACTTACCAATTGTTACAACATTGCACGGTACAGATATTACCCTTGTTGGAAGTCATCCCTTTTACAAATCCGCTGTAGAGTTTAGTATTAATAATTCCGATTGTGTTACTTCTGTTTCTAAAAGTCTTAAGGAAGATACGCTTGCTTTGTTTGATATTAGAAAAGAAATAAATGTTGTTCCAAATTTTGTAGACTTCAACAAACATTCAAGTCACAATGAAGATTGTGAGCGATATGTTATTGCCGAACCCCATGAACGCATAGTTTCACACGTAAGTAACTTTAGATCTGTTAAAAGGGTCTTAGATGTTGTTAAAGTGTTTGAGAAAATCACAAAAAAAAAATCCCAGCAAAATTGATTATGGTAGGGGAGGGACCTGACAAGCAAACAGCAATAGATTATTGTGTTAAAAAAGGAATTGCTGATTCTGTCAAATTTTTAGGAAAAAGTAATCAAGTTTTTGAAGTTCTGTGTTATTCTGATCTTTTTATTCTTCCATCTGAAAAAGAAAGTTTTGGTTTATCAGCTTTAGAGGCTATGATGATGCGGGTTCCAGTGATATCTTCAAATGCTGGTGGTTTGTCTGAGGTTAATAAAGAAGGAGTTTCTGGTTATCTTTTTGAGGTAGGTGATATTGATGGAATGTCCAAAAGAAGTATTGAACTATTGTCAAATGATACGCTTTTAGAACAATTTAAAGAAAACGCACAAAAAGAAGCACGTAAATTTGATCTAAATATGGTCGTTGGCAACTACATCAAAATTTATGAATTGGCTTTAGCAAATTCATGAATTTTACTGGGGATGATATATTCGTTTAGCATTTCTATAGGCATCCTCCTTGTCCAAAGACATTTTTTTCGTTTTAAATTGTGAGTAAATTTCCATTTGATCATCATAATGAGGAGAATCAGGATGATCTGAACTGCCGTATGAAATCGAAGATTCAATTAAAGTTCCCTCAGGTGTGAAGCGAACCAACTCAATGTATGACTCACCACTGACTACCTTTACCTTCCCGTCTTTGTAGGGCTTGGCACTCATTGAAGTTAGCACATCGGGAAGACCGTAAATTGGAAGTTCTTTATCTCCTCGGACCAGTTTTTGAAAATCTCCAAGAGTAATGTCTAATGTTTTGAAGTGTTTTAATAGATAAGCCTTACTGTTACGTAAACCTTGAACTAAAATAGTTTCTGGAAATATCTTAGGTTCTGGTAAGGCATCATAATAGGGATATAATCCATAATATAAAACCCCGAAAATACCAGCTCCTTTGGAATTAGCATCTGCTTTTTTGTCCCATGTCTGAATCTGTCGAATCAAGGGAGCAATATCAGGATATCGTTTTGGGTCAATTTCAAAAAGAGCATTGATGTCCATCCAAGAAAAATTCATTTTTTCTGGATACTGACGATCATATTTTATACGTTTAAAATCTTCATAAGACACCTTATCCTCAGCATCTATTAATTCTTTTAAACGAATTGAACGATTATTGTCATAGCGCTCAAAACCCATATCCAATGAAAACAACTCTCCATTAGGATTGTTTTTCATCCGTTGATTTGAAAGGAGTATGGTTGGTGTTGTAAAAATATCCAGATTCTGGCTGAATCACTTGAGGTAGTTTTTCAATTTCATAGGTTTCAGTCCATAATGTTTTCCTTGTGTTACCCGGAACTACTTCTTTCCAATTGTAACCTTCGGCTCGTTTGGGGATGAGTCCATTGGAGATGTAAAAGATGGTATCGTTTTTATCTGCATATCCAATGTTGTAGCCTGGAAGAGCTTGCATTTTTAGAATATCATAAAACTCCTTGAAAGAAGTAGCTTTATTCATTCTCCACCATTGCTCCAAACCCCGTATTTCAAATAAAGCAGGAGTTCTGATCGAATAATAACCAGATTTGTTTTTAAGAGTTGGGCCGAAGATACTTCGATAGTATTTTTTTGAAATTTTTATGGGAATCCCCAATACTTTGATATTCATTTTAGCTTTAAAGCTTTCCAGCTGTAACTCTTCTCCATCTACGAGATAGATGTTTTTCTTATTGGATGCATTTCAAGAGCATAGACATCAGTTTTATCAGGTTGATTTACCGTGTGGGCCCAACCCAAGTATTCATTTGCACCAATTAGTATGCTGGGAGAACCAGCAAAAAGAGCTCCGAGTATGTTGGTTCCTTCATCACTGCATAGATGAGCTTCATACCAGGACACTGGCCCATCTAGTGGCTGGTGTGTATTGATTGCTAAATAGGTGTTTCCATCTTTGGTCTTAGAACTATTAAAAGCAAAAGTATTCGAACCCTTTACCTCTTCTTTTGGGGGCGAATAGTTCAGATCATTTTCAAGGATTTTTGAAACCCAATAATCTCCTTTTGATGAAATGAATAATTGCAATTGCCCGTATCGCATCATTTTTTTTGGAGTTAGTGGAAATAATTCATTGGAGAGGACTTCTTCAGGATGTGTTTCTGCATAGCGATTTATACCAGCAGCATAAGCCTCAAGAATCTTTTTATATTCAGAGCTAGTTTGTTTATCGTATTGAAGATCTACCAATTCTTCTGATCGAATGAACTGCGCTAAAAAATCAGCAGGAATCCCTTTTTTACCAATTTGTCTACTTAATAGGTAATTTCCAGCAAGATAAGATTGCTGTATGGTCTTGAAATCATCCTCGGCGTGTGCCCATGCCAATCCATAAGCAACTTCAGCATCTGTTTTTGCAAAAATATGAGGAATTCCATATGCATCTCGAACAATCTCTATCGATTTAGGATTTATTTGAGCAAAAAGACTACTATTTAGGACGAAAATTATTGAAAATACAAGGCGTATTTTGATTGAATTTAGCATTAATGTAAAATTATTTAATTTTCAAATTTAGAACTTTTTTAAGGGAAATTTATAGGATATTTAATTATTATTGAAATAATTTCAGTATACCTAAATTACAGTTCTAATTTTTATGATATTGTCATTTTATCTTTAAAAGAGCCAGAGATACCTCATTATGAATTTTAATCTTTTTGTATTTTTTTATCTCCATTAGTAATGTTATGACAACCATGCACTTATAAATTTACACCTTCTAATATTTAAATTCAAATTAAATTTTTCAAGCTAAAATTACATGTCAAATATTATGGGCAATATTTTTATATAATTATTTATTTACTATATTTATGACCTAAAACAACAACTATATTTAATCAAAACAACAAAAAATGAAAAAAATCAATTTTGCTGTGACTTTAGTACTGCTTTTTTGCGGTCTTTTGTTACATGCCCAACAATCAACAACTGGAGTAGTTCTTGATGCTGCCGGAGTTCCGATTCCTGGAGCAACAATTATCATTTCTGGAACAGATCAAGGGACGACATCTGACTTTGATGGAAACTTTTCAATCGAAACAAACGATGACGATTCTCTTGAAATCTCTAGTATTGGTTTTGAATCACAAACATTAGCCGTTAAAGGTCTAACAAATCTAACGATTTTTCTTCAAGATGCTGTAAGTGAGCTTGATGAAATCATCGTTACGGGTTATAGCACTCAAGCGCGTGGTAGCGTAACTGGAGCTGTAGCAACTGTTGACGTTAATGACGCTGTTAAAGTACCTGTTGTAAATGCTGCTGAAGTATTACAAGGTAGAGTTTCTGGGGTGTCTGTTGTAACAAACGGTCAGCCTGGTTCTGCACCAACTGTAAGAATTCGTGGATACGGTACTCCAAACAACAATGATCCTTTATATGTAATCGACGGAGTTCAGACCAACGATGCTTTTGTATTGAACAGTTTGAACCCTTCTGATATTGCACAGATGAACGTTCTTAAGGACGGAGCTGCTGCAGTATACGGTTCACGAGCATCTAACGGGGTAATCGTAATTACTACTAAAAGTGGAAGAGCTACAAGAGGACCTAAAGTTTCTTTAGAAATCTCTACGGGAATGTCTCAAGCTGTTAACCTTCCAGAATTACTGAATGCTGAGCAGCACGCTCAAATGATTTGGACGAGTAAAAGAAACGATGGTGTTACTCCTTCTCACCCACAATATGGATCTGGAGCATCTCCTGTAATTCCAAGTTCTTTACAAGGAGCAGGAGTTCCAACAACTGTAAATCCGAATGGAACAGACTGGTTGGATGCAATATTTGATGCAGCACCAACTACAAACATCTCTTTTTCTGTTCAAAACGGTTCTGAAAAAGGAAGTTCTCTTTTCTCTTTGAACTACCTTAAGCGTGATGGTATTCAAATTGAAACAGGTTATGAAAGAGCGGGTATTCGTGCAAACTCTACTTATAAAATAGGAAATATTTTAAGAGTAGGTCAGCATTTAAACGCTACTGTTGATAAAGAGCGTAACGGAAACCAAGTAGAAGCAGCATTGCGTTCTTCTCCTTTAATTCCATTGCGTGATGATAATGGAGATTTTGCAGGAATTTATGCAACTTCATTAGGATTGGGTAACGTTAATAGCCCTTATGCTACGCTTATTCGTGCTAAAGACGATTACAACAAATCACTTCGTTTACTTGGAGATATATATGCTGAGTTAAAACTAGGAGAAGACTTTAGATTTAAATCTTCTATTGGAGGACAAATGAGAAACTTCAGTAGACGTGCATACTCTCCTGCAACACCAGAAGCAGAAACAGGAGGATCACAAACTTTAACAGAGCAAACATTCAATCAATACGAGTGGGTGTGGACCAATACACTTAGTTATACTAAAGAATTGGGTGATCACAGAGTTGAAGCTTTTGTAGGATATGAGGCCAACAAAGTATTTTTCAAAGGTCACAATGTAGCTCGTGCTAACTTCTTATTTGAAACACCAGACTATTACTTATTGAGTAATGGTGAAGGTACGCCGATTGTTAATTCTGCATCAGAATCTTCAAATACATTGGCATCTGTATTTGCATCTGCAAACTACAGCTACAAAGATCGTTACTTATTAACTGCTACTGTACGTAGAGATAAAACTTCACGTTTTGCTGAAGAAAATCAAGGTCAATTATTCCCTTCTGCAAGTTTTGGATGGGTAATCGACAAGGAAGACTTTTTCTCTAGTAGCATAATTTCAAACTTGAAATTAAGAGTTTCTTACGGAGAACTTGGAAACCAAGAATTACCAGCTGCTAACCCAGATGTAGATATTTCTGGATTGAATGAATCTCAATCGTTCTACTCATTTTCTGGAGCACGAGGAGCTAAGCAATCAGGAGCAATCTTATTGAGTGTTGGTAATCCAAACCTTAAGTGGGAAACCAGTGTTAGTAAAAACTTAGGTCTTGATATCAGCTTATTCTCAGGGAAATTAAATTCTTCTATCGAGTACTTTGAGATCGATACTCAAAACTTAATTGTTCAAGACAACCAAAAAATTGGAACAACTGCAATTGATGCAAGTGCTCCTTATGTAAACTTTGGAGACATCAGCAACAAAGGGGTTGATTTTCAAATTTCTTATGCAGACGAAACTAGCAGTGGATTTAGCTATGAGGCTGCATTCAACTTATCAAGCTACAAAAATGAAGTTGTTAGCTTAGTAAACGGATCTGCAACAACAGGATACTCTGGTTACAGAGGTGGAGCGGTTACTCGTACTGAGGTTGGACAACCTATTTCTTCTTTCTACGGAAGAAGAGTTACTGGTTTAGACTCTAACGGACGTTTCACTTATGAAGATACTGACGGTGTTGCTGGAATTACCGATGGTGATAGAGATTTCATCGGATCACCTCACCCGGATTTCACTTGGGGATTAAACCTCAATTTAGGGTACAAAAACTTTGACCTTTCTGCATTCTTCAACGGATCACAAGGGAACGATATTTACAACTACTCTAAAATTTATTCTGATTTCCCAACATTCTTTAACGGGAACAGAAGTGTACGTGTGTTGAACGCTGGAACAGGAATACAACCTGCGCTTAGTGAGTCTATTTCCAATTCTGAAACTCAACCAAATTCATTCTTTGTTGAGGACGGATCATTCATTCGCTTGAAGACCCTTCAGCTTGGATACACTTTTGATGAGTCAGTAATACAAAAAGCAGGCTTAAGCGGCTTACGCATTTATTTATCTGGCGCAAACTTGTTTACAATAACAGACTATGACGGATTAGATCCGGAAGTAATAGGAAGAGGAGCTCAAACTATTGGAGTTGACGAGGGAATATACCCTCAAGCGAGAATTACAACTGTAGGACTAAATATAAACTTTTAATTAATCAAAAACATGAAAAAAATAACAGTAACTTTTTTAAGTTTAATTTTTCTGAGCATTGGTTGTTCAGACGAATTTACCGACATCAATCCAATTGGTGCCCTAAGCAACGCGCAGTTGGGTAACGAAGATGGTGTTGATCTACTACTCACAGGAGCTTATTCTGTACTTGACGGAATACGTCAAAATTCCCAAGGAAATGGATGGGGACGTAGTGCAGACAACTGGGTAATGGATGTTGTTTCGGATGATGCTCACAAAGGGAGTACTGATTCGGATCAAGCCGATTTATATGAATTGGAGCTTTACAACTGGGAAACAGCAAACGGATATTTCTTAGCACGTTGGTCTGTTTTATTTGCAGGAGTACAAAGAGCAAATGCAGTAATCAAATTGATCAATAGCATTGATCCTGCAGATACTTATTTGCCTGTACAAAGAGCTCAAGCTCGTTTTTTAAGAGGTCACTTCCATTTTGAATTAAAGAAAACATTTGGAGTTTTCCCATTGATTTCTAATCAAAATGTTGTTGATGTAGATTACAATCAACCTAACGCGACTGAGGATGCAATTTGGGCTTCAATTGAAGCAGATTTCACTTTTGCTAAGGATAATCTACCAAGCTCAAGAACTGCTGCATACTCTCAGCCTGGCCGTCCACTTTCATGGGCTGCACAAGCATTTTTAGGAAAAGCACACTTATTCCAAGGAGAGTGGGCTGCTGCTAAAACCAATTTAGACGCAGTTATTGCAAGTAATGCATATGCGCTACATCCTAACCTTGTAGACAACTTTTTGTCTGCAACAGAAAATGGATCTGAAGCAATCTTTGCAATTCAGTACTCTGCAGATGATGCACAGTCTATGCAAGGAAATGCAACAGGAGCATTAAACTACCCAGGTGGTGGACCCTTCGGATCTTGTTGTGGTTTTTATCAGCCAACACAAGATTTAGTGGATGCTTATAAAACTGAAAATGGATTACCACAGTTGGATACTTTCCAAGATACTCACGTTACTAGTGATTATGGTGTTGAAAGTTCAGCAGCATTTACTCCATATGCAGGTACTTTAGATCCTCGTTTAGACTTTACAGTTGGAAGACGTGGAATCGACTACAACGGATATGGTGTACATATTGGTAAAACATGGATTCGTGCATCTTTTGCTGATATTTCTGGACCTTATTTACCAAAGAAAAATGTTTACACCAACGGTGATGCTGCCAACATTGGTAGTGGTGGTTGGGGACAACAGCTTTCAGGAATCAACTATCACATCATGCGTTATGCAGATGTAATCTTAATGGCTGCTGAGGCGAATGTTGAAACCAACAACCTTGAGCTTGCAAGAGGTCAAGTAAACCAAATTCGTCAGCGTGCAAAATCTATGGCAACTGTAAAAGATGCATCTGGTGCTGATGCAGCAAACTATGACATTGAGTTATACAATGCTGCTTGGACTGATCAAGCTGTTGCAAGAAAAGCAGTTCGTTTTGAGCGTCGTTTAGAGCTTGCAATGGAAGGACACCGTTCTTTTGACCTCAGAAGATGGGGGAACGCTGAGCAGGTAATCAACACTTACATTTCTAAAGAGGCAGAAACTATTACTACTTTTGGAAAAGGACAGGTTTACCAAGCGAAGCACAACCGTTTCCCAATACCTTTAACGGCTATTGATGGAAGTGCTGGTGTAATCAAGCAGAATCCTGGCTACTAAACTTTAGAACTATTTGATTTAGACTTTAAATTCTAAACAACTAGTATCAAAACAAGGCCCTATTTTTAAATAGGGCTTTTGTTTTTTTCAAAAACACATATTATGCGCATTTACTTTGGATTATTATTTTTACTACTCGTTTTTATTCGTTGTGGTAAGAATACCAATATGGGTCTGCTTCATCCTGAAGACTCCCAAGTTTTTTTTAACAATAAGGTAACCGAATCTGATTCCCTCAACATATTGATATATGAATATATGTACAATGGAGGAGGAGTAGCTTTAGCAGATTTTAATAACGATGGATTAGAAGACATTTATTTCACAGGAAATGTAGTTGATAATGCCCTTTATCTAAACAAGGGAAATTTAA
Source organism: Candidatus Arcticimaribacter sp. (assembly GCA_038142965.1). Taxonomy (GTDB): domain Bacteria; phylum Bacteroidota; class Bacteroidia; order Flavobacteriales; family Flavobacteriaceae; genus Arcticimaribacter. Next base: position 338,863 of record JAYQLC010000007.1, on the reverse strand, counting down.
AATTTGAGGACATAACTCAAAAAGCAAATGCAAGCTGTTCGGGATTTTGGTCAATGGGAGTTTCCGTAATAGACATCAACAACGACGGATGGCTCGATATGCATGTCGCTGTGTCTGGAAGGGGTTCAGCAACTCATCGGAAGAACATACTTCTAGAAAATCAAGGTCTTGACTCAGAGGGTATCCCTCAGTTTGTAAATAAAGCAAAAGCTTATGGTTTGGATTATGATGGTTTCTCGATCAACAGTTACTTTTTTGATTACAATAAAGACGGTCTAATGGATATGTTTTTAATCAACAATCATTTCACAAATAGGGGTGATGTGTTGAGTAAAAGGAATTTTCAAAAAATAAAGACCGTAATAACCTAAACATACTATACAAAAATGTTGATGGCACTCACTTTGTTGATGTTACCGAAGAGAGCGGTATAGCAAACGATGCTTTTTCTTTGTCAGCGAATATTTTTGATGTTAATGATGATGGATGGCAGGATATTTTTGTAAGCAATGATTTTGTGACCAGCAGTGCGCTGTACATCAACCAACAAGATGGAACTTTTAAAGAAGAAATCGACAGTTATTTTAAGCATCAGAGTTTCAGCTCTATGGGAGTTGATGTTGCAGATTTTAACAATGATGGACAGGAAGATCTAATTACATTAGATATGCTTCCTAGAACATCAAGTAGAACCAAACAAATGTTTTCGAAGACCAATTTTTTGTTCTACGATTTGCTGGATATGTACAAAGAAAAACCACAGTACATGAGGAATTGCCTTTATGTAAATCAAGAAAACACTTTTCATGAAATAAGCCAATTAGCTCATGTTAGTAGTACCGACTGGAGTTGGTCACCACTTCTTGCTGATTTTGATGACGATGGACACAAAGACCTTTATATTACCAACGGATTTCCTCGTGATTTAACTGACTTAGACTTTATAAACTATCGTGGAAGTTATGAAAGTATTTTAGCAACAAATCAGGACTTTTTGGATATGATTCCAAGGGTCAAACTTCCCAATGTGATGTTTCAAAATTCGAAAAGAAACGAATTTGAAGATCAAACCGAACTCTGGGGAATGGATTATGATTCCTACTCTTATGGTCAGGCTCTTGCCGATTTAGACCAAGATGGAGACTTAGATATCGTTGTGAATAATCTAAACGAGACTGCCTTTATTTTTGAAAATAAATTTTCAGAAAACAATTTTTTAAATGTAAAACTAAAAGGACCGGATAACAATACTCAAGCGTTGTACACTCGTGTAGAGTTGTATCATCAGGGAACCTTACAAAAAGAAAAAATAAATCCATATAGAGGATATCTTTCATCTACAGGAACTACCCTTCATTTTGGATTAGGAAAAAAGAATTCGATAGATTCATTAAAAATTTATTGGAACGACAAAGAAAGTAGCATGCTTTATGACTTAACAATCAATTCACTCCTCGAAATTGATTACAATACTATTACAAAGCAGCAAACAAGTAAATTAATACCAAACCTTCAGCTTTTTAGCGAGACATCAACTCTATTAGGTTTAGATTTTGAACACAAGGAAAACAAGAGTTATGATTTTTTTACACATGAGTTGCAACAACGAATTTACAGTAATGAGGGACCGGCAATAGCTGTGGGGGATATCAATGGAGATGGACGTGAAGATGTAGTTTTAGGCGGAGCTAAGGGACAACAAAGTGTATTGTTTAGTCAAATTGAAAATGAATTCGAAAAAATTAATTTTGATTTTATCGATCCTCAAAAAGAGGTAGTTGCTTTATCCCTTTTTGATGCAGATCAAGACCAAGACTTAGACCTCTACATAGGGTACGGTCATAATGGGGCTAATGATCCTGAAATTCTTCAGGATGAATTAATGTTCAATGACGGTAAAGGTAACTTTACTATCAATAAAGGGGCTCTACCAAATTTTACAGAGGCTACATCAAAAGTACTTCCGTTTGATGTTGATGGCGATCAAGATGTAGATTTGCTAGTAACTGCCAGGGTCAGGCCTTACAATTATCCCGAGTCTCCACAGACCATTTTATTGATTAATAATCAGGGGGTTTTTGAGAACAAAACAGATCAATTTTTACCCAAGGAAGGATATCTGGGAATGATAACTGATGCAGAACTAATTGATCTCGACAAGGATGGAATAAGTGATTTAGTATTATCTACCGAATGGGGAGGTATTCAAGTTTTAATCAATAAAAAAGATCACTTTGTTGAATCTGAATCTTATTTCCCAAAAAACATTAATGGAGCTTGGAATTCAATTACAACATCTGATTTGGATGATGATGGGGATTTGGATTTGATTGTTGGGAATCAAGGTTGGAACAATCCCTATGCAATTTCAAAAGAGGAGCCCATGCTGATGAAGTTTGCTGATTTTACAGGAAATGGTAAAAATGAACCTTTGATATTTGCACCAGAAAATGGTAAGTATTCACCCATTCATCTTCGCAATAATTTTCTAAACCAGTTGCAGTACAAAAAGAGGGATTTCAAAAACTATAAATTGTATGCAAATGCATCTATGGAGGATATTTTAACACCAGAAGAATTGGAAAAAGCAACTACCTTAGAGATTCACAGCTATAGTTCATCAATCTTTGAAAATAAAGGAGACTTTTTTGTTCAACATGAGTTACCTGTAGAGGCTCAATTTTCTCCAGTTTTTGATGCCGAAGTTTTGGTTGAAGATTCACAACAAGGATTAAAGAAGATACTGCTTGTAGGAAACGACAATGCTTTTGAAGTATTTACAGGCCCAAAGAATGCTAGTGAAGGGGTTGTAATTACTATTGATTCTCAGTTAAAAATGAGTGTACTCGACCAAAAGACAACTGGATTTAAAGTTCCTTTTCTGGAAAGCATATCGAACAGCTTAAGGTGTCCGACAGAAATTTAATCATGATCTCTCAGAATAATCAAAAATTATTAACTTACGACCAAAATTAACACTCCAACTATCATGAACAGAAGAAAATTTATAACAGGAACACTAACCCTTGGAACAGGTTTAACATTTATGAATTCTGTTCAGGCTTCGGGTTTATTTACAAACAGCATTTCAGTACCAACCCTACAAATATCACTTGCTCAATGGTCTTTGCACCGCAAAATAAGGAGCGGTAAAATGAATCATTTAGAATTTGCTGAAAAATCTCAAAGTTTTGGTTGTGTAGGCTTGGAATATGTAAGTGTATTTTTCAAGGATAAAGCGAAAAACAAAACTTTTTTAAAAGAAATGAATACCCGTGCTGAGGATCATCAGCAGCAAAATGTCTTGATCATGGTTGATGGAGAAGGATATATGGCAGACAAAGATTCCAAGAAAAGGACGAAAGCAATTGAAAACCATTACAAGTGGGTAGAAGCAGCAAACACTTTGGGTTGTCATGCAATTCGAGTTAATTTAGCTGGTCAGGAGGACAAAATTGAAGCCCAAAAGGCAGGGGTTGATTCTCTAAATCGTTTGGGGGAATTTGCGAAACCTCATAACATTAGTATTTTGGTAGAAAATCACAACGGTTTGTCATCTGATTGTCGTTGGTTATCTGATGTAATGCAAAATGTAAAATACAAGAACATTGGTACATTGCCAGACTTTGGAAATTTTTGTGTCAAACGAGGAGAGGATGGAAGTTGTGTCACAGAATACGATAAGTATCAAGGGATATCTGAATTGATGCCCTTTGCAAAAGCTTTGAGCGCTAAATCTTACGAATTTGATGCTGCTGGCAACGAAACAAAAGCCGATTTTTATAAAATGCTTACAATTGCAAGAGAAAATGATTATTCTGGATACGTCGGGATTGAATTTGAAGGCAATTCAATTTCTGAGGAGGAAGGAATCATAAAAACAAAAAATCTTTTACATAAAGTTATATCAAAAATTTATTAACCCCAAAAAAAATATCGAAATGAAAAATTTTAAGATTTTAATCATTACGTTAAGCAGCTTCGCTTTTGTTCACTGTGAAAAACCATTCGAAACCCATCTGGAATCTTTTCCATTAATTCCCATAGCGAACACTATGAAGGAAACTGGAAATGCTTTTTTCATCAAATCCAAGACTATTTTGTATTTCGATGAGCAGGATACTTCACTCAAAAGAAGCGCATCTCAATTAAAAAATATATGGGAGACTCAATCAAAACAACAACTTTATTTTAATGAAGGAATTCCTTTCATTTATTCAAAAATTGAACTAGTCAAAAAAGATTTTGAATCTGAAGAGGCCTATGAAATAAAAATTTCAAAAAAGAAATCCAAGTCATTTCATCAAATGAAGTTGGCTTTTTCAGAGCTTTTACAACCTTAGATCAATTACTTCGTTTTCAAAACCTGTCAAACAAAAATTACCTTCCTACAGGCGAAATCAGTGATATGCCCAAATATGGCTATCGGGGAGCAATGCTAGATGTTGCTCGTCATTTTTTTACTGTAGATGAGGTTAAAAAATACATTGACCTACTTGCTATGTACAAGATAAATAAGTTGCATTTGCATTTGTCCGACGATCAAGGTTGGAGAATAGAAATCAAATCATGGCCCAATTTGACAAATTATGGAGGAAGCACTGAAGTAGGTGGAGGTCCTGGAGGTTTTTATACTCAAGAGGAATACATAGAATTGGTTTCTTATGCCCAAGAAAGATTCATAACCATTATTCCAGAAATTGATCTCCCTGGTCATACCAATGCGGCTTTAGCTTCTTATCCTGAGCTAAATTGTAATGGAAAAAGTCCTGATCTGTACACAGGAACTGAGGTTGGCTTCAGTACCTTGTGTGCTAATAAAGAAATAACTTTTCAGTTTTTGGATGATGTTATTCGGGAAATTTCAGAAATCACACCCGGTCCTTATTTTCACATAGGAGGAGATGAATCCCACGTAACGAAAGAAGAAGACTACATTACGTTTATTAACCGATCTCAAGATATGGTTCTCAAATATGGCAAAAAAGTAATGGGATGGGATGAAATTCAAAATGCGGACCTGAAATCAATACTGTTGCTCAATATTGGGCAGATGCTAAAAATGCAAAAGCAGCAATCCAAAAGAATGCAAAAATTTTAATGTCTCCAGCTCAATATGCATACTTGGATATGCAATATGATAGTTTATCACCTTATGGTCTTCATTGGGCATCTTACATCAGCATTAAAAAAGCATATGATTGGATTCCTGATCAATTGGTTGACGGAATTGATGACGAAAATATCATCGGAATAGAAGCTCCACTTTGGAGTGAAACCATATCCAATTTTGAAGAATTATCTTATTTGGCCTTTCCAAGACTTTTGGGATACGCTGAGATTGGTTGGTCAAAAACGAATCAAAGAAATTGGGAAGAGTATCAAAACAGACTCATAGAACACGGAGTTTTGCTCGATTCACTTTCAATAAATTACTATCGATCTCCCAAAGTAGCTTGGAAAGATTAGATGCAATATTAAGTTCAGTTTTCTCTAACCCATTAATTCATTGTTAATTATAAAAAAGTTCATCTTCAAGATGAACTTTTTTTTTTTTCAAGATCCACGCTTATAGCTTTTCATTCTTTTTGTCTCAGAATAAATAATGGATTTTTTGGTTTCTAAATCCATTTATTTGAACACTTTATTTTTATCAATTATTACACCATTTAGAACTTAATTATCTTTTGATTTAACTTGAAAAAATCTTTAGGAAAAAATCATAAGCATCTGAATATCAATAATTAAAAATTTATTATTCAATATATTTATATAGTTACAAAAACATGGATTCGTGCATCTTTTGCTGATATTTCTGGACCTTATTTACCAAAGAAAAATGTTTACACCAACGGTGATGCTGCCAACATTGGTAGTGGTGGTTGGGGACAACAGCTTTCAGGAATCAACTATCACATCATGCGTTATGCAGATGTAATCTTAATGGCTGCTGAGGCGAATGTTGAAACCAACAACCTTGAGCTTGCAAGAGGTCAAGTAAACCAAATTCGTCAGCGTGCAAAATCTATGGCAACTGTAAAAGATGCATCTGGTGCTGATGCAGCAAACTATGACATTGAGTTATACAATGCTGCTTGGACTGATCAAGCTGTTGCAAGAAAAGCAGTTCGTTTTGAGCGTCGTTTAGAGCTTGCAATGGAAGGACACCGTTCTTTTGACCTCAGAAGATGGGGGAACGCTGAGCAGGTAATCAACACTTACATTTCTAAAGAGGTAGAAACTATTACTACTTTTGGAAAAGGACAGGTTTACCAAGCGAAGCACAACCGTTTCCCAATACCTTTAACGGCTATTGATGGGAGTGGAGGCATAATCAAGCAAAACACAGGATATTAAGATGCTTTTGTTAGATTAACAGATCTTAAAAACAGGAAAGCCCTATTGTACAATAGGGCTTTTATTTTTTTTAACCTTAGAATCACAAACGATTTAAGAGTTATTTGAAGGGGTTGTGAATCAATTAAAAACATATTGTTTGAAGGCTTCCATAGCCTCGTATTCAGCCATACCTAGTTGATTGTAGAGAGAAGCTGTAGTCTGGTTCCTTTGTTCGGCACGAACCCAAAATTCTCTATTATCTTTTCCTTGAAACATTACTTTGTCTTTTTGGGATTGATGGAAAAGAATCGCATTGCGTTTTTGAATTACCTGATCAGGGCTTAAGGGTACAGCCATTTCAATGTCTTCAATATCCCATTCTTGCCATGCTCCTCGGTAAAGCCATACTCTACACTGTTTCATGTGGGTTTCTGCCTTCATGTCCTCGAGAACTTTGAATATAATATTTAAACAAGTTCGATGGGTACCGTGTGGGTCGGCTAAATCACCAGCTGCAAAAATCTGATGGGGTTTTATTTTTTTAATCAGATCCTGTGTAATTTGGTAGTCTTGAGCACTGGGTTCATTTTTTATAATTCTTCCAGTTTCATAAAAAGGCAGATTTAAGAAGTGTAATTGATCTATTGGGAGTTCAAGAAACCTCGCTGCAGCAATGCACTCACTCCTTCTTACAGCTCCTTTAATGTTGAGAACCTCTCGAGATGTTGAATCGTCATTTTTGTTAAACGCTTCTTTTAATGCAGAAAAATCTACAGTATTATTTGAGTTTTTGAGAAAAGAATTCTCAGCTACTTCAACAAACTTTAGAGCTTCTTCATCGGTAACAGCAATATTTCCAGAAGTTTGATAGGCAACATGAACCTCGTGTCCTTGGTCGATGAGTCGAGCAAAGGTACCTCCCATTGAAATAACGTCATCATCGGGATGTGGGCTAAAAATAAGGACTCTCTTTTTGGCAGGATTTGCTCTCTCTGGGCGGTTAGTGTCATCGTGATTGGGCTTTCCACCTGGCCACCCTGTTATGGTGTGCTGAAGTTGATTGAACATCCAAATATTCAATTCATAGGGTTGTCCTTGAGAGGCGATTAAACTAGACAAACCATGCTCATTGTAATCGCGATTGGTTAATTTTAGAATGGGTTTTTGAGTTTGACTGCTCAGCCAAACGATCGCTTTTTTGATTAGAGTCTCAGTCCAATCGCATTCTTTTACGAGCCATGGAGTTTTGTGCCTGGTTAATTCTGCACTGGCTTCTTCATCGATAACAAAAGTACAATTGCTGTGGTTTTGTAAAAAAGATGCAGGGTAAATGCTCGTTATTTTTTTTTCTACGGTTTGAGCAATTACACTGGCTTTTTTATGCCCCCATCCCAACAAAATAATTCTTTTGCCTTGAGTATGGATCCAATTCCCATGGTTATGGCTTTGGTTGGCACCAAGTTAAGACCATTGAAGTCTTCAGCTGCATCTTCACGAGTGATTGGATCAAGAGCAATAATCCGAGTTAAAGAATTGATGTGAGACCCGGGTTCATTAAATCCAATATGAGCTGTTCTACCAATTCCCAGTAATTGAAAATCGATTCCACCAAACGACTCAATTTTTGCTTCGTAGGCATTGCAAAATGCAGTGACTTCAGATTCTTTGATGTCTCCATCTGGGATAAATATATTTTCTTTTAAGATGTCAATATGATCAAACAAATGATTATTCATAAAGCTGTGGTAGCTTTGTTTATCATCTTTTTTAAGCCCAAAATACTCGTCAAGATTAAAAGAAACAACTTTTTTAAAACTAAGACCTTCCTCTTTGTGAAGTCGAACAAGTTCTTTGTAAACTCCTATTGGAGAGGAGCCTGTAGCAAGTCCAAGAACGTAGTGGTCTGAAGTACAATTTCGTATCGCATCAGCAATTTCATTTGCAACTAATTTAGAAGCTTCTTCTGTGTTTTTAAAAGTAAGGTTGTGGATCTTTTCAAAACGAGATTCTTCATTTCTTCCGGGTAGTTTGTAACTTAGATCAGTTGATTGCATTTGAGTATCAGTTTTTCTGGTTTTAATTAATAAAAAAATGAGGTTATGAGACGGTATGCCAAATAAACTCCTGTGATGGTCCATATCCACCATCTGTTTTTTAGATACCATTCCATAAACTTCTGTTTTAAAAGATTAATAGTTAATCGAAATACTACACATAATTACAAGTCATCTCACCAGATCAACTAAACATAATTGAACATGTCCGTTTTTTGTGATTTAGATACTTAATTTTGTTTTCACATTTTGGAATTCCGAAATTTGCTCACTGTTATCATCCTCTGGCTGATGAAATCCATTGACCAATGGCTCGGTAAAATTAGCAAAACTTGTAATTTCAGTTATGCAACAGTTATAAATTTTTTACGTCTCAAATCCGTTCTTTTATTTCGATCACAATTAATAATGCAATACAAAATAAAAATGTTACTACAGCAATTCCTCCTACACCCATAATTATTGGTTTTTGTCCTTCAAATATATGAAAGTATGGTCTATTATTTTGAGTATATTTCTAGAATATGACATAAATCTATTTTTTTGTTATTATGAATAAAAACAAGTCTACAATATGATGTGTTTATTATTGGTCACACAATTTTTTTGAGTTTTTTTTTATAATTTCAGTCACACATAATTGTTTTTTGCAACCAATAATGTATTTTTAATAATTATTAACCAAAAAAATTAAGGATGAAAAAAATATTTTTCAGTTTATTAGTACTATTTAGTGTGAGCTTATCTTTTGCACAAGTTTATCAAGTTTTCTCTATGCACATGGTTCGTGTTGAAGGAGACCTCGAGGCTTTTGAGAAAGTTCAATCCATCTACATGCAAAAAGTTGCTCAAAATGCAGTTGAAAATGGCGATATCGCCTTTTGGGCATTTTTAAAAAGGGTAACAATGGATAACATTGATAACGAAGAAAGAATGAATTATTTGTTTGTTCAGTCAAACAATGGGATTGATGAACTTTTCAGTGAAAAAAATTCTTGGTGGAATAACGCATCAAAAGTTTTAAGCAAAAGTGAACAAGCCAAGGTGGAAGAATTATCAAAAGGTTTCAAATGGACAAAAGATGCGCGTTTGGTTTTTCAAGATGAAGTAAGTATAGCAAAAGGTCTTGGTAAAATAATTCAATTTAATTTTGCTCGACCCAAAGATTTAAACGGGTTTATTGCTGAAAATCAAAGTTTATGGAAAAACCATTTCGAATCAAACATGGATAAAATGGGTATGGTTAACTGGGGGTTGGAAGAAAACTTGCTCCTCTGAATTCAAAATGGTCTACTGCTGTTACATGGGATATGTTTAACAGTTTAGAAGAACTTATGAAATACAGAGCCAATGCTACTTTAGACCAAATGGTAGCTGAAAAATCAAAAATGGCAACTATTAATCCCGATGGATTTACCGCTCAACCAATCTTTCAACCGATTGTTTTTGCTGTGAAAGAATAGCTCAACAAATAAATCAATTTCAAAACCCTCTAAAGACATTTAGAGGGTTTTTATTTTTATGTACTTAACATTTACCTTAAAATAGGTTGCTTTACAATACAGAATCTTACTATTTTACATATAAAACTGAATATAAGCAAATTAAGAAGCAATAATCCATAAAATTACGACGAATGTACGACAAATACATAATGAAAGTGATGTGCTAAATTAGGATTACACACTCTTATTTTACTCATTAATCGTATATTTAGTGTATGAAAAAACTGATTTTTATTATCGCAATATTCTTTAGTGTATCTATTATCTCCGTTTCTTGTGAAAAAGAAGAAACACCTACTAGAAGGTATGCTCCACAACCCAATCCTGCAGATTATTAGTATATATTGAATTCACATATATTGAATTTATAACGGTTTCAATAAGATTCTGCAGTTGGTCTCAACAAGTCTTTAATTAGTTCATTTTAAGATAGATTTTGTAAATTTACTTGTAATTTAAAATCTAATAAAATGAAAAAAGTATTTTTACTTACAGCGCTATTAATTGTATTCGCTTGCTCCAAAGATGATGCAGGAGAAAGTTCTTCATCAGAGCCACAAACATTTTTAGAAAAATATGATGGCACATCTTGGAAAGATAGTAGTGAGACGGAAATCACCACATTTTATAATGCAACTTACTTTTACAATTATGTTGATTATGCTGACTCTGACTCAGGAGAAAGTGAAATGGAATGTCTTAGTATTAAAGCAGGTTTTCAAACAATAGATGGAGACCAAGTAGAAATTACTAAAAATGATGGACTAAATGATTTATTAGTAGAAGTTAGCGTAAATGGAGAATTATCAAGAAGAACTAGGTTAAGTGTTGAAGGAGATATGATGACTGAAAGAAGTACTTTTTGGGATGATGAAGACGGGAGCACTCTAGATGTAACATACATTTGGACAAGGACAAACGCTTTATATTCTGATTATTGTAACTAATCCTAAAACTCAACTTACTTACATTTTAACTTTAGCCATAATTTAAAATCAAATAAAATGAAGAAAATTGTGCTTCTACTAATTGGTTTTACTTTTCTTTCTTGTGGTAAAGATAGCGTGGAAATTGAAATTACAGAAAACAGTAAATTAGATGAAGATGTAATACAATATGCACTTTTTATTAATCCATCGAATGGAGGAACTGTAAAAATTTCGTCTCAAGAAGGGATTATAAATGAAACTGATTTAGCGAGTGTTCCTATAACATCTCTTACAAATACAGGAGGAGGAGTTACATTAACAGGTAAACTTGCAGATTTATTTGATAGAGATACTGAATTAAATATATCGGTGACAACTGATGAAGGATTCAAGTTTACAGGTTGGACAATACATATTTGTAACAAGTGTTATTGGAGCTCAAGAACTTATTATAAAAACGAGCCTTTTATCAAATTAAATATTAATTCCGATTTATGGCTGATAGCAAATTTTGAAAAAATAAACTAAAGGTTAAGACCTAATACATCAATGCTTTTTGCAGAAGAGCTTACTTTCCAATACAGAATCTTACAGCTTTACTTATAATACTGTATATCAATAAATTAAGAAGGTATAATCCATCAAAGTACAACAAATGTACAACTAATGTACAACAAATAAACTGTGAAAGCTATGTGCTAAATTAGGTTTATACCCTCTTTTTTACTCATTAATCGTACACTTTGTGTCTACTGGTAACCTCAAAATTATCCTTCCAATTTTCCTGTGCTTCTCCATCTTTTCTCTCAAGTACTTCTATAAATAAAGGTTGGTCTTCATAGACCTCTCCTGTCTTTTCAGTACTACGTAATTTAGGTAAAACATAATGTAACGAGAGTTGGAGTAACTTCAATTTTTGGTCAGTACTCATTGAATTCACAGTTATTGAATTTACAACCTCATCTATAAGATTCTGTAACTGTTCTTTGACTTCTGTTGTTATTTTGTTTTGAATTCCTTTGGGTCTTGGCATATAAAGTGGTATTTTAGTTGTTAAACAAAAATTAATTTTTATGAAAAATAGAGTAACAGCAGGTGTATTAGCATTATTACTAGGTGGTTTAGGAGTACATAGATTTTATTTAGGACAAACAGGAAAAGGTATTTTAATGCTTCTATTTTGCTGGACAGCTATTCCAGCAATATTTGCTTTAGTGTCAGGAATTATCTGGTTGTTAGGTTCTGATGAGGACTTTGACAGTAAATATAACAGTCAAGCTATACAGAAATAGATTCTAAAAACTATGAAGAATAAATAGTTGTTTTTTATGTTACACTTCTACCTGTAATATTAATCACATACTCATTCTTTCTTAAAATCATACATTATTAGATTGCTAGTATTAACTTCTGGTCAGTATATTTCATCAATTCCCCTCTATTTTAAGCCATTATAAGACACTATTCTTTAATACACTCTCGGATGTTATTGAATACGAACAACCGCTGTCTAATATAGGCTGAAACGTTCATTCGATTGGCTTTAGCCTCTCTTTGTAAGGTTTTTTTGTCTTCAGAACTTAGCTTAAATAAAATAATTTCATTCATAATAATATTGGGTGTTTAATTGGTTGATATTCTGGTTACTTTCTGTATGTACAATAGGAGTTAATTTTTCTTGTTATTGATTTAAAAATCGGTTCTATTTTTAATTAAATGTGGTAAATCTTTATTTCTCTTTAAATATATAATTGTGGTGCGACTGTGAGTTAGTCATATACTTGTTTACGTAGCTAGTTAAATCAGTTCTACTCCTTATTTCTTCTATGCCTCCAACTGCTTTTTGATTTAATTTAAAAGAAGTAACTGAAGCAGAAACCCCGATATTTAAGCAATTGTATATTGATATTATTGAACAGTAATTGTCCCGTACATATCATTGTGTACTGAACATTGGTAGTAGTTAGTTCCTGCTGTTGTTTAGGGAATGTTTGTGATGTGGTGGAGTTATAGTGTTGTTACATCTCCGCTTTGGAGTCGTTTTAAGAGTGGTAATAAAGCACTTGATAAGAACTTAACCCTATACTCATTTAGGCATTCTGGGGCAATTGATTTGTTTAAAAGAACAGGTTTTATATCGAAGCTGCAGTCCGCTATGGGGCATTCCTCCATAAAAGTTAGTTTAACTAATTTAAGAGGATTAGAAGTGCATGAATTGAAAGGAGAAGATATGCCGATGGTTTGAAAAAACCCTCCATATATCAGGAGGGTTCATATAATTATTTGATTATTATTCCCTCATTTTTGAAATTACGCTACGCGCATTATTTGCAAACTGATATTTTTCAAGAGCTTTCATGTACATCTCTTTTGCAGGTTCATTCATTTCATTTTTTAAATAGTATTCTCCCATTGAGTCATATGCATTATATCCGTCAGGGTAGGCTTTAATATAGTCTAAAAATACTTTTTCAGCACCTTCCATATCTCCTTTTGACATCAATTTATACCCCAAAAGGTTAAGTAGATTTTCATAAGACTCATTATTTGTTTTTGCGTCAGCTATAAACTTTTTAATAGTTGCGATACTTTGTTCTTTATCTTTCATAGTCCACGCATAGAATTGTTTTATGAAGTTTCCTTTTGGTTCAAGTTCATGCATTCTTTTCCAAAGTTCATGAGCTTTCGAGGAATCAAAATAGCCCCAGTAACCATCAGGCTTATGGTCTAAAATTGAAACAAAAACTTTAGATGTTTCGTTATTTTCTGCAACATTTTTTTTCGCTTGCGATATATGATATTTTTGTTTTTCAGAACCGTCTATAGACATTTCCGCTAGGCAAACATGTGGAGCAAACATTGAAGAATCGTAAGAAAGAGCTGTTTCGAAAAAAGCATAAGCTTTTTCTTGTTCAGCATTCATAAAGTGCCTCATTCCAATCATAGCAAATTCATTTGCCATTTCATTATCACCAAACCATTCAATATATTTTCCTGGTCCTGGTGCTGAAAACTTAGATGATGTTTTTTGAGGATTATTACATGCCAATATCATTAGACCTGTAAATAAGATTAGAATAGTTTTTTTCATTTTAATTGATTTATGATTAATAAGCTACTAATATAAAAAAACTCTATCTACTCCGTTTTTATTCTCCTGAACTTACTCAAGAGGATATGTCTGTTATTGGACAGTAATTGTCCCATATATATTATCATCTTCTTAAAATTCTGCTATTTAAAGTCCTCGTAAATAAGTTAATTTTTAATAAGATTTTTTATATTGGTGTTCATTAACTAAAAAATATTAAAATGAAAAAAATCACACTACTTATAACAATTACTTTTTTAATAACTAGTTGCCAAAATAATGAACCTGCTATTAATAAAAATGTTGGTGAAATTTTAAGCGGAAATAATAAAGGTAGTACTTACTCAATTGGAAGTATGGAGCATGCTCAACTTGCACTTGATTTTTCAAACGCATTTGTAAATCAAGATTATGATTTTGTAAATGAAGAAAATTATCAAAAAACTGTCTATTTTTATCCTGAAAAAGGATTGGATAGACTTGAATTTGATTTACCTAGTTTAATTGAACTTGCAAAATCTATGCACGAACCATATGATTCAATTAGAAGAAATGTTTATGATGTAATTCCAGTAGTACCATCATACAATGAGAATTTAACTGTTGTAATGTTTCCATTTACTGAAACAAGATATAGAAAGGATGGTGGAATTGAAAAATATAGGTTTTTTGAAAGACATTATATCAGAGATGGTAAAATTGCAGGAGTGAGAAAATGGAGTCAAGAAGAATAAAAAGCTAAATCATACTTAGTGCTTATTTAGCTTTACCGTCAAAATACATTGTGATTATCCAAGCCAAAATGGTAAACCAAAAACCACCTTCATATATAGGGTTTTCGTCAATAATGTCTGTAAATAAACTTACAATGTAAAGTGTTAAAAATACAAACAGACAAATTACAATTATCCTTGTTCTCATAGAATAACTAAATTTTGGCTTTCTCATAACATCTAATTTGTTTCAAGATACAAATATGGAAGGAATGTTCATGGGGTCAGAGGCGTTCAATCAAAACTTGACAGAATGGTGTGTTAGTAATATTACTTCAGAACCAGGAAATTTTACAAAAAACTCAGTACTTACAGAAGACAACAAACCTATCTGGGGAACTTGTCCTAGTGATTAAGTAGATGAGTAAACTTTGTAACACACTCAAACTTTCTGTTTGTAGAGACTAGGGTAATAATAAGAAGGAAACCGGATATAGTGCAAACAAAAAGTGTTAAATATTGCTAATAGTGTTCTAAAAGGACATAAAATAAGGGATAAATGAATGTAAAAGCGTCAAAAAAGGCTAAAAAGCGTGTAAGCTATTTTCCAATACAGAAGTTTTCAAAAATATTTCCTAACAATTCATCATTGGTAACCTCTCCGGTGATTTCTCCCAAGTGATACAAAGCTTGTCTAAGGTCAATAGCTAGAAGATCACCACTTAAACCATTACGTAAACCATTTTGAATGGCAAGTACCTCTTTTTGAGCGGAACTGAGAGCACCATAATGCCTTGAGTTTGTTATTATACTTTGGTTTTGAGTTGGATTTAATTTAAAATGCTGAGTCAAATGAAAAATAAGTTGATCAATATTAGAATTCATTTTAGCACTGATTGATAGAACAGGATAACCCTCTAGTGATTTAGGAAAATCAAAGTTTTCAATTTGATCCTCTTTATTGAAAACTACGAGTAGCTTCTTCTGAGGGTACTGTTTTTTGAATTTTTTTAAATCCTTCAACAAGGAACTTTTGTTTTCCTGATAGTTTATAGAATCGACTAAGTTCAAAACAAAAGCTGCAAGTTCAATTTTATCAAAAGTTTTTTTAATTCCAATTTGTTCAATCGTGTCTTGGGTATCCCGAATTCCTGCTGTATCAATAAAGCGAAAGCAAATACCATCAAGGGTAATTTCGTCTTCAATGCTGTCTCTTGTAGTTCCAGCAATATCACTTATAATGGCCTTATCTTCATTGAGCAAACAATTCAAAAGGGTAGATTTTCCTGCATTAGGAGGTCCTACAATTGCAATAGGAACTCCTTTTTTTATTACATTACCCATTGCAAAGGAATCGAGCAACTGTTTGAGAACAGAATGGATTTTAAAAATTAAGTTTTCCAATTCTTTTCGATCGGCAAAAGCTATGTCTTCTTCAGCAAAATCTAATTCCAATTCAATTAAAGAAGCAAAGTTTAAAAGTTCTTGCCTCAGATTTTTTATTTCATTACTAAACCCACCACGCATTTGTTGCATTGCCAGCTGATGACTGGCTTCATTTTCGGATGAAATTAAATCTGCAACTGCTTCTGCCTGAGATAAATCCATTTTACCATTGATAAATGCTCGTAAAGTGAATTCTCCAGCTTTTGCAGTAATTGCCCCTTTATCAATCAAAATTTTTATGATCTGCTGTTGAATATAAGGACTCCCATGGCAGGAGATTTCGACTACATTTTCTCCAGTATAGGAGTTTGGATTTTTGAAAATACTGACCAAAACTTCGTCAATTATGCTATTACCATCCCTGATTTCCCCTAAATGAATGGTATGACTTTTTTGAGAACTTAGTTTGTTCCCAGAACGTGCTTTAAAAACTTGATCAGTCAGGCTAATTGCCTCAGAACCAGAAAGACGGATAAGGGATATTGCTCCCACTCCAGAAGCAGTAGAAAGGGCTATTATTGTTCCTTCACTTATCATAGTGCAAACTTAAACATTAATAAGATAATCCGGGCTTTCTAAATTTCAATTGTTACTGTCTGTGAATTCAGTTTTTATATCAAAAATAAACCTAGTGAATCTTCATTGGATACAATCAGGGATTGATTTTGGATTCCTTTTGAAATGCTCTACAACTTTAAAGATTAGATTTTTTTGTAAACGTAGCTCTTTTCTTATGCTGCCGGTTTTCATAATTTTTCCACATTTGTTGGATGGCTTTATTTTCTTCTAACTCTGGGTTGGTTTCTACAGTTTTAATTCCACGTTTATTAAACGTTTTTTGAATTTCATTAAAAAGTATGGCAGTTACTCCTTTATTTTGATATTCTGGACGGACACCAATCAGATAAAATGAAGCTCGATTGTTAAACTTTTGTGCCCATAAAACCCGAAGAAAGCCAAAAGGAAAGTAATTCCCGTTTGCTTTTTTAAGAGCCTTTGTAAATGAGGGCATCGTTATAACAAATGCTATCAAACGACCCTTCTGATCTGCAATGCATTTGATGAAATCGGGGTGAATGTATTTAAAATATTTTTCCTTGTAATGTTTTATTTGGTAGGGTTGAATGGGTACATAGGTTTGAAGCTTGTCATAAGTATCGGATAATAGTTGAAATATTTGATCGACATAAGGAAGAATATCACTTGTTTTTTTAAAATCAATAAGATGGAGTTTGTAGCGATCAAATATCAAACGTCCAAATCGCTTTACTTTTTCGGGAGAATCTTCGTAAGAGGAGATTTTAATTTCAAATTCAACCCATTGCGCAAGTTTTTTGTATCCCAAGGCTTTCAAATGTTTCGAATAGTATGGGAAATTGTAGTTAGTTATCATGGTGTTCATTTCTTCAAAACCATCTACAAGAACACCAGCCTTATCGAGATTTGAAAATCCAACAGGTCCCTCCACATAGTTCAACTTATTTTCCCTACCCAAGCGTTCAACTTCGTTTAACAATGATTTACTAACTTTTTGATCATCGATACAGTCGAACCAACCAAACCGCATCTTTCTTTTTTTCAGCTCATCAACTTCAATCCAATTGATTATTGCTGCTATTCGTCCAACAACTTCATTTTTTTTATAAGCCAGAAAAAAACGGCATCAGCATTTTGAAACACAGGATTTTTTCAGCATCAATTATATTCAATTCTTCTTTGGTGATCGGAGGAACCCAATAGGGATTATCCTTGAAGAGTTTGAAGGGAAATTTAACAAAGTCCTTAAAATCACTTTTCGATTCTACTTTTTTAATCTGAATCATAGATCTAATTTTTTCGAGCTCTTCGCTGTGCTTTTTTCTGAGACTTGGTTGCTTTTCGAGCTCCTTTTTTAGATTTTTCTGTTCTTTTTTCAAAGCTTTATCAGCTGCTTTTGCATCCTTTATTGCTTCAGGATTTTTGTCTTTATGGAAATCCAGTCGGTAAGATATCCCTGCATTAAACGAGAAAAAATGAAGGAGAATCCTTGATGTTTGAACCAATAGTTCCCTCGATTTGGATATCGTCATTAAATAAAAAAGCAGCTCCAGTCCTGAGAATTTGATCTGAATAAATATCGCTGTAAATCCCATGATTTTCAAGGTAAACAGACCACTTTGGACTAAAGGTATGGGTGAGGGTCAAAATGTAACTTTGTTCTTCATAATCTGATGTAATTCGATTGTATGATAAATTTGTAACAAAAACCCAGGTCCCCAAAAAATGAGATTGGGTAGCAATAGTTCCCCTATAACTGATCAAGGGTTCCTCAATTCCTCTTCTGTTTATATTGAGGAAAAAACCTGGACGGTGTAGGTTATTGAAAACATCACCATAAGGGTAGAGATTATCGGCTTGTTTAAAATTGAAATTAGCCCCCAAGCTAACCGATACCGCTGGAATTAGATCACGAATACGAAATGAATTATTTGCTTTCCAGCTGTAAACATTTGTTTCTACCCCTTTTTTAAAAGGGTCATAAACTAAATATTTCACTCCAATAAAATTGCCAAAAAAATCATTTCGTTTGTAACTAAAATTGGGGTCAATAATTTTGTTGGTGATTTTATCCAGAAGGTAAGAACCCTCATAAGTCAACTCCAACTGCTCTTTTAAAAACCCCCAACGGAGGGAAAAAAAGCCTACCATTCCATTCACTTTTGAATTGTTGTAGCCTTTGTGTTTGTAGGATCTAAATTCTCCTCCGGCTTCGAATTGAATTACACCTGTACCAACAGAAAATGCACCTATGGACATTCCCGGTCGATTGGAATTAATTTGTTCTGTGTATTGAGAAAATAGGGGAGTATTCAGTAAGATTATGATTCCCCAAAAAAATCCTTTACCCATGTTTAATTATTTAGAGCAAGATAAGTGCTTTTTAATAAATATGCTATTTATTTTAGCGACTAAGATGTGCTTTAAATCCATCGAAATGGTTAAATTTGGTTTATCAAATAGTTCAGCTTGTTAGAATTTATTCTCATTTGTTTCGCCTTGATCATATTGCTGAGGAGGCTTGCTCCTTGGATCATTCGTTTTTTTTTGGGACGGCTTTTTAAGATGGCTCAAAAACAACAAACTCAGCACCAGCAGCAAAAAACAACAAACAATCCAAAAAAATCAAAAACAAGCTCAGATAATTTAGGTGAATACATTGATTATGAAGAAATTGATTGATTTGATTCAGTTTAAAAGCATACTTCCTCATTTATCTGCTCTTCTTATTTTTGTTGGAATTTCTTTTTGTGTTTTTTATCCTGTAATTGAAGGAAAAAAACTCCTCCAATCAGATATTCAACAGTATCAAGCAATGTCGAAACAATTACAAGATTCTCGACAAAAAGGGGTTGAGTTGTATTGGATCGATAATGCCTTTGGAGGAATGCCAACTTATCAATTGGGTGCAAAATATCCTTTCGATTTCCTAACACCAATTCATAAATTAGTTCAAATTTTACCCCATCCTGTTTTTTTGATATTTCTCTATTTTTTGGGTTGTTATCTATTTTTGCTTTCAATGCGCATACCCATAAAGTATGCTTTATTTGGAGCATTAGCTTATGGCTTATCTACGTATTTGCTAATCATCATTCAAGTAGGACACAACACTAAGGCCCAAGCTTTAGGCTATTTGCCCTTTGTTTTGGCTGGGGTTCAATGGGTGTTCAGGAAGAAATACTTCTTGGGTTTTATTTTCAGCACTTTTGCTATTGCAATGCAAATTAGAGCGAATCATTATCAAATGACCTATTATTTATTGTTGTTGTTGATGATCTTTGGAATCGTACAAATCTGGAGCCATTACAAGGGCAATCTATGGAATGAGTTTTTTAAAAAACAGGTGTTTTACTTCTAGCTGCATTTTTTGCCCTTGGACTAAATGCTACTTCTTTATTAGCAACATCTGAGTACACAAAATTTAGTACCCGAGGTAAAAGTGAACTTACATTATCCGCCACAGGAGAAACCATAGAACCTAGATCAGGTCTTTCTTATGATTATATAACTCAATTTAGCTACGGCATTTTTGAAAGCCTAAATCTAATTGCTCCTCGTATACAAGGAGGCGGTTCTAGAGAAGATTTGGGAACTTCTTCACAAATTTATCAGTATTTGATAAAAAAGGAGCTGCTCGAAAACAAGCAAAGGCTTTTAGTGAAAATGTTCCAACCTATTGGGGAGATCAACCTATTTTGGAAGCACCTGCTTATGTAGGGGTCGTGGTTGTTTTCTTTGCCTTGTTGGCTTTCTTTTTAGGTTGGAATTCTCAAAAACGATGGCTGTTTTTTGGAATTTTACTTTCATTGTTTTTATCCTGGGGTAAAAATTTACCTTTTTTAACGCAATTTTTTATTGAATACGTTCCTTTTTACTCCAAGTTTAGGGCGGTATCTTCAATTCAAGTAATTCTTGAGCTCGCCTTTCCGGTATTAGCGACAATTGGCTTAGTTGACTTTTTTAAAGCCTCTAGAGAAGAGCAAGTTGAGTCTCTCAAAAAAACGATTTTCCTTTTTGGAGGCCTTCTTTCAGTTCTGTTTTTAGTAAAAGGAATGCTTTCTTTTGAAGGAATATCGGATAGCTATTATCGTCAGGCATTGGGACCCGAATTGATGCAACAAATTTACCAGGCTCGAAAATCAGTTTATACCGAAGATCTTCTCCGCTTACTTGTTTTTTGTGAGTATTGTAGCCACAATACTATGGGCTTATTCTCTTCAGAAATTAAAATCCAATACTGCCTTTGCGATTCTTACATTATTGATGTTGATTGATTTGGTTGGTATTTCAAATCGATACTTGAATCGTGATTTATTTATTTCAAAGTCTCGTTCAAAAACTGTTTTTTCTTCTACTCCAGCAGATCGATTAATTTTAAAAGACACAAATCATTTCAGAGTTTACGAACCCAGTATGCGTCTTGCTGGAGCAAGAACTTCATACTTCCATAATGCTCTAGGGGGATACCATGGTGCTAAACCTAGGCGTTATCAAGAAGTTTTTGAAATGTTTGAAAGCCTTCAACGTGAAGAAATATTAAATATCCTTAACGTCAAATACGTTTTGTTTGAAGAGGAGGAAGGTGGATTAAAATCTCTTATGAACCCCCAAACACTTGGGAATGCATGGTTTGTTGAAAAACTTATTAAAACAAATTCACCAGACAGTACGTATCAACAACTCGCAACCCTTGATTTTGACTTGTCAGCAGTAAGTGAATCCTATGGACTTCAAAACTTACCCAATACATTTTCAATGGATTCATTGGCTACAATTAAATTAATTCACCATGAACCAGGATATCTGAGATATCAGTCAAATTCTGATCAAGATGGATTTGCTGTATTTTCAGAAATGTACTATCCATACGGATGGAAGGCAACTATTGATGGAGTTGAACACCCTCATCATAATGTTAATTACATACTAAGAGGTATGGCTGTTCCAAAGGGGAAGCACCTTATTGAGTTTACTTTTGATCCAGCTGTTGTTCGTGTTGGAGGTAAAATTCAACTTATTAGTTTCCTTCTTTTGATGGGACTTATTATCTTGGGATCAAGGTCACAATTCAAAAATAAATTATCTTGAATTAATGGGAATTATTGCTAGACAATCATTTTACAATGTAATTAGTATTCTTTTTGCTATTGCTCTGGGTGGTGCTAACACCATTGTATTTTATCCAGAGTCATGGGGCCAGAATTTCATGGTCTAATAGGAGCCTTGTTGGCAAATTCAAATATCATTCAGCCGCTTTTTCTTATGGAATTCAATTTTCCGTAATAAAATTTTACTCTGCTTGTAAAAACAAACGAGATCAAGATAATTTATTGATTTTTTTCTGTTGTTTTACCTTTATTCCTCATTATTCCATTGACTTTAATGGTCTATCAATTTGATTTTGTTTTGGATTCTCTCTTCGCAGATGAATCTAAAGCTTCAGATTATTTATTTTTAATATTAAGTGTAGCTATTTCAACGGCTTATTTTGAAATTTTTTACAGTTGGTTACGCATTCAAAAAAGACGGTATTTGGTAATTTTTTGAAAGAAGTTTACCAACGGATTATGATTACCGTTCTGATTGCGTTTTATTTATTTGGATGGTTGGATTTCGACAGTTTCCTTAATGCCTTGATTGTGGGTATTACCTCAGATTGCTTTTAATTATCTCATATGCTTTGAAGATTTATACACCTAAAATTCATTGGGAACTTCCACAAACACAAAAGTGGTGTTGCGTTATTGTAGTTATATTTTTTTGACAGGGTTTTCAGCAAGTATAATTTTGGATCTGGATAAATCGATGATAAAACAGTATCTAGCACCCGAATATGTTTCTTTTTACATGGTTGCGATCTTTATTGCTGCAGTAATTGACACTCCTTCTAGGGCTATGGTTCAGATTGTAAGTCCTATGGTTGCAGAGTCTTTGAATAACAATAACAAAAAGCGTTTAGAGGAGCTTTTGAAAAAAAGTTCTTTAAATCTTCTGCTGATTTCGGGATTAATATTTGTTGTGATCAATGTAAGTCTTGATGAAATTTACAAGTTGATAGAGATTCTTAACACAGAAAGGGGATACATCGCAGGACTGCCCATAATTTTCTTGATTTCTATTACAAAACTTTTTTCTGCTTCTCTGGGCTGTTTAAATAATATTATAACCAATTCAAGGTATTATCGATATTTATTGATGTTTTCAATAGCTTCAGCTCTAACTGCAATTGTTCTCAACATTCAGTTTATTTCAACTTATGGTTTTATCGGGGCAGCAATAGCGACTTTAGTTGTTGTAACAGTTTTTAATATTCTTAAAATTGTTTTGGTCTTTTACAAGTTTAGGATACATCCTTTTGGCATTAAATCAGGATGGGTTTTGGTACTTATAATTGCTTTGTATCTTATCTTCAAAAACGTGAGTTTAGAATTACATCCTTTTATTGCAGTATCCCTTAAGTCGATTCTCGTTGGAATATTTTATTTGGGTATATGTTATTTTACTGGTTTATCAACAGAGGTAAATAATTTTATAAATCGATTAATAAAAAAACAATAGCTTATTGAAAGTTCAATAAGCTATTGCCAACAAAATCATTAAACCAATAATTTAATTATGAAATTAAACCATCATACTATGTCCAATTAATGAGCCAAACTCATAATTTAAACGTTAAAGTTTTGTTAATCGACTTTTATTTTCCTTGCTAAATATTTTCCAGTGAAGGATTTTTTGTTTTTTGCCAATTCTTCTGGAGTTCCTTCTCCCATCAAAATTCCTCCTTTATTTCCACCCTCTGGCCCTAGATCTACAATGTGATCGGCACATTTGATTAAGTCAATGTTGTGCTCAACAACAATAATTGAATGCCCTTTTTCGAGAAGAGCTTCAAAAGAAGTTAAAAGCTTTTTGATATCGTGGAAATGTAAGCCAGTTGTTGGTTCATCGAAAATAAAGAGTATTTTTTCTCTGTGATCACCTTTACCAATGAATGAGGCCAGCTTTATTCGCTGTGCTTCGCCTCCTGATAGGGAAGCGGAGGATTGTCCGAGGGAAACATAACCTAGGCCAACTTTTTTTTAATGGTGATAGTTTTTTAACCAGTTTTGTTTGTGAATGTTCTTCAAAGAAAGCCATTGCATCATCTACAGTAAATTCCAAAATAGCATCAATAGATTTGCCTTCAAATTGAACCTCACGTACTTCTTTTTTAAAGCGCTTGCCCTTGCATTGTTCACATTGAAGTACAACGTCTGCCATGAATTGCATTTCAATGGTAACAGTTCCTTCTCCTTTACAAGCATCGCAACGACCACCATCAACATTAAACGAAAAATGTTTGGCTTGGTAATTTCTCACTTTTGAAAGCGGTTGGTTGGCAAACAAAGCTCGAATATCATCATAAGCCTTGATGTAAGTAACAGGGTTAGATCTGGAGGAACGCCCAATGGGGTTTTGATCGATAAACTCTACATGTTTAATGGAGTCATATTTACCTTCTAAGGCGCTAAATTGTCCGGGTTTCTCAACGAAAACCCCGAGTTTACGCTGAAGCGCAGGATACAATATCTTTTTTACTAAGGTGCTCTTACCACTTCCAGAAACTCCAGTAACCACTGTTAATGAATTTAAAGGAAAATGTGTGGTTATGTTTTGTAGATTATTTTCTCGAGCCCCGACAACAATTAATTGTTCTTTATTTGAGCGTCTCTTGGTAGGAATTTCAATTTTTAGTTTATTAGTCAGGTACTGTGTTGTAAGTGATTTTGCAGCCAAAATATCACTCATTTTACCTTCTGCAACAATTTTACCTCCGAGGGTTCCGGCTTCTGGCCCCATATCGATAATACGATCTGAGGCCATCATAATTTCTTCATCGTGTTCAACTACAATAACTGTGTTACCAATGTCTCGAAGTTGTTTTAATATTTTAATTAGGCGTTCATTGTCACGGGAATGTAATCCTATGCTGGGCTCATCTAAGATGTACATCGACCCGACTAAACTGCTTCCCAAAGAAGTGGCCAAGTTAATTC
This sequence comes from Candidatus Arcticimaribacter sp., assembly GCA_038142965.1. Classification (GTDB taxonomy): domain Bacteria; phylum Bacteroidota; class Bacteroidia; order Flavobacteriales; family Flavobacteriaceae; genus Arcticimaribacter. The sequence continues at coordinate 314,210 of JAYQLC010000007.1, read as the reverse complement.
GCTGGGATTCCCCACCTGACAAGGAATTTGATTTTCGATTTAATGTCAAATAACCTAGTCCTACATCTCTTATAAAAGTAAGTCTACTTTTGATTTCAACAAGAAGTCGATCTGCAACCTCTTGTTGCTGTTCAGAAAGTGTCAAGTTGTTGAAGAATTCAAGTAAATCATCTAAGGGTTCATTTACCAGTTCAGCTAAACTTTTGCCATTAATTTTCACATAATTTGCCTCTGGCTTCAGACGTGTTCCTTGACAAGAATTACAATTTGTTTTTCCTCTGTATCGGGAAAGTAGAACCCGGTTTTGAATTTTATAATTTTTGGATTCAATTTTTTTAAAAAAGTTATTTAAGCCTGTAAAATATGAATTTCCTTTCCAGAGCAGATCTTTTTGATCTTGATTTAATTCAAAATAGGGTTTATGAATAGGAAAATCAAAGCGGTAGGCATTATTTACGAAATTATCATAATACTTGCGCATAGTTCCACTTCTCCAAGGCACTATTGCCTCTTCATAAATCGACAGCCCCGTGTTTGGGATAACCAATTCAGGGTCAATTCCAATGATATCTCCATAGCCTTCACATTTTGGACAGGCACCAAAAGGGTTGTTAAAACTGAATAAATGAACGTTTGGAACGGTAAATTGCATTCCATCAGCTTCAAAATTATTAGAAAATTCTTTTCGATTTTTACCGTCAAGCGAAACTACTGCACAGCTTCCATTTCCCTCAAAAAAAGCAATTTCAATTGCATCGGAAAGTCGATTCTTAAAATCTTCATCTTTTTTTAAAACTATCCGATCTACAACTAATTCAAAAGATTCTGGAGGTTTTTCAGACACATCGTCTAATCGTAGTATTTTGCCGTCAGAAAATATCCGAGCAAACCCCTGTTGTATCAGTATTTTAACAACATCTTTTTGGCTTCTTTTCTGAGTATTGGCTACAGAAGTTAAGAGCATCAATTTGGTGTTTTCTTTCAAAGAAAAAACATACTCTACAACATCAGAAACACTGTCTTTTTTGACTATAGTATTTGAAATAGGAGAGTAGGTAACTCCTATTCGAGCGAAGAGCAGTTTGAGGTAGTCATAAATTTCTGTTTTAGTACCTACGGTCGATCTGGGATTAGAGGAATTTACTTTTTGTTCTACAGCTATTGCAGGAGCAATCCCTCTGATTTGCTCAACTTTTGGTTTGTTCAATCTCCCCATGAATTGACGGGCATAGGAAGATAAACTCTCTACATAACGTCTCTGTCCTTCAGCGTAAAGGGTATCAAATGCTAAAGACGATTTCCCTGAACCCGACAGTCCCGTGATGACCGTAAGTTTATTTCTTTCTATGGCAACATCAATATTTTTTAGATTGTGAAGCTGAGCACCCAAAATGATGATATGATTTTTTGGATCTAATTTTCTAACGTCTTTCATTGTAAAAATCAAGAGCGTAAGATACAACTTATCTCCCAATTTTTTTATTAGGATTTACAAGTTATTAGTTAATAAAAACTTCATTTTTCACCCAGTTTAGTGTGGAGATACAATTGTTCTACTTTGGAGCGTGCCCAAGGAGTTTTTCTTAAAAACTTCAAACTTGATTTAATTGAGGGATTCAAATTGAAACAACGGATAGGAATTCGAGTTCCAAGTTCCTTAAAACCATAAACTTCAACTAATTGCTCTAGGATATCTGCTAATTTGATTCCGTGCAGTGGATTATTTGGTTGTGTTTTTGAAGGATCTGACATGAAAGTTATTATTCGATAAAGATAAATCAATAACATAGAATGAAAGGAATTTACTTTTTTTTTTTAAAAAGCCGACAGCTAACGATTTATGAGTGAAGATATTGTCAATTGAAAATAATAACATATATTTGATTAATTAAACAAGAGACATATAAAGCAATTTTACTTTTAAATTTATCGTAAACCCACATCCTTAGGGGTGTTTAAAAGTAAATTGTATGTCAAATTCTCACAAAAAATCAACTGACGCTGCCCTTGTTAGAGGTTACATTGACGGATGTGAACGTTCATTAGCAACTTTGATAGAACGTCATAAACTCAAAATTTACAACTTTATTTATTCTAAAGTTTTTGATCGCGAAATTGCCGAAGACATTTTTCAAGACACTTTCATCAAGGTAATTCGTACCCTCAAAAGAGGAGTTTACCAAGAAGAAGGTAAGTTTCTTCCTTGGGTAATGAGAATATCCCACAATTTAGTGATAGATCATTTTAGAAAGAGTAATCGTATTCCAATTTTTGAAAGTAAAGATGAATTTGATATTTTTCAAATTATCGGGGATGATGCTCCAAACATTGAAAGTACTATGATTGATAAACAAGTTGTTGAGGATTTAAAAAAATTAATTGTAGAATTACCAAGTGATCAACAAGAGGTTCTAACCATGCGCTTATATAAAGACATGAGTTTTAGAGAGATTGCTGAAATTACAGGGGTAAGTATCAATACGGCGCTAGGGCGCATGAGGTATGCTGTCATAAACATTAGAAAGTTAATTGAAGAGCATCAGGTAATTTTATCGGCATAGGGAATACTATTTTTTTATTTTTTTCGTTAATAAACTATACAACCAAAGTTTATGGAAAAAAATTACTCTGATAAAAATTCTTCAAACAAAAAAGAAGGCCCAAGTGACCTAACGGTTAAGCGTATTCTAGCTTTTTCTAAAGCCTTTAAAACAATGAACGATTCCAAGAAAGACATCTCTAAAGAATTAAAGAAGTAATAAGTTACTTAACAAAAGTTCTTAGTACGGATTTTCTGCCTATAGTCCTTGTAATGATGTCGTTTTCAATTTTCCATCCCCTCGCTGGAGAATATTCTCTACCATACCAAATTATCTGCAAGTGTAAATCATTCCATCTATCTTTTGGAAAGAGTCTTTTTGCATCTCGTTCTGTTTGAACTATAGATTTACCGTTTGTAAAACCCCAGCGATACATCAACCTGTGAATGTGTGTATCCACAGGGAATGCAGGTACACCAAAGGCTTGAGACATTACAACACTTGCTGTTTTATGTCCCACAGCAGGGAGCTCTTCAAGTGCATCAAAATCTTGTGGAACTTTACCGTTATGTTTATCAATAAGAATTTGAGAAAGTCCGTGTATTCCTTTTGATTTCATCGGCGAGAGCCCCACAGGTTTAATGATTTCTCGAATTTCATCAACTGTTAATTTGATCATTTCTTGAGGGGTAGAAGCTCTTTTAAACAGTGAGGGAGTTATTTTATTAACCCTTACATCTGTACTTTGTGCTGATAGTAAAACAGCAATTAATAAAGTGTAGGGATCGCTGTGATCCAAGGGTATCGGAATTTCAGGATATAAATCCTGAAGAGTTTTCATAGCAAAGGCTACTTTTTCTTTTTTTGTCATTTTCATGAATTATAAAACATAGGATTTTATGTACTACTACAATTTTTTAGCCCCTTTTTGCGAAGCCTAATCTTTTTCGTAATTTAGAAAAAAAAACAACTATGAATACACTCAAAGAAGGAGATTTAGTACCCAACTTTAGTTGTGCGGATGAAACAGGAACCTTGCACCGGCTTCAAGACTACAAAGGGAAGAAATTAGTTATATTCTTTTATCCCAAAGCCAGTACCCCAGGTTGTACAGCTGAAGCATGTGATCTTCGCGATCATTATGAGGAACTTGAGAATGCAGGATACAGTTTACTTGGAGTTAGTGCTGATAGCCAAAAAAAGCAACAAAATTTCTCAAAAAAACACAACTTTCCTTTTCCTTTGTTAGCTGATGAAAACAAGGATGTTATCAATGCTTTTGGAGTTTGGGGTCCAAAAAAGTTTATGGGTAAAGAGTACGACGGAATTCATAGAAAAACCTTTATTATAGATGGTGAAGGCAAAATAGAACGAGTAATCGATAAGGTAAAAACCAAGGAGCATGCCGCCCAGATTCTTGAATAGAATTTTTGTAAAAGCTACACTTTTTTAGATTTTGGATTAAATCCGAACATTTTCTTTTTTACAATCATATCCGATATTCCTTCTGGAAGATGTTCATCCCATCCAACTTCGTTGTTATTGATTTGTTGCAGAATTTTTCGCGAAAAAATATCGAGGTATTTAGGTTCGAAATCAAAAATATCAACAACCTTACCGTTATATTTGAAAAACTTGTAAAAGTCTTTCATTCTTGGGTGTAGTTTTAAGTTATTGCTCGTTATGATATTCCCATCTGCGTCTTTTGTTGGGTAGAGGTAAACTTTTAGATTATTGTAGAACATTTTCCCGAAAGCCTCAAGAATACCTCCACTCAAATCAGTGTAATAGTTTTCGTCAAACACCTCGACAAAGCTGTTGACTCCCATAGCTAGTGCCATTTGTTTTTTGGTGTACTGAGATAAATAATCAACAAGACGATAATATTCTTTAAAGTTTGAAATCATCACTACATGCCCCAGTGAGCAGAGAAGTTTGGCTCTGTCCATAAAGTCTTTCTCATCAATTTCTCCCTGTGATGTTAAGTTTGAAAGTGTTATTTCAAAAATAACTACAGTTTTATTTTCATTGACTTCTCGTTCTTTAAGAAATACCTCCAATGACTTTTCGAACATATCGATGTTAACCTTGGTTACAGGTCTAAAACTTCCACGAAGTGCTAAGATATTTTTTTTGTAAAGCTCTCTTGCGGGAAGGATGTTATTGCCACTGGGATTAAACATTACAGCTTCGGTCATTCCTTTTTTGACCAATTGCAAACTCATCAAACGATTGTCAACGTTTTCAAAAAGAGGGCCAGAAAAGTTGATGGTGTCAATTTCTATTGCATCTTTATCAAGATGATCGTACAAATATTTTAAAAGCTTTTTGGGCTCATCATGCTTGTAAAAAGCTCCATAAACTAAATTTGCCCCCATAATACCTAGGGATTCTTGTTGAAATCGAGCCTCAGTTTGGTGGAAACGAACATGAAGAGTTATTTCGCTGTACTCTTGATTGGGATCCGCTTGATAACGAATGCCCATCCAGCCATGGCCCTTGTATTTTTTTGCAAAATCAATGGTGGTTACTGTATTGGCATAGGTGAAAAACATTTTGTTAGGATTCTCCGACCTTGGAATTCTATTTTCAAGAAGTTTCATTTCGTGATCCAACATTTTTGTCAAACGAGTTTCAGTAACGTAGCGACCATCTTCGTCTTCACCATAGATGTTATCACTGAAATTTTTGTCGTATGCACTAATTGTTTTTGCGATAGTTCCAGAAGCTCCACCGACCCTAAAAAAATGTCTAGCTACTTCTTGACCAGCGCCAATTTCGGCAAAGGTTCCATAAATATGCTCATTCAAGTTTATTCGTAAAGCTTTTGCTTCTATTGAGGGCCTGTTCTCGAGTGGTCTTTCACCAGATAGATTTGTTGACATAGTAATGTATTACTTAACAAATGTACAAAGTTTGTTTATTTTAAAGACAAATATTTACCTTTGAAATGATGTTTAAAATTACTTTTTTAGGAACAGGTACTTCACAAGGGATTCCGATCATAGGAAGTAAGCATCCAGTTTGCTTGAGTAAAAATCCTAAAGATAAAAGATTACGAGTATCGATATTAATCTCATGGAAATCGTTTAATTATGTTATTGACTGTGGCCCCGATTTTAGACAACAACTTTTAAAAAACCCTATTCCACACTTAAATGGAATTTTATTTACGCACGAACATGCTGATCATACTGCTGGTTTAGATGATATTCGTCCATTTTTTTTTAGACAGGGGAAAATAAAATTCATAGCTAATCAAGAAGTTTTTGAAGCTTTAGATCGACGTTTTTCATATATAATGAATGACCAAAATAAATACCCTGGCACCCCATCTGTTTTGAGAACAGTTATCAATTACAAACATGATTTTACTCTTGAAAATCTTAAAATAACCCCAATTAAGATTATGCATCACCAACTTGAAGTTATGGGTTATCGTTTTGGAAATTTTGCATATTTGACAGATGTAAAAACCATTGCAGATGAGGAATTCGAAAAATTAAATAACCTTGATGTATTGGTTCTCAGTGCACTTCGAATTGAGCCACATCCATCCCATTTAAATCTTGAAGAAGCGTTAGCTATGGTTGAACGCATTCAACCCAGAAAAACCTATTTTACTCACATCAGCCACCTGCTTGGTTTCCATTATGAAGTAGAAGCAAATTTACCCAAGAATGTATATTTAGCTTTTGATAATTTACAAATCACATCAACCTAAAATTAATTACTATTTGTTTTAATATCCATGAAAAAAAACATTTTTATTTATTTATTTTCTTTTGTTGCTTTGATTTTGATCTTTCAAATTGTTAACAGCAACAAGATCATGACTGATCAACAAGAAAGATTACAGAAAAAACAATATTTAGTTTCGAATCTTAAGGATTCTTTGAAAGTTGAAAGACGTCGATTTTTCGACAATATTTATTTTTCATTAGATACTAATGAAGAAGCCATTGGATATTTTGATGATCTCGATTTTCCAGTTAATTCTTCTTACATACAAGAAGCTGTTTATGAAACAAATCTTATGGATTCAAAAGGTTCATTGGTCCCTTATGCAGAAATGGGAGGTAAGTTTCTGATCAATAAAGTCAAAGTATTAAATCACAAGTGGTTGATTGCCGATTTTTCTGATGGAACTTTTTGGGGGAACTGATGATCCAATATCAAGTAAAATCAAGTGGTGAGGTAACTTTTGATGTAATTAATCACTTTTTATATCCTGTAAATTAAAATTTATTTTCAGTTATCCAATCAAGCAGATCGCGGAAGTTTTCTGGGCTAATCGTGTGGGGTGCATCATATTCTTTGTAGCGCAGGGCTATGCCTTTTTCTTTAAGTAAATCTATTCCTTTTCTAGTATGGTTAACTGGAATTACAGGATCAATTATTCCGTGTGAGCTAAAACAGTTTAGATGTACTTTACTATCTTCAGTCTCCTTCACTAAATTCGGGTTAAAAAAACCACTGAGTGCAATAATTTTTTGAATGTTTTTTGGATAAGTTAGCCCCAATGCCCAACTTAGAATTGCACCTTGACTGAAACCCAAAAGATCAACTTGATCTCTAGATGAATCAACACGACTCAGGTGGTACTTTATATTGTAAAGTATTAAATCTCTGGATTGAATTCCTTCCTCATCATTTGACCATTTATTCATGTCTTCATCAAAAGTAATGGTGTACCATGCATAACCACCATGTCCCAAAACAATAGGTGCACGTAGGGCAATTATGTGATATTCTTTTGGTAAATATCGAGCAAAGGAGAATAAATCTTCTTCATTGCTTCCATACCCGTGTAGCAAAAATAATACTGGAGAATTTGGATTGTTTTCTTCTGGTTTTTGGTGAAGAAATTCGAGAACTTGGTTGGTGTCTATATTCATTTGAGTGTGGTCTGAGCGTTGTTTATGACTCCATAAACAACCCCTTGTGTTGGGCTATCAATAAACGCACAATTTTTTGAAGTAGAAAAGATGTGTTCTTCTTTAAAAGTACCGTTTCCGTTTGGATTGAATAAAGTAATATTGGCTTTTTGTCCAACTTCTATTGGACTGTTTTCTATATCAAATATTCTTTTTCCTTTAGTAAGAATAGAAATTACCTTTTCAATTGGAAATAAAGTTGAGAGAACACCAAACATCGCCTCTAGACCCACGGTTCCTGTAGCGGCGTATTCAAATTCTAAATGCTTTAATTCAATGTTCAAGGGTTCATGGTTTGAGGTTACCAAATCAATTGTACCATCAATAAGGCCTTGTCTAAGAGCTGTTCGGTCTGTTTCGGTTCTCAGAGGTGGATCAAGTTTGAAAGAGGTGTTAAAGTCATTTAACTGATCTTCGGTAAATAATAGATTTGCCAACGCTACACTGCAACTGATATTCAGTCCTTGTTTTTTGGCTTTACGGATAAGTTCTAATGATTGAAAACAAGATAAATAGGGGATGTGCAGATTTCCCCCTGTGTATTCTAAAACTGCAATATCACGCTGAACTTGTAAGACTTCACTCAAGGCAGGAGATCCTAACATACCGTTTTGGGTACTAACTACTCCCTCATGAACCCCCCATTATTTCCCAAACTGCTGTCTGAAGGGTGAGAAATTATTAAACCTTTGAAACGCTGAGCATAAAGTAAAGCGATCTTAAACAGTTCAGTATTTTTTATGGGTTTTTTAAAATCCCCAAAGGCAATTGCTCCATTTTGTTTTAAATCGTACAATTCGGTTAATTGTTTACCTTCTTGATTTTTTGAAAATGATGCTATTGGATAAATTTGAGTAGCTGATTTGACAGCAGCATTTTTTAAATAACCTACTGCGCTTTGATTGTCTGTAATTGGATTTGTATTTGGATTAAGGGCAATTTGACTAAACCCACTTAATCCCGCTGTTTTTAGACCATTTTTGAGTGTTTCACGCTCCTCATAACCTGGTTCACCTAAGCAAACACTACTGTCAAACCATCCTCTGGAAATATGGAGGTTAGAATAGGATATAATTTTAGCTTCATCGTCTATGATTTCATCATCGATTTCTGAAATGATACCGTCTTGTATTAAAATGTCTTTGGAAGAGAAATGGAATGTACTTTTTGGGTCAATAAAAGTCGCATTTTTTAGGAGTATTTTCATCAATTGTAAAACAAAATCCAATTCTGATTACAAAAGTACAAAACAAAAGGCAATCTCGATGAATTAAATCAAAAGAGCTTTAAAATTTTTCAAAAGCTCCCAGGCCGAAAAGGGCAAAATCATACTTTACGGGGTCTTCAGAATCCATGATTTGTAGGGTTTGATCAAGTTCTGAAACTGCTTTTGCATCGTTTTGATTTCTTTTAAGTATGCCTAACTTTCTCGCAACATTTCCTGTATGAACATCTAATGGGCATGAAAGCTGCCTGGGGTGAATAGATTTCCATAATCCAAAGTCTACCCCTGATGTATTGGAGCGAACCATCCATCTTAAATACATGTTGATGCGCTTAGCGGCTGAACCTTTTAAAGGGTCTGCTAAATGCTTTTGTGTTCGAGCTTGGTGTGGAAGTTCAAAAAAAGATTTTTTAAAATAGTGTAAAGATGTTTGTAAGGGCATCGTCGAAGTCAGTTTTCCTAATAAACTTTCAATCCCTCCATAAACGTTGTAAATATTTTGAAGGGCTTTGATAAAATATGTGAGATCATCTGAATTGAAGGTTCTATGTACAAAGTCATTAAATCTTCTGAGGTCTTTGGGTTGGTGACTGAGTACAAAGTCGTGTGGGGCTTCTTCCATCAACTCCATAATTTTACTGGCACTTTTAATGATACTGTTTCTGTTTCCCCATGCTATTGTAGCTGATAAAAACCCAGCAATTTCTATATCTTCTTTTTTAGAAAATCGATGGGGGATTTGAATTGGATCTGCTTTTATAAATTCTTGTGACTGATAGTAATCAGCTTTAAGATCCAAAAACTCTTTAAGCTCATCAAGCTCCATTTAGTTTATAATTTTACCATCGACCAATTCAATTTTACGATCTGCTTTATTGGCTAACTCTTGGTTGTGGGTTACTATAAGAAAGGTATGACCAAACTGATCTCTGAGATCAAAAAAAAGTTGATGGAGTTGCTCTGCGGAGGCACTGTCTAAATTTCCACTGGGCTCATCTGCAAAAATGATTTTCGGTTCATTCATTAGTGCACGAGCTACCGCAACACGTTGTTGATCGCCTCCCGATAACTCATTTGGTTTGTGATTGAACCTTTCTTTTAATCCCAGTTGATTTAGAAGCTCAGTAGCTCGTAATCCTGCTTTTTTTCGTTCAACCCCTTTTATTAATGCTGGAATCATTACATTTTCTTGGGCATTGAATTCTGGGAGTAATTCATGAAATTGAAAAATAAAGCCAAGTTCTTGATTCCGAAACTCAGACAATTCATTTTCATTTAACTCCAAAATGTTTGTGTTGTTGATTTGAATTGAAACACCAGAGGACTTATCTGGACGAGATAATGTTCCTAGAATTTGTAGAAGTGTTGTTTTTCCTGCTCCAGATGGTCCTACAATAGCAATAATTTCTCCAGAATTAATTTCTAAAGCAATGTTTTTTAGGATCTTCAAGTTTCCTAACTTTTTATGAATATTTTTTGCAACAATTAGTTTTTTCATACGGACTACAAAATACTATTTAATCCCTTTTTCTTTAAAAAATTGAAGCTCTTTTTTTATTTTTAAATAATATATGTCTAACTTTTAAGTGAAAAACTACATTTATGATTTTTTTGGAAACAGCATACATAGCTGGAGGTTGTTTTTGGTGTACCGAAGCAATTTTTCAACGTTTAAAAGGTGTTGAAGAATTAACCTCAGGTTATATAGGTGGAAGTGTTAAAAATCCGTCATACAGAGAGGTTTGTTCTGGAAGAACTGGACATGCCGAAGGTGTAAAGGTTGTTTTTGATCCTCAGATAATTTCTTATCGCACCCTTTTAACTGTTTTTTTTGCTACACATGATCCCACAACTCTTAACCGTCAAGGGAACGATGTTGGAACTCAATACCGTTCGTCAATTTTTTATGTCAATAACGAACAAAAGCAAATTGCTGAAAAATTGATTCTAGAACTTCAAGAAACTACTTTTGATGACCCGATAGTTACTGATTTAGTGGCAGAAATGCCTTTTTACACTGCAGAAGAGGAACATCATAATTATTACAATGATCACAGTGAACAATCTTATTGCTCTTTTGTGATTAGCCCCAAAATCCAAAAATTAAAACAGAATTATTTACACCTTTTTGAAAACATTATGATCAACGAAAATTTTAACATTGAAAGCACCTCTTTGACTACAGAATTAAAAGCAAATTTTTCAGAAATTATAAGTCTTTTAGGAGAAAATATCGAGCGAGAGGGACTTGTCAAAACTCCTGAACGTGTATCCAAGGCTATGAAGTTTTTGACAAGCGGATATGAAATGGATCCCAAACAAATTTTGGAAAGTGCAATGTTTAAAGAAGATTACAATGAAATGGTAATTGTAAAAGACATTGAATTTTATTCTCTTTGCGAACATCATATGCTTCCATTTTTTGGTAAGGCACATATTGCTTACATCCCAAACAACCACATTGTAGGATTGAGTAAAATACCAAGGGTTGTCGACGTTTTTGCAAGACGCTTGCAAGTTCAAGAGCGCATGACAGAACAGGTTTTAGATTGTATTAACGAAACTCTTAATCCGCAAGGTGTAGCAGTAGTTATCGAGGCTTCTCATTTGTGCATGATGATGCGTGGCGTACAAAAACAAAATTCATCAACTACCACATCAGGTTTTAGAGGAACTTTTAAGGAAACAGATACTAGAAATGAATTTCTTAAACTAATCAATTCTAGCTTGACCTAAGAATTTTTGGAGAAATATTTAAAGCCCATACGGCTCAGTATTTTTTTTTCAAAATTCCAAAAGAATTTAAACTGGAAAAAAAGCATTCCAAAAAAAGAAGTAGTATTTGATATATTGGAAATACAATAAGGATTCTAATAACCCAATAAATGAAAGATCCCAAAAAAAGACCTTCAAAACTACTGGGTTGAATTCCAAGGAAATCCATTATTGGTTTTGCAACCTGAACAGAGGATGAGCCAGTAACACCAAATACAACAAAAATGATAAATAGTTGAAAATTTGACTTTACTCCCCATTTAGTTTTTAATCTAGCGAAATAGCCCATTAAGCGAGAATCTCGTGAATTTGATGCGCTAGTTCCTCTCCAATTCTGTCTTGTGCTTCCCCTGTAGCTGCCCCGATATGCGGTGTTAGAGATACTTTTGGATGCATCAATACTTGCATAGCAGGTTTTGGCTCTTCCTCAAAAGTGTCTAGGCCTGCGAATGCTAATTTTCCGCTTTCTAAATTTTTGAGCAGTTCAACTTCATCAATTACCCCTCCACGAGCAGCATTTACTATTGCAGCACCATCTTTCATTTGACTGAATTCTTTTGTGCCAATTACATAGTCTTTTTGAGCTGGTACATGTAAACTGATGAAGTCAGCCTCTGCAAGTAGAGATTCTTGAGATTGAGTTTTAATATTAACATCCAAGGACTGACCGTTGAACAGTTCAACATTTATGGTTGCAGCTTCTATAAACTTATCGGCAGCGATAACTTGCATTCCAACTCCAAGTGCAATTTTAGCAACTTCTTGTCCAATTCTACCAAAACCAATGATTCCAATGGTTTTTCCTCTGAGTTCTACGCCTTTTGCATATGCTTTTTTTAATCCTTTAAAATTGGTTTCCCCTTCGAGAGGCATGTTGCGGTTTGAGTCGTACAGAAAACGAACTCCTCCATAGAGATGAGCAAATACTAATTCTGCAACAGAGGCAGAGGAGGCTGCAGGGGTATTAATTATTTTTAAACCCTTTTCACGAGCATATTCAACATCAATATTGTCCATTCCAACCCCACCTCTTCCAATAATCTTTAAATTGGGACATGAATCGATCAATTCTTTTCGTGCCGTGGTTGCGCTTCTTACAAGTAGGACAGTAATCTCATTTTCGTTTATAAATGAAATTAATTGTTCTTGGGCTACATTGGTCGTGATCACTTCATAACCGTTTGTCTGGAGCGCATCAATTCCAGTTTGAGATATTCCATCGTTTGCTAGTACTTTCATTTATTTCAATTATAAAGTTTGTTCAAATTTTTTCATTACTTCAACTAAAAGGCTTACACTTTCTAGGGGCAAGGCATTGTAAATAGATGCTCGGTATCCACCAACTGATCGGTGGCCCTTAAGCCCACTGATATTAGCCTCAGTCCATAAGCTGTCAAATAGAGATCCATCAACACCATCGGCAAGATTAAATGTTGCATTCATTTGACTGCGATCTTCTTTTGCAGCAAAACCTTCAAAGGCTGAATTTCGGTCTATTTCATTGTACAAGAGTTCAGCTTTTGCTTTATTGTGTTTTTCAATTTCACTGATTCCACCATTTTCTTGCAACCATTCTAAGGTAAGCATAGAGGTGTAAATGGGAAACACAGGAGGAGTGTTGAACATACTATCGTTGTTCAATTGAACCTGATAGTTCATCATTGAAGGGATTGTGCGGCTTACTTTTCCAAGAAGATCTTCTTTCACAATGACAAGTGTTGTTCCAGAGGGACCCATATTTTTTTGAGCTCCAGCATAAAAGAGATCGAATTTGGAGTAATCAATATTTCTGGAAAAAATATCGGAGCTCATGTCTGCAATTAAAGGAATATCTGTTTGAGGAATTTCCTGAAATTGAGTTCCAAAAATAGTATTGTTTGTGGTAATATGAAGATAATCGAGGTCTGTGGGTATTGCATGACCTTTGGGAATGTAATTGAAATTGCGATCCTTCGATGATGCAACTTCTTCAACCTCCCCAAAAAGTTTTGCTTCTTTGATGGCTTTGGTTGACCATGAACCAGTATTGATGTAACCTGCTTTGGTTTCTAAAAGATTGTAAGCAGTCATCAAAAATTGCATACTCGCTCCTCCTTGGAGAAACAGGGCTTTGTACCCCTTAGACTTAAGACCTGTAAGTTCTAAAGCTAAATCTTGAGCACGTTCCATTACAGCAATGAACTCTTTACTTCGGTGAGATATTTCGATTAGAGAAAGCCCCATCCCATCAAAGTCAATAACTGCTTCTGATGCTTTTTTCATTACCGAGGCAGGTAGTATTGAAGGACCCGCACTAAAATTATGTTTTTTCATAATAATTATTAAGCTGCAAATATCCGCATTACCCATTTAAAAACGCATAGGAAATATGTATTTTTTAATTAATTTTTTAACAGTTTAGGATAACAATGTTAAAAAATCTAAAGTATTTTTTCCATCGGCATAATCCCAAAGCTTAGGATGTTGAGCATTACCAAAGGCAAAATGGTTTTCTTTTTCTTGATTTGAAGTAATGCATTGTATCTGATCTTGATCTTGAGTAAGTTTTTCTTCTAAACTTTCAAGATTTTCGAAATACTCATAGTGCAAACAGGCAACTGGTGAAGAATAAGTTGAATCTTCTTTTAAGACAAAAAAGCCATTGTCTAGAATATCGAACTGACTCATAAGATATACTGCTTTGTTGTAATCGTAATTATTGGCGTATTTTTCGAGTCCATCAAGTTACTGTATGGATACAGTGCTCCAAAAATTAAATTCAAGTCGTATTGATTAGGCACAAAAATTTTAGCCGTACTTCGGCAACCCAATCCATAATATTGTACAATGTCTTTGGCCAGGGCTTCTAATTGTTCTTTGGTTTCACTTCCATCTAAAATGGCAATTCCGTTTCGGTTGGAACGAATCAAGTTTGGGACTTTTGAAAAATAATATTCAAAATAGCGTGCGGCATTATTACTTCCAGTTGCAATTATAGCATCGAAACTTTTGAATCGTTCTGATGTAAACTCTACTAAACTTGTAAAATCAGGTTCAAATTCTTGGAGTTTCTTTACTAGAAAGGGTATTAATAAAGGGTCAGAAGAAGAACATTTTATTAAAACCTTATGACCGCTAATTAGAACGCTTAATACATCATGAAAACCAACTAGGGGTATGTTTCCGGCTAAAATTAGACCAATGGTTTGAGTAAATTTTTGCTCAAAAGTATAGGACTGTGTCCATTTAGATAGGTTTTTTGTGCTGAGACTTTCTCCCCATTGGGAGAATGCATAAAGTACATTTTCTCTTGAGAACCAGCCATTAACCGTTTTTGCTTTACTAATGACATCAAAAAGTGAATCATAGTTAGGATCATTTGAATCAATATTTCGAAGAAACTCTCCAAGTCGGTTTAGTGCAAATATTCTTTGATCTAGTTGAATCATTATTTGTAGAATAAGGTTTTAGGTCTTATTTTTGCAGCAAATTTAATTAAAGAATTCCTACTATGGCTATTATTATTACAGATGAATGCATTAATTGCGGAGCCTGTGAACCAGAATGTCCTAATACAGCTATTTATGAAGGAGCTGATGATTGGAGGTATAAAGATGGCACTTCATTGGAGGGATCAATTGTTTTGCCCAATGGCAAACAGGTTGATGCTGATGAGACTCAGGAACCTATTTCCGATGAGTTGTATTACATCGTTCCTGATAAATGTACTGAATGTAAGGGTTTTCACGACGAACCGCAATGTGCTGCAGTCTGCCCGGTCGACTGCTGCGTTCCTGATGAAGACCACGAAGAAACTGAAGAAGTTTTGTTGGCTAAACAGCGTTTTATGCATCCGGATGATTAAGTAACAAAATTTTCAATGAATTGTTAACTGAACATATAAAAGTCTCGTACTTAGTAGAGGCTTTTTTATTTTTTACCAATAAATTTTCTGTATAAAGATTTAGAATTTATAGTTTAAAGAGAGGTTCATTAATGTCCCTAATTGGCTAAAATGGTACCCATCATATGTCATTCGAGAATAACGCTGATTGAATGTTATTAAATTCGATTGGTTTTTAACCTGAGCAGGGTCTGCTAATATTGCATCCCCTGAGGCATTTTTCGATACAAAGTTCCATTCTGGCAATATGTTGAATAAATTGTTTATGTTTAATGCAATTGTTAGTTTTTCAGTGGCATTGTAGTTGATACCCAGATCAGTAACTACTTTTGGAGTAAACTCTGTGAAAATATTGCTGCTAAGACCTTGTTGTTGGAAGGTTGTTTTTCCAAAATAGGTGTTATTCAATGATAAACCGAACTTATTGATGTTGTAGTCAGCACCCAAGATCCATTTCGTTTTGGGTCTAGATGTAAAAAATAAAGCCTCTTGAGTTTCATTCACTACAGATTGTCCTGCATTAGCAACAAGTGCGGTATTTTTAACCGCTCCATCGCGTTTGTTTTGGATTGTGTAGTTTCCAGATAGATTGAAGTTAAAGTTACCTGCCCCAACTGCAACATCTTTGTATGAAATCACAACATCAATACCAGATGTTTTTGTATCAATTGCATTCGAAAAGAAACTTACATCACTCAAGTTGTTTTCGCTTAAAAGAACATCCAAAGCATTGGATGCATTTCCCGTGGCACCAATTTCAGTACCCAATACAATACGATCTTTAACGGCAATGTTGTAATAGTCAAATGTGTAGCTTAGTCGGGTATTTATACTTCCTCCAAAACCAATGGTAAAGTTGTTGGAAGTTTCGGCATCTAGGGGATCGATACCCAATAATTTTGCTTGTGTAGAAACATTGTTAATCAATCCACCAACTTGGATTCCTTGTCCAGGAACAAAACTGTATTGAGCTTTTTGAGTGTAAATCTGGTGTAATGTAGGAGCTCTAAATCCGGTGGAAATAGACCCCCTAATTGTAAATGCATCACTAATATTATAACGTGAGCTGAACTTGTAAACAAATGCATTACCAAAATCAGAGTAGTTTTCTGATCTAATCGTACCGCTCAACAAAAATGCATTAGAAACGTCATAATCTAAACTAAAGTATCCACCAATATTGTAACGATTGAATTTCCCAGAATTTTGAGGAGAAGCCCCTGCAAATGAATCGGCACCCCCACCTTCATAGGAGGCAAGTTCCCCAGCAATTATTTCAAAAGTTTCTGTTCTAAATTCAGCACCGATACCAATACTTACTTTTTTCGAAAGTACTTTTGAAACATCTATATTTCCAAGATTATGTGAAAACTTTGTTCCACCTGGATCGAATGATTGCTGGCTATTAGCTCTGTATTTTTCAGCACCTTGAGTAATTTCACCAGCATCAACAGTTCCGTTTGAATTTGTGTCAATCCAAGTTGATGGAGAATAAACTACATTTCTGTTATGAGATTGATTTACTTTGTATGTTTGGAGGTTTCCACCTGTAGTAAAACTTGCGTCTACATTCCACTTGTTAATAACAGATCTGAAACCCATGGTAGCATTGTAATCACTCAACAGTCCTTCAAATGTAGGAACATAGCCATCATAACTTCCTCCTGGTCCATTTGGAAAGAAATCAGCCAAGTATGGGAAAGCGCTTTCAGTTCTCCAGTAAGGGGTTCTGTAGTTTGCAAAACTATTCACAGCTTTGTAAACGTATGCAGCATCTGCGTATATTTCAGTATCGTCACTTAGATCGTATCCAAAATTTATTGCAAATTTGGCTGCTGCTGTTTCTGGAGAACCGTTTATGTTCCCAGCATCTGGTTTTCTGGATAAAAACGATTGTACATCCGAGATATTAGCACCAAAATCTGCTGCCTCACCAGCTGCATCAACAGTGCCAGGTCTGTTTGCCAAATTTACTTTAGACAAGTCGACGGTGTAGTTCACAAAACCTTGGTTATCACCAATGCTTGTTCCATTATTTACTGCCATTCCAAACATTTCTCCATCTCCTCTGAGGTAATACCAGCTCTAACTGTAGCTGAACCCGATTCTGGATTGTCTTTAAGAATGATATTCATTACACCTGCAATTGCATCCGATCCGTATTGTGCAGAGGCACCATCTCGAAGAATTTCTACTCTTTTAATTGCATCTGTGGGGAATGCAGAAATGTCAGCTCCTGTTTCTCCACGACCTGGAGAAGTTTGGGTGTACAAAAGAGCACTCAAGTTTTTACGTTTTCCGTTGATTAAGATCAAGGTTCTACTTGGCCCCATATTTCGAATTTCATAAGGGTCCAATAAAGACGTTGCGTCATTTACAGGAGTTTGGACTGTATTAAATGAAGGAATTCTGTATTGTAATGCCTTGTCAAAGGTAATTTGACCTGTAGAAGTTAATTCTTTCACTCCAACCACATCAATGGGAAGGGGTGAATCTGTATTACTTCTAGCTGGAGTCCTTGAGCCTGTCATCACAATTTCTTCCAGTAAAACCCCTTCTAATAGCGTTATGTTAACAGTATCTTGACCACTAATAACAACTTCTTGACTGGTGTATCCAATGTAGCTAAAAACTAATATTGTGTCTAGATCTACATCAATTGAATAGTTACCGTCAAAATCAGTTACAACACCCATTGAGGTGTTTTTTATGATTACGTTTACACCGGGAAGGGCAGCGCCACTTTCATCTTTTACATTCCCCGTAACGGTCTGAGCAGTTAAAATTTGCCCACTAATCAAGGCGAGAATCATTAAAATCTTTTTCATATCAATAAGAATAGTTTGCGGTAATTAATTATTTCGCAATAAGATACACTTTATCGTTAGTATATTATGTTTTTAAACAAAAAAACATAAAAGATTATTTAAGATTCTTAAATTTGCCCACTTTAAATAAAATCTATGAAAGCAGGAATTGTAGGATTGCCCAATGTCGGAAAGTCAACTCTATTTAATTGTTTATCCAACGCTAAGGCACAAAGCGCAAACTTCCCTTTTTGTACTATTGAACCCAATATAGGAGTGGTTAATGTTCCTGATCCAAGATTGGAAAAGCTATCCGAATTGGTGCAGCCGGAAAAAGTAATTCCAGCTACTGTAGAAATAGTTGATATTGCTGGTTTGGTAAAAGGTGCAAGCCAAGGAGAAGGGCTAGGAAATCAGTTTTTAGCAAACATTAGAGAAACTGATGCCATCATCCATGTTTTAAGATGTTTTGATAACGACAATATTATTCATATCGAAGGATCAGTAGACCCGATTCGAGACAAAGAAATTATAGACATTGAATTGCAGTTAAAAGACCTTGAAACAATTGATAAACGCCTAGAAAAAGTTAATCGTGCTGCGCGAACAGGAGACAAGGATGCTCAGAAAGTTCAGGACATTTTACAAAAAATCAAAGTTGCTTTAGAGCAATCTAAAAACGTACGATCTATTGATTTTTCTGAAAAAGAAAGAGAAGAGGTTGTTGATGCACTTCAATTGTTAACCGATAAACCTGTATTGTATGTTTGTAATGTTTCTGAAGATGCTGCAGTCAAAGGAAATTCTTATGTAAAGAAAGTTGAAGATTATATCGCTGATGAACAGGCAGAGGTATTAATTTTAGCCATCAGTGTAGAGGCAGACATAAATGAATTGGACACCTATGAAGAACGTCAACTTTTTTTAGATGATTTAGGACTCGAAGAACCTGGTGCAGCGAAGTTAATCCGAAAGGCTTATGAATTACTCAAACAACAAACCTATTTTACTGCCGGAAAGAAAGAAGTTCGCGCCTGGACCGTTAACATCGGGTCAACTGCTCCTCAAGCGGCAGGTGTAATACATACGGATTTTGAAAAAGGATTTATTAGAGCTGAGGTAATTTCTTATGAAGACTATGTCACATACAAAACAGAGGCAAAAGCTAAAGAAGCGGGTCGTATGCGTGTTGAAGGAAAAGAGTATTCAGTGATTGATGGAGATGTAATGCATTTCCGTTTTAACGTTTAAAAATTTAAAAGAATGGAACAGAAAGTTTATATTTTCGGACAGATGAAAGTTAAAAATTATGAAGATTATTTTAAACAATACGGTTCACCCTTCCTTCCCATACTAGAAAAGTACAAGGGTAAACTGCTGGCTGCAACAAAAAATGGGAGAACGCTTGAAGGAGAAGCAATTGGTAATTGGACTGTTTTGATGCAATTTCCTTCAAAAAACTTAGCCTATGGTTTTGTTACATCTGAGGAATATGCCCCTTTAATGGAATTACGAGTCAATACTTTAACTGATGACACCCATGCAGTACTTATTCCGGGAGAGATTGCTGCTATGTAAAAGTTTATTTTTTACAATTTTTTTATTTTTATAAATTAACCAACAGCAAATCTTTATTATGAAAACTACATTTTTGACCCTGATTATGTTGCTTTGTGTTCATTGGAATAACGCACAAAACAATATTACTTCTATCAAAACCGAAACGGTTCAAAAACACCTTTATACTCTAGCATCAGATGCGATGGAGGGCCGTAAAGCGGGTAGCCCAGGAATTGAAAAAGCCGCTCAATACATAGCATCTGAATTTGAAAAGATAGGTTTGATCCCATTCGAAAACTTAACGAGTTTCAGACAAAATTTTAGAGCCAATAACACCGAAATGTCTAATATAATTGGAGTTTTGGAGGAGAAGCATGAAAGACGAATATGTTGTGATTTCAGCACATTACGATCATTTAGGTAAAAAAAGTGAAGGTGAAGGAGACTTGATTTACAATGGTGCCGATGATGACGCTTCTGGAACCACCGCAGTCCTTACCTTAGCTCAATATTTTAAGGAATTAGGAACCAATGAACGATCTATAGTTTTTATTGCCTTTACTGGAGAAGAGATGGGATTGTTGGGTTCAAGATATTTTGGCAAAGATGTTGACGCTTCAAAATTCATCGCTGGGATTAACATCGAAATGATTGGTAAAACATCAACCTTCGGTCCAAAAACAGCCTGGCTTTCTGGTTTTGATCGTTCCGATTTTGGAAAAATTATTCAAAAGAATCTAAAAAAAACAGAATATCGACTTTATCCTGACCCCTACACAAAACTAAAGTTGTTTTTTAGATCGGATAACGCGAGTCTAGCAGAATTGGGCATTCCTTCGCATACTTTCTCAACCAGTCCCATTGATGTGGATATTCACTATCATCAAGTTACAGATGAGGCAGAGACCTTGGACATGGAAGTGGTTACTGAAACCATTCGTGCTATTGCTTTGGGTACTCAATCCATAATCAATGGAAAAGACACTCCAACTCGTGTAGTTCTGAAAAAGGCGAGGGGAGAAGAAATTAGAACCTCATTAATTGAGTAGGCCGTTAATTTCGGTCCACTTTTTCATGGCAATTTTGTTGCCATATTTTAAATAGAACTATTCCATATGATTTGAAGTTGTAATTGGGTTGCAAATTCACATAAAAACTAAAATGTTTTTATACTTTTGTGAATATTATAGGATTTAAAATGTTTTGCAATAAACAGCTTGGTAAAAACATATCTGCATTTGTGCTTCTAGTAGCACTTTTGTTACCTACTGCCGTGCGGTTTTCTTCAACTTTTGAACCGCACGATCACTTTGTTTGTAAGGAAAAGAAAACTCATTTTCATCAATCCATTGTTGAGTGCGAAACCTGCATTTTCAATTATTCCCCTTTCCATTACAGCATAACTTTTTTTAAAGACACAGTAGTTTTTTTAACTCCAGAAACTTTCAAAATAAGCTTTGGTTCTTTATTGTTTCATTCGTTTAATATAACAAACACCCAACTTCGTGCCCCACCTGTTTTAGCATAAATAATCGACTATTTTTCTATGTTAATTCAGACAATCTATGCGTATTCATGTTTTTGGGTTTCTGCTTTTGAGCAGTTTTCCTTCTTTTTCACAAAATTGTGATTTTACACTTACTGGTATTCTTACAGATCTCCATGATGGATCTGTACTTGAGGGAGCAACACTTATTGTTGCAGGTTCTGAACGTACTGTGGTCACAGATTTTGAGGGTAAATTTATCATCACAAATTTATGTAATGACACTTATTCTATTCAAGTATCACATCCTTATTGTTTGACCAAAGGTTTTAGGGTCAGAGTAACGGGAGATACCTTCAAATCTTTTAAGTTGGAACATCACTTGGAAGAACTCA
Source organism: Candidatus Arcticimaribacter sp. (assembly GCA_038142965.1). Taxonomy (GTDB): domain Bacteria; phylum Bacteroidota; class Bacteroidia; order Flavobacteriales; family Flavobacteriaceae; genus Arcticimaribacter. Next base: position 292,602 of record JAYQLC010000007.1, on the reverse strand, counting down.
ATGAGATTACTATTGATGGAAAAATCACATCTAAAGAATCCAAAACACTTCAAGAAAGCAATATAGTTCAAGAGGAATTGGAACGTTTTAGCAGCAAAACACTTGGAGATGCCCTTAATAGTTTGAGTGGAGTTTCCTCTTTGAATACGGGAAATACAGTCGTAAAGCCAATGATTAACGGACTACACAGTAGTCGCGTTGTCATCATCAACAATGGTGCGCGCATGGAAGATCAAGAATGGGGAGTCGAACATGCCCCAAATATTGATGTCAATGCGGTTAACAGACTAACTTTGATCAAAGGAGCTGGAGCACTTCAGTATAGCGGTGATGCAATGGGGGGTGTAATTATTGTGGAAAGCTCTAAAGTTCCCATTAAAGATAGTCTTTACGGAAAAACACTAGTTGCCGCAAATTCTAATGGAAAGGGATCCTTAGTTACATCAAATCTAACTAAGAGTTACGAAAGCGGTTGGTTTGCAACTTTTCAGGGTTCATTGAAACGTTCTGGTGATTCTGAGACACCAGATTATGTGTTGAGTAACACAGGAGAAAATCAACATAATTTATCTGTAAAAGTTGGTTTGAATCGTTTTGCTTATGGGATGAATTTTTATTATTCATTCTTTAAAAATGAAATCGGTATTTTGAGGGCTTCTCATTTGGGGAGTGCACAAGATTTATTTCGAGCAATTCAAAGTGATTTACCTTTGGTAACAGAAGATTTTACTTATGATCTTTCGGCACCCAAGCAGAATGTTAGTCACCAATTGGCAAGACTTGTAGTCTTTAAAAGAGTAGGCCTTGGCAAGTTGAGCTTACAGTACGATTATCAACGAAATGATCGATTAGAATTTGATATCAGAAGAGGCTCAGATAAGGGTAAAGCATCTTTGGATTTGCAATTACAAACCCATAGGGTTTTGCTTGATTTTGATAGTAACTTATCAAATAACGTTGGTCTAAAAACGGGAATTATGGGCAGCTACCAAAAAAACTACGCTGCCAATACTGGAGTTCGCAGGTTGATTCCAGATTACAAAAAATATGATTTTGGAATCTATGCTGTTTCAGATTACCAGCTCAATAGTAACTGGCTTTTTGAATTAGGAGCACGTTATGATTTTACTCATATGGATGTTTATAAGTTTTATAGAACCTCTTTTTTGGGAATTGAGAAATTATGATGTTAACTTTCCAAATGTGGTAATCGAAGAACTGGTTAATCAAGTTTTAACCCGCCCTCAATTTAATTTCCGTAATACCTCCGCAACTTTTGGGGCTACATATGATTTTGGTGAGGATTACAAACTGTTTTTTAATTACTCACTCGCTTCTCGTACTCCCAATCCTTCTGAGCTTTTTAGCGAAGGTTTGCACCACTCTGCTGCGCGGGTTGAATACGGTGATTTGGGTTTCAATTCAGAAGTTGGTCATAAGCTATCTGTTACACTTGAGCGGATTAATGAAAACTTTAGTTTTTCAATAAATCCATTCATAAACACTATTTCTGATTTTATTCTCATAGAACCTGTTGGAATTAATAATTCGATAAGAGGAACTTTTCCTGTTTGGGAATACAGACAAACCAATGTTCATTTTTTGGGCATTGATTTCAATGCTTCTTATGTTTTTTCTGATCATATGAGTTTCAACAATAGATCATCTCTGGTTAAAGGATATGATCGTTTTCGAGACAAACCTTTGATCAATATGCCACCTGTAAACACCATAAATGAGATTGTTTATTACAATTCTAAACTCAAAAATTTACGGTTGGCAGTACAAAGCGAATATGTCTTTCGTCAAAATGAATATCCAGACACCAATTTTGAAATATATATTCCACAAACCGAAACTAGAGAATTGGTTGATGTGAGTACACCTCCCGACGCATATCACTTATTCAACTTCAATTCAAGTATTGATTTTGATTTCTCAGAAAAATCAAAATTAAGTTTGGGTTTTGGGATCTCAAATCTTTTTAATATTTCCTACAGAAATTACTTAAATCGTTTGCGTTTTTATGCGGACGACTTGGGTAGAAATTTTTTATTAAACATCAAATTCAATTATTAACTTAAAATCACAAAAAATGAAAAAATTAAATTTATTAGCAACAATTCTATTTACAACATTATTGTATGTATCCTGTTCAAAAGATGATGACCCATCTCCTTTACCAGATCCCGTAAATGAAGAGGAAGTTATCACTACGTTAACGGCTACTCTTGTACCAGCAGGGCAGGGAACTACCATTATTCTTAAATCTCAAGATTTAGATGGAGATGGTCCTAATGCTCCAGTGATAACAGTTTCGGGAAATTTGTCAGCTGGAGTTGCCTATAATGGTACAATTGAGCTTCTAAATGAAATGGAAGATCCAGCAGAGGACATCACCGAAGAAGTAGAAGAAGAATCTTTAGAGCACCAGTTCTTTTACACCGTTGGGAGTGGGTTAGATGCAACAACATCATATGAAAACAATGATTCTGCCGGGAACCCATTAGGGACAGAATTCACTCTAGTTGCAGGTACTGCAAGTTCTGGTGGTTTGACATTTACACTTCGTCACGAGCCTAAAAACCAAATACGGGTATTGATGACGCAGGAGGTGAAACAGACATAGAGGTAACATTTAATTTAACAATAGAGTAGATTGAATTAACTTCAATTTATTTTCTAACAAACACCCTTTACAGAACTGTAAAGGGTGTTTTTGTTTGAATGTATATGGATTAATTTAAAACTGTTTTCTCAATTTATTTTTAATTTTCTTTAAGGAATATGTCGTAATAAATAACCCTTAATAAAATTTATAACTTATCTTGTAGAAAATAAAACAAGTAAACAATCTGTCTTCTATTTTAAGGAGAATTTAAAACGATGAAAAAAAGTTTAATTGCATTTCTTTTACTTTTTGCAGGAATGCTAATAGGTGGTTTTTGGGCTAATTTCAAAATAAATCAAGTAGGCAAAGACAATGATCTTATTCTTAAAAATGGTGTTTGGGGGTATTTCCCTACAATGGATTTAGCAACAAATGAATTTCAAAAAGCATATATAGGTAGAATCGGGCTACTGGCATTACAGGATTCTGAAGTAATTTATTTTGTCGCTTCTTCTGACCAAGAGGGCGACCCACTATCTTCTTCAAACGATTATAAGTTGACAGGAAGCAGTTTTGACGCACGGTATTGGAGTTTCACACTCTACGGGGAAGATCATTTTTTGATCCCCAATGATAAGGGTGTATTCAGCTATAATATGGAAAATATAGTTTACAAAGATTCTCTTAAAAATTCTTATGAGTTAATTATTTCTAAAGACCCAAAAAAAGAAAATTGGTTACCGGCAGGAGAAGCCAACAGGATGAGTGTTTTGTTACGTCTTTACAATCCTGCAAAATATGTTTACGAGAATAAAGATGCGATCGAGTTGCCAACCCTAAAAAAAATTAATTGATGAAATTATATCGAATACTTTTTGGTGTTGTATTAATTCTTGGATTTGCATTGGGTTACAAAGGTTTTATCAAATATTATCCAAACCTTCTATTCAAAGGTGCTGAGAGAAAAATTGGAGGCGCTGAAAACACAATACGACTTGGAGACTTACCCGATCATAAAAGTCAGATGATTGTTAAGCCAAATCCAGATTTTATGTATGTCAGTTGTTTTTTTAATTTGGAAGACGGCCCCCTTAATTTGTCCGCAAACATCTCAAGTTCAAATTATTGGTCTGTTGCATTTTATGAACCCAATACCGTAAATTTTTATGTAAAGAATGATGAACAATTTCAATCCAATAAATTAAATCTTTTGATTGCTGAGAAGGGTAAATTACCACAAAAGGTTGATAAGGACATTGAGTTGATCGAATCCAAGACAAAAAAGGGCTTATCTTATTCAGATTCTTAGTAAATTCTAGTGATGTTGATGATGTCAGTAAAATAAAACAAATTCAAAAAAGTATTGAAATCAAAAGAGTCGATTGATTTTTTTAACTGAAATTAACAGTAGGGATTGGTCAATTCTTTAAATGATTCATTGTTGAAAGTAAGTACATGTTTTTAATATTACTAGTACAGCAAACAAAATAATTGTGACTCTACAATTGAAAGCACATTAGAATATGAAGCGAAAAGCATTCCTCCAAAAAACAGCCCTCCTGAGCGCAGGTTTTTCATTAGGGTTAACTCATTTGTCCTTTTCTAAAAAAAAGAACTACAAAATGGGTTTACAGCTTTTCAGTGTTCGTGATGCGATGAAATTGGATCCTCTCGACACTTTAAAAAAGCTAAAAACCATGGGATATGAAGATTTTGAAACCTATGGATTTAAGGCAGACACGAAAACTATTTATGGTTTTAAAATCATTGAATTCAAAAGAATTTTAGATGATTTAGGACTTTCTACAACGAGTGGTCATTACAATTTTCCTGATTATTTTAATACTTCCACAGAAAGTCTACTCATTTATGTTGACAAATGTATTCAAACCGCAAAAATCTTAAATTCACCCTACATAACCTGGCCTTTTGTAAAGCCCGAAAATCGAAACCCAGAAGGATTTAAGCATTTGGCAGATAAACTGAATACAATTGGTGAGCATGCGGCAAAATCGGGGATAGGCTTTGCATATCACAATCACGGTTATGAATTTGAGGATTGGTATGGTACTACCGGACATGATATTTTGATGCAGCTCACGGATCCTAAGTTTGTAAAATTACAAATGGACATGTATTGGTTGGTTCATTCTGGAAAAACGCCTAAAGATTTGGTCTCTCAACAACCAGGACGATATGTTATGTGGCATATTAAGGATATGGACAAGCTAACTCGTGATTACAGTGAACTTGGTAACGGCTCCATAGACTATACCGAGATTTTACCCGACCCAAGAACCTCTGGTTTGGAATACTTGTACATCGAGCAGGGGGGTAATTTTGCAAAATCATCCATGCAAAGTGCTGCTGATAGTGCTGCTTATTTTAAGAAAAATTTACAAAGTCTTTTGTGATTTATCACAATTTCATTAAAACATCTTCTATTGGACTACCACCATTTATGAGGATTACGTCGGAGTATTTTTTAAACCATGTTATTTGACGTTTGGCGTATCGACGGGTATTTTTTTTAATTTCTTCTATTGTGGTTTCTCGAGAGTTAGTTCCATCAAAGTGCGCAAACCACTCTTGATAGCCAACAGTTTGAAGCGCATTTATTTTTTTGAATGGATAAAGATTTTTTGCTTCTTCTTCCAAACCTTGTTCAAGCATTTGATCGATTCTAAGATTGATTCGCTCATAAAGAACTGCTCGTTCCCATTGAATCACAAGTTTTTGTGTACTAAAAAATCAGGTGCTTGTTTGTTTCCCAAAAAGGAAGAGTAGGGTTTACCACTGGTTAAACAAATTTCCAGGGCTCGAATCAAACGATGAGGATTTTCGAGGTCAACCTTCTGGTAATAGCTAGGGTCGTGTTTTTTTAAAAGTTGTTGAAGTGTAATAATGCCTTCTTCTTCCGCTTGTTTTTGGAGTTCATTTCTTAGGGAAGAATCGACCTTGGGAAAATGATCCAGTCCATCAATTAGGGCATCAGCATACATACCAGATCCCCCAACCATTATGACCTTATCTTTTGTTTTGAATATTTTTTTTAGCAATTCTAGAGCCTCTCTTTGAAAATCACCAAGGTTGTATGGGTTTTGAATACTTCTTTGTTGGATAAAGTGATGTGGTACAGCAGCTAACTCCTCTGGTGAAGGAACAGCAGTTCCGATAGACATTTCTTTGTAAAATTGTCGAGAATCACAAGAAATGATCTCAGTTTTAAAATGTTTTGCCAAAGCAATTGCTAGGGTGGTTTTTCCAGAGGCTGTTGGGCCTGCAACATACAATAGCTGTTTAGAATTCATCGTTCAAAATGCTGCCGCAATGATGGCAGTAAAGAGCACCATCTTTGTGTTGTCCTGTATTGCAATGTTGACATACTTGGGTGTTGGTATCTATTTCTTTGGTCTGGATACTCATTTCAGCCGACACAATCCCTGTTGGGACAGCTATAATTCCGTACCCCATAATCATGATAACGGACGCTAAAAGCTGACCTAAAGGGGTTTGAGGAGCAATGTCACCATAACCTACAGTAGTCATAGTAACAATTGCCCAATAAATGCTTCGTGGAATACTTGTGAAGCCATTTGGTTCTCCTTCGATCAAGTACATAAGGGTTCCAAAAATGATGCAAAGAATGAATACCGCAAAAGAAAAACTCCTATTTTGGCCCGACTTGCATACAAGGCTTTAATTAGAAAATTAGATTCTCCAATAAATCGAGTAATTTTTAAAATTCTGAATACACGAAGTAAACGAAGGGCTCGAAGAGCTATTAAGGACTCTGTTCCGATCAAAAAAAGCGATATGTATTTGGGTAGGGTAGACAAAAGATCAATGATTCCAAAAAAGCTGAATACATAACTAAATGGTTTTTTGATTGCGATCAGGCGTACAATGTATTCTGCTGTAAACAATCCTGTTATCAGCCATTCAAGTATATCGAATTCTGTTGCAAACCTATTGTGAATTGAAGTAACACTTTCAAGCATTACTAGAATTACACTTAAAAGAATTAGGATCAACAAAATGAGATCGAAACGTTTTCCGGCTACTGTATCCGCTTCATAAACAATTTCATGAAGACGATGTTTCCAGTAGGGTGTTTTGTTATTATTAGGCATTTCAAAGGCTAAAGTTAATAAATTTTAACAGGCATCTAAATCAATGATTTTCTTATACCGATTTCTACCAATGAAACCGCGAATAAGTGCTTGTGAATCTCTGTTGTCTTTTATGGGTATCAAGCGTTTTTCAATCGCATCAATTGTTTTAATCTGATGGTTTAAATTAAAATATCCATACCCTTGAAATAAAGTGTTTTTTATGTAAATAAAACTTTTTTCTCCCTTTGTTTTTCCTTTGTCAATAATCAGCATATTTTTATGTGGATACCTCAAACTTTTTTCAATTTTTAGAATACGTTTATTGTAAACCTGAGAGGATTCATTGCCTAAACAAGCTCCATTACATTTCTTTATTCCATGTCCAAAGCATACTTTCTTTGGATTTCCAAGGGAAGTTTTACTTTCACAAAGGGTAAATTCATCTAACCAGAATCGCAATTTCCTATTAGCAGTCTTTTTATTCTTGAAAACCTCCAAATACTGTTCTTCTTGCTTTACTTGTTCTATGATTAAATGATGGTAGGGGTTTGACTTGTCGATTCGAATACCCATTTCAAACTGACGATATTTCATGGCATGGTTAAGATCGGGTTGATTATTTTTGATTTCGTGCTGCTCTTTTAACAATGCAATACATTCATTTCCAGAAAGTTCAAAGGTTACACGAGCTAATTTCTTTTGAATTTTTTGTGCTTTTGAACTTTCGGCTGTTAAATGACTCAAAACGCGTTTCTTGATATTCTTACTTTTACCAATATAAAAAATATTACCATCATGATCATGAATGTAGTACACCCCAATTTCTGAGGGCAATTCTTCAATAATATTTAGAAATTTGGGAGCTACTTTATTGCTGTTTAGTTCTTTAATGTATGTACTGATTATTTCTTTGTTAGAATCTTTTTCAAGCAATAACTTGAAGAGTTCAAGAGTAGCTAAAGCATCACCATGGGCTCGATGACGGTCTGTAATGGGTATTCCAAGGGAACGTACGAGTTTTCCAAGTTTGTAAGATTCTGCCTCTGGAAGCAGCTTTTGAGCCAGGGCTACTGTACATAAAGATTTACTTTCAAAAGAATATCCGAGTCGTCTGAATTCGGTTTGTAAAATACGGTAGTCAAATTCTGCGTTGTGGGCTACAATCACACACCCTTCGGTAATTTCTACTATTCGTTTAGCCAGTTCAAAAAACTTGGGAGCATTGACGAGCATTTTGCTATTGATTCCTGTTAAACGTTCTACAAAGGGTTGAATTTCTCGATTTGGATTGACTAAACTTGATATTTGATCTAGGATTACTTGTCCGTCATATCGATAAATAGCGATTTCAGTAATTCCTTCTTCATTGAATTTACCACCTGTTGTCTCGATATCAAGGATTGCGTACATGGGCTAGTAGTTTCTGTTTCCAAAAATTTTACTCCCCACTCGGATCATGGTACTTCCTTCTTCAATGGCAATGGAATAATCTCCACTCATTCCCATAGAGAGTTCTGTAATTTCAGGGAGTTGGTTTTGAATCCAATCAAAATATTGTTTTAATGTTTTAAATTCCTTTCTGATCTGATCCTTATTTTCAGTGAATGTAGCCATCCCCATCAACCCTTTGATTTTGACATTCGGTAAAGGGTTTATTTTTAACTCATTCACAACCTCTTTTAGTTCTTCAAGATTAAAACCAAATTTTGTTTCCTCTTGAGCAATGTGCATTTGTAGTAAACAATCAATCACCCGATTGTTTTTAGCACCTTGCTTGTTAATTTCCTTTAAAAGCTTATGTCGATCAACTCCGTGAATTAGGCTTACATAGGGAGCCATGTATTTGACTTTATTGGTTTGTACATGTCCAATCATGTGCCATTGAATGTCTTTAGGTAGGCTTTCCCATTTCAGAGTCATTTCTTGGATTTTATTTTCCCCAAAAATACGCTGACCAGCTGCATAGGCTTGTTCTAGATCAATGTTCGGTTTTGTTTTTGAAACCGCAACTAAACTGATGTTCTCGGGGGAGTTCTGACTTTAATGATTTTAACTTTTCTTTAATTCCCATACGATAAAAATTGACTTGCTACCGTTGGCTTTTTTAAATCAACTCGATAATCATAAAATCCAACTCCAGATTTTACTCCTAAGTTTCCTGCTTGTACCATATTGACCAACAGGGGACAAGGGGCATATTTTGGATTGCCAAATCCTTCATTCAACACATTTAAGATGGAAAGACATACATCTAAACCAATAAAATCAGCAAGTTGTAAAGGGCCCATTGGATGTCCCATCCCTAACTTCATGATTTGATCAATTTCTGAAACACCGGCTACTCCCTGAAAAAGAGCTTCAATTGCTTCATTGATCATTGGCAATAAAATTCTGTTGGCTACAAATCCAGGGTAATCTTGAGATAAGAGAGGAGTTTTATTTAATGCTTTTGAGACTGTTAAGATTTGACTTAAAGTGTCGTTGTCAGTTTTAAAACCTTGAATTACTTCAATCAGCCTCATGATAGGAACTGGATTCATAAAATGCATTCCAATAACTTTTTCTGGACGCTTTGTAAACGATCCCAGTTTTGTAATTGAGATCGATGAAGTATTTGAAGCCAGAATGCAATGGGCAGGAGCCAGTGCATCCATTTTTTTAAAAAGATCTGCTTTTACTGCAATATTTTCTGAAACAGCTTCAATAATTAAGTCAGCTTCTTTCAAAGAATTTTCAAGAACGGTTGAAGTTTGTATTCGATCTAATGTTTCCTCTTTTTGTTGAGTTGAAATAACCTCTTTAGCAACTTGGCGATCTAGATTTTTGTTGATTGTAGTAATTGCTTTTTTCAGTTGGTCTTCGGACAAATCAACTAAAAGAACATTGAATTGGTTTTGGGCAAAACAATGAGCTATTCCATTGCCCATTGTACCACTGCCGATTACGGTAATATTTTTCATTCTCGATTTATTTAAAACAAGCTATTACTTGGTGTGCTACTCTGAGTGCCTCAGTGGCATGATCTAAGGTAACAATGGGTTCGGTATTGTTTTGAATGGCTTTTGCAAAAGTATTTAGTTCCTCCAAAATAGCATTAGATTCTTCTATTGTTGGTGGCTCAAAGTAGATTTGTTTTTTAACACCCTCAGCGTTCTGAAGAATCAAATCGAATTCTTCCGGTTCTTCGGGAGCATCTTTCATTTTAACAACCTCAACTTGTTTGGTCAAAAAATCAACCGAAATGTAGGCTTCTTTCTGAAAAAAACGAGTTTTACGCATGTTTTTGAGTGAAATTCGACTGGCTGTTAAATTGGCAACACAACCATTCTCGAATTCAATTCGAGCGTTTGCAATATCAGGGGTTTCACTGATTACCGATACTCCTGAACCACTTACATTTGCAACAGGAGAGTTTACAACACTTAGAATGATATCTATGTCGTGGATCATCAAATCTAAAATAACAGGAACATCTGTTCCTCTAGGATTGAATTCTGCAAGGCGATGAGTTTCAATAAACATCGGACTGTCAATGTGTTCTTTTATGGCCTTAAAAGCCGGATTGAAACGTTCTACATGACCAACCTGACCCTTGAGATTGTTTTCTTTGGCTAACTGAACTATTTCTTCTGCTTGAATGACAGTTTGAGTAATTGGTTTTTCAATGAAAACATGCTTCTTGGCTTTCAAACAGCGAACCGCCATTTCGTGGTGGTAAGGGGTAGGTGTTACTATATCAACTACTTCAACTTCAGAAAGAAGCTCTTCGATGGTTTCAAAAGCCAAATAGCCGTCTTTTTTGGACAACTCATCTGCCGTTTTTTTATCGGAATCATAGAAACCTATCAAGTCATAAAATTCTGATTCCTCCAACAATCTAAGATGAATTTTACCCAAATGTCCTGCGCCTAAAACTCCTACTTTCAGCTTTTTCATAAGTATTTTTATGCGATTTATTAGTATGAATCAAAGGTACATTTTTAGACTTAATTTCTCTTTATACTTCCTTAGAAAAGCCGTTTTATTGTTTATTTTTGCATTCATGAATAGACCTTTGGATACTGCCAAACATAAAGGACAACGAAAATTACTTATTGATAAATTAGCAGCAATGGGGATTAAAGACCCCAAGGTATTGGATGCCATGCTCCAAGTACCAAGACATTGGTTTATGGATTCTGGTCTAGAATCTCACGCCTATGACAACAAAGCTTTTCCAATAGCAGCAAATCAAACTATTTCACATCCATACACAGTTGCTTTCCAATCTCAACTTTTAGAGATAAAGCCAGGTGATGTAGTTTTGGAAATTGGAACTGGTTCTGGTTATCAAACCGCCGTTTTGATGGCCTTAGGGATTAAAACATACACCATAGAGCGTCAACAAGAATTATTTAAAAAAACCCAACGTTTGTTTACCAAATTGAGTCTAAAACCCAAAAAAGTTGTTTTTGGCGATGGATATTTGGGAATGCCTCAGGCAGCTCCTTTTGACGGGATTGTGGTTACTGCCGGAGCACCAGATGTACCCAGACCCTTATTGCAACAACTTGCTGTTGGGGGCCATTTAGTAATCCCCATTGGTAAAGATGAGCAAATAATGACCCGTTTTACCCGTAAGTCTGAAAATGAATTCGATAAAGAAACCTTTGGAGCATTTCGATTTGTTCCTATGTTGAAGGACAAGAACTAGTTTTATTTACTTAGGAAAATTTTTTTTGACTCGATCCAAATTTCGCTTGTTGTCTCGATCTTTAAGTGTATCCCGTTTATCGTACAATTTTTTCCCTCGAGCTAGAGCAATAATCATTTTGGCATAGCCTTTATCCGTGATGAAAAGCTTGAGGGGAACAATGGTTAGACCGACATTTTTTACCTGCTTATTGAGTTTTCTTAGCTCTTTTTTGTTGAGCAATAATTTTCGAGAAGATCGGGGTTTGTGATTGTAGTGAGTCCCGTATAAATACTCTTCGATGTACATATTTACTGCAAACAATTCACCTTTTTCATTAAATTCACAAAAGCTTTCCGCTATTGAGGCTTTACTTTCACGGATGGATTTAATTTCTGTTCCTGTCAACACCAAGCCAGCGGTATATTGATCGATAATTTCGTACTCAAACCGGGCTCTTTTATTTTGAATGTTGATTTTCTTTTGCATTAGCACAAAGGTAGGTTTATTCTTTTAGATTTAACCTTACAATATTTTTCATTTGCTCAATTTAAATTTTGAAAAATCATTGCCTGTCATATGAAATTTAAATGATGTTTTCGAATAGGTTTTTACTATTTCACTTACTTTTGTAGGGATCTCAACAACACTTCTACTATCATGAATTCAAATGTTGCTTTTGTTACGGGTTACGTAGGTCAAGATCCAAAGCCTAGAATCACAAAAAAACCTAAGGGTTATCACTCGTATTACATTACAAATCATAGTGGAGTCATCAGTAGGTTACAAAAAACAAATTGGATTCCCTTTTTCTTTGAATATGTTAAAGATCTTCTTTCTTTGTTTTCACCAGACAGTCCTTTTTCAAAATTAAGTCCCGACGTAATAAGTGCCTTGGATGAAGTTAAACAAAGCCAATTTTACACCCTTGCATGCAAGAGATTAAAAGTTTATCCCAACCTATTTTTACCAAAAACCTATGATTTTGTTGTTTGGTCTGATAATAAGTTTAGTGTAAATGCTTCAGATTCAATTAAAACAATAAACAATTGGAATCACAAAACTGCAATGATGTTACACAAACATCCTTTTGTCGAAAATAATATGGAGGAGCTATCAGAATCTATGCATCAGCAACGATATGTAGAACAAAAAGCTCGCTATGAGAATTATCTTGATGAGCAAACAGCAAAGGGCTTGAGTGTTGAAGGGACTATGCATTACCAATGTGGATATTTACTTTACAATGAAGCACACCCCAAAACAAATTTGATAAGATCAACTTGGCAAGATCACATTAATATGTGTGGAATTAACGACCAAATTTCATTTCACTTTGTAGCGCAGTTGTTTGATGATTGCGTAGACGAGTTTATCTATCCAATTAGTAGGCCAAAGATAAACATTCCATTTCTTTCCTTTTTTAAGTAGGCTGTTCAATTGATTTCATTAACCATTTGTCATTAAGCTTTTTACTCAATTAGTTTTATCTTAATCAAAATTCCTTAACAGCTGTGGAATTTAGTTTTTTCATAACAAATTTTTTTTGACTATTTTTAAATGATGTAACCCTAAATCTTAAAATCATGAAATTTAATTTAAAAACAATTCTCGTCTCTTTATTTGTTCTAATTGCCATTCCATTCTTCATTGCTTTGTTTGTGCCCAATGACTACAATGTTGAAAGCAGTATTGATATAAATCAATCCAAACCGGTAGTATTTGATTACATAAAGTCGTTAAATAATCAAAATAAGTACAGTAAATGGTCAAAAATTGATCCGAAAATGAAAAGCACTTACAGAGGAACAGATAAAACAGTTGGGTATGTTTCCGCGTGGGAAAGCAATCACCCTGATGTGGGGGTTGGAGAGCAAGAAATCATTAAAATTTCAGAGGGAAATCGAATTGATTTTGAACTTCGTTTTTACAAACCTTTTGAGGCAGTTTCTAATGCTTATATGATTACCGAAACAATTACAGAATATAAAACTAAAGTGCGATGGGGATTTGATGGTCACATGGACTATCCTTTCAATTTAATACTAATATCGTCAAGTTTTAAACAAACCCTAAAAAATGATTTTGATATTGGTCTGAAAAACCTAAAAAAAATATTAGAAACGAAGTCAAACAAATCTGATTATTGATGAATTTGGTTTTGATGATATGATCAATAAAACATTTTAAAAGAACACAGAGTCTCATTTCAAAGGATGATTTTGAGTGCTAATTTCGATTTATTAGCATAAATTAAATTATAAAAAAATAATAATCTAACTTTGATTTAATTCGTGTTCGCAATAAAATATTTTTGAATGAAAAATTTTTTGGTGTGCTTTTTAGTTCACATCTCATTGTTTCTTAGCGGTCAATCAGTCAAAGTCCAAATCATAGATTCTTTGAGTTTAGAACCAGTGCCATTTGCAACGGTTCATTTTTCAAATAACAGAGGTTTAATAACCGATGAAATTGGATTTTTTGAGTTGCTTCCAGAACAAATTGAAGAAAACGATTCCCTTTTTGTTTCATCCATTGGTTTTGATAGGGTTGCTGTTGGCCTAAAAGAATTCAATGACAGCATAATTTACACCCAACCCAAAGCAATTGTTTTGGAGGATGTCATTCTAACGAATAAAAATTACACTACTGAAAAAATAATCTCTTTGGTTCAAGACCGATTGAATGATAATTACTCCCTGGATTACAGTAAGAGGCGAATGTTTATCAGAGAACTTTACGGTCAAAACATTTCCAAAATAAAGATTGATAAATTCAAATCTTCAATAGCAGAATTGAATCGTTCGTTACTGGATAGTTTTTTAGTTAATATGCCCAGAAAAAGTGATTATATTGTCGAAACACTATGTTATTATTCGGGCAATTTAGAGGATGAAAATCAAAAAATAAACTTGATAAAGGCAAGAAATACCTATGACAAAGGAGATGACTTGATGAAGTCTTTGACCAAACGACTCCAAAATGCGATAAAAGATAATGTCAAATCAGATTCCTATTTTAAGGTTCGTTCGGGAATATTTGGAGGCGACATGGATATTGAAGGATTAGAAGAAGAAGTTGACAGTACTGACTTGGACGCTCTCAAAGAATTTGAAAAAAAACAATTAGAGAAAAAGAAATCGGAAAAAGAAGGTTTTGCAAAGTATCGAAAAAATAATATTACAGAATTGTATTCTAAACTTTTTTCGCTGACGATGCAGAGGTGAATTGTATTCAGAAACCCAATCGTTATGTATTTTCGGAACCAAAATTAATAACCGAGGGGACTGACTTGGTTTATGTAATTGATTTTAAACCCAAGAAAAAAGAAGACTTTGAGGGCACCCTCTACGTAAATTCTAAGGACTTTGCAGTTACTCGATTGGATTTTAACAATACAAAACCCCTATTCAGAATAAAACTTTTAGGGGTCTTTTTTGAAGACTATATGAGATCGGGTAAAATGGTCTTTTCCAAGGATGATGGTAAGCAATACAGACTTTCTTATTTGCAAATTACCGAGGGTCAAAAAATTGGTGTTGATAGACCCATCAAGTTTATTGAGAAAAATAAATTTGTGAAGGGGAGAAGGAAACAAAATGAAATATCCATGCGTATGGATTTGTCTTTAACCTCAAAATCTGATTATGAGATCCGAGTTTTTGAATCCGAAAATTTAACCCAGGGTGAATTTGATCAAATCGAAGAGAAAAACGAGGTTTTACCTAAGTATTACAAAGAATTTAAGACCAATTTCTGGGAAGAATTTTAAGAAACCCAAAAACTGTTAATTGCTTCCTTGATAAGTTTTTTTGAAAATCATTTTTCAGGCTTAAAATAACAAGTCAAATTCGTATTTTTGTAGCTTAATTTTCAAACTATGCAAAGAGACACTACTGTTTTTGATTTAATTAATGAAGAGGAGGCTAGACAGCTCAATGGAATTGAACTTATTGCATCAGAAAACTTTACCAGTCCTGCGGTTATGGAAGCTACAGGATCGGTATTGACAAACAAATACGCAGAGGGTTATCCCGGAAAGCGATACTACGGTGGATGTGAAGTTGTCGATAAAGTCGAAACAATAGCAATTGAGCGAGCTAAAGAACTTTTTGGAGCTGCTTATGCAAATGTTCAACCCCATTCGGGTTCTCAAGCAAACACGGCAGTCTTCCACGCCTTTATCAAACCTGGAGATTCAATTTTAGGTTTTGATCTTTCTCATGGAGGTCACCTTACACATGGTTCTCCGGTTAATTTTTCTGGACGCCTCTACAAAGCACATTTTTATGGGGTTCAAGAAGAAACAGGACGTTTGGACTACGACAATATTTTGGACATTGCCAAGGAGGTACAACCCAAGATGATCATAGCAGGTGCCTCGGCTTATTCCCGAGATATTGACTTTGCAAAATTTAGAGCAATCGCCGATGAAGTTGGTGCTTTTCTCTTGGCGGATATTTCGCACCCCTCTGGAATGATTGCTACGGGTATTTTGAGCAACCCTATTCCACATTGTCATGTGGTTACCACTACAACCCACAAAACCCTCCGCGGACCAAGAGGAGGATTAATTTTGATGGGAGAAGACTTTGACAACCCTTTTGGAATAACCCTAAAAAACGGAACCGTTCGCAAAATGTCCCATCTATTAGACATGGCCGTTTTCCCCGGAAATCAAGGTGGACCGCTAGAACACGTTATAGCTGCCAAAGCTGTTGCCTTTGGAGAGTGTTTACAGCCGAGTTATAAAGATTATATGTTGCGCGTTCAAAAAAATGCAAAAGCAATGGCTGCAGCATTCGTTTCTCGAGGGTACAAACTTATCTCTGGAGGTACAGACAATCATATGATGTTGATTGATTTACGCAACAAAAACATTACCGGAAAAGACGCCGAATTGGCGCTTGTAAAAGCAGAAATAACAGCCAATAAAAACATGGTACCTTTTGATGATAAATCTCCTTTTGTTACCTCTGGGATTCGCGTAGGTACTGCAGCCATAACAACTCGAGGGTTGAACGAGGCCGATATGGAAACCATTGTGGAGCTTATCGACCGTGTCTTACAAAACCCAGATGACGAAGCTAACCTGGAAGTTGTAGGAAAAGAAGTACACCAATTGATGGCCGGACACGATTTGTTCAACTACTAAACCAAGTTTATATTTCAAAAAACTCTTTATTCTGAAGAGTAAAGGGTTTTTTTATGCCCTTTTGCATATGGTATGCTTTTGGCTTTTTATTAGATTTTTATAATGTCAACGGTTTTGTATATGAAAAGTGGCGGATTTTACGCACTAACTTTTCGGTTAAAAACAGATCTTTTTTATATTTATTTACTTTCGTTTTAGCGATTAAACCGCTATTATTTTTATACATTGTTATCCACTGGCTTTTATTATCTTCCTAATATTTTCCCTGCAAAATCATTCGGCATTGTTGGTCCTGAATCATCTTTTAGTAAACCTGTATCAGCTCTACTAAATAATGACTGCATAATTAAATTCTTGACCTTTTCATCTACTGCTTTATCTTTAATTAAAGCTAAATAAACATAAGTTAGTTGTTCTCTTTCTTCTGCATCTCGAGCTAAGTGGAATGAACTAAAAGTAACTTTATTTAACGCTCTAATCCCAAAAGCTAGAAAAGAAATAAACGTAATATAAATAATCGACCATTTTATAGCTTGTGCATTTCCTTTTACAAAACTCAACAACATTCCTTCTGGTGTTAGCCAAAGTATTAAGTAAAGAGTTACACAAGCAAATAGCACTAAGCTAATTAGCCAATAGATTGCTTTCCAACCTTCACTTTTTAGAGTTGATGCTCTAGATTTCCAGTACTCAGCTGGCTTTTTAAGTCTTAACAACTCTTCATAGGTTTTTTCAAGGTCGCTAATTTTTGTTTTTGAATTTGAATCAAAATCAGAGAAATCATTTTTTGAAGTCTCAAACCATTCATTAAATTGTGATTCTTTTGATTCTTTAAATTCATTGATTTTGCTAACGTAATCTTCATAATCGTTTGAAGAATTAGTTAAATGTTCGGTTAATTGTGTTTCAGATTCATTCAACTGTTCTCTGAAATCATTTTTTAATTTAGTAATTGAACTTTTTTCTTTATTTCTTCTATTTGGTAATTCTGTAAAATCTTTTGTTTCAAATTCGTAAGCAAGTAGTGCACCTATGAATTCTTGTTTATTGTTAGTCCTGTGTGAGCCTATAATAAAGTGGTAAGCTCCCTGAAAAGAATTCGGTTTCTCTTTGTAGATTTTTAATAAAAATTCTGTTTGTGGACTATCATAAATAAAAAAGTGAGAGTTGCTTCTTAACTGGTTCGCTTCATTTCTCCAACAACTATTTAGGTTTGCTTCGTTTGTCTGATTATGATAAGAATTTAAAAAATTGTCTATTCCATTTCTACGGTTAACGAAATGTCGTTTAGATTGCTCAAACTCATTTGGTAAGTTTTCCTCTCTTTCCCATCCATTAATTTGTTGAGTAAGGAATTTATGAATCGAACTTAGTCCTTTAAGTTGTATCTCAAAATTTATGTGAGGATAACTAATATTTACTTCAACAGAATTAAACCAATCAGGTAATTCAGTTTCTTTAATTTTCTTTCTTAATTCTGTTGTCGTCATTTTCTTGTTTCATCTTGTGGCTAACTTGTATATATCCGTATATTGCGTTTATTTGCTTTATATTTCACTCACCATAATTTATTATAAAACATTGATTATCAATATTTTGATATTCAAAAATAACATCTAACAAACTTTTTGTATTTGCAAGGAATTTTTTGTTTACACGGGTGTAAATCGCAATAGTTTTTGAGCTATTATGCGCGTGCAAGGATAGTGTTTTTCCAGTTTCTGGTGGGGTACAAAGATGTAGGTATGTCATGATCGTAGAACAGATTTGGGTACTGTTAACTCAAAAGTAATGAAAAAAATAAAGTACTCAAAATGAGTAATTTAATTACAATGTAAGGAGTTCAGGATTTCAGATGAGTTGTCTTGAGTGTGTGAAAAAACCAATTGTTTAAGAGAACAGCGCATGGATATCCTCGGGAATACGCAGGAGCTTTTGAGTAGTAGGATCGAGGTAGCACCATTGGGTACTGCATTGCGCAACTAGGGTAGTGGTATCCTCAAGATAGAAGCGAACAATACGTTCACTCAAAAAACCTTTGGTAAGTTCTACATGGGTAACCGCCCTGAGGTTATCCCCCAATTTAGCTTGACGTTTGTATTCGATGTGGTGCGAGCGAACCATCCAAAGACCAAAGGCTTCTGTTTTCCCAGCGATAAGGGATTGCCAGTGCGCTCCAGCAATGTCTTGTACCCATTGTAGGTATTGCACATTGTTTACATGCTGCAGCTCGTCTAAATGCGCTTTGGTAACGCGAATTGTTTGCTCAAAGGGTTTCATTTGTTTTTTTGTAGGGTTACTTCAAACATTTTACTCCAGTTTTTACCCGTAACAAAAAAAGTTTTGCGCTTTTGATGGTATGCAATTCCATTGAGCACATTGAGGTTTGGAATTTGATCCACCTTATCTCGTAAACCTGCAAAATTGACTAAGCCCGTAATGGCTCCATTTTTGGGATTAATTATAACAACCACATCCTTTTTATCTTGGTAGGTGTTTGCAAAGATTTGCCCGTTTACCCATTCCAACTCGTTTATTTTCTTAACAATAGATTTATGGGTGGTAGCCTGAATGTACGAAAGCTCCTTCTTCGTCTCGGGATCCAGCTTCCATATTTTAGCTGTTCCATCGGATTTGTACAGAAAAGTACCGTCATTGCACAATCCCCATCCTTCTTTGCTTTTATCATAGGTAAAACTACTTTTTACCTTCATGGTGGTTCTGTCGTAAACTAAACCTGTTTTTTCAAGCCAGGTGAGTTGCACGATTTCATCATTTAAAAGGGTAAGTCCTTCTCCAAAATAAGACTTGTCAAGGTCAACTTTTTGATCAACAACTCCTGTTTTGTAATTAACACGTCTTAGGCTTGACTTTCCTTTGAGGCCAGTGCTTTCATAGAGTTCATCTCCAAAAACTCAAGACCCTGTGTGTATGCATCTGAATCGTGGGGAAATTCGTTGACAAGAGTGTAAGAATACAAAACAGGGGCAACGTCATTTAGGAAGCGAATATTTGTAGTGGAATTAATTTTTTTTTCCATTAGAAAAAACCACAGCTTCAGCGGAAGCATCCCCCAAAAGGTCAGTTTCAGAAAAAACATAAGAAGACTTTATTTTTTTTCCTTTTAAAAAATAATGAATGGAGTCGTAAGTTCTGTTTTTATTGTTTTTAACACTCAATTGTAGAGTATCCCCCACAGTAAATGTTTTTTGGTTGGCTTTTATTTTGAATTTTGGAGAGTCGATACCACTACCACAGCTTTTGAGTACAATGATAGTCAGGAGCATAGTAATCCATTTCATAGAAATAATTTTGGTTAAAAATAGTTTATGAAATTTAGACCACAAAATGATTGTTCAAAAAGAGTTAGGATAGTATATTTGCATCGGGCAAGTCCTACACAACCAGCTCCTGTTGAATCCCCCAGGGTGGGAACGCAGCAAGGGTAGACGGTCGTAGCGGTGTGATGTAGGTAGCTTGCCCTTTTTTTTTTTTTTACAAAAAATTTATGGGTCAAGTAGTTTTGGTTACCGGCGCTTCATCTGGCATAGGAAAGTCAATAGCTACTCATTTGCACTCCCTAGGTTATCGTGTTTATGGAACCAGTAGAAGTCCCAAAAAATACATCGAAGACTTTCCATTCCCTTTATTGGAACTCGATGTTACCCAGCCAAAATCAATTGTGCAACTCGTAAGTGAAATCAATAAAAAAGAGGCAGGAGTAGATGTATTGGTCAATAATGCGGGTATTGGAATTACGGGACCCGTTGAAGAAACCTCGATTGAGGCTTTGCGCAATAATTTTGAGACCAATTTTTTTGGTCCATTAGCCATGATTCAGCAGCTATTGCCTTTGATGCGTAAACAAGGAAAAGGAACCATCATCAACATAACTTCCATAGCCGGGTACATGGGGCTTCCATTTAGGGGCGGTTACTCCGCATCCAAAGGAGCACTCAATATCATTTCAGAAGCTCTGCGGATGGAAGTTGCTGCTCAGGGAATAACCGTAATGACCCTTGCACCTGGGGATTATGCAACTGATATCGCGTCAAGAAGATATCACGAGCCGGTGGTTCAAAATTCGCCTTACGAAAAACCCTATCAAAAAAGCTTAGATCTGATGAATGCCCATGTAGATTCTGGAAATGACCCTATCGAAATTGCATACAAAGTAGCCTCCCTACTAAAGCGAAAAAAACCTAATCCACATCATGTAGTAGGATCATTTTTACAAAAAATTTCTTTGAGCCTAAAAAAGTTACTCCCACAAAAAGCCTACGAAAAATTATTAAGAAACCATTTTAAACTTTAAATTTACAAGAAACAATCTGATATGAAATTTTTTATTGATACTGCAAATCTCGACCAAATCAAAGAAGCCGAAGCCTTAGGAGTTTTAGATGGAGTAACCACAAATCCATCATTGATGGCTAAAGAGGGTGTTACAGGTCGTGAAAACATTCTAAAACACTACGTAGCAATTTGTGAAGCAGTAGAAGGAGATGTTTCTGCAGAAGTCATAGCAACCGATATCGATGGAATGATCAAGGAAGGTGAAGAACTTGCAGCCTTGCATCCTCAGATTGTAGTTAAAATCCCAATGATTGAAGCTGGAATCAAGGCTTTAAAATATTTTTCGGATCAAGGAATTCGAACTAATTGTACCTTAATATTTTCAGCCGGACAAGCACTATTAGCTGCAAAAGCAGGAGCAACTTATGTATCACCTTTTATTGGACGATTGGATGATATTTCAACAGATGGTTTAGGATTGATTCAAGAAATTCGTGATATCTACGACAATTATGATTTTGGAACAGAAATTCTTGCAGCATCTGTTCGCCATACCATGCATGTTATTGATTGTGCTAAAATTGGTGCGGATGTGATGACTGGACCCTTGAGCTCTATCAAAGGACTGATGAAACACCCACTTACTGATAGTGGATTGGCTCAATTTTTAGCCGATCACCAGAAGGGAAATTAATCGTTGTTTATAGCCCACATGGGTTTTGCTGCTAGAATTTTGGGATAAATGGGGCAATTTTTTTCATGCGCTCCTTCCAAATATCCATTACCCATCAAGAACTCTTTGGTAATTTCCTTTCCTGTGAATTTGAAGGTTTGTTTAAAAAGTTTAATCCATTTTTCTTCCAACAACGGATGGTTTTGATCCAACCAATTTTCAAAGGACCCGAATTCATTTTGAATTAAAAGAACTTGTTGAGCATTGTAAATGATCGCTTCAATCTTAGCTCTCATTCGAATAATTCCCGGGTTTTTCAATAAAACTTCTATGTCTTTATCAGTAAAGGAAGCAATTTTTGAAACCTCAAAATGGGCATAAGCTTTTTTGATAGATTCCTTTTTATTGATAATGGTATTCCAAGACAAACCAGCTTGATTTATTTCAAGAATCAGACTGCCAAATAAAGCATTGTCCGAATTTGCTTTAAAACCATATTCAGTATCGTGATAAGCCTTATGTAATTTGGATAAATCTCCGTTATTTATAGCAAAACAATAGGAGTTTTCAGATTCCATTAAGGTTTGTTTTTGTCAAGAATAATTTTAAAATTTGGGGAATAAAAATTACCAAATCCCTCGAGTATTATGCCTTTTTTATCAATTACAATTCCTTTGTTGAGAAGCGTTAGCACCCATTTTTTACTGGCATTTTCAAAATCAACAAAAGCATATTGGTTGAGAGGATTAATCTCCATAACTTTTTGATAATCTTGAACCAGCTTGTTGTAGGGTTGAATACAAATACCAACATATCGATATTCAGGAAATTCTTTTTTAAAAGCTTCTACACGCTCTTGTGTTTTCTTGTAGTGATTCATTTGAGTTTGAGACCAAAAGTAGATTACAGTTGGTTTACCCAAAAGAACAGCCGTACTGGATTTTTTTTTTTGAATTGAGTATCTTCCAGCATAATGTTTGGGAGTGACTGTTTAGCCTGCATTTTTTGTAAGGATGCCTGAAGGCTCATTATTTCATTAACATAGTCTGGAGAGGTATTCATGGCTACGAAATATTCCAAAAATTTTGGGTGTTCTTTAAAATTTTTAAAATTGATAAGCTCCTCATAAGCAACAGACCGAGCTAAATTATTCCTCAAATCATCAGTTGCGACCAATTTATCGATCAATCCTAAGCGACGGATATTGAAATTAGTTTTGTTTTTAGCTTGAAAAAAAAACTTCATTTTCCAAAAGTGCTTTTTGATTCAGGAAATTAAGCATGTAAGTAACATAAGGTTCAAAA
The DNA here is from genome assembly GCA_038142965.1 of Candidatus Arcticimaribacter sp. Taxonomy (GTDB): domain Bacteria; phylum Bacteroidota; class Bacteroidia; order Flavobacteriales; family Flavobacteriaceae; genus Arcticimaribacter. Next base: position 269,776 of record JAYQLC010000007.1, on the reverse strand, counting down.
TAAGCCAATTCTTTTTCGCCATAATTTAAACGTTCTCTAAAATTAAAATACGAACTGTCTTGTTCGTTTACTTTTTTCGACCTCTTATCAGGGCATAGCGTTCTTTTCGGTTAGCATAAGGGTAAACATAAGAAGCTTGAGTAATTATTTTGGCTTTAGGGGTTAGTTGGTTTAAGGAATCAAATTCAATCCATTTTACTTTTTTTTTTTCTCAAGAAGTGAGTCAATTACATTTTCAAAAACCTTGCTGTTTTGAGCGTATTGGGTAGCCAAAAATCTTGTCTCTTTTTGAAGTGATAAGTAAATTTCCATCAGGAAGTTGTTTTTAGCCGAACCGCGCCCAGAAAAAACAAGTGATGAGTTAAAGTCAGAAGTATTAGTTCTAAACCAAATACTGTCACCTTTTTCTAGTAATATATTCTGATTTTCGGGAAGGTGTTCAAACTTGAAAATTCCATAGTCCAAAGAATCATATTTTCTTTGAAATCGATTCTTTTCATCCAAAACAATAGAGTCAATAAGCTTGTTGTTTTTAAAAAGAGAAACTGTTTTTGAAGAAGGATTTATGATTTGACCTCCAAGAAAAGCACCGTCCAAATCTGGTTCCGAATCACAGGAACAAAGACAAATCAATAAACACAGACAGAACCCCTTAATTATTTGATTCATTCCAATTTATTTAAACCAAAAATGTTTTAAAATTAATATTACAAGTTAAAAAAAATATTGATTAAGCTGTCAATTTGTTTACTTTTGCGCTATCAAAAAACACAACTATGCTATCTGTTTCTAATCTCTCGGTTCAATTTGGTAAACGTGTGCTCTTCGATGATGTAAACATTACATTTTCTGGGACAAACTGTTATGGAATTATTGGAGCCAATGGTGCAGGAAAATCAACTTTTCTAAAAATTTTATCAGGAAAACAGGAATCCAATTCAGGGAGTGTTTTTTTGGAACCAGGAAAACGATTGTCAGTGCTGGAGCAAAATCATAATGCTTTTGATGAATACACCGTTTTAGACACTATTTTGAGAGGGAATCAAGAGCTTTACAAAGTTAAAGCTGAAATGGATTCGATTTATGCAAAGGAAGATTTTTCTGATGCTGATGGGGAAAGGGTAGGAGAGCTCCAAATTATCTTTGAAGAAATGAACGGTTGGAATGCAGATAGTGAGGCTGCAACCTTACTCTCGCAATTAGAAATAGATCCTTCGCTTCACTACAATAAAATGGAAGATTTAGACGGGGCTCAAAAAGTAAGAGTTTTATTGGCTCAAGCTCTTTTTGGAAATCCTGATGTATTGATCATGGACGAACCTACTAACGACTTGGATTATGAAACCATAGCTTGGCTGGAACAATTCCTTGCAAATTACGAACATACTGTAATAGTTGTATCTCACGATCGTCATTTTTTGGATGCAGTTTGTACACACATCTCTGACATTGACTTTGGCAAAATTCAGCATTTTTCTGGGAATTATACTTTTTGGTATGAATCGAGCCAGTTAGCAGCTCGTCAACGAGCACAGCAAAACAAAAAGGGTGAGGAAAAGAAAAAAGAATTGCAAGAATTTATTGCTAGATTCTCTGCCAATGTTGCAAAATCTAAGCAAGCGACATCTCGAAAAAAGATGATCGAAAAATTAAACATAGAAGAGATCAAGCCCTCTTCAAGAAGATATCCAGCGATCATCTTTGAACAAGATCGAGAGGCAGGCGATCAGATTTTAAATATTGAAAACCTTTCCTATTCACAAGAGGGAGAAACCTTATTCAGTAATATCAACATAAACCTCGCAAAAGGGGACAAGGTGGTAATTTATTCTAAAGACTCCAGAGCAGTAACTGCCTTTTATGAGATATTAAACGATTCAAAGAAAGCAGAAACTGGTTCATTTCAATGGGGTGTAACTACAACACAGTCTTATTTACCTTTGGATCATGATTCATATTTTGAAAATGGAGAGTTAAATTTAGTGGATTGGCTTCGACAATTTGTACTGACCGAGGAAGAAAGAGAAGAAGTTTACATACGCGGTTTTCTGGGCAAAATGATTTTTAGCGGTGAAGAGGCTCTTAAAAAATCAAACGTTTTATCTGGAGGTGAGAAAGTACGCTGTATGTTATCAAAAATGATGATGAGTCGTTCCAATGTCATTATGATGGATGAGCCAACAAACCACTTAGATTTAGAGTCCATTACTGCATTGAATAATGCTTTGACTAACTTCAAGGGAACACTCTTGTTAACAACACACGATCATGCTTTTGCTCAATCTGTAGGAAACCGCATAATTGAGCTTACTCCAAAAGGGGTAATTGATCGTTTCTTAACATTTGACGAGTACATGACCGACGCCAAATTAAAGGAACAACGAATGTCTATGTACACTCCCTAAATCTGTAAAGACTTCGTTATCAATTGCCTAGGAAAAAACAATGTAAATTGCCACTACAATAATAGCAATCAAAAGACCCATAGGTTTTACTAATTTCCATGGAGTAATATCCACTTGTTTGGTGTACTCCAATTCAAAGTCTTCAGTTCTTGGCTTGAAATAACCAATTGCTAACATCAATAGCACATTAAAAGAAAATAAAATTGCCATTACATGTAAATAGTGTGGATAAGTACCTCCTGCAGCTTCAACCTCTCCTTTGAGATAAAATTGACTGAAGCAATACAAAATAACACCTGATAACATCCCAATTTTTGCAGCTAAGGCAGGAACTCTTTTTGTGAGATAACCAACGATTATTATGGTTAAAATAGGGATGCTGTAACATCCATTAATTTCTTGTAAATAACCAAAGAGACCATCAGGTGCATTGGCTATTGTTGGCGCTATTAACATTGAAAACAATGCCAATCCAATACCAAAAGTTTTTCCTGCTTTTACAACTTGGGATTCTGTAGCATCTTTTTTGAAATACTGTTTGTAAATGTCCAATCCAAATAAAGTAACAGAACTGTTCAATGCAGAGTTAAAAGAACTCAAAATAGCACCAAAAAGAACAGCAGCAAAGAATCCAACTAAAGAAGCAGGCAATACCCTAGAAACGAGCAATCCATAGGACTGATCTTGTTTGGAAACATCCAACTCGTTTCCAAAAATATGAAAAGCAATGATCCCAGGTAAAACAACTATGATTGGGCCAAGTATTTTTATAAAACCAGCATAGATTAATCCTTTTTGTCCTTCCACTAAATTTTTAGCAGCAAGAGCACGCTGAATAATCGCTTGATTCGTTCCCCAATAAAATAATTGTACCAGCATCATCCCGGTAAAAAGAGTTGAAAATGGGATTGATGAATCTGGTCCTCCTATTACTTTAAGTTTTTCTGGGTTTGAAGCTGTTAATGCTTCAATCCCTTGAAGAACACTTCCATCACCAATGTAAATTAACCCAAATATAGGAACCAAGGTACCTCCAATTAAAAGACCCACAGCATTTACTGTATCCGACACAGCAACCGCTTTCAGTCCTCCAAAAATTGCATAAATAGACCCAACGATTCCTATAGACCATACAGATATTTTTAATGCAGTACTTTCAGAAACCCCAAAACAGTGGGTACATCAAACATACCGTTTAGGGCGAGTGCCCCCGAATACAAAACAATTGGTAAAAGGACAACCATGTAACCACTCAAGAATAAACCTGAGGTGATGGTTTTGGTCATGGTATCATATCTATTTTCTAAGAATTGAGGAACTGTTGCAATACCCCCTTTGAGGTAGCGTGGAAGCAATACAATTGCGGTTACCACCATGGTTAAAGCAGCTAAAGTTTCCCAAGCCATTACCAAAATTCCTTCTTTGTATGCAGAACCATTGAGTCCTACCAACTGCTCAGTTGACAAATTTGTTAGTAGTAAAGATCCGGCGATGACCACTCCTGTGAGACTTCTGCCTCCCAAAAAATAACCATCAGAAGAATTTTCATCAGTGTTACGTGTTGCTAAATAAGCTATTAAACCCACTAAGCCTGTAAAGGCAAGGAATATAAAAAAATGCATAATTGTTTAATTTATTTCAAGGGAAATATAGCGAAAGTATTTCTAATAAATCAAATAGAAATCGATAATATTAAAGAATTATTTTAGGCTTTCAACTATTCGAATTGCAACGTCCAATTCGTCTTTATGAATAAAAACTTCTTGTAAACCGGGTGCTACCATTCCAAAGCCTGCTAATCGAGCGGATTCAGAATCGTCTTTGATAACTGGAACGATTTCTTGCTTTTCTAATTCATTTCTTAATGCGAGAACTTCAATGGCATTTCCAGTAAAAATTTTGATAAATTTCTCGGGATCTTTCATTGCAACAATATTTATGACTTATTGTATTTGCTGTTCCAAATAGCAGGATTGAAATTTTTTCCAAGTGCAAAACCGTAAAAAATCACAACGGAAGCGATCGCCTTAAACATAAAAAAATAAATCATCCAATAAACACTCCAATCATTTGATTTTGAAAACAATTGCATTGGGGTTAATAAGGTAGCAACCCAACTCAATAAGAGAATCAATACAAATAGGTTTGAAATGGATTTGAAAGGCCACATCAAAAGCTTTCTAAAAGGGTGAAGGTCTTTTCCCCATTTATGTATCAAATAATAATATCCATTTCCTATGGAGCAAAAAGTAAGGGATCGTCATAGTCTTTTAACTTAAATAGCTTTGAAGGTGCCATTATTTTGTAATTCCCCAATCGGGTATTATGCAATGAATTAAGCCGGTTTATTTCATCAAAAGCAGCTTGAGGTATTTTGTTTTTAAAGTAACGGGAATCCAAAAAACGGAGTCGATAATCGATACATGTTTTTTTGATGTCTTCAATGTGGAAAATACGATCACGCTCCAAATCATCAATGTTGAATTGATTCAATTCATTTTGTGAAAGATCGTTTTTCGAAAAAAGTTCATTTAAATCTTTAGAACGTATTTGTTTTAATTGTTCTTCAATATTTGTGTTTGAAAATATCTTTAGATCCATAGTGTTGAGCTTAATTTTTGTAAAATTAAAAATAAAATGTCAAAAATCTTTTAAGTCTTTCAAATTAAAATCAATTAACTTTTAACTATCTTAAAAGAGCACCAAAACTTTGTTCAAATTCTTTTTGAAGTTTCTGCATTATTCGATCAATATTTTTATCGGTTAAAGTTTTATTTGGATCTCCAAAATAAAAACTCAACCCATACGATTTTTTACCTTTTGGTAGGTTTTTGCCTTCATAAACATCAAACAGAGATACACTTTTAAGGAGTTTGCGATCTGTTTTAAACGCAGCTCTCTCTAATTCATCAAAATTTACATCACGATCAATAAGTAACGCAAAATCTCTTCGTGAAGTGGGAAATTTTGAAATTTCATCGATTTTAATTTCTCTTTTAAAGGCGTATTTGTAGATCAAATCCCAATCAAAGTCTGCATAGATAATTTCGGTATCCAATGAAAAATATTTGGTTATTTCTTTTTTTACAACCCCAAAATCAACAAGACAGTTGTCGTTTAAACTCAGAGAAATCCCTTCAGAAAAAAGATCTGATGTTGTTTTCTTTTCCTTAAAAGAGTTGATCCCAAGACGTTCCAAAATATTAATGACAGTAGCCTTCATATCAAAAAAACTAATCTTGGAAGTTGGACTGTTCCACATTTCGGAGTATTTATTTCCAGTCATACAAAGACCTATTTTTTTGACTCTTTATAGGATTCTTTATGTGAGCTGTATGTTTTTCCAAATTCAAAAATCTTTAAATCTTTCTGTTGACGGTTGCTGTTGAATTGAACAACTTCTAGCATAGAAAAAAGTAAACTGGATCGCAATTGCGATAATTCTTGCCCTAGTGGATTGAGTAAATTTACTTTTGAAACAGACTCTAATTGCTTACTTAAGTTAGTGTATAAAGGATTTGTTAACGAATTATTCATTACTTCAGAAAAACCCAGTCCAATTAGGGATTGAGCAGCAATTTGCTCAGTTTTATGGGGTGTTTTTAAGTTGAAATCTGGAAATACAGTTCGCAAAGTATTGGAAGATTCGATATTGTTGTAACCGTATATCCTTAATATTTCTTCAATGACATCAGCTTCTCGAGTTACATCAACACGATATCGAGGTACAGTCATAACAAACTCATCATCAGTAGCGCTATTGATTTCAATTTCTAGAGAGTTTAAAATTTTGAGAAGCGTGTCTTTTGGAATTTTTTTACCGATCACACGAGTAATTTCATCAAATTTTAAAAATAAACTTACTTTTTTGGGAAGGGGTTCCGCCTGTTCTTGAATTTCACTGCTAATTTTTCCTCCAGCAATTTCTTGAATCAAAACTGCTGCAGTTTTTAGAGCAAAAACCCCCATTTCTGGATCAATTCCTCGTTCAAATCTAAAAGAAGCATCTGTATTTAAACCGTGACGTTTAGCCGATTTGCGGACACTCACGGGATCAAAATAGGCACTTTCAACAAATATTGAGGTCGTATTTTCGGATACCCCAGAGTCTAAACCTCCAAAAACACCAGCAATACAGAGTGGATTTTTGTCATCACAAATCATTAGGTCATCTTTATGAAGGATCCGCTCTACTCCATCAAGAGTAGTAAATTTGGTTCCAGAAGGTAACGTTTTTACATGTATTTTACCTTTTATTTTTGAAGCATCAAAAGCGTGAAGTGGCTGGCCTAAGTCGTGTAAAATGTAATTTGTAGCATCTACGATATTATTTTTTGGTGTTATTCCAATTGCATTCAATCGGTTTTGAAGCCAACTAGGGGAAGGTTTTACTTCAATATCAGTCAGGGTAATACCATAATATTGCGGGCATCGTTTTTTGTCTTCAACATTAACGTCTACAGTAAAACTTGTATCCGTTATTTTAAAATTATTGGTATTCGATGATTTCCATTCAGAGGGCACATCAATTTGATTGCATCCCGCCCTTAAATCACGTGCGACTCCCATATGGCTCATGGCATCAGATCGATTCGGTGTAAGTCCAATTTCTATTACAGTATCCGTTTCAATTTCAAATACTTCTGAGCAGGGTGTTCCCGGAATTAAAGTATCACTTAAAACCATAATCCCATCATGTGAAGTACCAAGACCCAACTCATCTTCAGCACAGATCATACCATGACTGGCTTCACCTCTAATTTTACTTTTCTTGATTTCAAAAGATTTTCCATCAGCATCATACAATTTGGTTCCTACTGTAGCTACAGGGACTTTCTGTCCAGCAGCAACATTGGGTGCACCACAAACAATTTGAACTGTTTTATCCTCTCCAAGATTAACTTGAGTTACCCGCAGGCGATCTGCATTGGGGTGGGGCTGACATGAAATAACTTCTCCAACAAGAACGCCTTTTAACCCTCCTTTTATAGATTCGAATGGAGTGGTTCCCTCAACTTCAAGCCCAAGATCGGTCAGTAATTCAAGCTGTTTTTCTAGGGGATAATCAATTTTGAGGTGTTGTTGTATCCAGTTATGGGAAATTTTCATTTGTTAATTATTTTACTAAAGATCAATACTCTGCTTAAACTTGATGACATTTAATATTTTAGTTTATGATTTGAGTATATCAATAAAGTACAAATATAAGCATCTGCATCCTAAAATAAAGGACTAACTTATGTAATTCCAAATGTTTTTGTGAGTTGTAATCTTAGAATAGGTAGTTCTGACTTTTTGGTGTTTAATATCAGAAAGATCAGGATCTTCTCCAACAATTTTTTTTTGTAAAATCGAGCAGTTTTGAGAAGTTCTTGATCTCTCAGTAAGTCAGCAATTTTGAGTTGAAGAACTCCACTTTGCTGTGTTCCCATCAAATCTCCAGGACCACGTAAGCGTAAGTCAACTTCTGCAATTTCAAAACCATCGTTGGTTTGAACCATTGTTTGTAATCGAGTATTAGCCTCTTTTGATTTTTTATGACTGCTCATTAAAATACAGTAGCTTTGATCATTTCCACGGCCAACACGACCGCGAAGCTGATGTAATTGAGACAAGCCAAAACGTTCTGCACTTTCAATAACCATTACCGAAGCATTGGGTACGTTTACTCCAACCTCAATCACAGTAGTAGCTACCATAAGCTGGGTCTTACCATCAACAAAGCGCTGCATTTCAAAGTCCTTTTCTTTGGGTTTCATTTTTCCATGAACAATACTTATGCGATATTCTGGAAGGGGAAACTCGCGCACCAGACTTTCATATCCATCCATGAGGTCTTTATAATCCATCTTTTCCGATTCTTGGATCAAGGGATAAACTACATAAATTTGTTTTCCTTGCTTGATCTCCTCACGGATAAATTGAAATACATGTAGTCGATTGGAATCGTTTCTTAAGACTGTTTTAACAGATTTTCTTCCAGGTGGTAGTTCGTCAATTACCGAAATATCCAAGTCTCCATAAACGCTCATTGCAAGTGTTCTTGGTATTGGAGTAGCTGTCATCACCAAGATATGAGGCGGGAGTTTGTTTTTACGCCAAAGCTTGGCTCGTTGGGCTACACCAAAACGATGTTGTTCATCAATAATAGCAATTCCTAAATTTTTGAAACGCACCTTATCTTCTATTAATGCGTGAGTTCCTATTAAAATATTTAAACTTCCTTTTTCAAGTGCCTCATAAATTTCTTTTCTTTTGCTGGCTTTTACAGACCCAGTCAATAGAGCAATATTCAATTCCATTTTACCCAATCCTTCTTTTAGAGATTGAAAATGTTGTTGTGCTAAGATTTCGGTTGGAGCCATTAAACACGCTTGAAAGCCGTTGTCTAAACCAATAAGCATACTCAAAAGCGCAACCATAGTTTTACCAGACCCAACATCTCCCTGTAACAAACGATTCATTTGTCTGCCCGTACCCATATCGTATCTAATTTCACGAACTACGCGTTGTTGTGCATTGGTTAGTTGGAATGGCAAATGATTTCTAAAAAACTCATTAAAAAGAGTTCCTACATGCTCAAAAACGTACCCTTTTACTTTTTGCTTTTGCAATCGATTTTTTTGAAGTAATTGCATTTGAATGTAAAACAGTTCTTCAAATTTTAAACGAATTTGAGCTCGGGTCAATTGATTTTGATTTGCAGGAAAATGGATCTGAATGATTGCTTCTTTTTTGGGTATGAGTTCGAGTTCCTCTAAAATAAATTCAGGTAAGGTTTCACCAAATTCTTTGTGAACCTGACGAAACAAGTGCTCCATAGATTGCTTGATTACCCGTTGACTAATTCCTTTATTAATTAGCTTTTCGGTCGATGGATAGACGGGATGAAAAGCTCCTAAATTCCGTTGCTTGTAATCTTCTACTAAAGTAAGTTCGGGATGGGCGATAGAGACTTTGTTTCCGTACCAATTAAGTTTTCCAAAGACCACATAGGGAGTATTCGTTTTCAAACTCTCTTGAATCCACTTGTGACCTCTAAACCAAACCAATTCTATGGTAGATGTTCCGTCGGAGAAAACAGCAGCTAATCGTTTGCCTTTTGCCTGAGGGATTATTTTATGTGAGATTATGGTCCCTTTAAGTTGAACTTCTGAGTTGTTTCTTGGGAGTTGATTAATGGCATAGAATTTCGTTCGATCAATATATCGGTTTGGGAAAAATGTAGTAGATCTTGATAAGTCTTGATCCCCAGTTCCTCTTTAAGTAAACTAGCCCTATTTGGACCAATTCCCTTGAGATATTCAATAGGAGTTTGAAGTATGTCCATATGATCTCACGAAGTTACTCGTTTTTAAGATTTATAAAATTCATTTTAAACAAAAACATTGTAAATTTAAATAACCAATTCTTAAAACTAAAAAATGTCAAAATCAGTATTAGTAATTTCTGGAGGAGGAAGTAAGGGCGCATTCGCGGGAGGGGTTGCACAATATTTAATCGAAAATGATGAGCAAGAATACGACATTTTTATGGGAACTTCTACAGGCAGTTTGCTGGTTTCACATCTTGCCGCGAATAAAATTGATGAGATAAAACACGCATTTACTCATGTGAGCCAGAAATCGATATTTTCCAATAATCCCTTTGTAATCAAGCAAAAAGGGAAAGTATTTAAAACAAAGATTAATCATTTTAATGTGATTAAAAATTTTATTCGAGGAAAAAAAACTTTTGGAGAGAGTTCAAATTTAAGACAGCTCCTAGCAAAAGAAATAGCACCCTCACTTTTTAATGCAATAAAGGCTACTTCTCGTGAGATTATTGTTTGCGTTTCAAACCTCACTCTTAATAAAATTGAGTTTAAATCAATTTCAGATTGCTCATATGATGATTTTATTGATTGGATTTGGATTTCTTGTAACTACCTTCCTTTCATGAGTTTAGTAGTAAAAAACAGATATGAATATGCCGATGGAGGTTTTGGGTGCATAATTGCAATTGAGGAAGCGATTAAACGAGGTGCAACTCATGTGGATGCAATTGTTTTAACGACTGAGGATCAACAATTGAATCGAATGCGCTCGCGAAATGCCTTTGATTTGCTGTTATCTACTTTTGACTTTATGGGCGATCAGATTTATTTGGATAACCTCAAGGTCGGAGAATTGCTAGCAAAAAAACACAACGTAAAACTTAGAATATTTTACACCCCCGTGTTTTGACCACAAATAGTCTTGTATTCAATCAACAAGAAATGGAACAGTGGTGGTTAGAGGGCTGGGAACACACCCGCAATATGTTAAAAAACAATAGCTGATAAAAATTAAATGTCCAAGTTTGATTTTTATTGATTTAAATAGTCAATTGCCAACTGGGTTAATGCTTTTACTCCATAGATCATTCCTTCGTCTTGAACTATAAAATCAGGGGTATGGTGGGAGGGAGCCTCGCTCGGATTCATCGCTGGATCCATTCCACCCAAGAAAAAGTATAAACCGGGAACTTGTTGTTGGAAGTATGAGAAATCTTCAGCACCAGTAATGGCTCTCATTTCATGAACATTAGAAGCTCCTATTGCGCGTTCAAGACTGGGAATCATTTGTTTAGTTAAGGTTTCATCGTTGTAGGTCAAGGCTGCTGTTTTTTTGATAGTAACTGTTGCTGTACCCCATAAGCCTTTGCTATTTGGGGAATCATCTCATACATCCTTTGGTGGATTACTTCTTGCATATCTGTATCCAAAGTTCGGATAGTACCAATCATCTCAGCTGATTCTGGGATAATGTTGGATCGAATTCCTGCGTGAATGGCACCTACAGACACTACAGCTCCTTCTTTGGTGAGTTCGGAGTTTCTGCTGATTAGGGTTTGAATACTATTGATAATTTGTGATGAAATCATAATTGGATCTACACTTTTCCATGGGGTAGAGCCGTGGGATTGTTTTCCTCCAACCACAATTTTATATGAATCTGCTGCTGCCATGATTCCTTTTGTTTTGTAGGTAATATGTCCTACAGGTGTTTCGGAATTGATGTGCAATCCAAATACAGCATCAACATCCGGATTTTTGAGAACACCCTCCTTAACCATCAGTAATGCACCACCCTCTTCACCTGATGGAGGTCCTTCTTCTGCAGGTTGAAAAATAAATTTTACAGTCCCAGGGAAATTTCGATTTTTGGATAATATTTCGGCAACACCCATCAAAATTGCAACATGAGTGTCATGACCACACGCATGCATAACACCTGTTTTTTGTCCGTTAAAAATCGCTGTAGCTTGAGATTTAAATGGTAAATCGTTTCTTTCATTTACAGGGAGTCCATCCATGTCCGCTCGAAGAGCAACAACCTTTCCTGGTTTATTTCCTTTTAGAATCCCAACAACACCCGTATGAGCGACACCCGTTTCAAATTCAATACCCAGTGATTTTAAATGGTTAGCTACGTATTTTGCTGTTTCAAACTCTCTGTTTGATAGCTCGGGATTTTGATGAATATGATGGCGCCATTCAATTACTTTAGGTTCAATAGAATTTATTGTAGATTCACTTATTTGTGAACTTACCCAAAAACCAGATAGCATCACAATTAGCCCGAAAAGTATGAATTCAGTTTTCATATTTTGATTTTTAATAAATTACCATTCAATATTCTAAAAGTAATCAAATAATTAGTAATAATTAGGCTAGGCGAGTTCAATCACTTAATTATGTGCTTTTAGTTCATTTTTACAGTTCAATTAAAAGGAAAAAATATCTGTAATTTATGGTTCATAATTTATCATATAAAATGAATTATTTATGCATTAATACGTTTGCAAAGTATTATTTTAGTAACCGATGAAATATGATTTAACAGACCATTTTAACACGCTCAATGAAGCTCAACGCGGCCCAACATTGCACAAGGATGGTCCACTAATTGTAATTGCTGGTGCGGGCTCAGGAAAGACCCGTGTATTGACTTATCGAATTGCATATTTGATGAGTCAGGGTGTAGATTCTTTTTCAATTTTAGCACTTACATTTACCAATAAGGCAGCCAGAGAAATGAAGGGTAGAATAGCGGAATTGGTTGGAGATAGCGAAGCTAAGAATTTGTGGATGGGAACTTTTCACTCTGTGTTTGCACGAATTTTGAGAAGTGAGGCAGACAAATTGGGATATCCAAGCAATTTTACGATATACGATACACAAGATTCGGATCGGCTTTTGGCATCTATAATAAAAGAGATGGGTCTCGAGAAGGATGTTTACAAAACCAAACAAGTTCGCAGCAGAATATCAGCCTTTAAAAACAGCTTGATAACGGTTCGTGCGTATTACAATGATACCGATTTGCAGGAATCTGATGCCATGTCCAGAAGACCAAAAATGGGTGAGATTTACAAAGAGTATGTAGATCGATGCTTTAAGGCAGGGGCAATGGATTTTGATGATTTACTTCTTCGAACAAATGAGTTACTCAATAGATTCCCAGATGTTTTAGCCAAGTACCAGGATCGTTTTCGATACATTTTGGTGGACGAGTATCAAGATACAAATCATTCACAATATCTTATTGTTCGTGCACTTTCGGATAAATTTCAGAATATTTGTGTTGTCGGTGACGACGCGCAGAGTATCTACGCTTTTAGGGGCGCGAACATCAACAATATTTTGAATTTTCAGAAAGATTACGATAATGTAACGATGTATCGTTTAGAGCAAAATTATCGTTCTACCCAAAACATTGTAAATGCTGCGAATTCGATAATCAATCACAACGAAATCAAACTTGAAAAAAAGTTTGGACTGCTAATGACACGGGTAATAAAATTAAAGTTCAAAGTTGTCCTACAGATTCTGATGAAGGACGCTATGTTGCTGGAAGTATTTTTGATTTTAACCTAACAGAGCAAAGAAAGTATGATGATTTTGCAATTTTGTACCGTACCAATGCTCAATCTCGTGCAATGGAAGATGCGTTGAGAAAGCGAAATATTCCTTATAAAATTTATGGAGGTTTATCTTTTTATCAGAGAAAAGAAATAAAAGATGTACTAGCATATTTGAGAGTAATCATTAACCCCAAAGATGAAGAAAGTTTAAAAAGAATAATAAACTATCCAGCTCGAGGAATTGGACAAACAACCGTCGACAAATTGATCGTTGGTGCTAAACAAAATGAACTTAGCTTGTTCGAAACTGCAGAGAGAGCAGCAGGTTTAGATATTGGCATTAACTCAGGAACAGCAAGCAAACTAGAACAGTTTGTGATTTTAATCAAAAGTTTTCAGATTTTTAATGAAACTGCCAACTCTTTTGAAATTGCCGATGAAGTAACCAAGAAAACACAGATTGTTTCTGCATTAAAAAAGGACGGAACTCCAGAGGGTGTAAGTAAGATTGAAAACATAGAAGAGTTATTAAATGGGATTAAAGATTTTACTGAAGGTCAGAAGGAAATTGCAGATATGACAGGGGCGCTCACTGAATTTTTAGAAGATGTAGCTCTTGCGACTGACTTTGATAATGAAAATAAAAATGAGGACACAAATCGAGTATCTTTGATGACTATTCACTTAGCCAAGGGTTTGGAGTTTCCCTATGTTTATGTCGTTGGAATGGAAGAAGATTTATTTCCGTCGCCCATGAATCTTGATTCTCGAAGTGGGCTAGAGGAGGAGCGCAGGTTGTTTTATGTAGCACTAACTAGAGCCGAAAAAAGAGCATTTTTATCGTATACCCAATCTCGGTACCGATGGGGTAAACTCAACAGTGCTGAACCCAGTCGTTTTATTGATGAAATTGATGAGCAATATTTGGATCATCAAATTCCTAAGTCCGATTATGAGTATAAACCTTTGATTAACAACTCTATTTTTGGAAATGTTGATTTACCCAAAAAACAATTCAAGAAGCCAAATTCGTGGGAAGGTAAAACCAACAAAAGCCCAACTCCAACCCAGTTAAAAAAGCTAAGGAAAATTCAATCCGAGAAAAAAGTTACTTCCTCAAATCCTGAAAGCCTAATTGCTTTACCGATAGGTACTCAAGTTGAACACCAGCGCTTTGGCAAAGGTGTTGTAACTTTAGTTGAGGGCTCTGGAAACGACAAAAAAGCCACCATAAACTTCAAAGGAACTGGGGAGAAAAAGTTATTGTTGCGTTTTGCTAAACTTAAAATTATTGAGTAATGGCTATCTTGCATACTCTTTATCCTTCCAGTCCCAACACTAAAATTATTAATGAAGTTGCTCAGGCCTTAATTCAAGGGGCTGTGGTGATTTACCCAACTGACACAGTTTATGCACTAGGGTGTTTAAGCAGCCACCCCAAGGCACTTGATCGATTAAGTAAAATAAAAGAGGTTAAGGTGGAGCAAGCACCTTTTAGTTTTTTATTTAGTGATTTGAGTGAATTGTCAGAATATGTTCAGCAGATTGATTCACCAACTTTTCGTTTGTTAAAACGCACTTTGCCTGGTCCGTACACCTTTATTATGCAAGGTTCAAAAAAACTTCCAAAACCTTTCGATAAACGAAAATCCATAGGAATTAGAATTTCGGAAAATCCTATTTTAAAAGAGCTTCTTCCCCTTTTACCAGCTCCATTAATCACAACATCACTTCATGATAGGGATGCAATAATTGACTACACTACAAATCCATCAGTAATTTTTGAAGAATGGTCCTCAGTTATTGACTTTATGATTGAAACAGGAACTGGAGGAAATCAACCCTCTACCGTAATCGATTTAACACAGGGAGAACCTCATATTGTTCGGGTTGGAAAGGGTTCTGTAGATTTTTTGTAAAAAAAAACGCCCTTAAATAAAGGGCGTTTTGATTTTTTAAAATCTGCAATTTATTGTGCAGCTTCCATTCCTTTGTTTATCAGATCATAGAATTGATCCAACTTTGGAAGAACTACAATGCGAGTTCTTCTGTTTTTAGAACGATTAGATGGAGAATCATTTTCTAAAAGAGGCGCATAAGAACTTCTTCCAGCTGCAGTCATACGTTGTGGTGGAACACCAAAGTCTTTTTCAAGAACACGAACAACAGATGTAGCTCTTTTTACACTCAAATCCCAGTTATCAATGATACAATCGTTGCTGATTGGCACATTGTCGGTATGACCTTCAACCATAAATTCAAGTTCAGGCTTGTCTAGTACAACTTTTGCAACTTTTCCAAGCACTTCTTTTGCTCGCTTAGTTACAGTTGAACTTCCACTTCTAAATAATAATTTATCAGAAATTGAAATGAAGACAACTCCTTTTTCAACATTAACTTCAATATCATCATCACCAAGATTTCCAAGAACACCTTTTAGACTAGTAACCAAAGCAAGGGTTACAGAATCTTTTTTGGTAACTGCGTCTCTGAGGCTGGTGATACGTGAATCTTTCTCTTTCAAGCTTTCCAATGATTTTTCAAGGTTTTCAGCTCCTTTTTGAGAAAGAGTAGTTAAATTTCCTAAGTTATCAATCAAATCAGAGTTGTTTTCTTTCAAGAAACGGATTTGCTCTTGAAGAGAGGCAACCGATGCTAATGCTGCAGCCTTTTCTTCATCACAAGTATTAAGTTTCACAGTTGCGGAATTTAATTGGTCAACTGTAGTATCTTGTAATGCTTGAAGCTCAGAGAATTTTTTTGAGATACACAAGATGCCAAAAGAATCGTAGCTAGTGGGATGTAAAGAAATAATTTTTTCATTTATATTTTATTTTAGTTTTAATTTTGGAGGGTAAAGTTAATCTAATTTAGGATTCTGGAAATTTTAAATCAGAATATTTACACTTTTTTATGAGAAAAAATTGAAATACAACGCTATTTATCGAAAAATAGGGTCTGTCAGTAATTATTTCACTTCTTTTTTTCGTTAATTTAAAGATGTTTAAGTACACAAAAAAATGTGCCTTGATAATACTCATGCAATTTTTTACTTCACCTTTGAATAAAAAATGAATTCCAGCAATACCATCCAAAAATAAGCGGGCTATAAAAACAAACACTAATGAGGATAATGGCACATTTTTTAAAATCAAATACATGGAATTCCTGAAGTTGTAAAATACTTTTTTTGGAGAATCTGGTAAGCTTCCACCGCCAAGATGATAAACTTTTGATTTTCCAATACTGTAAATTTCACTTCCTTGATTGAAAACTCTCCAACAGAGATCAATTTCCTCTTGATGCATAAAAAAAATCTTCATCAAAACCTTTTGCCGATTTAAATGTTTTGTTTCGGATAAAAAGCAAGCGCCAGAAGCCCAAAACACAGACTTGTTTTTGTCGTATTGACCATGATCTTTTTCTAAGTAATTGAAGATCCTCCCCTACAAAAAGTATATCCCAAGCGATCGACATATCCTCCAGCAGCTCCTGCATATTCAAATTTAGAGGGATCTTTTTCGTCAAGAATATGGGGTTGGGCTATTGCTGTGTTGGGGTTTTTTTCGAAGAATTCAACTATGGGAATCAACCAGTCTTTGGAAACTCTGATATCGTTGTTGATTAAACACAAAATATCCTCATCAATTTCTTTTAAACCAGTATTGTAACCTCCAGCATACCCTAAGTTTTCATTGTTTTGGATGATCTTTATTTCAGGAAATTTCTCTCCCACGTAAGAGATTGAATCATCTTCTGAGGCATTGTCAATTAGATATACCTTTGCTTCCTTGCTGTAACGAACGAGATCGGGTAAAAAACTTTGAAGAAGATTCTTACCATTCCAATTTAAAATTACTACAGCAACACTCATTTTTGATATTTTGGAAGTTTATGGATAAACCGATAGGCTTTATTTTGAAAATCCATTTCACAAAAATAGTGTTCTTTTCCATTGGTTAACATTAAAAAACGACTTTTCAAAGTCATATTGTATCGAGCAATTTGATCAAAAGTATCTTGAGATATTTTAACAGACGGAGCTTTACATTCGACCAAAATTTCAACATTACCAGACGAAGAATAAACAACAATATCGTAACGTTTTACTTGACCACTAATTTTAATTTGCTTTTCAATATTGATAAGACTCTTGGGATATCCCAATTCTTTATTTAAAAAGTGTACACAGTGTTGTCGAACCCATTCCTCAGGAGTTAACAATAGATTCTTTTTGCGTATCAAATCGAAAATATACGTCTTATTTTCCCTACTTTTGAGGGTAAACGAGTAGTTGGGAAAATTAAGTTGTTCCATACTACAAAAGTGAACATTTTTTAGCTTTGAAAGACATAAATCAAATATTGAGTTCCATAAAAAAGGAAATTTTGCTCCTATTTACCTTTTAATGGGTACTGAACCTTTTTTTATTGATCAAGTTACAAATTTGCTTTTGACCCATGTAGTAGAGGAGCATGCTCGTGATTTTGATTCTACAATTCTTTATGGAAAAGATACCATCCCAGAGCAAATTATTGAAACTGCGAAGCGTTTTCCTATGATGGGGTCTCATCAATTGGTTGTCGTTCGAGAGGCTCAATACTTAGACCGCTCAATGGATCAATTACTTCCATACTTAGAAAACCCACAAGCTCAAACGGTTGTAGTTTTTTGTTACAAGCATAAAAAACTAGATAAACGTAAAAAATCGTACAAGTCAATTGCTAAGTCTGGAGTAATTTTAGAAACAAAACCTTTGTATGAGGATCAAGTTGCGATTTGGATTAAAGATCGAGGCTTGAAGTATGGTTTTAATTTTCATCCACACGCTATTCCTTTGCTAATTTCTTTTTGGGAACTGATTTAAGTAAAATAGATAAGGAATTACAAAAACTAAACAATCAGGTTGCTTCTGGTCAAGAAATTACGCCATCAACAATAGAAAAGTATATTGGTTATAGTAAGGATTTCAATGGATTTGAACTTCAGAAAGCATTAGGTAAAAGAGATCTTGAACACTCTTTTCGGATTATTCGCTACATGGCTTCCAATGCTAAAAAACATCCCATAACACTTACCATAACAATTTTATTTAATTTTTTTCAGAAGCTTTTATTATTTCAAGGATTAACATCTCCTGCCAAAGCTCCAACAGTTCTAGGAGTTTCTCCTATTTTGTGAAAGATTATCAGTCAGCTGCTCGTTTTTATTCTATGAAGCAGATAGCCCAAATAATTGGCCATATCAAAGAGACTGATTTAAAAAGTAAAGGAGTAGGGGCTCAAAATGTTTCTACAGAGGAACTTTTGAAAGAATTAATTATTAAAATTGTTACAAGTTAGATTTTTGGGAAGGCAGCTGGGTTAGATTCATGCATAATTCCATAAGCTTTTTCAAAGATATCATCTTCCGAGGGTTTAGAAAAATAGTCTCCATCACTTCCATAGGCCGGGCGATGAGCTTTTGCAGTTAGTGTTTGGGGACTGCTGTCTAGTGAGGAGTAAATATCTTGAATATCAATTAGTTGATGTAAAATGTATCCACTAGCTCCACCTGGTACATCTTCATCAATAATTAACAAACGATTTGTTTTTTTAACGCTTTTTAGGATATCTTGATCTAAATCAAAAGGCAATAAAGTTTGAATATCTATTACTTCTGCTTCAATATCATATTGGATCAATTCTTTGGCCACTGACTCAACCATTCTTAGGGTAGATCCATAAGAAACCAATGTAATATCTGAACCTTCTTTCAGAATTTCTACTTTTCCAAGAGGATTCTAAATTCTCCAAGATTGGACGGTTTTTTTCTTTTAACCTATATCCATTCAATGATTCAACAACAATCGCTGGTTCATCCCCTTCAAGTAAGGTGTTGTACATACCTGCAGCTTGTGTCATGTTTCTCGGGACGGCAATGTTAACCCCTCTCAATAAGTTTACTATGCCACCCATTGGTGATCCACTGTGCCAAATACCTTCAAGGCGATGCCCTCGAGTACGAATGATTAACGGAACAGATTGTTTACCTACAGTTCTGTAATGATAAGAAGCTAAATCATCACTTAAGGTTTGTAAGCAATAGAGTACGTAATCTAAATATTGAATTTCTGCTATAGGACGCAAACCTCTGAGAGCCATGCCAATTCCTTGTCCCATAATAGTTGCCTCTCTAATTCCAGTATCTGCAACTCGGATGGCTCCATATTTGGATTGCATCCCCTCTAAACCTTGATTTACATCTCCAATAACCCCTACATCTTCTCCAAAAATTAGGAGTTTGTCGTTACTTTCAAGTAACGCATCAAAATTATCCCGAATTATTATTCTACCATCTACAAATTCTGATTCATCAGAATATTCAACAGCAACTGGAGTAACTTTTTCTAAACGGTATTTAGATTCACTGTAAAGATGAGAGCTAAATTTTGGCTTGAGTCGATTGGTTAGTTGCTCTTTCCAGATCCTGATTTCATCTTTGATTGGATGATTGAATTGTGTTAAAATCCTTAAGGCCTTACGAGAATTATGTAACAAGTCTTTGTAAGTAGGTTCCTCAATTTGTTTAATATGAGAAGAAATGATTTGAAAATTAGAATCTTTATTTGTAGCTGATATAGCTTTATCAATAAGTCTTTGCAGTTCTTTTTTTTCTTTTATTATCGGTCTTTGATAAGCATTCCACGCATCAATTTTGGCTTGTCGAACTTCTTTGTTACAGTTTTCTTCAATGTTATGGAGTTCTTCTTCATCAGCAAAACCATTACTTAAAATCCAATTTCTCGTTTTTAGGTTGCAATCGAATTCTTTTTCCCAGTTCAATCGATCCTCAGATTTGTATCGTTGGTGTGATCCTGAGCTTGAATGTCCTAAGGGTTGAGTTAATTCTTGAACATGAACTAAAACCGGTATATGTTCGTTTCTGGCTAATTTTTCAGCATATCGATAGGTCATTACCAAAGCAGTGTAGTCCCAGCCTTTTACAGTCAATATTTCAAAGCCTTGTTCTTCTTCATTTCTTTGTAGTCCCTCCAATGCTTTGGAGATACTTCCTTTAGTAGTTTGTTGATCGTTGTGAACTGATATCCCATAATCATCATCCCAAACACTTATTACCATTGGAATTTGTAGCACCCCAGCAGCATTTATAGCTTCAAGGAAAAGCCCTTCACTAGTACTTGCATTTCCAATGGTACCCCATGCGATTTCATTACCCTTGTCAGAAAAGCGTTCACTTCCTTTTATGTCTAAAGCTCTATATACTTTTGAAGCTTGAGCAAGACCTACTAGTCTTGGAATTTGACCTGCAGTTGGTGAAATATCGGAGCTGTGGTTTTTTTGATCTATCAGTGTTTTCCATGATCCATCGGGATTATGACTTTCTGTTACAAAATGACCTCCCATTTGACGTCCTCCAGACATGGGCTCTATTTCTTTGTCTGGATGTGCATACAATGCTGCAAAGATTTCTTGAGGACTCAAAAAACCTTGTTCCATAAGAATGGTTTGATCTCTATAATAACCGGAACGGAAATCCCCTTTTTTGAAAAACTTACTCAGAATTAGTTGGGGAAGTTCTTTCCCATCTCCAAAAATGCCAAACTTTGCCTTTCCTGTCATGACCTCTTCTTCCAAGGATAGAGCAGGCACGACTGATACACAGTAATCTGTAATCAGAAAGGATTTCTGCTTTAAAATCCTTAAAGGAAAGAGGAGTTTCTTCGGTAAGGTTTTTGTGAGACATTTTAAAAAATTAGCATGGTAAATTTACAAAATTTTAAGGAGACTAACTCAATCCTTTAATTCCAGCATCAATTCATTAAATAACAATATTCTAAAACCATTTTCGAGTAAAAAGTTGTTTAAGGTTATTGATGTCTATGGTTAACACAAATCTTACATTGGACAAATAATCCTCATCGTTAAGCACAAAATTTTCCGAATTTTGAATGGGAAAGTAAAATTCTAAATAATCGGGTACTAAATTCAACCTTAAACCAGTGTCATAGTAATATTTTGCCTCAGTATTTTTGTTTTTTGCAATTCCAATATCTGTATAGGCTTCAACCCATTTCCAAAGACTAAAACCTAAGTTAGTAGCCATAATAAAATCATTCGCATTAGGGTTCAAAAATTTGGATTTAAATCCACCTTCTGACATAATAAATTGTTGACTGTAAATACCAGTAGCATCAGAACGCCCTAAATAATTGTAATTAAAAAAGATAGTCGGACGAACGATTTAAACTGTAATCAAAATAAGTAGTGTTTTGGGTATTGTTCCACAAAAATTTTCCTCCAAAAAAAACGAAACGAAAATGTTCTACCGTCATGAAAAAGATGTCGAAAATCTATATTGATGTTGAATTTACCAAAGAGATCAGAAAATTCAAAACTAACCTGATTTCTATACATTCGGATGGCTTCTTTGTTGGAATACAAATATCGAAGGTTTCCAACATTATAATTTGGAGTTAAACCCACATTGGTTCCAAATTCTCTATTTACATGAACAAGGTTTAATGAAAAAATTCTCTTGATTTGATCTGAAATCAGTGGGACGTTTAACGAAAGTTAAGGAAGGCATAAGCGTTTGATACCTAAGATTTTCATCGTAATGAAAGCTACTTCCAAAAAATCTTAACTGAGTCAGATAAAAAGGAGAGTCTTCATTGTAAAATCGATAAACTAATTTAACTGAGCCAACAATCTCTTCAAGTTTTGAGCTGTAGTTGGGCGTAATTTCATAAACAAACGGTTTTCGCTCTAAGGATTTATTGGAAAGCCTGGTACCTATAATCAAACCATCATATGCATTGAAATCAGTCTTGGGATTGAAGAAAACTTGGTTTCGCTTTTCATCCTCAAAATCTTTTATCAGTGTAAATTTCAGGGGTTTAAATGAAGGTTTACTTACTCGTTTGTAATTGTTTAATTGATTGAATTCAGGTATTTTAATCTTGGGGTTGATAGCAACATAATCGGATTTGAGATTTTTTAACTTAATTCCGTGTGATTTCTTGGGGTCTTTGATATCATGGAATTGAATAATTGAATCTTGCCTTATTTGTGCAATTGTAAATGGAATTAAGCCTTTTTGTTTTTGTTTGACCGTGAGCGTCAGTGAATCCGTGTTTATCTTTAATTTTTTTATTTTTAAATCAATAGAATTTCTACTTTTCAAATAGTCTTCAAAAAACCATGGGATATCGAGTTCTTTTTCTAAAGATTGAATCAATTGTTCTTTGGACTGAATAATACCAATTTGACTTTTGATTGCACGATTTATTTTTTCTTTGCCATGAAACCAATAAGCATAACGAATTGCATGACCTACTTGACTTGGAGTGGTAACTCGCTCATTAATTTTAATTAATTTATCCTTTGAAGTGAGGGCACTTTGCTGAATATTATTTCTTATAATGTATTCTGTAGAATACAAATAACCTTGATTAAATGGTGCATTACTTAAACTGTAGTTTTTTATAAAAGGTTTGAGAAGTTTATTTTCGGGGATTTTACCAAGTAATTTTTGATTGGGATAGTAGCGGTCTACATATTCCATAATCATCATGGCGTGAAGCCCACCAGTTAACCAGTGATTTTCTCTAGGATTGACCAAGAACTGCTCGTTTAAATGATGATTTAAGTAAACACTTAAAGCTTTTATTTCGAATTTGAATTTATTGGAAAAAGGAGAAAAAATGATGGGAGCAAGGAAAGACTGTAATATGGCCTTTTTTTGTAATTATACTTAGAAATTTGCATTTTTTTTCGAGGATATTCACCTAAATATTCACTTACAAAGGATTCAATTTGGTTTAGACTTGAGACAGGATCCAACAAACCATCAGAAACTTCTTTCAAGTCGGTTTCAATGATAAGGTCCTTTATGATGAATGATTTATGTTTTTGATCACCGATATGAAATTGAATTACCTTGGTTTCAGAGGCCGATAAGAATAGTATTTTTCGATTTTCCTTTTTCACCTCTTTCCATTGGGTCAGGTTAGAATTTAAAAATAAGTTATCAGGAATACTCCATTCCATTGAAAAACCTGAAAGTAATGTACTGGTTTCCTCTAGGTCTAAATTGCTGTTTTTAATCCATTTCCCATCAATGTATGGAGCCAGTTGAATAAAACAGTTTTTCAAAAAATATTCATTTTCTGAAATTCTACCATATCCCGTGTAACGAGCATCAGGGAGTATTATATTGTATTGAAGTATGATTTCGAAGGTTTCTCCAATTTCAAGTTTTTTAGTTAAACTAATTTTGACAATATCTAGTTGACCTTCAATCCTTTTCCATGCTAACTCTTTTCCGTCACTTGTAATTTTCAATCCAAATGTTTCACCCCTTTTAGACTTAATTCCTAAATAAAATCTTCGATCGTATTCTTCTGCAAATCTTTGTGCTAATGGTGACTTTGAGGAACTGTATGAATGTGACCAATCATTAAAAAAAAACTCATTTAAAGCTTCCGAAGTATTGTTTTTTAATCGGATTTTTTGAGAAACTACTAAAGTTTTTTCTTCTGTTTTCAGGTGTATTGAAAAATCATTTTCAACAACCAATCCTTGGCTGAAAACCAAATTAGGAAGGATGAGAATGAATAATAAAGTAATCTTCCAATAAAAATTCAATAGCTTTAAAAATTTGGGTTAAAAATACCTTTTGTATGAAATTTTTCTAAACAATTTAGTACTTCCTCATGGGTATCAACAACAGAAAATAAATCGAGATCTTCTTTGCTGATCATCTTATTTTCAATTAAAACAGATTTTATCCAGTCTACGAGTCCTTTCCAAAATTTTGTTCCAACGAGAATGATTGGAATACGTTTAATTTTCTTTGTTTGAATTAGTGTAATCGATTCAAACAACTCGTCTAATGTTCCCAGTCCTCCAGGTAATACAACAAAACCTTGAGTGTATTTTACGAACATTACTTTGCGAATAAAAAAATACTCGAAGGATAAGTTTTTATCCTTGTCGATATATGGGTTTGAAGTTTGTTCGAATGGCAGTGCAATATTCAGACCTACTGAAATTCCATTCACATCTTGAGCACCTTTGTTAGCTGCCTCCATGATTCCGGGACCTCCGCCAGTGATAATTCCATAGCCTGATGCTGCTATTGCATTAGCTACAGTTGTTGCTAGTTTATAATAAGGATGATTGGGTTGGGTTCTAGCCGATCCAAAGATTGAAATACAGGGACCAATGCTGTCCATTTTTTCATAACCATGAACAAATTCTCCCATTATCTTAAAAAGGGACCAAGAGTCATTTGTTTTGGTAGTATTCCAGCTTTTGTTCTTTATTTTTTTCATTAAATAAACTTACATTTCTTTTGCTAAATAATGCGCTGTATGACTATTGGCTACTTTGATAACCTTCTCTGGGCTTCCCTCTGCTATAATTTGACCTCCATTTTTACCGCCTTCATAACCAATGTCAATGATATGATCGACTTGCTTTATCACATCCAGATTATGTTCTATGATCACAACGGTATTGCCTTTATTAACCAAGTGGTTTAATACTTCTAAAAGTACTCTAATATCTTCAAAATGCAAACCAGTGGTAGGTTCGTCTAAAATAAAGAGGGTGTTTCCGGTGTCTCGCTTTGATAATTCAGTCGCTAGTTTGATTCTTTGAGCTTCTCCTCCTGATAATGTCGTTGAAGACTGCCCCAAAGCAACATAGCCTAGGCCAACATCTTGCAATGTTTTTAATTTTTTGTAAATCTTGGGTATGGATTCAAAAAAAACACAAGCCTGATCAATGGTCATATTCAATACATCCGATATTGATTTTCCTTTGTATCGTATTTCAAGGGTTTCTCTGTTGAATCTTTTTCCCTGACAGGATTCACATTCGACCAATACATCGGGTAAAAAATTCATTTCAATAACTTTCATACCCCCACCGATACAGGTCTCACATCTCCCTCCGCTGACATTAAAACTAAATCGACCAGGTTTGTATCCTCTAATTTGAGCCTCAGGAGTTAGTGTAAATAAAGAGCGTATTTCACTAAACACCCCTGTATAAGTAGCTGGATTGCTCCTCGGTGTACGACCAATTGGGCTCTGATTTACATCCACAACTTTATCCAAATGTTCAAGTCCAGAAATACTTTTATGAGCAAGTGGTTTTTTAACTCCATTAAAGAAATATGAGTTTAGGATTGGATACAAAGTCCCATTGATTAGAGAAGATTTTCCACTTCCAGAAACCCCCGTAATACCTACCATCATGCCTAGGGGAAGGGTTAGGGTAACATTCTTCAAATTATTCCCTGTACAATTTGACAATACAAGAGATTTGCCATTACCAGATCTTCTCTTTTTTGGGATTTCAATTTTTTTACTCCAGTTAAATATTGAGAAGTAAGAGAGTTTTGATTAATAATATCTTTTGGTTTTCCTTCTGAAATGATTTGACCACCATTTTTTCCTGCAAAAGGACCGATATCAATGACATGGTCGGCTTTTACGATCATGTCTTTATCGTGTTCCACTACCAAAACAGAGTTTCCAATATCTCTTAGCGAGAAGAGCGACTCGATCAAACGTTTATTGTCACGCTGATGTAACCCAATACTGGGTTCATCTAAGATGTAAAGTACCCCAACAAGCTGTGATCCAATCTGAGTGGCTAAACGTATTCTTTGTGCCTCACCACCAGATAATGATTTAGAGGATCGATTAAGAGATAAATAATTCAAGCCTACATTTAATAAGAATTGAAGCCTAGCTTTTATCTCTTTGACGATCTCTGCACCAATAATCATTTCATTTTCCGATAAAAACTTAGGTAATTCTTCGAACCAAGAATACAATTCATCCAAATCCATTGCTGCTAAATCTGCAATATTAAGCTTATTTATTTTAAAAAATCGGGCCTCTTTTCTCAGACGAGATCCTTCACAAGACATACATTCGTTTTGATCCATAAAGTCTTTTGCCCAGCGCTTTATGTTGGATGAAGTTGCTTCTTCGTATTGATTTTTTATGAAGTTTTCAATTCCTTCATAATCGATTTTATAATTTCGAGTAATTCCAAGCGTTTTTGATTCAACAGAAAAAGACTCGACTCCTCCTTTTAGAATTACTTCCAAAGCAGCTGCAGGAATTTTATTTATGGGATCGGATAAACTAAAATCATATCGCTGCGCAATAACTTCAATCTGTTTAAAGCTCCAGGACTTTTTTGAGCACCTAGGGGTATGATACCACCAGCTTTAATTGAAACAGAATCATCTGGAATGATTTTATTTCGATTGACGATTTGTTGAGTCCCCAATCCTTTACAATCTGGACACATTCCTTTTGGAGAGTTGAATGAGAAGGTGTTGGGCTCTGGTTTTGGATAAGCTATTCCCGAACTCGGACACATCAAATTTCTACTGAAATACCGAACTTTACGGGTAGCTTCATCGTAAATTAGTAGGGTGTCACCTCCTTGATACATTGCAGTAATTAGTGACTCTTGAAGTCTCTTAATACCCGAAACACTTTCACTGATTCTAAGACGATCAATAACCAATTCAATGTCATGAGTTTTATATCGATCTAATTTCATTCCACTTGTAAGTTCGACGATAACCCCATCTACTCTTACCTTGAGAAATCCTTGCCTAGCAAGGTTTTCAAAGAGTTCTCGATAATGCCCTTTTCTTGATTTAACAATTGGAGCTAAAATGATAACACTTTGATCCGCATAATCTTGTTGTATGAGCTCCATGATCTGATCATCAGTGTAGCTGACCATCTTTTCATGAGTTTGATGACTGTAAGCAGTTCCGATACGGGCAAACATAAGCCTCAAAAAATCATAAACCTCCGTAATCGTTCCCACAGTTGAACGAGGACTTTTTGATGTTGTTTTTTGTTCAATAGCAATCACAGGGGATAGCCCATCTATTTTATCTACTTCTGGACGTTCTAAATTTCCTAAAAATTGACGAACATATGCAGAAAAAGTTTCCATGTAACGACGCTGTCCCTCGGCATAAATAGTGTCAAATGCAAGAGATGATTTTCCACTCCCAGAAAGCCCCGTAATTACAACTAGTTGATCTCTTGGAATACGAACATCAATATTTTTAAGGTTGTGAACTCGTGCCCCTTGAACGTCGATCACATTTGAATTTTTCTTCATAATAAAAATAAGGACTAAAAATACAACTTTAGTCCGTACTAAATTTTCTGTTTACCAAAAATTAAAAAGAAATTTAATAGGCCACAGCAGTATCATCTCCCCGATAATCTGCACCTAAAGTTATTACCCCATGATCATCCACCAAAATTGCGTCTACTTTTCCAATGATTTTAGATTTTTTTTCTTCAGAATTGTACCCAATATCACTAAGTCTTTGGAGAAGCTTTGGATCAATTTATTGGGCTCAAAAGTTATACTGTCGGGTAACCATTGATGATGAAACCGCGATGCATTTACAGAGCGCTGAATTGGTAACTTATGTTCATAGACGTTTATTATTGTTTGGAAAACAGAAGTTATAATGGTTGAGCCTCCGGGGCTACCCAAAATCAAGAATAACTTACCCTTTTTTTCAACAATCGTGGGAGTCATCGAACTCAACATACGTTTTTTGGGTTCAATAGCATTAGCGAGGTTACCAATCAATCCAAACATATTGGGGACTCCGGGTTTACTGCTAAAATCATCCATTTCATTATTCATAAACACCCCCCAGTTCATCAATAAAAACTTTTGACCCGTAAGCACCGTTAAGAGTGGTTGTTACGGAAACAGCATTACCTTGATCATCAAGAATAGAAAAGTGAGTCGTTTCATCACTTTCGAAAAATAAGAGTCTCCAGGTTTTATTTCTGATGATGGAGTTGCCCTGTTCCATTCAAAATCGCTCATTTTGTTTCTTATGTAAACGGAATCCAATAAAATATTTAATGGAACTTTTACAAAATCAGGGTCACCTAAAAATTCACTTCGATCAGCATATGATCTTCGTTCTGCTTCAACCATCAATTGGATACTTTTTTGTGTGTTATGGCCCATTTCCTGAATATTATAGGGCTCAATCATTTTCATCATTTGATTTAGGCAAACCCCACCACTAGATGGGAGTCCCATCGAAATAACTTTCAAATCTTTGTAGTAAAAAGTTAAAGGATTTCTCCATTTTGGTTTGTAATTTACCAAGTCTTTTTTGAGTTAAAATACCACCAGACTTTTGAACACCAGAAACCATGGCTTCGGCAACCCAACCGGAATTAAAACCCTTAATTCCTTTAGCTGCAATTTCTCTAAGAACTTTTGCAAGCGCTGGATTTTTTAGGATATCTCCAGCTTTAAATTCATGGGCATAAAAAGTATTAGGACCATTTATTTGAACAAACTGTTTTCTGTAACTATTAAAACTATGAGCCTGCTTTTCGGTAACTGCATATCCGTTTTCTGCCAAATCAATAGCAGGTTGGATTAACTCACTAAGAGGCATAGTCCCAAGTTTTTTATGAATTTCTAGTGTTCCAGCTACGGTTCCAGGAACACCAACAGCCAAACCACCCAAAGTACTTTTGTTTGGAATAACATTTCCTGCCTCATCCAAATACATGTCTTTATGAGCATTTTCTGGAGCTTGTTCCCTGTAATCAAGTGTTCCAGAACTCCCGTCTGCATTTCGGTAAACAAAGAAACCTCCGCCAGTAATGTTTCCTGCAACGGGATAAACAACAGCTAAAGCAAAATTAGTAGCTACCATAGCATCGTATGCATTTCCTCCTTTTTTTAAGATTTCAACACCTACTTCTGAGGCATAAGGCATCGCAGATACAACTCCACCATTTATTTTGGTTGAAGTTCTGCAGCCAATTAAAATGAGGCATAATGTTAAGAAGCATAATTTCAAAAAGTTTTGGATATTTTTCATGTGTCGATTAGGTTAAAAAGATTCAATTTTTGAAGATACAAATATTTGTATGTCTTCAAAAAATAGATGAAATCCATTTTTGAAAACATCATAATCTTCTTTCAGATTTGAGATTGATTTTTTGAGGTTAGAATCAAATTTTGTACGCTTTTCCATCTGTCCCAAAATGAGTTCTAGACCGCTTATTGTTTTGTATTGCAACAACCAATTATGGTTTTTCATGTATGGGAATATCTTTTTCATTTTATGGGGGAGTAAATCGAATTCTTTGTCGATTAGAGCGTAAAATTCTTTTGTAAAATTTTCTAGGTCTTGGGAATGATATTGAGACCAAAGTGCGGCTAAAAAATGATCGTAATACATGTCAACAATTACTCTGCTGTAATGTCTGTAATCTTTAAATAAAAGCTTGGTATGACTCCTAAAAACGGGATGTTTATCTGTAAATTCATCTATTGCTCGATGCAATAAAATTCCTTTTCTAATTTGTTCTGGATAGTTTTTAAATTGCTTTCCTGGAACTGAATCGGCAATAAAATTTCCAAACTTCAATTCCCAATTGGCACCAGATAAATAGATGTGTGCTAAGTAATTCATTCGCTAAAACTAGTTTTCTTTTTCAAACCAACCTTATTTAATCCAAAAACAAGATGAAATTTTTTAGAACTAGATTATCTTTGAAAAAAAAACTTCATGTCTCTAATCAAATCTATCTCTGGAATTCGAGGAACAATTGGTGGAAAGCCTATGAATAATTTAACCCCACTTGACATTGTTCGCTTTTCAGCAGCCTATGGAGAGTATATTAAGTCCCAAGTTCAATCTTCAAAATGTACAGTTGTAATTGGACGTGACGCCCGTATTTCTGGTAAAATGTTACAAGCTTTAGTCTCAAATACACTGGTTGGTTTGGGAATTGATGTTATTGATATAGACATGGCCACGACACCTACAGTAGAAATGATGGTTCCAAAGTTAAAAGCACAGGGAGGTATTATTTTAACCGCAAGTCACAACCCCAAACAATGGAATGCATTGAAGTTATTAAATGCAAATGGTGAATTTTTAAATGCTAAGGCTGGAGAGAAAATTCTTGCGATTGCTGAAGAAGAAAATTTTGATTTTGCTGCGGTGGATGATTTGGGGAGCATCAAAGAAGATAAGACAAGTTTGTCTACGCACATCAAAGCCGTTTTAGAACACCCTTTAGTAGAGGTAGAGAAGATCAAGGCTACACAGCTAAAAGTTGTTGTAGACGGTGTTAATTCTATTGGAGGAATAGCAATCCCTGAGCTTCTTAGAGCTTTTGATGTAGAAGTTATTGAACTTTTTTGTGAACCTAACGGGCAATTTCCACATAATCCAGAACCTTTGAAAGAACATTTAGGAGCTCTCTCGGCAAAGGTAATCGAAACTAATGCAGATTTTGGAATTGTAGTAGATCCTGATGTAGATCGCTTGGCTTTTATGGATGAAAATGGAGAAATGTTTGGAGAGGAATACACCTTAGTAGCTTGTGCAGACTATGTACTTTCCAAGAAGAAAGGAAATACCGTTTCTAATATGTCTTCAACAAGAGCTTTGAAAGACATAACAGAAAAGCATGGTGGAAAATATTACAGTAGTGCTGTTGGGGAGGTTAATGTAGTTCAACAAATGAAAGCTTGTAATGCCGTTATTGGAGGAGAAGGTAATGGAGGAATCATAGATCCATACCTGCATTATGGAAGAGATTCATTAATTGGGACAGCTTTTTTTCTTTCCTTAATCAGCGAATGCAAACTTTCGGTTTCAGAACTCAAAAAACTTATCCTGAGTATTTTATGAGTAAAGGGAAAATTGAATTAGAAGCAGCAATGAATGTAGATAATTTACTTGAAAAAGTAAAAGAAAAACATCAAGCTCAAAAACCCAATACCCTTGATGGAGTAAAAATTGATTTTGAAGACTCATGGGTTCATTTGAGAAAATCAAACACAGAACCAATTATCCGAGTTTACACTGAAGCCCCAACACAGGAGCTGGCTGATAAATTGATGAATAGATTCAAAGAAGAGTTATTATCTTTTACTTCTTAGTTTGGATTTTTACCCATATGCTTGAAACGATTGTGGGTCCAAAAATATTGAGTAGGATCTTTTCTAATTTGTGCTTCCAAACGTTCAGTAAAGATATCGGTAATTTCATTTTTATTTGTTTCCATGGGTTTTTCAGAAATCATATCAATGTTTATTTCATAATGACCTCTTTTCGTTCTGTTGATGTCTGCAAACACTACAGGTAAATCAAATTTGACAGCCATTTGTTCCGCCCCATTAAATACAGGAACCTCGACTCCCATAAAAGTTCTCCAGTAAGTTTTAGGTTTCGGCTGGGGCGATTGATCCGCTGCTAAACCGTAAATGTAAGTGATGTTGTTTTTTTCGTTGTAATGAACATCATTCAAAACTTTGTATCGAGAACCCAGGTGGATCAAGTGCTTTTCTCTAGACTTTACAATCAATCGTTCGAAGTATTTGTTGGAAAGGGGTATACACAGCATATCCTTTTCCCTCGATATGATAACCAATAGAAAGCATTCCCTCCCAACTAGAATAATGCCCACAAACCAAAACAACACCTCTATTGTTTCTAAGGTATTGATTGACTAATTCTGTGTTTTTGAATTTAAATCGTTTCATCACTTGCTTTTTTGAAACCGTGAGAGCTTTGATCATTTCCACGAAAAGATCGCATAAGTGTTTGTAAAAAGATCGTTCAATATCTTGAAGTTCCTTTTCGCTTTTGTCGGGAAAGCATAGATTTAAATTTTTACGAACCACTTTTGTTCGATAACCGAAAACTCTATACAGAATTACATAAAGAAGATCGGATAAGCCGTAGAGAACAAAATGAGGTAAAATGGAAAACCCAATTAAAACGGGATAGGTTAGGAGGAAAACTATTATCTGCACAATTTTTTTTGTAAATATAAGTATATTTGAGCCCAATTATTAACTTAAAATGCAATCACTTTCACCTATAATTTCAGGAATAATTTTAGCAAATTTAATTATTTCTTACAAGGGGTTTAACGACCTTGAATTCTTCAACAAATTAAAATTTAATATTGCAGCTATAAAAAATGGTGAATCTTATCGGATTTTGAGTTCCGCATTTTTGCATGTAGATTGGTCACATCTCGGTTTCAATATGTTCACCTTGTATCTTTTTGGCCCTCAAGCACTGGATGGTGTTGGTTTTTTTAACTTCGTAATACTTTACTTGGTTTGTTTGACAACAGGGAACCTTTTCGCCTTTTATTTTCATAGGGATAATTTGTATTACAGTGCAGTTGGTGCTAGTGGAGCAATTATGGGGATTTTGTATGCTACTATATTGATGATTCCAGAAATGAGGTTGAGTTTTATTTTTTTCCAATTCCTATACCCGGATATGTTTTCGGAATAGGATACTTGGTTTACACGCTTTTTGGCATGAAAAGACAACAAGATAACATTGGACATACCGCTCATTTTGGTGGAGCTATTGGAGGGATTCTTGCAACTTTGATTCTTGCACCATGGGTTATTCAAGAATCATTTTCAACACTGGTTTTACTTGTAGTTGTTTCCCTTTTAACGGGTATATTTCTGTTCAAAAAAAATAATTAGGAATCGTCTAAATTCAGGTAAAAGGAAATTAATTTTGCTGATTTTATTGCCCTAGAAGCTCCTCAATTTTAGCATCAAGTTGAGCACCTCTGAGGTTTTTAGCAACAATAACCCCATCTTTATTTAGAACAAATGCTGCCGGAATACTTCCAACTCCATAAAGAACAGCAATGGGGTCTTTCCAGTACTGAAGGTTTGAAACGTGGTTCCAACCAAGTCCATCATCTTTAATTGCTCTTTCCCAGCTCGCTTTATTTCTATCTAAAGAAACCCCAACTATTTCAAGTCCCTTATCGTGCATTCGTTTGTAAAGTCGAACCAAATTAGGGTTCTCTATACGGCAAGGACGGCACCAAGACGCCCAAAAATCAATTATGGTCACTTTTCCCCTAACAGATTCCAAATTAATTAAATCACCACTTGGTGATGGACCTTCAAAAACTGGAGCTTTTTCACCTATTGC
This sequence comes from Candidatus Arcticimaribacter sp., assembly GCA_038142965.1. Taxonomy (GTDB): domain Bacteria; phylum Bacteroidota; class Bacteroidia; order Flavobacteriales; family Flavobacteriaceae; genus Arcticimaribacter. The sequence continues at coordinate 236,441 of JAYQLC010000007.1, read as the reverse complement.
AGTTGGGTTTCTTGGTTGGTTGAGGATTGAAGCTATTTTTTTACCAGAAACACTATTTTGAATCTTAGGATCAAAGTTATCGTAAACAGGTTTAGCATCTGATGATGACAACGCTTTTGTACTTATCAAACGTTCAAGAATGAGAGCAGCTATGTAGGACTTTGGATTTGAATTCATAAAATCCTTTTCATATTTGCTTAGATTTTGTTCAACTATTCTGTATTCTGAGGTTAGGTGTTCAGCTAAAATATTGTCTCCTAATGAATTAGCTTGATTAATTTCTGCAACTAAAGTTTTCATTGTTTCGGCAAAACTTTGGGTTGAAACCCGATAGGTTGATAAATCATCATTTGATGGGGTTCCACCAACTTTAGAAAGGTTTATGCTGTCTTTATAAATTTGGGTTTCAATAAAACCATCTTCAATTACAATGGGTACGTTTCCATTAATTCCCTCTAAAAAAGAAAATTGACATCAACTTGATCTACAGATCCCTTCAGTTCAAAACTACCATCCACTATATTTGTAGAATCAATGGTAATGGGTTGTCCATTTGGACCTGCTTTTATACGATAAATACTTTTTCCATTATCGTGGTCAGTGGTTCCTTTTACAACAAAAGTATTGGACTCAATTGATGTGCATGAACTTACGAGAAGGGAAAAGATAAAGCAAGAAGTTAGGTAAAGGTTTTTTCTCATATGCAAATATAAGAATTAGACGATTAATTTATTACGATAATTAACAATAAAAATAGAGTTTGTATATGACTTCAAGTGGGGATTTAAAGTAGTATATTTGTACATCTTATTGAATGAATATGGCAGGAAATAGTTTTGGTAAAGTTTTTAATCTTACCACTTTTGGAGAATCTCATGGCCCAGCATTGGGAGGTGTAATCGACGGATGTCCAGCAGGAATTGAATTGAATGTCGATATAATACAACACGAGCTAAACAGGCGTAAACCCGGGCAATCTGCAATTGTAACTCAGCGCAAAGAGCCGGACGAAGTTGTTTTTTATTCCGGAATATTTGAAGGAAAGACTACAGGGACACCTATTGGTTTTGCTATACACAACACCAATCAAAAATCGAAAGATTATGGTCATATCAAAGATAGTTACCGACCCTCTCATGCTGATTATGTGTACGATCAAAAATACGGTTTCCGTGATTATCGGGGTGGAGGAAGAAGCTCTGCACGAGAAACAGCCAGTAGAGTAGTGGCTGGAGCTATTGCAAAGCAATACTTATCAGACATAAAGTTTACAGCCTTTGTATCTGCTGTGGGGCCTTTAAAAATTGAAAAGCCTTATCAAGAACTCAATTTTGAGACCATCGAACAAAATCCAGTACGCTGTCCAGATGCTGCAATGGCAAAAAAGATGGAGGATTACATCCGTCAAATTAGAAAAGAAGGAGATACAGTTGGAGGAGTAATTACTTGTGTCATTCAGAATGTACCTATTGGGCTTGGAGAACCAGCTTTTGATAAGCTTCATGCTGAGCTTGGTAAAGCAATGCTGTCCATAAATGCCGTTAAAGGTTTTGAATATGGAAGCGGTTTTGAAGGGTCTCAAATGAAAGGAAGTCAGCACAACGATCCTTTCAATACAGACGGGACTACGCAATCGAATCGCTCAGGAGGTATTCAAGGAGGAATATCCAATGGAATGGATATTTATTTTAATGTAGCTTTTAAACCTGTGGCAACGGTTATGCAAGCACAAGAAACCATTGATAAAAAGGTCAAAAGGTTGTAATGGAGGGAAAAGGAAGACATGACCCCTGTGTTGTACCAAGAGCAGTTCCTATCGTAGAGGCTATGGCTGCTTTGGTTATTGCAGATTTTAAATTACTTCAGCTAACTAATAAAATTTAAAATATGAAAAAATTAGCCCTACACTGGAAGATTTTAATTGGAATGTTAATCGGTATTATTTTTGGATTAGCCATGTCCTTTATTAACGGTGGATCACAATTTATAGGAGATTACGTCAAACCATTTGGAACAATTTTCATTAATTTATTGAAACTGATAGCCATCCCCCTAATTCTTGCATCATTGATCAAAGGGGTATCTGATTTAAAAGACATTTCGAAGCTGTCTCTTATGGGAGGAAGAACCATAGGAATCTACTTGCTAACAACCCTAACGGCTGTTACCATTGGCTTGGTATTGGTCAACATCATACAGCCTGGTAAATCTATAAGTGTAGAAACACGAAAAGATCTTGTTGAAGCCTATGCAACAGATACTCAAGCTAAACAAGCAGTTGCTGCTAAAAGAAAAGAAGAGGGTCCGCTAAAACCATTAGTAGAATTGATTCCCTCTAACATATTTGCTGCTGCGTCAAGCAATAAGAATATGTTACAAATCATATTTTTTGCTTTATTCTTTGGTGTTGGTATGATTTTATTACCCAAGAAAAAGTCAAAACCGGTAAAGAATTTTTTTGATTCTTTCAACGATGTAATCCTCAAAATGATCGATATGATCATGAAAATAGCTCCGTATGGAGTATTTGCACTTTTGGCAGCTCTAGTTGTAGAAGCCCCTAGTTTAGAGCTTTTTCAGGCTTTAGGCATGTACGCCATAACCTTGATCCTAGGATTAGCGCTAATGATTGTTGTTTACATCATTATTGTAAATGTATTTACAAAACGTTCAACTTCATTTTTCATGAAAGGAATTGCTCCCGCTCAATTGTTGGCATTTTCAACAAGTTCAAGTGCTGCAACTCTACCAGTTACTATGGAATGTGTTGAAGACAGCCTCAAGGTAGATGAAGAAGTAGCCAGTTTTGTTCTTCCAATTGGGGCAACAATTAATATGGATGGAACCTCAGTTTATCAGGGAGTAGCAGCAGTTTTTATTGCACAGGCATTTGGTCTTGATTTGAGTTTAAGTGCACAGCTTGGAATCGTTTTCACCGCAACACTAGCTTCAATTGGGACAGCAGCAGTCCCGAGTGCTGGAATTGTAATGTTGGTTATTGTTCTAGCTCAAGCGGGTATTCCCGAAGCTGGATTGGCACTAATTTTTGCAATTGATCGCCCATTAGACATGTGTAGGACTGTAGTTAATGTTACAGGTGATGCGGCTGTGTCTATGCTCGTTGGAAAATCAATAGGGAAGCTTAAATAAACCAGCCCTTTAATTTGTGAAGATCTGCGATCCAAACAGAAAAGAGAGCTAAAAAAATAACGATTCCCGGAAGTATCGCTGCCGAAGATCCAAAAGTTTCGATTCCACCTGCAACAAAAAGGCTGTGATACATTTGAATAATTACACAGAGTAAAGAGGCTATCAGAAAATTTTTTGACCACTTTTTTCTTTTCAATAAAGCCATAGTTCCAATTGTACCAAGGCCTACAGCAAGTGCATAAACTATTTTAGTCCACAAAGGAAATTGCGTTCTAAATTCTTTTTGTATTGGGTCTAGGGTTGAAGGATCGATTGTTTGATCCATCAAAAGGATAATACTCCTATGAAATTCCATATGAGTAGTAAAATTACAGTTACTTTGATCCAAGTCGGAGGGTTTAGGTTTTTTGTCATGATTTCAGTTTTGGTTAAAGACCTTGGGTAATATTTTCATAATAAAATTATCAAATTTTAATGAATTAATATTAAACTGCCAGAATTTTTAATTTATAGAATTTAATTATCTAAATCTATAGAATAATCAGTCTAGAAATTTATGTACATATTTGGGATCGGGCAGGGGGCAATTGTCTGACTTTCCAAACCATTTATAGCGATTTCTTGCAATCAAACGATAGATATTTCGAGTAATTAGGTTTGGAAGTAAGCCAAAAACAGTAGCTAAACTCCAAAAACCACCTAATATTTTGAAAAGTTCAAAAGTAGCCTGAGCTTCGATAGCATACATTTCTTTGGGCTTCCAAAGAACGACAGTTTCCATTGAGTTTGGATCCAACTTATATTCTTCAAAAAAGTCTTTTGCGGTACTGCTGTCTAGAGTTGCAAAACGAAGAATATCTTTTTTATCCCAATTACATAAGCGTCTTACCCATGCATTACACAACAGGCAGGAACCATCAAAAAGTATAATAACCTTTTTCAAAATATTACATTTATTTTTTTTGCTTCATTGCTTGAACCAAATCGAGTGCTTCTAGTCGAATTTGAGTGGTAAACATACCGTAATTTACAATTGCTTTTTCTTTTTCAATCGAATCAATTGTACCTACGGCTTTACCATCGAATAAACGAACCTGATCACCTATTTTAAAGTCTATTTTTACTTTAAGGGGTTTTGGTGCTGCATTTTTCTTTTTCTTTTTTCTTTACGAATTCCAACCAAAGCTTTTGTAGCCTCCAGATTTGCTTTCTCTTTGGCGGCTTTTTCTTTCTTTTTAACTGCAGCAGATTTTTTTTTGCGTTTTGAATTTTCAGATTCAACTAAACGAAGTAACTCAGCAATCAAAGGTCGTTTTTTTCCGTTTTCGAAATACCGCTCAGCAACATCATTAACCTTGTTTCCCAAAACAATCATGCGTTGATTGTGGTCAAAAAGTTCTTGATAACCAATTAGTTTATCTTTAATTTTTTTATTCAAAAGCTCAAGCCTTTGATTCTCTTCTATAGCTTTATTTTCTTGTTCTCTCAGAGATTTTCCTGTTTTGGTCATTTGAGAACGCTCTTTTTGGAGTTTAGCAATGGTTGCATCAAAACGTACTTTTCCGCGTTCAATTTTTTTCTTGGCACGGTTGATAAGACTGTAGGGGATTCCATTTTTTTTGAGCAACCTCAAAAGTAAACGAGCTTCCTGCTTCTCCCAAAATTAAATTGAAAATTGGTTCAAGGGTTTTATTGTCAAACTGCATGTTTGCATTGGACATGTTTGGAAGTTCATTCGCCAGTACTTTGAGATTAGAGTAGTGGGTGGTTATGATTCCGTATGCTTCACGGTTGTAAAATTCCTCCAAAAAGATTCAGCCAAAGCTCCTCCCAATTCAGGATCCGAACCGGTTCCAAATTCATCAATCAAAAAGAGGGTGTTTTTATTGCACTTTTTGATGAAGTATTTCATGTTTTTTAACCGATAGGAGTAAGTGCTTAAATGGTTTTCAATGGATTGATTGTCTCCAATATCCGTTATGATCTGATCAAAAAAGCAAACGGTGCTTTGTTCGTGAACTGGAATCAGTATTCCTGTTTGTAGCATGAGCTGTAACAAACCTACCGTCTTCAAAGTTATACTCTTTCCTCCGGCATTTGGTCCAGAAACAACAATTATTCGCTGTTCCTTTTTTAAAGTGATGTCTTGAGGATAAGTCGTCTTGTCCTCCAGCTTATTGGACAAATAGAGCAGGGGATGGAAGGCCTTCACCAAACAAAGCTCTCTGTTGGAATTGATTTTGGGTAAAATACTATTGGTCTTTTCAGCATACTTAGCACGTGCATAGTAGCTGTCGATCAGTGTTAAATAGTTTTGGTAGGCTATGAGTAAAGAACGATAGGGCTGTAGAAACTGAGTTAATTGTAATAGAATACGTTTGATTTCATCGGTTTCCTCAAATTGAAGGTTGTTGAGTTCTCGAGTGTATTGAAGTGTAGTCTCTGGTTCAACATAAACAATGCTCCCTGTTTTGGAACTTCCCATAATAGCTCCTTTAACTTTACGTCTGTGCATTGCTTTAACAGCTAAAACACGGCGGTTTTCAACAACAGATTCTTTGATATCATCCAAGAAATCAGCTGTACTGTATTGGCTTAAAGCTCGCTGAAAGCTTTGACCTATTTTTGAACGTACACTTTGAATTTTTTTTCGAATTTGATAGAGTTCTGGCGAGGCATCATTTCGAACCTCTCCAAATCGATCAATCACATTGTTTATTGAGTTTATAAGCACTTTGGTAATCTCAATCTCGGAACCTTGGGAATGTATTTTTGGATAGTATTCTTTGAATTTTTTGAAAAAATTTTAAAAGAATATTGATGGTTTCAGAAGTACTTGCTATTCGTCTAAATCCCTCTATTTCAAGAACTGCGTTTTCTATCTTTAAAAGGTTGATTTCTACAGATAAATCGTCGAACCCATGGTTAGGAATCCGATTTTCATTATCAAAAGACGATGTAAATTCAGAAACTGAATTGAGTTGAAGGATCAATTCTTCTTTATTTTCAATAGGAGACATGTCGACACAAGCTTCTTTACCCAAGTCAGTAATTGCAAGTTGGGAGAGTTGTTCGAGAACAGTAGTAAATTCTAGGTCGCTAAGTGCTTTCTCTGGTATTTTCATATTTTAGCACTGCAAAAATACACAATTTCATGCAGGTTCGAATACCTACGGGTTGGGAAAAGGTTATTGGAAAATCCAAAGAAGAGATTTACTTTAAGGAGTTGATGGGTTTTGTAAACCAAGAGTACAATCAAAATCGTTGCTATCCAGAGCCCAATAAGATTTTTGCAGCTTTTGAATATTGCAGTTTTAATCAATTAAAGGTCGTTTTGTTGGGTCAAGACCCTTATCATGGAGAAGGTCAAGCTCATGGACTTAGTTTTTCTGTACCCGAGGGAATCAAACATCCTCCATCTTTGGTTAATATTTTTAAGGAAATAGAAGCAGATCTCAAACATGATTACCCAAAAAGTGGAAACCTAGAACGTTGGGCAAGACAAGGTGTTTTGCTGCTCAATGCTACTTTGACTGTGAGGCAGGGAGAAGCGGGTAGCCACCAAAAACAAGGTTGGGAAATGTTTACTGATGAAGTTATTCGACAAATTTCTATTCAATGTGAGTCAATTGTGTTTTTGCTTTGGGGTGGTTTTGCAAAAAATAAAATTAAGTTAATTGATGAATCTAAACATTTGATATTAAAATCAGGACACCCCTCTCCTTTAAGTGCTAATAGAGGGTATTGGTTTGGAAATAAGCACTTCAGCAAGTGCAACGAATATCTAAAAATCAAAGGAAAAAAGGCAATTGATTGGTAGTAGGTTTATCCTCCAACACGCTTTACGCTATGTCCCATATCTATTAAGATTTTCATAAGCTGATCCCTGTAGTTCCCTTGTATGATGATTTCACTGTTTTTGATGCTCCCACCAACTCCAATCGCTTTTTTTAGGGTTTTCCCTAGTAGTTTTAAATCGGATTCATTACCATCAAAACCTCTGATTACTGTAACTGTTTTCCCAGCCCTTCCTTTATTACTGAATTGCGCCTCAAGTTGTTGCTTAACAAAAGGAATTTCGTGGTTTTCCTGTGGTTCTGGGTCTGGTGCCAGATCATCAAATTTCAGGTTGGCTAAATCGGCCAGACTGTTTAATTTCTTTGACATCTAAAAAGCTTTATTGTTGCTAAAATACTATTTTAGAGGAATAAAATAATTAAAATGAGAAATCTAATTTTACTTTTTCTTTTTATCAATACTTTGGCTATGGCACAAGAAAACAACTTCAAGGAAATCCCTTTCAAAGCAATTCCAGAGGCAGCATCTAGCTATGAAGCAGGCAATCTTATTGTTCGGATGATTGAAGGGGCAGCGTACCGCTATTATTGGGCTACAGAGGGGCTTACTAAAACGGATCTGTCTTTTAAGCCATCGGACAGTGGAAAATCCACTTTTGAGACCTTAGAGCATATTTATGAGCTTTCTGTAATGATTAAAAACACTGCCCTGAACAAGGCGATTATTCGACCTCCTAAAATTGCTCCAAAAGATTGGTTAAAACTTCGATCAGATACGCTTTATCATTTAGAAGAAGCAGCAAATGTTTTTGAGGGTAAGTCTCCCGAAGAACTCAAATCTTTTAACTTAATTTTTGAAACAGGAGGGAGGCAGTCTGTGTTTCCAATTTGGAACCTAATAAATGGTCCCATATCGGACTTTATATATCACAGTGGTCAAATTGTAAGTTTTAGACGTTCGAGTGGAAATCCAATTCCTAAAGGCGTTAATGTTTTTATCGGTAAAACAAAAGAATAAAAGTGGGGATTACAAAAGTACATCAGAAACGTTACAACAAAACTTTGGCCTTTATGGGCAAACATTTAGATTCAGGAAGTAAGCTATTGGATCTAGGAACAGAAAACCCTTTTACACCTCAGTTGAAAGCAGCAGGTTACTCAGTTTCTAATACCCAAGGAGAAAATTTGGACGATGATTTTAAAAAAATTGCACAAACTACTTGCGATTGTGTAACTGCATTTGAGATTTTTGAACATCTGTTGGCGCCCTACAACATTCTAAAAGAATTGAAATCCGATAAACTCATTGCTTCAATACCCTTGAAATTGTGGTTTGCCGAAGCCTACTGGAATGAGAATGATGACTGGGACAAACATTATCATGAATTTGAACCCAAGCAATTTCAATTTTTATTGGAAAAAACGGGCTGGAAAATTAAAGATTCTGAATTTTGGACCTCCCCAGATCAAAATAAAATAGGGATTCGCCCTTTGCTAAGGTATTTTTACCCCCGTTACTACATCGTTTATTGCGAACGTATGCAATAAGAAGTATTATAATATGGTTATTATAATATAATAAACAAAAAAGTTACAGTAATATTAAGTTATTTGACGGTAACAGCGGTTCCATAGGCAAGCATTTCGGAACAACCTTGCATGACCATGGTTGTTGTAAAACGAAGGTTAACCACTGCATTAGCGCCTAATCTCGAAGCATCTTGTTCTAGGCGTTTTAGTGCCTGATCTCTTGAATCAGCCTGCAATTTGGTGTATTCACTGATCTCACCACCGACAATATTCTTGAGACCAGCAAAAATGTCTCGTCCTACATTTCGAGCTCTCACTGTACTTCCGCGAGCAATTCCGTGGACTTCTGTTATTACTTTATTAGGAACGTTGGGGGTGTTAACTATGATCATGGCTTTGGAAATAAATTTTTATCAATTGAAGGCAGTATGCGTAATGCATTTTTATAATAAAGTTTTTGAAGTACCGAATCGGGAAGGGCTAGCCCATACATTTTCCAGTGGGCATGTCTTTTACGGTAATAATCAAAATACTCATCATCGGTTTCTAAAACCCTAAAATAGGTGTAGTATTCGGAAACCTTGTAGCTATCTTTTCCAAACAAAATACGATCTTGGTAGTTGATCATAAACTGTCGCGCTTGTCGGGGTTGTCTTCCCAGTTCGGCAAGGACAGCACCGATTTCGGTCACAACATTAGGATAACTGTCCAAATGTGCCGCCAAGCGATTCAGATCATTACCCATCCATCCTAAATGAGCATTGATAAAGGTGGTGTTGGTGTGTTTCCTAAAAACATCGTGCTGTTCTGCAATAATTGATTCAAAAGATGGGATTTTATCGGGATCTCGATAGCGGCCAGGCTTTTGTTTTAACTCAAGCCAGCGCTCATTGTATTTGTCTTTTGGCTTCCAAAAGGAAGGGGGTTCAGCAGAATGAATGAGTACTGGAAATCCCAATTTACCACACTGATCCCATATCGGATCCAGTCTGGGGTCATTTACTGCAATGCGGTTGCCTTGAGTATCTTTGTCGGTCAACCCCAGAGATTTGTATACTTTCAATCCAATTGCACCTTCTTGTTTGGCTTTTTTTAGAAGCTCAAGATTAGAGGTTACAAAATCGGGGGAGTCAACCTGTTCAAAATCCAAATTCACAAAGATCCCAAAGCGACTAGGAGCATTTTCTTTTACGTTTTCTAGAGTTTTTTTCAGATAAACTCCCCGAAAACCACTCAAATTTACCATAAATGCCATGTTGAGACTATCCATTTCTGCAACCAGTTTGGAGAGGTCTTTTAAAGGCATGTCAAATTGATGGTTGTGAATATCTACAAAGGGGTATTTGGAGCGTTTCACTTCGTGCTCAGGGACTATTAAGGTCGAAATAGGGCTGTACTCTTCAACATCCATCAGGTTGTTTCTGTATTGGATTTTACCAATCGCATAGTAGGTAAAACCTCCCAAAACAGCAACAAAAAGAATTCCTTTTACAAGGTTTTTAAGAGAAAACAACATCAATTAATAGGTAAAGACACCGAGGTTGTATCCCAACGAAAACGTAAAGAAAGGCTGTTATCGGTTTCAACAAAGTCAATGGTGAATTGTTCTATAGGGTTCATCAGTTTTGCCGTAGCGATGTTTACACTCATGATGTCCATTTCATAATTGGGTTCTGAGTAACCAAAGCTGTCAAATTCGGAATTCAAGCTTATTACCCAATGATCTTCCTCTGGAACAGCATAAACACGATATTTCCCTGCTTGGAGAGGGCGTCCTGCAAAACTTATTTCTTGATTAGTTTCGAATGTTGTGGCAAAATTTGCTCCCAAACGCCAGTATGCAGAATAGGGAACCAGTGCGTTTTCTTCTTCAGATCCAAAAATAAGTCGGTCTTTTTTGTAAGGACGGCTATAGTCAACTTTGAGAGCTAGCTCTTCTTTGTTAAACGAAACCGTGTCTCTGGGGCTCTTCGGATTTATAAAAACTCCGTAAAACATGTATGATGCTACGAGCACCACCAATACGAGTACGGATAATCCTACTTTTTTAAATTTTTTCATTTTATCTGTGTTTTGGTCAAATATACTAAAAGACTTTTTATGGTAATGAGGTAGGGTCTTAATTTTTATATTTTACATAATATTAATTATAATCGGTTATTTGATTATTAAATATTCAAGAAGGTTACAGGTATTTTAAAGTACAAAGCATTGATAAATAATCATTTAACCTCTTTATGAATAGCTTCCTCGAGTAATCTAATTTTAGATTCTAGATCAGCTTGCAGATCAGCGTTTGTAATTTTATCATTTTGAAAATTAACTTCAAAAGATGGAAATGAAAAATCAGCAACAATATTTCCGCCCAAACGAGGAAATCCAGCAAGAGCAATTCCCAAAACAGTTTTGGCTCCACGAGCACCTGGAGATGTCCCCATGAGTAACATGGGCTTATTTTGCCAAACTTTCCCGTCAATCCTTGATAACCAGTCGTATACATTTTTAAAAGCAACAGAATAGCAGCCGTTGTGTTCGGCTAACGAAATGACCAGCCCGTCACACGCTCCGATTTGGCGATTCAGCTGATATGCATTTTCAGGAATCCCGTTAGCAGCTTCTTCATCAAACCCATACATAGGTAAATCCAGTTCTCTCAGATCAACAACGTTTAGGCTTGCATTTTTAATTTGATTTGCAGCATAAACCGCCAATTTTTTATTGATGGATTCAGAACTATTACTTCCTCCTAAAACTATAACTTTCATTGCTTTATGTCAGTTTATTAAATGTATAACTTTACTTTTAATACAATTTTAATTTCAACCTAAACTTAAGTTTCCAATCTGCCAAAATTCGTAAAATATGTATTTAACTTTGCTTTATACAAAATAATAAAATTATGTGTGATAAAGAAAATTTGGAATGAAATCGTTTAATATCATCAACTAAATCAATAATTCCACTATTTTGTTGATAAATCCGTGGATAATTCCATTTTCAGTTCATAGGTTACGACATGAAAAAATTTTAATTTGGAGTATTATTTTTAATCATGAACGATAGACCCAACGACTTGCTCCGCATTCGTCCAGAGTTAAAAAAAACCAAACAATTTTTAACGATGAGTGCAGAAGAGCGTTTTCAGAATGAGACCTTACGCCCGATCCTCAAGCTTCAAAACCCCTTGTTTATCAGTGTTTTTCAAAATTACATTGAAAAAAGAAAGGGCGTATTCTACGACTTGAGTATTTCCAAAAAGCTGGCTTACATTGAAATGGCATTGATAAAGGATCAGAAATTTCGAAATTCTGTCAAAGGAATGATTTTAGGGCAATTTACCGTGAAAGAATATCAAGCTTATGCCTCCAATTCCTCAGCCTTGAACAAACGTATGATGAACATGACAATTGAGCGGATCAAAGACCAGGTTCAGCTTTTTGAGAAGCCCAAAGACCTTTTAGTAGTAAATCAATAGTTTTAGCAACAACCCGATCCTGGGTCACAGCTATTAATTTCTCCCTTTGAAGGCTCAGGAATACCGCATTTTTCGCGGGCTAAGCAGGTAGTTTGTTTCTCCGTTAACATATAGTTATTTCCCTCGAATTCAAGACCATACTTTTGAATTGTATTCCCCTGGTACTCTACTTCAAGCGGTGAGTTTTTTAGATTAAATGTCTTTTCTGCAATTTCAATTATTTGGAGCATTTTTTCGGGATGCAAGCGATGATCGTAATCATTGGCTTCCCATAACTGCAGGCTTATTACTTCTTCTTTTCGAATGACCCCTCCACAATCGATGAAATTTTTGGTAACCTTCCCTACTTCTGTAATGTGGAAATGACTGGGAACCAGACTGCCATCGGGCAATTCAAAGGCCAAAGTATTTTGTTGCTGCAATTGCGCTTTTAATTCGTGTAAGGTCATCGTTGTATTTTTAATCATCTAGGGTTGAAACGCCATTCAAATCAGTAGTTAACACACTGCTCATATAATCCAAAAAAGGGCGTATGGTCTTAAAATCCTCGGTAATACGTTCAAAAAAATCAGCACTCAGCACTTCTTTATCAGTAAAATTCTTTCTAAAGAGGTACATTTTTTTTCGAATCAAATCGATGTTGGGATCCTCTTTTGAAAACCCTTTTGGTGCTGTTTTTACCTCTTCTCCTTGGAGTGTCCCCCAACTTGCCCTAAAATTAGGTTCTTCCATCAACGCTCTAAACTCATCCGGATCCAGCTCCATTTCTTTTCGTATTCTAAAAGATCTTCCTTGGACGGTGCCCAAAAACCACAGGCAATAAAACAGTCGTTTGGCTTTATGTGGATGTAATATCCCCCTCGATTTGCTGGTTTTTCTCTATGGAAGCTTAGTCCAAAGTGTGTTTTGTAGGGGGTCTTGTCTTTAGAAAAACGAACATCTCGGTAAATCCGAAACAGTTTTACCCTGTCCACATATTCTGTTGAGGCAAGTGTTTCTTTAAGCTGCTCTCCAAAAATTTTAACTTGAGATTCAATTTTTTTGAATTCAGGTTTGTGGATTTCAAACCAGTCTCGATTGTTATTTTTTTCTAATTTTTTAAAAAAAGGGAAAAGCTCTTGGGGTAGTTTAGACATGTCTTTTTTTTTTTAAATGTATAAAAATTATTTTTTACGCATTTCCAAAGTTTTTACGATATCATCTAGAGTGTAATCTTTAGCTTGCAATAAAATTAAATAGTGAAACAAAAGATCTGCGCTTTCAGACACAAAGAGATCATCATTATTATCCAAAGCTTCAATTACAGTTTCAACTGCCTCTTCCCCTACTTTCTGAGCTATTTTGTTAATCCCCTCTTTGAATAAAGAGGATACATAGCTCCGATCGTTTTTAGTTGTGGTTTTTCTCTTGGCAATGGTTTCTTCCAATTCTGTCAAAAAACCATAAGTCTGCGTATTGCTTTCGTCCCAGCAGGTGTCATTCCCTTTATGGCAAGTCGGTCCAACAGGGTTAACTTTTATCAAAAGACTATCTTGATCACAATCTTCAGATAGACTAACCAGATTGAGAAAATTACCACTTTCCTCGCCTTTGGTCCACAATCGCTTTTTGGTGCGACTAAAAAAAGTAACCTTTCCCGATGATTTTGTTTGCGCAAGAGCCTCGGCATTCATGTACCCAAGCATCAGTACTTTCAAAGTTCTAGCATCTTGAACAATTGCGGGAACAAGTCCGTCTGAGTTTTTATTAAAATCTATTTCCATTGTTTACTGTATTAAATTCGAATGGTAATTTGTTGGTTTTTAAGTTCTTTTTTTAAATTGGGTATAGACACTTCTCCAAAATGAAAAATGCTAGCAGCAAGCGCAGCGTCTGCTTTTCCATGGGTAAAGGCATCCATGAAATGTTGGGTATTACCACCGCCTCCCGAGGCTATTACAGGAATGTTTACCTCTTCAGAAATTCGAGCCAAAGCCTTATTTGCAAAACCAGCCTTGGTACCATCGTGATCCATAGAGGTAAAAAGTATTTCACCAGCTCCTCGACTTGCTACTTCTTCAGCCCATTCAAATAAATCAAGTTTTGTAGGAACTTTTCCGCCCACCAAATGTACCATCCATTTTCCGTTGATTTGCTTAGCATCAATAGCCACAACAATACATTGTGAGCCAAATTTAGCTGCTAATTTATTGATCAGCTCCGGTTCTTTAACTGCTGCTGAGTTGATGGATACTTTGTCGGCTCCGTTTTGAAGTAAGACAGCTACATCATCAACAGAGCTGATTCCACCGCCAACCGTAAAGGGGATGTCGATGGCTTGAGCAACCTTGCGCACCAAATCGGCCAAGGTTTTCGTTTTTGCTCGGTTGCTGAGATATCTAAAAACACTAATTCATCTGCATTTTGTTCCGCGTATTGACGTGCCAACTCTACAGGATCTCCTGCGTCTCTCAAATTCACAAAATTGATTCCTTTGACAGTACGGCCATCTTTAATATCTAAACATGGGATAATGCGTTTGGTTAACATAATTAGCTGTTATTGGTGTTTAATTCCTTTCCATCATAAAAGCCCAAATCTTCACGAGTTAGTTGTTTTACCCAGAAGGCAATTTGTCCTGTGTGGTATGAAAAATGCTCTATTGCGTGTAAAACAACCCCAACTCCTGATAACTCATACCCTTGAACCATTCTGATCTTAGTAAATTGTTCTTGTGTTGCATTCTCAATGGTTTCTTTTGAAGCAGCCACAGTTGCTTTCAATTTTTTTATGAGATTATTAAGGTTTTTGGATTCATCAACAACAAATTCAAGATCTCGCTCTCTTAAATCTGCTTGTTCTCCCAGAGATGAAATAATGTATTGTGTCATATTACCGCAACTGTGAAGCAGCTGATTTCCCAGAGTTATTCCATTTTCAACGGGTAGCTTCCACAGCATATCATTCTCAATTTTACTCAAAGCAATACAAATCATTCTCAGACTTTCATCTAACCTAAAAAGGGCATTTTTCTTGAATTCTTCTAAAATAATGTCATTCATGATTCGAAAGTATAAAATGTTCAAGATCTTTAAGTGCAATTCTTTTTTCGTAGATTGCTTTCCCAATAATGGTTCCCTCGCATCCTAGGTTTGCTAATTTTGGAAGCTCCTCAAAGGTTGAAATCCCCCTGAGGCAATAAGTTTTATTCGCGGTTGCTTTTGGATTAGCTCTTCATAAAGCTCAAATGAGGGGCCTTGAAGCATGCCGTCTTTGCTGATATCTGTACAAATTACATATTGAATTCCTTTGTTTTGATAGCTTTGAACAAAATCAATCAATTGATGCTCCGAAGTTTCTAACCATCCGTTGGTAGCTATCTGCTTGTTTTGGACATCTGCACCCAAAATGATTTTTTCACTTCCGTATTTGGTTAGCCATTCTTCAAAAACTTCGGGTTGCTTTACTGCAATACTTCCACCTGTGATTTGATTTGCACCACTTTCAAATGCAATTCTCAAGTCTTCATCTGACTTTAAACCGCCACCAAAATCGATTTTAAGGCTTGTTTTAGCGGCGATGTCCTCCAAAACCTTATGATTCACTATATGTTTGGATTTAGCTCCGTCTAAGTCTACTAAATGCAAATACTCAATACCGTGACCTTCAAAAGCTTTAGCCACCTCCAAAGGGTTCTCGTTATATGTTTTTTGGGTAGCATAGTCTCCTTTTGAGAGTCGTACACATTTTCCATCAATTAAATCAATAGCGGGTATGATTCTCATGAATTTAGGTTTAGAAAGTTTAAGAGTATTTGACTCCCTGCTGTACTACTTTTCTCAGGGTGAAATTGTACTCCATAAAAATTATCCTTTTGCAAAGCACAGCTGTAATTCAAACCATATTGGGTTTGGGCGATAGTTTCTTTGCACAAGGCTGCATAATAACTGTGAACCGAATACATGTATTCATTATTTTTGATGTTGTGAAACAATGGAGACCTCATATTGGTCAGTGTATTCCAACCCATTTGTGGTACTTTTACATCCGATTTAAAGCGTTTTACTGAAACGTCAAATATTCCAAGGCCCAATGTGTCTCCTTCCTCTGTTTGTGAGCACATGAGTTGCATGCCCAAGCAAATTCCCAATACAGGTTGCTTCAGTTCAGGTATCAATAGATCCAAGCCCGAAGACTTGAGTTTGCGCATCGCACTACTCGCCTCACCTACCCCTGGAAAAATCACTTTATCTGCAGCCGAAATTTCATTTTTATCAGAACTCAAAACTGCATCAACATTTAAGCGTTCAAGAGCAAATTGAAGGCTTTGAATATTACCTGCGCCATAATCAACAAGAATTACATCCATTGGATTTGTTGTTTTCAATTAAAGGGTTCCTTTGGTACTCGGTAAAATCATTTTGTCGGGATCACGCTTTACCGCTACTTTTATTGCCTTTGCAAAAACCTTAAAGATAGCTTCAATTTTGTGATGTTCATTGACTCCCTCAGCCTTGATGTTTAAATTGGCTTTGGCTCCATCTGTGAAAGATTTAAAAAATGGAAAAACATTTCTGTGGGCATTTTGCCGATCATTTCTCGTCTAAAATCTGCCTCCCAGACTAACCAGTTTCTCCCTCCAAAATCAATCGATGCTTGCGCTGAGCAGTCATCCATGGGCAAACAAAAACCATAGCGTTCAATACCCAGCTTGTTTCCCAATGCTTTTGCAAAAGCTTCCCCTAAAGCAATTGCCGTATCTTCAATGGTATGGTGTTCATCAACTTCCAAATCACCTTTGACAGTTAATTCTAAGTCCATAGATCCGTGGCGTGCAATTTGATCAAGCATATGATCAAAAAATGCAATTCCTGTATCAATTTCACTTTTTCCAGTTCCGTCTAAATTTAAAACAAGCTTGATGTCTGTTTCATTTGTAGTCCGTTTCTGAATTACAATTCGTTGATCGAGTTTAAGAAAGTTATAAATTTCTTTCCATTGGGTTGTTTTTAGTGCAATGGAATCAGTTGCGTCTTCAGCTTTTGCTTCATCAGCACCCAACCCCTCATCGTTTGCAATAAAAATTCCCTTAGCACCAAGATTTTTTGCCAGTTCCATATCGGTCATTCGGTCACCAATGACATAGGATTGATTCATTGAGTATTCTGAACCATCCAAATAAGAAGTAAGCATTCCTGTTCTAGGTTTTCGTGTTTCAGCCATATCAGACGGAAAACTTTTATCAATACATACTTCACTAAAATTGATTCCCTCATTCTCAAAGGTTTTCATCAAAAAATTATGTGTTGGCCAAAAATCTTCTTCTGGAAATGATTTAGTCCCCAATCCATCTTGGTTGGTTACCATGACCAATTCATAGTCCATTTCTAGGGCTATTTTGCCGAGATATCTGAAAACTTCCGGATAAAACTGAAGTTTATCCAGTGAATCCAACTGGTAGTCTTGTGGTTCAAGTGCTAAAGTTCCGTCTCGGTCAATAAAAAGTACTTTTTTCATAGGATTAGAGTTGGTGATCCATTGCTTTGAGAGCTTTAATCAATGCTTTGTTTTCGGCTTCTGTCCCTAAAGTTATTCGCAATGTGTTTTCACATAAATATTGGTTCGAAGGATTGCGTACTACAATTCCCTTTTTGATTAATTGATCGTAGCGCAATTGACTGTCGTCAACACGAGCTAAAATAAAATTTGAATCAGATGGAAAAATTTTATAGATGAAGTTAACTCCTTGTATTTCTGATATAAAAAATTTCTTTTGTTCAAGTAAAAGTTCAACTTCTTTTTTTACTTGATCAGCATTATCAAGTCGCTCAAAAACTGCTTTTTGGGATAAGACATTAAGATTGTAGGGGCTTTTATTTTATTAAGAATTTCGACTATTCCATAATCGGCAAAAGCCATTCCCACTCTTGCTCCTGCTAGGCCTTGTGCTTTCGAAAAGGTTTGTAAAACCACTACATTTTGATATTCTACCAACCAATCAATTGCGGTTTCTCCCGGTGAAAACTCAGCATACGCCTCATCTATTACTACCAAACCTGGGAAATCTTGAACAATTTTTTTTAAATCCTCTAAGGGAAAACGATTGCCACTGGGGTTGTTTGGAGTTGGGATGAAGATCATTTTTGTTTTTGCTGTTGCCTGTTCAATAATCCGAGGTACATCCAATTGAAAATCCCCCAAAAGAGGTACTTCCACTACATTTACAGCGTTGAGATCAGCAGAGACCTTGTACATACCAAAGGTTGGGGGTACAATCATGATCTGATCTTCTTTGGGTTCACAAAATGCAACCATCAATAAATTGATTAATTCATCGCTACCATTACTCAAAAATATGTTTTTAGGGGCAACACTTTTGACTTTTGCTAGGCGAGTCTTAAGCTTGTTTTGTAAAGGGTCAGGATAGCGATTTAATCCATTTTCAAAAGGGTTTTCATTCGCATCCAGCAAAATCATTTTTCGATTTGATCCAACAAACTCCTCACGAGCAGAGCGATACGCCTTCAATTGTTGAATGCTTGGGCGAGTTATTTTCTCAAGGTCTATAATTCGTTTCATTGATTCAAATCATTTAATCGAATACTTACTGCATTTTTATGTGCCTGAAGCCCTTCGGCTTCTGCCATTAATTCTATGAATGGACCCAAATTTTGTATTCCTTTTTTGAGATTTTTTGAAAAGTCATTTGTTTTAGGAAACTATCCAAATTTACGCCACTGTATTGTTTAGCATAACCGTTTGTGGGTAAGGTATGATTAGTACCCGAAGCATAGTCTCCTGCACTTTCCGGAGTGTAATTTCCAATAAAAACAGAACCTGCATTTGTAATTTGATCGATGTATAGTTCTTGCTCTTCCATACAAATTATGTAATGCTCTGGACCGTATTGATTGATAAATGCTATTGCATCTTTATTGGATTCAAAAGCAATCATTTTGGAGTTTTCTATAGCTTGTTTTGCAATTGCTTTTCTTGGCAGTAATGCGAGTTGCTTTTCAATCTCTGCGCTTACCTTTTCCAGTATGGGTAAGTAGGTAGTTATTAAGACAACCTGACTATCTGTACCGTGTTCTGCTTGTGATAGAAGATCTGATGCCACATAGGCTGCATTTGCACTTTGATCAGCAACTACAAGGAGTTCACTTGGACCAGCGGGCATATCAATGGCTACTTGGTATTGCGTTGCCATTTGCTTTGCTACGGTTACGTATTGATTTCCGGGGCCAAATATTTTATATACTTTGGGGATTGTTTCGGTGCCAAATGTCATGGCAGCTATTGCTTGAATCCCCCAACTTTAAAAACTTGAGTTACACCACACAAGTGAGCAGTGTACAAAATTACATCAGGAATATTTCCTTTTGAATCTGGGGGTGTACAAAGAACTATTTCTTTACACCCAGCTATTTTTGCAGGAATTGCCAACATTAATATTGTTGAAAACAAAGGTGCTGAACCTCCGGGGATGTATAACCCTACACTTTCAATGGGTCTTTTCTCCTGCCAGCATTCAACCCCAGGCTGAGTTTCAACAGATACTTTATCGGTTTTTTGAGCAGTGTGAAAAGATTCAATGTTACTTTTGGCCTGTTGAATTGCTTTTTTAAATCAGATGAAATTGATTTTTTTGCACGATCATATACAACAGGCTCAACACTAAAAGAAGTTAATTTTTGCTTGTCAAATTCTAAAGTGTAGTCAATTAAAGCCTCATCGCCTTTTGATTTAACCTGCAAAAAAACTTGATCAACCAAAGGCTCTAGGTCTTTGTAATTTGCTGTTGGTCGTTCTAGTAAGGCGCCCCAATCTTTGGAGTTTGGATTGATGTATTGTTTCATTATCGTACCATTTTTCGATTGGGCAAACCAAGATGTCTTCTGCACCTGCTTCTTTCAATTGATCGATAACTTCCCAAAAATCTCCTGAGTTGATTACCGAATGAATAGAACTCCACCCTGCTTGTGCCAAAGGCAATACGGTTGGGCTTTTAAGTACAGGGAGGATGGCTGTAATGGCCTCAATTTGATCGTTTGGTGCATTGAGTAGAATGTAACGAGATTGTTTTGCTCGGAGTACCGCCTGAATTCTAAACTGCAATTTATCAATTAAAGCCTGTTGATCTTCATCAAGATTTGGTGCTTGAACCAATACTGCTTGAGATTTTACTATTTCGACAACTTCTTTAAGATTATTTTTAAATAAAGTACTCCCACTGGAAACAATATCACAAATCGCATCTGCTAAACCAATGTTTGGAGCAATTTCTACAGAACCATTAATGACATGGATATCTGCATTGATGTTTTTTTTTTTTTAAAAACTGACTAACGGTATTGGGATATGAGGTAGCAATATTTTTTCCGTTTAAGTCTTGTATGCTTTTAAACGCAACTCCCTTGGGAACGGCAAGAGATACTCTACATTTTGAAAACCCTAGGGGTTCAATTATTTTGAGATCATTCCCTTTTTCGATTAAGAGGTTACTCCCAACAATGGCAAGGTCTACCACCCCATCTCGGAGATATTGAGGAATGTCGCCGTTTCTCAGAAAAAACACTTCCATAGGGAAGTTTCGTGCAGCCGCTTTGAGCTGGTCTTTGCCGTTATCAATTGAAATACCACAACTTTTTAATAAAGCCAATGAGTCTTGATTTAAACGTCCTGATTTTTGTATTGCTATCCGAATCATATTTTTAAATTAAAAAACCCGCTTGAATAAACAAACGGGTTCTTGAAAATTGTATATACATCAACTTTAGAGCTCGTTTGAGTTCATAAAATGATGATGGTTATGTATTTGTGTTAATTGCATTTGGTTGCAAAGATAAGTGTTAATTCTAATTCTACAAATAAGGAATTCACAAAAATTTATTGATTTCCAAGTATTATTGGTAAACCAGAATCTCCACTTCCAATTACAATTACCTTGGAATTTGGTGATTCTGAAAGCTTTATTGTAGCGTCAATTCCTTTTTCCTGAAGAATTTTTTCTGTCAAAGAAGCACTCAAGATACGGTTTGCAGTTGCTTTTCCTTCGGCATCGATACGCTGACGCTCTGCTTCCTGTTTTGCTTTTTCAATTCTGAATTCATATTCCAAAGCTTCTTGTTCTTGATTCAACTTACGCTCAATTGCTTCGCGAATTGCAATAGGAAGGGTTACATCACGTACCAAAACCGCATTGAGTTGAACGTGTTGATTTTCTACTACCTTTTTAGTTTCTTCATAAATTTCATTCTGAATAGCATCACGTTTTGTGGAATATAATTGCTCCGGAGTGTAACGTCCTACAACAGAACGAGCAACTGCTCGAATTTGAGGGATGATTATGATGTTAAGGTAATTCTCTCCTTTAGTTTTGTGAAGTAATCCGAGCTCTGCTATTAGCGGCTGATAAAGTACTGATATGTCCAATGAAATTTCTAATCCATTGGAAGATAGTACCTGCATTTTACTTTCAAAAACCTCTTGTTGTTTTACATTGTAAACATATACTTTGTTCCAAGGAGCAATGATATGAAATCCTTCTCCAAGCACAGGTTCATCTATTACTACACCACCACCAAATGTTCTAAAAAGAACACCAGCTTCTCCATAACCAATGTTTATGGAAGATTTTGAAATAAAAATGAATAAGATAAAAATTCCTGTAATTACAGGAAGACCAATTTTAGGTAATTTTTGCATAGTTTAATATTTAAATTTTAAGTTAACATTCCACCATCGACATTCAACACTTGTCCAGTTATGTAACTGGATAAATCCGAACCAAGAAATACACAGGCATTAGCGATGTCTTCCGGTGATCCACCTCTTTTGAGGGGTATTGCATTTCTCAACCTTGAACAACATCATCGGAGAGTTTTGCAGTCATTTCTGTTTCTATAAACCCAGGAGCAATTACATTGCTTCGAATGTTTCTTGACCCCAATTCTAGGGCAATGGATTTAGAAACCCAATAATTCCAGCTTTTGATGCAGCGTAATTTGCTTGTCAGCATTTCCTTTTACACCTACAACCGAACTCATATGAATTAAAGATCCTTTACGTTGTTTCAAAAAGGTTCTTTGTACAGCCTTGGTCATGTTGAACACAGATTTAAGATTTACATTGATTACTTGATCAAAGTCTTCTTCATTCATGCGCATCAACAGGTTGTCTTTTGTAATACCTGCATTGTTGATAAGAATATCTAGACCGACAAAATCTTTTAGAACATCTACAACCAGTTGATCTGCCTGATCATAGCTTGCTGCATTGCTTTGGTACCCTTTTTGCCTTAACCCCTAATGCTTGTAGTTCTAATTCTAAAGAATTAGCCGCATCAACAGAGCTGCTGTATGTAAAAGCTACGTTACAACCGTTTTGAGCAAAAGTAAGAGCGATTCCTCTACCAATACCTCTACTTGCTCCAGTAATTATTGCTGTTTTCCTTCTAATAATTTCATTATTTATTTTTAAGCGAGTACTTCTGCTACTTTTTTTCCTATTGCTGCTGGAGAATCTACTACATGAATTCCAGATTCAGCCATAATACGCTTTTTTGGCTTCAGCTGTATCATCTGCTCCACCAACAATAGCTCCTGCATGTCCCATAGTTCTTCCTGCTGGGGCAGTTTCTCCAGCAATAAAACCAATCACAGGCTTTTTATTTCCAGTTTCTTTGACATATCGTGCTGCTTCTGCTTCTAGTTGCCCTCCTATTTCACCGATCATTACAATTGCTTCGGTTTCAGGATCGTTTAAAAACAATTCCACAGCGTCTCTTGTAGTAGTACCGATAATTGGATCTCCTCCAATTCCTATTGCGGTTGTAATTCCATATCCCTCACGAACAACCTGATCTGCAGCTTCATAAGTAAGCGTTCCAGATTTTGATATTATTCCTACATTTCCTTTTTTGAAAACAAAACCAGGCATGATTCCAACTTTTGCTTCTTCTGGAGTAATAACACCTGGGCAATTGGGACCAATTAAGCGACAGTCTTTTTGTGCAATGTAATTTGATGCTTTTACCATATCAGCTACAGGAATGCCTTCTGTTATAGTTATAATAACTTTAATTCCGGCTTCGGCGGCCTCCATAATTGCATCAGCAGCAAATGCAGGGGGTACAAATATTATGGTGGTATTAGCACCTACTTTTGCGACTGCTTCGGCTACAGTATTAAAAACAGGACGATCTAAGTGAGTTTGTCCACCTTTTCCTGGGGTTACACCACCTACTATATTAGTTCCGTATTCAATCATCTGAGTAGCGTGAAATGTACCTTCACTTCCTGTAAAACCTTGTACAATTATTTTGGAATCTTTGTTAACTAAAACACTCATTCTTTTTTTAATATTTATTAGTGATTTACTGAATTTTTATTCAGTTTAAAAATTTTTATTCTTTTATACGCTCTTGATAGGTTCCTTTTTCAGTTTCTATCTTTATTTTATCTCCTTCGTTGATAAATAAAGGCACGTTGATTTTTGCTCCAGTCTCGACAGTAGCCGGCTTGGTAGCATTGGTTGCTGTGTTTCCCTTTACCCCTGGCTCGGTGTGGGTAACCTCTAAAATCACACTCAAAGGCATGTCTACTGACAATGGCATTCCATCTTCAGTATTTATGGATATGGAAACAATCTCCTTCTTTGAGTAAGTTGGGTGCATCTATGGTATTCCTCTCAATGGTAATTTGATTGTAATCATCAGTATTCATAAAATTAAAGGTGTCTCCTTCACTATACAAAAACTGAAATTTACTGGTTTCTACACGAATATCTTCAATCTTGTGACCTGCAGAAAATGTGTTGTCTAAAACTTTTCCGGTAGTAACACTTTTTAATTTTGTTCTTACAAATGCTGGCCCTTTTCCGGGTTTAACATGAAGAAATTCTATTATTTTGAAGATGTCATTATTGTGCTTAATACACAGACCTTTTCTAATATCAGAAGTTGATGCCATATTTAAATTTTAACTTTTTTGAAAGTAGCCTTTCATGATTCCTCTTTGTGAGTCTTTGATGAATTGTAAGATTTCATCTCGTTCTCGAGTAACTTCCATTTCAGCTTCTAGTATTTCAGCTGCTTGAGTTGTATTGTAGTTTTTTTGGTATAGTATTCTATAAATATTTTGAATCTCTCTAATTTTTCCAGCAGAAAATCCTCTACGTCTCAATCCAACAGAGTTAATTCCTACATAAGATAAGGGTTCACGAGCCGCTTTTACATATGGTGGGACGTCTTTTCGCACCAATGATCCTCCAGAGATAAATGCATGATCACCGATTGAACAAAATTGGTGAATGGCTGTCATTCCTGCTAAAATCACATGATTGCCAATATTGATGTGGCCAGCTAGGGTACTATTGTTTGAAAAGATGCAATGGTTCCCAACGATGCAGTCATGGGCAATGTGAGAATAGGCCATGATCAGGCAATTGTTACCTATAATGGTTTGTTGGCGATCCATGGTACCTCTGTTTATGGTAACACATTCTCGGATAGTAGTATTGTCTCCGATGATGGTAAGGGTTTCTTCTCCTGCGTATTTTAAATCTTGTGGAGGGGCAGATATTACTGCTCCAGAATAAACATTGCAATTTTTTCCAATTCTTGCACCTTCCATAATGGTAACGTTCGAACCAACCCAAGTTCCCTCACCAATAATGACGTTATTGCTTATGGAAACAAAAGGTTCAATTACTACGTTATTTGCAATTTTGGCTCCTGGATGTACGTAAGCTAAGGGTTGATTCATAAGCTATCTTTTCTAACAATTTGTGCCATTAATTCTCCTTCTGTGGTTATTTTACCGTTGGCAAAGGTATAACCTTTCATGTGACAAATCCCTCTTCTTATCGGAGTAATTAGTTCCAATTTAAAAATCAAGGTGTCTCCTGGATGTACAGGATTTTTAAATTTAACATTATCAATTTTCATGAAAAGAGTTAAATAATTATCCGGATCAGGAACAGTATTGAGTACCAATACGCCCCCAACTTGAGCCATTGCCTCTATTTGCAAAACTCCAGGCATTACGGGTGCGCCCGGAAAATGACCTACGAAAAAGGGTTCATTCATGGTTACACTTTTTAATCCGATAACATGGGATTCAGAGAGCTCAAAAATTTTATCTACCAATAAGAAAGGTGGTCTGTGAGGTAACATTTTCATAATGTCATTGACATTCAATAATGGAGTTTGATTAATGTCAATGGAGGGAGCGTTTAGGCGTTTCTCCTGTTTTATGATTTTTGAAAGTTTTCGGGCAAATTCAACATTAACTTTGTGACCGGGTTTACGTGCAATTATTTTTCCTCTTATCCTTTTTCCCACCAAAGCTAAGTCTCCTATAACATCCAACAGCTTGTGTCGTGCCGCCTCATTGGGATAATGCAGTGATAAATTGTCAAGAATTCCATTTGGTTGAACAGATATTTTGGTTTTGTTGAATGCTTTTTTCAAACGAGCCATAGTTTCATCTGACAATGCCTTGTCTACATAAACAATAGCATTGTTTAAATCCCCACCCTGAATTAATCCATTTTCTAAGAGCATTTCCAATTCATGGAGAAAACTAAAGGTTCTTGAGGAGGATATTTCTTCTACATAATCGCTTAAATTTTCTAAAGTTGCATTTTGAGTACCAAGAACTTTTGTCCCAAAGTCAACCATCGTTGTTATTTGGTAGTTGTCCCAGGGGATTAACGTCATTTCGCTTCCGGACTCTTCATCTCTGTAATGAATAACTTCTTTGACGATGTACTCGTCTCTATATTCTTTGAGGATTTTCTTTTCTGCTTTTAGCAACGATTCTACAAAATACCTTGAAGATCCATCCATTATGGGAGGTTCAGGGGCACTTAGCTCAATGATGCAGTTGTCAATTTCAAGCCCAACTAAAGCTGATAAAACATGTTCTGAGGTTTGAATTTTAACGTTTCCTTTTTCAAGATTTGTACCTCTTTGTGTGTCGGTTACATATTGTACATCTGCCTCAATAGAGGGTTGGCCCTCAAGATCGGTTCTAACAAAAACATAACCGGTATTTGCTTCGGCAGGTTTGAATGTTAAGATGACATTTTCACCTGTATGCAATCCAACTCCTTCGAGGGTTACTTCTTGAGCTATTGTTGACTGTAAAGATAGATTACTTTCCATTAATTTCTTTTTCTAATTGATTGAGGCGTTTTATGATTTCGGGAAAATTTCTGAAATGAATAAAAGATTTACTGTAGCTTTTGAAATCAAAAGCTGGTGTCCCTTGAAGCACTTCATTGTCTTTAATGTTTCGTGTAATTCCAGTTTGACCCTGAGCTCGGACACCATCTCCTATTTTGAGGTGTCCAGATATTCCAACTTGCCCCCCAATAAAGCAGGATTTACCAATTTTGGTAGAGCCTGCAATACCTGTTTGAGCAGCTATTACAGTATTGGACCCAATTTCTACATTGTGAGCAATTTGGATATGATTATCCAATTTAACCCCATCATTTATTATTGTAGCACCTAAGGTAGCTCGATCAATAGTTGAGTTTGCTCCAACATCTACGTTGTTTCCAATACGAACAATTCCAGTTTGTGGAACTTTTTTAAAAGTTCCATCATCTTGAGGAGCAAATCCAAAACCTTCAGACCCTATTACACATCCAGGATGAATTACACAATTTTTACCTATTTCAGTACGAGATAATATTCGAGCACCATTAAGAATAATAGAACCAGCTCCTATGGTAACATCTTCACCAATAAATACCTGAGGATGTATTTTTACATTTTTCCCGAATTTGGCATTTTTCTTTATTACGGTAAACTCTCCAACATAGCAGGATTCATCCAAAACAACACTTTCGTGAATAGAAACGGGTTGAAAAATCCCTTTTTTATGTGATTCTTTGGTATTGTAATACTCTAGTAAAGTTGAAAAAGCTTGGTATGCGTCTGGAACTCGAACTAAAGTTGAATCAATTTCCTTTTCTAACACAAAATCCTTGTTTATGATAACAATAGATGCATTGGTTTTGTAGAGGAAAGAGTTATATTTTTCGTTGGCCAAAAAAGTCAGTGACCCTGTAGTTCCCTCCTCTATCTTGGAAAGTTTATGAACTTCCACATCTGGATTTCCCTCGATATGCCCATCCAATAAACCTGCAATTTGTTTAGCGGTAAATTTCATTCCTGCAAAAGTATAAAAATAACCTTACAAACTCGGCTTTGCAAAGCACAGATAAAATTTTGATTCAATATTTGAAAATGAGTTCCCAATAAATAACTCCGATTGCTCTTGTAAAGAACTCACTTGACCTGATTTTTTAATATTTTTATAGTCTTAGTATTAGGTACATAAGCTTGATTGGAAATACTGCCTGTAAATACATAGTTATCCAATTGAGCTGAATTTAATTTCCATGTCGATAAAAGGGCCTTTTTTCTAAAATTTCAGGTTCACTGAAAGGACTATTCTGTATTCGAATTTTTAATAAATTACGATTCAATATTCTACTCGACAAGTCCTTCAAAACAAAATCAGAATGATTTTGCCATTCTTTTATGGATGATATGATGTCATAGTCATCCAATAACGCAAATTGATTTAGTAGTTCTTCTGAATCTATTGCACTGGTTTCATGGTTTAAAAAGAAAGTTAATGATTTGGGGTATTTAACTCTATTCCTTCTTTGTAAAGCTTCCGAACGTGGATCAATAAACGTTCCAAAAGTAGCTCACCAACCAAACTGGTTTTATGTAAATATACTTGCCAGTACATCAAGCGTCGAGCAATTAGAAACTTTTCAACAGAGTGCATACCCTTTTCTTCAATTACTAATTCATCATCTATTACATTAAACATGGTAATGATTCGTTCTGAATTGATGTTACCCTCTGTTGCTGCAGTGTAAAAACTATCTCGTTTGAGGTAATCCATTCGATCTAAATCGATTTGCCCAGAAACCAACTGATGCATAAATTTCCGGTGATATTGATTTTGAAATATTGAAATAGCAAGGGTCAGTTGCCCATCAAATTCTTTGTTTAAAGACGACATAAACTGAAGAGACAGGGATTCATGGTGAACTCCTTTTACAAGAGAATTCTCCATTGCATGTGAAAATGGACCGTGTCCTATGTCGTGAAGCAAAATCGCTATTTGCATCGCAAGAGCTTCATCATTGTTGATAGAAACACCTTTTTCTCTGAGAATCCCAATGGTTTTTTGCATCAGATGAAGACATCCTAATGCATGCTCGAAGCGACTATGTCTTGCTCCGGGATAAACCAAAGAAGAAAGCCCCATTTGAGTAATTCTTCTAAGACGCTGAAAAAAGGATGCTCCAATAATTTAAAGATAATAGGGGCATTGATGTGAATAAATCCGTAAATTGGATCGTTTAAAAGGGTCAATTTTTGATTTATTTTCAAACTTCTTAATTTTTACAAATGTAATGAATCTGCAGCCAATACAAATCTTATGGGTCGACGATGAAGTTGACCTTCTAAAACCACACATTCTTTTTCTCCTAGATAAGGGTTATCAAGTAACTGCCTGTAACAATGGACTTGAGGCTATTGAACTTGTACAAAAGAATTTGTATGAGGCGGTTCTTCTAGATGAAAACATGCCCGGGTTAAGTGGACTTGAAACACTGTCTCATTTGAAAAGCAAGAAACCAAACCTTCCTATAATCATGGTAACCAAAAATGAAGAGGAACACATCATGGAAGATGCGATAGGTTCTAAGATATCGGATTACCTTATCAAACCTGTTAATCCAAATCAAATACTGCTGTCCCTGAAGAAAAACTTATTGGATAAAAATTTAATTGCTGAGAAAACTACTCGGAATTATCAGCAGGAATTTCGAAAAATAAGTTTAGAATTAATGGATTTGAATACTGCTGATGAATGGCAAGAATTTTATCAAAAAATGGTTTTTTGGGAGCTTGAATTAGAGTCCTTGGTGGATCATGGAATGATTGAAATTTTTCAAAGCCAAATGAAGGAAGCAAACCAATTGTTCTCCAAGTTTATTAAACAATCTTATGAGAATTGGATGAATAAACCCGGAGAAGCTCCTGAATTATCTCATCGTTTGTTTAAAAACAAAATAAAGCCTTTACTCAAAGATAACCAACCTACCCTATTGCTTGTTATTGATAACCTCAGATTGGATCAGTGGAAAACAATTGAACCTTTCATAACTGACTTTTATCAAAAAGAAAAAGAAGATACATATTTTAGTATTCTTCCGACTGCAACTCAATATGCGAGAAATTCATTGTTCTCTGGCTTTACACCTTTAGAGATTTCAGAGCAATATCCTCAGTGGTGGAAAAATGACCATCAAGAAGGAGGAAAAAATTTATATGAAAAGGAACTGTTGGCAGCTCAACTCAAACGATTAAATATCGAAGGTAAAATGAGTTATCACAAGATAACAAATTTTAAAAAATGGCAAATTACTTGCTAAATCTCTTTCTGACCATAAAAGTGAAAAATTAACGGCTGTAGTCTATAATTTTGTTGATATGATTTCTCATGCAAAATCAGAAATGGAAATCATCAAAGAATTGGCTTCTGATGATAAAGCTTATCGTTCTTTGACTGCTAGTTGGTTCAAAAATTCTCCTCTGTTAGAAATCATTAATGCCGCTAGAGAACATAATTATCAATTGATCATTACAACAGATCACGGTACCATTAATGTTACCCAAGCTGTTGAGGTAGTTGGTGATAAAGAATCTAGTATAAATTTGAGGTATAAAACAGGAAGGAGTTTGACTTGTAAATCAAATAAATTTTTTGAAGTAAATGAACCAAAAAACATAGGGCTTCCCAAAGTCAGTATAAACAGCAAATACATCTTTGCATTGGATTATAGCTACTTTATTTACCCTAAAAACTACCACCATTTTGCCGCCCTTTTTAATAACAGTTATCAACATGGTGGTGTCTCTATGGAAGAAATCATAATCCCTTTCGTAGTTTTGCATCCGAAAAACAATATTTGAATGAGGCAAGTTTATCGTTTGGAAGAAGTTGACTTAATAGTTCAAAAAATTTTGACCCTTGCAAAGCATAAAATTTTCCTGTTTGAAGGCCCCATGGGAGTTGGGAAAACTACTTTGATCAACTCATTTTGCAGTCATTG
Source organism: Candidatus Arcticimaribacter sp. (assembly GCA_038142965.1). Lineage (GTDB taxonomy): Bacteria > Bacteroidota > Bacteroidia > Flavobacteriales > Flavobacteriaceae > Arcticimaribacter. Next base: position 206,351 of record JAYQLC010000007.1, on the reverse strand, counting down.
GAATGTAATTGACACCGTAAGTAGTCCAACCTTCTCATTGGTAAATGAATACAAAAATGAATCTCATGAAAGCGTCTTCCATTTCGATTGCTACAGATTGGATTCAGAGGAGGAAGCCTTTTATTTTGGTGCAGAGGAATATCTAGATTCAGGTTCTATTTGTTTGATCGAATGGCCCGATAAAATACAATCTTTACTTCCCGACAAGGTTCATAGCATTCAGTTAGAATACATCGATCAAAATACTCGAAAAATTCAATTTATTTAATCTGAAAGAATATTATTTTAGCTTAAAATTTGACTATGAGTTTTTTAAAAAGATTAGGGTATTATTTAGGAGGTTTTTCTGCAGGTTTAATTTTTTTAGCCTTTTTTTTAACGGTAAAAAAACCCAATGTAATTACGGTCCTGAAGCTAGAGTGCTCAACGATCTTTCCAAAAAAGAATGGCGATTTGCAAAAGGAGTATACCCCGTCATTCGGTTGGACTCGCTATCCATCAATACCTTTATCAAATATGCAGATGTAGACTTTAGTTCCAGCAAAACATCAATAGACAGTTGCAAAGTGTATCAAATCCAAACTGAATTGAAATTAAAAAAATATGCTTTAAGGGTAGAAAATTGTAAAAAAAATGCGACAATTTTAAAAATAGATGTTCTAGATTAATTGCTATCTATTTTGAATTACAAAAAAAAGCAGCCCAAAAATTCGGACTGCCCTTTCATAAATAAAAATAGTATTTTATTAATCTAAGGCACAATAAATATAGTACTTTTACTTAAATAAAATCCTTATTTTTACAAAAAAAAAATAAAATTTTGAGAAAACCCATTACTGCCAAGGGATACAACGTTGAATTCTCTGATAAACAGTATCTTATATTAAACAATTTTGTAAAAAATAATCATTATTCTTCTGTTTTTATTCTTGTAGATAGTAATACTGAAAAACTTTGTTTACAACAATTTTTAAGTGAATTTAGTACAGAAAAACCCCTCGAAATTATTTCAATTGATGCAGGTGAGTTGCACAAACATATTGAAACTTGCTCTGAGTTTGGGAAGCTCTTTCAGAGTTGGGAGCAGATCGTAAGAGTTTATTGATTAATCTGGGTGGTGGTGTGGTAACAGATCTTGGTGGTTTTGTTGCATCAACATTTAAAAGAGGAATAGATTTTATAAACATCCCTACTACTCTACTATCAATGGTTGATGCCTCTGTAGGAGGCAAAACAGGAGTTGATTTGGGAGCTTTAAAGAATCAGGTTGGTGTAATTGTAAATCCTAAAATGGTTTTGATTGACTCCCTATATTTAAATACGCTTCCTTCAGAGGAATACAGGAGCGGATATGCAGAAATGTTAAAACACGGCTTGATTCATGATAAATCTTATTGGGATTTACTTTCAAATTACAAAAAGATTAGTAAGGATAAAATCAAAGAATTGATTTATCACTCTGTAGGCATAAAAAATGAAGTTGTCTCAGAGGATCCCTACGAGTATGGAACTCGAAAAAAACTCAATTTTGGTCATACACTTGGGCATGCTATTGAATCTTTTTGCTTAACCCATAGTGAAATAACTACTCTGCTTCACGGAGAAGCCATTGCCATAGGAATGATAACAGAAGCATATTTATCAACTGAATTAACAGGTTTGAGTTCTAATGAATGCAACAACATTAAAAAAGTTTTTGATTCAATTTATCCAAGGGTAGATTTCACAAAAAAAAATTTGATGCTATACTTGAGCTTTTGCAGTACGACAAAAAGAATAGCCATGGTAAAATTAAATTTGTTCTTTTAGAAGCTATTGGTAGCACAGTTATTGATGTTGAGGTGCCTAAAGAATTATTTCTAAAAGCATTTCAATATTATGCCGAAAAATAGTTTAGCAAGAATTTCTACTTGCATTTATATTTCCAAATAAAGATCGAGTAACCAATTTTTCAAATATTTCTTTTTGTTCTTCCGAATACTTTTCGGATTTGTTCAACTCGTGTATTGAACTGAGAGCATATTGTTGAATTGTTAACAAAGGCTGTACGATTGCTTCACGTATCTCTATGGAGTGTTTACCAGCTGGCTGATCTTCCATTAATTGAGAGTAACCCGTTAGCTTTAGAAGCATTTTTTTGGATAAAACATACTCATCATGTATGATGTTCCAAAACTCACCAAACTCCTTGTCTTTACCTATGTGAGCAGTAAGTTTAAAGAATGATTTAGTTAAACTCATCATACTATTGGCAATCAAGGTTCTAAAAATGCTGAGTTTTTGTACAAGGAATCCACCTTGTCAAAAGCTCCCTTATCTTCAAACGACTGAATAGCAGAACCTACACCAAAAAATCCAGGAACGTTTTGCTTCGATTGACTCCAACTCCCAACAAAGGGGATTGCTCTTAAATCCGAAAATTTGAGTTCTTTTGAACTCCCTCTTTTAGATGGACGGCTCCCAATGTTAGTTTTGGAATAGTATTTTAGAGTACTCATATTTTCTAAATAGGGAACGAATTTTGATGCGATTTAAAATCACTATAAGCTTTGTAACTAATTTCAGCTAAATGTTGCATGGTCTCACGATCATCATCGGCTAAATGATTGTCTTCATTTTTAAATACTTGATTTGAAATTCCCGAACTTAATAATTGCTCAAGATTAAATTGACTAGAATCTAAGGTTCCAAAATTTGAACTAATGGTTTGTCCTTGAACCGTTAGTTGAATGTCATCGGCCTGGATTCTATCACCCATGGAAGCATAAAAATGATGGGTATTACCTCCTCCTCGGGCTGGAGGTCCACCACGTCCATCAAAGAATGCGACAGAAACTCCAAAGTCATTGGATACATCAGACAATTCTTCTTTGGCTTTGTAAATACTCCAATTTGCCATAAAATAACCTCCATCCTTAGTGCCATCAGAAAAACCTAGCATAATAGTTTGTTTCATTTTTCGGCTTTCTAGATGTTTCTTATACACAGGATTTGAGTACAAAGCGTGCATGATATTTTGAGAAGCCTTGAGGTCATCAACTGTTTCAAAGAGTGGAATTAGGTCTACAGTTGGTTTTTCCCAGCCACAAATGCGGTGTAAAGCGAATAATTGTAGCATATTCTCTATGCTTTGACAATTGCTGATAATGTATCGATTACATCCTTTTTCTCCATTTCTTTTTTGGATAGTTTTCATAGCATAAATGGACCCCAAAGTATGTCTTACAATATCGTTATCAAAAATCGATTCAGGAACTTCACCTGATAGTTTGGGTAAAATAGCGAGACGCTCATCCAATTCAAGATCCAGGTAATTAGAAGGTAAACCTGATATATGGTCTTGTATATCTGGGTGTGAAACAATGGTTTCAAAAACATGATTGTGTACACGAGAGTCTTGACGAATATCAAGGGAAGCAAAATGAAAACCAAATAGCTTAACTTTATTCCTAAGGTCTATTATTTCACTTAAATACAAGCTGTTGTGCTTCTCTTTGAGAATGTTTTCAATTTGTGTCAATTCATCAATCACAAAAGAAGAATTAATTTCTTTAATTTTTTCTGGCTCAAATAAGGTGTGGTAAAGCGTGGATTCTAAATCATTAATTTTTTGATCAACTTCATCAAAAGTTATTTTTCTTTTAGTTTACGGAGATCTCTGTAATAATTCCTAAGGATTGTAAACCTCAGTCTTTCAGCTGTTTTGATTGTTATTTCTGGAGTAACAAAAGGGTTTCCATCACGATCACCTCCTGGCCAAAAACCTAAATCAAATATTGAATTATCGATGGACTCACCCTCAAAAATGTGTTGTTCTATGTAATTGTAGATTACTGCTGCAGATTCATAAAAAACATTCTCTAAAAACCATGTTAAGCTTACAGCTTCATCCAATGGAGTTGGTTTAATTTTATTATAAAAACGAGTTTTACCCAATTGAGCTAATAATAATTTGATCTGATCCAGATCGTCTTTTTTAAGGGCAGCCGCTAAGTCTGTAATAATTCCTAATACTGAGCCAGGATAAAATTGAGTTGGGTGAGCCGTCAATACAATTCGAACCTTGAATCGATTTAAGTACTCTTTAAGTTCTGTAAAATTATTCTTTGACTTGGTCGCTTCTTTAATATAGCGTAGCGTTCCTCTTCCGTGCATGTTGTTTACATATGAGAAACCTGCGTCCTCAATTGCGTCAAACAAAACAATTTGGCGTTCAATGTATTTTAAGAAACTAAACAATAGATTGTACCGATCTTTGGAGTCCATTCCCTGGGTGAAATTTTCAAAAAATCATCTACAATTTGTTTTGGCGACAAATCAGCATCGTAACCCTTAGCACAAAAATCTTTGAACAATGGAAGTAAAAGAGAGGTTTGGGGTATGGAATCAAATGGAAGCGTCAGAAAAAGACTATTGTAAATTTCGAACTTGGATACAACATAATCATTAAATCGTTCAGACTTTGTTTTTCTTGCCATTATGAGTTATGAATTTTGTTAAAGTTCGTTGAAAATACTATGCATTAATCTTTTTTTGTCATTGATACTTTCCTCCAGAGAAATCATAGTTTCAGTTCTCAAAACTCCAGGAATGTCATCAATCATAAAAATGATGTCTTTCGCATGCTTAGTATCCTTGGCCCTAACTTTACAGAAAACATTAAACTTACCAGTTGTTATGTGTGCTACAGTTACGTATGGAATTTTCTCAATGTCATTAAGCGTTTGCTGCGTTGCACTGTTTTTTTCTAGAAATATACCGACATATGCAATAAATGAATACCCCAACATTTCGTAATCCAGATTTAAAGAAGATCCTTTTATGATACCAGCATCTTCCATCTTTTTGACACGCACATGGACAGTTCCTGCTGAGATTAATAGCTTTTTAGAGATGTCTGTAAACGGAACACGAGTATTATCAATTAAGATATCTAATATTTGATGATCTACTTCGTCTAACTTAGATTTTGGCATAATTAGCTTGTTTAATTGTTAATTGAGCACAAAAATACTTAAAAAGAGCTCTTTTTTACCGAATTGTATTTATTCATGTAATCTTAACAAAGAAATCATTTTCGTTATATTTTTAATTTCATCGAAATCAACTGAAATATTCTTCAAATCTGGGTGATTTTGGGCATTTATTTTATTTAACCCTACATACCCTTCATTGAGGCTGTCAAAAGAAGGAAGCCAGAGGATAACTCCATCTTTTAACTCCTCTTTGAATTGCACAAATACTCTGTTTTTTTCCGATAAAATACCTCTTGAAGTTCCTTTGAGGTTGTAAATTTCAACATCCCTCAAGTTTTTGTGGTTCTCAGGTATTTTAGGGTATTCGTTTACGGAAAAGGAGTTGATTTTACAAAAGAAATCACTTCACACATTTCGATCAAAGCATCATAAACAGCTTTTCTAGATGTTTTTCTCTTGTAGTCTTTTGGGTAATGTCCTGCTTCGAACAATACAGTTGGAGTTCCTTTAGACGTGAAATAATCCCCTGCACAGTTGATGTTGAAAGTATCGTCATAGCGGCCCACTGCATTTTTCAAGTATTTTTGAAGCCTTTTGTTTGCAGCAACAATCAGTTTCATCGCTATCTCTCTTCCTGGAGTAAGAGATCTATCTGGATCAGCAGCAGGTGCTAAAAATGAAAGTGTAGCGGGTATTGAAGTATTACCTGCTGAAAAAATGGTCCTCTGACCATGAAGATTAAAGCAGTAATCAGGATTAAAATCATCATAAATTTGCCTTAGGAGCCTACTCTCAGGTTGGCTCAAATCAATAAAATCACGATTTAAATCAATTGCGTTGGCATTTAAACGAGTATAAGCCTCAGAACCATCTGGATTTAATTGAGGAATCATAAGAAACGTACATTCATTCAAAATCCCTTCTGCTTGATCTGTTTTCAGAAAACTCCAGAAATCAATTAACGCCTTAGTAGTTGTAGATTCATTCCCATGCATTTGAGACCACATAAGGATTCTGTTTGCACCTCTCCCCATGCTGTAACCATAAATTGGGCGTGCTTCCACAGAATTCCCCAAGATCTTTAGATGTGACAATAAATCTTTACCCTCAATGTATTTGTAAAGCATTGATGGAGTCAAAAGTCGGTTTTGATTCAGGTCTTTTATTTCCATGTGTACAAATGTAAACACAAACTTGTTTACAATGTTAAACACTAATTAGTTACATTTGTATACGTTAACAGATAATCTTGTTTATTAATAGTAACAAGGTCACTTAATATGAAGAGCTTAAATTATATATTTATTAATAATCAGTATTTTAAAGATTATATCTAAAGTAAAAGTTTAAATATTATTTGATTATTTTACTTTTGTTTATCTAAATTTTATAATTATATTGCTGAATAAACCTCAATATGTTACAATGTTAAACTATGAAGAAATTGTTTTTCGAATTAAGAAGTTGATCAGCGATAATGAATTGAATGCAGCTAGCTTTGCCGAAAAATTGGTGTGCAACGTTCCGGGATTTCGCACATCTTATCCGGAAGAAATAAACCGAGTCTTGAGCTTTTGTCTAAAATTCAAACAACATTTGATGATGTTGAGTTCGATTGGTTGCTTTTGGGCAAAGCTAAAGAGGAAAACGTTGCCACTACTCCAACAAATTTGTTCAATTCAAAAGTTGATCAAGAACTAAGTTCAATGTCCATAAGCAAAACTCCAAATATAAATAATACCGGATCTGAGGAGGAAATTAAAGAAATAATTTATGTATTCAATGACGATACTTTCAAGGTAATTCAAAGAAAATCTTAGTACTTTTACCAAAAATTATTCATGAAATCCTTTCTAGCGCCCATTTTACTTGTAATATGTTTATCTTGTTATTCTCCCCAAAGAAATTGTGAACAGTTTCATACAGGAACCTTTGAATTCAAAACAATCGTAGGAGATCAATTATTAGAATCTACTTTTGTTAGAGATGAAAATTTTGAAGTCGAAACCTTTGAGGGAAAGATTGATTCTGCCAGCATCCGCTGGGTAAACTCATGTGAATGTATTTTAACCAAATTGAATCCAACCTCTAATCAAGATAAGCGCCCTTTGTCCATTAAAATCTTAACAACGAAACACAATCAATATACTTTTGAATACGCCATTGTTGGGGATACAAAAAACAAACAGAGAGGGACGGTTGTTAAAATTAAAGATTAACTTCTTAGCTTTTAGATAGTTCATTTCGCATTTGACCTACCCTATTTAATTTTTTTAAATTTTCAATACCAAATTTATACGGAAGTTATTTTAAAGCTCCAGTTTGATTTGTGAATCGTCTTCATCGGTATTTTTAATCTCTTTAGGATCGATTACTTGTACTTCTTCAATAGGTTCTTCGACTTCGGCTTCATAAGGAAGAGAATCAACCAAAACAACTTCCTTTAATTTATTTGAGGTCAATTGGTTACCTAATGCCTTAAACCCTTTAACAGCTATAAATTCTTCTACATTGATTTGCTTATTTGGAGGTGCAGCATTCCCACGTGGTTTGGCAAATACTAAATCAATAATTGGTCTCCACTCTGTTGATACAAATATTAATTTTGAATTCTCTTTAAGAAATTATCTTCCTTATTTTCATTTTCAATAAGAAAACGTTTAATAAAATATCGTTCTTTATCAGTATCAAAATAAACTGCTGTAATGGGTCTGTTTTCTACCCACCGTTCTAATATTTTTGGTGTTACTTCAAAATGTAAACTTAAATCTGGTATTACTGTTTTGGAATCGCCTTTATTATTAATAATCAACAGCTTGTCTTCGCCTCTAAATGCACCTAAAAGAACACCTCTTTCATCCACATTTAATTTTAAAACTGTTGAATCAAACCAAATTTTTCGTGGTTTTAAGGTAGACACCCCTTTTTCTTTTAATTCAACACGAAGAATATTATGCTTAGAAACAATATTTCCTTTTACACCTCTTCCTTTGATTTGAAGATCTGCAAAATCAATATCCCATTTCAATTTCTTTGCACTTCCTGAATTTCGTAGAAGTATAGTAACTATTTCGGCTTCTCCATTTGGATTGGCTGTAAAATACAAAACCTTAGTTCCAGGTTTACCTTGAGTTAGATCGTATGCTTTATCACGGGTAACCCCAGAAACTGCAAAACGCTTGATAAATGAGGTTCCTGTTTTTCCGTCTTTGTATATCAAATTGTAGACCGTTCGAAGATCTTTCTTCTTAAAAACAGAAGCGTAAATAATATTTTTTTCAATAAACACTTTACTGTCTACTTTGACTACTTGCATTTTTCCACTTTGGGTAAATACAATAATATCATCAATATCTGCACAATCACAAACATATTCATCTTTCTTAAGGGAAGTTCCAATAAAACCTTCTTCTCTATTTATGAATAGTTTTAAATTCCTTACGACTACTTTGGTCGCATCTACATCATCAAAAACACGTATCTCTGACAAACGTTCTTTTCCTTTGCCATAGTCTTTTTTAACTTAGCGAAATAATCAATAGCATACTCAATCAGATTATTTAAATGATGTTCTACCTCCAAAATTTCGGCTTCAAGTGAATCTATCCTTTGTTGAGCTTTATCTATATCAAATTTTGAAATTCGTTTAATCTTAATTTCTGTCAAGCGGATAATATCTTCCTCAACAACCGCTCGTTTCAGCTTTTTGATGAAAGGTTTGAGACCTTCATCAATCGAGTTTAATACCCCTTCCCATGTTTCTTGTTCTTCAATTTCACGATAAACCTTGTTTTCTATAAATATGCGTTCAAGAGATGCTGAATGCCATTGATTTTGAAGTTCATGAAGTTTTACTTCTAATTCCTTTTTTAATATTTGTACAGTTGTGTCTGTCGAGATTCTGAGCATATCTGAAACACCAATAAAATGGGGCTTATGGTCTATGATGACACAACCCAGAGGAGATATTGAGGTTTCACATGCTGTAAAAGCATACAAGGCATCAATGGTTTTGTCGGGTGATATTCCATTAGGTAAATGGATCAAGATTTCAACATTAGCAGCTGTGTTATCCTCAATTTTACGAATTCGAATCTTACCTTTTTCATTTGCTTTGAGGATTGATTCTATAAGACTTGATGTGGAAGTGCTAAAGGGAATTTCGGTTATCACTAAAGTATTTTTATCTGCCGCACTTATCCTTGCACGAACCCGAACCTTTCCCCCTCGGAGACCATCATTGTAATTCTGAACATCAATAATACCACCCGTTTGAAAATCAGGGACTAAAGTGAATTTATTTCCTTTTAGATAAGCAATACTAGCCTGAATAAGTTCATTGAAATTGTGCGGTAATATTTTTGTTGAAAGACCTACTGCTATTCCCTCGGCTCCCTGAGCTAAGAGTAATGGGAATTTAACTGGTAAGTTAACCGGTTCTTTTTTCTTCCATCATATGAAAGCTGCCAATTGGTCACTTTAGGACTAAATACAACTTCATTTGCAAATTTTGATAGGCGAGCCTCAATGTATCTTGAAGCCGCTGCTCGATCTCCAGTGAGAATGTTTCCCCAATTACCCTGCATATCGATCATCAAATCTTTCTGACCTATTTGCACCATTGCATCTGCAATACTGGCGTCTCCATGGGGGTGGTATTGCATGGTATGACCAACAATGTTTGCTACTTTATTGTAACGCCCATCATCTAAATCTTTCATAGAATGGAGGATCCTTCTCTGAACAGGTTTTAAGCCATCAGAAATTGCGGGAACAGCTCTTTCAAGAATAACATAGGAAGCATAGTCAAAAACCAATCTTTGTACATTCCTGTTACTTTGACAAGGGTTTCCCCTCCATTATCTGAAAATCCACTATTCTCGTTGTAGAATTCGTTTTCTTCCATGCTTAGCTTGTAGATTCTGCTAAATCTAATTCTACTTTTAGATTATTGATAATAAATTCTTGACGGTCTTGGGTGTTTTTCCCCATGTAGAATTGCAGTAATTCTTCTATGGTAGTTGCTTTGTCAAGCATAATTGGGTCCAGTCGAATATCTTCTCCGATGAAGTGTTTGAATTCATCTGGAGAAATTTCTCCTAAACCTTTGAATCGTGTGATTTCTGCTTTGCCTTTCAATTTTTCAATTGCATCAACTCTTTCTTGGTCTGAATAGCAATAGAGGGTTTGTTGCTTATTACGTACTCGAAACAAAGGAGTTTGTAAAATGTACAAATGTCCTTCCTTAATTAATTCTGGAAAAAATTGAAGAAAAAAAGTAATTAATAATAAACGTATGTGCATACCGTCAACATCTGCATCGGTAGCAATTACAATATTGTTATAACGTAAATCCGCCAAACTTTCTTCAATGTTTAATGCTGCTTGTAATAAATTGAATTCCTCGTTTTCATAGACAATTTTTTTACTCATTCCATAGGTGTTCAAAGGTTTTCCTCTTAAACTAAAAACTGCTTGAGTATTTACATCCCTTGATTTTGTGATAGATCCACTTGCCGAATCTCCCTCGGTAATGAAGATTGTTGAATCGAGTCTTCTGTCTTTCTTAAGGTCTCCCAAATGAATTCTACAATCTCGTAACTTTTTGTTGTGTAAACTCGCTTTTTTTGCACGATCACGAGCAAGTTTTCTAATTCCGGATAATTCTTTTCGTTCCTTTTCTGCTTGCAAAATCTTCCGTTGAATATGTTCAGCAGTTTCAGGGTTTTTATGAAGATAATTATCCAATTGTGTTTTCAAAAACTCGTTGACATAGGACCGTACTGAAGGCATTTTTTCACCCATCTCAGTAGAGCCTAATTTGGTTTTTGTTTGGGATTCAAAAACAGGCTCCATAACTTTGATACTTACCGCAGCTATGACTGATTTTCGAATATCAGAGGCATCGTAATTTTTCCCAAAATATTCTCGAATAGTTTTTACCAATGCTTCCCTAAAAGCGGCAAGATGAGTTCCTCCTTGTGTTGTATTTTGTCCATTAACAAAGGAATGATACTCCTCACTGTATTGAGTTTTACTGTGAGTTATGGCTACTTCAATGTCTTCTCCTCTGAGATGAACAATGGGGTATAAAAGATCAGATTCATTAACAATGTCTTCTAATAAGTCCTTTAAACCGTTTTCTGAAAAATACTTTTCACCATTAAAATCAATAGTCAATCCAGGGTTGAGATAGACATAGTTTTTAATCATTTTCACAATGTATTCATTGCGATAACGGAAATTTTTAAAAATGGTATGATCGGGAGTAAAACTCACCTTAGTGCCTTTTCGTTTGGAACTTTCAACAGCTTTGGTTTCTTCAATTAGGTTTCCTGCTTCAAAGACGGCAAACTTGGTTTGATTTTCACGATTGGATTCTACTCTAAAATTTGAGGAAAGTGCATTCACAGCCTTTGTTCCCACACCATTTAGACCTACTGATTTTTTAAAAGCACGGGAATCGTATTTCCTCCAGTATTCATTTTAGAAACTACATCTACAACTTTTCCTAAAGGGATTCCGCGACCATAATCTCGAACACTTACCTCTTGATCCTTTATTTGGATTTCTATTGTTTTCCCGGCTCCCATAACAAATTCATCAATACAATTGTCAAGGACTTCTTTGAGTAAAATGTATATACCGTCATCAGGTGAAGATCCGTCACCAAGTTTTCCAATGTACATCCCTGGACGCATACGAATGTGTTCCTTCCAATCGAGGGAACGAATGTTATCTTCTGTATACTGTGCGTTTTGAGCCATAATGCAGTCAGCTAATTTAGTTGTTCCGAGCAAAAACCGTGAACTAAAACCCTGAAAGTAATTAACAACTTCCGTTTAAAACTATTAAATGGTTGTAAGCTAATGGGTTTTTAAAATAAAACTTAAAAATCAAATAAATTATCTGCTTTTTAAATAAGTCAGAATGTTTTGTTCAATTCGATTTTCGATTGAAGATACATCACCTTTAACAAATTTATTTCCAGTAATGTGTTCGTACAACTCTATGTAACGATCCGATATTTCCTGAATGTAATCCTCACTCATTTCAGGGATTTGTTGTCCCTCAAGGCCCTGAAAACCTTTTGAAATAAGCCATTGTCTGACAAATTCTTTTGAAAGTTGTTTTTGAGGTTCTCCTTTTGCTTGACGTTCAGCATATCCATCTTCATAGAAATACCTTGAAGAATCAGGAGTATGAATCTCATCTATTAATACAATCGTACCATCAGAGGTTTTACCAAATTCATATTTTGTATCTACTAAAATTAAGCCTTTATCTTTAGCAAGTTGTGAGCCTCGATCAAATAATTCTTTGGTGTACTTCTCCAAAACAGCATAATCTTTTTCGGAAACAATCCCTTGCTCAATGATTTCTTCTCTTGAAATATCTTCATCATGCCCTTCCTCTGCCTTGGTTGCAGGGGTAATAATGGGATTTGGAAAACGATCATTTTCTATCATTCCATCAGGCATAGTTACTCCACAAATAATTCTCTTTCCGAGCTTATACTCCCGGGCTGAATGACCCGATAAGTATCCACGAATAACCATTTCAATTTTAAAGGGTTCACAACGTTTTCCTACAGCCACTGATGGATCTGGGGTTGCTTCGAGCCAGTTTGGAACAATGTCTTTTGTTGCCTCCATCATATGGGTAGCTATCTGATTCAAAATTTGACCCTTAAAAGGAATTCCCTTTGGCATCACAACATCAAATGCAGAAAGCTTATCGGTGGCTATCATTACGATCAAATCATTTTCAAGACTAATTACCTCTCGAACCTTGCCCGTATACTTAGATTGTTGACCAGGTAGTGAAAAAGATGATGCTAATAGTGTATTCATATTTTGAAATTAATTTTGATGCTCAATGTTTTTGTATGCCTCAATTACTTTTTTTACTAATCGATGTCGAATAACATCTTTATCGTCCAAGTAAATCATTCCAATTCCTGGAGTTTCTTTTAGCACCAATAAGGCTTCTTTTAATCCAGAAATCGTCCTACGAGGCAAATCAATCTGACCTGGATCTCCAGTGATAATGAACTTAGCATGAGCGCCCATTCGAGTTAAAAACATTTTCATTTGAGCATGAGTAGTATTTTGAGCTTCATCCAAAATAACAAATGCATGATCTAGAGTTCTTCCTCTCATGAAGGCCAAAGGCGCTATCTGAATCGTCCCTTTTTCTATATATGAATTAAGTCGCTCGGTAGGAATCATATCGCGTAGCGCATCATAGAGAGGTTGCATATAGGGGTCAAGTTTTTCTTTCATATCTCCAGGAAGAAATCCTAAGTTTTCACCAGCTTCTACTGCAGGGCGAGTAAGGATAATGCGTTTGACCTGTTTTTCTTTTAAAGCTTTAACCGCAAGAGCTACGGAAGTGAAGGTTTTACCTGTTCCAGCTGGGCCAACTGCAAAAAGCATGTCGTTTTTTTGGCTAGCTAAAACTAAATGCTGTTGGTTAATTGTTTTGGCTTTAATTACTCTTCCACCAACTCCATGTACAATAAAAGAGTCTTTATCGTCGATAGCTTCAAAATCTTGAGTTGAATCTGCCATCAAAATTTGTTCTAAAATGATTTGATCCAACTTGTTAAATTTTCTGAAATGAGAAACCAGCATGTCTATGCGTTTTTCAAATTCCTCTAATATAATTTCTTCACCAAAGGCTTTTAATGTGTTTCCTCTAGCAACAATTTTAAGTTTTGGGAAATAATTTCTTAGTAGTTCAATGTTTGTGTTTTGATCGCCAAAAAACTCTCTTGGGTTCACTTCCTTTAACTCAATTTCTATCTCATTCAAAAGCCATGCTGTTTTAAGGTTATTTAATTTTAGGATTTGTAAGTTTGTATTTCAAAATTACAGTTTTAGTTTAAATAACTTTTAAAATATAGAATTTCTTTATGTCTTTAGTAAGCCTGACGACCGATTTTGGACTTAAAGACTATTTTGTAGCAGCAATTAAGGCTGAATTATATCAGGAAATTGAAGGGGTTAATGTTATTGATGTTTCTCACCAAATAAGTCCTTTCAATCATACTGAAGCTGCTTATGTACTCAAAAACGCTTATTCTGCTTTTCCAAAAGGAAGCATTCATATTATTGGAGTGGATTCTGAATACACCCCAGAAAATGTTCACATTGTTATGTTTTTAGACGGACATTATTTTATAGGTGCAAATAATGGTATTTTGTCACTCATCAAAGAAGATCGAATTCCAGAAAAAATAGTAGAAATTAATATTCATGAAAACATTGTTTCATCATTTCCTGTTTTGGATGTTTTTGTCAAAGTTGCAGGACATATTGCACGTAAAGGCAGTCTCGATATCATTGGTAAAAACATCAATCAAATCAAAGAAGTAACAGATGTTAAACCAGTAATTAATACTTTGGAGGATCAAATTCTAGGAAGTGTAATATACATTGATAATTTTGGAAATGTAGTTACTAACATCAATCGAAAAGTTTTTTTAGAATATCAAAGAGGGCGAGCTTACACAATTTTCACAAAAAGTGTAAAGCTACATACCATTTATAATTCCTACACAGAAGCAATAAATTTTTCAATTCCCAAGGAAAACAGAGAGGAAGACGGAAAAAAATTGCTTTATTCAATGCCGCAGGACAACTCGAATTGTCCATATATAAAAGTAATCCACAAACTGTTGGTAGTGCGCATAGTTTGTTTGGATTAGAGTTTCGTGACACCATAACCATTAAATTCGAATAAAATGCTAGCCATAGCCAAAAGAGAAATCCTGTCCTTTTTTACTACTCCAATGGGGTACATTATTTTGGCTGTTTTCTTTACTTTAAATGGATTATTCCTTTGGGGTTTTTCTAACAACTTCAATTTGATTGGATCGGGTTTTGCTGATTTAAATCTGTACTATGAATTGATGCCGTGGCTATTTTTATTTCTTATTCCAGCAATTGGAATGAAAAGTATAGCGGAAGAAATAAAGTTAGGGACCATAGGGATTTTAATGGCAAAACCTATTTCTTTATGGGAACTCATTTTGGGAAAATTATTTGGGCTTCTTTTTCTGATTCTTTCAAGTTTATCATTGAGTTTTATTTATGCATTTGCAATTCATCAGCTAAAGCTGGATCAAAATGTTTTTGATTGGGGGCTTTTTACGGTTCTTTTTCGGCTTACTTTTCTTAGCTGGAGTTTTTTGCAGCATTACAATGTGGTGTTCTTCTTTGACTAAGAATCAAGTTATTGCCTTTTTGTTGTCTTCTCTTTTTTGCCTTCTCCATTTTTATGGATGGGAGAGCTTGCTCTTTATTTTTCTGACAACCGTATTTATGAATTTGTAAATTCAATTGGCATTCAATCCCATTTTGGTCAAATGAGTAAAGGCATTCTTTCTAGTTTGGACATCACATACTTTTTAGGTCAAATGTTCATATTCAATTATCTCACTGCGTTTCAACTTAAAAAATAAAACAATAATGTTCAGAACCAGTTCTTTAAGAATTCTGTTTGTTTTTTTAGGCGTACTATTAATTCAAATTTTAGCCTCACAATTCAGTTATCGTTTGGATCTTACCGCTGATAAAAGGTATTCTTTATCTTCCGAAAGTGTAGCTTTTATAAAACCAATAAAAGAACCCATTCGTATTGATGTATTTTTGAATGGAAAACTTCCGCAAGAATACCAACGATTGCGTTCAGAAACAGAAATTCTATTGCAGTCTGTAGTTAATCAAAATGATCGTTTTTATTATGAGTTTATTGATCCTTTCAAAGGCGCTATAAATTCTGATCAATTGATGGATGAAATGAGTCAATACGGTTTGTTTCCCGAATTGGTTGTTGAAAATTCAAATCAAGTCACCGAGCAATCTTATGTTTTCCCTTGGATGCTGTTGAATTATGAAAACCGAACAGTTCGAGTTTCTCTACTTCAAAAAAACCTAGGCGATCAACCGGATCAACGCATTTTACAATCCATTCAACAATTGGAGTTTGCTTTAATGGATGGAATCCATAAAGTTTTATTGGAAGATAAGAAGAAAATAGCTGTTTTAAAATCTCACAAAACCTCCGAGGACATTTTAATCACTAGTTTTTTACAGGGTTTACTCCCCTACTACAATTTAGCTTCCTTTGATTTAAAAGCTTTCCCCGAGGCTCCTCAAAAAACTCTTGAAAATCTAAATCGATTTGATTTATTGTTGGTTTCAAATCCAAAAGAATCTTTTAACAACACAGAAAAATTCATCCTCGACCAGTTCACTCAACAGGGTGGAAGCAGCATGTTTTTAATAGATCCTGTAAATATTCAAAAAGACAGTTTGTACAATTTGTCTGGTAAAACAGTAAGTTATGGTAATCCCTTGGAGCTTGACGATCTATTTTTTAAATTTGGATTTCGGTTGCGTCAAGAGCTCGTAAAGGATTTATACAGTGCACCAATAGTATTGGCTCAAGGAAGTCAGAATAACTCCCAATACATACCCTATCCGTGGCCATACAACCCACTGGCTGCACCGAATCAATACAATTCTATAGGATCTGCTGTTGGAAATGTATTTTTTCAGTTTGCTAGCCCAATCGATACACTAAAAAATAACCTACAAAAAACGATACTTGTAAAATCATCTCCTCTTTCAAAAATCGAAGGAATTCCTCAATTATTGAATTAAAAACTGCAACAAAACCAATAAAACCATCTGTTTTCACAGATACCGCCCAAACTTTGGGACTTATTCTTGAAGGAAAATTCAATTCACTTTACACCAATCGGATACATCCATTTGAATGGGAAACGAAAGAAATTAAAAATACACGAATTGCTGTATTCGGAGATGGAAATCTGATCGAAAACCAGATTGACAAAGGAAAACCCTTAGAATTGGGTTATGACAAGTGGACTAATAATTTCTATTCAAACAAACAATTTTTAAAAAACACAATTCACTACTTAATCGGTGAGGATGATTTACTCAATTTACGTTCTCGGGAAATTAAAATAGCGTTGTTGGATTCAGAAAAAGTCAATTCAAAAGGTGCTTTTTGGACCTATTTTAGCGTATTTACACCCCTAGTTTTTTTGTTGATTATTGGATTATTTTTCAATTGGTATAGGAACAAAAGTTATCGCCAATAACTGTTGATAAGTTTCTTTCGGAATTAGAAGCATTTCAAATATCTTTGGGTAAAATCAGATCCCATACATGAAATTTATCGTATCAAGCAATCAATTACTTAAGCAACTTCAAACTCTAGGTGGAGTTATCAATAACTCGAATACTCTACCCATATTAGACAACTTTTTATTTGAACTTCAAACCGATCGTTTGACTCTAACTGCATCTGATCTTGAAACAAGTATGTCTTCAAGTATTGCTGTAGAATCGGATACCAGCGGAACAATAGCACTCCCAGCCCGATTATTATTGGATACGCTAAAAACTTTTCCAGAGCAACCTCTAACTTTTATGGTGTTGGATAATAATACTGTTGAAATTAGTGCCAATAATGGTAAGTATGCATTAGCATATGTCCCTGGAGATGAATTTCCAAAGGCAGTTCACCTAAAAGATCCAAGTAAAACAGTAATCATAGCTGATGTGTTAGCTACTGCGATTAATTCAACATTATTTGCTTCTGGAAACGATGATCTAAGACCTGTTATGAGTGGAGTGTTTTTCCAGTTCTCAACAGAATCATTGACTTTTGTTGCAACTGATGTAAGCTTGTTAAATATACCCGCACAGACCTCAACGCTGATGCAACAGCTGAATTCATCATGCCCAAAAAGGCACTACAAATTTTGAAAGGTATTTTGCAAGGAAGTGAGGAGGATATTATCATTGAATACAACGAAACCAATGCACAATTTACCTTTGGAAGTACTTCACTGAGTTGTCGCCTAATCGAAGGTAAATATCCAAATTATGAGGCAGTCATTCCAAAGGAAAACCCCAATGTAATGACGATTTCTCGAGAGCCTTTTCTGAATTCATTAAGAAGGGTAAGTATTTTCTCTAACAAAACTACGCACCAAATTCGTTTCAAAATCGCTGGTGCAGAACTCAACATTTCAGCTGAGGACTTTGACTTCAGCAACAAAGCTGAAGAACGTTTAAATTGTCAATATCAAGGAGATGATTTACAAATTGGTTTCAACTCCAGGTTCATTATCGAAATGCTTAACAATCTAAACGTTGAAGAAGTTTCTCTTGCAATGTCTTTACCCAACAGAGCAGGAATAATAACACCTATAGATGGAACCGAGCAAGGAGAAAATATTACAATGCTTGTGATGCCAGTGATGCTTAATGATTAAATAAAACTGTTTGTTTTATTGGCTTTGAATCAAATTTGATTTAAGAGGTAGCTTCTATTCCCGATGACATTCTTTTATAAATATTCCCTTCTAAACGCTCTCTTATTGTAGAAAATGCATCTAAGGTGAGGGTAATATCCTCCTGAGTATGTGTTGATGTTGGGATCAATCTTAAAAGAATAATTCCTTTTGGAATAACTGGGTAAACCACAATAGAACAAAAAATGTTGTGATTTTCACGCAAGTCTTTAACCAATACCATTGCTTCGGGAATACTTCCTTTTAGGTAAACAGGAGTTACACAACTTTGAGTAGTCCCAATATCAAAACCTCTGTCCTTTAATCCCGATTGTAAAGCATTTACGTTTTCCCAAAGTTTAGCTTTAAGTTCTGGGCGAGAACGTAACATATTTAAACGCTTTAATGCCCCTGCAACCAAAACTGATTGTAATGATTTTGCAAACATTTGAGATCGCATGTTGTACCTCATAAAATCAATAATCTGTTTGTCTCCAGCAATAAATGCGCCAGTTGATGCCATAGATTTTGCAAAAGTTGCAAAATAAACATCAATTTCATCTTGAACTCCTTGTTCCTCGCCTGCCCCTGCTCCAGTTGCTCCTAATGTACCAAATCCATGAGCATCATCAACAAGGAATCTAAAATTGAACTTTGACTTAAGAGCAACAATTTCTTTCAAACGACCTTGCTCTCCTCGCATTCCAAAAACTCCTTCAGAAATTACCAGTATTCCACCACCTGTTTTTTCAGCAATCTTGGAAGCCCGAACCAAGTTCTTTTCAAGACTATCAATATCATTATGCATGAAGGTAAAGCGTTTTCCGGGATGTAAACGCACTCCATCGATGATACAGGCGTGAGTGTCTACATCATAAACAATGATGTCATTTTTAGAAACCAATGTATCTATTGCAGATAAAATCCCTTGATATCCAAAGTTAAGAACATAAGCAGCTTCTTTATTGACAAAATCAGCCAATTCTTCTTCAAGTTGTTCATGCAAATCAGTATGGCCAGACATCATTCGAGCACCCATAGGATGTGCAGACCCATACAAAGCAGCAGCGTTTGCATCTACTTCGCGAACCTCAGGATGATTGGCAAGCCCCAAATAATCATTTACACTCCAGGTAATGACTTCTTTACCTTTAAACTTCATTCTATTAGAAATTGGTCCCTCTAACTTTGGAAACATAAAATAGCCTTCGGCTACAGACGCCCATTTTCCGAGAGGGCCTTTGTTATCAAGTATTCTGTCAAATAAATCGTTTATCATAAATGATTGACTAAAAAATATTTTTATTTAATATATTCTAATTTTTTGGGATCCTGAGCATGTTCACTATCAAAAAAGCCTTGTTCACGCATCCATTTATCGCTGTAAATTTTACTCATGTATCGGGAGCCGTGATCTGGAAAAATACACACGACATTACTATTATCGTCAAACAAGTTTGTATCATTGAGTTGTTTGATTGCTTGAACCGTTGCTCCAGAAGTATACCCTACAAACATACCTTCTTTTTAGCGAGGTTTCACGAGCGCTATGAGCACTTTCTTCATCTGAAACCTTTTCAAAATGATCAATAACCTCGAAATCAGTAGCAGTAGGAATCATATTTTTTCCCATTCCTTCAATCCTGTAAGGGTAAATTTCACTCAAGTCTAATTCTTGTGTTTCATGGTATTTCTTTAGCACAGATCCATATGCATCAACACCAATTATTTTGATATTCGGGTTTTGTTCTTTCAAAAATCGACCACAACCCGATATAGTTCCTCCTGTTCCACTACAGGCGACTAAATGTGTAATTTGACCATTGGTTTGTTCCCATATCTCTGGGCCTGTTGTTTGATAGTGTGCTTCTATATTTAATTCATTAAAATACTGATTGATGTAAAATGAATTTGCTGTTTCTTTATGAATGCGCTTAGCAACTTGATAATACGACCTTGGGTCATCCGCTTTAACATTTGCAGGGCATACATAAACCTTTGCACCCATGGCGCTTAACATGTTTAATTTATCTTCAGAGGACTTGGAGCTAACGGCTAAAACACACTCATAACCCTTTATTAAAGAAACCATTGCAAGGCTAAACCCTGTATTACCGGAAGTGGTTTCGATAATCACACTGCCTTTCTTAAGTATCCCTTTTCTTTCTGCTTCTTCAATTATAAAAAGAGCTATCCTATCTTTATTTGAATGACCTGGATTTGCAGCCTCCCATTTTGCATAATAGGAACCTTTCAGGCCATTTACAACATTTTGTAGTTGAATAAGTGGGGTATTTCCAATTAAATTCAGAACATTTTTTGAAGATTGAATGTTATTTTTCATGCAATAGGTTAGGATAAAAACAGTGCAAATTTAATTAAAAAATATCACATTTACTCATTTTCCAAAGTAAGCAAAAAGAGTATTTTTTTGCAGTTTCGCGCAAGGCATCAAAACGGCCAGAAGCCCCACCATGACCTGCATTCATATTAGTGTTTAGATATAATTTATTTTCATCTGTTTTTAATTTACGTAAACGTGCTACCCACTTCGCTGGTTCCCAATATTGCACCTGAGAATCATGTAAACCTGTAGTAACTAAAATATTTGGGTACTCCTGAGCCCTTACATTATCGTAGGGAGAATATGATTTTATGTAATCGTAATAGTCTTTTTCATTAGGATTTCCCCATTCATCATATTCTGATGTAGTTAAGGGAATGGTTTCGTCAAGCATCGTTGTAACTACATCAACAAAAGGAACAGCAGATATAACTCCATTGTACGTTTTTGGGGCATCATTTAAAATTACTCCCATCAACAAACCACCTGCAGAACCTCCATAGGCATACAAATGATCTGCAGAAGTCATTCCTTCTTCAATTAAAAATTTAGAACAGCTGATAAAATCAGAAAAAGTATTTTTTTTATTGAAAAGTTTTCCAGCATCATACCAATTACGTCCCATGTACTCTCCACCTCTTATATGAGCAATTGCATAAGCAAAACCGCGATTCAACAAACTTAATCGTGTTGTTGAAAAGTTTGGATCTATGGTAGAACCGTAAGAACCATATGCATACAAAAGAATTGGAGTGTTTGAATTCAATTCTGTATCCTTGTGGTGTACAATGGAAATTGGAATTTTAACGCCATCTTCAGCAGTTGCCCATAAACGATCAGAAGTGTAATTATTTTTATCAAAATCCCCCAAAACTTCTTGCTCTTTTAATATGTTTTGTTCTCCGCTTGACATGTCATATTCCCTAACAGACGAGGGAGACGTTAGGGAGTTAAAAACATAACGCAATTTTGTTGTATTAAAATCAACATTCGTTGAAGCATAAAGGGTGTAGGTCTCCCCCTCAATGGGTAAATAAAAATCTTTTTTCCATCCCAAGACCGAATTCGGATTTTGGAAAGTCCATTTTCTCTTTCGGTAATTACCATATACTCTTTGAAAATTTCTAAATCTTCTAAAAGAACATGGGGTCGATGATCAACAAAATCAACCCAATTGGAACGTTCCGTTTGATTAACGGGAGTTTTCATAATCTTGTAATTTTCTGAATCATCAGCATTTGTAAATACATAAAAATTATCCTCAAAATGCGAAATACTGTATTCCAATCCTCGAATCCTTTTTTGGAAATATTTGAAATCACTTAAAGGTTCGTCTGACTTGATGTACTGAAATTCAGTCGTTAGGGAACTGTAAGATGAAATAAAAATGTAATCTTCTGATTTTGAATCCATAACATAAACCGAAAAAGTATCATCTTCCTCCTCATAAACAAGTGTAGTTTCGTTGTTAGGAGCGAAAATATTATGCCTGAATATTGCTTCAGATCGTAAGGTAATCGGATCTTTTTGAGTGTAAAAAAGAGTTTCATTATCCTTTGCCCATACACTTCCACCAGTAGTGTTTTCGATTGAGGTATCAAGAAGCTTTCCGGTAACCAAATCTTTTACTTTCAAAGTGTATTGACGACGCGATACCGTATCAATAGCAAATGCTGCTTTGGTATTGTCAGGACTAATACTAATTCCTACTAAACGGAAATACTCATGCCCTTTGGACAATTCATTGCAATCGAAAAGAATTTCTTCTTCAGCCTCTAAGGTCTCTTTCTTTCTTGTGTAAATAGGGTATTCTTTCCCTTTTTCATAACGGCTAACATACCAATAGCCATTGTAAAAATAGGGCACCGAAGAATCATCTTCTTTAATACGAGCTTTCATTTCTTCAAAAAGTTCGTTCTGAAATTCAACGGTATGACTTGTAGCCTTTTCGTAATAGTCGTTTTCTCTTTCCAAATAATCAATTACCTCAGGATTATCTTTGTCTTTCAACCAATAATATTCGTCCATCCGAATATCATTATGAATCCTGTGCTGATATGGTTTTTGTTCAGCAACGGGAGGTGTGAGTTTTTTCATAGAAGTAGCTTTCATATCAGAATTACAAGATTGAGCGAAAATAACACCAAAAATCAGGATTAAGATCAAGTTGACATTAAAATTTACATAAAGTTTCATAAGGTTAAAATTTAAGGGTTTTGATAATTTCTAGTACATATTCGTGTTGAAGCTGAGTGTAATCTCTGTGGGTAACCATTCGAAGTTTAGATTGACCCATTGAAATAAATCGTATACCCAAAGCCTCTAGCTGTGACATAAAATCAGTTTCTTTAACTGAGTTGGCCACTTTAAAAATAACAATATTAGTATCTACAGGTTCAACTTTTTCGATGTAATCTTGTGTTTCTAAGCAATTTTTTAGTTCCGATGCTTTTCTGTGATCTTCGGACAAGGATTCCCAATGATTATCAATAGCATAGGAAGCTGCTTCAGCCATATAACCAGCTTGCCGCATCCCACCACCAAAAATCTTTCTTATTCGAATGGCTTTTTCAATAGCCTCATTACTACCCAATAAAGCAGATCCAACAGGAGCTCCTAAACCTTTACTAAAACAGACTGATATTGTATCAAACAAGCCTCCAAAAACTTCTGGTTTGTGACCTGATGCAATCATTGCATTCCATATTCGTGCTCCATCGAGATGTAGCCCCAAATTATGGTCATTGCAAACAGATCGAATGGCTTCAATCTCTGAAACATCATAAAATGCCCCTCCCCCTTTGTTTGTAGTGTTTTCCAAACAAACCAAAGTAGATAAGGGTGAGTGATAAAAATCTGGTGGGTTGATTTTTGATTCAACTTGTTTTGCATTTATCCTTCCTCGGTCGCCTTCAATCAGATTACAAGATACTCCGCTATTAAAACTCACACCACCACCTTCGTAATTATAAATATGAGAATAGTGATCACATATCAACTGCTCTCCAGGCTGGGTATGTAACTTTATTGCGGTTTGATTAGCCATGGTTCCTGAAGGAAAAAACAAAGCATTCTCTTTTCCAAATAATCTAGCAACCTTTTCCTCCAAAGCATTTACCGATGGATCTTCTTTAAAAACATCATCTCCAACTTTTGCTGCATGCATGGCATCAAGCATTCCTGGGGATGGAAGCGTGGTAGTATCACTTATTAAATTTACTTTCATTTAGACAAAAATATAGAATTATGTATTTAAATAATTTATAATTTAGACTGACTACAAAAAGCATCTGACCCTATGGGGGATCCATCGGGAAGTAATGGAGTTTCTTGAACTTCAAATTCATCAGGGTTTGCTAAAAAACGTTTAATTTTATTTAAATAATATTTCTTGTATGGTTCCGATTTAGATTTTTTAAGATCACTTTCAATGCCTTTTAAAATACCAAAACTTATGGCTTTGACAGAGGCAGTGGTTTTATTGTTCGCGTGAAGTTCAAAGATAGAATTCAAGTAAATTTCTTTAAGTTGAGACTGTATTGCAGTAAAATAAGCATTACCATGAGATTTTCTAAAAATCTGTTGTGTTAATTCGTCTGCCAATTGCTCAAAAGACAATTGAGTACTATCTAGAGCTTTTTGTTGCACTATTCGAGATATTCTTTGAGGATTCAAAATCATTTGAATGATTCCTTTCCCAAGAGAGGAAGGGGCTCCCATAACATCAAAAACCCTCCCTGTTTGGGAGCGAAAACTTTCTCGAGTTGGGGAAAATCCAAAAGCAGTTGGTGGAAGTTGATTCAAAAGAGGTTTCGGAATCGCTAATGTTTCTGGAGAAAGAGAATTTACCATGGTGGATAAAGCTTCCCTTTGGATTTGAGGGTCAATGGTCTCAATTGAAAAGGGAATTTTTCCTTTAACACCATAAGAATAATCTACCCCCCCAATTAACTTTACAATCGCTTCTGCTTGATAGCGATGTAAAAAATAAAGTGGTACCAGTCGATCATTCAACAAAGAATAAGGTTCTCCAACTCGCAACTGATCTTCGGAAAAGTTTTTCAAAGCAATTGATCTGACCTCTAAAAGATGCTTGTACTCATCAATAGCACTTTCACCATTATCCCATAAATGGGCATAGGGATGTGCTCCACCTATAGGTCGTGCATCTTGGTCTGAAATGAAACGATTACCTTCTTTTATGCTCTTCTCTAAAATTAAATTTAACGCTTCAGTCTCGTCCGTTCCTTTTGGAAAGTCACTGTAAGAATATTGAACAGAAGTTTTGTCCCAAGAACCAATACCAACAGCATAAGCATTTGAATAAGAAATTTTACCATCAACAACATCAATCTTAGGGTGAGGATAATCCATAACAGAGGCTCTATCGTTGGTACTAGCTGCAAAATTATGTGCAAAACCAAGTGTATGTCCGATTTCATGAGCAGACAGCTGACGTATCCGTGCAATAGCAAGCTCGGACATTTGGCTTTCATCAGTATTACCGTTTGCGTAGGGGGCATGTGTTAGCCCTTGTGCAATCAAAAAGTCTTGGCGAATCCTCAAACTCCCCAGGCTTACATGACCTTTTAAAATTTCACCAGATCTCGGATCTACAACACTAGCACCATAACTCCAACCACGAGTAGATCTGTGAACCCATTGGATTACATTATAGCGAACATCCAAGGGATCTGCTTCATCGGGCAATATTTTGATCTGAAAAGCATCTTCATAACCTGCTGCCTCAAAAGCTTGATTCCACCAACTCCTCCTTCCAAAAGTGCAGATCGAACGGGTTCTGGAGTACCATTGTCTAAATAATAAACAATGGGCTCTTTAGCCTTGCTAGAAGATGCGGAGGGATTGATTTTTTCTAAACGATGTCGCAAAGTGTAAATTTGTTTGGTAGATTCTTCAACAGGAGTAGAATAGTCATAAAATGAAAATGGAATTGCCCCACTCCTAGGATCAAACTTTCTGGGTGTTAAAGGAATTTTGGGCAAAGCCTCAAACGAATGATGCTGTTTTACACTCACACTGTTGGGAGTTGGAGTAACCGATCGAATCCACCCACCGGTTGCTTGTCCTCCAAAAGTCAATAATACATCCAATTCAATATTTTTTGGAAACGCTTTGGTTCGAGGAAGAGAAATTGCTGAACGAGATTTATCTACAGTAAAACTCCCCTGCTTGGTTTGTTTCAAACGTTGTGCAACTCCATGGGTGTCTTGCATTAAAAAAGGGGTTAAATCAACCAGATAATCAGATGCTGATGTTTCGATAATTGGAAAACCAAACAAAACAGATTCGGCAAATGCCTCTTTTACAGATTGTTTTTCCAAAACGTTGGAGGTACTTGTACGATATTTTAAATTCGGTTGAATCAAAAGAAGCTTATTTCCTGTCTTAGAAAAATAAACTACTCGTTCGTTGCCCAGTTGCCCCCGATCCAGTCCAATATCATTACTACCGATCCCTGCACTCAAACTGTTGATGTACAGAAATTCACTGTCGATTTGATTTTTTTATTGACTTTTAAATAAACCTTTCCACTACTTTCATCATAGAAAAAGTCAAAAAACCCATTAAAAGATTT
Source organism: Candidatus Arcticimaribacter sp. (assembly GCA_038142965.1). Lineage (GTDB taxonomy): Bacteria > Bacteroidota > Bacteroidia > Flavobacteriales > Flavobacteriaceae > Arcticimaribacter. The sequence continues at coordinate 180,096 of JAYQLC010000007.1, read as the reverse complement.
TGCAGTATTAACTAGGCTTTCCAATTGGGCTGCTTGACTAACAGTTCCTTTTTTCTTGGAACGTTGCGCTTGTAGAGAAATAGACAACAAAAGAGTTAGGATAAAAGTAAAACGGAATATTTGTTTCATCATTTAAAAAATTTATCCTAAGCTAAAAAAATAATGCCAAAAAAAGGGATTCCAAGAGTTTAATTCTATTTTTACATAAAAAAATATTTATGATAACACCTGATCAACAGAAAGGTCTTTTGGAGCGTCTTGGCGCATTAAGGAGGTATCTTTGACATTGATGCCAAACTTATCGAAATTCGTAATCAGGAAGAAGTAACACTTGATCCTGAGTTTTGGAATAAGCCTGCAGAAGCTGAGGCTCATATGAAAACCCTGCGTACACTAAAAAAATGGGTAAGCGATTATGATAACCTAGTCCAAAAAACTGAAGATTTGGAAGTTCTCCTAGAATTTTTTAAATCGGATGATGTTTCAGAAGAAGAGGTGATGAATCTTTATCATTCCATAACTAACAAATTGGAAGATGTAGAATTTCGTAACATGCTTTCCGATGAGGGAGACTCCTAAGTGCTGTAATACAAATCACTGCAGGAGCTGGAGGTACTGAAAGTTGTGATTGGGCCGAAATGTTGATGCGTATGTATTTGATGTGGGCCGAAAAACAAAACCATAAAATCAAAGAACTCAATAATCAAGCTGGAGATGTAGCAGGAATAAAAACAGTAACCCTTGAAATTGACGGCGATTTTGCATTTGGATGGCTAAAAGGGGAAAATGGAGTACATCGTTTAGTTCGAATTTCTCCCTTTGACAGTAATGCCAAACGTCATACCTCTTTTGCATCAGTTTATGTTTATCCCTTAGTCGATGAAAGCATTGAAATTCAAATCAATCCTGCAGACTTATCATGGGAAACCATGCGCTCTAGCGGTGCTGGTGGACAAAACGTAAACAAAGTAGAAACAGCGGTTCGTTTAAGGCATGAACCCTCAGGTATTGTAATTGAAAATTCCGAGACTCGATCCCAATTGGATAATAAAACTAAAGCATTGCAGCTGCTCAAATCTCAATTGTATGAAATAGAATTACAAAAGAAACTTTCAGCCCGCAAAGAAATTGAAGCCTCCAAAAAGAAAATAGAATGGGGTTCACAAATCCGTAACTATGTTCTTCACCCATATAAGCTAGTAAAGGATGTAAGAACTCAACACGAAACAGGAAATGTAGATGATATTCTTAATGGAGGAATAGATCCTTTCTTAAAGTCCTATTTGATGATGATGGGGCAGAATGAAAACAACTAAAATGACTTAATTCTAAAACGAAAAAAATGAATAAAAATACCAACATAAAAAACATCATTTTTGATCTGGGAGGTGTACTAGTCGATTGGAATCCCGATAAAGTATTCATAAAGGTATTTGAGGGAGACAAACAAAAATTGGAACATTTTTATGCAGAAATTTGTACTCCTGATTGGAATGAAAATCAAGATGCAGGATACCCAATAGCCAAAGCAACAGAGGAACGGGTTGCATTATTTCCAGAATTTGAAAAAGAAATTCGAATGTACTACGGTAGATGGGATGAAATGCTTGGTGATCAAATTCAAGGGACTGTGGATATCCTAAAAAACTTACTGATGCCCCTGAATACAAAGTTGTAGCTCTGACCAATTGGAGCCACGAAACCTTTCCTAAAGCAATAAAAAAATTTGAGTTTTTGCAGTGGTTCGAAGGAATCTTGGTTTCTGGAGTAGAAAAAACACGAAAACCTTTCCCAGAAATTTATGAACTTACCCTTAAGCGATTTAATCTTAAAGCCGAAGAATCATTGTTTATTGATGATAACCTGAGAAATATAGATGCTGCTAGAGCTCTAGGAATCCATTCAATTCAATTTCATAACCCTGAACAACTGGCACAAGAATTAGAAGATTACATTAAATTTTAAATCCCTAAAATGAAATATACAATTTACCATAATCCGCGCTGTAGAAAATCCAGAGAAGGATTAGAATACTTAAAGTCAAAAAGTTTTGAAGTAGAAATTATTGAATATTTAAAAAATCCTTTGTCAATCTCAGAACTGGAAAATTTAATTGAATTATTGGGAATTGAACCACAGCAACTGGTCAGAACCAATGAAGTTATTTGGAAAGAAAACTTTAAGGGAAGTGAATATTCAAAAAACCAGATTATTAGCATACTCACCAATAATCCAAAACTCATCGAAAGACCTATTATTTCCAATGGAAAATCTGCAATAGTTGGAAGACCTCTTGAAAATTTAATCGATTTTTTGAAAAGCCATTAAACCTTATCTTTCATCTCAAGTCCAATGGCAAATATATTTAATGAAACATTTTTTCTGTTTAAATAAGCTTAGTTTAGTAATATTATTTTTATTTATAACCATCTCATCTTTTGGACAACGACCACAAAACATACCCAAGTTTGTTCTCAGTGGTCTAGTTATCGATCAAGAAACGGAACAGCCTCTTGAGTACGCAACCATAACCCTTAAAAATGAACGCCGTCCTGAAATGCTTCAAGGAGGTATTACAGATGTTAATGGGCGTTTTCCTTTGAAGTTGACCCCGGAAAATACGATATAAATGCTGAATACATCTCTTTTAAAACCATTACTAAAAAGGAGGTGCTTATACGCTCCAATACCGATCTTGGAACAATACGAATGGAAATCGAGGCTTCTAATTTAGATGAAGTTGAATTGACAGCTGAACGAACTACCGTTGAGATTCGTTTGGATAAACGTATTTACAACGTAGGGAAAGATATTACAGTTCGAGGTGGAAGTGTATCCGATGTATTGGATAATGTTCCATCGGTTTCTGTTGATGTAGAGGGAGTAATTTCGCTACGAGGAAACGATAATGTACGTATCTTAATCAATGGAAAGCCATCGGGTTTAGTGGGTTTGTCGGGTCCAGAAGGTTTACGTCAAATTCCAGCAGAATCCATTGAAAAAGTTGAAGTAGTAACATCTCCATCTGCTCGTTATGATGCAGCAGGAACAGCGGGAATCCTAAACATCATTCTAAAGAAAAACACCCTGGAAGGTTTCAACGGCACAATAATAGTAAATGGTGGGATTCCTAAAAACAACAGTGGAAGTGCTTCTTTGAACTGGAGATCAAAAAAAATAAACCTATTCAGTACTACAACCCTTGGCGATTCGAAATCCTACGGAGGTGGCCTTTTCAACAGTGAGTTTTTTGATAACTCAAACCCGATTAATTTTTCAAACGAAAAAAGAGATTACGATCGAAATCGCAGAAATTTATTTGTAAATCTTGGTGCAGAGTACAATTTAAATGAAAAAACCTCCTTTACTGTTTCAGGTTTTTACAGAAATAGTGATCGCAACAGTTTGGCTTCTACATTCATAGAAACAATTACTTCTACTGGAACTTTTAACTCTGATCGCTTTGAAGATGAGGTAGAAATTGATGAAACCAAACAATTCACGGCGAACTACACCAAAAAATTTGATGATAAAGGACACGAACTGGTAGCTGAATTTCAATACGAAACAAGTAATGAGGACGAAGATTCAGATATCAGAAGCTCTATCCCTGAAGAAGTTTTTACCTTGGAATCTCAAAAAGAATATTGTATCAAATAGATTACGTATGGCCAATAGATGAGCAAACACAATTTGAAATTGGATATCGTGGAAATTTTAAGACTCAAAAAAATGACTACAAGGTTACCCTTGAAGAAAATAATGTTTTTGTTATCAATACAGATCTTTCAAACGTTTTGGTGTACACCGAAAATGTAAATGCTGCTTACTCGCAATTTGGGAAAAAAATAGATAAGTTTTCGTATTTGTTGGGTTTACGAATGGAGCATTCCAACATCATCATTGATCAACAGACAACGAATGAAAAAGTTGAGAAAAATTATTTAGACTGGTTCCCAACCTTTAATTTGTCTTATGAACTAACAGAAAAAGAAAGCTTTACCCTTGGATTTAGCAGGAGAATTAGACGACCTAGAGGCTGGTCATTGAATCCATTCCCCTCTCGCTCTAGTATTACCTTTTTTAGACAAGGAAACCCTGATCTTGATCCCTCCTATTCCAACACCTTTGATCTTGGATATTTGAAACGATGGAAAAAATTTACGTTCAACGGCTCTGTTTATTATCAAAAGTCAACTCAAAACATCGAACGCATTACAGAAGCAACAGGTGAATTTGTGGATGTAACGGCAGACGATGGTACAGTAAATTCTGTTCCAGCACTGCGTTCGATATCCGTTAACCTATCCGAGAACATAAGAACCGGTACCGAGTTTACATTGACCTATTCCCCTTCCAGAAAAATCAGATTGAGTGGAAATTTTAATATTTTTAACTCTCAAACGATTGGTGATTATAACGGAACTAATTTTGATGCTGAAATCATAAGTTGGTTTAGTAGAGTAAACGCCAGCCTAAAACTCCCAAGAGGGTTTGATACTCAAATTCGCGGTTTTTACTTTGGGCCTAGAGCAAATGCGCAAACAAAATCTCAGGGTATTTTTACGCTTTCTGGTGCAATCAATAAAAGTATTTTAAAGAAAAAAGGAACACTTTCCATACGTGCAAGTGACTTGTTGAATACTCGAAGACGTAAAAGCACAACTACAAACGAAAATTTTACTACCTATTCCGAGTTTCAATGGAGACAACCAACTTATGTCTTAACGTTTACTTACAAAATAAATGAAAGCAAAGCACTCAAAAAACGTAGATCTAGTAGAAATAACTCTGGTGGCGGAGGAGATGAATTTGACTTCTAAATCTAGTGGACTTCTAGCAAAATAAAAAACCTCACAAATCCAAACTTCGTGAGGTTTTAAAATTATTGATAAAGCCGAATAAATAGACTTATACTGTACTGTTACTCTTGTAGTTCAGCCTTCCTAGTTTCTTTACGTTCTTTTAACCACTCTAAAAAAGCTCCCGTTAACCAGTAAGGAATAACAAAAGTTAAAAGAAAGATCATCAACCAAAAACCAATGGTCAAAATGGTTAAAAAAGATAAAAAACCTAGATATTGATCGAATTCAAACATTTTTGTAAAATTTTTTCAAAATTAAGTTTTTTACTCTATTAATCCCAATGTTCTATTTGTTTTTTTACACGAGATTTTAATTCCGAATCCTTTGGATCTTCTTATTCCCCTAATCTAAAAATTAGTATTTTAGTATTCGCAAATTTTAAACCATAACAGAAAATGAAATATCGCATAGAAAAAGACACCTTAGGAGATGTTAAAGTCCCAAAAGACGTTTACTGGGGGCCCAGACAGAACGTTCACGTTCTAATTTTAAGATTGGCCCATCGGCCTCTATGCCTATTGAAATTATCCATGGGTTTGCATACCTAAAAAAATCTGCTGCGTTTGCAAATCATGAATTGGGTGTTTTGGATATCACAAAGAGAGATTTAATTGCTCAAGTATGTGATGAAATTCTTGAAGGGAAATTGGACGATCAGTTTCCTTTGGTAATTTGGCAAACCGGATCGGGAACTCAGAGCAACATGAACGTTAATGAAGTGATTGCAAATCGTGCTCATGAACTTGCGGGGAATAAATTGGGAGAAGGAGATAAAACTTTAGCCCCCAATGATGATGTAAATAAGTCTCAATCCTCAAATGACACCTTCCCTACTGGAATGCATATTGCTGCCTATAAGAAAATCGTGGAAACAACAATTCCGGGAGTTGAACAACTTCGTGAGGCGCTTGATAAAAAAGCAAAGGCATTCACGGAGGTTGTTAAAATTGGACGAACCCATTTGATGGACGCTACTCCTTTGACCTTAGGCCAAGAGTTTTCGGGATATGTTTCTCAATTAGATCATGGATTAAATGCATTGAATTTTACTTTGACCCATCTTTCAGAAATTGCTCTTGGCGGTACAGCAGTAGGTACCGGAATAAACACCCCAAAAGGTTACTCCAAAAGAGTTGCTGAGTACATTGCAGAATTCACCAAACTACCTTTTATAACTGCTCATAACAAGTTTGAGGCTTTGGCTGCTCATGATGCAATTGTAGAAACCCATGGAGCATTAAAGCAATTGGCAGTTTCTTTGAATAAAATTGCAAACGATATACGCATGCTTTCCTCCGGACCTCGTTCTGGAATTGGTGAGATAACAATTCCAGCAAATGAACCCGGGAGTTCAATCATGCCCGGAAAGGTAAACCCTACCCAATGCGAAGCCATCACAATGGTTTGTGCTCAAGTGATGGGAAATGATGTAGCTATTTCGTTGGCTGGAACCCAAGGACACTATGAATTGAATGTTTTTAAACCTGTGATGGCAGCTAACATCATACAGTCCGCTCAATTGATTGGGGATGCTTGTGTAAGTTTTACTAAAAATTGTGTAAATGGTATAAAACCAAACCAAAAACGAATTGATGAATTGGTCTCAAATTCACTAATGCTAGTCACCGCACTGAATACAAAAATAGGTTACTACAAAGCCGCAGTGATAGCCAACAAAGCTCATGAAGATGGTACTACATTAAAAGAAGCTGCTTTGGCCCTAGGTTATGTCAGTTCAGAGGAATTTGATGCTTGGGTAAAACCCGAAATGATGACTGGAGAAAAGTAAATGACATGGAAATCATTCCTTATGAATCTCGATATGCCGAGGATTTCCGTCTTCTCAATGAAGCTTGGCTTGAAAAATATTTTGTTGTAGAGCCCTACGATTCTGAACTTCTTAGTCAATGCGAAAATATTATCCTAAAACCTGGAGGATTTATCTTCTTCATTAGGATTGACTCCAAAATAGTTGGAACAGCAGCCTATATTTTTAAATCAAAAGGAGTATATGAGCTCGGAAAAATGGCAGTTGATCCAGTATTTCAAGGTCAAAAGCTTGGTCAAAAATTATTGCTTTTTATGCTTGAATTTGCTCAAAAACACCATTGGAGCAAAATCATCCTCTATTCCAGTAGAAAACTAAAAAATGCGCTTTACATTTATCAAAAAAACGGTTTTATTGAGGTTCCACTTGAGCCAAATCTGCCCTATGATCGATCGGATATTAAAATGGAGTTGAATTTAAAATAAAAATCATGACAGTTAAACGCTTCAATCCGCTTGTAATCCTTTTGTTTTTATTTTTGGAACTCTTGTTCAAGCACAAACAAAAAAACAACTTCCAAAATCTACTTTGGTTATTCCACCCAAACAAATTGTCCGAATAGATTACCCCTTTATGAAAGGTTTTAGTGTTAAACTCTGGAATAAATCAAAGTTTGAACTTGGTGTTTCGGCAAGAGAACATCAATCAGACTCTCTTTACAAAGGTTTTGGAATTGATCACAGTGCTTTCGCTACTCTTTCGGTTGAAGAAAATCAATATTTACAACTAGAAAATAGGTTTATAGCTCCCCTAAAAGTAGAATATACATTATTTAAATCTGGCTCAGGAAAGAAAAAACGGTCTGTATTAACCCGGACTGTTGCTTTTTATTTAGTAAACAGTACTGCTCAAACCCTACCCATACTGATCCCCGGAATCATGAACCCCAAACTTACTCCCTTTTCCCAAAGTGGTGTTGAGCTTCCCTGGGGGCAAAAGATTTACTTGAAAACACCCGGTGAAAAATTACTCTTATTAACAGTAACCGACAGCATTCCAAAAGGAGCAGGAATTGATGTGGCTGATTTGATCGATGCTGCACTGAATCCAGACGATTAAATTTTTACCCTACAACTTTGAGTATTGAAAATTTAAATTGAAAAGAATACTCTTTTTTACACTTCAAGCTGAATTCTATCTTTTCTTGGAGATTTGTTTTTTAAGGTCTTTTAAAAAACGGTGAAAATCTACAGTGATGGTATGCCTCGAACTGTCTATTTGTTTTATGTGGGGATGGGTAACTTCGCGCTCACATAAAACTTTCATATTCTTGGGGCGCTTCCATTTACCCGTTAATGCTAATGCAGCAAGTTTACTCTGCTGCTCTGCACCAGGCCAAATACATCCCAAGGGTTGAAACATTCCAATAAAGTACAGGTTCTCATAAGTTTCGTGAAACATTTTTAAATATAAAGGAACTGGACCAGAGCTGTAATCAATAAATTTTTGATCGAAAAAGGATGGCTTAAAACATAACCAGTACAAGCAATGATAGCATCGAACTCCTCGCTTGAGCCGTCTTTAAAATGAACTTTAGCTCCATCGAAATGATGGATGTCTCCTTTTGGATGTACCTTTCCATGTCGAATCTTGTAAAGTAACTCACTATTAAGTGTAGGATGCGTTGCTCCCATTTTGTGAGTAACCTTGGGAAGGCCATAAAAACGGTTTGGACCAACAATAAGTTTTGCAATCAAACCAGATAATGAATTTCGTATCGCAGTAGGTATGAAAGCTATTTTTGATGCAAAAACGTCTGAAGGTTTACCAAAAATAAATTTAGGAACAATACGGTACCCTCTTCTCCAACTTATCGAAGTTTTTTTACTTATTCGGCTTGTCTCTACTGCCACATCACATGCTGAATTTCCTCCACCAATAACCAAAACCTTTTTACCAGCAAAAGGAGCCGCTTTTTTGAATTGATGTGAATGAATCATCTCACCATTGAAAACACCTGGGTAAGTTGGTTGTTTGGGTTTCCAATGATGACCATTACAAACAACAAGATCTGTAAATTCTTCGGTTCTTTCTATACCATTTTGTTTGATTGTTACTTCCCATTTAGAAGCATAAATGAGTTTACAGTGCTGAACTATGGTGTTAAATTCTATCGAACGATACAAATCAAACTGTTTAGCATAGGATTGAAAATAAGTGCATAATTCTTGATGCGAGGGATAATCTGTTACACTTGAATCAAATGGAAAATCTTCGTATTGTGATAGGGTTTTTGAGCTAATTATGTGGGTAGTTTCAAAAACACTTGAATGGCTACTCTTTTCATTGTAAATCCAATTCCCTCCAACATCTTGATTGGCATCATAGGCAACAACGGCAACTCCTTCTTCCCTTATGTTTTTGATGGCTGCTATTCCAGAAGGTCCAGCACCAATTACACACACTCTTTTTTCATCAATGAAATCAAAGCATGAAGCTAATAAAAAGTGTTGTCTTTTAAAAGTAATTGAGTTTAAATCTAATCCCGAGAAAGCTTTCGGTATTGTATTCTTTTGGGCATTATGTCTTGACCCAATCTTTTCTTTTTATTTTCTTCATAATCTGAATACGATCCTTCATAAAAGTACACTTGAGAATCACCTTCAAATGCAAGGATATGTGTGCAAATACGATCTAAGAACCAACGGTCGTGTGAAATCACAACAGCACAGCCAGCAAAATTCTCTAAACCTTCTTCTAAAGCCCTTAAAGTATTAACATCTAAATCATTAGTTGGCTCGTCTAGAAGTAATACATTACCCTCTTCCTTAAGGGTCATTGCTAAATGTAGTCGGTTTCGTTCTCCACCCGAAAGGGTTGATACTTTTTTGTTTTGCTCGCTTCCGCTAAAATTAAAACGGCTCAAAAATGCTCTTGAATTGACTTGTTTTCCTCCCAACATGATTAAATCTTGCTCATCACTGAAGTTAGACCATATGGATTTATCAGGATCAATATTTGAGTGGGACTGATCTACATAGGCTAATTTTACTGTTTCTCCTACGTTAAAACTTCCATCGTCCGGTGCTTCTTCTCCCATAATCATTCTGAATACTGTAGATTTACCAGCACCATTGGGACCAATTACCCCTACAATTCCAGCTTGAGGAAGATTAAACGAAAGATTATCGTACAAGAGCTTGTCATCATATGATTTTTTGACACTTTTTGCTTCAATAACATTTGTTCCTAGTCTTGGCCCATTTGGAATAAAAATTTCCAAATTTTCCTGCATTTTGCTTTGATCTTGACTTGCCAGTTTATCGTAATTGGACAAACGAGCTTTTTGTTTGGTTTGCCTTCCCTTTGGAGCCATACGAACCCATTCCAATTCTCTTTCAAGGGTTTTTTGGCGTTTAGAAGCTGTTTTTTGTTCCTGTGCTAAGCGGGTAGATTTTTGATCTAACCAAGAAGAATAGTTTCCTTTCCAAGGAATACCCTCTCCTCGATCCAACTCTAAAATCCATCCAGCCACATTATCCAAAAAATAACGATCATGTGTTACAGCTATCACAGTTCCTTTGTATTGTGCCAAATGATGTTCTAACCAGTGAACAGATTCTGCATCTAAATGGTTTGTAGGCTCATCGAGCAAAAGAATTTCTGGCTTTTGCAACAACAAACGACAAAGAGCAACTCTTCTTCGTTCCCCACCTGATAACACAGCAACTTTTTGTTCTCCAGGGGTGTTCTCAAGGCATCCATTGCAATTTCCAACTGGTTGTCTAGTTCCCAGGCGTTGGAAGCATCTATTTCATCCTGTAAAACAGCTTGACGATCCATGAGTTCATGCATTTTATCTGCGTTCTCATAAACCTCAGGTAGTCCAAATTGATCATTTATTTTATTGTACTCATCAAGAATAGCAACGGTTTCAGCAACTCCTTCTTTTACAACTTCAAGCACTGTTTTTTCTTCATCCATCAGAGGTTCCTGTTCAAGGTAACCCACCTTGTATCCGGCAGAAAAAGAAACATCTCCTTGGTAATTTTTTTCAACTCCTGCTATGATTTTAAGTAAAGTAGATTTTCCAGAACCATTGAGACCCAAAATCCCAATTTTGGCACCGTAGAAAAAACTTAAATAAATATCTTTGAGAACGGGTTTATTACCAGTTGGGTAAGTTTTTGAAACCCCTGACATGGAAAAAATTATTTTCTTATCGTCTGACATTTTTAAATTCTTCCTTTTAAAGCATTAAAAGCCCATGCAACAGAGTAAAATCCGACACCTGCTACACAAAACCCAATAGCGTATTCAGGGTATTTGATTAGTCCTAAGGCTATTAAAGCAGTTCCAAGAATTAACATTGCTAGGGCAGCATAACCAAAGATTTTATTTTTGTTTAAACTCATGTTTCTAATTTTACATCTTTAAAAAACAAATATCGCTTATTTATTTTAAATTAAATAAATTATCAAGATCAACCCAACAAACAATCCTCATCATATAAAATCCAAGAACCTTTAAAATTTTGTAATTTTAAACTAAATTTTGGAAATGAACATAAGCTTCAACAAAAATGAAGATCACAATAAATTATTGTGGTCTTCGATTCGACAAAAATTTATTACCATAACTTTTGGTGGTGGAAAAAAACAATTACAAAAAATTAGAGATCAAGGGAAGATGACTGCCCGTGAACGCATAAAATTCCTTATTGATTCAGATACTGAGGCACTCGAAATTGGAGCTTTTGCAGCCGAAGGTATGTACGAAAAATACAATGGATGCCCAGCTGCTGGAGTTGTAGTTGTTTTGGGTTACATCCAAAAAAGATTGTGTGTTATTGTCGCAAATGATGCCTCTGTTAAGGCTGGTGCCTGGTTCCCAATGACTGGAAAAAAGAACCTGAGAGCTCAGAAATTGCTCTAGAAAATAGACTCCCTATAATTTATCTTGTAGATAGTGCTGGAGTTTTTCTTCCGCTTCAAGACGAAATTTTTCCTGATAAAGAACATTTTGGAAGAATTTTTAGAAATAACGCTAAAATGAGTAGTAAGGGTATACTTCAAATTGCCGCAATTATGGGTAGTTGTGTTGCTGGTGGTGCATACCTTCCCATTATGTCCGATGAATCTCTGATTGTTGACAAAACTGGAAGTATCTTTTTGGCGGGAAGCTATCTTGTAAAAGCTGCAATTGGAGAATCCATTGATAATGAAACTCTGGGTGGAGCTACAACCCAAACAGAAATTAGTGGTGTAGTAGATTATAAAGTAAAAGACGATGCTACTGCCTTAAATCATATTCGAACCCTAATGGATAAAGTTGGTAATCCAGAAAATGCAGGGTTTAATAGAATAGAACCTGTTCCACCCAAGAGGGATGAAAATGAATTGTATGGTTTACTACCTTCTACCAGAAATCAACCCTACGACACCTACCCTATTTTAGAATGCTTGGTTGATGATTCTGAGCTTCAAGAGTACAAGAAAGGGTACGGTAAAACACTGATAACTGCCTATGCTCGAATTGATGGATGGTCGGTAGGTATTGTAGCAAATCAGCGGAAGGTTGTAAAATCTGCTCAAGGTGAAATGCAGTTAGGTGGAGTAATTTATGGTGATGCCGCTGATAAAGCCACTCGTTTTATTGCCAATTGTAATCAGAAAAAAATTCCACTTTTGTTTTTACAAGATGTAACTGGTTTTATTGTAGGCAGTAAAGCTGAACATTCAGGAATTATTAAAGACGGTGCCAAGATGGTTAATGCAATGTCCAATTCTGTTGTTCCAAAATTCACAGTAATTACGGGAAATTCGTATGGAGCAGGAAATTATGCGATGTGTGGTAAGGCATTTGACCCAAGACTCATTGTTGCATGGCCCAGCGCTGAAATGGCTGTTATGGGGGGATCACAAGCTGCAAAAGTTTTGATGCAAATTGAAGCTTCTTCAAGAAAGAAAAAAGGGGAACTGATCGATGAAGCTAAACAGGAAAAACTGCACAAAAAAATAAAGGAAGGATACGACAAACAAACCTCTCCCATTTACGCTGCTTCTCGTTTGTGGACAGATGCTATTATTGACCCCATTACAACCCGTCAATGGATCAGCAGAGGGATTGAAGCTGCAAATCATGCTCCAATTGAGGAAAGCTTTAATATGGGAGTTTTACAAGTTTAATTGCATTCTACTTCTTATCTAAAAGTAACTCAAGGGTTTTGCTTCTCATCAACTTCCCGTTTTCTGTGTATGTGAAAGATTTCATGTTAAATACTTTTTTGGGTATTTCATAGGAATTCAAAACATTCCTCTCTTTGATTTGCTGGATCAGGTTTTCATTATTTTCCTGTGATTCCAAAACTAAAATCACTTTTTGCCCCAATTGTTCATCGGGTTGGCCTCCAATAAAAAACTTGGAACCTATTAAAGAGCTTATTTTTTGCTCTATTACTTCTGGAATTATCTTAATACCTCCAGAATTAATTACTGAATCTACTCGACCCAAAAGTTTAAAACTTGATTCACCCTCTAGGGTTACCAAATCATTAGTAATGATGGTATCTTTGCTCAAATAAGGCACCTGTATGCACAAGCATTGTCGCTTATCAACTGAGATTTGAACATCAGCGAGAGTTGTGAAAAAACCTGTTTCGGAATGAATGGACATTGAAGCAATGTGAGTCAATGTTTCTGTCATACCATAGGTAATAAAGCAATTGGTTTTTTTGTTTTTAGCTTCTGAATCAGTTGAGTTGACGTTGTTGCTCCACCGATAAGTAGAGTTCCAATTTGATTTAGACTGGAGAGACTATTCTCTGCTTGTAGAGGAACCATGGCGGCAAAATCGTATGTATTGGTGTTGTTCGCTAAGACATTTCCAGAGGGTTCAACAACATCAAGTTCAAGTCCCAAAATCATTGCTCGTACCAACATCATTTTTCCAGCAATGTATTTTGCAGGAAGACAACTCAGCGCTTTGCTACCAATCTTAATATTAAAATGATTTCCAGTAGCTAATGCAGAGTTTACGAGGGCTTGCTTGGGAAAACGAATTGTTTTGGGTATTCCAGTAGATCCCGAAGTTCTAAGCGGAATGTCTTCCTTAGAATCAATCCAATTCATCAAAAAATCCCCAATTTCTTTTTGATGTGGCTCACCCTCTTTTATGTAGCTGTCAGCCACTTCTAGAAGATCATCAAATGAATAGCGGTTTCCATTCAGTTTGAATCGGTTATGAACATTTCTATAGCTCGGTTTATGATTCATGAATACTTGCAGTTAGTTTATGTTTCCAATTCGACCATCCATATTTTCGGGCAAGTACAAATAAACTTATAGGATACATCAAAAATAAAGCAGCAATAAGTTGAGGCCACAACGTAGGTTCTGAAATGTCTTTTAAAATGGAGTTGGTTTGAAATACTGTCCAATCTGCGGTAACCAAAAGCGCAGTTAATAAATTATTTGCTACATGAAAACCCAGTGCCAATTCTATCCCTTCATCCATTAAGGTCATGATACCAAAGAAGAATCCTGTGCCGATGTAATAGAGCATAATACCCATTCCTAATTTTTCAACTTCAGGATTAAAAATATGTAACGAACCAAAAATAATCGATGTTAATACAAGAGGCATCCAACGATTTTTTGTCAGTTTAGCAAAACCCTGCATTAAATACCCTCTAAATAAATACTCTTCTAAGCCCGATTGAAACGGAATAAAAATGATAGAAATACCAAACATGATCAAAAACGGAATCAATCGAAAGGTTATTTCATAATCCTGAGGGAAAATAAAATAATCAACTAAAACTGTTAAAATAACGACACTCCCCCAAAAAATGAAACCAAAGAAAAAACGCTTGATATCTATTGAAGCCCGAGCTGTAGTCACGCTTGTAAAACTCTGCCTGTGCATTTTTTTAAGTACAATAAAAAAACCAAGAAATGCAATGAAAAAGAGAAAAGCAACAAGAACAAAAGTAAGTTCGCGTCCAAATGAGCGAACATGCTCATTGGATTCTTGGGGTCCTTTGCAGCAGTAGATTCCTCAGTAGTAAAAAAAAGCATGGGGAATTGCCCTACAAAACTAAAAATAGTGACAATCATTGACCCTAAAAGATACCAACCAAAAGGCAGCCTTTCATTAAAATCATTTTCTAAAAACTGATTTAGTTTATTTTGCTCCATATTTTTGAATTGTTGTAACCTATAAATCCATTTTTTACCTCTAAGGGTGAATCTACATTATTTGTAAACAAAATGCCTGTTCCAAGACCTTGTGGACCGTTTGGGTTTAAAGTGTAGGTCCATTGGCTTATTGCATTTAAACCTACATTACTTTCTAAAGCACTGGTGATCCACCAGCCAACATTTTGTTTCTGAGCCAAATTAATCCATTCCTGTGATCCTTCAAAACCACCTATAAAACTTGGTTTTAGAATAATAAACTGTGGTTTTATGGAGTCCAGTAAACTCTTTTTTTATCCGAATCAAATACACCGATAAGTTCCTCGTCCAATGCAATAGGAATGGGTGAATTTTTACATAAAAATGCCATAGCTTTCCATTGTCCAGGTTTTATGGGTTGTTCGATAGAATGAATTTCAAATGCCGCCAAATCTTCTAGTCTTGACAACGCTTCTTTTGGAGTAAAAGCTCCATTAGCGTCTACTCTCAGTTTAATTTCATTTTTAGAAAAACGCTGTCGAATTGATTTTAAAACAGCTAGTTCCTTTTTAAAGTCAATTGCTCCGACCTTCATCTTGATGCACTTGAAACCAGCCGCTAATTTTTGCTCGAGTTGATCCATCATAAAAGACTGATCCCCCATCCATATGAGTCCATTAATTGGAAGTGTATCTTCAGAATCAGTAAACTTTGAAGGGAACAATATGAAAGGGTCTTCCGAAATTAAAGAAATAAATGCAGTTTCTATCCCCATTTGAATGGATGGAAATGCACTCATTTCCTTATATAAAACGTCTTTTCCCAAATGGATGTGTTCACAAACCCATTTCAATTGGTCTTCATAATCAGGGCGGTCATCACAACTCAAGCCTTTCAAAAGTCCGCATTCTCCTATCCCCCATCGTTCGCCTTCCTCGAGTGTTAGAAACCAAGTTTCTTTCTGTCTCAAAATGCCACGGGAAGTAACGCTGGGTTCTTTAAAATTTAGTATGTGTTTAGTATAACTTGCTTTCATTTCAAAGAAGTTGACCTACAGAAAACAAGATGGCAAATAAAAATGTGCATAGAGCAAGTCGCTTCAACTCGGGATCAAAATCTTTGGGATTTTCATAACCCAAAACCCGTTTTAAGTGATACATCATTGGCAATACGGCGATCATAAATAGATAAGATGGTTGGGGGTTAATTTTACAAAAAATACCGCTGATAAAACCGCAGAAAATAGTAAAAAAGCATGATAGATCTTGGATTTTTTCGCTCCCAAAAGAATAGCCATAGTTGTTTTGTTTGCTTGTTTATCAGTATTGATATCACGCATATTGTTGAGATTCAATACTCCAACACTCAAAAGCCCAATAGCAGATGCTGGCAATAGCAGTGTTGAATCAAGTGCTTGTGTTTGTAAAAAACATGATCCCAAAACACTTACACCTCCAAAGAAAACAAAAACAAAAAGATCCCCCATAGCTCTGTATCCATATGCGTTTGAACCAACAGTGTATTTGATTGCGGCTACAATAGAAACTATACCCAGGAGTAAAAAGATTAGCGAATAATTCAATTCAGAAACTCCAAAAGCAAAGAAAATCAATGATAATGATAAAATTAAAGCTACCGCTGTACATATTTGAATTCCTTTTTTAAGTTCTTTCCGAGAAAGTAAACCTTGTTGTAATACCCGAGGAGGGCCAATTCGCGAATCATTGTCTGTTCCCTTTACTCCATCTCCATAGTCATTGGCAAAGTTTGATAATACCTGAAGAGCAATGGTTGTTGCTAAAGCAAATACAAATACTACCCATGAAAATTTATCAGTATCATAAGCCAAGCTGTTACCAACAATAATTCCAGAAAGCGATAATGGAAGTGTTCTGAGCCGAGCAGCTTTGAACCAAATTTGAGTTTTAGAGTTCATTTAATTATCTGAAATTATGCGTTTACCATTTTCATAAGCTACTACCCATGCATCATCGATACCTAATTTAACTATCTCTTTTCTAAAAGCTTCTGCTTCATCTTTTGTCTCAAAATTTCCAAGAGAGTAGAGATTGTAATCTTTACTTTTTGTTTTATTAAAATTCATTAAGTTTTTGGAGAACAATAGAAATGGATCATTTTGGGATGCACCTATTTGTACGGTGTAAATTTTTTTAGATCTCAGGCTTTCATTTAGTTCAGATAAAACTACGTCACTTTCGTTGGTCACGTTTGAAGAGCTCATGGATTTGTCCGAGTTTGATTGATACATCGAACTACCAGTAACAATAATTAGAAGTGAAAATGCAATTATTGAAGTGTATTTATAAAAAGTAATTTTTACAATTTTCTTTTTTGACTTCAAATAGAGGTCTTGAAAGTAGGAAGAGGAATTTCTTAAATCATCAACTTCTTTGTACAGATCGGCTAATTTTTTATCATCAATAAAGGGCATATAATCTTGATTTAAGGGAATTTAGGGTATTGTTTGAAATTGGGATCTCTGCGTTCTAAAAAAGCATTTTTACCTTCTTGTGCCTCATCCATTAAATAATACATTAAAGTAGCATCACCAGCCAATTGCATGAGTCCGTGTTGACCGTCCAATTCAGCATTTAAACAACGTTTTACCATACGCAATGCTAGTGGACTGCGCTTTTGCATAATTTGGCACCATTCGATTACGGTAGTTTCTAGTTTTTCCAGAGGAACGACTTTGTTAACCATACCCATTTCTTCGGCTTCCTTGGCAGAATATTGTTGACATAAAAACCAAATTTCGCGAGCTTTCTTTTGCCCCACATGGCGAGCCAAATAAGACGATCCAAAGCCTCCGTCGAAACTACCTACCTTGGGTCCTGTTTGACCAAAAATGGCATTTTCGCTCGCAATTGTTAGATCACATACAACATGTAAAACATGTCCTCCTCCAATTGCATAGCCGTTTACCATTGCGATAACGGGTTTGGGAATTTCACGAATTTTCTTGTGTAGATCAAGAACGTTAAGTCGAGGGACTCCATCTTCCCCAACATAACCTCCAACTCCTTTTACATTTTGATCACCACCACTACAAAAGGCTTTATCCCCCATTCCTGTAAATACAATAACATCAATGTCATTGCGTTCACGACAGATATCCATTGCTTCGAGCATCTGATTGTTAGTTTCTGGACGAAAAGCATTGTATACCTCGGGTCGATTAATTGTAATTTTAGCTATGCCTTTATGAATTTCAAATAATATGTCTGAATATTCTTTTAGAGGTTCCCAAACGACTGTTTTCATAAATAAGTTTTGATTATTGTTCTTTTTTGATGAAGAAATTTTTATTAAAAATACAAGTTTTTAGTTCATGGATTTAAAGTAATCCAACAAAATTTTATCGTTACTTTTTCTGGGTGTAAATATTTCCATAACTCGGGGTTTTGTCGAAGCTTTGAAAAAAGATTTCATCTTTCTATTTAATCGTCTTTCGGACTTTACACTTGTGTAATCGAGATTGAAAGATTTACAGAGACTTTTTGCATTTCTTTGATGAACGGTTTCATAATATTGATCATAAACAGGAGTGTCTTTTTGACCCGGTAGTATTCTAAAAATACCTCCTCCCTGATTGTTGATAATGATCACCCTAAAATTGGGTTTCCAATAGTCATTCCATAGGGCATTGATGTCATAAAAAAACTCAAATCTCCCGTGATTAGCAATGTCGGGCTTTCTGTCATCAAAGCAGCTCCTATGGCAGTAGAACTACTGCCATCAATACCACTAGTGCCACGGTTACAAAAAACAGAAACGGTTTTTGGAAGGTCAAATAATTGCGCATATCGAATGGTTGAACTATTGGCTAATTGCAATTGAATCAGATCAGGAATATGTTTGAAAATAACTTCAAAAGCCTTTAAATCTGAAAATGAAATTTGCTTGAGGTAATCAGAACCCTTCAATTGATTTTGTTTGTACAATGATAAGACTCTTTGGCTGTAAGAACTTTTAGCAGGGCTTGTTGTATCATTTTGAAGGGATTCAAAAAAGTTTTGAGGGTTCATTTGGATGTGATTGGTCAAAACATAAAAAGTGTCATAAGCTTTTTTTGGATGAATATGCCAATGGTGTTTTGGGGGTATTTTCGGAGATAATTTTTTATTTTTTTTGAAACAATCATCCCTCCCAAAGAAACCAATAAATCGGGTTGAAGTTTTTTTAATGTGTCATCATTTTTATTTTCTATAGGGGCAATCAACGAATCAATCGCATCAATAAAATTAGGATGCTTCAGATTTGAGGTTTTTTCAGTTAATACGATAACAGAGGGGTCATTAGCCCAGTATTTTTTTACACCCTCTGAAATTGAATCTGGAGTTAATACCCCTACTAATATTATTTTTTTCTTTGATGAATTCCAGGTATCAACAAATCCAGACATGGATATTTTTGTTTCTTGAAGATCAATTGAACTTATGTTTTGTGGTACAATTTCAATATCTGTAGTTCCATATAAAGGTTCTTCAAGAGGAACGTTTAGATGAACTGGGCCAGAATTACTAATGGACTTATTCAGCACCTCATTTAGAAGTTTTTCGTTTGAACTTTGAATTTCCTCTTGTTTTCTTTTCAAATCACTTTTGGATGCATTCTTTGGAATTAATTTTTGCATCGGATTTTGCAACAGGGTTTCTGTTGCGTGACTTACATCTGGTGTAAGATAAGCTGAAGCCTCCAGGTGGGGTTCAAAAACTTCGGGCTGACGTATCGTTTGTCCGTCACCAATATCAATGCGGTGAGGCATTCGATCGGCAGAAATAACAACCAGAGGGATGTCGCTGTAAAATGCTTCTGAAACTGCTGGGTAGTAATTGAGCAACGCAGAGCCAGAGGTACAAACAACTGCTACAGGGTGTCCTAATTGCTGAGCCAAGCCCAAAGCAAAGAAAGCTGCCGAACGTTCATCTACAATGCTGTAGGTTCTAAAATAACTGTTCCGAGTAAATCCCTGGGTCAGTGGGGCATTCCTAGAGCCCGGTGATATCACTATATGTTGAATTTTTTTGAGGACACAAAAATTGACAACGGTCTGAGCTAGAGGGATTTCAGAATAAAGCTGCTTTGAGATATCTTTCATTGTTTCACAAAAATACAAAAGCCCAAAGATTGCATAAAGTTTATTGGGGTTTATTCATAGGGCTTTACAAAAAGTGTTTGCCTTTCGTTGGGTTTCTTGCCATTCTGATTCTGGATTGCTTTTTGAGGTAATTCCTGCCCCAACATAAACATTGTATCCTGAGGGTGTAAATTCTGCACAACGCAAATTGACAAACAAATCAGCTTGTTTGTTTGCTCCAAAAGGTCCCAAAAAGCCAGTATAAAACTTTCGGTCGTAACCTTCATTTTTATTGATGAATTTTATACTCAAATCTTTGGGAACACCTCCGACTGCTGGTGTTGGATGGAGTGCCTTTACAATGTTTAGTAGCTTTAAATGGGGATGCTTAGTTTCAAGGTTTGTTTTTAAATGCCAAAGCGCACCAGCCAGAGTAGATTTTAAAGTTCCAACATCAATCTTTAGTTCGGGTAGCATTTGAATTAATGAGGATTTTATATCATCCGTAACCAGCTGCTGTTCTTCGATTTCTTTTTCGGTCCATTCAGCTTTTTTACCTTCTTCAAATTGAGTGGTTCCAGCCAATGCAGTTGTTTTTAAAATACCTTTGTTTAAGTTTATAAAACGCTCTGGAGTTGCTCCCATCCATGAACCGGTTTGAGGATGATGCCAGAGGTAAACAAAAGCATCTGAGTACAGTTTGAGTAAATTTTGAAAAGTTTGGAGTGGATTTTTGTCGGGTACTTTGTGGTTTATGACTCTTGAAATTACTACTTTTTGCAATTCCGTTTGCTCTAGTTTTTGTTTTGCTTGATGCACTAAGTCTATAAAAAGTGCTTTGTTTTCCTCCTTGTGGATCACTTTTTTATCGGAATTGAACTCTTGGGGAACTATTGTAAATGAATCCTGATGCGTATTGGGTATGAAGCTATAAAAGTCTGTATCGGCAAATGGAGCCATCAAAAAACCTGCTTCTGAAAAGTCAAAGGTTAGGTGGAGCTCATCATTTTCTTGGTAAAAAAGCTTTACTTCATTGGAGTTTGGAAGTTTATAAACTACAAATGCAACCTTTTTATCTCGTAATGCTTTTAAATGATCAAGCATTATTTTTTTGCTAATGTGATTGTAGTAAGTTTACAACTTGAGATTAGGTCTCCAGCCTCGTTGGTTACCTTGATTTCCCAAACTTGAGTAGTTCTTCCATTGTGCAATGCTTGTGCTTTGGCATACACATAGCCCTCACTTATTCCTTTCAAGTGATTTCCAGACATCTCAATTCCTCTGACCATGGATTTTGGGGTCTTTCTAAACAAATAGGCAGCAGCACTTCCAACACTCTCTGCAAGAGCAAAAGTAGCTCCACCATGCAATACACCATCGGGTTGATGGACTTTTGGTGTTACGGGCATACGAGCAATTAAAAAATCATCACCTACATCAACAAATTCGAAATCTAAAGTTTTCATTAATGAGTCTTTCTCAGACCCATTCATTATTTCAAGTAATTGCTTTTTTTCCATGTACACAAAGGTACAAAATCTATAAAAATTGAACGCTTATTTTGTCTTATTATAAGGAGTTATCAGCTAAAAAAAAAGCCCTTTAGATTACCACTTTTTTAGCCCCAATAATTTTTCGCCTAGCACAGACAAATCTGCTTTATCGTAATGTGTTTGTTCTTTTTTTCTTGGGTCACCCGGAAAAGCATGACCCTCTGGTGCAATTCTGTTTTTCCATGAGTTGATCCTCCAATTTACTAAATCCTGTTCTTCTTCTTGAGCGGGCATCATTGACAAATATTGAGCAATTCTTACCTTCTCCTCAGAATTATTTGGTCGTATCCCGTGGGGTTGTGAACTGTTGAAAATCAACAGATCGCCGGCTTCCATTTTAACTTTGACCAGCTTGTCCTCTAAACCAGAAATGTCTGGTTTAAAACGGTCTCGATCTACTGGCTGAGTCAATTTCCAGGTATCATAGTTTTTGTAAAGCCATGGAATACACTGAAAACCTCCCATTTGGTCATCTGTCTGACAACCATTCCAGTACCAGCAAGCTCTTTCATTTGCATTTCTGCTCTTGCATCAGCATACCATGTTGAAGGATCTTTTGGGTCTTTATCATCAAATTCCCAAATAAATTCTGCAGTTTCTAGAGCTTGCTCTCTTGGTACTGCATTTTTTATTCTTTATGTTCATTGACTAATGAATCATTGGCGGTTGAATAGGGGTTATTTTGTTTCATAGAAATGTGAATTTAAGTGGTTGTTTTACAAAATTGGTCAATTAAAACCCTTAAATTTTTCATTAATTTGGCTAATATTTGTACAATATTGACTAATTTAAGTTTCTAATATTAATTTTCTGAAAAAAATGAAAATACAGCTTGAGGCAATTAGCAGTAAAGACAGCTCATTTAGCCTGATGTTTAATCCACGGTTAAGTGATTTGTTTTATTGGCACTTCCACCCTGAATATGAGCTGGTTTACATTGAAGCTGCCAAAGGAACAAGACATATTGGAGACCATATTTCGACCTATGAAAAGTCTGATTTAACCTTGATTGGCTCCAATATTCCTCATTTGAACTTTGATTACGGGATTAAAACTGATTATCAAAAAGTAGTTGTTCATTTCAAAAAGACTTCTTTGAGTCTCATTTTCAGAGTACTCAGAATTGTACTCATTGGCACAATTATTTGAACAATCTAAACATGGAATCGCTTTTGATGGTAAAATCAAAGCTGATGTTGGAAAAAAGTTATTTCAACTAGAAAAGCTTAAGCCTTTTGATCAATACATTCAAATCCTCGAAATACTTCAGATGTTGTCAGGTTCCAATGAACTGAATTTATTACACAAACAACCCTACAGAAATAAGTACAGTGAGCGCGATCAAGGGAGACTCAGAGACATCTATGCCTTTGTAGATAAAAACTATCATCAAAAAATAACCCTGGATCAAGTTGCTGCAATTAGTAACCTATCCAAAGAGGCTTTTTGTAGGTATTTTAAAAAAACCAGTCAATACACTTTTGTAGAATTTCTCAATCGTTACCGGATAAGCCAATCCAAGAGACTATTGATGTTGGGTCAAAGTGTGGGTGATGCTTGTTTCAAGTCTGGTTTTGAAAGCCTGTCCTACTTCAATCGAACTTTTAAAAAAATAAGCGAAGAAAATCCGAGTGATTTTAGAAACCGATATTTATAAATGGTTGATAGAACAGCTTGTTTATTCTAAAAAATGAAGTTGAAAACCCCTAACTTAGTTCTTTTAAAGTAGCCATGAAAAAACTTTCTTTTTTTCTTTTCTTTTGCTTTCCTGTTTTTAGTTTCCTGTTCGGAATATGAAAAGCTAAACAATACCAAGGGGTTGCCTTGGATTTGGCTCAATATCGTGTGGAACAGCTTTCGGATGTACATTATCAATTGAGTTTTTTGATTCCTCCACAAAAAGAGGATCCTATTTTTTCTGAATTGAGCCTTAGGGTTTCTGTTCACGATCTTACGAATCCCCTTTACCTCGATTTTAAAGAAGACTCCTCACATTTAAAATACTTGAATGTAAATGGACAAGCAATAAACATAATCCACGAAAATGAGCACCTTATTATTCCTCAAGAATTTTTAAGATTGGGAGTTAATGAGATTGATATTGAGTTTGTGGCCGGAGATTTATCCTTGAATCGAAATGATGATTATCTCTACACTTTGTTGGTTCCCGATAGAGCGAGAACCTTATTTCCTTGTTTCGATCAACCCAACCTCAAGGCGACATACACCCTTAATGTTAAAGTTCCCAAAGATTGGAATGTTCTGGCGAGTTCTCATTTAGAATTGTTGGTAAATGACGGTGTCTTCACTGATTACAGATTTAAAAAAAGTGATTTGATGAGCACTTACCTCTTTTCATTTGTTGCAGGAAAATTTAATTCCGAAATAGACAGATCCTCTCCCTACAACATGTATTTTCGTTATCGAGAAACAGACGTCAACAAAACAAGTGTTAGTATTCCCGAAATTTTTAGGTTACACAATGCATCTCTAAATTATTTGCAAGAGTATACTAAAAAACCTTATCCTTTTCAAAAGATTGATTTTGCTGCCCTTCCAGGTTTTCAATACGGAGGAATGGAGCATACAGGTGCTATACAGTACCGAGAAGCTTTTATGTTTTTGGATGAAAATGCTACTCAGGCTCAAGAATTATCTCGTGCCAAATTAATTGCACATGAAAGTGCACATATGTGGTTTGGCAACTTGGTTACAATGAATTGGTTCAATGATGTTTGGATGAAAGAAGTTTTTGCGAATTTTATGGCAGACAAAATCGTGAATCCTCTTTTTAAGGATGTCAATCATGAACTTCAGTTTTTAACCTCCCACTACCCTAGTGCTTATGGTGTTGATCGAACTCAAGGAAGCAACCCCATTAGACAAGAACTTAATAATCTTGAGCAGGCCGGGTCACTCTACGGAAGCATCATCTACAATAAGGCGCCAATTATGATGCGTCAATTGGAAAAAATTTTAGGAGATTCTGATTTTAAAACTGGGGTTCAAACCTACATCGAACGCTTTGCGAACAGCAATGCCGATTGGAATGATTTGATCGATATTTTTGATCAGAAAACTTCGTTGAATATTAAAAAATGGAGCGAGGTATGGGTTAATTCCGCCGGACGTCCACTTTTTACCGATCAACTTGTTTATGATGAAAACAATAAAATTAAGCGTTTTGAACTGCATCAAAAGGCGGAAGATGGATCTGACAAAATATGGCCACAATCCTTTGAAATAAGTTTGGTTTACCCCAACGAAATAAGAGTCCTTAGGGTTTTGAGCAATAAACCAACTACAGACGTCTCAGAAGCTGTTGGATTGGAAAAACCGAATCATATTTTGTACAACAGCAATGGGTTTGGATATGGGGTTTTCCCCACAAATAAGGAGGTGGTAAAATCAGCAATAGACATTGAAAATGAGGTTTCCCGTGCCCACATTTACCTCAATTCCTATGAAAATATGTTGTTGGGCTTAATCGATGTGAAAAGTGTTTTTGAACTCCTTATCAATGGAATTGAAACTGAAAAAAACGAATTGATTTTGCGTTTAATCACCCATCAAATAACAGATCTTTACTGGTATTACCTTTTTCCAGAGGGAGAATTAGATAAACTGATCAAAGTTGAGCAAACACTCTTTGCAAGATTGCAGACTCAAGCATCAAAAAACATCAAAAAAACAATTTTCAATACCTATCGTTCCGTTGCAAAATCAACGGATGGAATAAATCAGTTGTACCGCTTGTGGAACAAAGAAAAGAAATTGAAGGCCTTTTTTTGAATCAAGATGAGTTTTCTGCTTTGGCACAGACGCTTTCTTTGTTTGGACATCCCAATTCTAAAGAAATTTTAGAGAGAGCTAAGGCTGCTCTTACCAATCCCGACAAACGCAAGCGTTTTGAATTTATGGAAGCTGCCCTTGCGGATGATCCAGAAATACGAACCGCCTATTTTGAATCATTTAAATCACCTCAAAACCGAGAGAAAGAAAGCTGGGTTCAAACTGCAGCAAGCTTTATACACCACCCCATTCAACAAGATGAGGGCATTAAGACCCTGGCGCTGAGTCTTGAATTACTCGAAGAAATTCAACGTACGGGAGATATTTTTTTTCCAAAGCGTTGGTTAGATGCCACGGTTGGGCAATACTCCTCAAAGCAAGCTTATGATCTTGTTTTGACTTATTTTGAGGCAAATCCAAACTTGAGTCCTAACCTCAAAAATAAAGTTCTCCAAGCCTCTGATAAATTGTATAAAAGGAATCGGTTGGATTAATATAACAGACCGAATAAAGCACGTTTTTAATCTGCAAATTGTACTCTCATTAGGGAGCTCTTCAATAGTCCATAAACTATTTTCACATTCATAATTCTCTTTTTACTATTCGTTTTTAGGTATTAAGCACAACTTGTTTATATCCGCATATTGCGTTTATTTCCTTTATATTTCACTCGCCATAATTTATTATAAAATATTGATTATCAATATTTTGATATTCAAAAATGACATCTAATGTATTTTTTTGTTTGCAAGGAATTTTTTTACACGGGTGTAAACCGCAATAGTTTTTGAGCTATTATGCCCAAGAATATATTGTGTATTTCCAGTTTCTGGTGGGTTGCAAAGATGTAGGTTTTTCATGCTAGTAGAACAGATTTTGGGACTGTATCTTTTTCAAATTTAGTAAAAAAAAAGCACCCTTGAGGGTGCTTTTTAAAAATGAATGAAAAAAGGGTGTTATTCTTTAACTTCTTCGAAGTCAACATCTTGAACATCGTCAGATCCAGAGGCTTCAGCAGCAGGCTCAGCCTGTGGGTCAGCACCCGCTTGTTGAGCGCCATCAGCTTGAGCTTTGTAAAGCTCTTCCGATGCGTTTTTCCATGCTTCATTGATTTTCTCTAAAGCAGGTTCGATCACTGCGATATCTTTGGATTCATAAGCTTTTTTAAGCTCTTCTAGTGCTTCTTCAATGGGTTTCTTTTTATCATCAGATAATTTATCTCCAAATTCTTTCAACTGGCTTTCCGTTTGGAAAATCATTTGATCAGCGCTGTTAAGCTTGTCTACTTGTTCTTTAGCAGCTTTGTCAGCTTCGGCATTTGCCTCAGCTTCTTGTCTCATCTTTTGAATTTCTTCTTCTGTAAGTCCTGAAGAAGCCTCGATGCGGATGTCCTGACTTTTACCAGTTGCTTTATCAGCTGCTGTTACTTTAATAATCCCGTTGGCATCGATGTCAAAGGTTACCTCAATCTGAGGTTTACCTCTGGGCGCTGGCGGGATTCCGTCTAAATGAAAACGTCCAATGGTTTTGTTGTCCGCTGCCATAGATCGTTCTCCCTGAATAACGTGTATTTCAACAGAAGGTTGATTATCAGCAGCAGTTGAAAACACCTGAGACTTTTGGTTGGAATGGTTGTATTGGCTTCAATCAGCTTAGTCATTACACTCCCCATAGTTTCAATTCCCAATGAAAGCGGAGTAACATCAAGTAACAATACGTCTTTTACATCTCCAGTCAAAACACCTCCTTGAATAGCAGCACCAATGGCTACTACTTCATCAGGGTTTACCCCTTTAGATGGTTTTTTACCAAAGAATTTTTCAACTTCTTCTTGAATGATTGGAATACGTGTAGATCCACCAACTAAAATAATTTCATCTATTTCGGAAGTTGACAAACCTGCATCATCCAAAGCTTTCTTTACGGGGGCCATAGAACGACGAACCAACTCATTCGATAATTGCTCAAATTTTGAACGAGACAAAGTGGTTACCAAGTGCTTTGGTCCAGAGGCAGTAGCAGTAACATACGGCAAGTTAATTTCCGTTTGTGTAGAAGACGAAAGTTCGATTTTAGCCTTTTCAGCAGCTTCTTTTAAACGCTGTAAAGCCATTGGGTCTTCGCGAAGATCAATATCTTCAGCTTTTTTGAAGTCGTCTGCTAACCAGTCGATCAAAACTTGGTCAAAATCATCTCCTCCCAAATGGGTATCTCCATTGGTAGATAATACTTCAAAAACTCCATCTCCCAATTCGAGGATCGAAATATCAAAAGTTCCCCCACCAAGATCGTAAACCGCAATTTTGCGATCTGCACCATCTTTTTTATCTAAACCATAGGCAAGGGCTGCAGCTGTCGGTTCGTTTATAATTCTCTGAACTTTAAGTCCTGCGATTTCTCCAGCTTCTTTTGTAGCCTGACGTTGAGCATCGTTGAAATATGCAGGAACGGTAATAACCGCTTCGGTAACATCCTGACCCAAGTAGTCTTCCGCTGTTTTTTTCATTTTTTGAAGAATCATGGCAGAAAGCTCTTGAGGCGTGTACAAACGTCCATCGATATCAACACGAGGAGTATTGTTATCTCCTTTGACTACTTTATAAGCTACGGTTGAGGCTTCTTTTGAAGATTCAGAAAATTTATTCCCCATAAATCGCTTTACAGAGGCTATTGTTTTAGTTGGGTTGGTTACGGCCTGACGTTTAGCAGGATCTCCTACCTTAATTTCTCCAGCTTCTACAAATGCGATTACAGAGGGAGTAGTTCTTTTACCCTCAGCATTTGGGATTACTACGGGTTCGTTACCCTCCATTACAGAAACACATGAGTTGGTAGTTCCTAAATCAATTCCAATTATCTTACTCATTATAAATTATTTTTAATTTCAATTCATAATAGTCAAGGAGTATGCCATTAAAGAAAAACTGACAGCATGTCAGCGTTGGATAATCATATCAATCCGAGTTGTCATCAATATTCGCTCTAAAGAGATTAAAAAAATAAAACTCAAAAGAAAAAGAGTACATTTGAAAAAAAAATGAAGCATGTCTGTCACAAAGAATACATACAATAGAGTTACCACAAATTCGCTCTTAAAAATGAAAGACAATGGAGAAAAAATCTCAATGCTTACTGCATATGATTTTACTCTTGCCGGCTTGGTTGATCAGGCTGGTGTTGATGTGATCTTGGTTGGTGACTCTGCATCCAATGTAATTGCTGGTCACGAAACAACACTACCCATTACATTAGATCAAATGATTTACCATGCAGGAGCAGTGATTCGAGGAGTTAAACGTGCTCTAGTAGTAGTAGATCTCCCTTTTGGAACCTATCAAGCAGATTCTAAAGAGGCCCTTAAATCGGCAATCCGAATCATGAAAGAATCCGGTGCACATGCTGTAAAACTAGAGGGTGGATTTCAAGTAAAATCCTCAATTGAACGAATAATTCAAGCTGGGATTCCTGTGATGGGCCATTTGGGACTTACACCTCAATCCATCTACAAATTCGGAACTTATACTGTTCGAGCCAAAGAAGAAGCCGAAGCAAACCAACTTATCGAAGATGCCAAAATGTTAGAAGAATTAGGATGCTTTGGATTAGTTTTAGAAAAAGTACCGGCAAAATTAGCTGAAAAAATTGCTTCAATTGTTTCTATTCCTGTCATTGGAATTGGGGCCGGAAATGCTGTCGATGGCCAAGTTTTGGTTCTTCATGATATGTTAGGAATGAGTAAAGAGTTTAGTCCGAGGTTTTTGAGACGTTATTTAGATTTACACAGCGAGATTATTGGAGCTATCCAACAATACACAAACGACGTGAAAAGTAAAGATTTTCCAAACGAATCAGAACAATACTAGGTTCATGAAATTAGAAATTCTCTATGAGGATAATCATTTATTAGTTATCAATAAACCTCCGGGTGTTTTGGTTCAAGGGGACAAAACAGGAGACATACCTTTGGTTGAACACGCAAAGGACTACATCAAACACAAATACAACAAACCGGGTGCTGTTTTTTTGGGAGTAGTACATCGAATCGACCGTCCGACAAGTGGAGTAATTGTTTTTGCAAGAACCTCTAAAGCACTGGAGCGATTGAATTTGCAATTCAAAAATCGCATTACTAAAAAAACCTACTGGGCAATTACCAAAACCTATCTCTCCTCCACTTCTAACACCCTAGTTCACTGGATGGTTCGAAACCAAAAGCAAAATAAATCATACGCGTACAAAAAGGAAACACCAGGATCGAAAAAAGCCATTTTAAAATATACCGTAAAGAAAAAATTAAAAAACTATTCTCTATTAGAAATCGAATTGGAAACCGGAAGACATCATCAAATTCGGTCTCAATTATCAACAATTGGATGCCCAATAAAAGGTGATCTAAAGTATGGAGCCTCAAGAAGCAATCCAAATGGAGGTATTCATCTTCATGCTCGCTCACTCGAAATACTTCATCCCGTGACCAAAGAACCGCTGAAGTGGATTGCTCCTACTCCTAAAGATGCTCTGTGGGATGTCTGTTTTTCCGATTGATCAAATTAGCTTTAGCATGAATAATTTCGGCAACCGTTTTATTTTGAATTTTACTTTCCAACCAAGACAGAATATCCAAATACAAAAAGGCTCTTCTTTCGTATGGATCTTTTTCATATTGCTTCAACTCAGCATGCAATTTTTTAAAGGCATCTTTCAATTCATGAGGATAAATATTCCCGAGTTTCCGAACAAAACGTATCAGAGATTTTTGAACCTCGTGTAAATCTCCCATTTTTAGTAGAAACTTAAAGGTGTCGCGAATGTGTTGGTCGATATGATAGTCAAAACCAGCTTCGTAGTGAGCAATAAGATTCAGTAAACGAGTGAAACAGAGCAAATCTTCTCTCATTTTTAGTTTCTTATTGTTTACAATTCTATTCAAATAAACAATTGCTTTTTCAAAGTCGTTTGATCCAAAATACAAGCACGCAATTTTGTAATAAAACATCATCACGTGATGCTCGTCAATTTGACCTTTGTACTCTTCAATTTTAATCAACAAAGGTTCGATAATTTCTTGTCCCTCTTTGAAGTTTCCTTCCAAAAAATACAAATTAAAACGATTGTTGTATTCATACAAAAATACAAGAGCACTCAAATTATCATTTTCTGGAAAATCTTCTGCATTTACGGTTTGAAGCATTTTTTTTAAAACCTCACGAAATTTCACTGGATACTTTAATAAGGAAATGGATTCCAATAGATAGTTATTCCCTTGTAAATAAAAAACTGGATGCGAAGAGATCATGTCGGGTTGTTCATCAAACAATCCAACCCATTTTGTTGAATATCGGTAGCTCGACAAAAAATCTTGTGTGAGCAAACTGTACCAAACATGAGCCTTAAAAAACCATAATTTTTCTCTAAAACCAAGGTCATCAAAAGAAAACTTGGGGAGTCGCTCCAAAAAAAACTTTGTTACTGAACGAAATTCATCATCACTTTTTGCATATCCCGTTTTGATAAGACGTTCATACAATTCCAAAGACAAATTTGATAGTTGACTTGAAATATGGTTTTGATTACTAAAATAAGTTGCGTCCCGAACAAGTTCTTCAGTACGGTTACTCATACTTCTTGTGATGTACTGGGACTCGATAACTTTTTCTAACTCAACAATTTCGAAAGCAGCATATTTTTCCTCAAACTTTACAGCAATGGTTTTTGCTCGATCCAAAACCTTCAAACTTTGATTGTACAAACCTTTTTGATACAGCACCGTAGCAAAATCTAATTGTTCCCGGATTTGCATTCTTTTGTTTTGTTGAGAAGGATTGAGGCGTAAACTGATTAGAATTTGACGATACAAATGAGCTTTTAGATTGGACAACTGTTGTTTGGTTACAAAATCTTTTTTGAGAATTATTTTCTCATCATAAACGTCCATTTTATCCAAAAGACTAAACAAACTCAGAAATTTTGAGTCTAAATTTGAACCCATTCTTCCTGCATAGAGTTTAAACTGTCTTTTTTCCGATTTTGACAACGATTTTATCAAAACAAAGAGGTTTTCTTTTTGATCGCTTGTCATTGTAGCGTTTTTTTATATAAAATATTCATATAAAGTGCTTTATTGATAATTGAAGTTGCTCAGGTTTCGTAATAAAAGTAAGTAAAAATCTACAAGTTTATGCATATAAATACTAAATTCGTATTGCTTTCAACAAATTGATTCAATATGGCACAAGATTACGTCCAGATTTTTGATACTACCCTTCGCGATGGAGAGCAAGTACCCGGGTGTAAATTAGACACCAAAAGTAAACTAACTATTGCCGAACGATTAGATGCTCTTGGAGTTGATATTATTGAAGCTGGTTTTCCTGTTTCTAGCCCCGGTGATTTCAATTCAGTGTTAGAAATTTCAAAGCTTGTCAAAAATGCAACAGTTTGTGGGTTAACTCGTGCAGTTGAAAACGATATTAAAGTTGCTGCAGATGCATTAAAAAATGCCAAAAAACCAAGAATTCATACGGGTATTGGTACTTCTGATTCCCACATAAAATACAAATTCAATTCTAATAAAGATGCCATAATTGAACGTGCAATTGCTGCTGTTTCTTATGCCAAATCGTTTGTAGAAGATGTAGAATTTTATGCTGAAGATGCTGGAAGAACTGATAATGAGTTTTTGGCTCGTGTCTGCGAAGCAGTGGTTAAGGCAGGTGCAACAGTACTCAATATTCCTGACACAACAGGATATTGTTTACCTGAAGAATACGGAGCAAAAATCAAGTACTTAAAAGAAAACGTTACCGGCATTGACAAAGCAGTACTGTCATGTCATTGCCATAACGATCTTGGATTGGCAACTGCTAATTCAATTGCTGGAATAAACAATGGAGCACGTCAGATCGAATGCACCATCAACGGAATAGGAGAACGAGCTGGTAATACATCCCTTGAGGAAGTGGTTATGATTTTACGACAGCACCCATACTTAAAATTAGATACTAAAATTGATTCAAAACTTTTATACTCAACCAGTCAAATGGTTTCCGATTTAATGGGAATGATTGTTCAGCCCAATAAAGCAATTGTAGGCACCAATGCTTTTGCACATAGTTCTGGAATCCATCAAGACGGAGTAATCAAAAACAGAGAAACCTATGAAATCATGAACCCTCATGATGTAGGAGTCACAGAATCTGCCATAATACTAACCGCAAGAAGTGGTCGAGCAGCACTTGCTTATCGTGCAAAAAAAATCGGCTATGAGTTAGAAAAACTTCAACTTGACAAGGTTTACCAAGAGTTTTTAAAGTTAGCAGATACACAAAAAGAAATTACAGATAAAGATATTCCAACCATTATCAAAGCAAGTAATATCGGCTTGGCTTAAAATTTTTATTACAAACATATGAGTAAAACATTATTCGACAAAGTATGGGATTCGCACGTAGTGCAACAAATTGAAGATGGACCTGATGTGCTCTTCATCGACCGTCATTTGGTTCATGAAGTTACAAGTCCAGTTGCTTTTTTAGGGCTTAAGAACAGAGGTGTAAAAGTGATGAGCCCAAAACGCACATTTGCTACTGCTGATCACAATACCCCAACGATAAACCAACATTTACCAGTAGCAGATCCCTTATCTGCAAACCAACTAAAAGCCCTAGAGGAAAATGCCAAGGAACATGGCATTTCGTATTGGGGATTGGGTCATGAAAAAAATGGGATTGTCCATGTAGTAGGTCCTGAATATGGAATTACTCAACCTGGAGCAACCATAGTGTGTGGAGATTCACACACGTCTACTCACGGTGCTTTTGGTGCCATTGCATTTGGAATTGGAACATCGGAAGTTGAAATGGTGTTATCTACTCAATGCATCATGCAGCCCAAGCCCAAAACCATGCGAATCAATGTAAACGGTTCCCTAAATAAAGGGGTAACACCAAAAGATGTTGCATTGTTCATAATTTCAAAACTTTCTACCTCTGGTGCAACTGGTTATTTCGTTGAATATGCTGGAGAAGTTTTTAGATCCCTCAGTATGGAAGGACGAATGACTGTTTGTAATTTGAGTATTGAAATGGGAGCTCGTGGAGGAATAATTGCCCCCGATGAAAAAACCTTTGAATACATCAAGGATCGAGAATTTACTCCAAAAGGAGCAGCTTGGGACAAAGCTATGACTTACTGGTCAACCCTAAGAACAGATGAGGATGCAACTTTTGATAAAGAATATACTTTTGACGGAGATACAATCGAACCCATGATAACCTATGGTACCAATCCGGGTATGGGAATGGGTATTTCAGGGGGTATTCCAAAGGCTGAAAACGTTGACGGAGGTGTTGCTACCTACAAAAAGTCTCTGGATTACATGGGGTACAAAGAAGGTGAATCAATGCTCGGTAAAAAAATCGATTTTGTATTTCTTGGAAGCTGTACCAATGGGCGGATTGAAGACTTTAGAGCTTTTACCGAAATTGTTGAAGGAAAAAAGAAAGCAGATCACGTTACAGCATGGTTGGTTCCTGGATCACATAAGGTACTCAATGCCATCAAAGAAGAAGGTTTGTTGAGTACGCTCGAAGCTGCAGGATTTGAATTACGTGAACCCGGATGCTCAGCATGTTTAGCCATGAATGATGACAAAATCCCAGCTGGAAAATATGCAGTAAGTACTTCAAACAGAAACTTTGAAGGTCGACAAGGTCCAGGCTCAAGAACCCTTTTAGCTAGTCCTACAGTTGCAGCTGCTGCTGCAGTGACAGGAGTTGTAACCGATCCAAGAAGTTTAGTTTAAAATAAAGAAAATACAATGGCATACGATAAATTTAATATCCTTAAAAGTTCAGCAGTACCCTTACCGATTGAAAATATTGACACCGATCAAATAATTCCTGCACGATTTCTGAAAGCAACCGAGCGGGTTGGGTTTGGAGATAACCTTTTTAGAGATTGGAGATACAATCAAGATAATAGTCTAAAAAGTGAATTTCCTTTAAACGACAAACGTTACAGTGGAAAAATATTAGTTGGTGGTAAAAACTTTGGCTCAGGATCTTCCAGAGAACACGCTGCTTGGGCAGTTTATGATTATGGTTTTCGCTGTGTTGTATCCAGCTTTTTTGCAGATATTTTTAGAAACAATTGCCTAAACATTGGTGTACTTCCGGTACAAGTATCCGCCGAGTTTCTCCAAAAAATATTTATTACAATAGAAAGTGACTCCAATTCTCAATTAACTATTGACTTACCAAAGCAAACCATAACAATCGATTCTACTGGTGAATTTGAAACTTTTGAAATTAATTCTTACAAAAAAGAAAATATGCTCAATGGTTTTGATGACATAGATTATCTGATGAATATCAAAGAACAAATTGGAGAATTTGCAAAAAACACACCACTGTAATTTAATTCTATCCCAAGGTTTATGAAATCAAGATCAATTGAAATCATGGACACTACCCTTCGGGATGGTGAGCAAACTTCTGGAGTATCTTTTTCCTCATCAGAAAAGCTTACCCTTGCCAAACTTTTATTAGGAGAACTTCAAGTAGATAGAATAGAAATAGCATCGGCTCGAGTTTCCGAGGAGAATTTCAGGCGGTAAAAGAAATAAGCGCTTGGGCAAATTCAGAAAATCTAATTGACCGTATTGAAATTTTGACATTTGTCGATAAAGGAGTTTCCATTCAATGGATGATCGATGCTGGAGTTCAAGTACAAAATCTACTAACCAAAGGATCACTAAACCACCTAACACATCAACTCAATCAAACCCCTAAAGAACACTTTAAAGGGATTGCAGAAACTATTGCCTTAGCACAGTCACACAATATTGAAACCAATGTTTATTTAGAAGATTGGAGCAATGGAATGCGTCATTCAAAGGAATATGTGTTTTCATTCATTGATTTTTTATCTACCCAACCCATCAAAAGAGTTTTACTCCCCGATACTCTGGGAGTACTCTCCCCTGACGAAACCTTTGCTTTTTTATCAGAAATTGTTGAACGTTATCCCAAATTACACTTTGATTTTCATGGACACAACGACTACGATCTAAGTGTCGCAAACGCTATGGAAGCAATAAAAGCAGGAGTTCATGGACTACACCTTACCGTAAATGGCATGGGAGAACGCGCTGGAAACACCCCTCTTGCAAGTTTGGTTGCAGTTGTAAATGATTTTCTTCCCAATATTGAAATCAATATTAATGAAAATTCATTGAACAAGGTCAGCCAACTGGTATCAACATTTTCAGGCTTTAGAATTCCTGTAAATAAACCCGTTGTTGGTGCCAATGTCTTTACACAAACCGCTGGAATTCATGCAGATGGTGACAGTAAAAAAACCTGTATTTCAATGACTTGCTACCAGAGCGTTTTGGACGTAAGCGAAAATACGCCTTAGGAAAAACATCAGGAAAGGCAAACATCAAGAAAAACCTTCAAGAACTGGGATTGAGTTTGGACGAGGATGCCCTGAAAAAAGTAACTCAACGCATAATTGAACTGGGAGACCGAAAAGAAAAAGTAACCGCTGAGGATTTACCTTACATCATATCGGATGTCATGAACAGTGGGGGTAACTCCAAAAAGGTATTTGTAAAATCATATGTCCTAACGCATTCCAAAGGTCTAAAACCCTCAACTACTGTCGCAGTAGAAATTAATAAAGAAATTTTTGAAGAACAAGCTAGTGGTGATGGTCAATACGATGCTTTCATCAATGCCATTCGTAAAATTTACAAAAAGAAAAAGGTTGATCTCCCAAAGTTAATTGACTACGCAGTTCATATCCCCCCCAGGTAGTACATCAGATGCACTTTGTGAAACCACCATAACTTGGCAACAAACGAATAAGAATTTTGTGACCAGAGGCTTAGATTCAGATCAAACTGTATCAGCCATTAAGGCAACCGAAAAAATGCTCAACATAATAGAAACTCAACAATAACTCTCTAGAATATAAACAATGGAATTAAATATAGCTCTTTTAGCAGGTGACGGAATTGGACCAGAGGTAATCGATCAAGCTGTAAAAGTATCGAATGCAATTGCTAAAAAATTTAATCATCAAATCAATTGGACTCCAGCCCTGACTGGAGCAGCGGCAATTGATGCTGTTGGAGAACCCTATCCAGATGAAACCCACCAAGTTTGCCTAGATGCAGATGCAATACTATTTGGAGCAATCGGTCACCCTAGATTTGACAATGATCCTTCTGCAAAAGTCCGTCCAGAGCAAGGACTGTTGAAAATGCGCCAAAAATTAGGCTCTTTGCAAATGTTCGTCCAACTTTTACATTCCCATCTTTACTTGACAAATCGCCTCTCAAGCAAGAGCGAATTGAAGGAACAGACTTGGTTTTCTTGAGGGAGCTTACAGGAGGAATCTATTTTGGAGAACGCGGACGTAAGGATGACGGTAATACAGCCTTTGACACCTGTACCTATACCCGATCAGAAATTACTCGAATTGCAAAGAAAGGTTTTGAATTGGCAATGACCCGATCAAAAAAATTATGCTGTGTAGACAAAGCTAATGTTTTGGAAAGCTCACGACTTTGGAGAGAAACGGTTCAAGCAATGGAAAAAGACTATCCAGAAGTAGAAGTTTCTTACGAATTTGTTGATGCAGTAGCCATGCGTTTAGTTCAATGGCCAAATAGCTATGATGTGCTGATTACCGAAAATCTTTTTGGTGATATATTAACAGATGAAGCTTCAGTAATATCAGGATCAATGGGATTGATGCCATCCGCATCTGTTGGATCTGAAAACGCCCTCTATGAACCTATTCATGGTTCTTTCCCACAGGCAACAGGATTAGATATCGCAAACCCTTTGGCGACAGTACTGTCCGCTGCAATGATGTTCGAAATGAGTTTTAACCTTCAAGATGAAGGAGCACTTATCCGCAAGGTAGTTGATCAAGCACTTGCCGAAGGCTTTGTAACTGAAGATCTTGCAGATGGTGGGAAAGCATATAAAACCTCAGAGGTGGGGGACTACTTAGCTGCTGCAATATTGAAATAAATTCCTGCACTTTTATTAGAAACATAATTTTAATAATGTCATTACATGTCATATCTTAGTGAACATGAAAGACCTCTTATTAAATGACGGTAATCGAATTCCACAATTGGGATTTGGCACCTACAAAGCTACAGAGCAAGAAGGCATAGAAGCATTGAGTTATGCAATTTCAAAAGGCTATCGCCTAATTGATACTGCATCAATTTACGGCAATGAAGTTGCCGTTGGAAAAGGGATCGAGGCAAGTGGAATAGCTCGCAAGGAGTTATTCGTTACGAGTAAAGTCTGGAGAGAGAGCTTGGGATATCAGTCAACCAAAGTAGAATTCGAAAAAACTCTTGATCGACTCCAATTGGAATACTTGGATTTGTATTTGATCCATTGGCCCGCAAATGCTAAAAATTACGACAACTGGAAAAAAACCAATGCGGATACTTGGCTTGCAATGGAAGAATTGCAATCAGAAGGTAAAATCAAATCAATCGGGGTAAGTAATTTTTTTCAAGAACACTTAGAATCACTGTTTCAAACCGCAAAAGTAATCCCCTCCATCAATCAAATTGAGTTTCATCCTGGATACTGGCAACCCCAGCTAGTTGATTTCTGCAAGCAAAATAAAATTGTTGTTGAGTCCTGGTCACCTCTAGCCCGAGGAAAAGTATTTGGAAACGAAACCCTAATTAATATTTCAAAAAAACACAAAAAATCTGTCTCACAAATTTGTTTACGCTGGATAATACAGCACGAAGTTGTTGTCATTCCAAAGTCAACAAATCCAGAGAGAATGTCAGAAAACATGGATGTGTTTGATTTTGAATTATCTGCAGCCGAAATGGAACAAATTAACACATTACCCGAAATGGGTTTCAGTGGTGAATTACCCAATATATGGCCCGATAGACTTTAAATCAAAAGCCATTTATGAAACTTAATATCTATCAAATTGATGCTTTCACAGATACTGTTTTCAAAGGAAACCCAGCTTGTGTTGTTCCTTTAGAAAAATGGCTTCCAGATGAAATCCTTCTGGAAATAGCAAAAGAAAATGCAGTAGCTGAAACCGCCTTTTTTATTGATAAAAAAGACTTTATTCAACTGCGTTGGTTTACTCCAGAAATTGAAATGGATCTGTGTGGACATGCAACCTTAGCCACTGCACATTGTCTAAAAACCATACAGAATTACCCTCAAGATAAAATCACATTTAAAACACTAAGTGGGGAACTGACCGTTCTTGTTGAAAACAATTTGTACACCCTAAACTTCCCATCTCGAGTTCCAGAAGATTCAGAATTACCAGACTCCTAAGAAAGTCACTTAATATCCAACCCAAAAAAGTTCTAAAGTCTAGAGACTATGTGTTAGTTTATGATACTGAGGAAGAAATTAAAAATATTGAAATCAACAGAACATTTTTTGATCAAATAAACCTGAACACTGGAGGAGTAATCGTTACCGCTAAAGGAGAAGAATGTGATTTTGTATCTCGATTTTTTACCCCTCAAGCATCAATTTTGGAAGATATGGTAACGGGTTCTGCACATTGTTCTCTAATTCCTTATTGGTCCAAAAGATTAAAAAAGAAAAACTGATTGCTAGACAAATTTCTCCTCGAGGCGGAACCTTAATCTGTCAAAACAACAATAAAAGTGTTCTTATAAGTGGAAAAGCTGTAACCTATTCCATCGGAAGTTTTTGGATACAATAGCCTATGATAAAGCTTGAACCCTTTGGTTTGAAGTATCTCATCCATTCCAACTCTCTTCAACAGAGGTTTTGAAAAGTATTGATCAAAGAAATCTTAGGGGAAAATAATTTTAACAATGTTTCTAGTTCCTACATAATCATTTTAATTAATTGGTTATCTTGAAGAATAGTTTTATAAAATAGTCTATGAAAATTCCCAAAAAGAGTCAATTTCAAGTTGTAAAATCAAATTTCACAAAAAATAAAATTCAAGAAATACCTGAAGATCACTTGAATCTTTCGGAGGGTGAGATTTTGGTTCAAATAGATCTATTTTCTTTTACATCAAACAACATAACTTATGCAGTTTCGGGAAACATTATTCGTTACTGGGAATTTTTCCCTGCCCTTGGAGAACAGACCCAGGAGTGGGGTGTTATTCCTGTTTGGGGCTTTGCGGATGTAATTGAATCCAAAACAGAATCAATCCCTGTCGGAGATCGAATTTTTGGCTACTTCCCTCCCGCCACTCATCTCAAGATGAAGGCAGACCGCATTACCGAAAAAAGATTCATCGATGGATCTAAACACCGAGCAACACTACCACCCACCTACAATTTGTACAAGCGCGTACTTTCAGAATCTAATTATGATAAAAATTTTGATCGCGATCGTGCGTTGTTTTACCCTCTGTACATTACTTCTTTTTGTCTTTGGGACTCCCTCAAAGAAAATAATTGGCATGGTGCAAAGCAGATTGTAATACTCAGTGCTTCAAGTAAAACAAGTATTGGATTAGCTTATGCCTTACATCAAGATGATTCTTCACCAAAAGCAGTTGGAATAACCTCCAATCAAAATTTAAAAGCTATAGAAAAATTGGGGTTTTATGACTCATCCCTAACTTATGAACAGCTCAGTAATTTAGACAACAGTTTACCGACTGTCGTCGTTGATATGTCAGGAAACAATTCGGTTTTAGTCAATTTACATCAGTCACTAAAAAATCAAATGAAGTTTACGCTCAAGGTAGGCCTAACGCATTGGAAAGAAACCAATCCAAATGAAGGCATCATCAGAGAGCGTTCTAAATTTTTCTTTGCACCCAGTCATATCGAAAAACGAATTCAAGATTGGGGCTCAAGTGAGTTCGATCGTAAAACGTCAAGCTTTTTAGTGGCTGCAACAACTCAAACCAAAAAATGGTTAAACTACAAGGAACTGCAGGGCTTAAAAGAAATCAAAACCTTGTATCCAGATGTTTGTAGTGGGAGTATTCCAGCAAATGTTGGATTGATTGTTAAAATGTAAAACGCTGTTTTTTTAAAAAGGTAACTCCAAGACTCCGTTTAGTACATTCCTAGAAATAATGATCCGCTGTATTTCAGAGGTTCCCTCATAAATTTGAGTGATTTTTGCGTCCCGCATGAGTCTTTCTACATGATATTCTTTTACATATCCGTTGCCACCATGAATTTGAACAGCTTCAACGGTGTATTTCATTGCAACATCAGAGGCTTTTAGCTTAGCCATAGCACTTGCATATCCATAATCTTGACCGGAATCTTTAAGATAAGCAGCTCGATAAACCAACATTCGGGCAGCTTCAATTTCCATAGCCATATCGGCTAGTTTAAAAGCAACAGCTTGGTGTTTTCCAATAGGTTTACCAAAAGTTTCTCGTTGATGTGCATATTGCACAGATAACTCATAGGCTCCTGCGGCTATACCTAAAGCTTGAGCAGCAGAACCTATGCGACCACCCTCAAGACATTGCATGGCAAATTTAAACCCAAAGCCTTCTTCACCAATACGATTTTCTTTCGGAACTTTTACATCCGAATAGCTGATCGAATGCGTATCCGAAGATCGAATTCCCATCTTGTCTTCTTTTGGTCCAATATTGACACCCTCCCAGTCGCGTTCTACAATAAATGCATTGATTCCTCGGTGACCTTTGTCTTTGTCGGTATGAGCGATAACCAATTGAATTGTTGCCTTCCCACCATTTGTAATCCAGTTTTTCACACCATTCAAAACATAATGGTCTCCTTTATCGATAGCTGTTGTCCTTTGCGAAGTTGCATCGCTCCCCGCTTCAGGTTCTGAAAGACAAAAACAACCGATCTCCTCGCCTGAGGTAAGTCTTGGAATGTATTTTTGTTTTTGTTCCTCTGAACCGTATTTTTCGATACCCCATAAAACAAGTGAATTATTTACTGACATAATTACCGAACAGCTGCTGTCTATCTTGGAAATTTCTTCCATTGCAATGACATAAGACAAAGTATCCATTCCACTTCCGCCATATTTCGGATTTACCATCATGCTTAAAAAACCCATCTCCCCCATTTCCTTTACAAATTCGGTTGGATATTCCATAGAACTGTCTCTATCAATGACCCCTTCCTTTAATCGTGTGTTTGCAAATTCACGGGCTGCTTCTTTTACGCTGATGTGCTCCTCCTCTAGTTTAAATATCATTTAAATATTTTTGTTTTCAGGTTGGTTAATTTATTTAGTTTGTTCTCTCATTAATCCTTCTTGGGCAACCGAAGCAACTAAATCTCCTTTTTTGTTAAATATACTTCCTCTAGCAAAGCCAAGCGAATTTGATGCACTGGGACTGTCCATGGCATAGAGTAACCATTTGTCAATTCTAAAATCACGGTGAAACCACAAGGCGTGATCCAAACTGGTGTAAAACATATTTTTTTTATTCAGTTCTTCTCGATGCGGAAAAGTGGCTGTGTTCAGCAAATTTAAATCAGATGCATAAGCTAAAATTTGATGATGAATTGTAATATCCTTGATATCCAACACCTCTGAAGTTTTAAACCAAAGATTATCGAAAGGTGGTCCATTTTTAGAATACCTTGTTAAAAAGTTTTCAACAGATCGGATATCAAACATCTTGGGAAGTACACTTTTTATTCGATTATAAATTTTTGGTGCAACATTTTCCAGGACCTTAATCTCGTTTCTTAAGGTATCAAGGCTTTCTGGCTTGATTAAATTAGGCATAGGGATTTGGT
This sequence comes from Candidatus Arcticimaribacter sp., assembly GCA_038142965.1. GTDB lineage: Bacteria > Bacteroidota > Bacteroidia > Flavobacteriales > Flavobacteriaceae > Arcticimaribacter. Next base: position 138,072 of record JAYQLC010000007.1, on the reverse strand, counting down.
GATCTACTCCTTTTTCGTTCTTGTGAAATGAAGCCGACATATTAAAAATGGGCACTCCATTTTGTTTTGCTACAACTCTTCGAGTAGTAAAACTTTTACCATCTCGAATAGAATCAACCTCGTATTGAATTGGAATATCCAATTGACCTCCCAAAATAAAATAGGCGTGCATTGAATGGGCTATACGATCTTTTGGTACAGTTTGATAAGCTGCATGAAGAGACTGCCCTAAGACTTGTCCACCAAAAACTCTTCCCCATGGGGTTTTATAATTTGCACCTATAAACGTATTTTCATCAATTTTTTCAAGTGTCAAAAGGGCAATAACTTCTTGAATAGTATTCATGTGTTTTATTTAAAAAATACTGCAGTATCAATTAATCAAATTAATTAAGAATCACTTCTTAGTGCTTGTAATCATGAATTGATTTTCCAGCTTCAGATAAGGCTCTCAGACCACTTGGAACTGCAAAGCGTTCACCAAATCGATTTGCAAAGTCATCACATTCAGCAACAAACTTTTGCATTCCAACAAAATCAATATAAGACAATGCACCTCCTGTAAAAATGGGGAATCCCCAACCGAGTACAGAACCCAAATCTCCATCAACTACACTTTTCAAAACCCCCTCTTCGAGACATCTAAAAGCTTCAATAGCTTGACGGTGCATGATTCGTTTCCCTACGGTTTCTTTATCTAAATAATCTAAATTTGAATTGTATTTTTCTGCAAGGCCTGGCCAGAGTTTCTTAGGCATTCCTTTGGGATAGTCATAAAAACCTGCGCCCCATTTTTTACCTTTTCGGTCGTGATTATCTACCAAATCTTTCTGCATTTTGTATGAGCGCTCTTGAAACGCGGGCTTATTTGGGGTAGGATCACTTTCATAGACATGTAACCCTAAAGTAAGAGTTACTTCATCAATAACTGCTAATGGTCCCACGGCCATACCCTCAGCTTTGGCAACATTTTCAACCATAGCAGCTGGAACTCCTTCTTCTACCATAAAAGATCCTTCAGAAACAAAAGTTCCAAAACATCGTGATGTGTAGAATCCGCGGCTGTCATTTACTACAATTGGAATTTTACCTATGGCAACCGTGTAATCAACTGCTGCTGCTATTGCTTTATCTTCTGTTTTTTCTCCCACGATTATCTCGACCAAGGGCATTTTTTCAACTGGAGAGAAGAAATGAATCCCAATAAAATTGTTTGGTCGTTTAGATGCTTTCGCTAATTCGGTAATTGGAATTGTAGAAGTATTTGAAGCATACACTTTATCTGTTCCCAAAACCGCCTCTGTTTCGGCGGTTACAACCGCTTTTAATTTGGGATCTTCAAAAACAGCTTCAATTACCAAATCACAATCTTTCATGGATGCAGGATCTGCGGTTGGCTCAATTCTTGACAACAGTGCCTCTGCTTTTTCGGGGGTAGAACGCTTTTTTGAAATGGCTTTATCCAATAAAGATTTTGAATAAGCCTTTCCTTTTTCCGCGCCTTCTTGTGAAACATCTTTGAGAACAACCTCCATTCCAGCTTTTGCTGAAACATAGGCAATCCCTGCCCCCATCATACCTGCTCCAAGGATTCCCAATTTCTTTACTTCATACTGTGGTTCTGATTTTGGACGAGCAATTCCCTTTTTTCGCCTTTTGTAATTCTGTAAATCCTGTACGGATCATATTTTTAGCTTCTTTAGAGGCTAGCAACTTAGTAAAATAACGCGCCTCTATTTCTAAGGCACGATCAATATTTAAAGGCAATCCATCGTGGACTACTTTTAAAATATAGCTCTGTGCTGGATAGTTGCCGTGTGCTAACTTTCCCAAGTTACCGGCTGCGCCAACCAAAGTTTGTACCCCATTAGGTGACCAAACATTACCACCGGGTACCCGATGCTTTTTGTTGTCCCAAGGTTGAACTGGATTTGGGTTAGAACTTATCCAATCTTTGGCTTTCTGAATCAATTCTTCTTGATTTTCTGCTAATTCATCAATCAGCCCATCTTTGAGGGCTTGGGGTGGGCGTACTTCTTTTCCTTGTAACAAATACATGAGAGCATTTTGTATGCCCATCAAATAAGGAATCTTAGAATTCCTCCTCCAGCTGGAAGTAAACCAACTTTAGATTCTGGAAATCCTAATTTAATTTTAACATTATTCAATACAATACGGTGGTGACAAGCCAGACATAGCTCTAAACCTCCACCCATTGCAGTTCCATTGATTGCTGCAACAAAAGGCTTACCAGAAGTTTCTATTGCTCTGAATGCATGATGCATTTCCATGGTACTCTCAAATTGCTCCTTAGGGTTTGCACCCATATTTTTCAATTCACGAAGATCAGCTCCTGGCATAAACATACTTCTTGACGAGGTAAGAATTACTCCTTTGATATCCTTATCGGCTATAGCCTCATGCGCAAGTTTGAGGTATGCAGTGACAAATTCTGTACTGAAAAGATTAGTTGGATTATTGATTTGATTGATAGAAAGAACTCCGATTCCGTCTGTTCCAACTTCAAATTCAAAAAGGTCGTTTTTAATATTTTCCATTTGTGAAATATTCTTTTTTCTTAATTTTTAATTAAACACGTTCGATAATGGTGGCTATTCCCATACCCCTCCAATACAGAGTGTAATCAATCCAGTATTCAAATCTCTTCTTTCTAACTCGTCCATCAATGTTCCAGCAATCATACAACCAGTTGCACCTAGAGGGTGACCCATTGCAATTGCTCCTCCATTTACATTCACAATGGAATGATCAACACCCAACTTATCCATAAAGTACATTGGAATTGCTGAGAAGGCTTCATTTACCTCAAACAAATCAACATCATTGATGCTCATCCCTGCTTGTTTTAGAGCCTTAACACTAGATGGAACTGGACCTGTTAGCATTATTGTTGGATCTGTTCCCTCCACTGCAGCAGCTCGAATTTTAAAGCGAGGTTTCATCCCCATGGAATCCCCAACCTCTTTGTTTCCTATTAAGGTTGCTCCTGCTCCATCTACTATTGCAGATGAATTTCCAGCATGATGAATGTGATTAATTTCTTCAACTTCGGGGTATTTGTCAATTGCAACAGCATCAAAACCTCCCATACTACCCATCATGGCAAATGAGGGCTGAAGACTACTTATTCCCTCAAGGGTAGTTGATGGACGAATGTTTTGATCTGTATCCAGAACATCTATTCCATTGATGTCTTTAATAGCAATTCGAGACTTAAACCTCTTGTCCGCCTCAGCTTCGGAAGCTCTTTTTTGAGATTCAACAGCATACAAGTCAGCATCGTTTCTAGAAAAACCATACTTGGTTGCAATGAGATCTGCAGATATTCCTTGAGGAACTAGGTTCCTTGGAATAGCCTGAAGCGGATCCATAAGAAAACCTCCACCATCTGAACCCATAGGAACTCGAGACATACTCTCAACTCCACCGGCAACCATAAGAGAACTGAATCCAGATTTTACATAAGCCGCTGCTTGATTCATAGCCTCTAATCCTGATCCACAAAACCTATTCAAGGTAACTCCACAAAGATGGTCTCCATAATTAGACTCTTGTGCTGCAGATTTTGCAATGTTAACCCCTTGGTCTTTTACTTGGGCAACGCAACCAAAAATTACATCTTCTACTTTTGAAGTATCCAATGCATTTCTCTCTTTCAGCGCTACCAAAACTTGTTTGGATAATTCTGTTGGGGTAACTCCATACAAAGCACCTTTTTTATTTCCTTTGCCTCGTACCGACCGAACGGCATCATAAATGTAAGCTTCCATTTCTCTTTATTTTATTTTTTAAAATTATTCATAAACTCTTGCATAACAGTCTGAGTATGTGGGTCAGAAAAGTTACTAACCACATCTGCTATTTCTTTGGACAAATCACCTTCGACTATTTTTAGTAAGTTTTGACGCATTAAACGTTTTGTTTCTATAAATACAGGTGGGTAAACATTTAACAAACTTTTTAAATAAACCTCAGCGCGATCCAAAACTTCTTCTACAGGAACTGACTCATTAACCAAACCTACTTCCAAAGCTTCATCACTATTAAATAGTTTCTTTAACTGCAGGGCTTCCCATGCTTGTTTTTCACCCAAATGGTAAGCATAAATATCTGAAAAAATTTTTGGAATAAGCATAGATAATTTTAATTCATGCATCCCCATAACATGCTTTGGTCCTCTTCCCATTATTCTGTAATCCGCACAAAGGGTAAGAATCGTGCCTCCAGCTGGGGCATAACCCGTAATTGCACATACAAAAGGTTTTGAAAAACGGATCAACGCTTGAAGGGTCTCGTGAAAGCATCTCCAAAAAACTTGCGCGTATTCGACTCCACCAGAGGAGAAACTTGCAATATCTAAACCTGCACTAAATCCGTGAGGCCTGCCCGATAAAATAACACCCTGAACTGAATCGTCTTGATCCAATGCAAGAAAAATATCTTTAAGATCCTGAAGCATGGCAGTGTTAATTTGATTTACCTTACCGCCATCTAATTGGACAATCACATAATTTTCTTTGTATTCTACAGCTATTGAAATGTAAGACATTTTACTTTAGTTTGACCCTAACAAATATAGAAATTAATTGGTTACTTTCTTAATTATTGACAAAATGAGTATCAAGTATTTTTAAAATTGATCAAATATTAGTTAATTTGATGTCTAATGAAAGAAAAAAATAAGAATAACATAACCAATAAACGAAAAAGAGGAAGACCCAATGAAAAGTCTGGAATTAATTTAAATTCCATTTTGAACATTGCTCTAAAAGAGTTTTCAAAATTTGGCTTTGAAGGCACAAGTATCAATAAAGTGTCTTCAATTTGCGAGGTCAATGATTCTCTACTTCACTACCATTTTGGAAACAAAGAAGATCTTTGGAAAAAAGCGGTAAGCAGAGCTTTCGATGCCTACATGAAAGAGTCTATTGCTACATTTAAACTATTGAAGCACTTGTCACTCAAGGATACTGCAAAAACATTAGCTAGACAATTTATTTATTACAACTCCAAGTTTCCAGAACTCTATTTGGTAATTATTCATGAAATCACTCATGAATCTCCACGCAGTGATTGGTTAATTGAGAATGTTCTCAAACCATTAACTATAAAAACCAGTCAACTCCATAAAATGTTGGTGAAAAAAGGGCTTTCTGAGGATTTTCCAATACCCAATTTAACCACCATTTTTTTTAGTGCAGCAAACTCAGTTTTCTTATTTAATTACCAAATGAAAAAGCAATTTGGAATCGATCCATTTGATGAAAAAGAAGTTGAAAAACATGCCGATATTATTGTCAAAATATTTTATCCCAACATTTAACATTTAGGAAAAGAAACAGGAACATTCATTGCCAATCCACCCGCTGCAGTTTCTTTGAAATTTGAATTCATTGCCATACCAGTTTCCCACATGGTTTTTACCACTTGATCAAAATTTACAATTGCATCCTCTGGATTTCCATTGAGGGCTAAGTTAGAAGCCATAATCGCCTTGATAGCTCCCATAGAATTTCGTTCAATACAAGGTACCTGAACCAAACCTCCAATAGGGTCACAAGTTAGTCCAAGATGATGCTCCATGGCTATTTCTGCTGCCATAAGAATATGTTTAGAGCTACCACCCAAACAAGCAGTTAAACCAGCTGCAGCCATAGCTGATGATACACCTATTTCTGCTTGACATCCGCCTTCTGCAGCAGAGATTGTTGCCCCTTTTTTAAACAAACTGCCAATTTCACCTGCTACCAACAAAAATTTCTTTACATCTTCAAAACCTTGATTTTTAATGAAATAATAATAGTAAAACAAAACAGCTGGTATTACACCCGATGCCCCGTTGGTTGGAGAAGTTACGATTCTTCCCATAGAAGCATTTTCTTCGTTGACAGCTAGTGCAAAGCAACTAATCCATGTGTTGAGTGTATCAAAAATCAAAGGTTCTTTACGAAGCGCTGTTTCCCAGGCATCGATGGTTTTGTATTGATGTGCCTTAAGTAATTTTGAACACAAGGAACGTGCTCTTCTTTTGACATTCAAACTTCCCGGAAGTATTCCTTCCGTGATACATCCACGATAAACGCTCTGCTTCATGGTTTCAAATATGTTTGAAATATTTTGATTGATTTCATCTTCGGATCTAAAACACTTTTCGTTTTGTAAAACGATCTGCCAAATAGATAGATTTGATTTTTTAACATGATCCAATAGATCAGCTCCATTACCAATTGGAAAAGGCAACAAGGATCCTTTTTCAAAAACTTGAGATTTACCTAAACGGTGAATAAAACCTCCACCAATTGAGCAAAACGTATGTTCTAAAATGAGGGATCCCATTTGGGTAGCCCTAAAAGTAAGTACATTAGGGTGAGCTTTATGAAGTGTGTTGCAAAAAACAATGTCTTTTGATGGGTCAAAGGCTATTTTTAAACCTTTAAGAACTAGGGTTTCCATAATTTTTATTTGCTCAAGAATTCGATTCATTTCAACAGAATTAGCTGTTTCGGGGATTAAACCTGACAAACCCAATTGAACTGCAACATCAGTTTTGTGACCTTTTCCATTTTTTGACAACGAACCATAAAGATGAATTTCTATATGATCAAATGAATATTTTGCCAAAGAATCACGAAACAATAAAGCGGCTTTCCAAGGCCCTAGTGTATGGCTACTGGACGGACCAACGCCTATTTTAAAAATATCAAAAATACTGAGCTGCTCCATCGGGAAGAATCCATTTAGTATTCTTTAGAAATGTACAAAAACAAATTTACAACATATTGATTAAAAGCTATTAAAGCTAACTTCTTGCTGTCTAGTAATAAAACTTGAATCTTTTAATTTCGATTCATTGAAAATTTTAAATTAACTTGTTGAATGAATTAGAATAAAGATTTACAACTTATGAACATAAATAAATTCATCAAGGGTTTTATAAAAGTTAGCACTGCTCTTGTAGGTTTACTTCTCATCTTGTTTTTTTCTTTTAGAAACTCCGACATAGATGCTGAAACTTTAAAAGAACGTTACACAGACTCTCAATCTCAATTCATTTCAATTGATGGGTTAGAGGTTCATTTCAAAGATGAAGGAACTGGATTTCCAATAGTTTTGATCCATGGTACAAGCGCATCACTTCATACATGGGATGCTTGGACTAAAAAATTAATCGAAAACTATCGAGTGATTCGAATGGATTTACCCGCTTTTGGGTTGACTGGAGCCAATAAAAAAAATACCTATGACTTAGAAAGTTACAACCAATTTCTAGAATCCTTTATGGAAAAAGTTGGGGTCTCAGAGTTTGCATTGGCTGGAAACTCATTGGGAGGGTCAATAGCTTGGCATTACGCCTCAAATCATCAAAAGCAAGTAAAACAATTGGTCTTAGTTGATCCGGGTGGGTTTCCATCAAACAAAGGGAAACCTTTTGTTTTTAAACTCGCAGAAATGCCTATTGTCAATCAACTATTGAAACACATAACTCCTAAATCTTTTATCAGAAACAATCTGGAACAAGTGTATTATGATGACTCAAAAATTTCCTCAGAGCTTGTAGAACGCTATCACCAGATGATTTTAAGAGAAGGAAGCAGAGATGCGTTTATTGAACGATCCAAAATAGCTTTTAAAGATGAAACAGCTCTTTTAAAAAAAATAAACACACCTACCCTAATCTTATGGGGTGAAAACGATATTTGGATCCCTGTAGAAAATGGATTAAAATTTGACGCTAAACTTTCCAACAGCCGCTTGGTAATTATGAAAGAAACAGGGCATGTACCCATGGAAGAACGACCAGAAGAAAGTTTGGCACATCTGTTGGATTTCTTAAACGAATACCAAACAGAAACTTCTGATACACAAGAAAAAGAAAGTTCATGAACATCTTACAACTTTATCTTATGGGAGGTATTTATTTCATCCTAGGAATTGTACATTTTACCCACACAGGCTTTTACAGGCCTATGATGCCTAAATTTTTACCAGCTCATAATGCACTTATTCTTTGGAGCGGTGTAGCAGAAATAGTTTTGGGCTTAGGAGTTTTCTTTCCGATTACTAGAACAATATCATTACTCGGTATTATCGCAATGTTGACCGTGTTCTTGATCGTTCATATAAACATGCTAATACCCTCAAATCATTTGGGGATATCTCCAATTCTTTTGTGGATACGCCTACTATTACAATTTGCTCTGATGTATTGGGCTTATGCAAATCTCCCCTAATTTTTTTACAAAAGATATTCTGTATTTACAAAGTTAGACTCTTTTGAATCCATTAAAGAATCCAAAATTTCATTGTTGTAAGCATTGTCTTTTGCAGCTACAAAAGTACGTATAGAAAACGAACGTAAAGCATCATAAACACTGAGCGTACCAACTGCAGAATTTTTTCGTCCGGTAAAAGGATAAACATCCGGTCCGCGTTGGCATGCACTATTGAGGTTAACACGACAAACCAAGTTTGCTAAAACGTCGATTAATGGTGCAAGTTTACGTACATCTCTCCCAAAGAGACTGACTTGCTGCCCATACTCTGAAGCAGCCATAGCATCCAAAGGCTCATTAATATCACTGTAGGATATTATTGGAACAACTGGACCAAACTGCTCTTCATGATAAACATTCATTTCCTTATTCACAGGATACAAAACTGCAGGAAAAGAATAATTATCAGTCAACTCTCCTCCTTTTTTGTTCATTATTTTAGCACCTTTAGAAACAGCATCTTCAATTAATTCTTGAATGTATGCAGGTTTTCCAGGTTCGGGTAAGGGTGTTAAAAAAACGCTATCTTCCCAGGGTAAGCCAAATTTAAGCGCATCGACCGCTTTGGAAAATTGTTTATTAAATTCATCAACTATGGATTCATGAACATAAAGTACTTTGAGTGCCGTACATCTTTGACCATTGTAGGAAAGTGTTCCAGAAATACATTCCTTTATGGTTGAATCCAAATCAGCGTCGGGTAATATAATTCCAGGATTTTTGGCTTCTAAACCTAGAACCAATCGAAGACGGTTCTTGTTGGGATGCAAGTCTTGAAGTGCAACTGCAGATGAACTATGACCAATTAATGCTAAAACATCAACCTTACCTGTTTCCATTATGGGAGAAGCAATTTTTCGTCCACGACCAAATAAAATATTAACCACTCCCGGAGGGAAACTTTCTTGAAAAGCATTGAGCAATGGGGTTATAAGTAGTACTCCATGCTTTGCGGGTTTAAAAATAGCAGTATTTCCCATGATGATCGCAGGAATAAGCAAACAAAAAGTCTCGTTTAGAGGATAATTGTATGGTCCTAAGCACAATATAACTCCTAATGGTCCTCTTCGAATGTGGGCATGAATTCCCGACTGCTTATCGAACTTAGCACTTTTGCGATCAAGTTTTTTGTAAGCTTCAACTGTGTCAAAAATATAATCAATAGTACGATCAAATTCTTTGTAAGAATCAGGTTTATTCTTGCCAATCTCCCACATCAATAATTCCACAACTTGCTCTCTAGCTTCTTTCATTTTTAATGCAAATGAAACCAAACAACGTAAACGATCTTTCACTTTCATCGTAGGCCAAACCCCTTGACCACGATTGAACGCCTTTTCAGCTGCGCCTAATGCAGCTAGTGCTGTATCCGTTTCCATATCCGGAATAGAACCCAAGAGTGTTGGATTCATAACCCCATTTTTGTCCTCAGACTGGATTGTTGAATATACTTCACTGGTATTTCCTTTCCAGGTATGCAAAACACCATCAACAAGATATTTATCACAATGTATTGGGGTGTTGAACTTTGCGGATCCAACTTTAATTTTTTCTGAATGCTGTGCCATAAGATTATTTTGTTTAACCTTTTATTTAAAATATCAAACTAAATTAATAATTTTATTTTAGAATTTAATACGCTAACAAAGTAAAAATCAAATATAAGAAACAATCATGTTGTTAAGTGAGTGTCGTTATTTAAAATTCCCTAGATCTAAAACTTGTTAGACAAACAAAACACTATTATCTTTAATGACTTGCAAAATAAATGTATGAGTGATTTATTGAATTCAAAAACAATAGGACTTTTTTTGGGTCCCTTATTGTTTACCTTATTCATTCTTCTACCCTTTGAAAATTTATCTTATGAAGCCTGTGCTGTATTAGCGTGTGCCAGCTGGATGATTGTATGGTGGATTACAGAAGCAGTTTCAATATCCGTAACATCTTTAATACCCCTAGTTTTATTTCCATTAACAGGAGTAATGCCTATTAATGATGTGGGTGCCAACTACGGGAGTTCCATCGTATTTTTATTCTTTGGAGGTTTTGTTTTGGCACTAGGACTCGAAAAAGTAAACTTGCATCGAAGAATAGCGCTCTCAATCATAAAAAAAACAGGAACTACGCCAAATAAGGTAATTCTAGGTTTTATGATCGCAACTGCTTCTATGAGTATGTGGATCAGTAACACGGCGAGTACCGTAGTAATGCTCCCTATTGCCTTGTCAGTAATTCATTTACTAATACATAAAGAAGAAACCCCTAATAAAAATCAACGAAATTTTGCTTTGAGCGTAATGCTTGGAATCGCATTTTCTGCCAATGCTGGAGGAATAGCTACAGTAATAGGAACTCCTCCGAATTCTGTTCTTATAGGTCTTCTAGAAAACGAATATCAAATTGAAATATCATTTGTAAAGTGGATGGCAATTGGACTTCCTTTTGCACTGGTATTGATAACGATTATCTACTTTGTACTGGTGCATTTGATTTTCCCAACAAAAGATTTACAATTCAGTACTACTAATAATATCATTGATGATGAACTCAAAAAATTGGGAAATATTTCAGCTCGGGAAAAACAAGTTCTGTGGATTTTTGGGATAATTGTTTCCTTGTGGATTTTTAGAACACTGATAAATTCGATATTCCCCTGGTTAAAGTTATCCGATACTGTGATCAGTGTTTTAGGGGCATTGGCTCTTTTTGCGATTCCTTTTAATCTAAAGAAAGGGGAATTTATTTTAACATGGGAGGACACCCAAAAATTATCCTGGGGAATCTTAATCCTCTTTGGAGGAGGGCTCGCTTTAGCAAAAGGAATGTCCTCTACAGGGATTGTTTCTTTAATTACAAATTATATTTCTGATGGAAACTTTAGCGTATTTTTGACTGCATCCCTCCTTATTGTACTGATGCTGTTTATGACAGAATTGATGAGCAACGTTGCGTTGGTTGCAGTACTAGCACCAGTAGTAGCTGGCATTGCAATTGGTTTAGAAATACCGATACTTTACTTACTTATTCCAGTAACAATGGCTAGCAGCTGTGCATTTATGCTTCCCATGGCTACACCCCCCAATGCAATAGTATTTGCTAGTGGTTATGTAAAGGTTCATGAAATGGCGAGAATCGGAATAATAATCAATTGTATCTCGGTTTTGATCCTGATAGCACTCTTCAAATTTGGTATTCCACTAGTTTTTTAAAAACTTAAACAAGTCGGGTTTATCATTGAGGTATTCGCTAAAAAGCCCTGTGTTTTCATCCGATCAAGAAGAGAATCAAAATCTTGAGCTTTTTTTAATTCAACACCAAGTACGGCGGGAGCAAAATGTTGATTGCTTTTCTTAGTAAACTCAAAATATGTAATATCATCCTCTGGTCCCAAAACGTTGGTCACAAAATCTTTGAGTGCTCCAGCTCGTTGTGGAAAACGAACAATAAAATAATGCTTGAGTTGAGCATGAAGTAATGCCCGTTCTTCGATTTCGGGGTTCTGGTAATATCATTGTTGCCTCCACACAAAATAGCAGCAACTTCTTTACCTTTGATTTTTGATGCATATTGCTCTATCCCTGCTATAGCCAAAGCTCCAGCTGGTTCTGCTACAATTCCTTCTTTGTTGTACAAATCAAGAATCTCTTGACAAATTCTACCCTCATCTACCGTAATACAGTCATCCAAAAGATTTTGGCAAATTTCAAAACTCAAATCTCCAACCCTCTGAACGGCAGCACCATCAACAAATTTATCGATTTTCTTGAGTCGTGTATTTTTTTGGTTTTCAAGTGAAATTTTCATGGAAGGAGCACCAAGAGGTTCAACACCAATTACTTTGGTTTTTGGAGACAATACTTTAAATACAGTAAGGATTCCCGAAATCAACCCTCCCCTCCTACGGGAACAAAAATATAATCTAGGGGTTTCTTTGCCTGTTTGATCATCTCAATGGCAATTGTTCCTTGGCCCTCAATTACATCTACATCATCAAAGGGATGAACAAAAACTTGCTTATGTTTTTTACAATGCTCCAAAGCCGCTTTTTGTGAATCATCATAGGTATCACCTCCCAATACAATTGACACATAAGGTCCTCCAAACATTTTTACTTGTTCTACCTTTTGACTCGGAGTAGGTATGGGCATAAAAACCGTTCCCGATATTTTTAACTGATTGCATGAAAATGCAAAGCCTTGCGCATGATTTCCAGCACTAGCACAGACAATTCCTTTTGAAGTTCACTTTTTGAAAGGGAATTGATTTTGTTGAATGCGCCTCTTATCTTGAAAGAACGCACCTGTTGTTGATCCTCTCGTTTGAGGTAAACAGAAGATGAAAAAGAATTTGAGAGGCGTTCGTTGTATTGCAATGGAGACTCAAGCGCTACTTTTGAAATGACCTGCAGCGCATTTTGAGCTCCTAGTATTGTAGGTTTATTTTGCAATATTTAAACGATTTTTTTCATCGCAGTCATCGAATCACGGAGTTCATATCCAATCATTTCAATGGGGTGGAAACGTATGATTTCGTTTATGTCGATAAGTTTTTTGTTGTCTACACCATTGTTTTGTCCCGCAGCATATGCTGTTCCAATTACATCAGTATTTATCTTTTTCATAAAATCAGTAAGCATAGGTTTACAAGCATGGTCAAATAAATAACATCCATACTCTGCTGTATCTGATATGACACGATTCATTTCAAATAATTTTTTTCGCGCAATCGTATTGGCTATTAATGGAGTTTCGTGCAAAGACTCATAATATGCAGATTCTTCTTTTATTCCTGCGGCAACCATAGTATCAAATGCTAACTCCACCCCTGCTCTTACAAAGGCAACCATCAATACGCCATGATCAAAGAATTCTTGTTCAGAAATTTCTTGATCTGTAATTTTGGTTTTCTCGAATGCAGTTTCTCCAGTTGCTGCTCTCCAGCCCAGGAGGTTTTTATCATCATTTGCCCAGTCTTCCATCATTGTTTTAGAAAAATGTCCAGACATAATATCGTCCATATGCTTTTGGAACAAAGGTTCCATAATTTCTTTCAACTCTTCTGAAAGTTCAAAAGCTTTAATTTTAGCAGGATTAGACAGGCGATCCATCATATTGGTTATTCCACCGTGCTTTAAGGCTTCGGTGATGGTTTCCCAACCGTACTGAATCAACTTTGCTGCATAAGAAGCATCTATTCCTTGTTCTACCATTTTGTCAAAACATAAGATAGATCCTGTTTGTAGCACACCACACAAAATGGTTTGCTCTCCCATCAAATCAGATTTTACTTCAGCCACGAAAGAAGATTCTAAAACTCCTGCACGATGACCTCCGGTTGCTACTGCATAGGCTTTTGCTTGAGCCAAACCATGACCTTGTGGGTCATTTTCTGGGTGAACTGCAATTAGTGTTGGAACTCCAAAACCTCGTTTGTATTCCTCTCTCACTTCTGAACCTGGACACTTCGGTGCAACCATAATAACGGTTAAATCTTCGCGAACCTTGGTTCCTTCCTCAACAATATTGAAACCGTGAGAGTAAGAAAGCGTTGCCCCTTTTTTCATTAAAGGCATTACTGCCTGAACAACAGGGGTGTGATTCTTATCTGGAGTAAGGTTAATTACAACATCAGCATCTGGTATCATTTCCTCATAACTTCCTACAGAAAAATTATTTTCTATCGCATTTTTGTAGGATGCTCTTTTTTGATCAATTGCACCTTGTCGTAATGCATAAGCAATATTCAATCCAGAATCTCGCATGTTTAGCCCTTGATTGAGTCCTTGTGCACCACATCCAACGATTACAATTTTCTTCCCTACCAATGCTTCAATTCCGTCTTCAAATTCTGAAGCTTCCATAAATCTACACTGAGCCAGTTGATTGAGTTGTTCTCTTAACGAGAGTTGATTAAAATAATTTGCCATTTTTGTGTTTTAGTCTTTGTGTTGTTGTTTAAATGTATTTAAAATTTCTGAGATACCCATTTTTTCTTTGGTGATCGAAATTCTTCCTGATCGTACAAACTGAAGAAGTCCAAAAGGTTCGAGTGATTCTCTAAGTTCTTCTGTTTCATGTCGAAAACCCGTTTTCTCTATTACAAAAAAATCTGGAGAAACGGTAACGATGTTTGCATTACTATTTTTTATTGTATTTTGAATCTGACGTTCTTCAAACAATGAACTTGATTTTACTTTGTAAAGTGCAGACTCTTGGAAAATTGTTTCCTGATCTGTGTGATAGTAAGCTTTGATAACATCGATTTGCTTTTCTATTTGCTGCACAATCCTTTTTACACCCGATTCGGTCATTTTCACTACTATGATGAATCTAAAAACGTCTGGAATTTCGGATTGTGATGTTGATAAGCTCAGAAAATTGATGTGCCTTTTTAAAAAAATCGCAGATATCCTATTGAGTAAACCGATATTGTTCTCAGTATAAATTGAGATGGTGTATTTTGTAAAATCACTCATTATTTTAATCTTATGTCTGAAACTGATGCTCCTGTGGGTATCATTGGGAACACATTATCTTCTTTTTCTACGCATACTTCAAGGAAATAAGGCTCATCTGAGGCAATCATAGTACGTATTGCATCATCTAAATCCTCCCTTTTGTTTACTCGATTTGCTTCAATATTGTAGCCTTTTGCTATGGTTACAAAATCGGGATTAATCATTTCTGTTGAGGCATATCGCTTATCAAAAAACAATTGTTGCCATTGACGAACCATTCCCAAATAGTCGTTGTTTAAAACCACAATTTTAACGGCTGTTTTATTTTGAAAAATTGTTCCCAATTCTTGAATGGTCATTTGATAACCCCCATCACCGATAACCGCAACTACTTCTCGATCGGGTGCACCCATTTTGGCTCCGATAGCTGCTGGAAGGGCAAACCCCATGGTCCCCAAACCTCCTGAGGTGACATTGCTTTTTGATCGAATAAACTCGGCATAACGACAAGCAATCATTTGATGCTGACCTACATCCGTAACAAAAACTGCATCTCCTTTTGTGTATTTATTGATTCCAACAATAACCTCGCCCATCGTCAAGCCCTCTTTTTTGTGGGTAATGTATCGCCTTGAATTACAGCATCAAATTCTATTTTCATATGATCTGCAAAAAGCTGTTTCCAGTCTTTGTATTCTTTGTGATTAACCATAGAGGTAAGCAGGGGTAAGCTTTCTTTGCAATTACCCAAAACAGGATAATGTGCTTTTACATTTTTGTTAACTTCAGCAGGATCAACTTCTAAATGAATCACAGTAGCTTGCTTGGCATAAGTATCTAAATTACCTGTAACTCGGTCGTCAAACCTCATTCCTACTGCGATCAAAACATCGCATTGATTGGTGAGGATGTTGGGCCCGTAATTTCCGTGCATGCCAACCATACCCATATTCAAAGGGTGTTTTGTCGATAAGGCCGATAAGCCCAATATTGTCCATACTGCTGGAATCCCAGAGGCTTCAACAAATTTTTTGAATTCTTCTTCAGCTTCTCCCAAAATAACGCCCTGCCCCCAAATAATCATGGGTTTTTTGGCTTTATTGATTGCTTCAGCTGCTGCTGAAATCTGATTGGGATTTAAAGCAGGAATCGGAGTATAGCTTCGAACGGCTTTACATTTTTTGTATGAAAAATCGAAGAAATCGAATTGAGCATCTTTGGTAATATCAATCAAAAACCGGCCCGGGTCTTCCAGATCGTGCAATGAAAAATGCTTTTGCTATGATTTCGGGAATTTCACTTGCCTTGGTTATTTGATAATTCCACTTGGTTACAGGCGTTGAAATCCCGATAATATCAGTTTCCTGAAAGGCATCGGATCCCAACAAATGTGACGCTACTTGTCCTGTGATACAAACCATTGGTGTAGAATCGATTTGAGCATCGGCAATACCCGTTACCAAGTTTGTGGCTCCCGGACCTGAGGTTGCCATGGCTACTCCAACCCTACCCGAAGTTCTTGCATAGCCTTGAGCAGCATGAGTAGCTCCTTGCTCGTGTCGGGTTAAAATGTGTTGAAGAACATCAGAATATTTATAAAGCTCATCGTAGATTGGCATGATTGCACCTCCTGGGTAACCATAAATTAAATCTACTCCCTCTTCCAAAAGGCAGCGGATAACAGCTTCCGCCCCCGAAATATGATTGGTTTCTTGATTTTTCATTTTAAAACTCATCTGTTACACAACCTTCTGAAGCTGTGGAAACATTTTTTATGTATTTGTAAAGTATCCCTCTTTCAAATTTGTACGCAGGTTCTTTCCAACTTGCTTTTCTATCGGCTAATTCTTGATCGCTTACCAAAACATTTAACGTGTTGGACTCAGCATTAATTTCAACAATATCTCCATTTTGGATCAGTCCAATAGGACCACCCTCTTGGGCTTCGGGAACAATATGGCCAACCACAAATCCGTGGGTACCTCCAGAGAAACGACCGTCTGTAATTAAGGCAACATCTTTGCCCAAACCAGCTCCCATTATCGCTGCTGTTGGCTTTAACATTTCGGGCATTCCGGGACCTCCTTGGGACCTTCATATCGAATTACAATGACTTCTCCTTTTTGAACTTCTCCCTTTCCAATTCCATCATTGGCCTCATATTCGCTGTTGTAAACGCGTGCGGGTCCTTTGAACAATAAACCTTCTTTTCCTGTAATTTTTGCCACAGACCCTTCGGGAGCAATATTTCCTTTTAGGATACGAATATGTCCAGTTGGTTTGATGGGGTTATTTAGAGAATGAATTAAATCTTGCCCTTCTTCAAGACTATTTACCTCTGCCAAGTTTTCGGCCAAACTTTTGCCAGTAACCGTAAGGCAATCTCCGTGGAGCATACCCTCAGCCAACATGAATTTTAAAACAGCAGGTACCCCTCCAACATTGTGAAGATCTTCCATTAGGTATTTACCACTGGGTTTGAGATCTGCCAAAAACGGAGTAGTATCCATTAGTGCTTGAAAATCGTCAAGAGTAAACTCAATTTTAGCGGCCTTGGCAATCGCCAAAAAATGTAAAACTGCATTGGTTGACCCGCCAAGAACTGCTACCAAACGAATTGCGTTTTCCAATGATTTTCGGGTAACTATGTCCGAGGGCTTAATATCGTTTTCAATCAAATGCTTTAGAGCTGAACCAACTTTTTCGCATTCTACTTTTTTATCATTACTAATTGCTGGATTCGAAGAATTATAGGGCAATGCCATTCCCAAAGCCTCAATAGCTGAGGCCATAGTATTTGCGGTGTACATACCCCCACAGGCACCAGCCCCAGGACAGGCGTTTCGAACAACTTCTTTGAATTCATTTTCCTCCATGGTACCGGCTACTTTTTCACCCCAAGCTTCGAATGCCGAAACAACATCCAATTTTTTGTCTTTGTGGCAACCTGGTGCAATGGTTCCTCCATAAACAAGAATGGAAGGGCGGTTCAAACGCAGCATTGCCATCAAGGCACCGGGCATGTTTTTGTCACAGCCCACAACGGTGACCAAAGCATCATATGACATTGCCTGAACTACCGTTTCCATTGAATCTGCTATTACGTCTCTAGAGGGTAGTGAAAACCTCATTCCGGGTGTTCCCATGGAAATACCGTCACTCACTCCGATGGTATTAAAAATAAGCCCAACTAAATCGGAAGCTTGTACCCCATTTTTGATGTCAACAGACAAATCATTGAGGTGCATATTACATGGATTACCTTCATAGCCTGTTGATGCAATCCCTACCAAGGGTTTTTTAAAATCCTCATCCGTTAATCCAATTGCATGTAACATGGCTTGTGCGGCCGGTTGAGTAGGGTCTTGGGTAACCGCTTTACTGAACTTATTGTATTCCATTCTGTTTAAAATCTAATTCGAAATTAGGACACTAAAAAAAGAGTAGTGTTTTTATTTTCAAAAATGCCCTACATCCAAATTCATTATTTATTTATAAAATATTATAAAACAATTATTTAATTATAAAAATAAACGATACTCAAGTTCATTATTTACACATAAAATAAGTAACAAAATAAAACAAAAAAACCGACTCTTTAAACCAAAAGAACTGCTTTTATGGATAGCTCATAGTTTTTGAGCTTTACATAAAAATAATAAAGCTGTTTTTCAAGAATTTAGATAATATTCATTTTTTTCGCTTGTTTTATTGTTTTATCCATAAAATAAAAACAATATAAGAAGTTGGTTTTCTGCTTTAGATGACGATAATATCCTATTTTTACTAAAAAATAATGGTCGAAAAAACAGTAAGTGAAGCAATTGAATACAGAAGATCGGTTCGAAGATACGATCCTACAAAACCCTTGAAAAAAGAAGATATAAAATCCTGTATTCAACAAGCGATTTTGGCTCCCTCAAGTAGCAATCTTCAGCTTTGGGAATTTTATCACATAACCCAAGCCAAAACCCTTAAGGAAATTGCTGCCGCATGCTTTGGTCAAACTGCTGCATCGACTGCACTCCAGCTTGTGGTTACTGTTGTTCGAAAAGACTTATGGAAACAAAGAGCAGCATCCAACATCAACTTTATTACCAAACAATTTGAAAACCAAAAAGTAAGAAATTCGAAAGACGAAAAAAAGTCTATGAATTATTACAAAAAAGTAGTTCCCACAATCTACAGTGATTTTTTTGGTCTTCTGGGCAGGTTAAAAAAAGTAATGGCTTTTGTAATCGGAATGTTTCGCCCAATGTATCGAGAAGTAAGTTCTGGGGATGTTAGGGTAATTGCTCAAAAAAGAGCTGCTCTAGCCTCTCAAAATTTCATGATCAGCATGGCTGCTTTGGGATACGACACTTGTCCTATGGAGGGTTTCGATTCGAAAAGAGTTAAGCAAATTCTTGGTTTAACCATAAAGGCTGAAATCATTATGATTATCGGTTGTGGACAACAAGCAGAGGGAGGGATTTACGGACCGCGTTTTAGAGTTCCTTTTGAAGAGGTTTATCGTGAAGTTTAAACGATATTTTATCTCCCGCTTTTTTCTGGACTAAAATACTGATAGCGTCGTTGCAAAGTTGAAAAATTCTTGGATATCCGCCGGATACTTGCCCATCCATTCCAACAATCAATAGGGTTCCAGAGGGGGTAATTTGGACAGTACCCGGTCGAACGGCGCAACTTAGCATCGATTTGGATTTAGATTTTAAGGGAGTTTTTATTCGATATCCCATTCTGTTCTGACTCATGATCTCAAACTTTGATGAGGTAAGGGAATCCATCGATTTATCTTTGAACAACTCATATTCTGGCCCCTTCTCAACTTCCAATTCATCAGAAAACAGATAATCCTCTTTTACTCGAATTCGAGAAAATTTGGATTGAAAACTTGTTTTGGATTTTAACCAAAAAAGATGAGTTTCTTTTTAAGTACTGCCTCTGAAGTAATGGGTTGGTAAAAGGAGGTGCTGTCTAAAATTTTGGGAATGATCAAGGAGTGATTAACTTTTACATAGGTTCGTATTCCGTTAAGGGCTTGTCTCAACTTCAAAATATCTCCAGAATTTACAGCAATAACCTCATTGTTTTTGATGGGTGTATCATTTATAAAGGTTTCCATTTGAGCACCTGTTATCACAAGTGAACAAGACTCATGAAAACGTAAGATAGGCCCTACCAAAGTGCACTCAATCAAGGTTGTATCATCGGTGTCCCCAAAAGTAAATTAGCCAAATCAAATGCTTTCCGATCCATTGCACCCGATATGGGGATCCCCAGATGGCGGTATCCCATTCGACCGCGGTCTTGAATAGAGGTGTAAAACCCTGGATCGATCACTTCAATCATTACTCACTTGATTTATTAAAGGGTGCTCATTTTTATTTTCGATTGCCAACAAAACTGCTTGATGTTCTTCTTTTGAAATCGCAAAAAACTGTATTCGATTTCCGGCTTGGATCAAATTTGGAGGGGTCTTTTCAAAGTCCATCAAAGGTATGGGGCAATTACCAATTACATGCCACCCGCCCGGGCTGTCTTGTGGATAAATTCCAACTTGACTTGCTCCTACCGCCAAACTTCCCATGAGTGTCAATCGATTTGGGGTCTTTTTTCTGGGAATCATCAACTCTTTAGTCAACCCACTCAAATAAGGAAAACCAGGCAAAAATCCATAAAAAACAAGTCGGTATTCTCGTTTCAAAAAATTTTCTATATAGGTTTTTACTCGTTGCTTATTTCCACTGAAATGATCGACCAGATCACTAGTAAATTCATCAGCAAAACAAACGGGTAGCTTCCAAATTGGATTCTTTTTCTTTTTTTCAATTTTTAGAGAATCCAGTGTTCCAAAAATCTGCTTGTGTATTTTGTGGGAATCAAACTCTCCTTTAAAAAAAAGGTTGATGCTATTGAATGAATGGGTTACATCTTCCAATTGGTCATTGTATTTTATTTTTAGCGCTTTACTTAGCTTCAGAATAAATCGTAAGGCATGATCTCCATCGCGATGTGGAAAATTTATTATTAGAGTGTTTCCCAATTTGCTGAAGCTAAAATCTGTTTTAGTGTATATCAATTCCATGAGTTTTTAGAAGCTGATGAACATGCTTGATTATTGCTACTGCTTTAGGGTTGTCACCATGCAAACATAGAGTTTGAACATTAAAGTCAATGGTTTTGTCAGCTTTAGTTGAAAGCTGTTTTTTGGTAACTATTGATATCAGCTGTTGTCCTATTTGATCCAAGTTTGTCAAAACGGCTCCTTCCACAGAACGAGAACGAAGAGTAGCATCGGAGTTATATGCTCGATCCATAAATCCTTCACGCATTATTTTGAGACCAACTTTTTGGGATTCTTTTTCCAATAAACTGCCGGGCGCACAATAAATAATTACCTCGGGAAGTAATTCTTTTATGAGATCAACAAAAACAAGCGTTGGGATTTTGTCCTGAAACATATCGTTGTACAAAGCTCCATGCGGTTTTATATGATGAATACTACTTTTCGTTTGGGTACAACATTCCATAAAGAGTAGTAATTGCTTCTTTAAGTGTTGTTTTAATTCCTGCTTGGATAAAGACATCGATTTTCTACCAAAATTTTGGGGGTCTGGATATGCGGGATGTGCTCCAACTTTTACTCCGTGTTTTTTTGCTAATAGTAAAGTTTCTACTACGGAATTTTGATCTCCAGCATGTCCACCACAAGCGATGCTACACGAACTTATATAAGGCATTATTAGGGAGTCGTTTCCAACTCCTTCCCCCATATCACAATTGAGATCGATTGTTGACATATCAAAAAATTAAGCCCAAACTTTTTACCCCTAAAAAAAGGAAAAACAATTCGATAGCAAATAAAAATAGATTGGACACAACAGAGGGTGTTTTTCCTTGCATCAGCCTAGAATTGTTGATCAAAAACACTAAAAACAAACCAACTACTGGGAGTAAAATTCCATTGGTTATTTGCGCAAATCTAACTACCTCAATGGGTCTAATCTGTAAAGAACAAAAAACAACACCCGTAGCAAGAACCAAAAGTGCAATACTCTTGTATCCTACAGAATTTACTCGCCATCCAAAGCATTCACAAACTACAAACGCAGCAGCCATGGGGGCAGTAATAGCAGAGGTTATCCCTGCTGCAAATAACCCTAAAGACATCAGCATTGTTGCAAAATTGCCATACAAAGGAGCCAATGCCAATCCCAAATCTGAGACAGATTCTACGGGCTGACCTTGCAGTGCAGCGGCATAAATTATGATACACAAAGACACCACACCACCAAGACCTACAGCAAATACGGTATCCCACCGGAGCGACTCCAACGATAAATATTCGTCTTTTACCAATGCTGCATGTAAGAATAAATTGTAAGGCACTACAGTTGTCCCCAATAAGCCAACAATAGTGAGCGTGTCTTTGGAATTAAAATTGGGCATAAAAAGCCCGTAAAAAAGATCTTGCAAGTTGGGTTTGGTTAATACGGCGGTAATCAAAAAAGAAACACTCATCAATAGAACAATGCTGACCAGTACATTTTTTAAAAGCTTATGAGAACCCAATAAAATTAATCCTGCTACCAAGGCTCCCAAAAAATAGGAAGGAAATCAAAACGAGTTCCAAAATAAAAGTCTCTCTCTGAAATAATCGATTGGATTCCAATCAAAGCACCGGACAAATTCCCCGCTTCATAAGCAGCATTTCCTATAAAAATGGCGCTGATGAGCAGTAAAGCCAGCAAAAGCTTAAAAATGGATTAAAGGTTTGAAGAAGTAAACTCTCTGCCAATCCTTTTCGGGTAGTGTAGCTTATTCGGGCAGTTGTGTTCTGAATAAAAATGGTAATAAAAATGGACAACAACATTGCCCAAAGCAACGAAAACCCATTTTGAACACCTGCTAAAACACAGAGCGTTATCGTTCCTGGACCAATAAAAGCAGCCGTAATTATTATAGCTGGACCTCCATTAAACTTTGGAAACATATTTTTTTTTAGTGAAGTTAAGCATTTTACGTTAGCCTGATAAGAGTTTTTGTTCTTAGCGGAACAAATAGGATGCTTTTGAAGACTTCATCTTTTTGTAGCGCTTCCCTCTTCTTCTTTCGCCACTTTTTGTAATTGTTCTTGGGGAATCGAAAACTACACACTAAACTTCATACGACTGACGGTGCTTTTGCTCACGTCTTTATCCTTAGCTAGTTTTAAATCTACACCCAAAACACTCAATTCTACATCTCCTGCTCCGTCATGGTCGGTTCGGGTAGTTACCGCCAGGTCAAAATCGAGTTCTGAAAAAACCGACCCTTTAGGTGTTTGGTCGGTATCATTACAGTCTCCACCTTCAGCTACATAATTACTCGGAGCATGGCTCTGGTAAACGCTAATTGAAGGATCTCCATAACCATCTCGGTCGTTGTCGTAATAAAAGTTTCTTGGAGCTACATCTGTTATCAAGGCATTGGAATCATCACGATCTGTTGCCTGAGAAGAAGGTGTAACATACCCAGAGACGTTACAGCCATAAACAATATTGCCCGAGTATCCCGTTTGTCCTGTGGCGTTAAACTGCCTTTTTGCTTCATCAATGTCATTGGTCAAAAAATCAGGATTGCCGAAACCATCACCATCGGCATCCCGCCAATAGACCGTTGGGTCGGTACACTGGCCCGATACTTCAAGAGAGAAGAAAATAAATATGAAAAAAACAAAGAAGTAGGTAAGCTTCATTGAGGGTCAGTTATTTAGGGCAGCTCAAGATTAAAAGATTTTAAAAAAAAAAATGAAGGGTCCAAAAATTGATATATGAGCAACTGCTAAGGCCCAAAATATTTACTTATAAAAATTTTAGATTGAATTTTTATTCTTTGGAAATTCCAGAACGCAACCACTTGTAATAGGTAATGGCATCTGTATATTGGATAGGGCTGTTGAGCAAGGTTCCATCGGCTTTCATCAGCACATAAAAGGGTTGGGATGCTGAGTTAAAATTAAGGCTTTGAAAAGCTGCCCATTGTTCTCCAATGGTATTTATTTCCTGAATTCTTCCGTTTGGAAATTGAAAATTAAATTGGGAATCCTCTTCCAATTCTTTGCGATCATCTACGTACAGAGAAATCAATACAAGCTCGTTGTTTAGGATTTGATAAATATCTTTCTGAGACCAAACATTTTCTTCAACTTTTCTACAATTTACACAGGCCCATCCTGTAAAATCAAGGAGGATTGGTTTTTGAGTTTTACGAGCAACTTCCAATCCTTCTTCAAAATCTTTGTAACAATTGAGTCCTAGGGGACAATCATTTTTAGTGGCATAAATACTGTAAAATTCGGGTGGAGGAAAACCACTCAATAATTTTAAGGTATTTTCTTTGGAAACTAATCCGATGGATAAGTAAACGGTCAAAATTAAACTAAGTCCCCCTGCTGCAATTCTGGTTTTTGAAAGCTTAGTTTTCTGATCGTGAGGAAACCCAAAAATTCCAAATAAGTATAGAGTTAGTCCCAGAGCTAACAACAGCCATATTCCCAAAAATACTTCGCGCTTTAAAAGTCCCCAGTGAGAAACCAAATCTGCATTGGATAAAAATTTCAGTGCCAGTGCTAGTTCCAAAAATCCAAGAACTACTTTTACAGTGGTCATCCAACCTCCAGATTTGGGTAATGCATTGAGTGCGTTTGGGAATAGGGCAAAAAGAGCAAAGGGTAATGCTAAGGCAAAACCAAAACCTGTCATCCCTGCAGTGAGCTGAAAAGCACCACCATCAGTTGTCAAACTTCCCGCCAAAAGGGATCCCAAAATAGGGCCCGTACACGAAAATGAAACGATTGCCAAAGTGAGTGCCATAAAGAATATGCCCAATCCTCCTTGCATTTTAGATCCTGAATCTGAAGAATTTCCCCAACTGCTGGGTAAGGTCAATTCATAGTATCCGAAAAAAGAAAAAGCAAATACAATAAAGACTACAAAAAACAAAAGATTTAAAGGGACATTGGTTGCAATAGAATTCAGTATCTCAGGGTTGATTGAATCAATAAAATGGAAGGGCAAACTCAAAATTACATAGATCAAAACGATAAATAAACCGTAAAGTAAGGCGTTTGAAACTCCTTTTCGTAAACTTTTGGCTTGCTTTAAGAAAAAGGAAACCGTAAGGGGTATCATGGGAAATACGCAAGGAGTCAAAAGGGCAATAAAACCTCCCAAAAATCCTAGTAAAAACAAATTTAGATAAGGGTATTGCTGGTTGGACGCATTGAGATTACTTTTTAGATATTCTTTATTCTTCAGGTCTAGAGTCAATGCTTTTGAACGCGCCATACTTTTCTGGTCCAATTCCAGCGAAGAAATTATAGCTCCTTCTTTCAGGGGAATGGCAAAATTTTTTGATCTAAAAATACATACTCGGTCGTCACAAGCCTGATACACGATTTCGCCTGTAATTAGATCTAAACTCGAATCAATTACATCAACTACTTGAGAAAAAATGGCTTCACCATCAAAAAAGAAAAGATCAATTTCAAAAATTGGATCAAATTCAAACTTAGGAGTGGATTGTTTTAGAGGCTCGGTCAATACATATTTTGTGGAATCCACCTCAAAAATAAATTCGGTAGGTAGAGGTCCATCTTTGGGCAATTCAATCCCATACAAATGCCACTTTTCTAAAATCGTTGCCTTGAACTGAATTTCAATTTGTGTCTGTGAAATACGCTTCCATGAATGTTCCCAAACTACAGGTTCATCATCGCTTTGAGCATAAGTGCTTACACAAAAAAATGCAAATACAATACAAAGGTATTTTTTCATCCTACTCTAATTATTAAACAATTAGTATCTGTTGGTTTAATGGTGAATCTCCGATCGGCTCTTTTACCTATTACCCATACAATCGAATTTTCTGAACATAACAGCCATTGATTTTCTTTGTCGATTTGAGAATACTTTTCATCTTTGAAATACTTGCTTAATTTTTCTTTTCCTTGCATTCCTGTGGGGTAAAAATAATCACCTTCTTGAAATTTTCGCAATTTTAGGGGAGGAATAAGAACGGATTGATCTAGAGCTACACACGAATTGTTATTCACAAAAGAAGAAGATACTTCTAATCTTAAGGGATGTTCAAGGGGCTTTGTCAAATCCCAAAGAACCTCAGAAATGGGTGAAAAATTATGTTCAGTTAAAATCCATTCTCCCCTATTAGCTAGCAGACGATATGAAGTTGATTGCAAGTGCTTTCCACTTTGTGCGCTTAACAGATCTTTCAAATCATTGAGGTGAAACCCGTAAGATGAAAATAAAGCGTGTAAATAGTATTCTTGGGGTGTTAATTTTTTCAAGGCTTTCAAATCAATATGAATATCAGCCCCTTTATGAATGAAGTGTTGTTCCTTCCATTGATTCACAATATCATCGAGAGCATGCTGACTTTGTTTGATGTAGCTCAGAGTGTCCTCAAAATTAGACATCAAGTTGGGGGCATAGGTTTTCCATTTGGAAATTACTTGATTTCGAAGTGCATTTCTCAGATATACATCTGAAGAATTTGAGGCGTCCTCTCTCCACTCTAGATTTTCTGTTTGGGCATATTTCAAAATTTCTTTTCGAGTAAAGGGCAGCATCGGGCGTGCAACTGTTGGAGTGTTTTCGGGAATTCCGGTTAATCCAGCTAAACCAGATCCGCGACCCGTATTGATCATAAAAGTTTCCAATTGATCATCTAAGTGATGGGCTGTTACAATTTTATCGTAATCCTTTATTTCTAGGAGTTCTTCAAACCAGGAATAACGCAATTCTCGGGCAGCCATTTGTGTGGATATTTTATGCTTTTGTGAATAAGCTTTGGTTTCAAATTTTTTGATTACAAAAGGTATTTGATTTTTCGTGCAAATTTCTTCTACAAATTTGGCATCCGAATCGCTTTCTTCTGCACGCAATCCAAAATTGCAATGTGCTACTCCAAAATTCAGTTTACATTGGCTCAATAAGTGAAGTAACACCCTGCTATCCAGTCCCCCACTCATTGCTAATAGTAATTTTTGGGTTCTGAATTTTTTAAATTTTTTATTAATATTTAATTTAAAACGATCTATCACACCACAAAAATACATGAAACTAAAACAAAATGAATATTTTTTATGAAATTCAAAAAAATCGAAACAAGTTTGGTATTTTAATCAGAATGCATCAACTTTGTGCAATCTTATGAAAGAAAATTTTACACAAACAAACAATCCTGCTGTTTCAACAAACAGAAAACTCCCGCGTGTATTCCGTCGTCGCCCCTAGGGGTGTATTTCTTTCAGAATCTTGGTGTGTCCGGATTCATTTTCAACAAAACTCAATTTTAAATTTTAATCAAATATTTCAATAATGAAAATCGTTATTGGTAACGCTTCACATATTCAGTTTGCAAAGACCATTAGCCAATGCATAGACGAGTCCGCTAAAGATCGTGGAACAGGAATTGCACGAAGGACCCCAGAATACATCATCAAAAAATTACATAATGGTAATGCCGTAATTGCACTTGATGGTGATCAATTTGCTGGGTTTTGCTACATCGAAGTATGGCAACACGGAAAGTATGTTGCCCATTCGGGTTTGATCGTTTCACCTCAATACAGGGGTAAAGGACTAGCCAAAGCTATTAAGAAAAAAGTTTTTGAATTGTCCATTGAAAAATACCCTGGAGCTAAAATTTTTGGAATCACTACAGGTCAAGCTGTAATGAAAATTAACTACGAACTCGGTTACAAACCCGTACATTTTTCTGAATTGACTGACGATCCAGAATTTTGGAAAGGATGCCAGACTTGTAAAAACTATGACGTTCTTACTCGAACCGATCGTAGTATGTGCTTGTGTACAGGAATGCTACACGATCCCAATGATAAAAACAAAACAAAATCAAAGACTACTGCTTTTCTGAGTGGTCTTTTCAAGAAAAAATCAAAATGAAAAAAACTTGTGCTAGCTTACAGTGGTGGTCTGGATACTTCTTACTGCCTTAAAACCCTTTCTCAAGAGGGATACGAGGTTCATGCCGTGAGTGTGAACACTGGTGGTTTTACCCCAAAAGAAATTGAAGAACAAGAATCAAAAGCAATGCTCATGGGTGCTCGTACCTATAAGTCTATAAATGCTCTTGAATCATTTTACCAGAAAATTGTAAAATACTTGGTCTTCGGGAATGTTCTAAAAAACAACAGTTATCCGCTTTCTGTGAGTGCCGAGCGAATTGTTCAAGCAGTTGAAATCATTGAGTATGCCAAAAAAATTGATGCTAAATTTATTGCTCACGGAAGTACAGGTGCCGGGAACGATCAAGTACGATTTGATCTGATTTTTCAGGTATTGGCTCCAACCATTGAAATCATTACTCCTATTCGAGATCAACAACTTTCTCGTGAGGATGAAATTGAGTATTTAAAAAATCAAGGAATTGAAATGTCTTGGGAAAAAGCCCAGTATTCAATTAACCAAGGCCTTTGGGGAACCAGTGTTGGAGGTAGTGAAACCTTAACTTCTCGAAAAGCATTACCAAACGAGGCTTACCCCAGTCCATTATTGGAAACAAATCCTACAAAGATCAGATTGAAGTTTGAAGGCGGAGAGCTCATAGAGCTCAATGGCAAAAAGGCTGATGCTGTAACCCTTATTCAAGAACTTCAAGATTTGGCAAAAACTTATGCAATTGGAAGAGACATCCATGTTGGCGATACCATTATTGGAATCAAAGGTAGGGTTGGTTTTGAGGCAGCGGCTCCTCTAATCATCATTAAAGCACATCACCTCTTAGAGAAACACACTCTCTCTAAATGGCAACAATTTCAAAAAGAACAATTAGGGAGTTTTTATGGTATGCAATTACATGAGGGAAATTATTTGGATCCAGTGATGCGGGACATTGAGGCTTTTTTGGAAAACAGTCAAAAAACAGTTAACGGGGAAGTTTTCATTACACTTCACCCCTATCGTTTTGAATTGGAGGGTATCGAATCACCGAATGATTTGATGAATGCATCCTTTGGTAGTTATGGTGAAATGAATAAAGGTTGGACTGCAGCAGATGCAAAAGGATTCATCAAAATCATTGCAAATGCCCATACCATTTACAAAAGTATTAATAAAGAAGAAACAAAATGAAAACAGTAGGAATAATAGGTGGATCGGGTTACACGGGAGGTGAACTTCTAAGATTGGTTCTTCAACATCCAAATTTAGTTTTGGATTTTGTATACAGTACTACGCGATCCAACACCCCTCTAAGTGATACCCACCAAGACTTATTGGGCTCTACAAATTTAAATTTTACTGATCAAATCAACTTTAATGTTGATGTGGTTTTTCTTTGTTTGGGGCATGGAAATTCATCTCGCTTTTTAAAGGAAAATGAGTTTTCGCAACAGACAATTATAATTGACCTTAGCAATGATTTTCGATTGATAGCAGACCAAAATTTTGGAGAGAGAACCTTTGTTTACGGCTTACCTGAGCTTCAAAAAAAGTAAAATTAAAAATTCGAAATCCATTGCTAATCCAGGTTGTTTTGCTACCGCAATTCAGTTGGCTCTTTTACCTTTAGCTGCTTCAAAAAAAATTAAGGATACCCTACATATTAATGCAACTACGGGTAGTACTGGTGCAGGAGTTGGACTTTCTGCAACTTCCCATTTTAGTTGGAGAAATAATAATTTGTCATGGTACAAACCTTTTACACATCAGCATTTGGGAGAGATTCATGAAACGCTTAACGCAACCCAAGGAGGTAAGTCCGAAATAATTTTTCTGCCACAAAGGGGAGACTTTACCCGTGGAATTTTTGCTACAACTTACACCTCATTTGATGGAAGCTTAGAAGATGCCTATGAGCTTTACACAAGCTATTTCAAAGAGCATCCTTTCACCCACATTTCAACCCAAGAAATAGCTTTGAAACAGGTGATCAATTCGAATAATTGTTTTATTCATCTGCATCTTCATGAGGGAATTCTTTTGATTACCTCTGTCATTGACAACTTGATCAAGGGGGCTTCGGGGCAAGCCATTCAAAATTTAAATTTAATAATGGGGTGGGAAGAGCGTTTAGGGCTTGAGTTAAAATCAAATATTTATTAAAAAATTATAACATGAAAATAGCAATAATTGGAACCGGAAACCTAGGCTTGAGTATCGCAAAAGGATTGATCATAAACAATACCATAACAACGCTTTACTTAACCAAAAGAGATGTGAGTTCTTTATCCGAATGGAAATCTCATAAAAATGTTTATTTGACCTCTGATAATTCAGAAGCTATCCGCAAATCTGATATCATAATTTTTGCTGTTCAACCGGGACAATTTGAAGATATTTTAAAGTCAACTAAAACTGAACTAACTGATAAGCACGTTTTGATTTCAGTTATCACTGGCTTTAAAATTGAGCGTATTGAATCCATAATTGGATCTCAATTCCCAATCATTCGAAGCATGCCAAATACAGCGATCTCAGTACGAAAATCAATGACTTGTATTTGCTCAAATAAAGTTGGAGAAAAACGAATTGATATTGCCAGTGCAATTTTCAACGGTTTAGGTACATCGATTACTATTGGGGAAGAGCATATGCAAGCTGCAACTGTAATCTGTGCTAGTGGTATTGCTTTTTGGATGCGTTTGATTCGGGCGATGACCCAAGGGGGAGTTCAGCTTGGATTTGAAGCCAAAGAGGCAATGGACATGTCTGTATTTACGGCTTTGGGTGCCGCTACCCTTTTGATGGAAAACAAAAGTCACCCAGAGGAAGAAATCGATAAGGTTACTACTCCTAGAGGTTGTACCATAACT
The DNA here is from genome assembly GCA_038142965.1 of Candidatus Arcticimaribacter sp. Classification (GTDB taxonomy): domain Bacteria; phylum Bacteroidota; class Bacteroidia; order Flavobacteriales; family Flavobacteriaceae; genus Arcticimaribacter. The sequence continues at coordinate 107,477 of JAYQLC010000007.1, read as the reverse complement.
GGACTCAATGAAATGGAGCACCAAGGCTTGAGTTCATCGTTAATTCAAGGTTTAGCAGCCTCTTTTGATAAAATAAACGACATCTCAAATCAATAAATCATGAAACTATTTGATGTTTATCCCTTGTATGATGTAACTCCAGTTAAGGCACAAGACGTTTATGTTTATGACGAAAATGGAACAGAATATTTGGACCTTTATGGAGGACATGCAGTAATTTCTATTGGACACGGGCATCCCCATTATGTTGAGAAAATAAAAAACCAATTGGATCAAATTGGATTTTATTCCAATGCAATCCAAAATCCGCTGCAACACGAATTAGCAAAGGCAATTGGTCATCAATCTTGCTGTACAAACTACCAATTGTTTTTGTGCAGCTCGGGAGCTGAGGCTATTGAAAACGCTTTAAAGTTAGCTTCGTTCAAAACAAATAAAAAAAGGGTAATTGCTTTTAAAAATGCCTTTCATGGCAGAACCAGTGCAGCAGTAGCAGTTACAGACAACCCCAATATCAATGCCCCTTTGAACAAACAACAGCAGGTTAGCTTTTTGAATTTTAATGATAGTGATTCCCTAGAAAAAGAATTGAAAAAAGGAGACGTTTGTGCTGTTATTTTTGAATCCATCCAAGGTGTTGGTGGTTTGGATGAACCCTCGGAAGCATTTGTTTATGATATGGATCGCTTGTGTAGACAGTATGAAGTTTGCCTTATTGCTGATGAAGTTCAGTCTGGATTTGGAAGAACAGGTACTTTTTTTGCCTATCAAAAATACAGAATTGAGCCACAAATTGTAACCATGGCTAAGGGTATGGGAAATGGGTTTCCCATCGGTGGAATTTTGGTTCATCCCAGCATTGAAGCAAAGTATGGAATGCTTGGTACAACTTTTGGCGGAAACCACTTGGCCTGTGCTGCCTCCCTTGCAGTCCTCAAAATCTTGGAAGATGAAAAATTGCAAAACCGCGCTTTTGAATTAGAGGGTTACTTCAAAGAGCAAGCTCAAGAAATCAAAGGAGTGAAAAAAATTAAAGGTAGAGGTCTAATGTTGGGAATTGAATTTGATTTTGAGGTCGGAGCTCTCCGCAAAACTTTAATTTACGATAAGAAAATATTCACAGGAGGAAGCAGTAATAAAAATCTTTTGAGAATCCTTCCACCTTTAACTGTTCAAAAAAAACATATTGATCTCTTTTTTAAAGCATTAAAAGAGTCTCTAGCAGACCATAAAAATCAATAGTATGAAAAACTTTATTTCCCTGAACGATCTCCCTGATTTTGACGAGGCACTACATTTAGCTAAATCGTTAAAAAAAGATCCTTTTGCTTTTGAAAAACATGCAAAACGAAAAACTTTGGGTCTTTTATTTTTCAATCCCAGTTTGAGAACTCGTTTGAGTACCCAGAAAGCTGCCCAAAATCTAGGGTTCAATACTATGATCATGAATTTCTCCAACGAAGCCTGGGCATTGGAGTTTGAAGATGGCACTGAAATGCGAGGTATCCGATCAGAACACGTTAGAGAGGCAGCAGCAGTAGTCTCTCAGTATTGTGATATGGTTGCTATTCGTGCTTTTGCTTCCTTACAGATAAAGATCAAGATGAAGCGGAAATTGTACTGAAAAGCTTTGCCCAATTTGCAAGCATTCCTGTGATCAATATGGAGAGTGCCGTTGGGCATCCATTACAAGCTCTAGCTGACGCAATTACCCTTGATGAACATCCAACAAAACACAAACCAAAAGTGGTGCTTAGCTGGGCACCCCACCCCAAAGCGCTTCCGCATGCTGTTGCAAATTCTTTTACAAAGATGATGGAATTTAGAGATGCAGACTTCGTAATTACTCAACCCGAGGGATACGAATTGGACCCTAGAATTACCAAAAATGTACCTGTAATTCACGATCAAGAGAAAGCCCTTAAAGATGCTGATTTTGTTTATGTAAAAAACTGGTGTTCTTATTCCAATTACGGTTCAATCTTGAGAACTGATGATGAATGGATGCTAACTCAAGATAAAATGAAACTTACTAACAACGCAAAGTTTATGCATTGCCTCCCCGTGCGAAGAAACATTGTTGTTGCTGATGGTGTACTAGATCACCCAAATTCTTTAGTTATTGATCAAGCCAATAACAGAACATTTGCAGCACAGGCTGTGCTTAAAACACTCCTCGACAATGGCTAAAATTAATGTTATCAAAGTAGGTGGAAATGTTATTGAAAATCCAAACGCATTGGATAACTTTCTCAAGGATTTTGCAGCCCTTGCTGGTCCAAAAATACTGGTTCATGGCGGTGGAAAAAAGCAAGTCAATGGTCAAAACGACTGGATATTCCGGTTGAAATGAAAGAAGGGAGAAGAATTACCAATACCGAAACCCTTGAGTTGATCACAGGAATTTATGGGGGACAAGTAAATAAAAACATTGTTGCTTCTCTACAAGGATATGATTGCAATGCAATTGGATTATCGGGAGCAGACGGAAACGCAATTCAAGCAATAAAACGAACTGTTGAAGAAACTGACTTTGGTTGGGTGGGTGATATTACCCGTGTAAACACTGCTTTTTTTAAACTCCTCCTTGAAAATGGAATGAGTCCAATATGTTGTGCCTTGACACACAATGGCCAAGGGCAAATTCTCAACACCAATGCTGATACAATTGCTTCAAGCATAGCGGTTGCTTTAGGAAAAGATTATGAAGTAACTTTGTATTATTGCTTTGAACAGATGGGAGTGATGAAATCATTAGAAGATCCAAATTCATTGATTGAACAAATTGACCCTGAGATTTACAAAGAATTAAAAGAACAGAACATCATCACAGATGGGATGCTCCCCAAGTTAAAAAACGCATTTGAAGCTCTTCAAAAAGGAGTTTGTAAAGTTGCCATAGGAAAACCTGAAATGATAAAAGGAACCATGAAACACACCTCTATTACCTTGTAATATGAAGAAAGAACTAACTCAAGAAGCAATACAGTTGTTGAAAGATTTGATTTCGATCCAGTCTTTTTCGAGTGAAGAAAATGAGACTGCAGCTCGTTTGGAACAGTGGTTTACAGATCATGAAATTCCTTTTTTTCGGGCAAACAACAATGTATATGCGTTCAATCGTTTTTATGATGAAAAGAAGCCAAATTTGCTTTTAAATTCGCATCACGATACGGTAAAACCCAATAGTGCTTACACCAAAAACCCCTTTGAACCACATGTCGAAGACGGAAAACTTTATGGGCTGGGAAGTAACGATGCTGGAGGAGCATTAGTATCATTATTGGCTTTATTTACTTATTACTATGATCATCCCAATCCAAAATACAATCTGATCATTGCTGCAACTGCTGAAGAAGAAAGTTCGGGTCCGTTGGGTCTAAATTCTCTTCTAAAAATACTCCCACAAATTGATGTTGCTATTGTTGGAGAACCTACTCTGATGCAATTGGCAATTGCTGAAAAAGGATTGGTGGTTTTTGATGGAACAATTGAAGGAACTGCGAGTCATGCTGCTCATCCCAATAACGAAAACCCAATTATGAAACTTCCAAAGATTTTGAATTGGTTCAATGAATTTTCTTTTGAAAAAGTATCTGAAGTACTGGGGCCTGTTAAAATGACTGTAACTCAAGTAAATGCTGGGAAGCAACACAATGTAGTTCCAGCAGACGTAAATTTGGTAATCGATGTTCGGGTAAATGATCGCTATTCCAATACAGAAATTATTGAACTACTCCAAAAGGAGGCTCCTTGTAGGTTGACTCCTCGTTCTACAGACCTTAATTCTTCATCCATACCCCTTACCCATGAGCTGGTTACTGCTGGTATCGATCTGGGAAGAGAACCTTATGGATCACCTACCCTTTCTGATCAAGCAAAACTCAGTTGTCCTTCATTAAAATTGGGGCCTGGTGATTCTACTCGATCACACACAGCAAATGAATTTATTTATGTAAAGGAAATAGAAGAAGGAATAGAACTGTACATTAAAATTTTAAAAAAAATCTTATGAAGCTCTGGCAAAAAGGAAAAGCAGCCCATAAAAAAGTGGATCATTTTACCGTAGGTAACGACCGCACCTATGATTTAGCATTGGCTGCATACGATTGTATCGCATCAAGTGCCCACGCTCAAATGTTGGCTAAAACTGGAATTTTGAATCAAAATGAAGCAGATCAACTTTCGGCAGTACTCGAAAAACTCAAAGAAAAAGCAAAAGCTGGAACCTTTACGATTGAAGATGAATTTGAGGATATGCACTCCAAAATTGAGCATGTTTTAACTGAAGAATTAGGCGATTTAGGTAAAAAATCCATACAGCCCGCTCTCGAAACGATCAAGTTTTGGTAGCTACACATCTTTACCTTAAAGAGGAAATTAGTGCCATTAAAAAAACAGTAATCGAACTTTTTGATCTTTTAGTGGAATTGGCTGAACAACATCAAAAAGTATTGTTGCCGGGCTATACACATCTTCAGGTTGCAATGCCTTCATCCTTTGGGTTGTGGTTTTCGGCCTATGCAGAAAGTCTGATTGATGATATTCAATTTCTGAATACTGCCTATTCTTTGGCAGATCAAAATCCGTTGGGTAGTGCTGCAGGCTATGGAAGTTCTTTTCCTATTGACCGAGAATTTACCACTGAATTACTCGATTTTAGCACCCTAAAATACAACGCAGTTGCTGCTCAAATGAGTCGTGGAAAAGTAGAAAAAACAGCAGCAATAGCTTTGAGTATGGTCGGAAGTACTTTAGCAAAATTTTCTATGGATATCTGTTTGTACATGAGTCAGGATTTAAACTTCATTTCCTTTCCAGACAAGCTTACTACAGGGTCGAGTATTATGCCCCATAAAAAGAACCCCGATATTTTTGAGTTAATCCGAGGAAAATGTAATGCACTGCAGGGGTTACCGAATCAATTGTCCTTGCTGACAACCAATTTACCCAGTGGATATCACAGAGAATTACAGTTGACTAAGGCTCCAATCATTGACGGAATTCAAGAAATCAAGGCGTGTTTAGAAATGCTTCTTTTTAGTCTTCCCAACATTAAAATAAGTTCTGATATTACCGATCAAAAAAAATACGATTACCTCTTTAGTGTTGACACATTGAATGCTGAGGTTCAATCTGGGAAACCCTTTAGAGATGCTTATCGTGAACTCGGAGAAGCTATTGAACAGGGAAACTACCAACCCAATCGATCCGTAAAACACACTCATTTGGGGAGTATTGGAAACTTGGGCCTAGAGGAAATCAAGAAAAAAATGGAACAACTCAAATAGACGGATAAACACCAACACTAGTTTACGTATTCTTTCCCAAACTGACTTTAATTAATTTAAAATCTGAATGATTTCACGATTTATATTTACTTTAAGTGAGTAATCCATATTCAATCACATTTCATATCTTCTGATAGAAAGATCTACGCTATGAGTTTAAAAGAACGTTTGTACTTTTTGGATGCACTCAGAGCCTTTGCAATTCTGATGATGCTTCAAGGGCATTTCATCAGTGGGGTTTTAGATCCTGTTTTTAAATCTCCTGAAAATTCATTTTACAGTTTTTGGCTCTATTGCAGGGGGTTTACTGCTCCTGTTTTTTTTCTGGTTACGGGGTGGGTACTTATGTTTTTACTGCTTAGAAATAAAATCCAAGGGTATCGAAATCCAAGAATAAAAAAAGTATTCGCCGAGGTTTGGAGTTAATTATTTGGGGTTATGTATTGCGTTTGAACCTCCCGATGTTGCTGAATGGAGAAATCAACACTTCTTTTTTTAATCCCGATGTTCTTCAAATCATTGGTCTTGGATTGATTTTTATTGTTGGAATCTATGCGGTCTTTAGCTTTTTAAATAAAGGATTGTTCTTTATTTTTCTTGGAATTGGTTTGATTGTTTTTATGTGTGAGCCTATTTATTTCCATAAAACATTCTCTACATTACCCCATTTTTTGAGTGCTTATATAACAAAAGCAAATGGCGGTGTTTTCTACCTTTTCCCTTGGATTGGTTATGTTTGCATGGGTGCAGCTATTGCAATACTGTTTGGTTCCAAACCAAAAAAAATCATTTTAAAGAGCATAGGATTCACCCTTTTGGGGTTCTTTTTGATTTTCAAATCTTCATCATTTTTTATTTGGATTTACGATCAAACTGAATGGCAACTTTTTAGACAAGTTGCTTACAACAACTATCTATTTATTAGACTTGGAGATGTTTTTGTTTTGTTGGGGATATTCATTACAATGAATTCTTTTTTTACAAAAAGTTTTTGGGTTTGGATAGGACAAAAACTTTGAGTATCTACATCATTCATTACTTTATTTTTTATGGGAGCCTCAGTGGAATTGGAGTTTACAAATACTTCAAGTTTTCGGGTTCATTGGTTGAAAGCAGCTTTGGAGCATTGTTTTTTGTAGCTGTCTGTTTATTAATTACCTTTTTAGTTAATCGCTATAGAAGTAGAATATTTTTAATAACTTGGAGAAAATTAAAACTTAAAAAAACACCTCCTTTCAATTAATCCTAATGAAAAAAATAATTTTATCAGTTGTTGGGATCCTTATTGTTTTGCTTCTTTTTAAGGCTGGGCAGATTGGTTTAATGATCTACAAAGCCAAGATCGGGTGGAAAACTTTTGAAACTGTTCCACCAGAGTTAAATCTTGATGAAAATGATTTCAATGTTTTATTGTATTCTAAAGCAAATGCATGGGTGCATGAGGAGGCGATTCCTGCTGCAAAAAACACGTTCAAGAAATTAGCTAAAGAAAACAATTGGGTTCTTACCGTTTCTGATAATGGTGCAATTCATAACCAAGAACAACTTTCTTTGTTTGATGTAGTTGTTTGGAACAATGTTACTGGTCAAACTTTGAATGAAAAACAACGAGCTGCCTTTAAGAACTATGTCGAAAGTGGTGGAGGTTTTGTCGGTTTTCATGGAACTGGAGATGATTCACACCAATGGGATTGGTATTATGATGAATTGATTCGTGCTGTATTTTCTCATCATCCTATGGCACCTCAATTCCAAACAGGAACCATGAATCTAGAGTTTCCAAAGAGCTTTCCAGCGAGCACCAAGCTACCTTTAAGTTGGGATCGCGAAGATGAGTGGTATGTGTTTTTTGAAAGTCCAAGAGACAAAGGAGCTCATATTTTGTACACCCTCGATGAAACCGATATGATTATGAGTGGGACTCTCGAAAATGGCTTGATGAAAAACAAGGATTTTGGTATGGGAGATGATCATCCTGTTGTTTGGTACAATTGTGTAGGAAAAGGAAAATCTTTTTACAGTGCTTTGGGACACAAAGCCAGCTACTACGATGAACCTTATCACCAACTCTTGTTGACAGAAGCTGTAAACTGGGCTGGAAATCCTGAAATAAGTTGTGATTAATGAAAATACTGAGAACACCAGAATCGGCATTTGAAAACCTAGAAGATTATTCTTTCAGTGAAAATTATTGTAGCGTTGGAAATGGTTTACGGATGCATTATCTCGATGAGGGAAACCCAAAACATCCCCGATTATTGCTTCTTCATGGTGAGCCGAGCTGGTCTTACCTTTATCGTAAAATGATTCCTATTCTTGTCAATAGTGGTTTGCGTGTTATTGCTCCTGATCTTATTGGATTTGGTAAATCAGATAAACCTGCGGAACAAAAGGATTACACTTATGCCAAACACATCATCTGGGTTAAAGATCTGTTGGATCATTTGGATTTAAAAGATATCAATATGTTCATACAAGATTGGGGTGGATTGATTGGGTTACGATTGTTATCCGCCAATCCTGATAATTTCAAATCTGTTGTTGCTGGAAATACCATGCTACCTACAGGGAGTGTGGCTCCTCCTCAAGCTTTTTTGGACTGGCAAAAATTTGCTGCCACCAGTCCCATATTTGACGTTGCTACTGTTATACAAAAAGCTACTACTACGGTCTTATCCGATGAGGTTATGAAAGCTTACAATGCTCCATTTCCAGAAGATGAATACAAAGCTGGAGCTCGAGTTTTTCCTGCATTAGTGCCTACTTCAGAAAAGGATCCAGAAAGTAATAACAATAAAGATGCTTGGAAAATTTTAATTCAATGGAACAAACCTTTTTTAAATGTATTTAGTGATCAAGATCCTATTACAAAAGGTGGGGATCAAGTTTTTCAAAAATTTATTCCCGGAACAAATGGCATGAATCATAAAACCATTCCCGGAGGTCATTTTTTACAAGAAGATTCTGGACCAATGATTGCCAAATTAATGGTTGATTTTTACAAAGAAAATAATGTGATATAATCCTAACAAAATAGTTCTGGTTTATGTTCTTATGCAGGTTTCTTTTATTTTTTTCTTCTTTTTGTTTTGGTTTCATGTGAAAAATCAAGTTCATCAACAAAACTACAAGATCCATGCTTAACCGAGGCTAACCCCAAACAAGCTTGTACCATGGAATACGCTCCTGTATGTGGATGCAATAATCTTACCTACGGTAATTCTTGTGCAGCAGCGGTTAGCGGAGTAACTACTTGGACTCTTGGCGAATGTAATTAAATGTGCAGGGGACGATTTTCAGTCGCAGCGAGTGCGGCTTCTTTTACTGCCTCTGCATAGGTAGGATGCGAATGACTCATTCTGGAGATGTCCTCTGCTGAGGCTCTAAATTCCATTGCCGTTACTGCTTCAGCAATTAGGTCTGCTACTCGAGCTCCAACCATATGAACCCCAAGTACTTCATCTGTATTGGCATCAGCTAATATTTTGACAAAACCATCGGTATCCATACTTGCACGAGCACGACCTAATGCGCGCATAGGAAATTGACCCGCTTTGTATTGAACCCCAGCTTCTTTGAGTTGTTCTTCAGTTTTACCTACCGAGGCAACTTCTGGCCAAGTGTAAATTACATTGGGTATCAGATTGTAATCAATATGCGGTTTTTGACCTGCTAAAAACTCAGCAACCATTACTCCTTCTTCTTCAGCCTTATGTGCCAACATCGTTCCACGCACTACATCACCTATTGCATAAATATTGGAGGTTGTTGTTTGTAAGTGATCGTTTACTTCAACCTGACCTCGTTCGTTTAGTTGAATTCCTGCTGCATCGGCATTCAAGCCGGCTGTGTAAGGTTTTCGACCCACAGAAACTAAACAATAATCTCCATCAAAAGTAACTTCAGTTCCTTTTTTATCGGTTGCGGTTACATGAACTACCGAGCCTTTTCTTTCTACTTTGTTTACGCCATGTGACAAATAAAATTTCACTCCTTGTTTCTTCAAAACTTTTGTTAACTCGCGAGAACATGCACTGTCCATTGCTGGTGTTATTCGATTGGCATATTCTATGACCGAAACCTCTGCTCCGAGTCTTCGATAGACTTGTCCAAGTTCTAAACCTATTACCCCTCCTCCTATTACGATAAGATGTTTGGGGATTTCTTTTAATTCGAGTGCCTCTGTAGAGGTTATTATACGTTCTTTATCCAAAGAAACAAAAGGCAAAGTTGCTGGTTTGGATCCTGTAGCTATGATGATGTTCTTGGCTTCGATAGTTTCTTTTTTTTCACCCTCAATTTGAATATGAGTAGCATCAACAAAACTTCCCAAACCTTGATAAACGGTAATGTTGTTTTTGTCCATCAAAAACTCGATACCCTTTGTTGTTTGTTCTACTACGGCACGCTTGCGCCCTATCATTTTTTCGAAGTTTATTTTAATTTCTCCTGGAATTTCAATCCCGTGCGTATCAAAGTGTTTGACTGCATCCTCGTAATGATGCGAAGAATCAAGTAGTGTTTTGGATGGAATACATCCAATATTCAAACAGGTTCCACCTAAAGTACTGTACTTTTCTATCAAGGCTGTCTTCATGCCCAATTGTGCGCATCGAATTGCAGCCACGTATCCCCCAGGACCTGATCCAATTACAGCAACATCATATTTACTCATCATTTAAATTTTAAAGATTGTAAAACAAAAATACGAATGTTTCTAACTAGAGTGAAGAAAATATATCATTTTCAGTTTTTTTTATAACTTGAAAGTCCAAATTGAAGCTATGTACCTCTTTAAAATCATCATCTCGTTTTTGCGTGACAAAGAATACCGTAACCTTTTAGGTATTACCGTTGTAATCATCAGTATCGGAACCGTGTTTTACCATTACATCGAAGAATGGTCTTGGATTGATGCCGCCTATTTTTCAGTAATTACCCTAACTACCATTGGCTTTGGAGATTATTCTCCGGCAACAGACCTTGGGAAGCTTTTTACCATAGGTTATGTAATCTCAGGCGTGGGTGTTATTTTAGGGTTTATCAATGCGGTTTATCATCATTATAAATTCCAAAACAAGAAATAAAAGACAATTAAAAATCGTATCATTACAAGAAAGTTATTGATATGTCAAAAAAGACTGAATCCCTATCCATTTTACAAGCGCTTTTACCTGTAGTAATACTCGTTTTTTACTATCCTTCAATGTTACTGTTTACGGTGATGATGCGTTGGGAGGATCCAATCAATTTATCCTTTTGATCGGAGCTGCAGTTGCAGCTATTGTTGGTTTTAGAAATAAAGTTTCATACAGTCAAATGATTGAAACCGTAGGTTCAAATTTGAAATCTACTACGGGTGCACTATTAATTTTATTATTTGTTGGTGCATTGGCTGGTACTTGGCTCTTAAGTGGAATAATCCCTGCCATGATCTACTATGGACTCAAGATTTTACATCCCAGCATATTTTTACCCGCTTGTATCATCATTTGTGCTATCATATCGATTGCTACTGGGAGTAGTTGGACAACCTCTGCTACTGTAGGAATTGCTCTAATTGGCATTGGTAGGGTTTTGGATATTCCGGCAGGAATGGTTGCTGGAGCAGTAATTTCAGGGGCTTACTTTGGTGACAAACTTTCACCTTTGAGCGATACCACAAACCTCGCCCCAGCAATGGCTGGAACCGATTTATTTACCCATATTCGATACATGACTCATACTACTCTTCCAAGTATTAGCATAACTCTAGTGGTATTTTTAATCTTGGGCTTTTTTCAAAATACTTCAGGAACTGCTGATACAGCTGTTTTGTTGGATAGTATTAAGGATAGTTTTACAATTAATTTGGGGTTATTTTTTGTTCCCATTTTGGTTGTTTTTTTAATCATTAGAAAAACACCTCCATTAGCTGCATTGTTAGCAGGAACAATTTTCGGAGGAATTTTTGCATTGATTTTTCAACCGCACATTGTTGCCCAAGTTGCTGGGGTAACTTCTTTAACATTCATCAGCGCCTACAAGGGGGTTATGAATGCTATTATCAGTGACATTTCAGTAACAACATCCAATGATTTACTGAATGATTTGTTTAGCTCTGGAGGAATGAAAGGTATGCTCGGAACCATATGGTTGATCATTTGTGCGATGGTTTTTGGTGGAATTATGGATGCCATCGGTGCTTTAAAGAAAATAAGTAATGCCTTGCTCAGCTTGGCAAAATCTACTTTTCAATTGTTCGCTAGTACAGCTGCTTCTTGCGTTGTAATAAATTTAACAGCTTCCGATCAATACCTATCGATTGTTTTGCCAGGGAAAATGTTTGACAAAGCTTTTGAAGATAAAAATTTAGCGCCAGAAAATCTAAGTAGAACCTTAGAAGACTCTGGGACCGTTACCTCTGTTCTTATCCCCTGGAATACCTGTGGAGCATATCAATCTGGAGTTCTAGGTGTTGGGGTGGGCGAATATTTTGTTTATGCAATCTTCAATTGGCTCAGTCCTTTTATGACATTATTTTACGCATATTTTGGAATTAAAATAAAAAAAATTCTACCCTAGAAATTTTAGACTATTAAAATATTTTTTTTGCTTTTTAAGCAAAAAAAACACTGATCTGATCTGAGAAATACAATCATCAAAAAAACTTATTTTAAAGTAAATTTTTACAATTTTTTATGCTTTCAAAACGGCTATTATAAATTTATTTTTGTCAAAAATTTTAAAACATAATTTAATGTCAACAGTAGGAAAACAATTCCCAGATTTAAGTGTAAATGCAATGAACGAAATGGGTGATACCATCAGCATCAATGTATTGGAAGAAGCAAAGAACAACAAGAAAAAAGTATTATTGTTCTGGTACCCAAAAGATTTTACTTTTGTGTGCCCAACAGAGTTACATGCATTCCAAGAGGCACTTCCTGAATTTGAAAAAAGAAATACCATTGTTGTTGGAGCTTCTTGTGATACCCCAGAGGTTCATTTTGCATGGCTCAACACCGCCAAAGACAATGGTGGTATTGAAGGTGTTACTTATAATCTTTTAGCAGACAGTAATCGAAACTTAGCAAATACCCTAGATATTCTTGACAGTACCAACGAGCGTTATGATGAGAATACCGGTGTTGTTTTGATGGATGGAGATAATGTAACTTATAGAGCTACATACCTTATTGACGAGGATGGGATGGTTTTCCACGAAAGTATCAACCACATGCCTCTTGGAAGAAACGTTGATGAGTTTATTCGTTTAATTGATGCGTTCACACACGTACAAGAAAAAGGTGAAGTTTGTCCAGCAAACTGGGAAGAGGGAAAAGATGCGATGAATGCAAATCGTGATGGTGTTCAAGATTACTTAAGTAAACACTAAATTATTTCTCATATGTTTCAAGAAATAACTGACGATTCGCTTCAACAATTAATTGATTCAAACGAGCGAGTATTGGTGCAATATTCTGCTGGATGGTGCGGTAATTGTAGAATTATGAAACCTAAATTCAAAAAAATGGCTTCAGAAAACAATGCCATACCGTTTGTAATAATTGATGCTGAAAAAAACCCAAGCTCAAGAAAACTTGCTGATGTTAGTAACTTACCGACGTTTGCATCTTTTAGAGATGGAAAACTTGTTGATCAAATTCAGACCAATAAAACCGAATTACTAAAATCATTCGTGCATGAGGCTACCGCTAATTAAACATCTATCGAATTTTGTCATAGATAATGATGAAGATTATTTAATCGAAACGCTTGAAGTTTTGGAACATATTTCAGAACATTCAGGCATAAAAGATGAAGAGATCGATGTGTTGGGTGAATTGATTTCAAACCTCTATGGAGCTTTGGAAGTTCAAAAAGATATCAAGGCTGGTAAAAGTCAAAAAGAAGCGCTAAATGCTTTTATGGAGCGAGTCCAAGGAAGTATTGATAACTAATACAAGCCTCCTTTAAAGGGGGCTTTTTTAGTTTTAATTCAATCATTATTTGTATTTTTGTTAGGAATCCAATACCGGAATGACTGCAAAAAAATCATCATCACCCAAAGTGCCAAAATTTAGCGCTTCCTCTGCAAAGAATTGGCGTACCCGAGAGATTTTAATTGGGGGTTTTTTGATTCTAGTTTCTTTACTTTTTTTTATTGCTTTTACTTCTTATTTTTTTAGTTGGGAAGAAGATCAAAGTACTTTGAATGCTATGGATAATCGCTCTGTAGTAAGTACAAATTTACTTTCAAAATTAGGAGCAAGCGTAAGTCATTTCTTTATCCATAAACTCTTTGGGCTTGCTGCCTTTATTACTGCATATCTCATTGGTTTTACCGGCTTTACTTATTTCTTCGACACCCACAAAGAAAGACTTTTACATCATTGGACTTGGGGTCTGTATTACACACTTTGGTTCTCTCTTGTATTTGGTTTTTACTCAAATTCCTTTCCATTACTAAGTGGGGTAATGGGATTTGAAATGACTGATTTTTTATATGATTACATTGGTAATATCGGAGTTGGAATCCTTTTGATTTTTGGTAGTTTAATTTTTATTGTTTTACACTGGAACATTACTCCAGAAGGCATAATAAATAAGCTGAAATCGCTTTTTGAAAAAAAGAGCAACTCAGATAAACAAGAACCCCAAACGTTTGAAGAAGTTAGTTTTGAAAACAACGAAGTTGCTTCCTCTGAAATAACGTCTGTAAAAGCCACAGAAAAGGAAATTCCCCTAGAAATCCCGGTTTTGGAAGTTGAAAAAACTATTGAATCAGAAACAGAAAAAGAACTAGAAATAGAGATCAACACTACAAACGAAGACCTGTCAGAAACTAATTTGTCACAACAATTGGTAGAAAAATATGGTTCCTATGATCCTACTTTGGAATTGAGTAAATATGTTTTTCCAACACTAGATTTACTCAAAGACTATGGAGATGGTAGCATAACAATCAACCAAGAGGAATTAGAGGCTAACAAAAGTAAAATTGTTGAAACTTTAAGAAATTACAAAATTGAGATCGCTCAAATTAAAGCAAATATTGGTCCCACAGTTACTCTTTATGAAATTGTTCCGGCAGCAGGTATTCGCATTTCAAAAATTAAAAACTTAGAAGATGATATTGCCCTTTCGCTATCAGCGTTAGGAATACGTATTATTGCTCCCATTCCAGGTAAAGGAACAATTGGAATTGAAGTTCCAAATCAAAAACCAAGTATTGTTTCAATGCGCTCAGTAATTGCCTCTCAAAAATTTCAAAATGCTCAAATGGAGCTTCCCATTGCTTTAGGGAAAACCATTAGCAACGAAACTTTTGTGGTAGATTTAGCAAAAATGCCCCATCTACTTATGGCTGGAGCTACTGGACAAGGAAAATCCGTTGGACTGAATGCTGTATTGACATCACTTCTATACAAAAAACATCCTGCTGAAGTAAAGTTTGTTTTGGTTGACCCGAAGAAAGTTGAACTTAATATTTACAATAAAATTGAACGTCACTATTTGGCAAAACTACCCGATTCTGAAGATGCCATAATAACAGACAATACCAAAGTAATTCATACCCTGAATTCGTTGTGCATAGAAATGGACAATCGCTATGAACTGCTTAAAAACGGTATGTGTCGAAATCTGAAAGAATACAACACCAAATTTAAAGCTCGGAAATTGAACCCAGATGATGGACATTATTTTTTACCTTACATTATTTTGGTGGTCGATGAATTTGCTGATTTGATAATGACAGCAGGAAAAGAGGTAGAAACCCCAATAGCACGATTAGCACAGTTGGCTCGTGCCATTGGTATTCATTTGATTATTGCTACCCAACGCCCTTCAGTAAATGTAATTACTGGTATCATAAAAGCTAATTTTCCTGCTCGAATCGCATTTCGTGTAACTTCCAAAATTGATTCACGAACAATTTTGGACAACGGAGGAGCTGACCAACTTATTGGACGCGGAGATATGCTTTATACTCAAGGGAATGATCTCACCAGAATTCAATGTGCATTTGTAGATACTCCTGAAGTTGAAAAAGTAGTAGATTTTATAGGCGGACAAAAAGCTTATGCACAAGCGCACTTACTTCCAGAATTTGTAGGAGAGGAATCTTCCTCACTAGACATCGACATCAATGATCGTGATGCCTTATTTAGGGATGCAGCAGAGGTTATTGTCAACGCTCAACAAGGGTCGGCATCATTACTTCAACGAAAATTGAAACTGGGCTACAACAGAGCCGGTAGGATAATCGATCAGATGGAAGCTGCTGGTATTGTTGGACCGTTTGAAGGCAGTAAAGCTAGACAGGTTTTGATTCCGGATTTAAATTCTTTGGAACAATTATTGAACAATGAATAATGTAAAACAACTACTCATGCGCTTTTTAATAATTTTACTTGGATCATCTTCTCTTCTTTTTGCTCAAGGTCCTGAGCAAGCCAAATATTTACTTGAACAAGTATCAAATAAAATTGAAAAGCAAAAAAACATGCGTTTCGAGTTTATGTATGTTCTTGAAAATAAAGAGGAACAAATTCGTCAGGAAACAGAGGGTAAAGTTACCCTAGCAGGTGATCGGTATAAATTAGATTTTCTAGAAATTATTCAGATTTTTGATGGAGATAAAATCTACACCATCGTTCCAGAAAATGAGGAAATAACTGTGAGTTCTCCAGAAGAGAGTGACGAAATTAATGTAAACCCCTCCCAGCTTTTAAACTTTTACAAAGAAGGTTATGACTATCAATGGGACATTTCTCAACGGGTAATGGGGCGAAATATTCAATTTGTAAAACTAATCCCATCAGAGGAGAATACTGATATTAAATATCTTTTATTGGGAATTGACG
Source organism: Candidatus Arcticimaribacter sp. (assembly GCA_038142965.1). Taxonomy (GTDB): domain Bacteria; phylum Bacteroidota; class Bacteroidia; order Flavobacteriales; family Flavobacteriaceae; genus Arcticimaribacter. The sequence continues at coordinate 91,336 of JAYQLC010000007.1, read as the reverse complement.
CTGATCAAAACACCATTTACAGATTAATTGAAATTGGAAACAATAAAACAACTACAACACTTACCATTAAAAATCAAGAGGAAAACATTTCACTCCCACCGGGGTTCTTTGAATTCAACGAAGATGACTACCCAAACTACTACATTAATAACTAATTGATGAAAATTCTGGATCGCTACATCTTGTTTTCTTACATTCAACGACTTTTGAGTGTTTTTATCATTTTGATGCTGATTTTTATCATTCAAACAATTTGGTTATTTATTGATGAATTTGCAGGGAAAGGAATCGATATTAGTATCATTCTGAAATTTTTGCTTTACTATTCACCAAAACTTGTCCCTTTAGTTCTTCCCCTTTCTGTATTATTGGCTTCAATAATGACTTATGGAACCTTTGCTGAGAATTATGAATTTGCAGCAATGAAATCAACAGGGATTTCGTTGCAAAGAGCGATGCTTAGTTTGGTTGTTTTTCACTTTTTTTGGGGATTGGAAGCTTTTATTTCACAAATTACATCATGCCTTATGCAGAGGTTAAGTCTTTTAATCTTCGAAGAAATCTTGCTAAATTAAAGCCTGCTCTTGCCATAACTGAAGGGGTGTTCAATGACTTAGGGCAAATGAATATAAAGGTTGATGAAAAATATGGAGATGAAGATCGTTTATTGAAGGACATAATCATTCACGAAAAGATACCCAGTCAAAAAAATAATATCGTTATTAAAGCAGCTACTGGAGAGTTAAAAAGTGTGGAAATCAGAGATCAACTTCAATTGTGGCTTTTTGATGGAAATCGATACGAAGAAGTTATTCCAGAAAAATCTGAAGACAAAAGAAGGATTCCGCACAGCAAAGTAAAATTTGAAAAGTACATCATGAATATTGATTTATCTGAATTCAACAATGTTGATCTTTCTGAAGAAAATTATAAGACTACATTTCGAATGCAAAAAGTAGATCAATTGAATGAAAGCATAGATTCTTTAGAGGTGAAATACAATAGAAATCGAAAGCTATTTGCAGAAAATTTCAAAAAGATGAATGGATCTGACGTACTCAAGAATATTGAAGAAGGAGCTGTGCTTCAAGATTCAATTTTTAAAGAATTAAGAAATCCTCTGAGTTTCATCACACACGAACGCCATTACAGACACAAACAAGTGATTCACACGGCCCTCATGAATACAAGGGGTATTCTTAGAAATATTGAGGAAAGAAAAAGAATTTTTTTATTCAACAAAAACTAATTAACCTTCACAAAAGTTCATTTCACGATAAATACACTTTAGGTTTTGGAGTGTTTTTTTTATTCTTGGTTGGAGCTTCCTTGGGTGCAATTATTCGGAAAGGTGGACTAGGCCTACCAGTCGTTTTGGCTATTTTAATCTTTCTGTCCTATCACTACATCGGGTTGTTTGGGAAAAATGCAGCAGAGGACAGTAGTATTAGTCCTTTTATCGGAAGTTGGACTTCTGTTTTGATTATTGGACTATTCGCGCTTTATTTGACAAAAAGAGCTTCACGAGATAGAGGAATTGCTAACTTAGACCGAATCATAATTCCAATTCAAAAAGTAATTAAACAATTTAAAAATTTTAAAAACAAAGCAACTCATGCCAAAAGATAAATTGGACAAGATATCAGATGCTATTGAAGCCATAAAAAATGGGGAAGTTATCATTGTTGTTGATGATGATAACCGAGAAAATGAAGGAGACTTTTTAGCCGCTGCTGAAAAAATCACTCCAGAAATGATAAACTTTATGGCAACTCATGGCAGAGGTTTGATTTGCGCCCCACTGACAGAAAAACGTTGTGAAGAATTGAATTTGCATCGAATGGTTGATAACAATACGGATCCTATGGAAACCGCTTTTACTGTTTCGATTGATTTAAAAGGAAATGGGGTTACCACTGGAATCTCTGCAAGTGACCGATCAAAAACAGTTAAAGCATTGGTAGATGATTCTACTCAAGCTCATCAACTTTCGAGGCCTGGGCATATTTTTCCATTAATAGCTAAAGAAGGTGGAGTACTGAGAAGAACAGGACACACAGAAGCTGCAATAGACTTTTGCACGACTTGCTGGTATGAAACCAGCTGGAGTAATTGTTGAAATCATGAATGAAGACGGAACGATGGCTCGACTACCACAGTTGCTTAAGGTTGCAGAAAAATTTGACCTCAAACTAGTTTCCATCGAAGATTTAGTGTCTTACCGAATGCAACACGATAGCCTTATCTTGAAACGTGCAGATACAGAAATTCAAACTCGCTTTGGGGAATTTCGTTTAAGAGCATATCAACAAACCACCAACAGTCAAGTTCATGTAGCCCTAACCAAAGGTAGTTGGGATGAGAAGGATTCTGTTTTGACACGAATCAATTCCTCTCAAATAAACAATGATATTTTAAGCATGTTGGCCGGATCAAACGAGAAAGGAAAGAACTACTTACAATCGTACTTAGATGACATTTTTCACTTAATCAATGCCGAAGGCAAAGGAGCGGTAATATTTATAAATCAAGCTCAACAGTCCGAAAACTTATTGGCTCGGATAAATGAACTGACTTCCTTGCAATTAAAAGGTGAGCTACATAAAGTTCCGCCCATGAAAATGGATTACAAAGATTTTGGGATAGGAGCCCAAATTCTTCATGACCTGAGAATCAATAAACTTAAAGTCATCAGCAATTCGAATCAAGGCCCTCGCGTAGGGATCACAGGTTATGGCCTTGAAATTGTAGAGTATGTAAAATATTGATTTAAAAAAAACCAAAGTTTTACAGACATCAAACTAACCATGATAATCATCGCAATTTTGATGACCCCCTCTCCTCTTTCAACAGACCAACGGCTAGACCACCACGCTCCTAGAGAAGTTCCCAGTCCCAATACCAAGCCTACCATCCAATCAACTGTTCCGTTGTAAGCAAATACAGCCAATGCACCAGCAGTGTAAATAAAGACGACAGAAACCTTTGTAGCATTTGTTTTGATCAACATCAAACGGTTAACATTATTCAAAAAAAGAATGATTACAAAACCGATACCTGCATTGATAAATCCACCGTAAATTCCAATTAGAAAAATCCAACAATAGAATAAAAAAGATATCTACCTGTTAAACGCTCAGGTAAGTTCAGAGACTTTGTTTTGGGTTTAAAAACAATAATTGCAACAACAATTAGCATTATAACAGCCAATACTTTATTGAAAATTGCTCCACTAATATCAACAGCGATTTGAGCACCTATTAGCGAACCCGCAAGGGCAGCAACTCCCAAATACAGATTGAAGGGGAAATTAGAAACTCCCTTGGAACGATATCCTGCAGTTCCCACAAAAGCTTGAAAAACAATCCCAATTCGGTTTGTAGCATTTGCCACATTGGGAGGAAGACCCATGAAGATCAAAATCGGAAGGGTCAATAAAGATCCTCCACCAGCCAAGGTATTAATTGCACCTGCTAATATTCCAACAACTATCAAGAATCCAAATTGAACTAAATCACTCATAAATTATCTTTTAAATGAAGATATCTATTTTAAAATCAAAAAATATGAATTTATCGTTTTAAAATATTTTATTAGTTAGAAAAGGAATGTATATTTGCAACCGCATTGGAGAAATGGCAGAGTGGTCGAATGCACTAGTCTTGAAAACTAGCGAGGGTCACACCTCCGGGGTTCGAATCCCTCTTTCTCCGCTGAAAACTAAAAAGCCCATAAATGTCATGGGCTTTTTTTATGAAATAAACTAAATCAATTGTTATTTTTTCCTCAAAATTGTTTCAACTTTATTATTGCAGTTGTTCCAATCAGAATTGTGATTAGCAAGTTTGGTAATAAAGTTTTGAGCCAATTAAAATCTCTACTAGGTTCATAAAACTTTACATCATATTGATCCCACTCAATACTGTCTGCTGGTTTTTTATCAAAAACATCAGAATAAAAGCCACCCCTTAGTTTTTCATGAAATTTAGTTAGAGTTTGTATGAAGTCGAGGTGGCTTACCATATTTGTGCTTGGCATCTTATTGAAAACGAGTTGGGCATGCATGGTAGGTACAAATAATGCAACCGTTTCACTAATTTTATTACGCAATCTAATCTTTTCATTCATTTGCATACTGGATTCTTTTGATTCTAAATCTCCCATGTATTGCATACCATAGTACCATATCCAGCTGAATTTATCTTCCGGTACAATATATTTTTTGAAATGAGGATAGTCTTTAAAAAAGGTTCCATAGTGACTTCTTTGGCTAAATCCCATTTTTCGTGATATCCATCACGTTGTTCAATCATAGCCTCTAATGCTTCTGGAACCGGATATTTATTTAAAACGTAATTATTTACCATAGCTGGCAACAAAATGGTTAATAATATCCAAACTGAGATTAAAGTTAAGGCATTGAAATTGGAGTTTCCTTGAAAACTAACAACGAATAAGCACAAAGCACACCAAAATAGTAAGTATAAAAAACTTTGCATTAACAATGCCCAAAAGTAGGTGTCAAGAGGTATTTTTAGGATAAGAACTGCTGCAATTAAGAGTACAATCAAGACAGCAAAAATAAAAAGGATTCTTATACTCATTTTTTTAATTAGAAAACCCAATTTATTATTTGTTTGAGCTGATAAAATTCGCCATGTCCCTTGTTCTTTTTCCTCAGAATAAAGGTTAAAAGTCATTGCAATCAAAACCAGAGGAAATAGATAAATAATTACAAAACCTAAATCTAAATTTCCAGACATTAACAAGGATGGGTTTTCAAAATCTGTGTCGTGCTTTTGTCCCTCTAAATTTCGGATAGTTACAGCTTGTAGCAATGGGTTAACGTCACTCTGACCAATTGAAACAGCACTTAAATTTACTGGTTTTTTTATAAGGGTAAAACGTAAATAATACAGAACCAAGCCTAAATCGTCGTTGTGATACTTCACATTATTTTGTATACTTTGTTGTTGAAAAGTAACTGCGGAGGCAATAGTTTTTTCTTGTTTTAGTAAATACTGTTTTCCTATTAAAAGACTGATAACACCAACTAACAAGAGTAATAATAAGCTTACCAAAAATATCTTACTTCTAAAAAACGAACTGAATAGTAACTTATACATTTAAATTGCTTTTAAATTGACTGAATACCTGACCAAACCAAAAACTGCCAGTATACTCCATATGAATAGAGCTGATATTGAAGTTAATTCATTTTTAATTAATTGTGTAATGTTCAAAAATGAATACTCAAATGGCGGGAATTCTTTCCAATACTTATTTGAAATCTGGTTTGGACCCTCTTTTCCTTTGTTCGGAATTAATTCCATTTGCAATCGATTCATTTCTTGTGCTAGATGATAACGATAGGATTCAGCCTTGTCTTTGAAATGTAGGAAAGATTTAAAATCTGTTTCAGTTAAAGCCATTGATAAATTCTTAATAGCAGAATATGGATTTATTAATGCTGAGTAACGTTCAAGATTGTTTTGTTTGTCATAAACTTCATACAAAAGGTTTTGATGACCTAAGTAAACTTTTGTACTCAATTTCTCACCCTGCGACATTACAAAACCACTGTAGTTAAAAGGCAAATCGTTTACATTTTTTACACCATTAGCTAATAAAACCGAGTCTTTTAATGCTTTAAAGTGCGGATCCTCTGGATTGTGACTGTCACCTAATTTCTTCAAATCGTGTTCTACTGCGGTTTCTATTTCAATCTTTGAAGGAGTTGGATATAAATAATGCCCCACTGCTTGTAATGATTTGGGTATTATTATTACGAATAGTAACCAAATACCCAATAGTTTTATCAGAGCAGCTTTTGCGGTATTACTGAATGCAGAAACCAAAACTGTGATTGCACTCAGAATACTGTAAAACAATAGATAAGCTGTAAATAATATAAAGAAACGGTTAAGACTGTCTGCGAAAGAAAAATTATGGTTTTCTTTTACCACAAAAAACAGAACCAGTATAAAAACAGCATTCAAGAATAATAGAGACAAACTCCAAAGTCCAAGCCATTTTCCAAAAACAATTTCTTCTCTTTTAATTCCTTGTCCTATTAAAAGTTTTAGTGTGCCATTTTCGCGCTCTCTCGCTACACTTGCAAAACCTAAATAAAAAATTAACAGGGGTACAATTACCTTTAAAAGCATGGCTAAACTCACTTCACCAAAACGTAAAATTCCATTAGACATACTTGCTTCAGAAAAATTAACTGTATTTTGTTTGTGTGCTTCAAGAAATACAGCATTACCCACAAAATTTTCCATACCCATATCAAAAATGCTTAATACGTGTTTCATTCGTAAGGCAAATGAACCATAATGTGCCATTCGATGGGGGTGTTTATCTGGGTTATTCTCCCAGCTCTCCTGGACTTCATCTTGTACTTTGTATCGAATAAAATTCTGATCGTGGTAATTGTTATATCCGGTAAGACCAGAAAATACGATCAAAAGAACCATCAGGCCTAAAGCAACATACATTACTTTAGACCTGAAAATGTCTTTCAAAAATTGACGGGCAAATAAAACAATTACTTTTTTACGCACAGCTTAGAATTTATATGTGACGTTTAATAAAATGTTACTTGGTGCTCCGGGTCCTAACCTAGACGGATTGAGACCTCCTAACCAATGTGTATTATTAAACAAATTATTTGCTTTTAAAGTCAATTGAATACCAGAATTATCTGGCTTGTAATACAAAGCAGCATCAAATGTTGTGAAACTAGGTAGTAATACTCTATCAGTAGCGTAAGTAGGATTATACCAGGTATATCTTTCATCCATATACTGAGCACCGAATCCAAACCCAATACCTTAGGAGTTATTTATGAAATCATAACGACCCCAAAAGTTTGCATTATGTTTTGGAGCCCCACCAATACGCTCACCTATAAACACATCTATAGCGTCTTCTACGATTTCGGCATCATTAAATCCATAAGAAGCAATAAGCTGAAAGTTTGGTGTAACATAACCCGATAAATCCAGTTCAAATCCTCTACTGCGTTGCTCACCTCTTGTGGTTAAGTTGTCTAGATTATAAGTGTCTCCAAGTAAAATGTTTTTTTGAGTGATGTCAAAAAATGCTAAGTTGGCAAATACCTTACCATTCATAAACTCAGCTTTAAAACCTATTTCTTTCAGACTGCTCTCAAGAGGGTCAAATCTACTTGGTGAGGCAGACCAAAAGAAGCCTTCAGCGCTTGGAGATAATGATACTGTATTGGTGTGGGGTTGAAAACCTCCTAAATAAGTAGCATACGTACTGATGTTATCGCTTATTTCATAAGTTAAACCAATTCTTGGAACAAAAGCACTTGTTTTATATTCTTGCTCATTAGCCTTATAATCGAAAATATCTTTAAACCACTCGTACCTTAAGTTTATCAAAGCAGAAAATTTCCCGATTTTAAATTGATTTTGAATGTATATCCCATCACTTGTGTTGAGATTTGCTGGGATAGTTAATTCAGAAAGGTTATATGCATTTGTATTCCGAGCACCATTAAAAGGTTTTTCTAAATTAAAATGAGGAACAGCTGGCTTTGGCATCGTTACTCCGTCAACAACTATTTGTTGAAAATTATCTCTATTGGTAGGTTTAAAATTGGATTGACCTCCACTAGTGGTTAAGTATCTTCTAGCACGGAGGAATCCAGCACCAATTTTTCTTTCCCAACGAGAAGCATCGTATCCCACTAATATTTTATTGGTGATTTTTTCTGTCTTAAAATCATAGTTAAAATAAACGCTAACATTATCAGTCTCCCAGAACTGTTGTCTGCTATCATATCGCATTCTGGCAAGTGTAGGAATTACATTTCCATCAATATCAACTGCGGTACCGTCAACTCGGTGTTCAGCCAAATCCTCATCCCAAGTTTGTTTCATAAACTGTGCATTAAAACCAAAATTTTCGGTAAACTTTTTATTAAAGTTGGCCATAAAAACAAGCTCTTTGGTTTTGTAGTGATCGTTCGAAGCACCAACATTCATAGAAATTGGAGTACTATTCAAATCATATTCACCATTAATAGCTCCAAAAATAGGTTGCCCTCTATCTAAGTTACCTTCTGCATTGTTATAAATCATCTCTACATTAAGAGAAGTATTATCATTTGGAATGTAACTTAAAGAGGGTGCAACTAAAAAGGCATTATTATTAACTACGTCTCTAAAAGAATCTGCTTCTTGAAAAGCAGCATTAAAACGATACAATAATGTTTTGGATTCATTCAATGGCCCTGTAAAATCTGCAGTAGTTCTTAATGTTCCAAAACTACCTGTTGCAATTGAAACCTCACTTCGTTTTTCAAACAATGGTTTTTTGGTTACCATATTAACTGTACCTCCAGGATCTGAACTAGAAAAAGTAACAGAAGATGGGCCTTTTATTACTTCTACTCTCTCTAAATGGGATGTAATAGGCTGTAAAAAATAGTACTGACGTGTACGCATACCATTCAACACTTGTCCATCATCTGCTTGAGTAATACCTCTAATATTGTAGTGATTGTAGAGCCCAGTAGCCGAAATATTACTTACAGTTTTTATTGCTTCTGCCAATTGAAAAGCTTGTCTATCGGCTAAAAGTTCTTTGGTTACTGTTGTAATCGCTTGAGGAAGTTCTTTGTTTTTTATAGCAATTTTTGTGGCTGAAAAAGAATACTCACTGTTGTAATCTTGTCTTGCTCTTCCTACCACCTCTACAGATTGAAGTAACTGAACTCCTTCTTCTAATTCAATCCTCCCAAGATTATATGATTGATTTTGACTGAAATTTTGTTTGAACTTATTGGAGTCATATCCAATGTAAGCTATTGTAATATCATATTCTCCCGTTTGAGGAAGTTCCAATATGAATTCCCCATTTTCTCCAGAAACAACTCCCCCTTGGTCACCCTGAGAGTTTGAATATGAAATTGTTGCCCCGAGAACAGGATTAGACTCTTGATCTACTATATTACCCGTTAAGGTTTGTCCGTATGATAAGCCGAACATCATTAAACATATTGCGATTAAAAAATATTTTTTCATTTATTTTAGTTTTATATTGTTTCTAGATATAATTGATTTAATTTTCCAGCATCAATTTCACTGGTTTTGAGTTTTTGAACCAAGACTCCCTCTTTCATAATACCGATAGTGGTTCCCACTTCAACTGCATTAAAAATATCGTGCGTGGCCATAAAAATAATCTTGCCCGTAGCGGTGAGTTCTTTACATATTTTGGTAAATTCTGCAGTTGCTTTTGGATCCAGACCAGAGGTAGGTTCATCCATAAATATGACCTCTGCGTTTTTAGCTAATGCTACAGCAATACCAACTTTTTGTCGCATTCCCTTTGAGTAAGAAGACAATCTTTGGTGTTGAGCATCAGATTGTAAACCGGTTTTTAATAAAAATGCTTCTAATTCTTTGGTAGAGTATATGAACCCAGCTAAACGACTGAAAAAATCAAGATTTTCAACACCACTAAGATTACCATACAATTGAACAGTTTCGGGAATGTAAGCAGTAAGTACGTTAGTATTATCTTTACCAACTTCCTTATCACCAATAAAAGCTTGGCCTCCATCTTTGTTGATAAATCCTAAAAAATATTTATGGTAGTTGTCTTACCAGCACCATTTTGACCCAAAAGACAGAATGTTTCTCCTTTTTTAACTTCAAAGGAAACATCTTTTAAAGCAACCTTTCCGTTGTAGGATTTGGTTACATTTATTGCTTTAAGCATATGTAATTAAATTTTAAATGTGTTTTGCAATTTACAGGTACTTAACAATTGAAATGTAAAGTATAGCAATGATTCTGAATGAAGTTTAAATCATTTCAAAGTTAATAAAATCAGAAAAAATGATTTCAAGCCAATTACCGAAAAAGATAAAATTGGATTTCAAAACCAAAGTTTTTAAAATTAAAGATAAAAGAATGATTTAAAGAAAATTTGGTGGAGGTCGTGAGAGAAAAAGATTTACTAAATTATCTTGTAAATAAATTAGTTGACCTATCTTTATTTCGGTGTTGCTTTTGTCAAAATTGAAGGTTTGAATAAAAGTAGGGTTAATTTTAGGATAAAGAAAAGGCTCAAAATTAACTGATGAAGGAACATGACATAACTCACACTGATTGATGTCGTTATGGCTTTCATCATGACTTAATACATGTAACCCCAGTGTTTTTACTGAGAGAAACAGAGTTAAAAAAATTAAAGATGATATGTGTCTAAATTTTGACAAAGCAACAAATTTAGTTTTTAAAATTTAAATAAACTAAGTTTTTAAAAATTCTTTATCTAATCCTTTTTATTTTCTTCAAATGTGCTTATACACATAACGGTATCTCCTTTATTTATCGGTGGGGTTGCAAGCATGTAAAGAATCATCCCATCAATTGTAGCATGGTGTTTCTCAATGACTTTTCCAAACTCGTCTGTAGTGTATCCAACTATTGCCCCTTTTTGTACAACATCTCCAGCCTTGTAATCACTGTAAAAAATGCCACTTAAACTTGCCGACACATATGACTGTTTATTAAAGAATTTTACATCTTGAGAGGATCCTGAACTTTTTCCATACATATTTAAACTTGCCAACATGTTGTACACCCCTTTTTTAATAAGACTTACATTTTCTTCTTGAACAAAACCGAGCTTACCAGATTCAATACTCAAAGCAGTCTTACCATCCTGAACCGCTTGTTTAAAAGCGTATTTTGCAGGATCACTATTATTAAGTGTGTAAGAATAAGAAACAACAAGATCAAAACCACTTTCTTCCGATAGCTTTTTTGCTAAGGCTGTTTGTTCTGGTTTTTTTCATTTTTGTAATAACATACAAAGGGAATTAAATCTTCTGGTGAGTCTCCCCCGTGAATATCTAGAAAAACATCTGTAATACTGATAATATTATCTGTAATAAAATGAGCAATTTGTTCGGTAATGCTTCCTGCTGGGTTTCCGGGAAACATTTTATTGAGATTCTTGTCATCCATTGGATTGATGTAGGGTGTTCGTCAAAAAACGACCCTTTGTTTGCAATCGGAATAATTACAAGTGTTCCTATGAGTTCTTCAGGATTGATTTCTTGCAAAATAGCCTGAGTACTAATAATTGGTGGGTATTCGTAACCGTGTACTCCTGCAAGAATGGTAAATACTGGACCTGATTTAGCTCCTCTTATGATTGAAATGGGCAATTCAACTTTATTCCCTTGGTTATCTTCAAGGGGAATGCGTATATTTTTTTTACTTGAAAAATTTGTTGTTTCATAGGCTATTTGAAAAGTATTTTGAGCAAAATTGGGATAATACGAAACTATAAGAAATAAAAGAAGAATAGTTTTTTTCATTTACAAGTCATAATTAAAAGAAAGTTAAATATAAAACAATGCACACCAGAACAAACTCAACTGACTTGAAATTTTTAATAGAACAAACTTACATAAGTTTGTGTTTTATTTCCATACCCTCTGAAGAAATTTTATGAAATTTTGACTCATTATGTTCTCAATATCTTTTTGGAAAACCCCTTTTGGAAAGCATTGATGGGATTTTTGAATATCGGCTATGGTGTCTAAATCAACAGGTGATTGTTCTTTTCCAAATGCCCCATCTAGATCTGTTCCTATACCAACATGAGATGAATTTCCAGATAATTGACATATGTGATCAATGTTATCAATCATTTGTTCTAAAGTTACTCCCATACCCTCTGGAGTAGATTTTCCTCTAATCCAATTGGGTACCATCATCCAAGCATCTAATGCAATTCCAATAACGGCATCTCTTGCAATCAATTCTTTAATTTGTTCATCGGAATACTGCCGATTATGGTTTACAAATTTTCTGCAGTTGTTATGACTTGCCCATACTGGACCGTCATAAATTTTCATAGTTTCCCAAAAGCTGACATCACACAAATGAGTAGCATCAAGTATTAAATTTAACTCTTCAATTTTTTTAAGTAATTCTCTTCCCTTGGCTCCTATTCCTCCTACAGAGTCTGTACCATGTGCATAGGTTCCAGGTCCATAATGTGCTGGACCTATTGCTCTCAATCCTTGGCTGTGGGATTTTTCAAGATAATCCATATTAATTATGGAGTCAGCCCCTTCTAGACTTAGGATGTATCCTATTGGTTTTTTAGAAGCATCATCATTTTCCCAAAGCACTAAATGCTCCTTTAATTGTTTGGCATTTGTAATCTGAACCATTTCTCCAATATCTTCCATGGTTTTGTACCATGCCAGCTGAGCCTGTGTTTGTGCCCAAGCCTGTTGTGGTGAATTCCATCCAGGTAATTTACTTCCTCTTTTCACGTAGCGTGCAATCTGAGTGGCTACACAAATTCCTACATTACCTTTACGCATAGCGTCAAGAGAAACAGTGTTTTTCTCTCTATCGGGCTTATCCGTCATTCCGATTTCACTTTTTCTTATTTCTTCAACCGTCCAAGTTAAATCTCTATTCCATTCCATAGCATTCATAGCAAGATCAAGGTGTGCATCGAGTACAAACATGTTTTCTATTTAATTTTATGTGGTGTATTACTTACATGATCTCTTGCTGCAATTTTCCAGTGACCCATTATTTCTCCGTCTTTAACAGTTAAAACTTTATTGTACTTAATAACGGTTGGGCAAATGTGTGTGGGAATAGCATAACAAATTTTACCGATTGGGAATTTTTCAGATTCAAAACATTCGACAACAAGATGCTCTTCACTGTGACTTATCGATTTATAATTCTCAAAATTGAGGATTTTTAATCTTGGAAATTTCATTTCTGCTGCAACAGATTTGTGTCCAAGATTGAGGCAGATTAAATTTGCATCTGGTTTACTGACAATATTACCTACCAAAACAGCTGCCGTATAAAATTTTAAATCTTTGTATGCATCAGCATATCCCTGATCCCATAACAAGGATGTTCCCGGGCTTACCTCAACATTATTTCTTTTTACGTGAATTGGGAAAGTTGGTGTCCCACCAGCAACAATGGTTTTGATTTTTATCCCTAAAAGTTCGATCTGATTTTTTAGTTTTAGAACAAATTCAAAGTCTTTATCGCAGATTTCCTTTCGTAAATTAAAATCCGGTTCATGAATATGTCCATCGTAAACATGAAGCCCTCTGGCAACTAGATTTGTTGATTTTTCTATTTTTTGGTAGAACAAAACAGCTTCGTTATTTGGTATTAAGCCAGTTCTGTTCATCCCATTATTGATGTCTAACCACAGCGGAATGTGCAAATTTTTTTGGAGGCTATGGTGTTGATTTTATCTCTTATTTTTTCGTTATCTACAATTGTTGATATTGAGGAGTCTGGGTACTTGATTACCAATTCAAAAAACCTTTCAATATTAGCTCCTACAGGTTGCATGGCCAGAAGAATATCTTGAACACCGCATTGTGCTAATAACTCAGCTTCGGCAAGGGTTGCACATTTAAATTTTGTGATACCGTATTTTAATTGAAGATTTATTATTTCAGCAATTTTATGGGTTTTTATATGAGGTCTCAAGCACTCTGTTCCTCCTGAAATTTTAATCATCAACTTGATGTTCTCCTCAATTCTGTTTGGGTATACCAATAGAGCTGGGGTTATTACCTCTTCAATATTATTTACCTCATACCAATTGTTCCCCATAAACATTTAATACAATTCAAACATTGCTTCTACCTCTACTGGAATGCCATCGGGTAAAGTCATACCTACGGCACTTCTTGCGCCAATGCCTTGTTCTTTCCCAAATACATCGGCCATTAATTCACTGAATCCATTCATTACGTAGGGATGTTTTTCAAAATCTTGTGAACTATTAACCATACCCAATACCTTAACCACTCTTTTGATCTTATCTAAACTTCCAAAGTGCGTTTGTATGCTAGAAAGCATTGTCAAACCCACTTGTCGGGCTGCTAATTTTCCTTGTTCTTGATCTAGATTGTCTCCTAGGCGTCCTTGCATCAATGATCCATCATTTTGCACAGGTCCCTGTCCAGAGACATATAAAAATTTATCTACAACTAAAACGGGTCTGTAAACCCCAGCGGGTTTTGGAGCTGGTGGAAAGACCAAGTTTAATTCCTTTACTTTTTCTGAAGGTAAATTATTCATTTTTTTCTTTTTTTTAAATAAATATGTTAAGTGTTAAAACGCCTATTAATCCCATAATTCCAATGGTAGTTTCCATAACAGTCCAAGTGGAAAGGGTTTCTTTAACAGAAAGATTGAAGTACTCTTTGAACATCCAAAAGCCACCATCATTTACGTGAGAAAACATCAAACTTCCAGAACCTATTGCTAACACCATCAGCTCGGGACTAACTTGGTTCTCCGAAACAAGAGGAAGAACTATTCCTGCGGCTGTTAAACCCGCAACAGTTGCCGAACCAACACATACCCGAATAATCGTAGCAATTAACCAAGCTAAAAATAATGGAGATATTTGAGAACCTTTTAATAACGCTCCAATATAACCACTAACCCCACTGTCTATTAAAATTTGTTTTAAAGCTCCTGCTCCAGCAATAATAAGTAATACCATGGTTATACTGGAAACAGAACTTGATAAAGAATTCATCAAAGATGTCATTTTTTTTCCTCGTGAAATACCAAGGGTATAAATTGCTACCATAACAGAAATTAGCATTGCTACTACAGGATTACCCAGAAAAACAACAACATCGCTAAGAATAGAGTCTTTAGCTATGAAAAAGGTTAATAGTGTTGAAATAATAATCAATCCAACAGGCAGTAATGCACTAAAAACACTGATAGCCATACTGGGCATTTCATCATCTTTAAGAATAACAGGATTGTAAAATTCTTTTAAAGGAGTCGCATTAATGTTTTTAATTGTTCTAGCAAATAATGGACCTGCGACAATGATTGCTGGAATGGCAATGATAATTCCGTACAATAAGGTTTTACCAATATCAGCACTGAACATATCTGCAATAGCTGTAGGTGCTGGATGAGGAGGTAAAAAACCATGGGTAACAGACAATGATGCGAGCATGGGCAAGCCTACATAAATCAAAGGCAATCCCGTTGAAGCAGCTACAGTAAAAACTAAGGGGATTAAGATCACAAAACCAACTGAATAAAACATGGGAATACCAACAATAAAACCCGCAACTACCACAGCCCACTGAATATTTTTTGACCCAAAAACAGCAACCAATCTTGATGTAATTCTTTGGGCGGCGCCGCTATCTGCAACAAGTTTTCCAAGCATTGCACCAAACCCCAAAATCATAACCAAAAAACCAAGTGTATTTCCCATCCCAGTTTGTATTGATTTGATAATAGCCTCTAATTCCATACCCTGAAAAGCACCTACAAAAATACAGCTTATGACAAATGCTATGAATGCATTGAGCTTGAATTTTGCAATCAAAACGAACAACAATAATATTCCGAGAATGACAATTAGTAAGGGCATATGTTTAATAAATTATTTTATTTAATTTGAAAACAAGTAAATCCATGGGAAGTTTTACAGAGCTAATAATTCTAAAGATTCTCTAATTTTTGTTGGAATAGAAACCGATTTATTTTTCAATCTATTCACAAATACATGAACAAATGAACCGATAGCACACGCTTTAGTTTCTCCTTTTTTAAAAACTGATAAACCATAGATAACAGAGCTGTTTCCTATCTCGTTGACCCGAAGACCAACTTCAATTTGATCTGGATATGCAATCCCAGAAAAGTATTCGCATTTTGAATTTACAACATAACCTACGACTGGACCTTTTTGAATATTTAGGCCAGCACAATCAATTAGGTACTGATTTATAGTGGTGTCAAAATAGGAAAAATAAGTTACGTTATTAACATGTCCATATATATCATTGTCCATCCAACGAGTTGTAATGGTATGAAAATACTTGTAATTACCTCTGCTGTCCTGTTTAATTTCTTTCATAATTTATTTACTCCCTGTTTCATTAACAAAAGCTCATTAATTGTGTTACAAAATCACACCCTTACCAGTAAATATACTAAAAGTAATTCTGTTCCAATTATCAATCCTTATTCTTTTAATTTTGAAAACTTCATCAATTATCTTCAGAGAGAAGAATTACTATTTTAAGTTTTATTTTTGTTAAATCATTAAAATTTTTAGTGGCAATAAGCAATTTGATAATTGAAAAACAAGATGGTTTTTCTGAAAATCAGCCCTTAAGTATTAAGAACCTTACAAGAAAATTAATACGAAATATCTAACAAAAGACACAATATGTAAATTATAATCTATTATTGATAAAATCTATTATTCAATAATTAAATCTATGGCCTTAATTTTGTAGTTTTACGATCAATTTTAAAAAAAAAACATGGCATTTGACATCGAAATGATAAAGCAGGTTTACGCTAAACTAGACAAAAGCGTATCAAATGCACGTCAGCTTACAGGAAAATCATTAACTGCCTCAGAAAAAATTTTGTATTCTCACTTATGGGATGTCTCAGCTGATCGTCCTTATGAAAGAGGAAACGACTATGTAGATTTTGCACCTGACAGAATTGCATGTCAGGATGCAACAGCTCAAATGGCATTATTACAATTTATGCAGGCAGGAAAAAATAAAGTAGCAGTCCCCACTACTGTTCACTGTGACCATTTAATACAAGCTAAATCTGGAGCAACAGCTGATTTAAAATCTGCAAACAATACTTCAGCAGAGGTTTTCAATTTTTTGGAATCTGTCTCCAATAAATACGGTATTGGTTTTTGGAAGCCTGGTGCAGGGATCATTCACCAAGTGGTTTTAGAAAATTATGCTTTCCCAGGGGGAATGATGATCGGAACAGATTCTCACACCGTAAACGCTGGAGGATTGGGAATGCTTGCCATTGGTGTTGGTGGAGCTGATGCAGTAGATGTAATGGCTGATATGCCTTGGGAATTGAAATTTCCAAAACTCATTGGTGTGAAGTTAACAGGTAAATTAAATGGCTGGACAGCACCCAAAGATGTTATCTTAAAAGTAGCTGGAATCCTCACCGTAAAAGGAGGAACTGGAGCCATCATAGAATATTTTGGTGAGGGTGCCGAATCCATGTCTTGTACTGGAAAAGGAACCATTTGTAATATGGGAGCAGAAGTAGGAGCAACAACTTCTACTTTTGGTTATGACGAATCGATGGAACGTTATTTACGTTCGACAGATCGTGACGATGTTGCAGATGCTGCCAATGAAGTACGAGAACATCTTACAGCAGATCCAGAGGTATATGCCAATCCAGAGCAATATTTCGATCAAGTCATTGAAATTGATTTAGATACATTACGTCCTCATATCAACGGACCTTTTACACCAGATTTAGCTACTGCGGTTACAGACATGAGTACTGTAGCTAAAAAGAACGACTGGCCATTGCAAGTAGAGTGGGGATTGATTGGTTCATGTACCAACTCTTCTTACGAAGACCTTTCCCGAGCTGCTTCTATTGCTAAGCAAGCCGTAGATAAAAATTTGGTTACTAAAGCAGAATTTGGAATTAACCCTGGTTCTGAACAGGTAAGATACACCGCCGAACGCGATGGTTTACTTGTGCCTTTTGAAGAGTTAAACGCTAAGATTTTTACTAATGCTTGCGGACCATGTATTGGTCAATGGGCACGTGAAGGTGCAGACAAAGAAGAAAAAAACTCGATTATTCATTCATTTAACAGAAATTTTTCTAAGCGTGCAGATGGAAATCCAAACACACATGCATTTGTAGCATCACCCGAGATGGTTGCAGCAATCGCTATTTCAGGAAGACTAGACTTTGATCCCGTAAACGATACCTTAATCAACGAAGATGGTGAAGAAGTAAAACTAGATCCACCATCTGGAAAAGAATTACCACCAAAAGGATTTGATGTTGAGGACAACGGTTATCTAGCTCCTGAAGAAGACGGATCAAACGTAAATGTTATTGTAGCTGATGATTCGGAACGACTACAATTATTAACACCTTTCCAACCTTGGGATAGGTCAAATTTAATGGGAGCTAAACTTCTTATCAAAGCACAAGGAAAATGCACCACGGATCATATTTCAATGGCTGGTCCTTGGTTACGTTTTCGTGGTCATCTCGATAACATCTCGAACAACTGTTTGATTGGTGCGGTGAATGCCTATAATCAAAAAACCAACTTTGTGAAAAATCAATTGACAGGAGATTACGGTGGAGTACCTGATACACAGCGCGAATACAAAGCTGCTGGCATTGAAACTGTCGTTGTAGGAGACCACAACTATGGTGAAGGTTCCTCTCGTGAACATGCAGCTATGGAGCCTCGTTTTTTAGGGGTAAAAGTAGTATTAGTAAAATCTTTTGCCCGAATACACGAGACCAACCTAAAAAAACAAGGAATGTTGGGAATCACTTTTGCTAATGAAGCAGATTATGATTTAATTCAAGAGGACGATACCTTCAACTTTGTAGACTTAAAAGATTTCGCAGAAGGCAAGCAATTGACTATTGAACTAGTTCATGCCGATGGATCAAAAGATACGATCCAAGCAAATCACACCTATAATGATCAACAAATTGAATGGTTTAGAGAAGGTTCCGCATTGAATTTGATCAAAAAACAAAACAAGGCCTAAAATTTCATTTGATAACAATAAACCTAAAAGATGATGAATAAATACATTGATATGGATACTCTGAAGTTTGTACTTTATGATGTTCATAATCTTGAAGATCTATTAAAACGAGAACGCTTTGATGATCACGACAAAGAATCTTTAGATTTATTTTTGGAATCAACCAAAGATTTTGCTGATAAAGAACTTTATCCTTATTTCAAGGAAATGGACGAGCAACCAGCTTATCACAAAGAAGGAAAAGTATACGTCCATGAGCAAGTAAAAACAATGATGCACAAAGGTGGGGAATTGGGAATAATATCCGCATCATTTGATTATGAAGACGGTGGAATGCAAATCCCACTAGTTGCCCACACCGCTGCAAGCTACATCTTAGATGCTGCCAACAATCATTTGCCGGGTTATGCTGGACTAACACAGGGAGCAGCAGAACTCATCATTCATTTTGCAAACGAAAGACTTAAAGAAACCTATGTGCCCAATATGTTAACAGGTCAATGGGGAGGTACTATGTGTTTGACAGAACCTCAAGCAGGGAGTTCACTGTCTGATATTGTAACCAAAGCAAAAAGAACAGACAAAGATTATTTTAAGATAAGTGGTCAAAAGATTTTTATTTCAGGAGGTGACAACCAATTTACGGATAACATCATACACCTTGTACTTGCGCGAATTGAAGGAGCACCCAAAGGAACAAAGGGAATTTCTTTGTTTGTTGTGCCAAAAAATAGACCCTCAGCAGACGGTTCCCTTGCACCAAATGATGTTACTACTGTAGCGGACTTCCAAAAATTAGGACAACGAGGATATTGTACTACGCACCTTGGATTCGGTGATGCAGATGATTGTCAGGGCTGGTTGGTAGGAGAGGAAAACCAGGGATTAAACTATATGTTTTTAATGATGAATGCGGCTAGAATTGCTGTTGGTCGTGGCGGTTCGGCATTTGCATCAGCAGCCTATTACGCTTCTTTACAATACGCAAATGAGCGCCCACAAGGAAGAAAACTATCCAGTGATGGAAAGAAAAATATGGAGAACAACCAAAATTTAATCATCGAACACCCTGATGTTCGTAGAATGTTGTTGCTCCAAAAAGCAGTGGTAGAAGGATCGATGAGTCTGGTTCACTTAGCTGCAAAATATTATGATCTCGAGCTTACTGCAACATCAGATCAAGAAAAAAACAAATACAACACCCTACTCGAAATGATAATTCCTGTAGTAAAAACTTACCCATCCGAAGCGGGTAGTTATGCAGTAAACAACGGATTACAAGTACTTGGTGGGTATGGTTTTTGTTCCGATTTTATCCTCCAACAATACTACAGAGATATTCGAATCAACTCTATTTATGAGGGTACTACAGGGATTCAGTCTCAGGATCTTTTAGGTAGAAAAATTACGATGAGAAATGGATCCGGTCTTCAAATGTTGCTGACCGAAATTACAATCGCAATTAAAGAGGCTAAAAAATATGAGGAATTGATCCCATATGCCAGTATTTTGGAAGAAAAAATACAGCTTACTCAAAAAGTACTCCAAGAGTTAATGCCGCATGCCATGAAAGGAGACTATGAAAGATATTTAGCAGATGCAAGTATCTTTATGGAATTTTTTAGTCTCATCATTGTTGGATGGACATGGCTTGATATGGGTACAAAAGCCCAAGAGGGATTGAACAGTAATGATTCAAAATATTCAACTGAATTTTATGTTGGAAAAATAGAAACCTTAAAATATTTTTATGCCTACGAACTCCCCAAAACATTAGGTTATGCTGAAATCTTGTTGAATCCATCAACGGTTACAATAAAAAAGAATTGGAATATATTAATTAAAACTATATTTAAAATAAGAATACTGAACATTTTATTATGAAAGAATTTTTCACATTTGATTTTAAACATTTAAGAGGGGACCTTTTTGGAGGTCTAACAGCAGGTATTGTGGCTTTACCCTTAGCCCTTGCTTTTGGAGTTAGTTCTGGTTTGGGTCCAAGTGCTGGACTTTACGGAGCAATATTTTTAAGTTTTTTTGCAGCCCTTTTGGAGGTACACCTACACAAATATCTGGACCAACTGCTCCAATGACTGCCGTAAGTATGGTATTTATTGCAGAGATCATTTCAAACTTTGATGGAAATGTTGAAAAATCTTTACCAACAATTCTAGCCGTTTTTCTGTTGTCGGGAATTTTACAAGTTGGAATTGGAATGATTGGTCTAGGGAAATACATACGTTACATCCCTTATCCAGTAGTTTCAGGTTTTATGACAGCAATTGGGGTCATAATTTTGGTTACACAGATACCCCCTACCTTTGGTTACTATCCAAAAGAGGATGCCAAATATGTTGAACAATTTAAGCCTCAAGCTGAAGAAATCATTTTAGAAAATATTCTAAAAGATGAAATGAACGAGGGAATTTTGGTTTTAGAAGATTTTAAAACAACTATTGAGCGTGCGGATAAAATAACTGATGAAGAAATATTAACTGAGGCAAAAACCCTTGCAAGCAAAAATGCCTCTGGTGTAATGGGAACAATAAAAACACTTCCTGAAATATTTGCTGGAATTAACTTTTTGGAGGTAGCTCTAGCATTTTTCACTATCCTGATTATTTTTGGATTTAAACGAATTACCACCAAGGTACCTAGTACCCTTGTTGCCCTGTTTGTAGTTTCTGGAGTAGCCATTGGGTTTGGAATAGACTATCGACCAATCTCAGCTATTCCCTCTGGGCTTCCAATTCCACAACTTTCTTTGTTTGGTACTTTAGGTTTGGATACGTTTACAAAATATATTTTCACAGCCCTTACCCTTGCCTTTTTAGGCGCTATTGACTCGTTATTAACATCAGTAGTTTCAGACAACATGACCAAAACAGTACACCAACCCAACAAAGAATTAATAGGACAGGGTATTGGAAATAGTATTGGGGCAATATTTGGAGGTTTACCTGGAGCTGGTGCAACAATCAGAACAGTAGTAAACATTAATGCTGGAGGTAAAACCAGATTATCAGGGATGATTGCGGGATTACTCCTCCTCGTTATCTTACTTGCCCTAGGGCCAATTGCATCAAAAATTCCAGCAGCAGTTTTAGCTGGAATCTTGATTACCGTAGGTATTGGAGTAATGGATTACAAAGGTTTGAAAGCAATGCCATCAATGCCGAGACAAGAAGTAATTATTTTAATCGTTGTACTTGCTCTATCAACGTTTTGGAACTTAGTTTATGCTGTAGGAATAGGATTAGTTATTGCATCTTTGATGTTCATGAAAAAAATTGGGGATTTAACAAGCGAAAGTTTAAATATAATTCCATTAAAACTTGAGGAAGCCTGGGAAGATGAAAAAGATGTCCCGAAAGCACTAGAAAGTGAAATATTCATCAAACATATCAATGGCCCTTTATTTTTTGGATCAACATCTAAATTTACAGAAACAGCAAAACAGATACCGAAATCAGTTTCTACCTTGATAATCCGATTGGATGAAGTTCCCTACATAGATCAGTCAGGATTGTATGCGCTTGAATCTGTAATACTTGAACTGAGCCAACAAGGGAAAAAAACACTGTTGGTGGGAGCTGCAAATCAACCCAAATATATGATGGAAAGAATTGATATTATTCCTGATTTAATTCCAAAAGATCGATTGTTTGATGATTTTGAACACTGTTTAGAATGGCTCAAAAAAGATGTAAAGTCATAGCCCAAAGGCTATGACTCTCAGAAGTTAATTGGGATTAATTTTAGCAAGATCGAATAAGTTTTGTCGAACTTCTTTATATCCTTTAATGTCTTTTTTGATTACTTCATCGTAATCTAAGCCATCGTTCTCTTTGAACCAATCTGATGCAATATCATTGAACTCAACGTCTAAATTTCTGCGACTCCACATAGCCATTTCATAGATTACAGGATAAAGATCGATACCCATATCTGTCAAATAATAGTATTTTGTTTTTTTATTATTTGGCGCATAGGTGAAATCAATTAACCCTTTGGACGTTAATGATTTTAGTCTGTCTGTCAAGATATTTGTGGCTATTTTTTCTGGAGAGTCAATAAATTGTTTGAATGTATTTCGTTCAAGAAAAAGTCTCTTATAATCAAAAGAGACCATTTATCTCCTACGAGATCAACTAAATTTGAAATTGGGCAACCGGATCTGTGTTTCATTTGGGTAGATTTTGATTTTTTTTTAAAACTACAATAAAGTTGTATTAAATAGATAAAAACTTTAACAAAATTAATATATGTTTTCAAATAAATATTATTTCATGATTTTTTTTTTAAACTTTTCGTTGAAAAAAAATCATAAAACATAAGTATCACAAAAAAAATTAAAGCTAGTTCTGATTGTTTACTTTTGTAGATTCAAATATTTATTTCATGAATTTACTTTCTGTCGAGGGGATTTCAAAATCATATGGGGAAAAGGTAATTTTCGAACCGCTTTCTTTCGGAATAAATAAAGGTCAAAAAATTGCTCTAATTGCTAAAAACGGAAGCGGCAAAACATCAATTTTAAAAATAATTTCAAAAGAAGATACTCCTGACCAAGGAAATGTCATTTTTAGAAAAGGCACTCAAATAGCCTATTTGGCACAAGAACCTAATTTAGATCCAAAACTTACTGTAGAAGAAAGTATTTTAAAAGCAGACAACCCCACCCTCAAAATTATTGCAAATTACGAACGTGCATTGTTATACCCTGAAAATCAAGTGGGCTATCAAAAAGCATTTGAAGAAATGGATCAAAACCAAGCTTGGGATTTTGAAACACAGTACAAACAGATTCTATTCAAATTAAAATTGAATGACTTAACTGCTACAGTTGGGAGTTTGTCGGGTGGTCAAAAAAAGAGAATAGCCCTTTGCATTGCGCTACTCAAACAACCTGAATTAATTATTTTGGACGAACCCACAAACCATTTAGATCTTGAAATGATTGAATGGCTAGAAGAATATTTTGCAAAAGAAAAAACAACCTTATTGATGGTTACTCACGATCGGTATTTTTTAGAACGTGTATGTAACGAAATCATAGAGTTAGACGAAGGAAAACTATATACCTACAAAGGAAACTATTCATATTACCTTGAAAAAAGGGACGCACGTTTAGCTCAAGAAAGTGTTGAGGCACACAAAACAAAATTACATTTCAAAAAAGAACTGGAGTGGATGCGAAAACAACCCAAAGCTAGAACCACAAAATCCAAGTCTAGAATTGATGATTTTAAAGCCATCAAAGAAAAAGCTCAGAAAAGAAGAAATGAACATCAAGTTCAACTGGAAATCAATATGGAGCGTTTGGGAAGTAAGATGATTGAAATGCACAAAGTTGGAAAATCATTTGGTGAAAAAGTGATTTTAGATCATTTTAATTATGTATTTCAACGAAGAGATCGAATAGGTATTATTGGAAAAAATGGTACTGGAAAATCAACATTTTTAAATTTACTAACCTCAAATGATACCCCCGACACTGGAAAAATTGTTTGGGGTGAAACTCTAAAATTTGGCTACTATACCCAAAGAGGTATCAGCATAAAAAAAGATCAAAAGGTAATTGATGTTATTCGAAAATTCGGAGATTTTATTCCACTTAAAAAAGGAAAAAAAATATCCGCTCAACAACTTTTAGAACGCTTTTTGTTTGATCGAAAAAAACAATATGATTTTGTTGAAAAATTAAGTGGAGGGGAACGCAAACGTCTTTATTTATGTACAGTTCTAATTCAAAATCCAAACTTTCTAATCCTTGATGAGCCCACCAATGACCTCGATATCATTACCCTTAATGTTCTCGAGAATTTTTTATTGGACTTCCCGGGATGCCTGATAGTTGTCTCACATGATCGCTATTTCATGGATAAGATTGTAGATCATTTATTTGTATTTAAAGGAAATGGGTTAATTGAAGATTTTCCAGGAAACTACTCAGACTATCGTGCATATGAAGATTCACAAGTGCAAGAGAAATCCTCTTCAAATGAAGAAAAAAAAATCAAAAAAGAGTGGAAAGAAAAATCGACTAAAAAAAACTTAAGCTTTGAGCAGCAAAAAGAGTTCAAAAAATTAGAACGAGAAATACAAAAAATTGAAACCCAAAAAAAGAAATCCAAAATCTTTTTACAACCGAATTATTAAACCCAAAAGAAATTGAGGAATACTCAATTAAACTCGGTACTCTTAATCAAGAATTGGATAAAAAAACAGAACGTTGGTTTGAGTTGTCATCAATGCAAGAATAAAACAAAATTTATTTCTAATTCATACAAATCTCTTTTTTGTAGTTTTACTAAAAACATACCTATGAAATTTCGTTTATTGCTAATCCTCTTAGCTTTTACTTCAGGAGTTATTGCCCAAAAAAAAGATTCAAAAAACAACAAAAAGAAGAGTATTGACTCTTTAACCAATAAGATGACCCAAAACAAAGGGTTGATAACTACTTATTTGAATGAAGAGAATAAGTTATTCTTTGAAATCGACAGCTTAATTTTAAATAAAGACCTACTCGTAGTAACACGAATTGCACAAATTCCAGCCAACTACTCACCCTACTCCAATGCGGGTTCGAAAACAGCTCAACAAGTAATTCGCTTTAGTAAAAAAGGAAACAAAATACTTTGGAAACAGGTTTCTTTTAGCAATGTTGCCTTGGAAAAAGATCCCATCAGTTTGAGTGTTGCAGAAAATAATTTTCAGCCAATCATCGCAGCTTTTGAGATAAAAAACAATGAGAAAAATCGTTTTCTAATTGATGTAAGTGAACATTATTTGAAAGACTCACCGGGTTTTAATATCATCCGAAAAACACAGAAAGAAAAATATAAAATAGGTGGAGTTGATAAAAAGAGAAGCCTGATTGATAGTGCAAAAAGTTTTCCTCAAAACACAGAAATACTTCATACATTGACTTTCAGCGCATCAAAAGTAACTCGAGCTAATCCCAGTAAAACGTTTACTTTTCAAATCAATCATTCCTTCATAGCACTATCCGATGATCCAATGAAGATTCGATATAGCGACAAAAGGGTTGGTTGGTTTTCCATAAAAAAAATTGACTACAGCTCAAACGCACTTAAGGCAGATGAAATCGAATTGATTCGTCGCTGGCGTTTAGAACCAAAAGATCCAGAGGCATACAAACGTGGGGAGTTGGTGGAACCCATAAAACCTATTGTTTATTATTTGGATCCTGCTACTCCACTTAAATGGCGCCCCTACTTTAAACAAGGGATTGAGGATTGGAATACTGCATTTGAAAAAGCGGGTTTTAAAAATGCAATTCTAGCCAAAGACCCACCTAACAAAGAGGAAGATCCAGACTTTAGTCCTGAAGATATTCGATATTCTACAGTTCGATATGTCGCATCAACTACGCGAAATGCAGTAGGACCAAGTGTTTCAGATCCTAGAACTGGAGAAATTATTGAAAGTGATATTATCTGGTACCACAATCATCTTCGCTCTTACCGAAATAGATATTTATTGGAAACGGGTGCCGCAAATCCAAAAGCCAGAACACTGAATACTCCTGAAATAGAAATTGGAGAAATGATGAGAAGAGTAATATCGCACGAAATAGGTCATGCACTAGGTTTGCCACACAATATGAAAGCAAGCTCAGCCTATCCCGTTGATTCATTGCGCTCGGGAACATTTACTCAAAAAATGGGTATTGCAACCACAATAATGGATTATGCACGATACAATTATGTTGCCCAACCGGGTGATCAAAACATTCGTTTTGTTCGACAACTGGGACCTTATGATGACTATGCAATCGAATGGGGATATCGATATTTTGACAATAAAGAAGTAGAAGAAGAAACAAAAATTTTAAAAGCATATGTGGATACAAAATCTTTGAACCCAATTTACATGTTTGGAGGCAGAGGAAATGATCCAGATTCACAAACCGAAAATATCGGAGATGATCCTGTTAAAGCAAGTGACTATGGAATTAAAAACCTAAAGATTGTTGCTAAAAACTTAGCTGAATGGACCTTAAATGAGTCTTCAAATTACGATGATTTAGAGGAACTTTATGGTGAAATGATTGGGGTTTATAGAAGGTATATTTATCATGTTCACAAAATTATTGGTGGTATAAATACTACACTCCACAATTCAAACCAAAACGAAGTGTATACCTATAGCAATACTTCTAAAGCAGATCAAATAAGAGCCCTAAACTTTTTAAATAAAGAACTTTGGAATACTCCAAAATGGCTTATCGATAAGTTATTAATCTCCAACATCAAAGCTGAAGGAGGGTTAAATACAATTCAAAATATGCAACGTTCTGCACTCAATAGACTTTTATCTAAAAAGCTTCTCAATCGAATATTGTCAGCCAGTCAAACTCTGGTTGGAAATGGACTTGAGGTAAACAGCATTTTACAAAAACTTTTTGATCAAATTTTTACGACACGAACCAAACCTGATTCTTTTGAGCGGGCACTTCAGTTGAATTTCATAAATCAAA
This sequence comes from Candidatus Arcticimaribacter sp., assembly GCA_038142965.1. GTDB lineage: Bacteria > Bacteroidota > Bacteroidia > Flavobacteriales > Flavobacteriaceae > Arcticimaribacter. Next base: position 64,184 of record JAYQLC010000007.1, on the reverse strand, counting down.
TAAAAAGTTTAGAAAATGATGAGGAATTACATCCTGAAATAAAGTCGTCCTTGATGATGCTCAAAAAAGACATTCACAAATGGTCAAAATCTAAAAAAAGTGTTTCTGATAAAATATTAAAAGCTCACTTTCATTTTTGTTTTGATCTAAGTAAAGCAGATTAATTTAAGATGGTTTTTTTAATGAAAAAACTTAAAAAGAACCGATGCAAATGAGACAAAATATCTTCTATTTTTTATCTTTATGAAAAATTTAAACTATGTCATTATCTGAAATATATTCTTCCGGTTTTAAAAATAGAAATCGTGACCACTTTGCTGCTATTGTACGTGTAGCTTTATCCGATGGGGTTATTACCGATGAAGAAAAAGCATTCTTAAATCGAACGGCAATAAACCTTGAAATTGAAGAAAATGAATATCAGACGATTTTAGATAATGCGAATCAATACGCCATCAATCCACCTGCAACAGAATTGAGCAGATTAGAACGTTTATATGATCTTACTCGCATGATTTATGCAGATCATATTGCTGATGAAGGTGAGAAAAATTATTAGGACGTTTGGTTATTGGGTTAGGTTTCAAAACTCAAGAAGCTGATGCAATTGTATCTAAAGCACTTGATTTGGTCCGATCGGGTCTTGATGAAGATGATTTTGTAGCAGCGTTTAAGTAAACCTAATTGTTTGCTGAACTTGGGGTAAAATCTGTGAAAGAAAGTCTTATTTCTTCATCTGCTATCATGAAACTCATATCAAAAAATACATCTGTAGGGAACCCGTAGGTTGAATCAAATTCTAAACTGAATTCTTCGGGATCATTATCCAGTTTATTTATAATGTATTCAAAACTGTCATTAACAGTAAGGAAACCCTGATGAATTGAAGCGTCAAATACTTCTCCATTAACACTAACTATTTTATCATTTTGAATTGTAAGTTTATGGGGGGCTAATTGTTTGGGAATACAGAAACAAAAGCTAGTTTGAGTATAACTGTAAGAATCAATCCCTTTTGAAAGCCAAAGATCTTTAGCTTTATTTAATCCAAGTGGTGCAACATCAATTTCAGAGGGTTTTTTAGAACAAGAAAAAACGAATAATAAAACCAAACCCAAAGCCGTATTTTTTATTTTCATTTTTCTGATTAGGATTGTTTGGAGCGCAAACTTTCAACAACTACTGTAAACAAAATAATAAAACCTCCTGCATAAACATTGACCGAAGGTATTTCATTTAAAAAAACATAAGCCAAAATTATGCCAAAAATGGGTTGAAAGCTACTTATTATGCTGGCGGTACTGACTTCAAAAAAGTTTAAGCTTTTCACAAAAAGGGTGTGACCCACTGCTGTTGTAAAAACAGCAAGTACTAAAAGGTAGGGAATCTGAGAGGGTATTGCAGTAACATCCATAAAAAACAAGAATGGAATAAGCAGAACACTTACAATAATCATTTGATGAAAAATAATAACTGTTCCACTGTACTTTTTTACATGTTGCTTCAAAAGTAGAATTCTAAGCGCATAAAGCAATGCAGAAAAAACACCTACAAAAACCCCCAAAACCTGATTATTTTCAATATCAAATTCGGGAAGCAGGACGTATACCCCTACCAAAATCAAAAGACCAAGAAAAACTTGAACCAAACTCAATCTCGATTGAACAAAAAGAGGTTCTAGCAAAGCGGTGATCACTGGAAAGGTATACAAAGAAAGTATTCCAAGAGCAACATTAGATAATTTTAGGGCATAAAAATAAGTGATCCAATGTCCTGCCATAAAAATTCCACTCAGCAATAAAGTCGGGATATCCTTATTTGATTGAATTTTTAAACTAATCTTTTTGTATCGACAATAAAAATAAAGAACAAACAATGCAAGAAAAGCTCTACACCAAATGATTACAGGAGGATCTAAAGCAATATGTTTTCCTAAAACTCCAGAGGTACTGATAAAAAAGGTAGCAAATGTAAGCTCTAAAAAATGTTTACCAAAACCTTCTTTCATCATCAGTTTTTCAGTACATTTTTTTGTATTTCCAGTAAGAAGCTCCACCCAAAAGGGTTACAAAGAAGATTGCATAATAAACAAAATCGGGTGTGATGATCTTATCTCCAGTTGCATAGGAATGCAATCCAGATAGGTAAAAATTAACCCCAAAATAAGTCATCATTATACTTCCAAAAGCAACTATACTCGCAAGGTTAAATAACCAACGACCTCTCAGGGCTGGTATCAAACGCATATGAATTACAAAAGCATAAATCATAATACTGATAAGTGCCCATGTTTCTTTGGGGTCCCAACCCCAATATCGACCCCAACTCTCGTTAGCCCACATTCCACCTAGGAAATTCCCTATGGTAAGCATAATAAGTCCAACCGTAAGAGAAAGTTCATTAACAATGGTGAGCTCTTTGATATTTAAAGCAATTCGATTTTTATTTTTCTTTGTAGTTAGTAAAATCAAGAATAAAGCTACTACCCCTATGATCATACTTAAAGCTAAGGGTCCGTAACTACCAACAATTACCGCTACGTGGATCATCAACCAATAACTATCTAAAACCGGCTGTAAATTTGCTATAGAAGGGTCCATCCAGTTCCAGTGAGAAATCATCAAAATCATCGAGACTACAAAAGTTGTAGCAGCTAAGGTCAAGTTCGATTTTCTTCCAAAAGCAAAACCAAAAAACATTGTTGCCCAAGCTACATAAATCATAGATTCATATGCATCACTCCATGGTGCATGACCAGATACATACCAACGTAAAGCAAGACCTGCAGTATGCAATAAAAATAAAAATCCAATGAAATATTTAAAGAAAACAATGCTTCTTTCAATCCACTTAGAACTTCTGAAAATCTGAATCATAAGAACTATGAAAAACAAAGTTCCAGCATAAAGATACCAGCTGAATAGCTTTTTAAAGATATCGTATTTGTTGTACATTATTTCAGCTTCAATTTTATCTTCAGAAGGTCTTACCTTGGCTCCGTATCTTTTCTGAAATCCTACCAGACTTTCTAACAATTCTTCAGCTTGTCTGTAATCGTTTGATGCTTTTCCAGCTCGCAGAGATTGAAAATAGAGTGGCAGTACATTTCGAACATATAAAGAATCAGTTCCTTTGAAATTAGCTTCTTCCAATTCTGGAAATGAAACCCATTTATTGTTTTCGTCTTCTGGAATAGGGAAAATTCGTAAAACTTTTCCTTCAAGAGCAGCATAAAGTAAGTTTACCCGTTTATCAACCTCAATAAAATCTTTTTGAAATTGATTGGGTACTGCTGCTCGATAAGCACTCTCAAGTTGAGAGGAAAGCTTGTAAACTCCAGTTTCATCAAAAAATGAAATTAAAGGAGCGTATTTAGCTTTAGGATCAATGCCAGTAATCGCTCGAATAGAATCATTACCTCTTCTCAAGTAAATAATCGGTATATTGTACCAAACTGCTGGTCCATTCAAAATGGATAATAAAACCTGATTTGAATCCATCCCGTTAAAGGTATCCGACTTGCTTACTTTTCTCAGTAATTCTGAAGAAAAGGTATTGGCTGGTTTCATTCGGCCTCCTAAATCTTGTATCACCAAAGAACCGAATTTAAGGGCATGTTCCTTTGAAAAAGAATCGGCAACAACCAAGGAATCAAAATTAATTTGACTTTTACTGTGCTGATGATCTTGAGACCACCCCACAGAAAGTGAAAACAACAGCAATAAAGTAAGCTTTGTCTTTTGGGCTTTAATTTTGTCTAAACTTTTGGATAGATTTTTAAAACGAGTTTTTCCAATAAAGAAAATTCCCATTAAACTAATATACAGCAGAAAATATCCAATGTAGGTTACCCAAGTCCCCCAAAAATCATGATTTACTGAAAGTACGGTTCCTTTTTCGTCAGGAGAAAAAGAGGATTGAAAAAAACGATAGCCATCTTGATCCAAAACATGATTCATATAGATCTCATAATCATAAGGGTATTCATTTTCAACTACAATTTTGCTTTTAAAGGAAGAATAACTTTTTTCTGTCCCAGGATAACGTTCAGCAATAAAATCTTTCAATTTTATCTAAAAGGGTAACTCAAGAGATTTCGATCCATATTTTACATAAAACTCAAGATTACCGACTGCAATTTTTTTGGGATCATTGGTCAAACCTTTTCCTCCAAAAACAGTAATTAACTCGGTCCGATCTTGGGTTTTGATTTCCAAACGCAAAGCATCTTGTTGAACCGCTTGATTTTCTTCTGCTTTGACCACATCAAACTTTCCTCTGAGAACCGGTTCTGGGATTACAAATTGAAAATTAGGTAAAGCATATAAAGATCTGAGCTGAAGCGGTTGAACACTGTCTTTAACCAATTGTCCCTCAAACTGATCAGCCATTCGCATAAAAGTTCCCTCAAAAGGACTACTTACAAAATATTCTCCATCAATAACCTGAATATTGGTAGCCCCATCAATCGGATTATTAAGGGTAAAAAGTAGGTTATGGATATTAACAACTTCTCCTTCTCTGAGGTAATGATCGTGTCGGTTTCCGTCGCTTGCCTCTACTATTTTTAAATACCGTTCTCCATCTGGATCTAAAACAAGTCCTTCAGTTGCATTTTCTAAATAATCTACAAAGTGAATCGAAAAATCTTGACCCTTAAAATCATCTTGAATCACAAAGTCATGAGCAACATGTTCCGATAAAAGAACCTCTCTTGTTAGTGGCTTCCTTAAGTCGCGACCTTCAAACTTACCATCTACCAAAATTTCAAGATAAGTTTTTTCAGACAAAAAAACATTGGTCGATTCGCCTTCACGAATAGGCATAACACCTTCATAACCAATGTAGCGAGTGATGAATGCACCTATGAGTATAGCGATAAAAGAAAGATGAATACACAAAACTGCCCATTTCTCTTTTCTCAAAAGCTTGTATTTAAACATATTTGCAATGAAACTAAATACAAATAAGCCCATCATTAATTCAAACCACCAAGCATTGTAAATCCAAATTTTGGCAGCATCTGTTGAGTACCAAGTCTCTAAAAAAGTTCCTATTCCCATGGCTGTAGGAAAGGCGACAAAAAGTACACTCATCAAACGATTAGAAGCAAGGTAGGTAAGTAATTTATCCCTCATTAAAAATGATTCTGAAATTTTGCACAAAGATACTTGATGCAATTCAAATAGTCATTCAAATGGAGATAAATCTGTACAAATAAGGCAATTTAAATCTTGGATATACCTTCAAAAATGCTCTATATAATTTTCGTACCCAATTTACATGCTCTGTTTTTTGTTAGTTGGACTAGATTCCCTTTATAATAGGTGTCCAAAGTTTTATGCCATAGATTTAGCCAAATTCAAAAATATTGAGCTTCAATAAGTACCTTGTTTTCCGCTTCAACCTTTTGGTCAGCTTTTATAAAATCTCCTTTAAAGTTGTTTTTAAAAAATAAAATCGATTCCCAAAAGTCTGTAATTCGCTCCAAGTGGACGTGCCAATCATCAATTACATTATTGAAAATAGACCTAAATGGGAATTTGTTCGAACTTTTATGTAAAAGCTATCAGCTAAGAATAAAACATTTGCCCTATTTTTAATTTCTTTTTTTAAAATTTTAAAGAAATTTTTAAAATCATAAAAATAATTTGAAAAAGCATTCCCCAAACAAAAAATCTGAATACAAAATTTGGTTTAATTTGGGCAAGAACAGTAAATAAAAAACCCATTGAAGCTGCAATTACTAAAATCATTTCTAGTATTGCAGTACCATCATTTCCCCCCATATTTATGTACATCATATTGATGGAGCCAAATACTGATATATTAAGATGATTGAAGTGGCAACAGCCAGTAAATAATAAGATAAATAAATTGAGCGAAGTTTGTAGTATAAAGTCATTATTAATAAGATTTAGGTTCTCAAATTTAATCAAATATTGTTTTACTTTTATCATATGATTAAAATTATTATTCTGGGTGCTGGAAATGTTGGCACTCATTTATTTCGAAACCTAAACAGTTCTAAAAAAGCCAAAGTAGTTCAATGGTATAATCGCTCTCTAGACTCAATCAACAAATACAAGAAAGAGGTTGCAGTAACAAATCAAATTAAGGATTTAAAAGAAGCAGACGTATATCTATTGGCTCTTAGCGACGATGTAATCCCAGAGATGGCTAAACAATTGAAAGATTTAAAAGGGATAATTGCACACACAGCCGGAAGTGTACCCATGTCAATTTTAAATGAATCGAATAATTATGGAGTATTTTATCCCCTTCAAACCTTTTCAAAAAATAGAGATACCGATTTCAAAAATATCCCAATCTGTATAGAAGCAAGTAATGAAAGTAGTTATCAAACTCTTTTTGAATTAGCTTCAACTCTTGGAAATAATATAAACAAAATTAATTCAGAACAAAGGCTAGGGTTACATACAGCAGCAGTATTTGTAAATAACTTTACTAATCATTTATATCAATTGGGGGATACAATTTGTAAAGAACAGAACATTTCATTCAGTTTACTGCAACCTCTAATTAAAGAGACCGCCGCAAAAATTGAATCAATGACACCAAAAGATGCGCAAACGGGACCTGCGTTGAGAAAAGATAATAGCACCCTACAAAAACATCAAGATCAATTATCCAATCCCGACATTAAAAACCTATATTTATACCTTACAGAATCCATTCAAAAAAACAATGAATAAAGTAAATTACAAAGAAAATCTAAACCACGTCAAAGCTTTTATATTTGATGTTGATGGTGTTTTAACTAATGGTAATGTTTTAATAACAACCACTGGAGAAATGTATCGTGAAATGAATACCAAAGATGGATATGCCATGAAATGTGCACTAGAGCAAGGTTTTAGAATTGCAATAATTTCTGGAGGAACAAACGAAGGAGTTCGAAACAGACTCAAAGCTTTGGGTGTTGATAGTGTGTATTTAGGGGCGCATCACAAAATAGAACCTTTCGAAGATTTTATTTACAGCTATAACCTAAAACCTGAGGAAATAGTTTACATGGGAGATGATGCGCCAGATATCGAAGTGATGACCAAAGTTGGAGTAGCTTCTTGTCCACAAGATGCTGTAAGTGATGTAAAAGATGTTTCGGATTATGTTTCCCATAAAAAAGGTGGTGAAGGTTGTGTTCGCGACATCATAGAACAAGTACTTCGGGTTCAAGGCAAATGGAGGACCAACCTAGGTGCAAAAAATGATTAAGATGTACACTGACAAATTCAAGCCCTTTGAGATCATTTTAGCTTCAAATTCACCCCGTAGAACACAATTTTTCAGGGAGGCAGGAATTCCATTCTCTGTAAAAACTTTTGAAGTTGATGAAGTCTTCGACTCCAAACTAACAGGTGCTGAAATCTCAGATTATTTAGTAAAACTAAAAGCTGAACCATTTTTGGATCATCTCAAACCAAACCAAATTGTAATTACTGCTGACACTATTGTTTGGGGTGATGAAAAGTATTTTGGAAAACCCAAAAACATGGATGAAGCCAAAAAAATGTTGTCCCAACTATCAAATAAAAGTCATCAAGTGATTACTTCAGTTGCTTTTACTCAAAAAAATCAACAAAAGATAATTCATGAAACCAGTTCAGTTACTTTTAAGAAACTTTCAAGTTCAGAAATCGAATATTATGTGAATGAATTTAAACCTGTGGATAAAGCTGGAGCCTATGGTATTCAGGAATGGATCGGAACCATTGGGATTGAAAACATCAATGGAAGCTACACCAACATAGTAGGATTACCAATGGCACAAGTATTGCAGTCCTTAGAAAAAATCACTTCAAATTAAACAAATGAACAAATACAGCTCAACGTTCTTCACACTCATCTTTTTTTGGGGATTAGCTAACATTAATGCGCAAAGAATTTCTGAACAATTCAAAGCTCATTGGTTTGATGGTAGGGCAGAAATCAGTTCATATATATTAAGTCAATCTCGTTACGGAGAAAACCGAGAAGGCACCGCTGTAATGATTTATGTTACCGAAGATTTCTTAAAAAAAGAACAAGTAAAAGCCAATCAAAAATCAAAAGAAACTCTACCGGTGTTAAAATTAAACAGAACAAAAAAATTCCTTACGGGCATCTATCCCTACTCCATCATGAGTAGCTCTTTCAGCCAGCTTAGAAGTCCACAGGCAGTAATCAAGAATAGTGCTTCTATACAAGAATGGTGTGGCCAAAGTTATTTACAAATGAATCACAAAGAACCGGGGTTCAATATTATTTCTCACTCCTATTTCGAAGGAGAGGCAGATGAAAATTTTACTATAGAAAATAATTTGACAGAGGATGAACTTTGGAATTTAATACGCCTTAAACCCCATTTACTCCCACAGGGAAAATTAAAGTTGATTCCAAGTTTAGAAAGTAGCAGAATGAATCACAAAAAAATTGAGGCATACCCTGCTAATGCATCATTAGAGGTAAAAGAAAAATATACAATCTACACCATAGCATACCCTCTACTGAAACGATATTTGAGCATTAAGTTTTTAACTGCTTTTCCGCATACAATAGAAGGATGGGTTGAACAAACTGTAAAAAACGGAAAAGAATCTACCTCCACTGCCAAAAGAATCCACACAGAAAGAAGAAGGTATTGGAACGAGAATGACAATGCCTCAGAAAAATTACGCTTTCCATTTAAACTCGATTAAGTATGAAAAACAAAATCTCCACATCCTTTCTTTTTATCTGTTTCGTATTTAATCTAAATTTTGGACAACAATCGAGCACAGAAATCTACAAACAACTTAAAAAGTTAAACTTTTTAGGATCAGCTTTGTACATCGCTGCACATCCCGATGACGAAAACACAGCACTAATTTCATATCTATCCAATCATGTAAATGCACACACCGCTTATCTTTCGATGACCCGTGGAGATGGAGGACAAAATCGAATAGGAACTGAACTAAGAGAGGCTTTGGGAGTAATTCGTACAGAGGAACTCATGCAAGCAAGAAGTATTGATAACGGACACCAATACTTTACCTCTGCAATTGATTTTGGTTATTCAAAACATCCCAACGAAACACTAAAAATATGGGATAAAAAACAAATTTTGGGAGAGGTAATAAGCCGTATACGCGCTTTTCAGCCCGACATTATCGTTAATCGTTTTGACCACAGAACCCCTGGAAGAACCCACGGTCATCACACCTCCTCTGCCTTGTTAAGCAAAGAGGCTTTTAGATTGAGTAATGACCCAAAATCTTATCCGGAGCAACTAACCAACAACCAGGTTTGGCAACCCAAACGCTTGTTTTTTAACACCTCTTGGTGGTTTTATGGAAGTAGAGAAAACTTTAAGAAAGCAGATAAAACCAATCTTCTGGCTCTTGAAATTGGTGTTTTTGACCCCTAACGGGTAGTTCTAACAGTGCCATTGCGGCCGCCAGTCGTAGTTCTCATAAATCACAAGGATTTGGTAGTGCACCAAGTTTAGGTAAAAGAACAGAATACATTGAAATTATTGGAGGTGAACGTCCAAAATCTAATGACCCTTTTGAGGGAATCAATACCACATGGTCCAGACTAAAAGGCGGAGAATCTGTAGGGAATTTGGTTGAAGAAGCACTCCTCTCTTTCGACTTCAAACAGCCAGAAAAAAGCATAAAGACTTTAGTCAAAATTCATCAAGAAATTAAAAAAGCTTCCAAGCTCACTATGGAAAAAAGAAAGCTGGCCGAAACAAAACAACTGATTAAGGATTGCTTGGGTCTTCAAATGCAATTCAATGCAGAACGACCCTATGGTATTGGTGGAGAACATTTGAACATAAATATCAATGCAGTACAACAAAGTTCACAAGTTGTAAAACTTGAAAACATAAAAACTCCTGAAGGATTAAAAAAAATTAAATCAAACACTAAACACCAACAGACGTTTTAATCATTCTCTAGATGTTACTTTAGGTCATTCGCTTAGCACTCCCTACTGGCTTTTGAAGAAAGGAAGTTTGGGAACCTTTGCCATCGAAAATAAAGATTGGATCGGAAAGCCACAAACCCCCAGTCCAATCGTAATTGAATATCAATTGAATATTGCTGGAGTTAGTATAGTTTTTAATGCTCCCGTACAGCATCGAAAAACAGATCCGGTTCGTGGAGAGATAATCAACCCTTTTTATGTTTTACCCAAGCTCGGAGTTACTTTTGATCAGCCTGTCTTTCTTTTTGCAAATAATGAAGCACAAACCGTCCGATTGAATGTAACTAGCTATGGTGAAAGTTATAAGGGTTCAATAGAATTAAGCCATCCCAAAGGATGGGAAATCAAGCAAACTACTTTACCTGTTGAGCTAAAAGGAAGAGGAAGCTCAAAATTCTTAGAATTCCTAATAAAACCATCTGCTTCAGCACAAAATGGATCATTAAAACCCCTAGCCGTTCAGGAAGATCAAAAAGAAAGCGTTTTCGCGGTTAAAACTATAGACTACACCCATATTCCAAAACAATTCATGGCACAACCCAGTGAAGCAAAAACTGTTCGCCTGAATCTAAAAATTCCAAAAATCAAAGTAGGCTACATTGCAGGTGCTGGAGATACCGTAAAAGAACGTTTGCAAACTATTGGTTTAGATATTCGTTCGATTGATATTGAAACAGTAACCCTAGCAGACCTCAAAACCTATGATGCAATCATTGTAGGGGTTAGGGCATACAATGTCCTGGAATCCTTGGCTTACAAGAATCAAATGTTGTTTGATTTTGTCGAAGCAGGAGGAACGCTGGTAACTCAATACAACACGAGTAGAGGTTTAAAAACAAAAAAACTAGCCCCCTACCCCATTCAATTATCACGAGATCGAGTAACCGACGAGTTTAGTAAGGTTCGGATTTTAGATCCAAATCATATTGCAATGAATTACCCACACAAAATAACCGCAAAAGATTTTGACGGTTGGGTTCAAGAACGTGGTTTATATTTCCCGAATCAGTGGGATGAAAAATTTACACCTCTTTTGGGTATGAATGACCCAGGAGAGTCAGAAAAATTTGGAAGTATTCTTGTTGCATCTCATGGAAAAGGAACTTTTGTGTATTCAGGACTTAGTTTCTTTAGAGAGCTTCCAGCTGGGGTACCTGGAGCCTATCGCATATTAATTAATTTATTAGCTCTTACGGATGTTCTCAAGGAAAAATAGAATCTATGCTTTCTTAGTTATTGGTAATATCATCTATTGGATTTTATTCGTTTTGTTCATGAATTCATTTAACAGATGGTAGCAATAGACTGGATCATACTGATAGGAACCCTAACTTTCATAGTACTTTATGGGGTATGGAAAAATAGAAAAAATGATTCTATTGTAGATTACCTCAAAGGAGGAAATCAAAGCCGTTGGTGGACCATTGGTCTTTCGGTTATGGCCACACAGGCTAGTGCAATTACCTTTTTATCTACCCCAGGACAAGCTTATCACGACGGTATGGGATTTGTGCAATTTTATTTTGGACTACCCTTGGCTATGGTTATTATTTGCCTCTTTTTTATTCCGGTGTACAATCGCTTAAAAGTATTTACTGCTTATGAATTTTTGGAAGAACGATTCGACCTAAGAACAAGAACACTTACCGCAGTATTATTTTTAGTTCAACGAGGACTTGCGGCAGGAATTACCATTTACGCACCTGCAATTATTTTAAGCATTGTCTTGGGCTGGAATCTAAAATTATTAATCCTACTCATTGGATTGGTTGTGATTTTTTATACCCTAATCGGAGGAACACAAGCTGTAAACGTAACTCAAAAACAACAAATGTTCATCATTTTTTTTGGGATGATTACAGCGTTTGTTTTCATAGTTAACAGTTTTCCAAACGATGTTGGATTCATAAAAGCACTAAAGGTAGCAGGGGCTACAGGAAAACTCGATGTTATTGATTTTAGTTTTGATATCAACAGTCGCTATACCTTTTGGAGTGGAATTACAGGAGGGTTGTTTTTAGCCCTCTCCTATTTTGGAACTGATCAAAGTCAAGTACAACGCTATTTATCTGGAAAGTCAAAAAAAGAAAGTCAGCTAGGTCTTATCATGAATGGTTTTCTAAAAGTACCCATGCAGTTTTTTATCCTACTGATCGGGGTTATGGTTTTTGTGTTTTATCAATTTGAACCAGCACCTATTCATTTTAATCCAAAAGCTGTAGAGGCAGTTCAAAACTCAGATTATGCTGCGGAATTCAAAACCTATGAAAATCAACTGATTCAAATTCAGAATCAAAAACGCAGCCTTTTGCTTCAACCTAACGCCCGAGATTTAGATGCAGTAGCCATGCTAGACGCTCAAGAAAAAGAAGTTCGTACAGGAGTGAAAACTCTAATTAAAAAAGCCGCTCCGACAATTGAGGTCAATGATAAGGATTATGTATTTATTTCCTTTATTCTAAAATATTTACCTCAAGGACTTATCGGACTTTTGCTTGCTGTAATTCTATCTGCGGCAATGAGTTCTACAGCATCAGAGCTCAATGCCCTTGCTGCAACCACAGTTGTTGATTTGTACAAAAGAAATCGTGAGAAACAATCTGAAAAACACTATGTAAATGTCTCCAAATTCTTTACACTTTTCTGGGGATTAATTGCTATCCTATTTGCTAGTTTTGGGAGCTTGGTCGAAAACCTGATCCAGTTAGTCAACATTATAGGTTCTATTTTCTACGGCACTATTTTGGGAGTTTTTGTAGCTGCTATTTTTATTGAAAAAATCAAGGGACAAGCCATTTTCTATGCAGCCATAATCTCTGAAATTTTGATTATTGGATTATTCTATTTGGATTTGTTCGGATACCTCTGGCTCAATGTCATTGGAACTGCACTTACGCTGTTATTTGGATACTTCATTCAAATTGTACTTTCAAATAAATGATAATTATTTTTTTAACTTTTACTAAATCATATGGATAAACTAACTAAAATTATTGTTGAACATACTATCACTTGTCTCATGTTTCTAATAGTCGGAATTAACTCATTATGTGCGCAAGAACTCGAGGCTCCCCTGGTACATACCGTATTATTTTGGTTACATCATCCTGAAAGTAAAGATGATCAATTACTATTTGAAAAAGCCATAAATAAACTAATAAAAACTAATCCTCAAAAAATAAATGGATATCTCGGTAAGCCGGCAAAAACCAAAATGCGTGAAGTAGTTGATTCTAGCTATACATATTTTTATCAGATGACATTTGAAAATGCTGAAGCTGAAGCAGCATATCAAATTGATTCGACACACTTGATTTTCATCAAAGAAGCCGAACATCTTTGGAAAAAAGTAATTGTATACGATGCCTTTCCTCTTTTATATGAGTAGTAAAAATATTATAAAGAAATAGTTAAATAAAAAAATCCCTGCCGAGGCAGGGATTTTTTGTTTAATTAAGACAATTTTATTTTGTCCACTCAGCTAAAGAAGCTTCGTTTAAAGCAACATAATCGGGGTTCCCAGCTTTTTTTGCTAATTCCAAAGAAGTTTTAGCAGCAGCAATAGCTCCCTCTTTATCATTGAGACCAGCAAGAATTAAAGACTGTTGACGGAAATACCAATATGCATCGCTTTTACCTTCAACTGCTTTTGCGATCCATTTTTTGGCTTGATTTAAATCTTGTCCTTCTTGAAGATAATAAACCGCAGCATTGTAGTAATCACGATGTTTAGGATTATTTTTCATAACCTCTTTAATAGAAGCTGATGCTTTTGCAACAGTGGGTACTTCAAAAGGAATGGCTACCCTTGATGTATCCCAACCAATATTTAAAGTCGCACCGTTATTGTAAAGGTTAGATATCCAAATAGAAAAAGATTCAATTGATCCCCCTTCGGTTGGAGAAACTTCTACCGAAGCCGAAACCTTATCAGCATCCCAATCAGAGGGTGTTCCCCAATTTGATGTATCGTTGTAAAAAATTACCTCCCACATCGCTTTTCCGGGACGTGTAAAAATTGCATAGTCACCTGCGGCAATTTCTTTGCCACCAATTGTTACTGGGTCACTAAAACTAATTGTAGTATTCTTGTTTGCTCCTGTTCTCCATAGCTTACCGTAAGGAACTAAGCCTCAAAAATAGTTCTACCCTTTTTTCCAGGGCGTGAAAATTTAACATTTACTTCAGTTAAACCAACAGTTTGGGATAAATGGGAACTGGGGCTGGGCTGTGGGGTCTGAACCTGTGCCGAAGCAAAAGTACCTAACAAAAAGATTAAGGATAAAATTGTGTTTCTCATAGAATCTGGTTTAGTTGTTTAATTTCAAAAGTAAGAATTTGTATTGAATTAATATGTTAATGAATCAGATTACTAATAAAAGACTCTGTTCATATAAACCTATAAGGGCTAGTGTACTAGATTAATATTAAGGAGTTGAAATTTACTTAAAATTGAAACCAAATTAGATCAGACGAACTAAACCAACAACCAAAGCAATGGAATTAATTTCAGATTTTGGGATCTCAAATGGAGCATATTTCTCATTTTCAGATACCATGGTTAGATAATCTGAATCTGTGGATTGATTTATCCTTTTAAAAAGAATACCTTGACTTTTTGTTGCAACAACATGAGGCTGATTCCACTGAATAAAGTTATCATCAACAATGGAACAAGCTACAACATCACCAGCCTTAAATTCTGGAAGCATTGTTGATCCTTCAATCTCAATCATAAAATCAATTTTCTTGTTATTAAAAACTGGAATTACAAAATGATTTTTAGTAAACAAATCATTGTTTAAAAATTCTGAATCTCCAAAATCAATAATATCAGTTTTGGGTACAAATGGAATAGAAACTTCATAAAATGAAGCCTTTTCTTGGGCCTTGTTGATTTTTTGATCAAACGAATAGGTAGGATTAAGCATAGATCCTTTCCCTGTAAGTAACCAAGAAGAATTGATTTCAGGATAATTTTCCGAAATTACAGTCAACCATTTGCTTTGAATATGAGTATTCTTCGAAATTGCATGCCTAATTACACCTGAACTTGCACCAATACTTTTTTCAAAAAACGAAACGCTAAAACCTTGTTTTTTAATAAATTGAGCTATTCTTTCTGCGATCATAAAATTTTAATATTGAAAATTATCCGAATAATTTTTGTTTTACGGATAATTATCCCGTATATTTGATGTGGTTATTTACAACTGTAACGAAGTTAATCATTTAGCTCCAAATTGAATGAAAAAATATCCACACTAAGAAAATTTAAATTACTGCTGAGCAGAAAAGTATAATTGTCAATGAGTTCAATACCACTAGACAGACAGTTTACTGTGCTTTAAAGTATTACAACAACTCTGAACTTGCTAAAAAAATTCGAATGAGAGCAAAAGAACTTCTCATCGAAGAGATTCAAAAAATTGAAAATGATGTCTGATACCTACCCTCAGATATTGAGATAAAGATTACCAATCTTTAGTCTTGCAAACATTAAATTGTTAACCAAAAATGGTGTCAAATGTGATTCAAAAATTATTTTGTTTAACATTTTTAATTATTAATTAAACATTTTTGTATCTTTAACAAAAAAATTAATACATGAAAATCTACAGACTCAAGACCATACAAAAGCTTCCGATATCGGTGTCTGATGCCTGGGATTTCTTGAGCGATCCCGGGAATTTAAAAACCATAACACCACCCTATATGGGGTTCAAAATTTTGGAAGGAAATGAATCCAAAATGTATGCTGGGCAGATAATTAAATATACTGTGACCCCTGTGCTGGGCATTCGAACAGGATGGGTTACCGAGATTACACATGTTGAGGATCAGAAATACTTTGTTGATGAACAACGATTTGGACCATATGCACTTTGGCATCACAAACATTTCATTAAAGAAATAAAAGGAGGAGTAGAGATGACTGACATAGTTGACTACAAGTTACCCTTTGGTTTTTTGGGCCGTTTAGCTCACCCGCTCTTAGTAAAGAGAAAATTAAAAGAAATTTTTGACTTCAGACACAACAAACTCATAGAACTTTTGGTGCTTTTAAAGAAAAATAAATGAAAAAAAACATTCTCATAATTGGAGGTTCCTCTGGAATTGGAAAAGCTATAGTAAATCAACTTCAAGACGAAAACAATCTTTATGTAGCTAACAGGTCTTCCAACAATTTAGACTTGCAAAAAATCACATACATACCCTTTGATGCAATCAAGGATTCCCTTAATACTTCTTTACTTCCTGAGCAATTAGACGGTTTTGTTTATTGCCCTGGAAGCATCAATTTAAGACCTTTTCGAGGACTGAAACTCGAAACTTTTGATGAAGATTTCAAAATTAATGTAATTGGTGCCGTCAAAAGCCTACAAGCTGTTTTGAAAAATTTACAACAAAGCAACCAGGCAAGTGTAGTTTTTTACAGCACTGTTGCAGTTCAAACAGGAATGCCTTTTCATGCTTCAGTTGCCACATCAAAAGGGGCCATTGAAGGATTAACCAGATCTCTTGCAGCTGAGTATGCTCCCGGTTTCAGAGTCAATGCCATTGCTCCGTCACTTACAGACACACCATTGTCTGATAAGTTTCTAAATAATGAATCAAAGTTAGAAAAAGCAAGTGAAAGGCACCCTCTAAAAAGAATCGGTTCTGCCGAGGACATAGCCGAAATAACTTGTTTTTTGTTGAGTGACAAAAGCAAATGGATGACCGGACAAGTTATTCACTTAGATGGAGGTATTGGAAATTTAAAAACAAATTAATTGGAACAATTGTCTGTATTTTGGTTTAGACGAGATTTAAGAATCGACGATAACGTCGGTCTTTATCATGCACTCAAAAGTGGTAATAAGGTGCTGCCAATTTTTATTTTCGACTCCGAAATACTAGAAAAATTACCCTCAAAAAAGATGCTCGCCTCGAGATGATTCATACGGCCTTAGGAAAACTTTCAGATGCTATGATGGAGAATAAATGCAACGTTGGAATGTATCATGGAAAACCTAAGGCCGTTTTTGAAAAACTTTTAGAAAAATACAGTGTAAAAAAAGTTTTTACAAATCACGACTACGAGCCCTACGCAAAAAACCGTGATGAAGAAATTAAAAATCTTCTCAAGAAAAAAGGAGTCGCTTTTGAAACTTTCAAAGATCAAGTAATTTATGAAAAATCAGAAATTACTAAAGATGATGGTTCACCCTATCGAGTATACACCCCTTATTCAAAAAATGGATCATCAGAATGAGGGCTGACGGTATTCCAAATTATGAATCAGAATACAATTTAGAGAATCTTGCTCCCATAATGCAACCACAATTAGAACTAAAAGATCTGGGTTTTGAAAAAACAGACAGACCCTACCCCAAATACGTCCTAAACAGAGCAATCATTGGCAATTATGAAGCAACACGTGACTATCCGGCATTAGATCAAACCTCGAGAACGGGTTGCCATCTTCGCTTTGGAACCTTGAGCATAAGGAAGATGGTTTCTGATGCTGCGATGGCAAACAATCATACCTTTCTCAAAGAACTTATTTGGAGAGAATTTTTTATGCAAATATTATGGCACTTCCCAAGCACAGCCAAGAAGAGTTTTAAGCCAAAATACGAGCGTATTGAATGGTTAAACAATGAAGATGACTTTAAAAAATGGTGTGAAGGAAAAACTGGGTATCCCTTGGTTGATGCAGGTATGAGAGAACTCAACGAAACTGGCTTTATGCATAACAGGGTTCGTATGCTGACTGGAAGTTTTTTGTGTAAACACCTCCTTATCGATTGGCGATGGGGAGAAGCATATTTCGCTCAAAAATTATTGGATTATGAACAATCCAGTAATGTAGGAAATTGGCAATGGGTAGCAGGATGTGGAGTTGATTCCTCTCCATATTTTAGAATCTTCAATCCTACTCAACAAATGAAAAAGTTCGACAATAAAATGAGATACATACAAAAGTGGGTTAAAGAGTTTCAAGAACCAACTTATCCAAAACCCATTATTGAACACAAATTTGCTCGAGAGCGTTGCCTAAAAACATACAGAGCAGCTGTAAATTCATAATGAAAGCTGTAAAAAAAAAAAGATCTTCCCCAAAAAATTTGTCCAACCTGCCAACGCCCCTTCAGCTGGAGAAAAAATGGGAACGCGACTGGGATTTTGTAAAATACTGTAGTAAAAGATGCAAAAAATAAAAGAAACTGCATTAATCTGGTTTCGAAATGATCTCAGAATATCTGATCACTACGGACTTTTTCATGCAACTGAAAATTATGAAAAAGTAATTGGCTACTATAGCTTCGATCCAAATCAATTCACAAAAACACCTTGGGGCTTCAAAAAGACGGAGTCTTTTCGTGCACAATTTTTAATTGAATCCATTCTACAATTACAGTATGATTTAGCTGAAAAAAACATAAGTCTGATAATCGAATACAAAGATCCATCAATTGGAATTCCTGAATGGATTCAATATCAAAAGGTAAGTTCGCTCTATTTCCAAAAGGAATGGACAAAAGAAGAGCTTACCCTCGAAAATCAGATCAGGGAAAAAATTTCTAAATCCGTTAAGGTATATTCTAGTTTCGATCAATTTTTATTTCATCCCGATGACCTACCCATGTCTTTAGAAGATTTACCAGAAGTATTTACAAATTTTAGAAAGCAATGTGAAAAAAAATCTTCTGTGCGAACGTGTCTTCCCAATACAAAAACAATGAACTCCTCTAATCTGTTAGACATATCCTTTAACTGTCCCTCATTATTGGATTTAGGTTTATCAGAAGTACAAACACATCCCAATACAGCTTTTCCCTTTAAAGGAGGAAGCAAAACAGCCAAAGAACGCATTTCACATTATTTTTGGAAATCCAAAAAATTATCTTTTTACAAAAACACACGAAATGGGCTTTTGGGAACCGACTACAGTTCCAAGCTATCCGCTTGGCTTGCCAATGGTTCAATTTCCGCACGTGAAATTTATTGGGAAGTGGTTAAATATGAAGCTGAGGTTAATAAAAACCAATCTACTTATTGGTTGATCTTTGAATTAATTTGGCGTGACTATTTCAAGTTTATTTCATTAAAGCATCAAAACAAAATTTTCCTTCTAGGCGGTATTCTCAACAAAACTTATGATTGGAAAAATGATTTAAGCCTATTCAATTCATGGACAGAGGGCCAGACAAATGAACCTTTTGTAAATGCCAACATGTTGGAGCTAAAAAAAACAGGCTGGATGAGTAATCGAGGTAGACAAAATGTAGCTTCTTTTTTTTCAAAAGAACTTTTGATGGACTGGCGCATGGGAGCTGCATACTTCGAATCTCTATTGATAGACTATGATGTACATAGTAATTATGGAAACTGGATGTATACTTCTGGAGTAGGTAATGATCCCAGAGATCGAAAGTTCAACATTCGTTCTCAAGCAGAACGTTATGATGCAAATGGAAAATTCCAACGGCTTTGGAGTCAACAAAATTTATTTGAATGATTTTACGATTAATCTTAGGTGATCAACTCAATGAAAATCACTCTTGGTTCGAGCAAGTAGATGACCAGAATATCTATGTGTTGATGGAAATGCGTCAAGAAACAGATTACGTGAAACATCATATTCAAAAGGTTGTTGCTTTTTTTTCTGCTATGAGAGGTTTTGAGAAAAATATCAAAAACAAAGGCCACAAAACACACTACATAAGATTAGATTCCTCTGATAATAAACAAAGTTTAGAAGCTAATCTAAATCTTTTAATTGAACAATACAAAATAACTCAATTCCAATATCAACTGCCAGATGAATACCGCTTGGATCAACAACTTATTGAATTTTGCAAATCACTTGATATCAAAACTGAGGCATTCGACACCGAACATTTTATGAGTAGTAGAAAGGATTTATCTGATTTTTATGAAGGTAAAAAACAATACATCATGGAATTTTTCTACCGCAATATGCGAAAAAAATTTGACCTTTTAGTAGAGGGAGGCCAACCAGTCGGGGGTCAATGGAATTTTGATAAAAACAACCGAAATAAATGGAAAGGGAGTCCAGAAATTCCCAATCCCTATCTTCCTAAAAATGAAAAACTAGGAGACATCTATCAAATGATTGTAAAAGCGGGGATAAAAACATTGGGGACCTTCGATGAAAATCATTTCCTCTTTCCATCAAATCGAACCGAGGCAATTGAGCAATTAAATTATTTTTGTGAAAAGCTTTTGATTCACTTTGGTGATTATCAAGATGCCATGCATACCGAGGAATTGAACCTTTTTCATTCTCGTATTTCTTTTGCCCTTAATGTCAAACTAATCAGCCCTTTGGAGGTT
Organism: Candidatus Arcticimaribacter sp.; assembly: GCA_038142965.1. Lineage (GTDB taxonomy): Bacteria > Bacteroidota > Bacteroidia > Flavobacteriales > Flavobacteriaceae > Arcticimaribacter. The sequence continues at coordinate 43,859 of JAYQLC010000007.1, read as the reverse complement.
GTTCACAAGGCAATTGAATATTACAAAAAAAACGAGGATAGTATCGAAATTTCTCAAGTCGAGGGTTTTGTTAGACAAATTATTGGTTGGAGAGAATACGTACGGGGTATTTATTGGAAAGAAATGCCAAATTATACCTCCAAAAATGTACTGAACAACTTCAACCCTTTACCAAACTTTTATTGGACAGGAAAAACAAAAATGAACTGCTTGAGCAACTGTATCAATAATTCCCTAGAAAATGCACATGCTCATCACATTCAGCGTTTGATGATTACGGGTAATTTTGCCCTTTTAGCTCAAGTTGATCCAAAAGAGGTGGATCAGTGGTATTTGGGAATCTATGCAGATGCAATCGAATGGGTTCAACTCCCCAATACTAGGGGCATGAGCCAGTGGGCAGATGGAGGAATTGTAGCAACCAAACCCTATGTGTCTGCCGCTGCCTATATCAATAAAATGAGCACATATTGTAGCAATTGTAGTTACAATAATAAAATACGCACAGGAAATAACGCATGCCCATTTAATAGTTTGTATTGGAATTTCCTTGAGGACAAAAAAAGAACACTTTGCTAAAAATAATAGAATGGCAATGATGTTACGTTTGTTAGAAAAGATTCCCGTTGAAGAATTAGCAGCTATTAAAGAGCGTGCAGCGAACATAATACAAAATCCCGATGAATACTAAAAAACAGTCATTAGGAATTGTTTGGCTTAAAAGGGATCTTCGACTAAATGACCACGAGCCTCTACATACTGCATTAAAAGAAAATAGACAAGTACTTTTACTCTATGTATTTGAAACAATTTTTGCTAAAGACCCACACTACAGTTCTCGACACTTTGATTTTATCAAACAATCTTTACTAGACCTCAACAAGCGGCTTGAAGATTACAATTCCACAGTTCTTGTTTCTCAAGGTTCTGTGATCAATACATTCGAAAAAATAAATAAAACATACAACATAAATCAACTTTATTCTCATCTAGAAACTGGACTTGACATTACTTTTACCCGGGATAAATCAGTAAAAAAATGGTGTAATACTGAAGGCGTAACTTGGAAAGAGTATAATCAACAAGGTGTTTTCCGAGGAATGACCAATCGAAAAAAGTGGTTATCTAAGTGGACAGAATTGATGAATAAACCCCAATTTTCAATTTCAAAGAGCACAAACTCATTTTTACCACAAAAAAAAATTGAGTCTTTGAGTAAGTCTTTGGTTACTCCAAGCCTAAAAACCAAAACTTTTCCAAAAATTCAAACTGGAGGAAGTACTCAAGCGCATCGGTATATGAATTCTTTTTTTAACAAACGACACTACAATTATCAAAAACACATCTCAAAGCCAGATTTGTCTCGTAAAAGTTGTAGTCGTCTTTCACCCTACCTTGCTTACGGAAATCTCTCCATGCGAGAACTGCTTCAAAGGACCGAGGAAGAAAAAGAAAAAGGAAATTTTAGTAGAGGACTTCAAGCTTTTGAATCTCGTTTGCGGTGGCAAGCACATTTTATCCAAAAGTTTGAAATGGAGTGTTCTATGGAGTTTGTGTCGGTTAATAAAGGGTACCATAATTTAGAAAAACCCATTAATAAAGAACATATTGAAGCATGGGAAAAAGGATTAACAGGAGTACCCATCGTTGATGCTGCTATGCGTTGTTTGGCGGCTACAGGATATTTGAATTTTAGAATGCGAGCATTAGTTGTGTCTTTTTTTGTACATCAATTGTGGCAACCTTGGCAAGCAGCGTCAGCTCACTTGGCACGTGAGTTTTTAGATTTTGAGCCTGGAATACATTTTCCACAACTACAAATGCAAGCCGGTGAAACAGGTATCAACACTTTGAGAATTTACAATCCTGTAAAAAATGGTGTGGAGCATGATCCTTTTGGAGTTTTTACTAAAAGTTGGGTTCCAGAGCTCAATCCCTTACCTGATAGTTTAGTTCACACTCCATGGGCAATTACTCCATTTGAAGAAGTGATGTATAAATTTTATGCAGGAAAAAACTACCCCAAACCAATTGTAAATTTAGCTGAAACCAGAAAACAAGCAAGTGATGTATTGTGGAACATGAAAAAAGAACCTTTAGTGTATCAAGAGAGTAAACGCATCCTGAGCAGACATACCCTTTCGAATAGAAAAAAATGCAATAAAATGAAAAAAGAATTGGATTTTACCGACAGAGAACTGGATAGAATCATTGAAATGGCATGGGAAGATCGAACACCTTTTGATGCTATTCGTGATCAATTCAAAATTAAAGAGCAAGATGTGATTCGGATAATGCGACTTGAGTTAAAACCCACAAGCTTCAGACTCTGGCGCACCCGAGTTCAAGGCAGAAAAACAAAACACCGAAAATCTCGTGGTATGGAGGTAGATCGTTTTCGTTGCAGCAGACAAAGGGGAATCAGCAATAATAAAGTTTCTAAAAGATAAAATTTGTAATTTTAGTTATTGTATCAACTGAAATTGATAAATAAGCTCAAAATCTAACCTATGAAACCAAACAAAACAAGACCTACAATAAACAAAGTATCCCTATTTGTTAACCAACTAGATTCGGAACAGAAAAGAAAAGACAGTCATGTTCTCATTGACTTGATGTCAAAAATCACAAATGAAGTTCCTGTTCTCTGGGGAAATAGCATTATCGGTTTTGGAACCTATCACTACAAATACAAAAGCGGTAGAGAGGGAGATTGGTTTCTTACGGGATTTTCACCGCGAAAAAATGCAATGACTACCTATTTGATGTGTGACCTTGAACACAAAGACCTCAACTTTGATGGGCTGGGAAAATACAAGAAAAGTAAAGGATGTCTTTATTTCAAAAAAATCGATGACATTGATTTAAATGTTCTTACAAAAATCATTCAAGATTCTATTACGATCATCAAAAAAATGTATGGGTAAATAGTTGAAGAGATACTACAAAAAAAGATGAAGAAATGATTTTTACTCGAGCTTAAACTTTTAATTTTTTAACGAAACACATCCTTGTAAAAAAAAATTAAATTCGTTTAATCTTCGCACCAATTGCTTTAAGGCGTTCTACAATATTCTCATAACCTCGGTCAATTTGCTCAATATTGTGAATGGTACTCGTCCCTTCAGCAGACAAAGCAGCAATGAGAAGTGATATCCCAGCTCGAATGTCTGGAGATGTTAAGGTTGCGGCCTTTAAGTTGGATTCAAACCCATGACCAATTATTGAGGCACGGTGGGGGTCACATAGAATAATTTTAGCCCCCATATCAATCAATTTGTCTGTAAAAAACAAGCGGCTTTCAAACATCTTTTGATGAATCAAAACACTTCCTCTCGCCTGTGTTGCAACGACCAATACAATACTCAACAGATCGGGTGTAAAACCTGGCCAAGGTGCGTCAGCTACTGTTAAAATAGAACCGTCGATATAATTTTGTATTTCATAACCATCGGTATGTGCTGGGATATGGATGTCATCCCCTTTTTTTTCAACAGTTAATCCTAGCTTTCTAAATACATTAGGATTTGACCCAGATATTCCCATTTAACATTTTTAATGGTTAATTCACTTCTTGTAAGCGCAGCTAATCCTATCCAGCTTCCAATTTCAACCATATCAGGTAATACAGTATGTTCTGTTCCATTGAGTTTATTTACCCCATTGATGGTCAGAAGATTTGATCCAATTCCGGTAATTTTTGCACCCATACGGTTCAACATCGAACACAATTGTTGAAGATAAGGTTCACAAGCCGCGTTGTAAATTGTAGTAGTACCATTTGCCAATACGGCTGCCATTACAATATTTGCTGTTCCAGTAACTGATGCCTCATCCAATAACATTGAAGTTCCTTCCAGCTTTCAGCTTCTACACTGTAAAAATGTTCTTCGCGACTATAATTAAACTTTGCCCCTAAATTGATGAGTCCTTCAAAGTGTGTATCCAATCTCCTTCTTCCAATTTTGTCTCCCCCGGGTCTTGGAATACTTCCTTTACCAAAACGTGCCAAAAGTGGACCAACAAGCATTATGGATCCTCGAAGTCCCCTTCCATCTATTTTGAACTGATCAGAGGTCAAATAGTCTAAATCTATTGAGTCTGCTTGCAAGCGATAACTCCCTGAAGAAATTTGTTCAACTTTTACTCCAAAATTCTGAAGTAATTGAATAAGCTTTTTGATATCAATGATATCGGGTATGTTGTGGATGGTTACAGGCTCAGGTGTAAGTAGTACAGCACATAAAATTTGTAAAGCTTCATTTTTTGCGCCTTGTGGAGTAATTTCTCCTTTAAGTTGTTTCCCACCCTCAATAATAAATGATCCCATATTGATCTAGTAGCGTTTGCGGTTATTTCGATTACCTTTCTTAGATTTTGACAATTGGTTGCTTTTGGGACCGTTACCGTTTTTGGATTTTAATTTTAAAAAGTTAGCAGATTCTGTTAAGGGTAAATAATCTGGATTTACTTCAAGTTTATCCCCTGACAACTCCTTCAGATGATTGAAAATAACTTCATCATCAACTGTATCTTTATTCCAACTCAGAAAACACTTTTTCATGTGGTTAGCAATGTTGAAAACCAAGGCATCTTTCATTTCTCCGCTTTCCCATCCTAAAGCAACATCAATCATACTTTTAATGTTGTTACCATAAAATCGATACTTAGGATAATTTTGAGGGTAATTCAAAGGCTTTGGACGTTCCTCCAACAACTCCCGAATTGGCTTTTCAAAGGGACTATCTACGTCCAAATTAAAATCTGACATTATAAATAGTTGATCCCATAGTTTATGTTGAAAATCAGGAACATCACGCAAGTGAGGATTTAAGTTACCCATTACACCTATTATCGCTTTTGCTTTTTTGTTTCGTTCCTCTCTATCTTCGGTTTTGATCAATTGATCGACCATAATGTGTATATGTCTCCCGTATTCAGGGATAATTAAAGGCTTTCTTTCTGAGTTGTATTGTAATGCTTCCATGAAGTTTTTATGTGGATTTTGGGAAATAGACTGCAAAATAATCTATTTTAAAGAATAATCTAATTTTTTAAGCTTTTAAAGTGTAATAATACCCTCAATAGCACTTGCCTTTTTGTAGACATCAATCACAGATGCAGGATTTTTCATCGTTGTCAAGAAACTTATACTTACAAAGGTTTTTTTACTTGAATTTTTTAGTTTGTATTTAGCGTCAGTACCCTCAAATATATCTCTCAGTTTTTTTACCTTTTGATCATCACCTCTAATTATGAATTTAAACAAAAATGGTCCCGGCCATTCTTGTGAATCTTTTAATTGTTCTTGAAAACGTGAATAAAATTCCTCCGGATTTTCCTTGGGTATCATTAAGACCGCTATTTTTACACAAATATAGTTCAAATAGATCAACCTTTAAATTATCAAATCAAAAACTCCACATAAAATCGTAATCAGTGGTGGTCCAGGAAGTGGGAAGACCACACTCATTAATTTATTGAAGCAAAATGGTTTTTTGTGCTTTGAAGAAGTTTCAAGAGATTTTATCAAATTGGGGAAAAAAAAGGTATGGATAATTATTTCAAAGAAAAACCTCATACATTCAGTCAATACCTTTGGGAACAAAGAAAAAAACAATTCCATGAAGCACAAAAATTAAAAACAAAATATGTGTTCCTTGATCGAGCTGTGCATGATGTAGTTGGCTATTTAAACCATGTTAAAGAACCAAATAAATTATGGGAAAGCGAACTTACACTTTATTCATATGACCTTGTTTTTCTTTTAAAACCCGTATCCCAAATTTACGTCAAAGATGAAGATCGAATGGAAACATTTGAAGAGGCCGTTGAGGTTCATAAAAGTATCGTAAAAACCTACCAAAAAAGTAAATTAAAAATCATTAAATTACCGTTTACAACTCTACAAGAACGTTACAATCTAATTCTAAAACACTGTGCAAATGAGTTCTCCTAAAGAAGTTCTAAAAACCTACTGGGGCTATGAAGATTTCCGATCTAATCAGGAGGCAATAATAAACAGGGTACTTAAAAACCAAGATACCATAGCACTTCTTCCTACAGGAGGTGGAAAATCGTTATGTTATCAACTTCCTAGTTTACTTTCTGAGGGATGTACTTTGGTGATATCCCCTTTGATTTCACTCATGCAGGATCAAGTAGAGCAGATGAATGCAAAAGGAATTAAAAGCATGATGCTAAACAATTCTCAAGCGTTGAACATTCAGTTGGATAATTGTCTCTACGGGAATTTCAAGCTTCTTTATTCTTCCCCAGAAAAAGCTTTGTCCAAAGAATTTTTATCAAGGATTAAAAAATTAAACATTAAGAGAATTGCAGTTGATGAAGCTCACTGTATTTCCGAATGGGGAAATGACTTTAGACCCGCTTATAAACAAATAAACAAAATAAGGTCTCTATTGCCCTCCCTTCCAATTTTAGCCGTCACTGCAACGGCAACACCAAAAGTTTTATTGGATATTATTGAAAATTTACAGCTGAAACAAACCTCATTGTTTCAAGATTCTTTTGCTCGTAAAAACATTGAAATTAATACACTAAAAACAGAGGATAAGCAAGGAACACTCATCAAAATATTATCTCAAAACAAACATTCAGGTATTGTGTATTGTGGCAGTAGAAGAGAAACCGAACAAATTGCAAAATTGCTTCAATTAAATCAAATCTCCTCTGCTTTTTTTCATGGAGGAAGATCAGCCAGTAAACGTAAAGAATTGTTACAAGATTGGCAATCTGAAAAAATAAAGATTATGGTTGGTACCAACGCCTTCGGTATGGGAATAGACAAAGAAGAGGTTACTACTGTCATCCATCTAAACCTTCCATCCAGTATTGAAAATTTTTATCAGGAAATCGGAAGAGCTGGTCGAAATGGAATGCCTGCAAAAGCTTATTTGCTTATTCATGAAAATGATAAAAACAGAATTAGACAGCAATACATCGGATCCTTACCTAATCGAGAGTTTATTGAATTGTGTTTCAAAAATCTTTGCAACTATCTGAACATTGCTTACGGAGAAGGAAATGAGCTGACCCATAATATTTCTTTAAAAGATTTTTGTAAAACCTATTCGTTAGACTCTAAAAAAACATTGAGCACTCTTACCTATCTGGAACAAGAAGGGATTTTTAATCTTATCCAATACAGAAAGCAGAAAGTAATTGTTAAGTTTTTAATTACTCAGGCTCAAATTCTGGAACTCCTAAAAAATCAGACTGTTGATTCAAAAGTAATACAAACAATCATCAGAACTCACCATTTCAGCTATACCAAAAGATTTGAGCTTGACATTGAAAGTATTGTTCGAAATGGTCAAATCCTCTTTAAAACCCTATTGGACTCCCTTAGAAAATGGGAAAATGAGGGGAATCTTGAATTAGAATACAATCAAACCGACATTCAAATTCAATGGCTTGTACCTCGCGAGGATCAATACACACTTGCCCCACTTTTAAGGAGATTAGTTCATCACAATAAGATCAAAAAAGAAAAAATTGAAGCAATGATTAACTATGCCTTCGACACAGAAAGGTGTAAACATAGTCAAATTCTAAACTATTTTGGAGAAAAAAACAAGGAGAAATGTGGAACTTGTAATGCACGAGAATGTGATTTAAAAAAACTAACAAAAAAGAGACAAATTGAAATTAGTAACAAAATCATAAAAGAACTTGAAAAAGGGGAAATGAGTCTCAAAGATTTAGATCAATCCATTTCTGATTACAGTACCTTTGAAATTGGAGAATGCATTCGATCGCTATTGAATTCAAAAGAACTCCTTTTAACCAATATGGATAAACTAAAGTTAAATTTATAGTATGAAAATTGTCTTTATGGGGACTCCCTATTTGCTGTCTATGCTCTTGAAGCTATTTTTCAATCTGATCATGAAATAGTGGGTGTGGTAACTAGTTCAGATAAACCAGCTGGTAGAGGAAAACAATTGCGCCAATCTGAAGTAAAAAAATTTGCTGTCAAAAATAAGCTAAACTTACTTCAACCCTCTAATTTAAAAGACGAAGTTTTTTTAAATAATTTAAGAGAATTAGAGGCTGATGTATTTGTGGTTGTGGCTTTTCGGATGCTTCCCAAAGTTGTTTGGAATATTCCGCCCCTAGGAACTTTTAACTTACACGCATCACTTTTACCTAATTTTCGGGGAGCAGCACCTATCAATTGGGCCATTATTCACAATGAAAAAACCACTGGAGTCACTACCTTTTTTATTGATGATAAAATTGACACAGGTGCTCTTCTGCTGAAAGAAGAAGTCTCTATTGAAAGTAACGAAACAGCTGGTAGTCTTCATGATAAACTTGCTCCTTTAGGAGCAAAACTGATATTAAAAACTCTAGATCGCATTGCTGTAGATCAAAGCTCTGTTCCTCAACAACTTTTAGGTAACGAAAAAGAAGCGCCAAAACTTACAAAAGAAAACACAAAAATTAATTGGGAAAAACCGATTTTATACATTGATGGACTGATAAGAGGACTTAATCCTTTTCCTACAGCATGGATAAAAATTCAAAACGGAGAAGAGCAATTGAAAATGAAAATATTTCAAGCAACCCCAATGATAGAAAAACATTCCAAAAAAAATGGTGCTGTTGAAATTGATAACAATAAATTAAAAATATCTCATCCTGAAGGGTTTCTTATCATTGAAGAACTTCAACTACCCAATAAAAAAAGAATGAATGCGAGCGACCTTTTAAATGGATTTAAGTTTAAAAAAGGGTCCAAAGTCCTATAAATACTAGGATTATTAACAAAAAAAACAATTTATTAACAAATTACTGTTTTTTTTATGCTTTTACTTGGGACTTCTCTCAAACCCTATATATTTGTTGATATAATTAATTTTAATTTAAAAAAAATATTATGAACAAAACAGAATTAATCGACGCAATGGCAGCTGATGCTGGGATTTCTAAAGCAGCAGCAAAGAAAGCACTTGAATCTTTTCTTGGAAACATCCAATCTAGCCTAAAAGGTGGTGGACGTGTATCATTAGTTGGATTTGGATCTTGGTCTGTATCTGCAAGAGCGGCTCGTGATGGAAGAAACCCTCAAACTGGAGCTACTATCAAAATTGCAGCTAAAAATGTAGTGAAGTTTAAAGCTGGTGCTGAACTATCGGGATCAGTAAACTAAGTAAATAACCACCACAAACAATATTAAAAATCTCCTTCGGGAGATTTTTTTTTTGATTAATTAAAAAATTAATTAAAAAAAACTAACTTCATAGATGATATGAAAATAAATCAAGGAAACTTACTAATCGCTGAACCCTCAATTATTGGAGATGCAAATTTTCATCGATCAGTTGTTTTATTGGCTAATCATAAAGAATCTGCTTCATTAGGGTTTATACTCAACAAACCTTTCGATTTTCTTCTCAAAGACATTTTACCTGAGATCAAGAGCTCTATCGAAATTCATTACGGAGGACCTGTAGAACCTGATAATCTCTATTTCATTCACAACTCACCCGAACTTATTAAAGGTAGCATTAAAATTAACGATGGGTTGTATTGGGGTGGTGATTTCGAGAATGTGATTCAATTGATCAAAAACGAATCAATTGATGAGCAAAACATACGTTTTTTTCTTGGATACTCTGGCTGGGGAGCCAATCAACTTCAAAATGAAATTGAATTAAATTCCTGGATCATCAAAGAAAACTTTGTAGGGCATGAAGTCATTAATGTGGAATCAAAATCATTCTGGAGAAAACAAATTCGCTCTCTTGGAGGAGATTATTTGATTTGGGGTAATGCCCCAGACAATCCAAACCACAATTAACCCAATCGGTACTTGGTAATAAATTTGGTAAATAACTTGTTGGAAAACTCGGTACCAAATACTTTTTTTCGATATTGTTTGACCGATTGAATTCCTTCTGATAAACTTACCACAAACAACTCATCCGCTTTTTGTAATTCAAAAGGAGATACAGCTTCTTCTACAAGATTAACTCCTTCAATTTTTAGTAACAAATCGATAACTATTTGACGATAAACTGACAATCGACATCCGCTCGTTTTTGGAGGTGTCTTTATTTCATTTCCTTTAACAATAAAAAGGGCACCCGTTAATGTTTCTGTAACTTCTTTTTCATTGTTAAGTAAAATACCATCTTCCAAGTCGTTTTCATAAACATAGACAGAGGCAAGCTCTCGCAAACGAGAATTTGATGGTTCTAAACTCCCATACAAACCCTTGACAACATAATGATCTTTGTACAAATCAATATTTCGACTAGAAGGGGAAACCTGTTTTGGAGTTTCGACTTGATGAGCTTTGATTAAAAATGAAGTGGGACTTACAGTTTTGGATCGCGTAACTAATTCTTTTGAAAAAAAAGATAGACAAACAATTGAAGATGATTGATCCAACTTCTTTTCTCTTAGCAGAGTCAAGATTTGTTCTTCTAAATACTCCATGGTGAATAGCATGGGTATTCCCATCCTCAAAATTCTTAGGGATGACATTATCCTAAAGTAATGTTCCTCCCAAAAGATAATTTTACCAGCTTCTACTCGAACACGTTCCTCAACAGGTGATGAATAAACTATGTTGATGATATCTTTTTCAGCTATGGTATTGAGGTTGGTGTATAGTTCACCGTTAAAAACAATCATATGTACCTATGCTGCACCGAGTACTTGTTTCAAACTAGAAACTAAATTATTCCAAAGCATTTTAGCCTCTTCTAGCTCGTCTTCTTCAGCAAAATCTGTGATATTAAGTGAAACATCCTTCGTTATTTCGTCTACAACAATTTTGAATTCAAAATAACAATCATCCTGATCTTCTTCGTCGTTCATCCATCGAAATCTAACTTTTTCATTATTCTTTTTCTGAATAAGTTTCGCATACTCCTCAGTATCATCCCATATGAAAGTAAAATCTTCACCCCTAGAGTTTACATTGTCTGCAAACCATTCGGATAGACCCGAAGGAGTAGAGAGATATTGAAACAATAATTGAGGAGAAGCTTGAAAATCAATTTCAATAGAAAAAGCTTTTTTGGTGGTCATCTTAAATATATTTGATGTCCAATATATTGAAAATTATTAAAACTTAGTGTAACAAATATGGAGTTTTTTCAAGATAAAAGTTAAGCTATTAAATTCTATTTTTTATATTTGCAACCAGAATTTTGGCGAGGTAGCTCAGCTGGTTAGAGCGTCGGATTCATAACCCGGAGGTCGGGGGATCGTGCCCCCTCTCGCTACACGTTTGCAAAAAAACCTCACATTAAGTGAGGTTTTTTTATGAATCTGATACAACATTGTAACCTTGTGAAAATTTTAATTAAATATATTTTTAATTACCACTTACATAAAAAAAACATCCGTAATCTCATTGCCTCTAGAGTAGAAGTTTTTTTCCACCAATCAATTTATTTGTTAACGTAAATCACTTTTTCAATCATTTTATTTCGACCACCAACATTAATTAATTTTAAGATACTTACTATTATATTTTCTGTTTCTCTGCTATTTGGACAAAAAAACAGGACGGGTAGATTACATATGGTAAGTAATTTAATAATAATGAGGAATTTCAATGACAAAATACACAGAAGAACTCTTTAATTTTTGAATGACCTTTGAATGAATTAACTTTGTAAACGGGAAAATTGTATAACAGATGGGAGAAATTAAAGTCGAAGATTTAAAAAAAGCTGCGGGAGGCTTTGCAACAGGAGTAACTGTTATAACTTCAAAGGATGACAATAATGTTGTTCATGGGATGACGGCCAGTTCATTTGTTTCCATATCATTTATTCCACCATTAGTTTCCTTTTCTGTAGATAGAAACGCCAAATTTTTTGATCAATTAGAAGAAGGGAAAATTTTTGGAATAAGCATACTTTCCAAAAAACCAAAAACATTTGAGTAACCATTTTGCGGGGTATCCCGAAAAGAATGAAGAAATTGTATTTGATCAATCAAAAGGTTTTCCTTTAATCAAAAACTCTTTGGCTTGGTATGTTGTTAAAGCCACAAAAATAATTCCTTCGGGAGATCATCATATAGTGTTGTGCAGTATTGAAAAACTGGGTAGAGACTCCCAAAAAGAACCACTTGTTTATTTTTCTGGAAAGTATCTTTAAACTATTCTTTGGCTGCCAAATATCGCTCAGCGTCTAATGCAGCCATACATCCTGTTCCTGCTGCTGTAACTGCCTGTCGATACACGTGATCAGCCGCATCACCAGAGACAAATACGCCCTCTACATTAGTCTTTGAACTTCCAGGTGTATTGATGATGTAACCCGTATCATCTAGTTTCAAATAGTCAGAGAAAATTTTGGTGTTGGGCTCATGTCCAATTGCAACAAAAAATCCAGTTGCTGGAATATCCACAACCTCTTGGGTTTTATTGTTTTTTGTTCTTACACCTGTAACTACTTGACCATCTCCCAATACTTCTTCGGTTTCTGTGTTGAATAAAATTTCAATATTGTCGGTGTTTTGAACACGATTAGCCATAATCTTTGAGGCCCTAAATTCATCACGTCTAACCAGCATCGTAACTTTTGTGCACAATTTAGAAAGGTAATGTGCTTCTTCACAAGCGGAGTCCCCTGCTCCAACAATTACAACTTCTTGGTTTTTATAAAAGAAACCATCACAAACAGCACAGGCAGAAACACCTCCGCCGAGTTTTAAATATTTTTGTTCAGAATCTATTCCTAGGTATTTTGCAGAAGCTCCTGTCGAAATGATTACAGTATCCGCATGAATTTCAGTAGTTTCATTAACCCAAACTTTATGAACAGCATCAGAAAAATCGACCTTAGTAATCCAACCATCTCTTACATCTGTTCCAAAACGGCTGGCTTGTTCTTGAAGTTCCAACATCATGGCAGGTCCCGTTATTCCTTTTGGGTAACCCGGAAAATTCTCAACCTCATTGGTAGTAGTCAGTTGCCCACCAGGTTGAGTTCCTTGATAAAGTACTGGAAACATATTTGCTCGTGCAGCATAAATAGCTGCTGTGTAACCAGCAGGACCGGAGCCAATAATTAAACATTTAACGTGTTCTGCAGACTGTGACATTTGGTGTAGTTTTATCTGATTTTACTGTAAAATACAGCTTTAATTTTAGATGTTTTTTAAGCGTCTAAGTTACTAAAATTTCTTAGCTGAATCCCAAAAAGATTAATGCCTTTTCTATTATATTTACTAAGAATATTTTACGTGAATTTAAGGTTTCAAACAATACTTAACTAAAAAATGATTTCCTTGTGAATTTTAAATACTTGTTTATGAGAATAAATCCTAATATGCAAAACGTTGTGGGCCACCTCTTCGAATTTCTTCATTAGCATAGCTTTCAAATTTCTTGAAATTCTCTCGAAAAGCATTTGATAACTTAAAAGCAGTTTCATAATATTTTTCATCATCATTCCAAGTAGCACGGGGACTTAAAATTTTTGAAGGAACTCTCGGACATTGGCGAGGTTGGGCAACACCAAAAACAGAATGGATATGATAATCTTCGTAACTGTATTTTCCGAGTGATCCATCAAGAACTGCATTGATCATAGCACGAGTATATTTTAATTTCATCCTTTCTCCTATTCCATAGGGACCACCAGTCCAACCAGTATTAACCAACCAAACATTTACTTTAGCATCATTCATTTTTTTAATGAGTAATTCCGCATAAACTGAGGGGTGAAGGGGCATAAAAGGAGCTCCAAAACAAGCTGAAAATTAAGGCATAGGTTCTACAACTCCCGCTTCTGTTCCTGCAACTTTTGCAGTATATCCTGAAATAAAATGATAAGCAGCTTGACTAGCGGTTAGTTTTGAAATTGGGGGCAATACTCCAAAAGCATCTGCAGTTAGAAAGAAAATATTTCTTGGGTTTGTTGCAACTGATGGAATTTTGATGTTTTCTATGTGGTCTATTGGATAACTTACACGCGTGTTTTGTGTGATAGAATCATCTTTGTAATCTACATTTCCATTCTCATCTATGATTACATTTTCCAACAAGGCCCCTTTTTTGATCGCAGCAAAAATTTCTGGCTCATCCGATTTATTCAAATTAATCACTTTAGCGTAACAACCACCTTCAAAATTAAAAATAGAATTATTATTGTCCCATCCATGTTCATCATCTCCAATTAACTTTCTTTTTGGATCGGTAGACAGAGTTGTTTTTCCTGTACCAGACAGGCCAAAGAAAATGGCTGTTTCTCCATTTTCATCAACGTTTGCTGAACAATGCATTGGAAAGGTATTTTTAAAAACTGGTAGTGTAAAGTTTAAAGCTGAAAAAATTCCCTTCTTAATTTCTCCGGTATATCCTGTACCTCCAATAGGTGCAATTTTTCTTGTAAAGTTAAGTATAGCAAAATTATGTTGTCGGGTTCCGTCGCGCTTAGCATTTGCCATAAATCCTGGTGTATTAACAACTGTCCACTCGGGATCAAAAGAATGTAATTCCTTCTCTGTTGGACGGAGAAACATGTTGTAAGCAAACAAATTTGACCAAGGATACTGATTAACAACTCGAATATTCATTCTATGAGAAGACTCCGCACAAGCAAAACAATCCCTAACATATAGTTCTTTTCCATCCAGGTAAGCTACAACTCGATCATACAATCGATCAAAATCTGAACCTTCAAAAGGAAGGTTAACATCTCCCCACCAAACTTTATCTTTAGTAATATCATCTTTTACAATAAATCGATCCATTGGAGACCTTCCTGTAAATTTGCCTGTATTTACGGCCAATGCACCTGAGGGTAATTCGACCCCCTGCTTGTTTAGTATAGTTATCTTTTGTAAAGTATCAGAAGATAATTGATAATTCAATTTGCTGGAACGAATACCTAATGATTCTAGGGAAAGAGGTGAATTATTCATTTTAATAAATTATTTTTTACGATTAGTAAGAAATAGATTCAATTGAATAATCAAATGTATATTAATTCACCATTAAAAATTAAATAACGTTCAACTTTATTATCAACTTACAAAAGGCTTTTCATCTCAATATATTATTGATAATAAATAAGTTATTAACAAAAATGACATTAACCCAAAGCCAACATCTCCTCAGGAATCCTCGGATTCATCAATCTAAACCAAAGCGGAGGAATCATTGCAATCAAAATACATGTTGGATACCCAAAAGGCAATTGTGGACTTTCAGATTTATGTTCGAGTACTTGATATTTTTTAGAAGCCTTGTGATGATGATCACTATGGCGTGTAAGTTCGTACAAAACAATTCTACCAATAAGATGATTAGAATTCCATGAGTGTTTTGTTTGAACTCGTTCATAACGCCCTGAAGATGACTTTTCTCGGAGTAAACCATAATGTTCGATGTAATTTATGGTTTCCAAAAACAAAAAAGAAAGAATTCCAACCAACAAAGCATAGAAAAGCGTTTGTAACCCAAAAACAAAGAAAATTAATCCGAGATACAACCCTTGAATCACAATGTAAAAAATCATTTCATTTTTCAATGAAACAAAAGAGCAATTTTCTTTTTTTAAGATTCCCATTTGGATTTCCCATGCATTAAGATACTGTTTGATAACAGAGGTAAACCAAAAATGATAAAGAATCTGGTTGTATTTTGAGGTAGCAGGATCCTCGGGGGTAGCCACATTTTTATGGTGTCCGTAATTATGCTCGAAAAAGAAATGCATGTAAAGACAGGGCATCAATAAAGCTTTAGACATTGTCTGTTCAAACTTTGTTTTTCGATGGCCCAATTCGTGGGCTACATTTATAGCATTGGTTGCTAACAAAATACCCAAACTAAGAATTAAACCTACAATCTCATAAACAGCTAAACTTTCGGTCGATAAGATGTAGAGTCCATAACCCATCAATCCAAAAACAATGGGCAAATTTGCATACAACATAAGATCAAAAAGAATGTTAGTCAAGCGGCTTGATTTTTCATTCTCTGTATAAGTTTTATTGGGGGTAGATAGTATCAATTCTAAAACAGGAATCAAAAAAAAAGGCATAAAAAACAGCTCCGTAAGAAAAAACATCTAAAAAATAAATTGACAGAGCTGTAGACAAAGGAATTGTGTAAGCAAAAAGATACTTTAAATCGTTCATAACAATCTATTAAATATAATGTCCACAAGTTACAAAAAATAATCACTGCTTTACTGAACAATAATTTCTAAAAAGATAAAACTAGAAACCTAAAACTAATTTTCTTTTCTCATGCTCTTGTAAATCACATTAATTGAAAGACTAACAATAACCAAAACAGTTCCTAGCAAACTCCAAAAAGTATAAACCTCATGGAAATAAAAAATTCCCAACGAAAGTGTAAAAATAACTTCAACATATTTAAAAGGAGCTACCATATACGCTTGGCCAAACTGAAAAGCTTTGGTCATATATAATTGACCGAAATAGCCAAATATGCCTAGAGAAAAAAGCAGAAACCAATCAACCAAACTCCTGGGTACTGTCCAATTAAAAAGGGAACCCAAACCACCAACCATTGTAGCAATTAACATAAAATAATGCACTACAATTACAGGGTGATCTTGATGGCCAATTTTACTAATTAAAATGTAAACTATTGAACTAAAGAAAGCAGCGCCAATGGCTAAACCTACCCCATAAATAGAAACCGAAGAATCAAAACCCTTTATGAGAGCAACTCCAATAAATGCTGTCAAGAAAAAAAACCATTGCAGAGGTAATATTTTTTCTTTCAGAAAAATAACAGCTAGAACAGCAGCAAAAAGGGGTGCTACATATCGTAATGTAACAGCAGACCCCACAGAAATAAATTGAACTGAAGTAAAAAATAAAGTCATGGAAATAACTCCTGCTAACCCTCGGTAAAACAATAAATTCATTTTATTACCCCAAAAAGAGATGTTTTTTAGTTTCAAATAAAATGTAGTAAAAACAAGGGAACCAATAGACCTGAAAAACACCAGCTGAAAAGAAGAGTAGTCATTCAACTCTTTAATCACTGCGTTCATAAGTGCGAAGGAGAACGTACTAAGCAACATAAAACGAACGGAGTCAAATAAATTTTTCAAAGATAAAATTTGCTCAAATATCGTTAAATTTAGATGGAATTAAGCCAGAAAGAGTAGGACAATAAAATTATTTACAAATCATCATTTAAAAGAGTTATTTTTGAAAAAAAGTTTTCATCGAAAATTATTCAGTTTTAGAAATTATAAGTTACCCTACTTTTTACTTGGCAGCGTTTGCAGCTTTCTTATTAGGTGTTTCCAAATCTGGAATTAAAGGTATTGCCGTTTTAATAGTCACTTCTCTGGTCATCGTTTACGGCGCCAGAGCATCGACGGGAATATTAATGCCTCTTTTACTTTTGGGTGATGTATTTGCAATCACTTATTATTCGAGGTTTACACGTTGGAGATATATTTTAAAAATGAGCCCTTGGATGTTTTTAGGAGTTTTGATAGGTGTATTTTATGGATACAACATCAATGAAGCTAGTTTTAGATTAGGAATGGCAATTATTATTTTGAGTTCAATAGGCATGATGTATTATTGGGATCAAAAAAAGAGCATGAAAGTACCTACTCATTGGAGTTTTGCAGGATTATTGGGTCTTACAGCTGGTTTCACTACTATGGTTGGGAATTTAGCGGGAGCATTTACAAACATCTATTTCTTAGCTCAAAAACTCCCAAAAAATGAATTTATTGGAACTGCTGCTTGGTTGTTTTTCATTATTAATGTGTTTAAACTTCCTTTTCATATTTTTATATGGGAAACTATTCAATTAGAATCGCTAAAAATCAGCATGGTTCTTGCCCCTTTTGTTATTACCGGACTTTACGTAGGTGTAAAACTGGTCAGAATAATCAAAGAAGATGCATATCGCAAACTTATTTTACTTTTCACTGCAATCGGTGCTTTGATTATTTTATTTCAATAATTTAAGTTAATGCATTTTTGATTTCATCTACTATTTCAGGGTTTAGTAGAGTAGAAATATCTCCCAACTGATCCATTTCATTGGAAGCAATTTTACGTAATATTCTTCTCATAATTTTTCCACTTCTTGTTTTGGGTAAACCACTAACAATCAGAACTCGATCAGGTTTAGCTATTGGACCAATAGTTTTGGATATTAAGTTCCTAATTTCTTGAATGAGACTTTCAGGATTTTCGGATGTTTCGTACAATATCACATAAGCCATCAAGGCATTTCCTTTGATGTCATGAGGATAACCAACTACAGCGCTTTCCACAACCTGAGGGTGTTCATTGATTGCATTTTCGATAGGTGCTGTTCCCAAGTTATGACCCGAAACAATAACAACATCATCTACCCTACCTGTAATTCGATAATTTCCTTTTTCATCTCTCAAAGCTCCATCACCCGGAAAATATCGACCAGGAAAAGCAGAGAAGTAAACTTCCTGATACCGTTTATGATCCCCCCAAATTGTTCGAGCTATTGACGGCCATGGATAATTAATGGTTAAAATACCTTCGGCCTTGGTGTCCATCAATACACTAGCCTTATCATCCACCAATGCGGCTTGAATTCCAGGTAAAGGTAAGGTAGCAAACGTTGGTTTTTGATCCGTTACTCCTGCAAGACTTGAGATCAAAATCCCCCCTGTTTCAGTCTGCCACCAAGTATCTACAATAGGTACATTACTTTTTCCGACATTTTTATCATACCAATGCCACGCTTCTTCATTGATGGGTTCCCCAACAGAGCCCAAAACTTTTAGGGAGCTCAAATCATGATTGGTAACATGGGTTGTTGGGTGTTTTGCCAATGCTCGAATAGCAGTCGGTGCTGTATAAAATTGATTGACTTTGTATTTTTCACATATTTCCCAGAATCGATTCCAATTGGGATAAGAGGGAACTCCTTCAAAATGAACAGATGTAGCACCAACCAGCAAGGGGCCATAAACCATGTAGCTGTGGCCCGTTATCCAACCAATATCAGCGGTACACCAATAAATATCATCCTGTTCGTACTGAAAAACATTCATGAAACTATAGGCTGTGTAAACCATGTACCCACCACAAGTGTGAACCATTCCTTTAGGTTTTCCAGTAGATCCAGAAGTGTACAAAATAAACAATTCGTCCTCGGCATCCATTATTTGTGGAGTACATGTGGTTGAGAGTCCATCGATAAAATCATGCCACCAAACATCCAAGCGATTATTCCACGAAATAGATTCAAAAACGTGTTGTAAGACGATGCATTTTTTGATGGAATCACATGATTTTAGTGCATCATCTGCAATATCTTTGAGCGGAACTGTTTTACTTCCTCTGAAAGCACCATCCGCGGTAATTAAAATTTTACAACTTGAATCTTGAATACGAGCAGCAAGTGCTGATGCAGAAAACCCTGCAAATACAACGGAATGAATGGCACCAATTCTAGCACAAGCCAAAACAGCAATTGTTAACTCAGGAACCATGGGAAGGTAAATACATACGCGATCACCTTTGGTTACCCCCAGATTGTTTAAACCATTGGCAAATTTACAGACTGCATCCAACAACTCTTTGTAAGTTAGCTTGACAGCCGTGTCCTGTGGTTCGTTGGGCTCCCAAATAAGTGCTAATTTATCTGGGTTCGTTTCTACATGCCGATCCAAACAATTCTCTGTTATGTTGAGCTTACCTCCAGAAAACCATTCTGTCGAATGCGTGTCATTCCAGTCGTATTGAACTACTTTTTCAAATGGAGTTTTCCAAACAAAGGTTGAAGCTATCTCTCCCCAAAAGCTTTCCGGATTTGTAACAGCTCGTTGTTGTGCTTTTGAAAATTCTTCTTTTGTCTTGAGTTTAAAACCTCTAGTATCATATGGCAATTTTAGAGCATCTAATATAAAATAATCTTCTTTAACTCTTTCTTAAATTAATTTTAAATTACAGAAGAATCCTCATATTTTTACTAAAAAATTAAATGATTTTTCCAAAGGGAAACAAACTCAACAGCATAATTCCCATTAGATGCCCGCAGTGTCACAAAGGAAAATTTCTAGAAACTTCTGTATATGATTTATCACGATTCACAACAGTAAAAAATCAATGTGACTTTTGTGGTTTGAAATACAGGTTAGAACCCAGCTTTTATTTTGGATCCATGTATGTTGCTTATGCCATCGGAGTCGCTTTAATGATAATGGTCACCTTTGTTTCTTATCTGATAAGCCCTACTTTTTCATTCCTAACAACTTTTGTATCCATTTCTATTGTTATAACCCTTCTTGGCCCATACATAAATGCATTATCTAAAATAATATGGGCAAATATGTTTTTTTCTTACCAAGAAAATTGTTCTACAAACAAGAAGTAATTGGATGTTAACAAAATTTTTAAAAACCATTTTTATAGACAACTATAACCTATGGTATAATTCCAGATATTTTAATAAATTGATGAAAAAATAATTTATGCAAATCATTGAATCTTCTAAAAACTATGATGTGATCATTGTTGGGTCTGGAGCTGGTGGTGGAATGGCTACTAAAGTTCTTGCAGATGCAGGTCTCAAAGTTGCTGTGGTAGAAGCCGGTCCCTATTTCGACCCAGCAAATCCAGACCAACAAACACAGTTAAAATGGCCTTATGAATCTCCTAGACGAGGAGCCAACACACAAAGAGTTTTTGGAGAATTCGATATGGCTTATGGCGGATGGGAGATTGAAGGAGAACCCTACACCCAAGTTGGAGACAGCCAGTTCGACTGGTTTCGTTCAAGAATGTTGGGGGGTAGAACAAATCACTGGGGACGAATTTCATTACGTTTTGGTCCCAGAGATTTTAAGGGAAAAGACCGTGATGGTTTGGGAGAAAACTGGCCTATTGGTTATGATGATCTCAAACCCTATTATGATAAAGTTGATCAGTTGGTTGGTGTTTTTGGTAGCAAAGAAAATTTACCCAACGAACCCGATGGGTTTTTCCTTCCAGCCCCGAAACCAAGGCTACATGAATTGTACTACATCAAAGGTGCTAAAAAATCAAATGTAAAAGTAATCCCGTCGCGTTTATCAATTTTAACAAAACGAATCAACAATGAAAGAGGTGTTTGTTTTTATTGCAGGCAATGTAATCGATCATGTTCTGTTTATGCTGATTTTTCGTCTGGCTCTTGTTTAATATTTCCAGCTCAAAAATCAGGAGGACAAGTTGACTTGTATGTCGATAGTATGGTACGAGAGGTATTGGTAAATGATGAAGGAAAAGCAACTGGAGTTTCTTTCATCAATAAGAAAAACAGAACAGAAAATAAACTTAAAGGAAAAATAGTGGTCCTTGCAGCTTCGGCCTGTAGCACTGCTCGAATACTACTAAACTCAAAAAAGCAAGCAGCATCCCAATGGCTTGGGTAACAACAGTAATATGGTAGGAAAATACCTCCATGACTCGACAGGTACAGATCGCATGGCATTTGTCCCGAGCATGATGAACCGCAAACGCTACAATGAAGATGGTGTTGGTGGTATGCATGTATATTCCCCATGGTGGTTGGAAAATAAAAACCTTGACTTCCCCAGAGGATATCACATTGAAGTATGGGGAGGAATGGGAATGCCTTCTTATGGAACAGGTTTTAATGTCAATGATTTAAATAAATATTTAGGTCTTAAAGTCGGTGGATATGGAAACCCGCTTCGAGAAGACATTCAAAAGTTTTATGGATCTGTAATGGGTATGTCTGGTCGAGGGGAGGCGATTGCTCGAGAGGATAATTATTGTGAAATAGACCCCACAAAAGTTGATGAATTTGGAATTCCTGTTTTACGATTCAACTATCAATGGAGCGATTTTGAACGCAAACAAGCCCGGCATATGCACAACACTTTTGAAGAAATTATTCATAATATGGGAGGAGAAGTTTTGGGAGAAAAACCAACTGCAGATGAAGATTATGGGCTTCTAAATCCAGGAAGAATAATACACGAAGTGGGAACCACTCGAATGGGTAATGATCCCAAAACTTCTGTTGTAAATAAATTTGAACAGCTTCATGACGTCAACAATGTCTTTATAGTTGATGCAGGGCCCTTTGTTTCTCAAGCAGATAAAAATCCTACTTGGACCATTTTAGCACTTGCATGGAGAACTTCTGATTACATCATTCAAGAAATTAAAAAACAAAACATTTGACCTTATGGATCGCAGAGAAAGTATTAAATCATTGATGTTAGGATCGTTGGTAGGTGGGCTAGCGCTGGAAAGCTGTGTGACTGATTCTAAAGAAGAATTAAATTCAAAAGTATGGGACTATCAATATGGAAGAACCCCTAAGGAAGCTTCTTTAGACGAAAAACTATTGGCAGATAAATTCTTTAGTTCTCATGAAATGAAAACCATAACAACACTTGGGAATTTGATTTTACCAGAAAATGGAAATGGGAATATTACAGAGGCAGGAGTTCCAGAATTTATTGAGTTTATGGCAAAAGATTACCCGAAATTTCAAGAACCTATTCGGGGAGGTATCATGAGTTTAGATCATGATTCAAATCAACGATTTAACAAAGTTTTTGTTCAACTTACTGAGAATCAACAGAAATCAATACTCGATGAAATTGCATATCCAGATCCTAACATAGATGCATCGGAACAAACTCAACCCGTTCAATTCTTTTGTTTAATGAAAAACTTAGTGATGACCGGTTATTTTACCTCAGCCATAGGAATTAAAGAACTTGGCTACGTAGGTAACTCGCCAAATGTTTGGGATGGTGTTCCTCAGGATGTCTTAGATGATCATGGATTGTCTTACGATTCTGATTGGATTGCTAAATGTGTAGATCAAGAAAAAAGAAATGATATCGCAAAATGGGATGATCAAGGTAATTTGATCAGCTGATTTTTTTGCGATGATAAATTTAATCCCAAGGATAGCAAAATATTAATTGCTTTAACGAACTTAGCTTCAAATTTAAAACTATTCTATGACACCATTTATTGCCGAATTTATTGGAACAGCCATTCTCTTGCTCCTTGGAGCTGGAGTTGTGGCTAATGTTAACAAAAAAAACTTATGCTGAAGGTCAAACCTCCATAGTATTGATTACAACCGCATGGGGTTTTGCTGTTTTTGTTGCCGCATATGCGACTGGACAATTCAGTGGTGCTCACCTAAATCCTGCAGTAACTTTAGGATTGGCAGTAATTGGAAAATTCTCATGGAGTATGGTTCCTACTTATTTTCTAGCCCAATTACTGGGAGCTATGTTCGGAAGTTGGTTGAGTTATCTTTTGTATGTCGATCATTTCCGAATGACTGAAGATGAAGACACTGTTCGAGGTGTTTTTTGTACAGCCCCTGCAATACGCAATTTTAAAAATAATTTTTTTTAGTGAATTCCTGGGAACATTCATGTTGATATTTGGAATATTTTTTATTGTTTCACCCAACATAGAAATTGAGGGTTCAACAATTCAAAATTTTGGAATTGGTTCCTTGGAATCCTTACCCGTCGGAATACTGGTTTGGGTAATTGGTATGAGTATGGGTGGAACCACAGGTTATGCAATTAACCCAGCTCGTGATTTTGGGCCAAGAATGGTGTATCAAATGCTGCCTCGTAAAAACAAAAAAGCTGATTGGGCTTACGCGTGGATACCCGTATTGGCACCCCTTACTGCTGCTGTTGCTGCAGGAGGACTTTACAATTTTCTAATAAACTAAAGTGCTATTTATCAGTCTGCACTATTTTGCCACATTTACCGCTCTAGTTTCACGAATAACGGTAATTTTTACCTGACCTGGATAAGTCATTTCGGTTTGGATTTTCTGAGAAATCTTAAAAAGATAATTCTGCAGCATTATTATCAGAAACTTTTTCGCTCTCAACAATTACTCGCAATTCTCTTCCGGCTTGAATAGCATAAGCTTTGCTCACCCCATTGAAGTCCAAAGCAATGGCTTCAAGATCTTTAAGCCTTTGAATGTAACTATCCAATACCTGACGACGTGCCCCAGGACGTGCGCCCGAAATCGAATCACATACTTGAACAATAGGAGACAACAGTGAATTCATTTCTATCTCGTCGTGGTGTGCTCCAATAGCATTACATACATCAGATTTCTCGCCATATTTTTCGGCCCACTGCATCCCCAAAATAGCATGGGGTAATTCAGATTCTTCCTCAGGAACTTTTCCTATATCGTGGAGTAGTCCAGCACGTTTTGCTAATATAGGATTCAACCCTAATTCAGATGCCATAACTCCACATAATTTTGCAACTTCTCTGGAGTGTTGTAAAAGATTTTGACCATAAGAAGAACGATATTTCATTCGACCAATGATTTTAATTAACTCAGGGTTTAATCCATGAATTCCAAGATCAACAACAGTGCGCTTTCCTACCTCAATAATTTCTTTTTCAATTTGTTTGGTAATTTTGTTAACCACTTCCTCAATTCGAGCTGGATGAATTCTGCCATCAGTCACCAAACGGTGTAAAGATAAACGCGCAATTTCTCTTCTAACAGGATCAAAGCAGGACAAAATAATTGCTTCAGGAGTATCATCAACAATAATTTCTACACCTGTAGCGGCTTCAATTGTACGGATATTTCTTCCCTCTCTTCCAATAATTCGTCCTTTGACGTCATCAGATTCTAAATTAAAAACAGAAACACAATTTTCTACAGCTTCCTCTGTTCCGATGCGTTGAATTGTACTGATGATTATTTTTTTGGCTTCTTGTTCTGCAGATAATTTAGCCTCTTCTATGGATTGTTGAATGAATAACATTGCATCAGTCTTTGCCTTATCCTCTAGAGAACTAATTAACTCACTTTTTGCATCATCAGCGGACAAGCCCGAAACTTCCTCTAACTTTGATTGGTAGGTTTTTAGAGCTGTGTCTAAGGTTTGGCTTTTGCGGTCAAACTTTTGAATACGCTGATCAAGATTGATGTTTTTTTGATCAAAGCTTTTGTTCAAATCTTTGTTGCGCTGTAATTCTTTGTTTAAATTTTTTTCCTTATCTCGAATTCTATTCTCAACTTCGATGATTTTTTTCTCTCGAGAACTGATTACTTTTTCGTGATCGCTCTTAAGTTCAATAAAACGCTCTTTTGCTTGAAGCATCTTTTCTTTCTTAATTCGATCAGATTCTTGATGAGATTTTTTGATAATACGCCGGGCTTGCTGTTCACTCTTCTTAATGATAGAAGAAGATTTATTTTTTTGTATGATTTGCATGATCATAAGTCCCAGAAGTAATCCTCCAACACTTGATGCCACGATGAGTATGGTAGTTGTCATAATTGGTTTTTTATTATAAAAAAGCCTGCATTAGCTTAGAGGTTTGTATAAACTCCGTAAAAAAAGGTTTGCGGCTAACCAACTGGTCAAGGATCTGTTCGAGGACAGCATGCTTTTACAATATGGACTCACCTCTCATAGAAATAAGATCGTTGAGTTTATCAAAAATTTAAACTAATACAGGCAGTAGTGTATTATTTGTTTTTTTAAAGAACGTATCAGAATGTGGCCATATGGTTTTCAATCATCTCATTGAGTTGATTGATTTTTTCATGCGTAATGGTCACAGCCTTATTTTCAAGGGCACTTTTTTGTTCCAGCTGGGTTGCATATTGCAAAGAACACATTGCCAAGACATCTTGCTTGTCCCGAACAGCATAACTTTGCTCCAACTGTTTAATCATTGCTTCAATTTTTTTTGCAGACTTTCTCAAATCTTCCTCTTGTTCGGGTGCTACCGACAAGGGATAAACTCGATCTGCTATTGTTAATTTTATTTTTAGCAATTCACTCATAAAAATCACGCTATATTTTGTAATTGAATCATACACCCTTCGACTTGTTCAATTAGCGTTTTAATTTTATTTTTAGTCTTTGTATTACTTTTGTTACTGCCGAGTAATGAATTTGCCATTTCAAAGAAGCATTTGCTTTTTGAGAGTTTTGTTCTCTTCAGAAATTTTGCTTTGCAACATTTTACTTTCTTCCAGCTGTTGTGAAAGAGACTGCAACGCATGATGATTTTCCTCTAATTTGTTTAAAAGTAAAACCAAATTTCGTTCAAGAAGTTCAACATTTTGATTGTTTTCACTCATAAATGACACACAACTCCTATTTATACAAATTTAAGAATTTTAAATCTATTCATAAGTTTTTAGTCATACCAATTCTTAAATTTAACAAAACTTTAAATGTATTGAAGTTCGCTTATTTATTCAAAACGACCATTGCTTTCTTCGCAGATTCAAGGGGTACAAAAAGATAATCGTGATGAAATGCAGCAATCATATTGCACGGGATGTTCGCTCTGGAAAGAAGACCAGAAATATGTGCCGTAATTCCAGTTGCAGACAATGAGGTAACCGTTTCTACAGTAATTAATGTCCACAATTGATCAAAAGATACATTATGTTTTTCAGCTACAGACTTTGATACCAAAAGGTTATACCTTCTTTTTCTTTAAATGAAAATAAAATTTCATCTTCTAAAAAAGGGTTTGTGTTTAAAGAACAATAAACGTATGCTTCTGAATTTAATTTGTACTTAAGTTTCATAAGGTAAATTTAAATCTATTTGGTTAAGTGCAGAGCTTACAAATCAATATGTTTTGAATTTTATGAAAACTTTAAACCTTATTCATTAATATTTGGTATTGATTCAAATTCTTTGGAGATAAACTCACCTTTATTTAACAAAATGAACAAATGCATCTGTTGTAAAAATTTATTTATGGGGATGATAGAACATAAATTCAAAATACTTAGCTTTAGAAAAAATTGAAACAACTACATTTTCTAATTGCATCTTCTGTTGCATTATTTACAGCTTGTACTCCCAAAAAACAACCAATAGCACTAATTGAACTACCCAACATCATCGAAGAAACATCAGGCTTAGCCGAGTTTGGCAATAATTTTTTGACACACAACGACTCCGGTGGAAGTGCTTCTTTGTATGAATTCGATGATCAAGGTATATTGGTTAGCGAACATCCCATAATTGGTGCGGTCAACAGAGACTGGGAAGATCTTGCTCAAGATGAGAACTACTTTTACATTGCAGATATTGGGAACAACAGTGGAAAGCGAAAAGATTTGACCGTTTACAAAACCACCAAAGATTTTGAACTAAAAGATTCCATCAAAATTAAATACCAAAAACAAAAGTCTTTTAAAAAAAATAAGAAAACCAAATACAATGCCGAAACCTTGATTGCCGTGGGAGATTCTTTGGTTCTCTTTTCCAAAAACATGAAATCAATGAATACTCACCTTTATGTTTTTCCAAAAGAAGGAGGTTCGTATTCGCTTTCTAGTAGAAAAAGTTTAAGACAAACACCTTAATCACGGGAGGAGATTACCACACGGAAAGCCAACGACTTGTGCTAACGGGCTATCGCCCAGATGGCATTAACTACCTTTTGAAAGCTGAAAAATTTAAGCTCGAAGAACCCGATTCTATTGAGTTTGAATATTACTCTTTACCTTTTGAACGCGCACAAGTAGAAGCGGTGAAAATTAAAAAAAACAAAGAGGTATGGATCAGTTCAGAGGGAGAAGGACTTTCCATTCCTTTTCTTTATCGCATAGATTTTGATTCTCTAAAAAAGTGATGGTGCTAATTTGAGTTATCATTGGGATTAAAAATTAGAATGTTAGCTAGCGAAATACTGCATCCTTTTCTCAAAAAAATATCTTCCCACTTACATGTAATAGAAATACTTTTAAATAAATTTTTAAATGCAATCAATTCAGTTGAATTTAAAAGACTCTTTTTATCTTAGCAGATATGACGAAGAAGAATTTATTATTGTGGGGGTTTTGATGTTCAATTTATGTTCTTGTTTACAGGCTCAGAAAGCAACTCCACCTCTTGAGATACCCTTATTGCTCTCGGGTAACTTTGGAGAATTTAGAGGAAGTCACTTTCATGCAGGTTTAGACATCAAAACCAAGGGACGTGAGGGTTTTAAAGTCAAAAGTATTTTAGCAGGAAGCATCAGGCGAATCAAAGTGAGTACCTCTGGGTATGGAAAAACAGTTTATGTAGAGCATGCAGACGGAACAACATCGGTCTATGCACATCTTCAAAAATTTGCTCCCAAGATTGAAAAAATAATCAAAGAAAAACAATACCAAAAGCAACGTTTTTTAGTTCAAAGCTATCTTAAAAGCAATGAGTTAATCGTAAAACAAGGAGAGGTTATAGGTTATTCGGGAAACACTGGTGGGTCTTTAGGCCCGCACTTACATTTCGAACTCCGCGATTCAAAAAGTCAAATGCCTCTCAATCCACTAACACTAAATTTTGATATTCAAGATACACAACGACCAGTTGTTCGTAACATGTATTGCTACAACCTTGATGAATCTCTTCAAAAGAAAAAACAGGAAATACCTTTGGTTAGAAAAAATGACAGTTTGTACACAACTGACCTTCAGAATTGGTCTGGAAAAAAAGGAATTGGAATTCGGATGTACGATCGACAAGACTTGAGTTACAACAAAAATGGTATTTATCAGATTAAAGTTTTGCTCAACGGAAAGGAGACCATAAAATACAGCTTCGACAGAATCAGTTTTGATGATGGTAAATTGATCAGTACATTGATTGATTATGCTACATACAAAACCGAGGGATTTCGCATTCAAAAACTTTTTAGAGACCTGCCGCATGGGATGAGTTTTTTATCCTTGGAAGCTCCCGATGGAATTATGAATTTTGAGGAAAACCGATCTTATCAACTTCAAATTGTTTTGGAAGATTTTCATGGAAACAAAACCTACATCGAAAGTTACATTAACGGCACAAAGGCAGCTGCTCAAATTCAGGATGAAAATAAAAAGCTGAACCTCGTAAAACCTGAACTTGATTACCTTTTTTGAATTTGATGAAAAAGTGTTTACCTACCCAAAAACACATTCTATGAAACCGTTAATTTCCCGATAAGAGCTACAAAAGACAGTCTGTTTATCCCATCCGAGGAAAATGCGGTTTACAAAGCTTTTGAAATTGAATTCAATGCACCACCAGTGGATCCTGAAAAAACAAACCCTTGGTGTATTGCTCTTGTAAACAAGAAAAGAAAACTCAATTATTCTCTTACAAAACTGGAAGATGGTAAACTCAAAACAAAAGTCAAATCACCAGGTACTTATGTTTTGACTCAAGATACTTTGGGCCCAACAATTACCCCTCAAAATTTTAAACCCAAACAATGGATGAGTAATTATTCTTATCTCAAAATCAAAATTGATGATGACTTTTCAGGAATTAAAAAATATCGGGCTACCATAAATGATCAATGGATTTTACTTGAACATGAACCCAAACGAAAAATGCTTACTTACAATTTTGAGGATATTGATTTTAAAAACTATAAACTAAATTTGAAAATTGAGGTTGAAGATCACCAAGGAAATGTTAGTAATTATGAAACTGTTGTTTTTAGAAAGCCTGAGAAAACAAAACCGTAAACAACCCATTATTCTTTTACAAACGCATCCAAGGTTTGAATCAAATAATCTATTTCATCTTTAGTGTTAAAAATTGAAAAAGAAAAACGGATTGAAGGTTTGTTTTTATGAGTCAAAGGAACAACCTCATCAAGTACATGTGATCCTTTTGAACTTCCTGATTGACAAGCACTTCCTTTGGAGCAAGCAATTCCTTTTAGATCCAAATGAAAATTTAGCAATGCTGCCTTTTCCTCAGGGAAAGGGCAAACATACATTTACCAAAGTACAGGTACTTCTTTCCAGGTCGAGAGCAGCATCCATTGAAATGCACTCCAGGGAAGGTTGCAGAAAATTGTTCGATTGCATAAACTTTTAATTCCTTGAGGTACTTTTGTTCTTCTTCTATTTTATTGTAAGCAATTTCGAGAGCCTTTGCCATCCCCACAATATTATGAACAGACTCTGTCCCTGCACGGAGTCCACGTTCTTGTGACCCACCAAGGATAAAGGGATTCAGTCCCGAATTTTTTCTTACAAAGGAAAAACCTACTCCCTTTGGGCCATGGAACTTGTGTGCAGCTGCAGAAAAAGGAAATCAATTTTTACTTTCTCCAAATCGATTGTGTAGTGCCCGACTCCTTGAACTGCATCGGTATGAAAAAGAGCATCATTCTCTTGACACAGCTTTGAAACAAGTCCCAGATCCAGAATAGTTCCAATCTCATTATTGATGTGCATCAAACTGACTAGTTTTTTTGTTTTGTCTGCCTTTAAATGCTTTTCCAGATCCTCATAGTCAATTGATCCTTCAGCGTCAGTTTTGACATATAAAACTTTTGCCAATTGGTTTTCATCTAAAAATTCAACTGCATGTAATATGGCATGGTGTTCAATTTTTGAGGTAATAACGGTTTGAACGTTCAAATCTTGAACAGCACAACGCAATAGCATATTATCGGATTCCGTTCCACCAGATGTGAAAATAATTTCTTGTGGCTCTGCATTGAAATGTTTTGCAATACTTTTTCTGGAGGTTTCTATTTGTGTTTTGGCTGAACGACCAAAAGAATGTGTTGATGATGGGTTTCCAAAAGTCTCTAGAAGGGTTTTGTGCATTAAATCAATGACCTCTTTGCGAATGGGTGTGGTTGCAGCGTTATCAAAATAAACTTTTCTCTCCATAAACTATTTTATTTCCTTTCTCAGAACCCTTATGGCTCAAATTCTTTAAGAGTAGAAGTTATTATTTGAATACATTGGTGCAATTGATCTTCGTTAATTATTAATGGTGGTGCAAATCTTATGATGTTTCCATGTGTTGGTTTTGCCAGTAATCCGTTGTCTCGCAAACGCAAACATATGTTCCAAGCTGTTTTACTTTCTTCTGTGTCATTAATTACTATTGCGTTGAGTAAGCCTCTTCCACGCACTAATTTTACGATTTTGCTTTCTTTGATAAAAGCGTTCATCTCAGATCTAAAGATTTTGCCCAAACGACGTGCATTTTGTGTCAACTTTTCATCAACAATTACTTGTAATGCAGTTTTGGCAACCGATGCTCCCATTGGATTCCCCCAAAAGTACTACCGTGTTGTCCAGGCTGGATAACATCCATTATTGAACGGTCTGCTAATACCGCAGAAACGGGGTAAACTCCTCCGCTGAGTGCTTTTCCTAAAATCAATAAATCGGGACGAACGTAGGTGTCGCTTTGCTTTTCGCAATGGGCTTCACAGCTACAATTTCCGCATACTGCTAACAAAGCTCCTGTTCGGCCGATTCCAGTTTGTATCTCGTCTGCAATAAAGAGAACGTTGTGTTTATTGCAGAGCTCTTTTGACTTGTAAATAAAGTCTTCATCGGGTGTGTAGACTCCTGCCTCGCCTTGAATGGGTTCTACCAAGAATCCTGCAACATTGGGGTTTTCTTGGAGTACTTTTTCTAGGGCTTTGGTGTCGTTGTAGGGAATGTGAATGAAACCTGATGTATGGGGTCCAAAATGATTTTTGGAACCTGCATCAGATGAAAAGGATATTATGGTTGTGGTTCTTCCATGAAAATTATTGTCACAAACTACTATTTGAGCTTGTCCTTCTGGTATTCCCTTTACCGTATGACCCCATTTACGGGTAATTTTAATTGCGGTTTCCACTCCTTCTGCCCCAGTATTCATAGGCAGTAGACTTTCGAATCCAAAATACTGGGTTGTGAATTTTAAATACTCACCCAGTTTGTTGTTATGAAAAGCTCTTGAAGTTAGCGTTAACGTTGATGCTTGTTCCTTAATGGTTTTAATAATTTCAGGATGACAATGCCCTTGATTTACTGCAGAATATGCTGACAAAAAATCAAAATATTGTTTTCCTTCAACATCCCACAGATAAACGCCTTCTCCTTTGGCTAATACTACTGGTAATGGGTGGTAATCATGGGCGCCGAATTTTGCTTCCAAAGCTAAGTGGTACTGGGAATTTTTTTCAATTGTAGTTTCCATATTAAGTATGTTTAAAAAATTAACACAAATTCCTACTTAATAAATTTTTGGAGAGAAATCATCCAAGACAAACATACAATTAATCTAAGAAATAAATTAAATCTTGTTGAATAATTCTAAGGTCAAATTTGCTTTTAAAATGTATTTTTGCCTTATGGGAAGACGCAACAAAAACCGATTGTTCGAGGGAATTAAAATAATCGATACAGCATCCAAAGGAAAGGCTGTAGCTAAAACCAATGAAGGAGCTACTGTTTTTTTGAATGGTGGAGTACCCGGAGATGTAGTTGATGTGAGTACCTATAAAAAAGAAAAGGGTATTACGAAGGTAATATTGTGAATTTTCATACCTATTCGGATAATAGAACAGAGCCTGTTTGTGATCATTTCGGAATTTGTGGTGGTTGCAAATGGCAACACATGAAGTATGATGCCCAGCTTTATTTCAAGCAAAAAGAAGTTACGGAAAACCTGAAACGCATTGGGGGCATTGAACTCCCCGAATTGAACCCGATTTTAGGGGTCAAAAATCCCTATTGGTATCGCAATAAAATGGAATTTTCGTTTTCAAATCAGCGTTGGTTAACCCCGGAGGAAATAAAATCTGGAATTGAAATTAACAGAAATGCTCTGGGCTTTCACAAACCCGGTATGTGGGACAAAATTGTAGATATTACTAGCTGCCATCTTCAAGCTGATCCGTCAAATGATATCAGAAATTTTATAAGAGATCACGCGCATAAAAATAATTTAGCCTTTTTTGACCCTAGAAAACAGACTGGCTTTTTGCGAAGTCTGATGATCCGAACAACTTCTACACAGGAAGTGATGGTTGTTTTACAAGTTTTCTATAAAAATGATCAACTTTATTTCCTTTGTTAGATGCTGTAGATCAACGATTCCCAACCATTACTTCTTTACAGTACGTTATCAATACAAAAGCAAATGACACCCTTTATGATCAAGAAATAATTTGCTACAAAGGACAAAATTTTATCACAGAGTTAATGGAGGATTTGCAATTTAAAATCACTGCGAAATCCTTTTACCAAACTAATTCTATACAAGCTTATGAATTGTACAAGGTTGTTCGAGAATTTGCTGATCTAAAGGGGGATGAATTGGTTTATGACTTGTACACTGGAACAGGTACTATTGCACAGTTTGTTGCACAAAAAGCCAAAAAAGTTGTTGGAGTTGATGTAGTTCCAGATTCGATTGATGCTGCAAAAGCTAATGCTCTTCACAACAGCATTGAAAATGTGTTTTTTGAAACGGGTGACATAAAGGCTATTTTCACTAAAGATTTTATTGAAAGAAACGGTACCGCTTCAATTGTAATTACAGATCCACCTCGGGATGGGATGCACAAAGATGTAGTTGAGCAATTACTTGAGCTCAGTCCACAACGCATTATTTATGTTAGTTGTAACAGTGCAACACAAGCCCGAGATTTAGCCCTGATGAAAGACAAATACAGTTTGATTACCTCTCAAGCTGTAGATATGTTCCCACAAACTCATCATGTAGAAAATGTTGTACTTTTGGAAAAGAAATAATGAAAAAACAAGCTGCTCCTTTTATTCTTTTGATATTGCTTTTCTGCATATGGGTTGGTTGTGAAAAAGATGATGTTTGTCTAGATGACACTCCAAGTACCCCAAGACTTATTGTTAAGTTGTTTGATAAAGAAGATCGATTACTTTCTAAAGCAGCTGATAACATTACAATCTATGGAATCGGGAAAGAAAACCCATTGATTACATTAACTACTGACTCCTTGGTTTTGCCTTTAAAAACGCAAGACGCGTATACACAATATGCATTTTTACTTCCTACAAGCACAGCATCAGTTACCGTTGGCGATACCTTACAATTTAATTACAGACGCTATGACCAATACCTTAATCGATCTTGTGGCTATCGCACAAATTTCATTTTAGATAAAAACACTATTTCCTATCCAAATGCAGCACCCATCTGGATGGATTCTTTCGAAATATTAATTGACACAGTATCCAATGAGCAACAAACACACTTGGCTATTTATCATTAGTTGTTTGTTTTTGAGCATGGTTACAGTTGCTCAAGAAAACGAAGAAACTACTGAGGAAATTTCTGAAGAAACCGCAGAAAAAACTACAGAAGAGAATTTTGAAGAAAAGCCTATTAAAGAAATTGTAACACTGGCGTTAAGGGCTGGAATTGATTTGTACAAACCCATACGTACCCAGTTCGATAAAGAATTTCAAGGCCTCGAATTTGTAGGGGATTTAAAAGTTGGGAAGCGACTTTATATTGCTTCAGAAATTGGTACTGAAAAAAGAACTATTGAATATGAAAATTTAAATTTTACCACTTCAGGTAGTTACATCAAGTTGGGGATAGATTACAATATGTACAACAATTGGGTAGGATTGAACAATGACATTTTTCTTGGACTTCGTTTTGGACGAAGTATTCACTCTCAAACCCTGAATAATTATTTGGTTTACATCAATCATCATTACTGGGATACGCCTGTAACAACAAGTGGCTTTGCAAATGGAGAGCGAGAAACATTGAGCACTGGATGGCTGGAAGTTGTTTTTGGAACTAAAGTTGAAATCACTTCCAGATTCTTTTTAGGAATCAGCCTACGCGTTCACCGAATTCTTTCAAATCAGCAACCTGATAATTTTGGAAATCTTTATGTGCCTGGATTTAACAAGGTAACTGATGGAAATAATTTTGGCTCTAGCTTCAATTACACCTTAACCTATTCGCTACCCTTTCGATTTAAAAAAAAAAGATTAAAGCTCTCGAGGCTCCTTAATCAAGGGGATCTTAACAAATAGTTTTCCTTTTTCTACTAAAAATTTCGGAGAAAAAATACTGGATAACAAGGCCGAAAATGCAACGAGGGGGATGTAGGACAATGAAATATAACTACCGATGATGGTTTTTGTTGTTAGGAATAAAATCCCAAAACAAATCAGATTTAATATCAATGCCTTTGTTTTTTTATTCATGACTCTTCTCGATTGAGTTTATGTATTTTTTTGGTCCCTTTGTAAATAGAATACATCAATAATTTAGACTCCAACTTACCGTTGAATAATTTGATTTTTCTAGATGGACGCAAGCCTACCCTTTTGATGGCTTCCATATTAGAACTGATCATCCAAGCTTGTGTTTCTGGATACTTTTGCTTTAAGGTATCTCCGATTTCACTGTAAAATTGGTTCATATTTCCCTCCAAACGTTCACCATATGGTGGGTTGGTAAGAATATGCAATGGCCGATCTCCTTCTTTATCTGCATACAAAAAGTTGTTTTTTGAAACAGAAATAAAATCTTCTAGATTCGCATTTTTAATGTTTTCAAGAGCTTTTGCAACGGCAGAAGGTGCCTTGTCAAAACCTGAAATAGTTCCTGATAAGCCTCTAATTTTACTGATTTGGGCGTCTTCAATTTTATAAAATAAATCCTCGTCCCAGTCGTTCCATTTCTCAAAGGCAAATTCTTTTCTGTTGATATTGGCAGGAATGTTACATGCAAGCATAGCTGCTTCAATCAAAATCGTTCCACTTCCACACATAGGGTCTAAAAAATCAACGGTTTGATCCCAACCTGAAAGCAGAACAAGCCCAGCAGCTAATACTTCATTCAATGGAGCAATATTAGTAGCTGTTCGATAACCCCTGTGGTGTAAAGAACTCCCCGAGCTATCCAAAGAAATTGTACACTGATCTCGATAAATATGAACGTTAATTCGTACATCTGGATGATCTAAATCTACGTTTGGTCTATTTCCTGTGTCTGCACGAAAACGATCTACAATAGCGTCTTTGGTTTTTTGAGATACATATAGTGAATGCTTAAAATTATCTCCAAAAACAACACTATCTACAGCCAAAGAGTGCTGTGGACTGAGATGATCTTTCCATGGAAAATCATAAACCAAATTGTAGAGTTCATGTTCATTTTTAATTCGGGCTGAATGAATTGGTTTTAAAATCTTTAAAGCTGTACGCAAACACATATTTGCTTTGTACATAAACCCTTTGTCTCCAACAAAATGTACCACTCGGTTGCCCTTTTCAATTTCTTGTGCACCCAAATTTTTGAGCTCTTCAACCAACAGGTCTTCCATTCCATAGAATGTTTTTGCTAACATTTTAAAATTACCTTCCATAGCCCTTTTTATACCCGTCAAAAATAGTTTAATTTTGCACAATAAACGAAGAGAATCAAAACCTTCATTTATCCCATATGTCGTTAGAATTATTATTACCCTTTGTTGCTGTTTATTTTGGAGCAGCCCTAACACTTTATTTTAGATCAAAAGTCCCTTTTGGAATGAAACTTGTTTTAGCCTTTAGTGGATCTTTTCTACTTTCCATCGTAATGATCGACATGTTGCCCCATGTTTTTGCGGATAACACTTTTAATCCGGGTATATGGATTATGTTGGGAATTGTTTTTCAAATCTTATTAGAATTTTTTTCTAAAGGAATAGAACACGGACATACACACAAAAATGTCAACAATAAATTACCCTGGATTTTGATTGTAAGTTTAAGCATTCATGCATTCGTCGAAGGAATGCCACTCTCTAACCAACCCGAACTCTTAATTGGCATTATTGTTCACAAAGTCACAATCGGAATGGTAATAATGCTTTTGCTTTGGGAAGCGAAAACTCCAAGAATACAAAAATTCGGAGCACTTTCTATTTTTGCTCTTATGACACCTTTGGGTAATTTTGTTCGCAACACTACTTTATACTATGAATCCATTACAATTGTTATTGATGCAATAGTAGTGGGAATTTTACTACACATATCTACAACGATTTTATTCGAAAGTTCTGAAGGTCATGTATTTAATATCCAAAAATTTATTGCGATTCTGGTAGGAATTTTCTTTGCTGCCATTTTGTAAAATACTTTTTTGCCAAATATTACACCAACTCTACCATCTATGTATTTTTAATAGCCACAGAGAACAAGCTGTGGTTGATTAATACATGTAGTTAAGCATCTTTACATCATAATAAAAGAAACATGTAAACATAAACTTCATAATTTGAACTTAACCAGAATTTGAAATTAACTTTGGTATAATTGTTTGTTTTAAAAACCCTGTATTCCCCATTACAGGGTTTTTTATTGACTTTGTATAAAAATGCCTACTAAACTATACTTATCATGATAAAACTATTTAGCCCCAACAAAAAAACTCTCTATTTATTTAGCGTAATTTTCATGAACATTTTATTTAATTCTTGTGAGAAAGAACAAGATTTTAATTGTATTGTTTCCTCTGGAAATTTTAAAACTTCAAAAATAGATCTTGATGATTTTGATCAAATTAAAATCTATTTAGAAAGTGATGTAGTCATCAACCAAGGTAGTAAGTCCAAAAATTCAATTAGAGGGCAATGCTGCTCTGGTCGACAGTATTTACTCTGCAGTTGAAAACAAAAAATTGATTGTAGAATTAAAATCTCCTTATTGTAATCCTGATATTCCTCTAAAAATTTCAATTACGACACCTAACCTAAAAGAGTTGGTTATTAATGAAAAAGGGAATACAATAATTCATGATTTTGAAAATCAGCAAAAACTAAAACTCCAGATAAACAGTGATGGCAATATTGAGCTAAATGAACTTAAAAACCTTGAACAGCTTAAAATAAGCTTACAAGAAGGAGCAACTATTCAAAGTAAAAAGAGAATCCCCAAAGTCAATTTTTTCAAGATTGATATCAAAGGCAATGGGGTTGTAATGGGATACCCCATAATAGCTCAAGATGTCGAGATAAGAATTGAAGGAAGGGGAAGTTGTGAGATAACAGCGATCAATAGTCTTTATGTTGACATAGTTGGCAATGCAAATGTCTATTGTAAGGGAATACCTACTTTACACAAAAGGATTACAGGAAGAGGTAATGTTTATTTCACAAATTAAAATATGAATTATCCCAATAAAAGTATTTGCTGAATCATAAATATGTGAGAAATTCCTCCACCCAAAACAAATATATGCCATATTGCATGTGCTTCTTTTACCCCTTTAAGGCGATAAAAATATACTCCTACTGTGTAAAATAATCCACCCAAGATCAAATAAACTAATGCGGCTGAGGAAAATAACCGCCAAATCGTTTCTATATCAAAAATAACCAACCAACCCATTCCTAAATAAATAACTAAAGAAAGAATTTCGAAGCGCCCTGTATAAAACAATTTAAAAACTAACCCTATAAAAGCAATACTCCAAATAGCGATTAACATCCATAAACCCGAGCTTTCAAAAAGGACAGTTAAAGTTACAGGAGTATAGGTTCCTGCAATTAAAAATAAAATAGCAATGTGATCTATTTTACGCCAAACTACTTTTAAACTCCCAGAAACCGCATGATAGATCGTAGAAGCTAAAAACAAAAAAGTAAAGGAAAAACAATATACCGCTAATCCGATCCAGGCCTGAAGAGTTAGGTTACTTTGAAAAAGCAAAAAATATGGGGTAATCACAATTCCGATTAGAACTCCAATTGCATGGGTCAAAACATTTAACCGCTCCTCGGTTTTAATAAACTTTAACATAATCATCGATATTATTAACTAAAAAATAGTGTAACAATTTAATTTTTCGACCGTCCTAGATGATAAAATTCAATCATGAGAATTATTCCCCTTATCTTATTATTGCCCATAACAATTATTACACAAAACAAAATTCCAATTTTCGATGGAGTTGTAAATTCAGAAGAATGGAATTCAAGCCAAAAACACATAATTGAATATGAAATTAGTCCAGGTAACAACACACCATCACCAGTAGCTACAGAAGCTTACATTACTTACAGCCCAACAGATCTTTATGTTGGTTTTATTGCCTATGCCGATATGAAAACATTGCGATCGTCAATTCGAAATCGAGACGAGGGTTTTCGAGATGATTTTGTAATGATTGGAATTGACACCTATGGTGATGGTCGATACATGGTAAGTTTAGGAGCAAATGCTGAGGGTAATCAATTGGATTTAAAATTCCTGCCAAATGGAAATGATGATGTTTCTTATAATGTGTCTTTTGAATCTAAAGCATCAAAACACGAAGATGCCTATCATGTAGAATTAAAATTCCTTTCAGTGTGATACAATTTAAAAATGAACCAGATATGGAATGGAATTTATTACTCTACCGATCAACCTACACCAAAGACAGTAGAAGTCATAATATTAATTTTCCAATAGACCTAAACAATCCTTGTTTGGCCTGTCAAACTCCAGTGAAATTATCAATCAAAAAAATATCCGACCAAAAAATCGAGTTGAATTACTACCCTATGGCTATGGAGGATTATCTGGAGAAAGAATGAATGAAAAATTAAAATACGGTAAATTGAGCGGAACTTTTGGGCTTAGTGGATAGTTTGATTTAAACAATGTCACCTCCTTAGAATACGCAATAAATCCAGACTTTTCTCAGGTTGAGGCAGATGCCTCAAGAATAGTTGCCAACAACACCTTTGCTATTGCATTTCCAGAAAGAAGAGCTTATTTTAATGAAGGTAATGACATCATCCGTTCAAATTTAAACACCGTATATACTCGGTCTATTAATCAACCCTTACTTTCCACAAAACTCATCAGCCAAGGGGAAAAAAGCAGAATATACTGGCTTCTAGCTTACGACGAAGCCTCACCATATTTGATTGGCGGCGAAAATAATTCTTATTTCGGTGAAGGAACTTCTGCCTATTCCAGCATCTTCAAATATCAAAAAAATTACAAAAAAGGTAGCAACCTAAGTTTTATTAGTACCAATCGTTTCTTTGAAAAAAAGGTTGGGGTCATGTCTTTGGATTAAGTGGACTTTGGAGATTTGGAAAATCCTTAACTGCCGAATTAGAGGTAAATAAAAGTTTAACAAAAGAACCTATAACCAATTGGATCAGTAGTGATGATATTATTAAAAACAAGACCGTTGCTTTGGATGGAGAAAGAATGAATGGAAATGCTCTTTATTTTACTTTTGAAAGAAACACTAAAAACTGGAATTCCTCTCTCGAATACAGCCAATATTCTCCTTTATACCAAACTCCCCTTGGATTTGTAACTCAAAATAATATTCGATTTATTGAAATAGAACAAGGATATCAACAATTTTTTAAAGAAAATGATTTTATCCGACAAATGAATATTGGTTTGGGATCCGAATTTCGTTTTAATTTTCAAGGATTAAAAAATACAGCGACATCAATACCAATGCATATTTCCAATTCCAAAACAACATTCAAAGTAATTTAAATTACACATACGTAATTAACGAAGAATTCGAAGGACTCAATGCAAAAGGACTCCATCTAATTGAATAATTTACAAGCTACAACCCCTCTGAAAAAATTCGTTTAGGAGTTTTTACATCTTTGGGTCAAAGAATAAGGTATCACAAAGATTTACCAGCAATTGGAAACCAATGGTTTATTGGTACATTCAATAATTTTCAAATATCCCCAAAACTACGAATTAGTCCCTCTTTTAGGTACTCTCATTTGAGAAATAAAATTGATGACAGCTATTATTTTAAAGGATATATTGGGCGACTCAATATGAATTATCAATTCAATGAATCTTTGTCTATAAGATTAATAGCAGAATACGATGATTTTGAAACTACTTTTTTTTACCAGCCTTTACTGAAATGGAATCCCAATCCTTTTACAATTTTTTATATTGGAGGAACCAATGGTTATTCTAAGTCAAAAAATAACAGTCGACTTTCTATTGACAATTCCCAGATTTATATGAAATTTCAATACTTACTATCCATGTAAAAACTCTTCGTTATATTTATTGAACTATATTTGATGTTATGGCAAATGGATTGTAATCCTATTTTCATGGATCAAAATAATTGTAATGCATTCAACTAAATTATACCTAAAGCGAGCAAAAAACTTCTCATGATCCATGCGGATGATGCAGGACTATCGCATTCTCAAAATAAGGCAATAATCTCTTCTCTTAAAGAGGGAAATGTAAATTCATACAGTATCATGGTTCCTTGTGCACATTTTAAGGAAATAGCTGATTTTGCAAAAAATAATCCAAAATATGATTATGGAATTCATTTAACCTTAACTTGTGAATGGGAAAAACATCGTTTTGGTCCAATTTTACCTGTTTCAAAAGTACCTAGTTTGGTAGATGAAAAGGGTCATTTTTATAAGAAAAGAGAGCAACTACAAAAACATGCTTTGCCTTCAGAAATAGAAAATGAATTAAAAGCACAAATTGATTTGGCAATCGAATATGGTCTTCAACCTTCCCACATAGATTCCCATATGTACAGTGTTGCCTGTACTCCAGCGATTTTTGAAATTT